>CAVUWN010000001.1:0-13366 GCA_963745185.1 uncultured Ignavibacteriaceae bacterium
AGCTTTTTTGTTCGCCTTTTTGCTTAACTTATATTTTAATTATTATGAAGCGATTTGAAAAACATATTTTTGTTTGTGAAAACAAAAGACCTGATGGACATCCTAAAGGTTGTTGTGCTGACAAAAATAGTCCTGAAATCCGAGCGCTATTTAAAAGAGGTTGAAGGAATTAGGTCTTAATACTGAAGTTCGTTCAAATGCAGCCGGTTGTTTGGATGCTTGCGAGTATGGTGTAACCGTTCTTATATATCCGGAACAGGTTTGGTACGGTGGAGTTACTCTAAATGATGTTGAAGAAATTCTGCAGACTCATATATTGAAAAATGTACCAGTTGAGAGATTGAAAATAAAGGATGCAAAGTTTAATAAAGATGAAAAGAAGATCTGATACAGAACGTGCAAATGAAATTCTAAAACGGTTAAAAAAAGAATATCCAGTTGTTGAGATAGCTTTGGAATTCGGCACACCTTTCCAGTTATTAATTTCAACTATACTTTCTGCACAATGCACCGACGCAAGAGTAAACCTCGTTACAAAATCTTTATTTAAAAAATATAAAAAGCCGGAAGATTATTTAAGGGTTACGAATCGTGAACTTGAAAAAGATATATTTTCAACTGGATTCTATCGGCAAAAGGCGAGAAGTATAAAAAATTGTTGCAAAGTACTTTTAGAAAAATTTAATGGAAAAGTTCCAAAAGATTTTGAGTCTCTTAATTCTCTCCCGGGAGTTGGAAGAAAAACCGCTTCTGTAGTTGCTGGAAATGCATTTGGAATTCCGGCAATTGCAGTCGATACTCACGTGATTAGATTATCAAACCTGATGGGTTTTGTTAACTCAAAAAATCCAGAAAAAATTGAGGAAAAACTGAAAGAACTTTTTAATGGAAAAGAATGGATAAATCTTGGTCACTATTTGATGAATCACGGAAGAAAGATTTGTATTGCGAGGAGACCCAAATGTTTAGAATGCGTAGTCGGTGATTTATGTCCTTCTTTCAATCAAGGTAATAACTAAATAAAAAAAACAATTATGGAAAATTTAGAACTAGATAGAGACGCATGTTTTTCTATTTTAAAAGAATACACCAAAAGTGAAAGCCTGATCAAACACGCATTTGCAGTAGAAACTTGTGTGAGAGCTTATGCAATAAAAAATAATGAAGATGAAAGGTTTTGGGGAAATGTTGCATTGCTTCATGATTTCGATTATGAAATGTATCCTACAGAAGAAGGACATCCATTTAAGGGAAATGAGATCTTAAAAGAAAAAGGTTTCTCGGAAGAATTCAGGAAAGCGATAATGTCACATGCAGACTATACAAACATCAAAAGGGAATCGTTGTTGGAAAAGACTTTATTTGCCTGTGATGAACTCGCTGGGTTTATAACTGCAGTTACTTATGTTCGTCCTTCAAAATCGATCGAAGAAGTTGAGGTTAAATCGGTACCTAAAAAAAATGAAAGATAAAGCTTTTGCTAGGGCTGTCAGCAGAGACGATATTAAAATTGGAGCTGAAGAAATTGGTATCCCACTCGAAGAGCACATTCAATTCTGTATAAATGCAATGAAAAATAATAAAGAGTTAATTGGCTTATGAGGGCTGGTGATATCGCTCCGAACTTCAAACTTAAAACTATGGATGGGAAAGAGTTTGAACTTTATCAAAATCTGGATAAAAAAGTTTTACTTGTATTCTATCCAAAAGATGATACTCCTGTTTGTTCTTCACAGTTAACTGAATATAATGAGAACTATGATGAATTCATTCTAAACGGAATAAAAGTGGTTGGAATAAATGCGGATACCATTCAATCTCACGCAAACTTTTGTACAAAGCTTAATCTAAAATTTCCATTACTTGCTGATGAGAAAAAAGAAGTAAGCAGGCGATTTGATGCTATAAACATCTTTGGAACAAATAAAAGGATGGTTGTCTTGATCGGGCAAGATAAAAAAGTAATCTGGACAGATTCAACAATTCCAATTACATACATAAAATCGAAAGAAATACTAGAAAAAGTGACTGGAAAAGCAGCGAAGAAATGACTTGACTGGTAAGCTAATAGTTGACTAAATTTCGATTAAATTAAAGGAGAAATAATAGGGTTTTGCTACATCATTGATATTCGGAAATGGATATCAAACTTAATTAAGAATCTAGAAGAAATATTTCGAAACTGAGTAATTTTCTATTACCTTAAAATGATTAGCAAAATCGCTTCTTCAATTTGGTGTTTTCTGCACTGCTGTTTCCCCAACAGGATTATAGAATAATTTCCTCAGATCAAAATTCAATCATAATTGAATACACACCACAATATTTAGATAGTTCAATACAAAAAATAGATGGTCAGGATTTCAGAAACGTAGAGATTGCGTTTGGATTTATAGATGAATCAATCGCAATAGGAATGCCTGCAATACCTGAAAGAAAATTTGTAATCGGTGTTCCTTCCGAGTTTGGCAATACAATTGAAATATTAAGTTCTATTTACTCGCAAATTGACGGAAGAGTAATGCCAATACCTTCTTTGAAAAAAGAAAACTTTCTAGATGGTAATGAATATGAAATTTCAGCCGAGTATTATAACTATCAGGATTATCCGGAATTAGTCTCATTTGGTGATTATGGAATCGCAAGAGGCTTGGAACTCAAGACATCAGAATTTTCCCGTTAAATTTGATGTAAGTTCCAATACGATAAAATTATATTCTAAAATTGTTTTTCAGATTAATTATGGGAATGGTCAATTCTCAGTAGAAAAGTAGATGATGAATTATTAAAATATTCAATAATAAATTATGATAACGCAAAATATTGGGTGAATGCCAGAAACAGATTAGCGAAATTAGGCGGTAGTGTTTTGGCCAATGGAAAGTGGGTTAGATTTGAAGCACCCACAGAAGGAATTTATAAAATAGATAGAGCTCGCTTGAAGCATTTGGTTTTGATGTTTCTAATATTGATCCCCGAACAATAAAAATTTACAATAATGGTGGAAAAGTATTACCTGAAAGTATTTAGGCTCCTCGTCCAATCGATTTGGTTGAGAATGCAATTTTAGTTATTGGGGAAAGTGACGGCAGTTTCGATCAGTCAGATTATATCCTTTTTTATGGAAGAGGTAGCCAGTTCAGAGATTTCGATCCGTCAACAAAAACAATTAAAAGATTTAATCATCCTTTTTCTACTAAAAATTATTTTTGGATTACAGTTGGCGGCGAAAATGGAAAGAGAATACAAACAAAGTCAAGCCTAAATGCTAGTCAGGATTTTACCCAAACTTCTACGACTGCTTTCGTTGATTATGAAGTTGATAAAATTAATCTTGCTGAATCAGGAAGAGAATTTTTTGGTGATAACTTCTCAGAAAACCAACCAGCACGAACTTATATAAATGAACTGAATAACAGAATTCCCAATTTCCCCATTAGTTATATTTTTAGATTTGTAAATGCTTCTCAGGGACCATTTATCCTTTCGGTTACAGATAATTCCACTTCAATTTATTCAGGAACTTTAGCTGGTTATAATGGCGAGAATTACACTTTTGGAAAAGACTATACGAAGACTGGAGTTTTTAATGGAATTTTACCAGATAATAGGAGTGTCCTGAAATTTACAATAAATACTTCTTCAGTTACATCCATAGGCTACATTGATTACTTTGAGATTACTTATGAAAGGGAGTTAAAACCTGTTGATAACAAGTTAATCTTTTTTTCCAAAGATACTTCTGCAATCGTTGAATATTATTTAAGTAGTTTCCCATCATCAGATATAAATGTATTTGATGTTTCTGATTACGCTAATGTTAAAAAAGTAGAACCTAAATCCGGATGGCCGAGCGGTGGAGATTTTAGATTCCAGGTGGCAGAGGATGCAGATTCAATCAGGAAGTATATAGCTGTAGCTAATAGCAGCTACTTAACCCCATCAAATCCAGTTGAAATAAATAATCAAGACCTTAGAGGTATTCAGGATGGAGCAAAGTTTATTATTATAACTCATAAAAATTTTCGTTCAGCTTCAGATAGATTAAAAGAATACCGGGAAAGTCAAGCAGCGGTTCCTATCTCTACTATAGTTGTTGATGTAGAAAGTATTTACAATGAATTTTCTTGTGGTGATCAGGATATCTCAGCAATAAGAGATTTTATAAAGTATGCTTATGATAACTGGCAGTCAAAGCCGGAATTTTTTATGTTCATGGGAAAAGGAACTTACGATTATAAAAATGTTGACGGATATGGTGATAATTATATACCTACCTGGCAAACACAGGAATCTTTAAAACTACTTAGTGGTACAAATTCATATTGTACAGATGATTTTTTTGCAAGGGTTGATGGTGAGGATTTAATACCTGATTTAGCTTTTGGCAGACTGACCGTTAAAAGTGCTGAACAAGCAAACACTTACGTAGATAAGGTAATTTATTATGAACAAAACAGTGAAAGGGGAAATTGGCGCAATCTCATTACACTAGTTGCCGATGACGGATTAACATCTACAGGTAATGATGGATCCGCATATACTGCACCTGCAGAAAATCTTGCAAATAATATAATTCCACAATCTTATGATTTGAAGAAAATTTACCTGGCTAATTACCCGGCGGTAATTACTGGTAATGGAAGAAGAAAACCAGCTGTAAATGTTGATATAATTAAAGCAATGAATCAAGGAACTTTGCTTATAAATTATATTGGGCATGGAAATCCAAATGTCTGGACTCATGAAGTTGTTTTTGATAGGGCTGTCGCCCTGCCTCAACTCAGTAGTGACAAATATTTTTTCTTGTGCGCAGCTACTTGTGATTTTGGATACTATGATAAACCAAATGCACAAAGTGGAGCAGAGGATTTATTATTCTTGAAAAATGGTGGTTCAATAGCTACATTTAATTCCTGCCGACTTGTTTACTCAGGTGAAAACAACGCAATAAACTATGCCTTGATGACTAATTTATTGACATTGCCAAGAGATACTTTGAATTATAATGTTCCGATCGGTTATTCTGTATTTAAAACTAAAACGGTGTACTTTTCCATTAATTCTCAAAAGTTCCATCTTCTAGGTGACCCTACACTCAGGTTAAATGTACCCCAATATGTTGGCTCAATAGATTCAATTAATGGTCAAATTTTGAATGCTGATATTCAAATAAAAGCCTTGAGTAATACAAAAATAGCTGGAACAATTCTTAAACCAGATAGTACTAAGTGGAGTGATTTTAACGGCGAAGGCATTTTAACAGTATTTGATTCAGAAAGAACAAAACTGCTCGAAGAAATAAATAATTACCCAATGAAAATACAGGGTGGAATAATTTTCAGAGGAAGAGTTTCTGTTAATAACGGTGAATTTTTTGCAGACTTTGTCGTTCCGAAGGATATTTCTTATGAGAATAAAAATGGCAAAATAATTTTTTATTACTATGATCTTGTTTCAGATGGACTGGCCTTTACCAACAAAATTATTGTTGGTGGAACGGATACTACTGCTGTCAATGATGGCAAAGGTCCGGATATAGATATTTTCTTTGATGATGCTTCTTATGAAAATTCTTACTTAGTTGGACCAGAACCAAAACTAATTGTTGACCTTTTTGATGAAACTGGGTTGAATACAACCGGCACAGGAGTTGGTCATAAACTGGAAGGAATACTTAATAACGACCAGGGAAACCCAATAGATCTTACAGAATTTTTTATTGGTGAATTAGATGCAGGTGGCAAAAAAGGAGAAATCAATTATAGGTTTAATAAAATGAGTGAGGGTGATTATACAATTGAGGTAAAAGCCTGGGACGTTTTTAATAACTTTTCAAATCAAAAATCATTTTTTACAGTTGTAAATTCAGATGGACTGGTTGTTAGAGATGTTTACAATTATCCAAATCCATTTAACTCTAATACAACTTTTACATTCCAGCATAATTTAACTCAACCGGTAGATGTAAAAATCAATATCTATACTATTGCAGGAAGAAAAGTTCAGGAGATTGAAGAGAGAAGTATTAATGAAAAATTTGTGAAAATTTATTGGGATGGCAGAGATGGAGATGGTGATCAAATGGCTAATGGCACTTATCTTTATAAACTCATTGTGAGTACATCTGATGGAGAGTTCACACAAAGTGTAATTGGGAAAATGGCGATAATAAAATAACAGCTAATTTTTTGAATAGTTTTAATAAACAATATTTACTTATATTTTAATCCTATTAGGTGAAATAATGATAACATGTGGAAATAATAATTTTTTCAGGAGGAAAAATAAAATGAAAATGGTTCTTTTCTTTTCCTTGGGCATTCTTTTATTTTCGGCTGTACCGGCAAATATTTATGCTCAGGGAGAGGCAGCTGTTCCATTCCTTTTACTTGCCCCGGATTCCCGATTCAGTGCTATAGGTGAATCAGGTGCGGGTCTGGCAGATAACTCTGCTGCTATATTCTGGAATCCTGCTGGTATCGCATTTCTATCAGGGACAGAAGTTAGTATTACTCATAGTAATTGGCTGCCACAATTTAATTTAGATCTGTTCTATGACTTCCTGTCTTTCAGGACTTATATGGAAGATATAGGTGGAAGTCTTACTTCAAGTATTACTTATATGAACTTTGGTGAGTTTTTTAGAACCGGCGAGAATGATCCTACAATCCTTGGCACTTTCAGTGCTTTTGATGCCGCATTGACTCTTGGTTATGCAACCAAGCTTGGTCAGGATTGGGGAGTTGGAATGAACTTTAGAATAATTCATAGTCAGCTTTCTACACAACCAACCGGTGAGGAAGAAGGATCAGGAGTTGCAACTACAGTAAGTTTTGACCTTGCAGCAATGTGGAGACCGGAACGCCTCGATCTCTTTGGTTGGGTGACTGAGAACAGATTTAGCATTGGTGCTAATCTAAGTAACCTGGGACCAAAAATAACTTATATTGATCAGGCACAATCTGATCCGATTCCAACCAACTTTCGTTTAGGAATGGCATTCCATTTATTGAAAGATGAATTTAATTCATTAATCTATACATTAGACTTCAGCAAACTCTTAGTCAGCAGAGATAGTTCAGGTCATTCTGATCAATTTTATCAAGCCATATTTACTGCGTGGGGAGACGATACCTTTAGCAACGAACTAAGAGATGTTGTTACCTCAATGGGATTAGAATACTGGTATGGAACACCTGGCGATTTTCTTTTTGCACTTAGAGCTGGTTACTTCTATGAAGATCCATCTTATGGAAACAGACAGTTTATGACATTCGGTGCTGGTATAAGATATGACATTTACGGGTTTGACTTTAGTTATATAAGCTCTATTGCAGAAAATCATCCACTCGATCAAACTTTAAGATTTACAGTGGCAATCGGTTGGGGCGCAGTTGAACAAGAGAGAGGCTTCCCAAGGGGCATATAACATTCCGATATGAAATATTTTCTTGTTTCCATTCTGATTTTATTTGAATTGGGCAGTCTTTCTGCCCAATCTTTTGTAGGTAAGCTTAATCCCTTTCCGTTAACAAGTACAATGGGATCAGCAGCAGTTGACACATTGAAAATTCTGGCGGTAATGGTGGAATTTCAACAGGATGCAGATGGTACCACTGCTGGTAATGGAAAGTTCGGATCTATTTATACCCAGAATTATGGAAACGATATTTTAGATCCTCTTCCTCACGATCAAAATTATTTTGAAACTCATCTTGAATTTGTAAAAAACTATTTTGAAAGAGTATCCAAAGGACAATTAGTAATTGATTATACTGTCTTACCTGATACCTATTCTGTTTCAGATAGAATGAGAAATTATTCACCTCCTCCAGGCTCAGATGATTTTACTCCACTTGCAGATTTTTCGGTGGAAGCCTGGGGTCTTGCCGATCAAATTTATGCGGGATTTAATTTTAGTGATTATGATGTGTTCCTGATATTCCATGCGGGGGTTGGGAGAGATGTTTCGCTTCCGGGTAGTATTGGTAACGAAAGAGATCTTCCTTCTATTTATTTAAGCTATCCTGCCTTCAAAGAAATTTATGGAGAATCCTTCGAGGGAATTCCCGTTTCAAATGGTTCATTTAATATCACAAATACTGTAATCATTCCGGAAACTGAAAGCAGAGAAGTCGAAACCTTAACAAGCACTATTCTCTTTCAACTAACAATAAACGGATTACTTTGTGCAAGTATCGGAAGTCATCTTGGGTTACCAGACCTCTTTGATACGGAAACCGGTTTAAGCGCTATTGGAAGATTTGGTTTGATGGACGGACAGGGGATTTTTGCTTACGCAGGAACTTATCCTCCCGAGCCATGTCCGTGGGAAAAAATTAAGTTAGGATGGGCAGAAGCTGTTACTTTAGACATTCAAAACGCAGATGTTAACATTGTAACAGATGTAGTTGCAACGATGAGTGATACTGTTATTCTCAAAGTTCCACTCAATTCTACAGAATATTACCTAATTCAAAACCGACAACGCGATGCAAACAAGGATGGTTCCATTGTTACGTATGTTGATAACGGTTCTGTTTTGACAAAAACATTCCCGAAAGATACTACAGGGTACTACAGCTTTAGTGTTGATTCACTTTCAGGAGTAATAATTAATGTCGATGAATTTGATTGGGCTGTTCCGGGAAATGGAATTTTAATCTGGCATATTGATGAAAATGTCATCAACCAAAAAATTGCAGACAACAAAGTAAACACCGACAAACATCAAAGAGGAGTTGATGTTGAAGAAGCCGATGGTGTTCAGGATATTGGTGAAAAATTCTATACAATATTTGGCGATGAAGTGATTGGCGAAGGCGCACAAGAAGATTTCTGGTACGCTTCCAATCCAGCTCCTTTATTCCAGGATCTTTTTGATAAAAATACTAAACCAGATACTCGTACCAACACCGGAGCAAATAGTTTAATCACGATGAAAGATTTTTCAGACATTGCAAACACAATGAGTTTTAGAGTTGAGTTTGGTGATTCGGTCATAAATCCACTCTTCTCTTTTAGATTTAAATGCTATAGGTCAATCAAACGGATTGTCTGTTTTAACTGATGATTTTGGAGAAACAAATTATTATGCTTTGATTAATTCGGATTTAAATGTGATTGATGATAATCTGAATACAAGTGAAGTTGATTCTTTCTCAAACTTTAAAATGTCTGGTTCTGTTCAAAATAATGTACAGCGTGTTTATGGAACAATAGAAAATCTACTGAAAATAAGAAGTGCCACATCAGGTACTTTTGAATTGTCTGAGTTAAATATACAGGAGTTTTTAACTTCTCCACCAACTATTTTTATAGATGAACAGGGGCTGGAAAGATTATTAATTGGCACTGAAAACGGGAAAATATTTATTTATGAAAGTTCAAGTAATCCTGGCCTGATTGACTCACTTATTTTTGGCGGTGATGAAATAATAAAACAGATTGCGGCTGATGAGAATTACATCGTAACAATTTCACTTTCTGATGTTTTGACTTCACCGAATCTATTAAGCTATAATTATTTTGATAATGAGGGAAATAGTATTTCCTTCGATGAAGAAATTATTACTCAACTTGCATTAACAAAAGATAGTGATGGCGAGTATCTTTCTATCCTTTTAAGCAATTCAAATAAGTTTTATGTAATTAAATCAGGCGACATAATTTCACAATTTACAGTTTCAGCCTCTCAGCCCATTTCAAAATTTGCTTTGACAGATTTATTGCAGGATGGAAATAATTATATCGTCATCAATAACGGAATAAATGTAGAAGCTTATAATTTTTACGGAGTATTAGCAGATAATTTTCCTTTCACTGATCCATTGAATATTGGATTTATGGGGACACCAGTTTGCGCAGATTTTGAAGGTGACAGCAACTCAGAAATTATTTCGGTTACGAAAGATGGTAGAATTTTTGCAATCGATGGCGGAACAGGAAAAGTCGTTTCGGGTTTTCCGATTTCTTGTGGCGCAGGGATTACTCGAGCACCATCTTTATACAACGCTAATGGCGTAACGAATCTTGCTGTATTAAATGATCAGAATATTTTAAGTGCCTGGTCTATAAGTTCTGTTGAAGGAAAACTTTATTGGTCTGAAGAATTCGGAAATCCACAGAACACTTCATTTATTGATGCTGCAGAAAATACTAATAGAATAAATGATTTCTTCCCGACAAACAGAGCTTATAATTATCCAAATCCTGTTTATGAAGGAACAACAAATATTCGATACTATGTTTCTGAAGATGCAAGTGTAAATATTAAAATATTTGATCTTGCAGGCGATTATGTTGCTCAGTTAAACGATGAAGCTCAGGGTGGAATGGATAATGAAACAGTTTGGGATGTGAGCAATATTCAAAGTGGAATTTATTTTGCGAGAATTGAAGCAACCAGCAATAGTCAAACAGAGCAGGTTGTAATTAAAATTGCAGTTGTAAAGTAACTTAATAGAATTTATCATTTTTTCGAAAGCTCCAAAAGTCAAATTACAAATCTCAAACAAATCAGAATAATCAAATTCGAAACTCAAAATATTAATTTTAGAAATTAAATTTTGGAATTTATTGATATTTGATTTTTGTTAATTGGGATTTTCACTAAGAATATTTAATGAAAAAACTATTTCTCATTTCCATTTGTCTGCTAACATCGATAAAGTTATCTGCTCAATTCACTGAATTCCACCCTGAACTTGAATGGTATACTATAAAAGGTGAACATATCGAAGTCCATTTCCATCTGGGAGCGGAACGAACGGCAAAAGTAGTTGCAAAAATAGCTGATGAGGTGTGGGGACCAATTACTTCATTATATCAGTATGAACCTTCTACTGTTCATTTCATTATAAAAGATATTGACGATTACTCGAACGGAGCAACCTACTTCTTTGATAATAAAATTGAAATCTGGACAAGTGCATTAGATTTTGATTTGAGGGGAGCACACAACTGGCTACGAAATGTTATTTCCCACGAATTCACTCATATGGTTCAAATACAATCCGCGATGAAACTATCAAGAGCGGTCCCGGCACTTTTTCTACAGGTATTGAACTATCAGCAGGAAAGGAGACCTGACATACTTTACGGATATCCGAACTATGTCGTTTCTTATCCAATCGCTACAGTAAACTTACCAGCGTGGTTTGCAGAAGGCACCGCACAATATATGAGAACCGAATTTAATTATGATAATTGGGATACTCACAGAGATATGATTCTACGAAGTTACGCACTTGATGGTAATATGTTAACCTGGAGTGAAATGGGCGTGTTCGGTAAAACAAGTCTCGGCAATGAATCAGTTTATAATTCTGGTTTTGCGTTAACAAGATATATTTCTCAAAAATATGGAGAAGATAAACTCCGTGAGATAAGCAAACAGCTTGGTGTAATTGGAAACTTCACGATGGATCAAGCGATGGAAGATGTTATTGGAATCAGTGGAGATAAAGTCTATGAAGAGTGGAAAGGATATTTAATTGAAGATTACACTAAACGAACAGAAAAGGTCCGTGCAAATTTGGTGGAGGGAGATATAATTGCCGATCAAGGTTTCGGAAATTTTTATCCAACTTTCAGCAAGGATGGAAAAAAGATTTATTATGTATCAAATAAATCATCAGATTATTTCAGCCCTTCCAGCATTTATGAATATGATATTGAATCAAAAGAAACAAAAGAGCTGGTTGGTGGTGTTCGCTCTACATATAGTTGGATACCCGGGCAAAACAAAATTCTTTATGCAAAAATAACCGAGGATAATCCTGATTGGTATAATGTTCACGATATATTTATTTATGATTTTGATAGTGATGATGAAATAAGACTAACCGAAAACTTAAGAGCAAATCAACCAAATGTTTCGCACGATGGTGAAAAAATAGTATTCCTATTTCAAAAAGACGGAACCACCAATCTTGGTACTATTGATATCGATGGGAAAAATTTCAAAGCTTTAACTTTTTTTGAAAACGGCGAGCAGGTTTACAATCCAAAATTTTCAAATGATGATTCGTATATAATATTTGATTATTCGTATGCGAATACAAGAGACATTGCAAAGGTAAGTTCATCTGGTGGTGATTATGAATTTGTACTTCAGTCAGAACATGATGAAAGAAATCCCTCATTTGATAAGAGCGGTAATCTTATTTATTCATCGGATGAAACAGGAATTTTTAACATCTATTCATACAACGTAGAGACAAAAGTCAAAAAGCAGCTAACGAACGTACTTGGTGGTGCATTCATGCCTGAGATGGATGACAAAGGCGACATTGGCTATTCAGGTTATACATCCAGCGGTTATAAAATATTTCTCATACCTAAAGTTGAAGAGAGTGAAGTTAAAACCGGAATGAGTTATGTCTGGTTAAAAAATCCTCCATTGGATATCAATAAACCAAATGGTGACATGTGGAAATTTGACATTGAATCACTAAAAAATTATAATGATTTCTTCATCAACAATAACTACGGTACCATTGTTGGCCAGAATGGAACTATTTTATTCACAACAGATGGTGGTAAATTGTGGAATAGCAAAGTAAGTGAAACATCAAATGATTTTTACGGAGTCACGTATAGTGATGAAAATAATGGAACGATCGTTGGCGAGAGTGGATCTATCCTTAAGACCACAGATGGAGGAATGACTTGGCATCATCAATCAAGTGGAACGAGAGTAGACCTTTGGAGTGTTTCATCCCAAGATTGGAATCATGAAATTGCTGTTGGTGAAAATGGAACTATCCTTAAAACCACAGATGGAGGATTAAACTGGATTAGTCAATCAAGTGGTACAGAACATCAACTTCGTGCGATCTCATTTAGCAACTTAGATGATGGAATTACTGTTGGGGAAAATGGGACTATTCTTAAGACAACAAATGGTGGCTCAATGTGGACTAGTCAGTCAAGTGGAACGACTAAACACCTTTGGGGAGTAACTTTTATAGATTCAAACTATGCAACAGTTGTAGGTGAAAGCGGAACAATTCTTGAAACGACAAATGGAGGGAAAAGTTGGATCCCAAAGTCAAGTAGAACCACAACTCATTTATTGGGAGTTTCTTTTAGTGATCTGGAAAATGGAATTATTGTAGGGGAAAATGGAACAATTCTTAAAACGACAGACGGAGGAAAAAAATGGGTTATGCAAGCAAACGCAGATGGAAACTATCTTTTAGGAGTTTCATATAGCGATTTAAATAGCGCCATCGCTGTTTGTCAAAACGGGATAATCCTTAAAACATCGGATGGAGGAAGAAACTGGATAAATCAAACAAGCGGAACTGTTTACGACCTCTACGGAGTTTCAAAAGAACCTGAGGAAGTAATTGAAAAA
>CAVUWN010000002.1:0-16388 GCA_963745185.1 uncultured Ignavibacteriaceae bacterium
TTTTACTCTCCACACTTTAAATTTCTTTCATTACAAATTTACTGATTTAGCGGAAGATTTCTTAGGTAGTTTGTGATGTGTTTAACTTGTAATTAAAATAAACACACGAGCATTTTCCCATCCTCTCTGAGCCTGCCTGTCGGTAGACAGGGAGGGGTGGCACGAAGTGACAGGGTGGTGCAATTACGCTTTAATTTTATCAGACCACCCCAGGCTTCGCCGACCCCTCCTTTTCTAAGGAGGGGATAATTTTAATTTTATTATTTCAACAAAATCATCCCTGCCTGCCAGCAGGCAGGTTCTTTGCACGTCATCATTTCAGTAATATCATTTTTTTCACTTCTGTAAACCTTCCAGCCTGCAACTGATAAAAGTAAATCCCGCTTGTTAAACCTGTTCCGTTAAACTCAACTTCATAATTTCCGCTTGGCTTTTCTTCGTTAATGAGTGTTGCTACTTCGTTTCCTAATACATCATAAACTTTTATAGTAACAACACTTCTTTCCGGTATCTCAAATCTTATAGTTGTAGCAGGGTTGTAGGGATTGGGGTAATTCTGTGATAAATTGAAAGATCCTGGAATAGTATAAATATTACCTTCAATACCTGAAGCTCCTTCTTGTCTGAGTATGTAACTAAGTGCATAGGTTACGTAAGGAGTGTATTTCTCCATAGGTATGATTAAATCCTTCTTTTCATCACCATTAAGGTCTGCAATTGTAGTTGGATAAAATTGTGCTCCTGTCTGTGTTGCTTCTCCAAGCTTAGCATACCAAAGTTTATACTTATGATAATTTGCATAACCTGCAAATTTAAGAATCAGTATTGCATTGCCCACCGAGATTATTAATTCTTCCTTACCGTCTTCATCCATATCAATAGCCTGTATATACTCATTATAGAAGGAAACTATATACCTAAGCTCTATGTTTGCAACTACTTGATATTTATTGTCTCCATCAGCCTCATAACACTGAAATACGGTTATTCCGTTTTCGAAATCCTGCCCTCCAATCCAAAATTCTGGCTTACCATTTCCATCAATATCATTAGTGGCAGTTTGCATATAGGCGTTATGAATGGGGAACGGGAATTGATTAATTATCGAATATTGATTTTCACCAATGTTTTCGATTACAAATATATTCCCTGGACCTGAACTAATGACTATTTCCGTTTTGCCATCCTGGTCAAAATCACCAATTGCAAAACCAGATATATCGCTTTCAAAGATAGATGAAAATCGAAACACCTCTTCAAAATTATTAATATCTTCTCTGTATTCAGCAATTGCAACCATTGTAGTATCCCAAACACTTGGTGTAGTAAAAGCACAATCAGTTTTTCCATTATTATCTAAATCACCAAATGACATATTATTTATCTGAAGTGTGTCTATGTAGAAGAGAAAATCGAATGTTGTTGGGAAACTATCCTTTGAGTCACTTTGATAAACCGGATAAAAGTTATACAGGATAGTATCTTCATCAACAAAAGCATTATTAAATATCTGTGCGTTTCCTTCAGAAAACATATGGGCTATTCCTTTTACATAAGTTGTGGCAGAATCATAAGAAAATATATCTTGAAAAATTCCGCTTGTATTACGCTCAAATATTTTTACAGGTCCTATTAGAGCAGGATAATTAATATTAGTATAGCCATAGAGTTCAGGTTGGTCATTATTATTTAAATCAGCTATCGGTAAAGGTGCCCAATAAGAATTAGCAACATCAACCTGCTGCCAAAACTTAAACATATTATTATACTTGGTCGTATCAATTTCCCAAACGTTTATAGTAGTTGTGTCAACTAATTCATCATAACTGGCCAAGTTATCTTTTCTGTTAAGGTAAAATGTTCTGCTTTCGCCGTTTCTGTTTGTCAGTCTGTAAATTTCCGATGATGTTTCCCCGACCTTACCTCCTTGTTTCTCAAATTTCTTTAATTCAACTGCTTTGTTAAAATCATTCTGTTGTCCAAATGAATTAATTGCAAGAATTAGTGGATAAAATAAAATGAATATGTTAAAATATTTTTTATATATGTAATTCATAAGATTATTCACTTCAACAAAATCATCCCTGCCTGCCGGCAGGCAGGTTCTTCGTCCTTCATCATTTCAGTAATATCATTTTCTTCACTTGTGTAAATTCTCCTGCTTGCAGTTGATAAAAATATATTCCACTTTATTTGTTAGTCAAATTAATCTGTATACCTCTTGCAATTCTTGCACACCCATTACTGAAATTTTCTCCTACTGCGATAATTTAATTTGTCTATTACAGCCATACTATACCAAGTTCCATCTCCTTCAATTTCAGGATATCTTTTCCAGCTTGTTACCATTCCAGTGCCTTACAAATTGAAGATAACCCCCAACAAAAATATCATTACCTGCCGTTCCTCTTATTATATTTGTTTGCTTGCGGGAATTCTGTTCGTTCACGTAGTCCCACCAAATATTTTCTTTTGCATAACCTGTTGTATTTTTTGGTGCAGCATATACTCTTCCTATTGCCCCAAGATAAACTGTATCTTTTTTATCTGTCCACAAACTTTTGGGAATTTGTGCGTAATCTGATTTGGAGGATGAGGGATGTTTGGATCCGTTATTTCTAAAACTGTTTCAAAACCATTTCCTGAATTTCTCAATAACACAGTGCCATAAAAATCTTCAAAACCTGCGACCCAAATTATACTTCCATCGGGGCTTCCCCATATATCTCTTAAATTCACGTGAGGATCCGCTCTCCAGTTGCTTGCCACCCAACTCCATTATTAAAAACTACTGTTCCCCGAATTACCAACTCCATATAGCCTTGAATTGGAATCCTCCCATATTTTTTCTATTGAACCGTTTGGATCAGAAAGGTTCGAGCCTTGAGTAAGAAAGTTGAACCGAGGATGAAATCCCATCCGAGTTGAAATATACTTCCTGCAGCAAACAAAATATTGTTTAGGTCGGATATACAAATGCATCTAATCGTCGTTAAAATAGAATTCGTGTTATAATAAAATTTTTTGAATTCCCACTCATTGCCCGTTCCATATTCCTAAATTATATAACGTATCATTTTTATAAATATCACCAACAACATATATGAGAGTATCGTTAATTGTTTCTACATCTTGCAATATGCTGCCAATTTCACCGATGTCTTCAACAACCCAATTGATTAAATGACTAGTGGTATCCATTCGGCATTTACCATTATTACCATCTGGAGGGTCAGTTGTATTACAGCTATTTGTTGTAAACAATAAAAGATAGGTTGCAAATAGAAAATATTTATTTTTCATTTATCCCCGTTCAGCAAAATATTATTTTATTATTCTAAAAATCTGAATTGCTTATTTGTTTTACAACAACAAAATAAATCTTATATCCGTAATAATCATCAGTAATAATGCTAATGAAATTTTTTGTAGCCTTGTCTTTTACACTACTTTAAGCCATCCCAATTTCTTCTATTCATTTTGTAGCTTGTAAGATGCCTTTACCGGAGTTTCCATCATTCCTCATAAGCTCTGACAATGTCCACTGATTTCAGGAGATACCCAAAATCTATTTAGGATACAATTACAGATATTGGAAATATCCATCCGAAAAACTTTTACTAATAGTCTTATTATATACTATAGTATAAAGATTTCTTTTAATTTTATTATTTATTATTTAAATAAATATAAAAGATATAGTTATTATTATTACTAATATCAGACTTATATTAAAATTTTTCTTTTATTATAAATAAAATTTTATCATATTTTTATATGATATTTTTTATTGTATGTTACTAATTGAAGTAATAATAAAAGAATTTTTTTAAGCAAAACCAAGGATTTGCAAGGGAGAATTATCAATTCAGTCAGATAATACGTGTATCAGAATTGCAATCCGGATGGATAATTCCCTTTAGATGGATATTAATCAATTAATTAAAAATCAACGAGGCAGCAATGCTGGATTTGAATACCATTTACAAAAATCATTTTGAGCATCGGCTTATAACGGACAACAAGCTAAAAAAGTTTGCAGAGATACATCTGGAAAGGTTAATTGCAAACAACAGCGGAGGTGAGCTTACTCAGCTTATTGCGGATACTACCAGTGCCCTTCAGCAATTTGGTGAATCTTTAACAAACGGAGATGTTAAGTTTGCAAAGCAGCAAGGGCTTACGATAAGCGTAACAAATCTTTTAACAGAATTCAAGAAATATATTGCAGATAGCGAAGGATTTATCCGGGCTAAGTTTGGAAAAGGCGCAAGCGAGTATCAGGAATTTTTTCCGTATAAAAAAAATGAGGACTGGCAGTGCAGTCTTAAAAATGCCGAACAATTAATGGATAGGTTCATTGATGCAGCAGACAGGCACTCACCCGAACTTGGCGTAGATATAAAAAATAAAGTCCAGGCTATGCTTGCAGATTTCAAAAGTGCACGTGAAGAGCAGCTTCTTAAAAAAGCAGAGGTTGAAGACAGCAGAACTGTAAGAAAGAAGAAAAGACATTCACTGGAAATACAATTGATGAAGAATTTACATTACATAGGATTTCTGTATGCTGATAACGCAAACAAGTGTAATGATTTTTTTGATCAGAGTTTTTTAAGAAGAAAGAAAAAAGAGAAGAAATAATAATTTATATTTCGGCAGAAACTATTTCTAAATAACAAACAACATATTAAATGAAAGTTCTAAAGTTCGGCGGCACATCGGTAGGCTCGACAGATAGGTTAAAGGAAGTTGCAGGATTGATAAACAACAGTGAGCCGAAGATAGTTGTATTTTCGGCTATGGCAGGCACCACTAATTCACTCATTCAAATTGCCGAGCAGTTATATTCGAAGAAAAATTCAAAAGCCAATCAACTAATAAATCAACTCGAAAAAAATTATAAGAAAGTTGTTTCAGAATTATTTTCTGAGCCTGAAATAATAAAAGAAGCTTCAGCACTAATTGAATCTCACTTCAATTATATAAAATCATTTACGCAGGATCTTTTCACTGTTCACGAAGAGAGAGCCATACTTGCACAGGGTGAACTGATCTCGACCGCACTTTTTCATCTATATCTCCGGGAACAGAAAATTGATTCTGTTCTTTTGCCCGCATTAAATTTTATGAGAATTGATACTAATGGTGAGCCTGATAATTATTATATCAAAGAAAATCTTACCAGAGAATTAGAAAGTTATTCTGATAAAAAACTTTTTATTACACAAGGATACATTTGCAGGAATCTTTATGGCGAAGTCGATAACTTAAAACGCGGCGGAAGTGATTACACTGCATCTCTAATAGGCGTGGCAATTAACGCAGATGAAATTCAGATATGGACGGACATAAGCGGATTCCATAATAATGATCCAAGATTCGTTGAGGATACATTCCCAATTAAACATTTATCTTTTGATGAAGCCGCTGAGCTTGCTTACTTCGGCGCAAAAATACTACATCCTTCGAGCGTACAGCCGGCAAAACTTGCTAACATTCCCGTAAGATTAAAAAACACAATGAAACCGGAAGAACAAGGCACTCTGATTTCCGGCAAATCCAGCGGTAAAGGAATTAAAGCTGTAGCAGCAAAAGATGGGATTACAGCAATTAAAATAAAATCGGGACGAATGCTTCTGGCTTATGGATTTTTAAGAAAAGTTTTTGAAGTATTCGAAAGGTTCAAAACTCCTATCGATATGATAACAACTTCTGAAGTTGCAGTTTCAGTTACCATAGATGATACATCCTTCCTATCTGAGATTACTGAAGAATTAAATTATTACGGTGCTGTTGAGGTTGATGCAGAACAATCAATCATTTGTGTTGTTGGGGAAAATTTGATCGAGCAGAAAGGGATTATAAATAAAGTGCTTGAGGCATTGAAACGTTTTAACATCCGGATGATTTCATACGGTGGAAGTATGCATAGCATTTCAATTCTTGTAAATGCAAAAGATAAACAAGATGTGCTCATTTCATTAAATGGAATATTCTGATGCAATTTAGTATTGGGCAAGTAGAAAAATTTAAGAGTCTTGAAACTCCATTCTATTTTTACAATATCGAACTTCTTCGTAATACTCTTGAAGCAATCTCCGCTGAATCATCAAAAAGAAATTATAAAATACATTACGCATTAAAAGCAAATTCAAATGATCGGATTTTAAAAATAATAAGTGATACAGGATTAGGTGCTGATTGTGTAAGTGGAAATGAAATTACGAAAGCAGTTAAAACTGGTTTTAGAAATGATGAGATTGTATTTGCAGGAGTTGGTAAATCAGATAAAGAAATTATCACAGCACTTGCAAATAATATTTCCTGTTTCAATGTTGAGTCAAAACAGGAACTGGAAATAATTGATTCGATCGCATCATCTATGAATAAAATTGCATCAGTTGCTTTACGCATTAATCCCAATGTCGATGCAGCCACACATCACTATATCACTACAGGTCTTGAAGAAAATAAATTCGGTATTAATACCTGGGAGTTACCTAAACTCCTTGAACTAATTCCCACATTAAAAAATATTGTAGTGATAGGATTGCATTTTCATATTGGTTCACAGGTTACTGATCTGACTGTATTTAAAGGATTGTGCATCAGGATAAATGACATTCAAAAATGGTTTGATCAACATAATTTCAGATTCAAATATTTGAATGTTGGTGGAGGTATGGGAATTGAATATGAAAATCCCGATGAAGAGTTAATTCCCGACTTCAGATCTTATTTCGAGATTTTTGAAAAATTTCTTGAGCTTCGTTCAGAACAGGAAGTACAATTTTGAAATTGGGAGGGCTATAGTTGGTCAGTGTGGTTCTTTAATTTCAAGGGTTCTTTATATTAAAGAAGGGGTGAATACAAACTTTGCAATCATTGATGCCGGAATGACAGAACTGATACGACCTGCACTCTACCAATCCTTCCACAAAATTGAAAACCTAACCTCATCTAAAAATGAAAAACGTTACGACGTAGTCGGACCTATTTGTGAGTCCTCGGATACCTTTGCCAAATTTATTCTTCTGCCTGAAACAAAACGTGGGGATTTAATTGCAATAAGATCAACCGGTGCCTATGGCGAAGTTATGTCATCTGCTTATAATCTTCGCGACAAAGTCAAATCATACTTTTCGGACCAGCTTTAAAAAAACAGCGTCCCGTCATTAACTTCGATTTCCTCTATAATTGTTAATAATATTGATAGTTTAAGGTATGATTCACCTCAAAAACCTTATTTTTTGTAAATATTACAAATAAAACCATTTAATTTTATTGTTTTTTTGTAATTCTATAGGAATCTGATTGGCATAAATGGTGCATAAATAAGTCAATAATGACGATAATTATGACAACAAATTATGCTAAATATGTTTGAAAGACATAGACTACTGGTTTCTGTGTCCCTGGCCGTATTAATAATTACGGTTGTTGGTGTTACAGTATCCAGCTTTTCCCCATCAAAAAAATCTGAATACTTTAAAGAATTAAAACAGATATATAACACTGTTAACAACTACGATAGTAAAGAAATTAATAACTGGGAAGCTGCAAAGAATACACTGGTAGATTTAAATTACTGGTTTGACTTTATTCCAAGATATGATGCTATAAGTGATGATGACAATGATGTGCTTATGTTGCAAAATAAAGTTCGGGATTTAACAATCAGGCAGCAACTAAGAACTTTACCTGAAATCAGGAAATATTACGGCGAATACCTTAGTGATGAGCTTTATGGTCAAAACTATAAGGTCACCATTCTGAATGATGAAAGAAATAAAATAATAGTCTTCACTCACGACAGTTTCACAAAAAGAGCTCAGCTTGAAAAATTCCATAATACTGTGGCAGGTGATTTAAGAGTTTTGGGATTTAAGCAGATTCGTTACAAATGGTATGAACTTGAAAAGTATAAGGATGAAAAATATATACACTACAATTTTAAAGATCTCCCTGATAATGAACCACGACGATTTAATCTAAGTATTCTGAAAAATCAATAAACCTATTTTAAAAGAATCATTTTTTTTGTTTCGATAAAGTTCCCTGCTCTTAGTTGATAAAAATATACGCCGCTTGTTAATCCCTCACCAGAGAATTCAACACCATATTCACTAGCTAATTTTTGTTCATTAACCAGTGTTGCAATTTCATTTCCTAAAACATCAAAAACTTTTAGTGTTACCAATACATTGTCATTCCGGGCTTGACCCGGAATCTCAAACTTAATTTTTGTATTTGGATTAAACGGATTCGGATAGTTCTGGAACAGAAAATATTTATCAGGGATATTTGGGATTGAATTTACTGACACAGGATTTAAAGTATTCCAGAAAACATAATTCCCTTTACTCTGATCCCAATTGCTAATCCCCATATCAATATCCCAACTTATAGCAGCTTCAATTGTAACTTCCACACCAGCACCGGGTTGAATTGCCAACATTACCCAACCATTTTCAAGATCATAACAATATTCATTATTCAAGAGAGTATCAGTTCCAACTATTACTCTACTTAAAAACTGTAATGGTGTTCTTGGTAAGTAGAATAATTTCTTAGAACCATCGCTGATAAAAACCTCCTGAATATCTTGAAGTGCATCATTTTCTACATCACCGCAAGTAATAGCTTCGACAACGCTAGTACTTGTTGATGTGTAATCTGGATCATTGCTAAAGTTTCCGCTATTATTCAAATAAATCCTAACCGGCTGCCACCAACCTCCAGTCAGTAAATCCAAATCATTATCGTTATCAATATCAGCCAGATTAATTCCTGATCCATATCCTGAAAAAGATGAAGTCCAGAATGGAGTTGCGTTCATTGTGCCATTATTGTTCAAGTATATTTTGAATTTGCCTGCACCGCCAAGCTGACTGTTGTCTGAAACGGCAAGATCTAAGTATCCATCATAGTTCACGTCTCCAACAAAAAGTGAATTTGCATAACTGGTATCAGTTGATTGCCAGGTTGGTGTAGTTGTAATTATACCATTGTTATTTGTAAAAATTCTGTTTGGATAGCTCTCCCCAGCAAATACTATATCAAGATCTCCATCATTATCAAAATCTGCCCAGTTAACATCATAGCTGTATTCAGCACCATTAGCTTTCCAGGATGGAAGTGATTCAAGCATACCTCCAGTGTTGTAATAAATTCTCGGTTGCTCTGTGTAATGATTATATGATTCACCCCCAGCAACTGCAAGATCAAGATCACCATCACCATCTGCATCACCAAATGCGCAGCTGAAAGTATAAACTGCATCCCCTGATGTCCAACTTGGATTCGATGAAAGCGTTCCATTATTATTTAGATATAATTTAACTTTTCCGGGTGTACTAAAACCTGATGGACCAATGTAAACAGAAACAGCAACATCGGGCCAACCATCTGCATTCACATCACCAATATCAAGTTGACCATGATAATCAATATCATTCGAATGCCAATTTGGATTGGTCGGAAATGTTCCATCACCGTTGTTATAATATACTGCAACATGCTGACGTGAAATATCATTACCATTTGCAACCACAAAATCGAGCCAACCATCCTTATTAATATCAGCAAATGCTCCACCAGTTGATACACTTGTAATATCGGTTGAAATCCAATCAGGATTTTGTGGAAAAGGAACCTGAGCTAAAACTGTGGAAAGGTTGAGAAAGAGAAGACAAACTGAAGTAAAGTTTTTCATTTTAATCCAACAAGAACTTTTTACCTGAAAATTATTTTATAGTCTGCACTAACTTAAAAAATTAGACTATTAATATCCTTTAAAAATAAAAGACCCCTCTTGACCAGAGGGGTATTATAAATTCTTTGAACTTATTTAAGAAGGATCATTTTCTTTGTGTCAACAAATTTATCAGATTCCAGTCTGTAGAAATATATTCCGGAAGTTAAAGCAGTTGCATCGAATGATACTTCATGATATCCTTCCTTTAATCTCTCATTAACAATTTGTGCAACTTCCTGTCCGAGTGCATTAAAAACATTAAGTCGTACATTCGATTCTACAGGGATAGAGAATCTTATCGTAGTGCTTGGGTTAAATGGATTTGGGTAGTTTTGTTCTAATGTAAATGTACTTGGTGCGTTTACTACAACATTAATATTATTTGAATAGTCAAATGTTCCATCAAAATCAATTTGTTTTAATCTGTAGATATAATTTCCGACATTTAATTTTGTATCAATAAATGAATAAGCTTTTGATTCCGTTGTAGTGCCGGCACCTTCAATGTAACCTATCTTTTCAAAATTTCTACCTGCAATCATTCGCTCCACTTCAAATCCATTGTTATTCGTTTCAGTAGCAGTAATCCAACTTAATTCAGCATTTGTACCCCTTACTACTGCTGAAAAGGAAGTTAATTCTATTGGTACTGCACCTTGGTCAACAGCAGCCCATAAAGCAGTATGAAAAAAACTGGTTCCATTATTATTTCCACCACTGGATGAACAGCCACCATGCGTGTGTATTCCAAGAGCAACGTTTGTAAGTGCATCAATAATAGGGCTTCCAGAATTACCACCTTGCGTATCAGTTACGTATCTCATCGTTGTACCGCTTGAGCCGGCATTTGGTCCTACTTGAGTCTGCTGAGTTTGATTAGTGGAATCTCGTGTACCATTCCCGAAATTTGGTGGAGGTCCGTCAACACCGTAACCAGTTACCCGAATTGAATCCGGACTATAATCCTGTACTAATGGCCAGTAAGCATTCTGAGCCTCAATTGGCATTAAACCAGTAATTGAATTTGGATAAACTTGAAAAATACCCCAGTCATTTCCAATTCCACCGTTTGTAAAAATTTTTGTAGAAACATTTACAGTATATTGATCTTCAGGACCGGGATGTTGAAGTGTACCATTAGGAAGTGAAATTGGGACGTTGAATTCGACAACAGTAGCACTGCTTGCGTCCAGGCAATGACCTGCTGTTGCAAATTTTCCATTTGGAATGATCCAGGCTGTACAGCCAATACTCAGCAATCTTGCTGTTGCTGGTTGATCCGAAGCAATTCTATCGTCTGTTGGCCCACATATAGACTCATTCATTTCCCCATCATACCAATCTCCGCCTATCACTTCATTAATTTTTACAAAAATTTGATTATCAGTTGGATAAAGAAACAATCTTATTTCAACAGCACTTCCATTAAAATAGGCACTATAATTACTCCATTGAGAGATGGATGTTGCATCTAACTTTTGCCACTTTCCATCGTATAAAGATTTTATTATCAAATAGCTCTGCTCACCTAAATTATATTCAGAAAAGTGAAGTTGTAACCAAGGAACATTTTGTAATTCAACTACACCAACAAGTATTTCAGTTGGAGTTGTACCTTGTGTTTCATCACCATTGTAAACCTCTGATTCAAAAGAATAAGTGTAGATTGTATATTCTAATGGTTCTGTTTGTGCCGAAACATTTAAATAACAAAACAGAATCAGTATTGACAAACTGAACAATAATGTTTGTACCGGATGTTTCATATTGTATACCTTTATTGTTTAATAGATTAATGAATATTAAGGTTAGAATTTAAATCCCAAACTAGGTAATTAAACTCGTTGTTTCAAAATTTTTTGTAATCTATTTATTTTAATAATATCATTTTTTTTGTCTGTATAAAATTTCCTACTCTACCGTTTACAGGGTAAACTTTAAGTTGATAATAATAAATCCCACTTGAAAGTTGTTGCGCGTCAAACACAACCTGATAATTTCCCAAATCCTGTTCTTCATTTACTAAAGTTTTTATCTCATTCCCAAGAACATCAAAAACTTTCATAGTTACTTTAGATAAATATGGAACGGAGTAATTTATTTTCGTAGTAGGGTTGAATGGGTTGGGATAGTTTTGTTTAAGTTTATAATCTATTCTGTTTAAATCATTCTGAACATTTGAAAAAGATGAATCTGTTCTTCCGGCAACAAATAAAATTTGCGCTATCAAACTTGTATCTGTTTCACAACGAATATGTATTTCATCCCTAAAATATCCATCCGAGAAAGGATTGAATTTTACATTCATTATCTCAGTTTGAAATGGCTGAATCGTGAAAGGAATAATGTGATCGATTGAAAATTGTAAATCCTTATTAAAGAATTCAGTTATTTCCAGAATTTCTGGAGAATTATTTGTTAAAGAAAAATTGATTGTCGCTGAGTCTCCAACAGAAATTGATTCAAAAAATATTGAATCGGGATTAGTAAAAAACAAATTTGTCTTCCACGAATATTTAAATGCACGGTAGCTGGTATAATTTTCAGGGTATGAAAAATCCAAAGTTATATCTCCATTTAAATCAGTTTCGGTCAATCCTAAAGAGACACCCTGAGGGACTCCCCAACCTACCAAAGTATTCTCGTCATTAAATCGCTGCACACTTCCAGCTGCTCCGGTAAAGCTAACCGGTGAATTAGCAAAGTCCCAAATTAAAGTTGCGGTTTTGTTTATCTCATCAAGTTCATATTCAGTGACTCTGGTAAACTGCGGAGAAAATAAATTTCCATTATCAAATAAAATTATATTTCCATTTGCTAATCTTCTGACACAATGCTGATGAGAAAATGTTCTCGTATCATTAATAAATTGAAACTCATTGTTAGCGGAATTTGCACCACCGAGTCTCCAGATAATTTCACCTGTTTGGCGGTTTATCTTTGTAACCTCATCAAGATAACGTGAAGATAGTAGAAGATTCCCATCACCACCGATTGCAAGCGAATTGCAATGAAAAGGATTGATACTGTGTGCAAGTAAATTAACGTCTTCAGTTGCATCGGTTATTTCAAAATGATCAAATGTATTCCATTGAAAAATTACATTGTTGTTTGCATCGAGTTCCTGTATCACAAATCCTGATACGATTGCTGCGAAGTCACCTCCAACAACTATCGTATCCATTCTCACTATTCTGTTGTCTCTGGCCATAAGGAACGAGTGCCCGTTTTCGAGATGAATAAACTCGTGAAATTGAGTAGTCTCCTCAAATCCATTACGGCAATGAAAACTGTCAATCACATTGTAGGATAATCCATTTGAAAAAACTTTCCGCGAGAATGATCAAAGTAAGTCAATTCACCGTCCGGCTGTAAAAGCAAATTTCTGCTAGCCCACGGGAGTTTATTGTAATAAACCGGGATTCCGTCATTCCCCATAATCATTAAATAAGAATCTACACCAGGGTATAATAAAGTCAGAAAAATGTATCCGGGTGTTGGATGATTTGAAGTATTTAGAACCATTTCAGGGTAATTACTTAAGACATTTTGGCTTTGATTTTTAGATTTTACTTCGTTCCTATCCCCTGTTTCCTCAAATCGTAAAAAATTATTTAGGCTATTCTTTTCATTGTCATTTAGTAGTAAAGTTTTAATAAAAAAGTTAAACTGAAGTAGAGGAAATTTCTGTTTGTTAATATTTTTGATATCAATTGAAAATGTAACTTTAACTTCTTCTGCCAATTCAAATTTTTCATTGGGTAAAAAAATGATTGTTCTTAAATCGTCTGATAGAATAAGTTTGCCTTTATGGATTCCGCTTTGCGAACCAATTACATTTATATCAATACTGCTCACTGTCGATACATCAATTGTTTTTCCCTGTCTAATTATAATACTACTTTCCGGGTTAATAGAGTTGGAACCTGGTAAAGGAAAAATATAATTATAAACTTCAGTGTTCAGATTTTGAGAATATGAAAGGAGAGTTAATAATAGAAAAATCGTTGTTGTTTTAACAATTAACGAAATGATATTCAAGGGCTTTATCATCAATACCTTTCAACTATGAGAAAAATTATTTTCAATTTAAATGATAAAGCCCAATGAATCAAAATTAAATATATATTTAAGTATTGAATTCCTACTTTAATAATATCATTTTTTTTGTTTGAGTGTAACTACCCGAAGTTAGTTCATATAAGTACACTCCGGAAGATATTTCACTTGCATTAAAATCTATATGATGATATCCCGCTTCCATTTCTTCATTTAAAAGGTTTGGACTTCATTACCAAGAACATCAAATACTTTTAATGTGACCATTCCTTTTTGTGGAACAGAAAAATTAATCGTGGTCAATGGATTAAATGGATTTGGATAGTTCTGCTCAAGTTCAAAATTAGTCACAGAACTAATTTCAACAGAACTTGCAAGATTGTAGTAAGTATATGACCCATCAAAATCAATTTGCTTAATTCTATATCCATAATAACCAGAAGTTAAATTTGCATCAATATAACTATATGTTGATCGTTCTGTTGTTGTTCCTCTACCTGGAATAAACACGATTTTCTTCCAATCACCGGCATTCGAATTTTTTATTGTATTCCTTTCAATTTCAAATCCCGAATTATTCAGTTCGGTTGCAGTAGTCCAATTAAGCATTACATCATTTTTTTGGACTGCAGCTGTGAAGTTTGATAGTTCAACCGGAACATTATCTGGTTCAGTATATTTTAATATTACTCCACTGTTACCAACAATCCAGGCGTGACCGGCGTCAGTCATATAAATATCATCAAATGTAGAAATTGTGTAGCGAGGTTCTAATGCCCAATTTGCTCCTCCGTCAGTTGATATGTAAACGTAACCGCTGGCACATGCAGTCATTCCTAATGAACCTCGTACCGGCGAATCAACAAAATGAATTCCCCAAACCGTGTTTCCCGGAGGTGTTATTGCAACTAACCATGTTAATCCTCCGTTTGTTGTATAATACGTATTGCCACTTGTTCCACCTGCTACTCCACGGTTCCGATCGATAAATGAAATTCCATAAGTTCCTAATCCACCAGCTGATTGTTGAATCTGCCAGGTTAATCCTCCATCTGTTGTCCTTGAAATATTCTCACCAGTTCCGGATACCCACCCGTAAAGTGAATCAACCATATCCATATCCCAGGGACTGTATCCTGAAATTGTTGAGATGAGAGACCAGTTAAATCCACCATCGGTAGACTTGGCAACTGTTCCGTTATAAGCAGCAACAAGTCCTAAATTATCATCTACAAAATCAATTGCAAGAATATCGGAATTGGTTCCTGTGATTCCGGTTGCAACAAGATTCCAATTATTTCCGCCATCAGTTGTAACAATAACATTTCCGCCATCGCAACCACCAATTGCGTGATCAGGTGAAGGTGCAACAACTTCATTTATATCGCCAGAATATGGGGAAGTTTGGGTTATCCAGGTAAACCCTCCATCTGAAGACCTTGCGACGAATCCTGTACAACAACATAACCATTAAGTGTATCTGCAAAACTAATATCTCTTATTCGACTGCTTGTAAATCTGTAACCAAGTTCATTCCAGGTTGCACCATCATCAGTTGATTTGAAAAAGTTTCCACTACTTCCGGAAAGATATGCCGTACTTCCTAAACCAAATCTTACCGAATAAAAAGTTATTCCCGAAGGTAAACCCAAAACAGGATTCCAGGTATCACCACCATCGGTTGTTCTTAACACCGTACTGGCGGCTCCGCAAGCGAGTCCCACAAGGTTTGGATAGTCAAAATCAATTGCCCATAACTGATTAGTTCCTCCTCCATCAAAGACAGGAGTCCAGGTTGAACCACTATCTGTAGTTTTAGCAATTCGATTTCTATGACCAACAACAAATCCTATTTGTCCTGTTCCTGTTGGGGGAAAATAAATAGCACGGTAGTTTGTAGATGTTCCAAAAATCATTGGCAGTAAATTCCATGTGTCTCCGCCATTGGTTGACTTCAATACTGCATCACTGTTACCAACCACATAAACATTTGATGCATCTGTTGAATACACACCGTATAATGTTTGCGATGTAATTGCCGTATTGGATTGTGAAAACCAGTTATCACCCCCGTCGGTTGTTTTGATGATGAAGCCGGCATAACCAATTGACCATCCAGTATTTTGGTCTATAAAAAACACATCGTATTTTGTGGTGTCAGGAGCATTACTTTGCCATGTCCAGGTTAATCCGCCATCGGTTGTTTTATGTAGTCTTTCTACGAATGACCCAACAGCCCAGCCTAAATTGTCATTCAAAAAAATAACAGCTTCTATAAATTCCATCGCCCCCTCATTTGAACAATATCCCAGTTTAGTCCGCCATCGTGAGTGACAATTGCTTCACCCTGACCTGATACTGTTATAAAACTGTTGTCAGATGGAAGTGAACTGATATAGGTTGTGTTTGGTGTTGGATGAGGATTCATTACCCTCCACTGTGCATTGGAGGAAAGTGAAATGGATAATAAACTCAAAAGTATAATAAGAAAGGTTTTCATATTTATGCTCATTTTTGTTAAGAATTAAATGTTAAAAATGATTTAAAAGTATCATTTTCTTTGTTTGTATTA
>CAVUWN010000003.1:0-363348 GCA_963745185.1 uncultured Ignavibacteriaceae bacterium
GAAAACCAAAGGTAATATTATTAACATTATTAAAATCCAGTTATTATTCAATGTTTGCAGTAAGAGTAGAACAGAAGGGCAACTTTTAAAATTAAACGAAATTCTCTTATAGAAATTAGAATCAGGAAGTTTTACAGAGTACTAGCAAAAATCTTATTGAAATAAATTTTGCCGGATAAAGATTAGCACGAAATAATCTGGCAAAAAATAAATAATTCTAAATCTATGTTTCGATAAATTACTCAATTATGAAAGGAGAATGTTATGAAAAACCTTGCGAAGATTTTACTATCGATAACATTATTTTTAACATTTAACCTTGTTCTTTACGGACAAATATTAAACCATAACCAGACACTATACTTTATACAACCAAACTTTAACACCTTCAGGCGATTTAAAAGTTTCGACACACTTTTTTGAAATAGGATATGAAACCACTTATAGTTGTGAAGCTGCCGATGATTTTATTTGTGACGATCAATGGACAATTACAAATGTATTTGCTCTTGGTGGATTCTATAATGGTTCAGTAAATCCTCAAACTTTTCATGTTCGTGATTTATGGAGACGATAATCCTAATGGCAACTTCCCGGGAACTGAACTTTATAATTATTATCATACGGTTGATACGATGGGGACTAATGGGTTCACAATTCCAATTGAAGACGAAGTCGTTTTGCCTGCAGGTCATTACTGGATTTCTGTTTATGCCAATACAGAACTTGGGAATGCTCAAATGGGGTTGGGAACCTTCATCAGGCCCTTACAATTATGAAGCAGTATGGGAAAATCCTGGTGATGGTTTTGGAACAGGATACACAACCTGGACACCAATCACTACAGTTTGGCAAGGGACAACAGAAACTGATTTTTCATTCGCTCTATTTGGAATTAATGGAATCCCTGCGTCAAATCCTGATCCAGCCGATGGTGAATTAGCAGTTGAATTGGATAAAGATATTTCCTGGAGTAACCCTGCAGATGCTGTCTCAGTCGAAGTTTTTTGGGGCATGGATCCTAATAACTTAACTTCAATTTATTCGGGATCACCTATCACATCTTTTGAGCAGGGACAAATGGATTATAACACTGAATATTTCTGGCGCGTAGATGTCAATGATGGTGATGGTGTTGCAACTGGTAATACATGTGACTTTTTCGACAACGCACAGGACTCCTGCAATTGTTCCGCAATCGGCCTACAGATTTTGACTACAACGGTTTTCCACCCGGTGGATGGACTTTTAAAAATTCTGATGAAAATTTATGGATTAAGTATTATGGCATAAGCGCATACGGAGAAGGAGTGAATTCTGCCAGAGCAAAATTCTTTTTATCTCTTATATCGGATTCAGTCAGTTCTATGATTACATACACATTTTATCCATTAAATGCCGGCGATACTTTAGCCTTCGATTATGCTTACGCGGCAACATCCATGGATTTTATAGATAGTCTTGAAATCCTTTATTCAACAGATTCCGGTCAAAACTGGGAAAGTCTCGTAATGCTTCACGGCGGACCAAACGGAGAACTTGTAACAGCACCTCATTCAACAAGCGAATTTGTTCCTGACCCAAACCAATGGGGACTATAAAAACTACTCTTCCTCAAGGAGTGACTAAATTTAAATTTAAAGTGATGAGTGCAGGCGGAAATGATTTATTTCTGGACAATATCAGAATTATTAATCAATTAAGTATCTCCGTCGAGTTGGTTTCATTTAATGCAGTTGTATTAAATAATGATGTTCACTTAAAATGGACAACAGAAACAGAAACAAATAACTCAGGTTTTGAAATACAGCGAAAGCAATTCAATAAGGATTGGGAAAATATAGGATTTATAGAAGGACACGGGTCAACAACTAAAGAACACAATTATTCTTTTACTGATAAAAATGTTTTACCCGGAGATTATCAGTACAAGCTAAAGCAAATTGATTACGATGGTAGTTTTGAGTATCAGATATAGTTGACATAAAAATTTCAGGACCAACACATTTTTCACTTGAACAAAATTATCCGAATCCGTTTAACCCATCAACAACAATCAAATATACAATTCCTGAATCTGGAAATGTGAAATTGAAAGTTTATGATTCTTTAGGAGAGGAAGTGGCTACTTTGGTAGATGAATATAAAGATTCCGGAAGTTATGATATTGAATTTTCAGCAAATGGATTATCAAGTGGAATATATTTTTATAGATTAAAAACAAACAACTATGATCAAATAAAGAAAATGATTTTATTAAAATAGTATGCAATCAAAAATACTTTACAAACATCAACTTTATCTGACTGAAAAATAAATATTATTGTCTGGTGATGAATTCTACCTTTTTAGATGATAACATTATTTTAAAATATTAACTAACATACAGGGAGAATTAAAATGAATAAATATCATTTGATTACTATTGTGTTGTTCTTTGCATTTTCAGGATTAATAATGCTCAGTTACAACCAGATGGAAATATCTTCGATGATTTAAGCAACCAACCACAAACATCTACATCACAGAGCAGTGACTACCTCGAAAGAAGAGGTGCCTGGCCTTATGGCGCTTCCTTCGCAATAGCCGTTGATAGTTTACGCGATATAATTTTTCTTGGCAGCGGAGGAGCAGTTTTAATACTTGATGGTAGCAATAAAAACAATCCAACCCTTATTACTGATGATTTAAGAACTTACGGATTAGTTCAGGATATTTTCTATGATGATCAGCTGCAGAGATTATACCTTGCCTGCGGCGAAGGTGGATTTGAAATCTGGGATGTTCAAATTCCAATGCAACCCGTAAATATGAGCAGAATGGAAATACTTTACTTTGGTGTTGAAACTCCGGTCGGACATGTTCAGGTAAAGGATAATTATGCTGTTCTTGAATGCGATTTTGGGGGTGTGCATACTGTAGATATTTCCGATCCTTATAATCCGATTCAGGTTACATTTAATGCTGAAATGGGTAATCCGGCACATAATATTCATCTTGGTACAGACGGGCGAATTCATTCTACAGGTGCACAATTTTATGTAAGATTAAATATTAATCCTGATGGATCTATTAGTAATACCGGAATAAAAGAATTTATATATGGAGCAGGAGCAGTTTTTGGCATGGAAGATATCGCATTTGTTGCATACAACCCCTATATGTATATCCTTGATCTTACAGCACCCGGATTTCCGGCATGGAGTATAACGGATGTTGGAAGCATTGGGCACATTGAGGTAAGAAATGGTTATGCTTTTATAATTAACGATAATGGATTTTATGTTTGGGATGTTTCAAATGTTCAAAGCCCGTCTTTACAATTTTCATATCCCGCTACATTCAGTTCTTCTGATTTATATATCGCCGGCAACTATGCATACTTAAGCATTGGACCTAACGGTTTGCAAATATTTGATATAAGTAATCCTGTAAATCCTGCTCCGTTAGGAGCGTATAATACATTCGGTGCTGGGCTTAGTTTATTCATAGATGGTGATCTTACGTATCTTGCTGAGGCAGACGATGGATTGTTAATAATTGATAATTCAAATCTTGATTATCCTGAAATTGTTAGCCAGTACCCTACACCCGATGGCATCTGCTACCAGGTTCAAGTTCAAAACAATATCGCATATACAGTTTGCTGGACTAGCGGATTTAGAATAATAGATGTATCCAATCCTTCAAGTCCGGTTGAACTGGCTGTTGATACAACTTATAATGTTTGGAAAATTGATGTCGAGGGAAACTATGCTTATGTTGTCGAAGCTATAGCAAATGCTGAAAGTTATGTCCACATCTATGACATTTCAAATCCATCAAATCCCGTTGAAGTAAGCAGTACACAATTTCCAACGACTGTGTATGAAGTGCTTTATGATGAGGGTTATCTTTATGTTGCTAATGAAGATAATGGCGTAAGAATACTTAATGTAAGTAATCCTGCAAACCCTGTTGAAGTTGCCTTTCTGAATTATCCAGATGCATTCGATGTTGATATTAAAGGGAACATACTCTATGTCTGTGCGCCCGGTATAGCCCAGCCGGATGGTGGTTTTTACACAGTCGATATTACTGACCCGCAAAATCCGCTTGAACTTGATATGTATACTGCATTTGGATTTGCCTGCTTTACAGTTAAGGTTGAAGGGATTTATGCATATATAACAGATGGCAACGATATACGTTTAATTGATGTTACAAATCCATCCTCATTGATCTATCTTGAAGAATACCGTATGCCTGGTTTTGCTTATGATACATATCCCCAGAACGATCTTGTTTTTGTATCCGATGGAGAAGCAGGATTGCAGATACTAAATAATATTCTGATAGTACCGGTTGAATTAACCTCATTCACCGCAGAAGTGAATAATAACTCTGTCACTCTTAACTGGCAAACAGCAACTGAAACGAATAATTCAGGGTTTGAAATTCAAAGTGACCTCACTCCTTCCCTCTCCTTACCAAGGAGAGGGTGGCGAAGCCGGGAGAGGTTGGGAAAGTATTGGTTTTGTTGATGGACACGGAACAACAACAGAGGAGAACAGCTATTCATTCACTGACAAAAACCTTGAGTCCGGAAGTTATTCATACAGGTTAGTTCAAATAGATTTTGATGGAATGCAATCCGAATCAGAAATAGTAAACGTAGAAATCAATTCACAACCAACAGAATATTATTTGCTACAGAACTATCCAAATCCCTTCAATCCTTCGACAACAATAAAATATTCAATTCCTGAAAGTGGAAATGTAAAACTTATTGTCTATAATTTTTTAGGTGAAAAGGTTGCAACATTAGTAAATGGTTATAAAGAGGCAGGTACATATAGGGTTAATTTTAATGCGTCGAAATTGAGTAGTGGAGTATATTATTACAAAATTCAGTCTAATCGTTTTTCTGAAGTGAAAAAAATGATACTTCTTCGTTAATACTGTTCATTAAAATCACCTCGGATATATTTGTCAAATACTACTTAATAAATCTATTAATTGAACCCCTATCATACAAAAAAGGTAGGGGTTTGTTCTTAGTTGGTATTTCGCAAACTATTTTGATTGGTGATTGGCAATCAATTATTTAAATCTTGTGACCAATCCGTGATGAATGCATTATGAATTAATCCTATATTCAATACAAGTCGTGAAATTATAATAATGGAGTTAAATATGAATAAATATCATATAATTCCACTGGTACTACTACTTGTTTTAACGGAACTACTCAATGCTCAGTTCCAGCCGAACCAAAAGTATTTTGATCGGAGTACTTATCCTGCTAAGTCAACATCTACATCACAAAACGATTTTATTGAGAGAATAGGTGAATGGCCGTACGGTTCATCTTTGAGTGTTGCTGTAGATAGCGTTAGGAATATCATTTTTCTCGGCAGCGGCGGAGCAGTTTTAATACTGGATGGAACTGATATAACAAATCCACAATTAATTACAGATACAATAAGAACAACCGGTTTAGTAGAAGATATATTTTATGAACCTTCCGCTGAAAGGATGTATTTAGCTTGTGGTGAAGGAGGATTTGAAATCTGGGATGTTCAATTTCCGGATCAACCAGTATTAACGAGCAGAACAGAAATAATATACTACCTTTACGAGGTTCCAGTTAATCACGTTCAGGTTAAAGATAATTATGCATACTTAGAGTGTGAATGGGGATTTGTTCGTTCTGTAGATATATCCAATCCTTATATTCCTTTCCAGATCGATGCTGACAGTGAGATGGGCAACCCATCTTATGATATTCATATTGGAACCGAGGGAAGACTGCATACTACTGGTCAGCAAAACTATGTAATATACAACATTCCCCCGGATGGAACTCTGGATGGCATTGCTGAAATACATTTCACTTACGGTTGTCATGCTCGTTTTCGGTACTGAAGATGTCGCCTACGTGGGAACTGCTGATTACTTATACATTATTGATATAGCAATAACAGGTCTTCCTTTTAGTTCACCACAAATTGATGACGTTATCCATATGGAAGTGAGGGGTAATTACTTATACTTAATTAATAATGAAGGATTCAGCATTTGGGACGTGACTGATAAAACCACTCCTTTTTTAACCGGAAGTATTAGCATTCCCTATGTTGCTGAAGATTTTTATCTGGCGGGGACACTTGCATACATATCCGTTGGCGCAGATGGACTTGATGTTGTTGATATAACAAATCCATACTCCCCGGTAATTGTTGGTTCGTTCGATACTTATACAGCAGCAGTTGCAAGTGTTATAAAAGATAACATTGCTTACGTTACTTATACAGGCGATGGATTATTAATGATGGATATTTCCAATCTCGAATACCCGTTACTAATCGGGCAATATGAAAATTCCAGTTACACTTATGATTTAAAATTAAGAGACAATCTTGTATACCTGACTTGCTGGGAAGACGGATTTAAAATTATTAATGTTTCTGATCCAACTTCTCCATCATTGGTATCGTCACTAAGTGGATTTAATGCATGGATGGTTGAAATATATGGTAACTATGCTTACGTGGAAGAGATCAATCCCCCCAACACAACAGGTACTATAAGAATTATTAATATCGCCGATCCCTCTAATCCTTTTGAAGTAAGCAGCATTCAAATCCCAGGTCTTGGTTATAAGCTTGTCTATCATAATGGATATTTATTTGTCGCCTGTTATGATTCCGGTTTAAGAATTTTAGATGTTAGCGATCCTCAAAATCCTTTTGAAGCTTCCAGCTTTTCTTTGCCTAAGGTACAGGATGTATTTATTAGAGATAATGATGCATTTGTGTGTGCCTCTGACTGGCCAACTAATAGCGGAGGTTTTTATGATCTTGATATCAGCAATCCTGAAGTACCCATAGTGAAAGGTTATTACGGAACTGCCGGATTTTTTCCGAATGATGTTTCAGTTGCAGATACATTTGCTTACGTAAGTGATGGGGATGATATCTGGTTATTCTTATTAACCGATTCGGACCCCGTTTATATTGATCAATACCGCTTTCCCGATTTAATATCCAGTATGTTTTCTGCAGATAAATATATCTACATTTCTGATTCGAAGGCAGGATTGAGCATATACAAAAACAACCTTATTGAAAATCCACCGATTACAAATTGGGAAGTTCAAACAAGCGGAATAACACAGGACATTTGGGCTGTTGATTTCACCAGTCTAACTGAAGGCTGGGCGGCAGCAGATGAAGGTACATTACTTCATACAACCAATAGTGGTGATGACTGGCAAGTTGTTCCGGTTGGTGGTTACTTTGATGATTTCAGGGCTATAACATTTGTTAATGAAAATACAGGTTGGGTTTGCGGTGAAAACAGTGTGATGTATAAAACAACAAAGGGTGGTCAAAATTGGTTTCCGCTAAGTGTTCCAACAAATTCAGTTATAAGAGCGATGTGCTTTTTGAATGAATCACTTGGCTGGGTAGTAACTCTGGAGGATCATCTTATTCTTAAAACTACTGATGGAGGGGGAACATGGACTCAACAGAATAGTGGTCTATCAGGAAATCTACACCACGTTGGAGTCTGGTTCAATGACGAAAACAATGGTTTTGTAATAGGATTTGTTTTAGCAAGTCCAAATTTTGAAAACTATATATTAAGGACCACAGACGGGGGACAAAACTGGACCTCTAACTTTAATTATCAGTATAATGATTTTAGCTCAATCTATTTTGCAAATCAGAACGTTGGGTGGATAGGTGGTCTGAATGGTTTTTTGATTAATACTACTGATGCGGGTAATACCTGGCAAATTCAAAACAGCAGCACGAATGAACTCATTACCTGTTTTTCTTTTACTGATGAAAACAATGGTTGGTACTCCGGCTTTAATGGGGCACTTTTTCAAACGAGTGATGGAGGAAATTCGTGGTTTCAACAAGAAGTATTAATTGAGGATCATCTGCGTTCTGTTTATTTCCCCGATGAAGGAGACGGTTGGGCAGTTGGGAGTAACGGTATCATTCTTCACTATCATGATTCTATTACCGGCGCTGAGAAAGAGGGTATCCAGGCTCCTGATAATTTTGAACTATCACAGAATTATCCTAATCCGTTTAATCCTTCAACAACTATTCAATATTCAATCCCTGAAGGCGGAAATGTCAGTCTCAAAATATTTAATACTTTGGGAGAAGAGGTAGCTAATCTGGTGAATGAGTATCAGCAACCCGGTATTTATAAAGTGAATTTTAATGGTGAGAATTTAAGCTCGGGGATTTATTTCTACCGTTTAGCCGCTGGCAACTTTATTCAAACGAAGAAAATGATATTACTGCGTTGAAGTAACGCTTATAAAACTGTTCAGATAAACCGGTTACTTAGAAAGATTTTTCACACATAAAAAGGAGCACTAATGCAATCAATAAAATTTACAAATACAAAAAAACTTATTTGGCTTTTCTTGCTCTTGCTGTTGACTCCTCTCACCAGTTTCACTTCAGCACAAAACAACATTAATGGAGATCCTTTAAATGAAATAGGTTCATGGGGATTTGGATTCCACCGGGAAGCAGCAATTGATGAAGCCCGCAATTTAGCATATGTTAGTTCCGGTAGTGTGGTGATTATAATCGATATATCTAACATCGCTTCACCTGTCTTAGTTAATGATCAGATAAGTAACCAACGGTGTAGTTAATGATCTAATCTACGATTCAGCAACACAAAATATTTATGTAACCCTGGGGGATAATGGTTTGGAAATCTGGGATGTACAGGATGTTAATAATCCTCAACATTTAAGCAGTTTATTGTTAAATTACATTGGCACAACCCCACCTGCAACAGAAATGTCTGCCAAGCCCGGCTTTATTTTTATTGCTGCTGAATATGGCGGAATAATTACTGTAAACGTTTCTGATCCAACAAATCCTTATCAATCAAGCTTCAACCTGGGAACCGGCCAAACAAAATATGCCCTGGATTTGAGTGATGACGGCAGCTTTCTTGTAGCTTCTTCAGGACACAATACGGAATTATTTGTTGTTAACCCTGATGGAACTATCAATTTAATATATGAAGGCCCGCCTCTTGTCGGCGCCGAGGAAATACACATTATTGGTACTTATTCTTTCCAGGTTTTAGATGGTACACTGTATGTCCTCGATTTAAACTCTATCGGGTTACCTGTTGTCGCCACATATCCCCTGCTTGGAAATGAAACAACATATTATGGTATGACAAGTTTTAATAATAGGTTATATGTAAGTGATCCGTTTTATGGTATTGAAATATTTGATGTATCAAATCCTTTAAATCCCGTTTTATTAGGCAGCTACGAAACAAGTTGTAATGACATAAAATATTTTAACGGTTATGTTTTTGTCCCTGATGGCACAGGGATGGTTATTATTGATGTTTCAGATCCTGCTAACCCGGCATTTGTTTCTGAATATGAAGGTGTCGGGCACGTTAGTAGCGATTTAAAGGTTTCAGAATCTTATTGCTACCTGTTAACTGCCGTCGGTTTATATGTGTTAGATGTTTCAGATCCAACGCTCCCGGTTTTAGTAGGCATTAACCAACCATTAGCTGGTGTAGATCTTCACCTGGAATTTAAAGGGAACTATGCCTATGTGACAAATTACATTGAAGGTTTGAGAGCAGTTGATATCTCGGATCCAACCAATCCTGTAACTGTTGATAACAGCAGTCCCGCATATTTTAACAGGCTGGCACTGGATGGAAACTACATTTATGTAGCTGACGATCAGTATAACCTCAAGATATTTGATATTTCGAACCCGGCATCTTTAATTGAAGTTGGTTCACTAAACTTTCCGACTCCCAATGATTTTACTACAGGCATTTCAGCTTTGAACGGGTACGTTTATGTGGCGCAGTATGATGCCGGATTAAAAGTTATTGATGTTTCTGATCCCACTCAACCAACACAGGTAGCAACTTATACACAGAATGTAGAACTTACACATTTAGATGCACAAGGAAATTATGTTTATGCATGTGATCAATTCCAGGTTACAAACCGCATCGATATATTTGATGTGACAGATCCTTTAAATCCTGAAATCGTTGGGGTAAAAACTTTTAGTGATCCGCCTCCACGGGCATCTAAAAATTTTGTTTTTGGAGATGTATTGTTAGTCGCTGACGGTTTTGATCCATATTTAACGGTGCTTGATGTTTCAAATCCTTCACAGCCTTTCCAAATTTCCACACAAATGGTACCGGATGAAGTTTGGAGAGTTGATGCAACAGAAAATTATTTTTTTGTAGCAACTTATGATGCAGGACTTCATATTTATGAAAATCCTTACGGCATCGTACCTGTAGAGCTTACTTCATTCACCGCTTCTGTTTCAGGAAATAGTGTTCAGCTAACCTGGGAAACAGCAACGGAGGTAAATAATTACGGATTTGTAATTGAAAGAAGTCTTATTGATAACGAATCTGAAGATAATAGCTGGGAAAAAATTAATTTTGTTCAGGGACAGGGTAATACAAGTTCCCCTTATTCCTATAGTTTTACTGATGAGAACCTGTTAACCGGAACTTATCAATATAGGTTAAAGCAAATTGATTATGATGGCAGCTTTGAATTCTCAGATATAGTTGAAGTTGAGATACTAACACCGATAGAATTTTCACTTTCGCCAAATTATCCTAATCCCTTTAACCCATCAACCACCATTCAATATTCAATACCGAAAAGTGGTAATGTAAAGTTGATAGTCTACAGTTCTTTGGGTGAAGAAGTCGCAACATTAGTTAATAATTACGAGGAAGCAGGAAAATACAAAATTAATTTTGATGCTTCAGGTTTAAGCAGTGGAATATATTTCTACAAATTACAAACAAACAATTTTAATCAAATCAGAAAAATGATTTTACTTAGATAACTGATTACTTGGAATTGATTTATAATTATTAACTATGGCTGAATTAAAAGTGTTGCTGAATTTTCCGTGACAAAATTGTGATGCACAAATAGAATTTAATTCTTATATTAAAAGTAATTTGTAAACAAACTAACGGGGAGAAAAATGAAAAAGCAGTTAATAAACCTGTTTATATTTATTCTATCTCTTTCTGGCTTACTCCAGGCTCAAATCAGACTGGGCGAAGACTTTTCAAAATATAATTTCAACAATCCAAAATCAGCAACAAGTTCGATTAACGCATACCTTGAAAGGGTAGGTAGTTTTCCTTACGGTCCTACAATTTCTATTGCCGTTGATTCTGTACGCTACCTGATATTTGCAGGCTGCGGCGGTGCTGTTCTTATTATTGATGGAAGCGACCCTGCGAATCTTCAATTAATAACCGATACATTGCGGACTGAAGGACTTGTAAATGATATGGCGTATGATGAAGAAACGCAAAGACTATATTTTGCCTGCAATAATGGGGGATTCGAAATATGGGATGTTCAGAATCCATATCATCCATTTAAGTGCAGCAATTTAACCGTAACATATTTTGACGTTCCTGTTCCTATTGAACATGTTCAGATAAGAGATAATTTAGCAGTAGTTGAATGTTCCTGGGGACGTGTACATTCAATAAATGTTACTGATCCATATAATCCGTTCAGACAGGATTTGAGCGGGTCAATGGGTAATCCGTCACATAACATTTCTGTTGAACCTGAAGAATATGTACATACAACCGGTTATAATGGTTATTACAGGTATTATATGGATGCAGAGGGAAACTTTTTTTCAGCAGGAAGTAAGTTCTTTTATTTTGGCGGAGCTTTTGAAGTATTTGGCACTCACGACCTGGCGTTTGTGGGATATAATAATGCGATGGTAATCCTTGACCTGCATTCTCCTTCTTTTGCAGCACTGAGTGATGTAGATGTGGGAGGTATCAGTTATATTGAAGTTAGAAATAACCTGGCATATATAACTAATTCAAACGGGCTGCATATCTGGGATGTTTCCAATCCGTCGAACCCAGTCTGGAAAAGTACTACTCCTTTAGATTATGTTTCAAATGATTTTAAAATTGCAGGAAATCTTATTTATATCGCAGAGTGGGATTTTGGTTTCGATATAATAGATATATCAGATCCTGCTAATCCTTTTTTAGTAAATAATTATGATACTTTCAGCAGAACATGGGATGTAACAACTGACGGAAATTACGCATATTTATCCCACCACGAAGATGGTGTACTGATTGTTGATATTTCAAACATTGATTATCCCGTCCTAACTGGTCAGTATGATACTCCCGGACAAACATTCGATACCAAAATAAAAGAAAACAAAATATATGTTGCTGATGGGACCAGCGGTTTCAGAATAGCAGATGTTTCTGATCCTGAGAATCCCGTAGAACTCAGCAGTGTCTCAGGATTTAGAGTAGTACACTTAGAAGTCGCCGGAAATTACGCTTATGTGTCAGAATCAGTTCCTAATGATCCGGATAATCTAAGAGTCTTTGATATATCAGATCCAGTTAATCCTGTCCAAATATCAATTCTTTCGATACCTGGTTCACTTAGTAGAATAGTATTTAAAGATAATTATTTATTCATTGCATGTGATGATGAGGGCTTCAGAATAGTAAATGTTTCAGATCCTTACAACCCCGCTATAGTTAGTTATATTAATTATCCTTATGTAACAGATTGTTGTGTAAGTGGAGACTATGCTTATCTAACTTCGCTTGGTATCGGAAGTGGTAATATCAGTTCTTTATATATAGTAGATATATCCGACCCATTAAACCCGGTTCAAACAGGTGTATATTCAGAAACAGGTATGTCACCTCTCGGAGTATATGTATCCGGAGATTTCGCTTATGTGGCTCAGGATTATGAATTAGCTGCTTACCTGATAAGTGATCCTTCTAATCCGACTTATCTTGAATCAATTGATGTTCCTTATACGATATTCGGCGGAATATATTCAGTTGACTCTTTGATTTTTGTTGCGGACGCGCCAGCAGGCTTACAGATATATAAAAATATTCAGTACACCCAACCGGGCGGCGGATTATCCTGGCATACGCAGATTGAAGGAACAGTTGCTGGTTTTACTTCAATCTTCTTTACAGATGTTAATAATGGCTGGGCTGCAGGTTATTCCGGGATGTTGTATTATACTACAAACAGCGGTCAAAATTGGATTGAACAGCAGAGCGGAACAACTGGTGATATAAATTCAATTTATTTTTCGGGTTCTCAAAAAGGATGGTTTGTTGGTTCTTCAGGACAAATATTTAGTACAATGGATGGTGGTAATAGCTGGCAGCCGCAGACATCCGGTACTTCCAACGATTTATTTGATGTATCATTTGTCGATGAAATGAATGGCTGGGTAGCTGGCAATGAGGTTATTCTTCATACTACAGATGGAGGAAACAACTGGACTCCACAGTCTGCTGGATATCCCGGAGGATTTTATTCATTGGATTTTGTCGATTTGCTGCATGGGTGGGCTGTAGATCTAAGCGACATTGGTAGAATTATAAAAACAACCAATGGCGGGATGTCCTGGTTCGTTTCAAGTGGCTTATCTCCTTATTTATTATTTGCAGTCGATTTTGTAAATGAAAACATCGGTTACTCTGTTGGTGTGTTCGGAGCTATCATAAAAACAACTGATGGTGGAAATACCTGGATAACCCAACCGGATCCACCTCCACACGATTGGCTGTACGGTGTTCATTTTCTTAATAACCAAACAGGATGGGCGGTTGGATTTAATGGTAAGGTAATTTATACAACAAACGGAGGAAATAACTGGCAACAGCAAACGAGTGGGACCACATTGCAGCTAAATTCAGTTTATTTTGTTGATCAGTCACACGGCTGGGCTGCTGGTGAGGATCCTAATAATGGCGAGGGTATTATTATTAACTACTCCACTGAGATAGTTCCGGTAGAAATGTCATCATTTACAGCTGATGTAGAAAATAATAATGTAACACTTTCGTGGCAAACAGCAACTGAAACAAACAATACTGGTTTTGAAATTCAAGGAAAAGCAGGTAGTCCCCTTCCTGAAGGGGAACAGAAGGGGTGGGTTAATATTGGTTTTGTTGAAGGAAACGGAACAACGACTGAAGAACATAATTATTCTTTTATTGATAAAAATCTTGAATCAGGAAGTTATTCATATAAACTTGTTCAGATAGATTTTGATGGAACAAGAAATGAATCAGAAGTAGTAAACGTAGAAGTTAGTTCACAACCAACAGAATATTTATTGTCACAGAACTATCCAAATCCTTTTAATCCTTCAACCACAATCAAGTATTCAATTCCTGAAAGCGGAAATGTAAAGCTTGATGTATACAATTCACTAGGTGAGAAGGTTAAATCTTTAATTAATGATTATAAATCCCCGGGAAACTACGAGGTTAATTTTGATGCTTCAACTCTCGCAAGTGGAATTTATTTTTACAGACTTCAGGCCGGTTCATTTGTTGAAACTAAAAAGATGATTCTACTTAAGTGATTTTTATCAGCTAAAATAAATCCAAACAATACCAACACAAATAATTAATAGTGTTGATAAAATAAAATCTCTCTTCTTCCATTGGATATCTTGGATCTCAATTTCTTTTGTTGCAGTATGAATTGTAAGTCCTTCAACTTTTTGTATTGAAGGAATTGAAGTAAAGTAGCTGACGACAACCAATACCAGAGTGCAAACCAGAAAAAGTAAAAATGCAAAATGCAGGAAATTTATATCAGCATAACTGAACAAGAATCCATTCAACAATTCTTTATTTAACTCGAGGACAAGTCTTGTAATTCCCAAAACGAATCCTGTAAGCAAAGCTGCAATTGCACCCTGCGAGTTTACTCTTTTCGACAGGACCCCAATTAAAAATATTGCTGCGATGGGTGGAGAAATGTAAGCTTGCACACTTTGCAGATATTGATAAATCTGTCCTGATATCAGTTTCATCATAGGTATCCACAATAATCCAAATACGACCAGATATTATTGTGGCAACTCTACCGACAAGCACTAAAGTTTTTTCACTCGATTCGGGCTTGAGTTTTTTATAAATATCCCACGTAATTAATGTTGAACACGAATTAAACACAGAAGATAGCGAACTCATTAGTGCCGCCAGTAATCCAGCAACAACAATTCCTTTCAGACCAACAGGAAGCAGTGTTCCAATTAAAGTTGGCAAAGCATGATCCGGAGAATCTAATTTCAAAGCACCGGTTTGTGTAAGTGCGTAAGCTATCACTCCGGGAATTACAAAAAGAAAAAGTGGAAGTAGTTTTAAATAACCTGCGAAGATTGTTCCTCTTCTTGAATGATTAATATTTTTTCCCGATAAAACTCTTTGAACAATAAATTGATCAGTGCACCAGTACCAAACTCCGAGTATCGGGGCACCAAATAAAATTCCCGTCCACGGAAAATTGGGATCTGTCATTGGTTTCCACAAACTAAAAAATCCAGCTCCAGCTTGGTTATAAAGTTCATCAACACCACCTAGTTTTATCAGACCAACAACTGTTACAGCAATCGCTCCACCAATAAGAATAAACATTTGAACCATGTCTGTATAAAGAACAGCGCGTAGTCCACCGAGTACAGTATAAATTCCAGTAATGATTACGACAATTAATGCACCAGTCCAGAATTCAATTCCCATTAACGATTCAAAAACAATTCCACCTGCAGCGATTGTTACGGAAATTTTTGTTAGCACGTATCCGACGATTGAAATTATTGCAAGATACCATCGTGCACCGGATGAATAGCGCTTTTCTAAAAATTCCGGCATAGTGAATACGCCACTCTTTAAATAGAATGGAACAAATAGCCATCCAAGAATCAAAAGAATTAATGAGGCAAGAATTTCAAATTGACCAACAGCTACTCCGCTTGCAGCACCTGTCCCCGCTAAACCAACAAGGTGCTCGCTTCCGATGTTTGAAGCAAAAAGTGAAGCACCAATAATAAACCAGCCAACATTTCTTCCTGCAAGAAAATAATCTGATGAGTCTTTACTCTTTTTTTTCTTGCTGAATGATGACCAGAATGCAACAAGAAAAACTATTATAAAGTATGCAGCTATTAATATCCAGTCTAAATATTCAAGCATAACTTTTCTCTAAAATATTATTTTGTTAGAAGAATAAAACTAATGGCCGTTCCACCACCGGGTGCAAGTTTTAATTTTAAAGTGTCGGAGCTGTTAACAGCTTTATTTTCAATTTTGTATGCAGTTGGATTTTTATCCCAATGAGAATCTTCAGCATCTTCGTACAAGGTTGCTGTGTATTCTTTTCCCTCATCTAAAAAGTTTAAAGGAAGATTTATCTCTCTTGCATTCTCATCGGTGATACTTCCGAGAAACCATTTTTCAGTGTTTCGTTCTTTCCTTGCAATTGTAATGAAGTCACCAATCTCTCCATTTAAAACAATTGAAGTATCCCAATCAACACCAACATCTCTTATGAATTGAAATGCAGGATGACCTTCATAGTTTTCAGGAAGATCAGCAGCCATTTGTAAGGGGCGAATAAATGACAACATAAATTGCAAGCTGATATGCGAGTGTTGTATTTACCTGGTTATCTTTTTTATACTTATCGAATTTAATATCAAAGATACCCGGAGTGTAATCAATTGGTCCGGCAAGCATTCTTGTAAAAGGAATGATTGTCAAATGCTCAGGAGGATTCCCACCATCCGGTGACCATGCATTAAATTCTTGTCCTCGTAATCCTTCCCCACTCATCAAGTTTGGATATGTTCTTCGCAGTCCTGTTGGTTTAATTGGTTCGTGAACATCAATCATAATCTGATACTCGGCTGCTTTCTCCATTACTTTTCTGTAATGATTTACCATCCACTGTCCGTGATGATATTCACCGTCGGGAACAATCTGTCCAACGTAACCAGTTTTAACGGCATGAATGCCAAGACTTTTATACAAAGAAAAAGCAGTATCCAGTCTTTCTTCATAAGCGAAGAATATGAGCATAAGTTTCGTTATGCATTATAATATGAACATTTTTTTCTTTTGCATATCGAACCACTTCTTTTAAATCATAATCAGGATACGGAGTCACAAAATCAAAAATATAATCCCGCTTTTCTTTTCCAAGGTAATGATCCCAGCCAGTGTTCCATCCTTCAATCAGTACGGCCCCAATTCCGTTCTTTGAAGCGAAGTCAATATATCTTTTTGCATTTTCCGTTGTTGCACCGTGTCTTCCACTTTTCATATCCCAGGTGCTTTTTCCAAGATGCATTTCCCACCAGATGCCCACATACTTTGTTGGTTTAATCCACGATACATCATTCAATTTGTTTGGTTCGTTGAGATTTAAAATTGTTCTTGATCTAACCAGATCGGTTGCTTTATCACTAATTAATATCAATCTCCACGGAGTAACGAAAGGGGTTTTTGTTCTTACTTTTATACCTGAATCATCCCCAACAAGTTCACTTTGAAAAAGAAGATTTTCTTTATCCACTTTCAAAGTCATATCAGCATAGTTTGTAAGATTAGCTTCAAGAATGCTGATATAAATTCCATCATCACGTTTTCATTGTAACAGGAAGGTTTACCGCATTCTCTGGAATATAAGTTTGAGCAAGTGCTCTGTGGGATCTTTTTGATAAGGCATCAATTTCACTAAAACGAGTTGTGTTGAAAAGATGCTCGTAAATATCCCAATCACCGGGAGTCCACCAGCACTTGTTATCGCCTGTTAATTTAAATTGAGTATTCTCACTTAGGATTACAACATTATTTAATTTTTTCTGTTTAGGAAATTCGAATCTGAATCCGACCCCATCATCAAACAATCGAAAAATCACAAAACAAATCCGCCCTCTTTCTGTCTTTTCCTTTAACTCAATTTTTAATTCGTTGTAATTATTTCTGATATATCTCTGTTCTCCCCAGACAGTTTCCCAGGTTTCATCAAACGAAGATGTAGTATTACTAATAATTTCTAAATCTTCTTCAAAGGGTTTTTCGCCGATGAAATTGAAACCAAGATATGAAGTATCAATCACCATTTTATTTTTATACTCGATTAAATATCCTGCCTGACCATTTTGACTAATAATGAATTTAAGTTCGATATTTTTGTCAGGTGAAGAAATATGGAGATTATTTTTATGTGGATTGCAAGAATAGAAGGCTAATGCAATTGAAATAACGAAAACTATATTTTTCATATTATATAAGTGAAAATGATTTGTAACTTTCAGTAATAAATTTAATACAATAAAAGTAATCTTTCACTTAAAGTAGATTAAAACCTCACCCCTTCCCCTCTCCTTACTAAGGAGAGGGAATTAAAGGGAGAGGTTAAATTATTTTTATGACAAAACATTACAACAAGTCCTCACAAATTGAAAAACGAAGAAAACTTCGGCAGCACCAAACTAATGCTGAAGAATTGGTTTGGAGATTTTTGCGGAACAGGCAGATGCTAGGTCACAAATTCAAACGGCAATACTCAGTAGATCATTTCGTCATTGATTTTTATTGCACCGAATTAAGACTGGCTGTTGAGATTGATGGTGGGACTCATAACAATCCTGAACAAAAGAAAAAAGATATCAGCAGACAAAAGTATTTAGAAGCATTTGATATTAAGTTTGTAAGAATAAAAGATGATGAATTGTTTGGCAATCCAAATAAAGCATTCAATAAAATTGAACAAGCTATAAAACTTATTAGAAAGAACAACGCTATGAATAAAAATAAAATCATTTACCTATCCGCAATAATTTTAATAGCACTGGCAGGAATTATATTTTCTTATTTTCAACAATGGATCTGAAAGTAGCACCACAAATAGTAAAGAAGCTGATAAAAATTTACTCATTGGTGATTGGGTAAGAACTGATGCACAATATTTAATAAGAATTACGGAAGTAAATGATGATGGAACGATGACTGCACAGTACTTCAATCCAAATCCGATTAATGTGGGAAGTGTAAACTGGGAACAAAGTTACGGTAACCTGAAGGTAATTATTGAATTGAGAGACATAAATTATCCCGGATCAAATTACACATTAAATTATCTGCCTGATAGGGATATGCTTGCTGGTGAATATTTACCAGGCTGTTGAAGGTTTAACTTTTTATGTGGAGTTTGCTAGAAATAAAAAGAATTAAAGCTTCACAGAACTATTTTTTTACTATATTTGTTTAAATACCATTCGATTTTTAATCAACTAACTATCACTAAATAAGGAGACATCATAATGATACAAAAATCATTATTAATATTTTTCTTCTGCGCAAGCATTGCTCTGTTCGCGCAAGAGAAACCAAACATTCTTCTGATTGTATCAGACGATACCGGCTGGGGTGATCTCGGACCGTATGGCGGAGGCGAAGGACGCGGTATGCCGACACCAAATTTTGATAAGCTTGCTGAAGATGGAATGACATTTTTTTCATTCTACGGTCAGCCAAGCTGTACACCGGGCAGAGCGGCGATACAAACAGGACGTATTCCAAACAGAAGCGGAATGACTACAGTTGCATTCCAGGGTCAGGGTGGCGGGTTGCCTGCAGCAGAATGGACTCTAGCTTCTGTACTCAAAACTGCAGGTTACAAAACTTACTTTACAGGGAAATGGCATCTTGGTGAATCTGATTATGCGATTCCAAATGCGCAGGGTTATGATGTTATGAAATATTGTTTTCTTTATCACCTTAATGCATACACTTACGCAGACCCAACTTGGTTCCCAGATATGGATCCAAAGTTGAGAGAAATGTTTCAGAAAGTTACCAAGGGTGCGTTAACAGGTAATGCTGGAGAGACACCCAAAGAAGATTGGAAAGTTAACGGACAGTATGTTAATACTCCGGAAAAGGGTGTGGTCGGTATTCCTTACCTCGATGAATATGTTGAGAAAGCAGGAATTGAATTTTTAGAAGATGCCGCAAAATCTAATCAGCCATTTTTTATTAATATAAATTTTATGAAGAATCACCAACCCAATATGCCTGCACCAGAGTTCGAGCATAAATCCATGTCTAAATCTAAATATGCTGATGCTGTAGTTGAACTTGATACACACATTGGTAACGTAATGGCTAAACTAAAGGAACTTGGTTTAGATAAAAACACTTTGGTCTTTTATACTGTTGATAATGGTGCATGGCAGGATGTTTATCCTGACGCAGGATATACACCTTTCCGCGGAACGAAAGGAACTGATAGAGAGGGCGGAAGCCTTGTTCCGACAATTGCTGTTTGGCCGGATAAAATCAAAGGCGGTGCAAAAAATCATGATATTTGCGGTGGTCTCGATTTTATGGCAACATTCGCTTCTGTTGCAGGAATTGAATTGCCGACAAAAGACCGTGAAGGACAGCCGATTATTTTTGATAGCTATGACATGTCACCTATTTTATTAGGAACTGGTAAATCAAAACGCACCGAATGGTTCTACTTTACAGAGAACGAACTTTCCCCCGGCGCAGCTCGCGTAGGTAATTACAAAGCGGTATTCAATCTTCGTGGTGATGATGGAGCACTAACTGGCGGTTTAGCAGTAGATGCAAATCTTGGGTGGAAAGGTGCCGAGAGTTATGTTGCCACTGTGCCTCAAGTCTTCGATCTCTGGGCTGATCCACAGGAAAGATATGATTTGTTTATGAATAACTTTACCGAGAGAACATGGACAATGGTTACAATCAGTGAATCAATTAAGAAGCTGATGAAAACATATTTGCAGTATCCACCACGTAAGCTTCAAAGTGAATCATACACTGGCCCGATAACAATAACTAATTACCAAAAATTCCAATGGCTTCGGGATAAATTGAAGGAAGATGGTTTTAATATTCCAATGCCTACTGGCAACTAACAGTATTTCAAGTTCACATAAAAAGGCGTTGAGTATATCGACGCCTTTTCTATTTAAACTAAAATATTAATTGGGAATACATATTATGAGAAACTTCAAAATAATTTATCTACTTCTTTCACTAGCACTTTTCTTTTCCTGTGCTGAACAGAAGATGCAGGATTCTGTTGATCCTCTTCCCTCCTGGAATGAGGGTAAAACAAAACAATATATAATAGATTTTGTGAATGAAGTTACAGATCCAAATTCACCAAACTATGTAGAACCCAAAAACAGGATAGCAACTTTCGACAACGACGGTACACTCTGGTCAGAACAGCCATTTTATTTTCAGCTTGCATTTGCTTTGGACAGAGTTAGAGCTATGGCACCGGAACATCCTGAATGGAAAAATACTCAGCCATTTAAAGATGTTCTTGAAAATAATCTTAAAGGTGTAATGGAATCTGGTATGAAAGGCTTGATGGAAATTATTGCTGCAACTCACGCTGGGATGACAACCGACCAATTTGAAAAATATTGTAATTGCCTGGATTGACACTGCAAAACATCCAATCAAACATATGCTTTATACAGATATGGTCTTTCAGCCAATGCTGGAACTTCTAGAGTATTTAAGAGAAAATGAATTTAAAACTTTTATTGTATCTGGTGGAGGAATAGAGTTTATGCGTCCATGGACAGAGCAGGTTTATGGGATTCCACCTGAACAGGTCGTTGGCAGCAGCATAGAAACGAAGTTTGAAATGGTAGACGGCAAGCCGGTATTAATTCGTTTACCAAAAATTAATTTTATAGATGATAAAGAAGGCAAGCCTGTTGGAATTAATTCGCATATAGGTAAAAAACCAATATTTGCTTTTGGTAATTCGGATGGCGACAGGCAGATGCTGGAATGGACACAAGGAAATACCGGTAAAACATTTAAAGGATTGGTTCACCATACCGACGCAAAAAGAGAATGGGCTTATGGTCCTGATTCAAAAATCGGTACATTTTCCAATTCATTAATGCAAGAAGCCGATTCGAGTGGATGGGTTGTGGTTGATATGAAAAATGATTGGAAAGTAATTTATCCTGAGAAATGAAAAACAATCAGCAAAAGCATAATCGTAAATCTATTAGGTTAAAAGAATACGATTATTCGTTTCCCGGCTGGTATTATGTTAATATATGCACCAAGAATTTTAATGGAAATGTTGATTATAACACCTTAGGAAAAATAGCACAAAAGTATTTTGCAGAAATACCAGAACATTTTGAGAACTCAGAAATTGATGAGTTTATAATTATGCCAAACCATGCACATGGAATAATTATTATAAATGATGTTGTAGGGACACGCGATCGCGTGTCCCTACGAAAGTTTGGTAATATTGGAAAGAATTCTTTGTCTTTAATAATAAATCAATACAAAGGCTCGGTAACAAGATTTGCGCATAAAAACGACTTTGATGACTTTCACTGGCAGACAAAATTTTATGAACACATTATCCGAAACGACAATGACCTTCATCGTATAAGAACTTATATCGGAAACAACCCCCTCAAATGGGAATTGGATGAATACTATACTTACTAGTTCGGACGTAAATGCTTCTTAATATATTAATAATAATCGTTGCGTTATCGCTTGCAGGATTTCTTGCTTTTTCAAGGCGGATGGGAAAATCTACTTATTGGAAAGCAATGGCTACTCCCCTCGCCTCAATTATGGGAAGTGGATTTCTTGTCAGTGCACCATTACTTGGCGCGACCGTTGGCAATCTCGCGGTTATTTTTATGGCTGTACTTCTGGTACTTGCATACTTTGTTGGCAGTGCAATTCGATTTAACATAAAACACTTTGAGCCAATTGAAAATTCAAAAAATGGTGTTGCGCAAGACGTAGCGTTTCTTTCACGTGCTGTTTTGATCGGTGCATATTTTATTTCAGTAACTTATTACTTACAATTGCTTGCAGCCTTTGCTTTAAATGCAATTGGTTCAAAAGATCAGATAGCTGCAAATATTGTGACTTCGTCTCTACTGGTTATTATTGGTGGGGTTGGTATGTGGCGTGGCTTGGGAATGCTGGAGAGATTGGAAAAATATACTGTTGCCCTAAACCTCGGAATGATAGGGGCTCTGATTGTTTCATTGATTATTTATAATACAGAGTTATTCACAGGTGGACAATGGAAGCTTCCGGCTATACCGAGTGAAATTGATTTTCACGGAGCCAGAGTTTTACTTGGATTGCTTATCGTTGTTCAGGGTTTTGAAACCTCCCGCTATCTTGGCGATGAACATCCTGCAGATGTCAGAATTTCCTCAATGCGTTCTGCCCAGATTATTTCCGGCATAATCTATTTGGTGTTTATTGGTTTTGTAACTGTTCTGTTCCAGCCAAATATGGGTGCAGATGTTACTGGTGTCATTTCAATGACCATGCCCGTTGCAATGGTTCTTCCAATTCTGCTTTCAGTTGCTGCGATTGGAAGTCAGTTCAGTGCGTCTGTAGCCGACAGTGAGGGTGCCGGAGGATTAATCGAAGATATTACACACCATAAGCTGAAAGTCCAATACGCTTATCTTCTGATTATGCTAGTAACGTTAGCACTAACCTGGGGAACAAATGTAAACCAGATAATCGCCTATGCATCACGTGCTTTTGCACTTTATTATACTTTGCAATGTGTGGTTGCTTTTACTGTTGCCTTCCAATCTAAGAAATTACCAAAACGCCGGCTTCGATTGTTTACATTTGCTTTTCTTGCATTAGCGTGTCTGCTTGTATTTGCTCTTGGTGTGCCTTCGGGATGAGGCAAGAGTAAATATTTGTTGAAAAATTTTTAGTGCTATTTACTTATACATATTAAATGATTAAGTTCATTTTATCTTTTAATCAATTATTGGAGGTCTCTTATGCCAAAACAAGTATCACCATTTCATTCAAAAGAGAGTAAAGTTTATCACATTTACAGCGTCTGTTCATCAGCGAAAGGTGTGAAGAAAAAAGTAAAGGGAACCGGGGGCAGAAAACTTTGCAAAGCTTGCAGAGATATAAAGGCTGGTAAACGTACTCATTAATTTAAAATATATTTAAATTTACTTACCCCCGCTTGTTAACACGAACGGGGGTTTTTAATATCTGAATTGACTATAAAAAATTAGTCGCAAAATTATTTAATTAAATTCATTTTAATCATATCTGTAAAATTACCTGATGTCATTCTAACGATATAAATCCCGCTTGTTAATTTTGACGCGTCAAAATTAATCAAATGAGAACCGGAAGGGAGAATATTATTTACCAATACTGCAACTTGCTCACCTAAAGAATTATAAATTGTCAGGATTACTAATCCATCAACAGGAATTGAAAAATTAATCATTGTCGAAGGATTAAAAGGATTCGGATAATTTTGAGCTAATGAATATTCAGCTGGATTTGTGACATTAGCTTCAACTTCATTTGAATATTCGTATGAACCATCAAAATTAATTTGCTTTAATCTGTAAGCATATGCTCCTGCTGCAAGATTAGCATCGGTGAAAGAATAGCTGTGCGATTCTGATGAAGTTCCAAAACCGGGAACAAATCCGATATCTTTCCACTCTGATTCATTACTTCTTCTCTCAATATTAAAACCCGAATTATTGGTTTCTGTTGCAGTGTTCCAATTCAAAATAACATTCTCCTCATTAACAGTTGCGCTGAAGGATGTCAACTCAACTGGAACTATTTGATAGCCAAGTGAACCATCGGGATTAATATTTTGTGCATAAATTCCACCGCCATCAATTCTGGTATCTTCCCATGCAATTTTTGCAACGTGATCAGTCGAGATTGTTGTAACCGAATGCAATTTTTGATTTGTTGGATCGGACATATCAACAAAATTTGGACTCCAGCTAAAGTCTCCATCAGAGTTTACCATAAATGCATTTATTCCCTGGTTAAGTCCGGAAGCATTACCCTGAAGGTAAATAACATAAGCGGAGGTATCAGTTGGTATTGCATATGGGCCAAAAATAGTATTCGAAGTCATTGTTGTAAAAGCTATACCAGTGGCTGCCCATTGTCGTGTTCCTGCAGCATCAAATTTTTGTCCGTAAACGGCAAACTGATTTTGCAAAGAAGGTTCTTCAATCCAGAAACAGAATAATTCATTTGTGTTGGATAAATAAGCCATTGTGGGATATAAATGATGCATAGTAGCTGTGGTTGAAACTTCAGAACCATTAGTGGGAAATAATACCGTTCCACTCGAAGTGACATGTTGGTACAAAAGCACTGAAAAAAGAATTATTATCTCTGTCATCATACCAGCTTATAAAAGCACCATTATTGTTATCACTGATGACCAAAGGATGTTCGTAGAAAGGAATTCCTGTATTTTGAATAGATACTCCACCAGTACCCCAAACCGGATTTCCATTAGTATCAAACTTTTGAGCATAAATCTTATAAGGTGCCGTAAAACCACCCGTATAGCCGGAATGTTCAATAATTACACTTCCGTTATCTGATGGAACTATTGCGGGGTAAGTATAATTTTCAGTTGTGCCACTCTCATAGATTATCGGGTTTGCTCCCCACATTTTTTGTCCTGCAAAAGAAATTTTCTGCATTGCGATTTTTTGAGGTGTAGTTGCTACGATCCAGGCAAAAACATAATTACCATCCGATGTCTGGGTAGTTACCGGGTTTGGCTGGTAATCTCCATCTCCTGATAACCTTATACCGTTATTTCCCCAAAGAAAATTTCCTGATGGATCAATAAGGTATGCAAATGCATGCAAGCTGTCGTTATCCCGTGTGTCTGTAAATGTTAAAATCGCATTATCCTGATTATCTGATGCAATTGCCCAATCTACCAAAGAAGAATTTTGAGGATTGTCACTTATTAATAAACCGTCTGTGTTCCACAACTTATTCCCCATAGCATCCAGTCTTTGTAAATAGACTGCATAACTTGTACCCCTGTGATCGAACCAGGATATATAGCAACCACCATCTGAAGTTGAAGCAATTTTGGGTAAGGCCTGGGCACCAGTGACATCACATACCTGCAAATTAACAGTAGGGTCAGAAGACCATTGTGCATTTAGTGTAATACAGTAACTAAACAGCAGCGCAATGAAAGTAAAAAATTTTAATGAGCTGTACATATCTTTTCTCCATACTTATTTATGATAATATTATTTCTTCTTAAAATATTTTTGAATATTCTTAAATTCAATATTAGATATTGCTTATTTCCAATAAACAATAAAAACGAATTATAGAAAGTAAATGGAGTATAACAATGCTGCGAAAATTTCATTATTTAATATTAACATTATTTTTAACAAACACCATTTTGCCAGTTAATGATACATTGGTTGTAAGTAATGGAAATGTTCTGGTAGGTGAATTAAAAACTATGGACAAAAGTGTTATACAGATGGAAACCGATTACAGTGATAACGACTTTAAAATAGATTGGGATGAAGTAACAGAAATTTATAGTAAGAGGTTATTCGTTATTACGACAGCAAAGGGAGACAGATATTATGGTACTATCCGTTCTGAAAATACAAAGAAAGGTAAAGTGATAGTTACAGAAGAAGCCACTAAACACACTCTAAATATCACCGATATAGTTTTTTTAAACCAGGTAGATAAAAACTTTCTAAGCAGGTTAAGCGCATCCATCAGTATCGGATTTTCTCACGCAAAAAGTAATAACCTTACACAGTTTTCAACTATAGGTAACCTTGGATATCTAACAGACCACTGGACCCTTGATATGGCTTTTAATGGAGTAAGAAGTACCCAGGATGATGTTGACCCGACAAAACGAATAGAAGGTGGTATAAGTTTTAGATATTTATTGCCCGCTGATTGGTTCACTCTTACTTCATACAATTTTTTACAAAATGACGAACAAAAACTTAAGCTCAGATCTCTTGTAAAAGTTGGTGCAGGTTATTTTATAATCAGGAACAATTCGATGTATTTTGCTTCTACTGCAGGGGCCGACTGGAATAATGAAAATTATACCGACCCAACAATACCCAGTAGAAATAGTGCCGAAGGTTTTGCAGGGTTTGAAATAAATTTATACGATATTGGTGACCTGAGTTTACTCTCAAGCCTGGTTGTTTATCCTAGTTTTACTGACAAAGGTCGAATAAGATCAGACTTTTTGTTCGATTTAAAATATGACTTCCCTCTAGATCTCTATGTAAAACTTGGTTATACATTTAATTATGATAACAAACCGGCCGATGGTGCTTCAGAGACAGATTATTTATTTCAGACAACAGTTGGTTGGGAATTGTAGAATTTGTTAATATATAATATCAAAAGGTTAGTAAACCAGACCTATATATAATAAAACTACTATTGGATACCTTTATGTCGATAAGAAAATGGTTGGGAAGTAATTTATACTTATTAAATTTGACAGTACATTGTCCAATCAAAAAAAAGGAATTTCATAGAGGTATAAAATGAAAAGAGTTTATTTCGGTGCAATATTTTTAATTCTAAGCATAAGTTCATACTCTCAAACTTCACAAATTGACACCGTAGCAATTATGATGCTTAACAAGATGGGGAATCTAATTGGTGAACTTGAATCCTGCAGTTTTACTTTAAGGACTTCAGATGACGGCATTGACGTGAATCTTGGTCTGATCAAATACTTCACTGTTAACCAGGTTTATATGAGAGGACCGAATAAGATGTTGGTAAATTCACAGGGTGATAAAGGACACCGCGGATTATGGTACAATGGGAAACAGTTGATGTATTATTCGTACACAGAAAACAACTACGGAATGATTGATGCACCTTCAAACATTTTAGCAACAATAGATAGTGTGCACAAAAATTATGGAATAGACTTTCCTGCCGCAGATTTCTTTTATCCAACATTTACAATTGACCTGATTAACCAGTACAACAATATTATCTTTGTTGGAAAGAGTAGAGTTGATGATAAAGACTGCTTTCATATCATCGCCCAAAATGAAAGTATGAGTATTCAAATCTGGATTTCGGATGATGCATTATTCCTGCCGATGAAATTTGTTATTTCTTATTATGATCAGATTCCTAATCAACAATACGAAGCAACGTTTTCTGACTGGAAATTAAATCCACAGTTGCCTGATGAAATGTTTGAATTTACTCCGCCTCCGCAGGCTGAAGAATTAATATTACTCGCAAAGTAAAATATTTAAAAAATTATAAGGAACAGGATCATGTATAGCAAAAAATTAACCTCCCGATACATTATCTATCTGGTGATAATTATTTTTCTCGTTCCGCTAACTGCAGAAGCCCAGAGAATGAGACATAATTCCGGTGGAAGGAATATGAGCAGGAATAATTCTTCAAGACAGAATACGCAGCCAAACAGATCAATAAATGGTGGTTATAATAAACCCACTACCCGCGATATGTCAAATGCAAATACCAACCGGCAACCGAATACTTCAACCAGGGATGTGAATAAAACCAATATCCAGAATAAAAATACAGGTGTCAATAATAGTCTACCTAATAATAACCGAAATAATTCAAATATTAATTCTGGTAATAGAAATATCAATAATAGTTTGCCAAATAATAATAGGAATAACAATAATATTAATTCTGGAAACAGAAATGTTAATATTAATAACAATAGGAATGTATATGTAAGACCACCCGCGCATCCTTATCCAAGACCGCCTTACTCTTACGGCGGATACCATTACAATTGTTATCATCCGTATCACTATCATCCGTATCATCCTTATTATTATGGACCCTCATATAATCCGTGGGGCGTTTTTGTTGCAACTATAGCCGTGACCGCAATTATTGTAAATGCAAATAATCAAAAATATTATTATGACCAGGGAGTCTACTATACACAAAGTAGCGGAGGATATACCGTTGTGCAGGCACCCGTTGGTGCAACTGTATCTGTATTACCTGAAGGAAGCCAGACTGTTGTGGTAAATGAAACAACAATTAATTACTACTATGGGGGAACTTATTACGAAAAATCTGATAGTGGATACACTGTTGTTCCCCCAACAGCAGGTACAGTGGTAGAAAATCTTCCGGGGGGAGGCGAAGAAGTTAAAGTGGGTGATGTAACCTATGTTAAGTTGGAAGACATCTACTATCAACCGATCGTGCAGAATGGTCAAAATATGTACGAGGTTGTGGATGTTGAAAAAATTGAAGAATAAAAAGTATTATTTATTCCTTAATTAGTAGTAAATACTTTGTAATAGGGTGTCACGGCTTGACCGTGACACTACTGAGATTTATCTGAATCACTACTCTTAGTCAAAATCAAAATTAAAAATAGGAAATACCGGAAGGAATCCGCCGCTTCCAATAATATTAATCAATCCAAGCTGCAAACCTTTAAGAGTAGCTGCGTAATTTACAATAGAAAATTGAAGACCATTAAAATGCCCGTCATGATAATTTACCCAGGAAGTTTGTAAACCTTCAAAATTTCCTCCGGATATATTTACAAATGCTGACTGCCAGCCAGTAAATCCTCCATTGGTTACATTGACACCACCCCACTGTACACCTAGTTCTTTTCCTGTTGTAACATTTACCAATCCCATATCAAATCCAGTTACATTAACATTCTTTGTGTAAATAAGATTCAATCTTATACCACTTACAGATTCATGATTAGGTACAATTTGAATAGGATCGAAAAGTGAAAGCTGGAAGGGATTATCCTGCGCTGTGAGATTTGCAGAAAATAAAATAATTAGACTTACAACAATTAAACCGAAAATATTTTTCATCAATAACCTTTTTAAAGAGTGATAGTAAATTGTTTTGTAAACTTAATGAAAATTCTTTCAGCTAAAAACGAAGTCGATTTATTCCAACGAACCAATACTTAACCAGCATCTCACCCAGTTCCTGTCTTCTTCTTCAAAAACTTCAATATCTCAATAGAATATCCCATAAATAATATTAATGATTTTATATTTACTCTTTTATATTTGTAATGATGTAATAATCTAAATCATTCTGGAGGGCATAATATGGATTCAAAAAAATATCTTGCTGAATTCTTTGGAACTTTCTGGTTGGTACTTGGAGGCTGTGGTAGTGCAGTAATCTCAGCCGGATTTCCTGAAGTGGGAATTGGTTTGCTCGGTGTCGCACTTGCTTTCGGTTTAACGGTTCTCACAATGGTTTATGCAATCGGACATGTTTCCGGTGCACACCTCAATCCAGCTGTGACAATTGGTTTATGGGCAGGTCGAAGAATTAAAGCAAGCGATGTATTACCATATATCATTTCGCAGGTACTCGGAGGAATTGCGGGTGCAGGTATTCTCTACTTGATTGCAATCGGACAAGCCGGTTTTGACATCAGTGGTGGGCTTGCATCAAACGGCTATGGAGAACATTCACCGGGAGGCTATTCACTACTTTCAGGTTTTATATCTGAAGTTGTAATGACTTTCTTTTTCTTATTTGTAATTCTCGGTGCTACAGATGAACGAGCGCCGAAAGGATTAGCCGGAGTTGCAATTGGTCTTGCATTAACTTTAATTCATTTGATAAGCATTCCTGTCACAAATACATCTGTCAATCCTGCTCGTAGTACCGGGCCAGCAATCTTTGTTGGTGGTTGGGCAATATCACAATTATGGTTATTCTGGGTTGCACCGATTATTGGAGCTGTTCTGGCAGGATTTATTTATCCACTTGTTGCAGGAAAAAATAAATAAGAAATCATTTTAAACGGCGCACTTCGGTGCGTCTTTTTTAATTCACATTTAATTTAAATCTGATTCTTAAAACCCCGTCTTTAAAATCAGTTGAGATAATTTTAAATCTTCCTATTTCATTTGTGTGGGAAACGTGAAGACCACTGCATGGACAAGCATCATAATCGCCTATTTTTATTATTCTTATTAAATCTCTTGCATCGTCAGGCAGTTTTGAGAGATTGAATACTTTCTCTGCTTCATCTTTTGAATAGAATTCTTCGCTTACTTTTATATCTTGTTGAATTACTTCGTTTACTTTCGATTCTATTTCTTCAATCTCAGCTGATGTTAAATTTCTGTCAAAGTGATAATCACATTTGGATTTTTTCTTTTCAATATGATTGCTGAATGATCGCCCACGGTTAAACATCCTCATCATAGTCTGATTAAGAATATGCTCGGCGGAATGCATCTGTGGATGATACTGCTTGTTCGATTTTATTTCCTGATTATCCTTGTTTTCCATTTTAGTTCAAGATCAGATTTTGAATGGTTTTTCCTTTTAGACTAAAAATAATTATACTCGCAACTCAAATCGAGCATAAAAATACAAAACAAATCGGAAAAGGTTATGAAAAAAATTAAGTCACGATCTTACTATTTCATTGCAGGTACTTTAACAACTATCGTATTATTGATTTCTTTGCTCTTATTTTCTCTGAATGGCACCACTTCAATCGCAGAAAATGCAGAAGGAGAAGAATTTCCACAAGGATATAAAATTGTTTCTCCAGAAATTCCAAATTATCTTGAATTTGCAGGTGAAAGAATCCCGACAGAAAATTTTGAAGTCTTCGAAAGAATGGATAGAGAATTTATTTCCAACACCTATTTTCATTCTGCAACAATCCTGGCATTGAAAAGAGCGACCCGATGGTTTCCCGTAATCGAACCTATATTAAAAAAGAATAATATACCCGATGATTTCAAATACCTTTGTGTAGCAGAAAGTAATATGGAAAATGTTGTCTCCCCCGCTGGTGCAACTGGTTACTGGCAGTTTATGAAAGAAGCCGGAGAAAAATACGGGTTAGAGATTAATTCATTGATTGATGAAAGATACGATGTTTGGAAATCGACCGAAGCTGCTTGTAAATACTTACAAGATTCGTACGAAATGTTTGGTACCTGGATTCTTTCTGCCGCCTCTTACAACATGGGTCAGGATGGAATTACGCTTCAAATGGAAAGACAGAAAGCAACAAAATATTTCAATCTTGTTATTAATTCAGAAACCTCTCGATTTCGTGGCAAGAATAGTCTCCTTAAAATATATTCTTCAAAATCCAGAAGTTTATGGATTTGATATTAAAGATGATGAAAAATATAAACCGCTTGAGTATTATGAAATCAAACTCGATAGTTCAGTATCAAATTTCCCGGACTATGCTAAAAGTTTAGGGATTAATTATTTTATCTTAAAAATGTATAATCCCTGGCTTCGTGAAAATTATCTAAACAATAAGTCAAAACAAGTCTATATGATTAAATTACCAACTGAAGGTAGTATAGATATAATTGAGGACTGAATATTTGATTTACCTGAAGTGGTTTAGAGAGAAGTAATTTCTGTGAGAGATTAATTTGATATTTTAGTTATAGTCCCGCTTACCGTTCCAGGATGAAGCCAGAGAACTAACGAAGTTGTGTCAGCATAAAAATTAACAATCCAATCAGCTGAATTTGAAACACTGGTTGTATCAATAGATTTACTGGGAATTAAAAACATATCTATCTTGCTTACTGGATTAAATGACCTAAAAGTTGAAACATCACTTCGCTGAAACATTTTTTCAATCACAGCCGGACTATCATCGTAGCTAGCTGATGAAGATATATGCACAGTTGATAGCAGGCCAAAAACATTTCCCAAAATATCTTTAGCTGTCTGATCCTTCACAAGGGAGACCATGTTATTAAAATTTATTGGAGACTTCACCGGTGAGGATCCGAAAACCGGGACATAAAATTCATTTGATTGTTCTGAATCAGACTGAACAACATAAACAAAGGCATTCTGAGTTGGTTTAAGCAAATCAACTTGTCCCTGAACATTAACATTTAAACCATAAATAGCTGAGAGTTCCGCATCAGCAGAAAAGTCATTTCTTGCGGTACTGAGGTACTTCGTTGGTTTTTAATTTAGCGGTAATCTCAGAGTCTTGAGCTTCATCAATCAAGTCCTCAAGATTACAGGCTGATAACAGAAGAAACAAACAAAATGATATGAAAATAAATTTTTTCAATGTTCTCAATCCTTATAAAATTTTGCATCATTAAAACCAATTCTTATATAAACTTATTGAGGTTCCCAATCAACACCATCACAAGGAACATAATTTTCAGTTGGATGTTTATCGTATTTTATACACAGTACCTGCAGACGGATCAAAACTCTTACAACTAGAGCAAAGTGTAGATTCCAGAACTTTTTTATTACGTGTTTCAAACCATCTGTAACTAACTATTGCCGGATGAATAACTAATACGTACAAGGCTGCAATAGCAATGAACCACCAAAGCTGGGAATCAACCTGCGATCGGATAATCCACAAACCAATTATGGTAACTGCTGCCCGTATAATCGTCCAGAAAACCACTTCACCCATTATTGACTCGATAAATAAAATAATGATTGAAAGAAGGCCAAAATAGTGCCAATACAAAAGTGCCTTTTTATATAACTAAAATAATAATTCTGAAATAATTCCAAAGGTAGGTAAACTTGTAAAATTTACATTAATGTATTAATATTGGTGACGACGAAACAAAACTTATGGAATGATTGCTCTTTGTAACTATTTATAAGAAAAGAAGATAGAGTGAGCGCGGGTGGGATCGAACCACCGACCCTCTGCTTAAAAGGCAGATGCTCTACCCCTGAGCTACGCGCCCTTTCAAAAAAAGGAATGCAAATATAGTAAGTTGAGAATTCTAATACAAAATAAAGATTTTACACATCAAATCGATTGGCGGTAAAAATGGCTTCCCTTAAAAATTCCAAAATCCTTGTTTGTGATGACGATGAAACCCTTTGTTATCTGCTAAAAGAGCAGTTGCTTGAGGAAGGCTTTGAAGTTGATGCGGTTTATGATGGTAAATATGCTATTGAAGCAATTAAAAGGTCAAATTATGATGTCCTTTTACTTGATTTAAATATGAAAGAAGTCTCTGGTGAAGATGTTCTAAAATTCGTCAAAGACTATAACGCATCTTTACAAGTAATTGTTCTTTCCGCACAGGGAGAAATGCGAAAAGCAATAGATTGTATTAAATCAGGTGCGTACGATTTCATACCTAAACCATATGAATTTGACCAATTATTAATTACACTTAGCAGGGCGCTTGAACACAAGGATCTTTTAGTTAAAACAGAAATTTTAACAAAAGAAATAAGTAAAAAAGGTTCCGAGAATATTATTGGAAACAGTGCTCAATTAAAAAGAGTATTAAACCTTGCTAACAAAGCTGCAATCTCCGACTCCAATATTCTAATTGAAGGTGAAACCGGAACAGGTAAAGAATTACTAGCTGAGTACATTCATAAACATTCCGCAAGAAAAGACAAACCATTCGTAGTTATCAATTGTGCATCATTGCCAGATCAATTGATTGAAAGCGAACTCTTTGGGCACGAGAAAGGTGCATTTACAGACGCAAAAAACACCAAACAAGGATTAGTTGAAATTGCTCATGGTGGTTCTCTCTTCCTGGATGAAATTGGCGAGCTTAGTCTTACACTTCAGCCAAAACTTTTAAGGTTCCTGGAGAACGGAGAATATAGACGAATCGGCGGAATTACTACATTAACATCAAATGTTAGAGTAATTGGTGCAACCAACAGAAACCTGATTGAAGAGGCTGACAATAAAAATTTCCGAAAAGATTTGTTGTTTAGATTGAATGTCATTACTCTTACAATTCCACCGCTAAGAGATAGAAAAGATGACATTCTACTTCTTGCAAATTATTTTATAAAAGAAAAATCTCCGATACGATCACCGAAACATCTTTCAACAGAAGCTGAAGAGCTGTTAATGGTTTACTCTTTTAACGGTAACATTAGAGAGCTTGAACATATTATCGAAAGAGCGCTAATCTTTGCAGAGGGTGAGATTATATATCCTGAAGATTTAAACCTACCACAATCGTATCAAGTTCAAACAAGGAAGCACTCTGAAATTGAACATACTGAAGAGATTTTAAGCATGGAAGAACTTGAACGATGGCATATTAAGAAGGTGCTTGATAAGAACAGGTGGGATAGAACACAAACTGCTAATCAGCTTGGTATAAGCCCCAAAACTCTCTATACCAAAATTAAAAAATATGAATTAAAGCCAGTTTGATTTTAAATGCCTTCGAGCATATTTGCGAAATATTCACCGGAAATAATTTTTGGTGATAAGGCTCCGGTTGCAATTACAGATAGTAGTCTAAGAATAATTTGGTTTAGTAAAGGTTTCAAAGAATTTTTCCCCGATAAAAGACTAAAAGGAAAAACACTTTCCTCATTATTAAGTTCTATTGGAATAGATAATGAAATTGATTCTGTTCTTAAAAAACCAGCAAGTCATCTGTTACCACAACTAAATAAAGAACTTCATATAATCCCTCTTATTTCTCAATCCAAAAAAGGCAAACCTGATAACTATAAATTGGAGCTTGTTGATTCAGAGAATGGTTTGCAGCATACAAGAGAAATTGAAAAGCTGACAAAAGATGATATAGATTTTCGTGCTGAGCTTCAAGAAATTTTAACCTTGCTGGTCAAAGAAAATTCTATCGAAAAACTTTCTTCAGACATCTTAACAAAATCATTGAGCTTGACTAAAAGTGACCTTGGTCTTATTACATTTATTCATGAAAATTCTGCAACTGAATTCAAATTTCTTGATCCGCAAAATATTATCGTGGATAAAACCGAGGTTGAAAAGACAATTACCTCCGATTTTAAATTTATAACAAAGTGGTTGATGTTGAATAAAACTTCTCTCGTTGCAACAAACCAGAGAAATAATATTGGTAGAAATCTGGCGTCTTCTATAGGAATTGATTATTTGCTAATAGCACCTTGCATTTTTGATGAGATGCTTATTGCAACATTATTAGTTGGAAAATCCAGAGTTGCATTTACTACAGATGAAATAAAACTATTAGACCAGTTTTCTACCCTTCTAACATTTATCATAAGCAATCTGAGAACACGTGATTTAAATACTGCACTTGAGAGCAGGCTTCTGCAAGCACAAAAGCTTGAAACAATAGGGAAATTATCCAGTGGGATGGCACATGACTTTGGTAACCTGCTTTCAAGCATTTTCGGAAGTTTAAACTTATTACGAAAGAGAGTAGATCAAACAGAAAACATCCAGAGATTAATTGATAATATTGAAAACTGTTCCGTTAGAGCGAGGGATTTAACAAAAGGTTTACTTTCTTTTGGGAAACCTACTCCGAAGAGAAAGGAGCTTGTTAAACCTTCCCAGCTTTTAGCAGAGATTACCAAAATAGTAACCCAGACCTTCCCAAAAACTGTAACTTTAACTGAAGAAATTGATAAAAATCTTTCTGATATTCTTGGAAATGGAACTGAAATCTATCAGGTACTTCTTAATTTATGTGTAAATGCTAAAGAAGCGATTAATGAAAAAGGTCATATTAAAATCAGTGCGAAAAATATTTCTATCAATGAGAACAACATAGCATTTCTGCCTCTTTTGCAAACTGGGAAATATGTTCGATTTTCTGTAACTGATGATGGGGTCGGCATTGATGAACAGCATTTGACCAGAATTTTTGATCCGTATTTTTCTACAAAAGTTAAAGATACAGGTTCAGGTTTAGGCTTATATGTTACCTATGGAATAATAAAAGCTCACAATGGAATTATAGATGTGACCAGCAAACTGGGATCAGGAACTACCTTTGATGTTTACATCCCAGCTTTTGAACCTCCAAAAGAAAAAAAATCTGAGCCTGGTGAAAAAATCATATTGCTTGCAGATGATGAACCAATGTTGAGCGATCTTCTTTCAGAACTTTTGGAAACTAATGGGTACTCAGTAATAAAAGTTTTATCTGGAAAAGAAGTGCTTACTGGTACTTACTGAAGAAATTAAAGTTGATCTTGCAATTATAGATTATAATATGCCAGGATTATCGGGTCTGGAAACAATTGCTGAAATAAGAAAGTTGAATCTGGATATCCCGATTATTTTATCATCGGGAAGTATGTTGGCAAATCAGGAATTGGAATCGTCCAAATATAAAATCAACGGCCAGTTAAACAAACCATATGAATTTGAAGCGATGCTGGCTACTATAAAAAGATTCATCTAGCCCGCGGAAATATCACTATCCACTTTAATCATCTTAACATCCTTTGCATAATCAGATAGTTCTGGTTTTGTAATTGAGTTTAATTTGCTAAGCACGTCACTTATATCTTTTATTGCTGCATCAATGTACTTAACACGATTTAAAATAGCTTCTTTTGTGAATTCTTCCTTTTCAAGTTCCTTTTTAATAGCAGCAGAAGACAAACTGAGTAGCGTAAGGGGTTGTTTAATTTTGTGATTAGCAGTTACAATTGTAGCAACAAAAGTCGCCTTTTTTTCTATTTCAAGTAACTGTTTATTTGCCTCCGAAAGCTTTAGCGCTGATTTTACTCTAGCCATTAATTCAGTTCGATTAAATGGTTTTTTTATGTAATCGAACGCACCTGCTTCAAGCCCTTCCTTCATATCATCAGCACCTGCTTTAGCTGTTACAAGAATTATTGGGATATGTTTTGTTCTTTCATCATTTATAAGAGTTTTGCAAACATCAAAACCACTCATATCCGGCATCATTACATCCAATAATATTAAATCAGGTAAAGTTGAATAAGCTTTTTCCAAACCATCTGTACCACCGTACGCTGTGGTAACATCATAGCCTTCATGCACCAAACGATCCTGAAGGATAAAAACATTTTCAGGTAGATCATCAATTACTAGGATTTTTTTCATTTCACGTAAGTTTTAGTTGATTAATAATTGACTGAATCTTATATGAAACGAAAGCAGGGTTAACTGGCTTAGGTATATAATCATTAAATCCGTGTTTCAATATAATTTCATTGTCTTCCTTCATAGCTTTTGCGGTTACTGCAAAAACAGGAATTTCTGACCACTTCTTGTTTTTCTTAATCTGTAGAATTGTCTTGAAACCATCCATCTCAGGCATAATAATATCCAACAAAATTAAGTCGGGAATTTTTGTTTCTAACAACTCAAGACATTCTTTACCATTATGAGCAACTATTGGATTACAATTAGCTGATTGAACTATTTCAGCTAAAGTAAAAAGAGTATTAGGGTCATCATCAACGATCATAATATCCAACTCGCTGTTCTCAATATTAATTAACTGAGGTTCTGGTAGATTGCTTTTTTCTATTTCCACTTTAACATTAATCCGTTCCATTGACGATAAGGAATAACTTTGTGAATCTTGTTTCTCAATCCAATTTTTTAGAAGTTCAAGTGCTTCAGAAAATTGAAGATTTGAGTTGGTCGTAATAGAGTTAAATGTTTCTGTAAGGGAAGTTTTTATTTTTTCGCTTAATTCACTTTCAAGTGTGAAAAGTATCGGGACTGACTTTAACTCGGAATTTGACTTGATCTTAGATGCAAGACTAATAGCATCAACTTCGGAATTTGTTAAATTAATTATTGCTAAATCCGGTTTTGCATATTCAATCAATTCAAGTGCGTTATCTATTTTATTTATCACTTCAATTTTAATTTCCTTTGAACTTAAATAATGAATGTAATCTTGTAATTGACTTTCTTCATCATCAGCGATTACCACGGTTTGAATATTTTTTTTATTGCGGCTCTCTAACTTTAATAGAGTCTGAAATATATCTTCAGATGAAAGTGGTTTTAATAAATACTCAACAGCATCAAGTAATAACACATGTTGGTTTTCTTCATTAATAGAAAGAAGAAGCACTGGTATGTTCTGTGTATTCACATTTTGCTTTAGTTCAACTAGTACATCCCAATAATCGGATTTTTTCAGATTAATATTCAGAATTATTGTATTAGGTTGAAGGTCGACCAAATTTTGATAATTCAGTAAATCGTCTTCAATAAAAATTAATTCATGATCAATATTTAATAGATATTCCTGAAAAATTGATTTTATTTGGTTTGCATGATCAAATACAATTACCACTTTTTTCTCTTTTTTACTCGGCTGAACATCAGTTTCTCTAAGACTTTGTTCCATAATGGATTTCTTAACTTTAATAAAAGGAATCGAAAGAGTAAATGTTGAGCCTACATTAAGCTCACTTTTTATACTCAGGTTGCCATCCAGTATTTCCGATATTCTTTTACTAATTGCAAGACCCAAACCGGTTCCACCTCGTCTTCGGGATTTGGAACTATTTGACTGTCTAAACTCTTCAAAAATTACTTTAACTTCTTCTTCGGAAATACCGATACCTGTATCAATAACTTCGAATTTGAGCAAGTCATCTTTTTCTGAGATTCTTAAAACTACCTTTCCCTCATCTGTATATTTAACTGCATTTCCCAAAAGATTGATAAGGACCTGGACTACTTTTCCACGATCAGTACTAACTACTGTTTGTGTATCTATTTTTCTTTCAATTTCGTAGCTAATATTTTTTTCATTGGCCAGCATCGAAATTGGACCTGATACCTCCGCGACTATTTCTTCTAAACGAACATCTTCGTATAATACTTCAACTTTGCCCGCCTCTATTTTTGATAGATCTAGAATATCATTAATGAGAGTCATTAATCTTTTACCACTGTTTAAGACTACTTCAAGCCTTTCTTTATTACGTGGGTCAAGATCAACCTTTTCTAACATGAGTTCGGTAAGACCGAGAATTGAATTCATCGGTGTACGAAGTTCATGAGACATGTTTGCTAAAAATTTTGATTTGGCGTCTGTTAATTCAATAGCTTTTTGCTTCTGCTTTTCAAGTTCTTCAGCCTGCATCTTTAAATCGTTATGAAGTTGAACTAAAGTATTGTTCTGTTGCTTTATTTGAACGTTTTGCTTTTGATAGTCCTCATTTAACTGCTTAAGCTCTTTCACTAATTGCTCAAGTTGCAATAACGCTTTTGCATTAGTTATACCAATTGCTAACTGATCTTTTATTTTTTCCAGATAATCGCGCACCTCTTCCGGCGGCTTGGTTAAAGAACCTAATTCTAAAATCGCAACAGACTTATTGTTATATACTATTGGGAGGAATAAAAGGTATTTTATTTTTATGTCTAATAAACCTGTGGAAACCACTGGTAGATCTTCGTCATTAAAAAGCTCAAGACTCTTTTTGGATTCAAGAACTTTTTTAAAGAAAGCAGAAGTCCCCGGATGCTCTGATATTTCATCATTTAAACCGTATGAAGAAATAAGAGTAATTTTATCATCAACACCATACAGACCGCCTATTAAAAAATCACCTGTGTCAATTATTTTCTTTAATGCAACGTCCGATATTTCTTTCAGCGACGGATTTTGATTAATGAGGGTAATAAATTCAGCATATTCATTTTTTGCAACTTCTTTTTTCTTTAGTTCATCAAGCATTTTATTAAAAGCTAGTCCTAGTTTACCAATCTCGTCCTTACTTTTAACCTCAATTTTGTAATCGAACTTTCCCGAATACGTTTGTTCAGTTGCTTTACTTAGCTCAGTTACCTGTTTTCTTAATTTTGCTGAAAATACCATTGTAAAAATCAATGAGAGTGCTATTCCTGCTAACGCTATTAGAATAAAAAGATTTTGAAGTGTACTTCTAAGGTCCCCGGCTTCCGCAAACGTACCGAAGATAATATAATAAAGATCTTCCTGGCTTTCTATCGTTGTGGGTTTATAAATAGTTGCTAAAATGTCTTTTGAACCGGTACCCTGAATGTAAAGTTCAAAATTATTTTTACTCTTAAGATTTTCGACGGCTTGAGATAATACGTATAGATATTTTTGATTCTCTGTCTGGTTGGAAAAATCGGCGGGATAGCCATTCCAAATTAGTGCAACGTCTGAATTAATTCTTTGCGATATTTCATTTAATAATTCATTATTGATAGCCCTACCATAAACATATTTTTTTCCATCCGGTGCGGTATAATTTAACGTCAATAAATAAGGATTATAACTTTTAAATTCCTTCAGGCTGAATGTATTTTCCGGAAGGATCATAAAGTTTTTTGTTAGGTGTTTCGAAATCAATCCGTCATTTTTATCGTCCAGTTCAAGAATAAAATCAATATTCTTCAGTTGAAGACTTTGCTCTTTCCAGAGGCTTCGAATGCCTTGATGGTAAATTGCGGCAAAATCTTCTTCCGTTTCAGATTGTAAAGTTCTATAAACGTAAATAAAATTGTTTGCAGATTGTCTTAAATTTCGTGTTTGGGATGAGGTGAGAACATCATAAACGATGTTATAGAAAATAAAAAAAGCACTACCTAGAATGATTACTACAATCAGAAAATTGATTAACAATATTCTCAGGCTGATCTTCATCTATTTTCTTAAAAAGGTTTATTTGTTTTTTTGAATTACTCTTCTAATAGAAGCAAGAAGTTTGCCAAAGTCATAAGGCTTACAGATGAAATCGAAAGCACCAAGTCGGGCAGATTCTATGGCGGTTTTTACGTCGGAGTGGGCGGTTAAAATTATTACTTTTGGTTTGATGCCCGGATAGTTATTGATTTCTTGTTGAATTTGAAATCCATCTTTTCCGGGCATATTAAGGTCAAGGAGAATGAGATCTGTTTCTGTATCTTTTAAAAATTCAGTAACATTTTCACTGTTTGTTAAACAATAAGTTTTATATCCTGCTAAAACTAATTCTTCCGATAAAAAATTACAGAGATTAACATCATCATCAACAATAAGAATTGATTCCATTAAGGATTCGCATCATCGCCTTCGTTAAACTTATAATACTTAATCTGATTATTTCGAGACTTTAATTCTCTCTGAAGAACATTTTCCCAATTTGGATTTTCAAGTCTTTCCTGAAGTGTAGGAATGAGTTCCATCTTTAATAAGATAACAAGTTCTTTCTTAGTTTCTATGGTCTGATCATAACCAGTTAAGTATCTTATTCCAAATACCCACCAAGGAAGATCTTTTAAGAATGGAATACCAACTCGTGTAATAGCTTCATCATTAAGAAAGAGACCACCTATAGCAGTTTCTTCTCCATTGAGCATTAAAACCTGTGTTGACGCTGTTGTTTTTCTTATTTGAGTTTGCAGTTCACTGGTTTGGAATGAACTTCTTTCAACTCCTATATCCAACAGTGCATACTCTATTCCGTTTTCCTTTTGAATATAAGGTGTGACTATTATAATAGTTCCAGTTGGGAAAAATTGTTCTGTTGTATTGCCAGCAAAATCTCTCGTCTTTACCGAGAAATCTACACCAACCTGAATCTTTCCTTCTGTTCTGTCTCGTACGGTAATACTTGGATTTGAAATAACATTACCTATACCAGTTTCGTCAAAGAACTTGAAGATAGCAGTAGCTTGACCAAAAAAATCACCAACCTGAAAAGCGGAATTTACACCAAGTTTAAACTCTGGCTGAAGAGCTTGCTGCTGTGACGCACCACCGCCTGATTGCGACTGGTCTCTCTCAGTCTCTGTTCTTAGGTTACCCGCAACGTTCGTCTGACTTCCAGATAATAAAAATCTCCAGTCAAAGCCAATCTTTCTGGCCTCTACAACATCTATTTCACAGAACACAGCTGATATTTTCACTTCTCGTTCTGTTGAGGGAGCATATGTTTTGGGGTCTTTATTGGCTTCCTTCTCATCCTTGGAATGTACTATAATTACATCCTCTTTCATTTCGTATCGCAAGCCAGCAAAATTTACTACCATCAGAAGTGCCTTATCGTACGGCATGTTGAGAATCTCGATCCCAATAGGATCTTTTCGTTGAACCGTAGAAACAATCCTTCTTCCGGATACACTTTCACTTACTTTGCTCAGTAATTCTATTGCCTGATCAAAGGGTAGTGTCTCGGACATTGTTACTAGCTCATCAGGATTTTGATAGGTTTTGAACCTTCTTTCCCAATATTCCTGGGCAGTTAGCTGAAGAACTATGAAAAGAGATAAAACGAAATAAGTTATTATGTTTTTCATGCCTATACTCTTATTATTTTTTACTTAAATTTCTATCTAATTGTAGTGTTACTTGTTCAATTATTCCACCCTTATTTAGGATGAAGCTGACAGTATTATTATCATAGTCAATTTTGGTAAGGTAGCCTAAGTAAACTTGTTCGCCTTCCCAAACCAAGTAAGTATTGCCTTTGTTATCCGCAACAAATGCGCCTTCGGGTATTAAAGCCAATAATCTTGCTCCCTGAACATCAAGTAGGTTATCGACGTTTGGCGGAATCTCATTCCTAATAAGTGGATAGAAGGCATCATAAATTGGACCGGTAGAAAGATTATTTTCAACAAGCTCAGCCGGTGCAAATCTACTATCTGAGGAAAAATATACCTGTGCGATAAGTTCAAAGTTTACAAGAAATAGAGGAACTTCATCGTCAGTTTTCACCAGGTTTGAAAGTGAAAGCTTCTCAATCTTTTTTAGTTCCTTACTTTGCTCGATGGCATAAATCATCTTATAAACATCATTGTAGTTTCCTCCACCGGTAAGTTTATACTCATGGAAGAAAAACTCCTTATCAGGTGCTTGCCTCAGATATTCAATATTAACAGTGGTTTCCTTCGGAAAGTTAGCAACAATGTTGTTAACAAAGTTATAGAACTTTATCGAGGAAACGTTCTGCGGAATATTAAACTTCCGGTTTGCAAGAATTGAATCTAATTCAGCTGATCTTCTTTCAAGTTCGTGATACCGGTTTTCCAATTCTACCGGATCATAAACATTTTTATTTAGTTCAGCCAGTTTTTCTTGTCTTTCTGAAATATCCCCATGTTGTACAACGAAAATATATATACCGCCAGCAACAAGGATGATAATCAGTAGTGCAAGAACACTAAGAGTGCTAATCAATTTCTTATTCATTTTGATACTTCTGATTTGAAATTAGAAAATTTAAATTGAACCTGTACGCACTCCGTTCCCTTAACTCTTCGTATAGCATACTTTGAAGTGTTGCATTATTAATTGAATAAGCGAAATCTGTGAGTGAATTTCTTGTTAAAGAGTAGCCTTCTGCTGTAACTTTATCACCTTCATTACTCAATTTAGATATCCACATATTACTCTTGTCCTGACAAAAACCAGAAACTTGCTTTAATACATTTTTCCAAACTTCGGTTCCTCGTGCAGCAGAATCCAAAATAGCCTGTGTTTGACCAAAGCTACTAATTTTACCTTCAAGGCTGGCGATTTTCACAAGCACTTCCTGATTTTGTCTCATCTGAATTGTCTTTGCTTCTATTTCTTTATCCAGTTCAGCGAGTTCTCTATTATTATTAAGAACCTTTTGTGTAATGAAGAAGGCACCTATAAACAGCAACGGCAACAATGCGTATCCGTGCCATGAGAACTGAAATACCTTCTGTTCTTCTTTTATATACTTTGGAAGTATGTGTAAGCCCTGATGTTCTTTGTTAAGTTCATCAAAATAATCCACGGCAATTGCAACCGGAATACTAAATGTCGAAAACTTTTCTCTAACATCTTCATCAAGAGCCGATAAATCCATATCATCGAATTCAAGCCGGCTTACATTTGCTTCCGGAAATGTTCCATAAAATGATAGGATAATATTTTCAGAATCATCTTCTCCGCAAACAATAATATTATCAAGAGAAGATATGCCGCCATTTTCCATCTCCAGTAATATTTTTGAAAAGTAAACATCGTAAGTGTGCAGATTTTGAGTTCCGATATCAAGAGTAGTTCCGATATGCTTTATTCTTCTTCCCTGTAAGAAAATAAGTTTGCTGTATTCCTTCCCAATGTAAACTATCAGCGAATGATCATCTGGGAAGAACTTTTTCCTTTTTGCAACGTAGTAAGCAAGTGAGAGGTCAGAACTCTTAATCGTTGGAATGTTGAAACCTCTTTTCCCCTTTTGTCTTGCAAGGGAATTGATCATACTAGCACAAGGAATGTTTTCAGTAACGAAAACTGCAAGCAAGGCTTTATCAGAAAGTTCAATATAATCTATACTGCTTTTATCAACTACAATATTCTTTGATTCAAGAATATCGTCAATTATAGCTTGTTTTAGCTTTGCAGGATTTTGAAGTCTTTCACCTTCATAAAGATGATAATAAATATTCGGTTCAGTTAAAGCAGGCAAAAAGAGATGCTTGCTCAAATTTAAACCGGAAAGCGTTGCACTGAGCTCTGTCATTCCAGATAAATCTGCATCGCCTTTGGAAGATATAGATTCATCCAATCCCTCTAATTCAAGAGATTCTTCTTCCACACTAAAGCCACCACCAGGTGAGTCTAGACTTGCGGAAGATTTCGAATGACTGATTGATGCTGTTTTAAGAACTGCCGGTTTACCGGTCGCTGAATCTTTACTTATAACAGCTACTTTGATGTCATTGCTTTCGCAATAAATTGAAATTATTGGTTTCATTTTGCCGTCAACAATTGGTTGATTCTTGTTTTATTATTTGAATAAGTAATCGCTGTCTCGAGCGATATCCTTTTCTGATCGTAAAGTCGTTTTAAATCCTGTTCCATTGTAACCATACCTAATGGTCCGCCCTGATTGATCATCATATAAATTTCACTAAGATTATTGTTCTTTATTGCAGCTTTTACACTGGGTGTCATTATTAATACTTCTTTTGCTAATAATATTTTTCCATCAAGAGTTGGAACAAGTTTTTGTGATACAACTGATACCAGAACGTCAGCTAATCTGTTTCTAACTCTTTCCTGTTCAACAGAATCTACTTCAGCAATAATTCTTTCAATTGATTCTGTTGCTGAGGATGTATGTAATGTAGAGAAAACTTTGTGACCGGTATCGGTAACTTCAAGTGCTGCCATTATCGTATCCGGATCTCTCATTTCACCTATTATTATTATATCCGGATCCTGTCTAAGGGATTGCACAACTCCTTCTTTGAACGAAAGAACATCTCTTCCAACTTCTCTGTGTTTAATTAAACAGAAGTTCGAACTATGTACATATTCAATAGGAGCGGCTATAATAATTAAGTGAGCCGGATCAAATTTATTATGAAAATCGACTATAGAGTCCAGCGTAGTTGATTTACCAGAACCAGTTATACCAGTTATAAGTGTTAATCCAAATTTAATATAATTATGACTTAAATATTTAACTGCAGTAGGATGAAAGCCCAAAGAGGCAAGAGGTCTTACGTTTGTATTGATAGCTCTCATACTACAAGCAAGAGTATCAAGATCAAAGTAAGCATCCGCTCTGAACCTTACATTAATTTTTCTTCTTTCGTAGAAAAACGTATAACTAAAGTCAAGATTCCTGGTAGTTGCAATATATTTCTTCTGGTTTGAATTAAACATATTAGCAATTAACAATGCAGATTCGTCTTCAGAAAGTTGTGGTAGGTCTTTTACTCTCTCCAGTTTTCCATAAATTCTCATCCAAAAATAACCTTCGTTACCATGTCCGCCAATTTCTATATCAGATGCATCGCGCTCTATCATGGAAGTAAGAACTCTGTTCACAAATTTTCTTAGCAGAACAATTTCTTCTTCCTTTAGCTTATTACTGTTTTCCAGAATATATGCAACGCGATCAGGTCCGTACACAGAATCAGGAATCCTTGCACAAAAATCTGATAAAATCTTTTTTTCTTCTTTTACTATCAACCTACAACCTTTTAGTTAGCTATGTTATTACCACTAAGATTTAGTTACCAACATGTTTTATTCCAATAGAAAACATATCAATAGGTCACAAAATCTTCCCCAAAACCTAAAAAATGCTGATTATCGACAAATTTATAACCACTTGTAAAAATTTTTAACGAACAAAACAACTCAATTAACTAAGTAAAACTTACTGAAAAACTGAAGTTTTTAATCTTCAGTGGTTGATGAAAGCACTTCTTCGATAGAAGTCATACCAAGTTTAACTTTCTCAAGTCCTGACTCTCTTAAGTTTAATGTGCCATCCTTCTTAGCCTGGGCCTTCAGGATCTCTTCATCAACGTCCTCGCCGGATTTTACAATTAAATGTCTTATCTCTTTAGTAAAATAAAAAGCTTCATGTATTGCCATTCGGCCTTTGTATCCTGTTCCACTACACTCATCGCAACCAACAGCTTTATAAACTTCATACTGCTTCCATTCTTCAACATTTAATCCTGCGGCTTCCATATAAACTTCATCGAATTCAGTTTCTCTCTTCTTACATTTTGGGCAAAGTTTTCTAACTAGTCTTTGGGCAACTATTAGATTAATTGCATATGCTATCAAGAATGGTTCAATGCCCATTTTAAATAATCTTGATACGGCACTTGGAGCATCATTCGTATGCAAAGTTGAAAATGTTAAGTGGCCTGTATTTGCAAGTTTTATTGCTGTCTCTGCTGTTTCTTTATCTCTCATCTCACCAACTAGAACGATATCAGGATCATGTCTTAATATAGATCTGATCGCTTGTTCAAAATTCATTTTATAACCAATCTTTAGCTGACGAGCACCTTCAATAACATACTCAACAGGATCTTCTACTGTAAGGACATTCACCTCAGGATTAATGACTTGAAAAAGTGCAGCGACAAGAGTTGTACTTTTACCACTTCCGGTCGGACCAGTTAAAATTACCATTCCTTGTGGTTGATTAATCGCTTTAATAAACTTTTGTTTTGCCACACCTGTTAGTCCAAGTTTATCGAGATCTCTAATTACTTTTCTATCATCAAGAATTCTTATTACAACGCTTTCAAACTTATTTTTAAGTTCGGTCCCAACCATCGGCAGAACAGAAACTCTAAACCTGATAATGTAACCATCAATTGCTCTCTGAATAAAACCATCCTGGGCAGTCTCTCGCTCAAATCTGTCCATGCCTTTTCCACGGTCTTTAACTACAGCTATAACAGCTTCGGGTAATGTGTTTTCCTGAACATGCCATAACCGTAAAGTGCCATCTATTCTCATATAAATTTCAGTACGATGCCCGCTGCATGGTATAAAGTGAACATCACTTGCACCCTTACGAACCGCTTCAAGCAATGCACCTTCAACAAGATTTATTAAGGCACTTTTATTAATTTCTGCATCGAGTTCCTCTTCGTCTAAATCCTCTCTATCTTCTGTAGGTATAAAGTCTTCCAATTCGTCTGAAATGTTTTGAAGGAATACATTTTCAGGTGGAAAGATTTTTTCTATAAGCTGATCGTAATCTTTTTTCTTAATGAATATGACTTCATACTTCTTAGCATTAAGACCGAAAGCTATTTTTTGGACGTTTCTATTGGTGGGATCTGTTGCGGCTATAATTAATTTATCTTTTGTTTGCTCATCAAATATAAATGGAATGATTTTATCTCTAAGCATTAAATCTTTTAGTTCATCACCACCACTCTCAACCATATCACGTATAGCATCTATGTAGTCCGGCTTAAGTGTCTGTAAATCAATATCAAGCTCACGGAAAGCATAAAGAATGGCTACCTCTCTAAAAATAACATCGTGATCATAATCAAATTCATCAACCAGAATCTGAGCAAGATTTCTTCTTAACTTATTTCGATCATTGAACTTTGCATTTAAAGCTTTGTCCAATGTTGCTGCATCAATAATTCCCTTCTTAAAAAGTAGGTAGCCTATTTTGTCATTAACTTCTAATTTTGTCTCAATCATTTATCAGCCCAATACTTTCTTAGTTTACACCAGGTGTTTTTGGTCTCACCGTAGCTGTTTCTGCAGATACTAGTGTTAATGCTATCATTATTACCATAATTATCATGGCTATAGTTACCTGAATAATTTCAATTAAGTTTTTAAGACGGAAAACCGTTTCACTTTCATAGTAGTTTGCTAACTGCTGTGCAGTATTTTTTATTGTACCTGATTCTTCACCAGAATGTATCCTGGAGATAGCAGTTTCTGTAAATACGCCCGAAGCTTCAAATGCGTCGGTAACCCCGACACCCTTTTTTAGCATCAATGGGATAGCAACATTTTTAATTCTTTCTTCAAAGTACCTGTTACCTGTAGCCTCAGCAGCAATTCTGATTGGCTCAATACTCTCAGCTGAACCATGATACAGTGTATAAAACACACGGCAGAATACTTCAATTAAAGTTTTATGAATTAAACTCCCTATAACAGGTAGTTTCAACATATATTCATCAAAAAGAAGTCTTCCTTTTTTAGTTCTAATAAATTGAAAAAATGCAATTGGTGGAATAAAGAGAACTCCCGCAATCAACCAGGGATTTGCTACTAAGAAATCACTTATCTTTAAAGTAAATGCTGTCATCGGTGGTAGTTCTATCCCAAATCGAACGAACAACTTCGCTGTCTCAGGAAAAATATAGCCTACATAAAATAAAACAGCCAGGAAAAGAACAAATAAAGTAACCATCGGGGTGATTAGAGCACTTCTTAAACTTTTCTTGAATTCTTGCCTTCTCTCTAAAAATTTGGCTGTCGCAATATAAATCTCAGCCATGTTACCACTCTTGGATGCAAGCCCAAGCATGTAAGCAGTAAATTTTCCAAAAATATTTTGATACTTTAAGAATGTAGCCTCTGAATCAGCACCTTTTTTAAGATCATTGCTTATCTCTTTTAAAGTATTTCTTAGTGTTGCGTTCTGTGTATCATTAGTAAGTAGAGTAAGAATTTCACCATAACCTAATTTCTGGTTTAACAATTCAGCACTAATTTTTACAAAGGTTACAATTTCATTATTAGGTGGTTTGGGTTGAAAATCAAGAAGTTTTTTGTTAACGGATAATATATTATACCCTAACCTGGCTAATGCTTCCTCAACCTCTTTTTTAGTGAAGGCTTTCTGTTCGCCCCGGATGGGTTTATCTTTCCCTTTACGAACACGATACAGATAAGTAGATTTCTTTTGAACATCACTGAGTTTTAACTTATTCTTTTCTACAAGTCTCTGAATCTTTTTCTTCCCCTCGGCGGATGAACCGGCTGTGATAGTTCCGGTAATTGCCTGACCATTAGGTTTAAGCGCTGTGAATTTTAACTCAACCATCTTCTACTCTTTATTGATGAATTTAATGTTTTCATTTCAGCGTCAAATTTGGTTCCGAAAATTTCTTTAATTTTTTGCACAATTAATACAGTTTAATTTTAATCAGGAAGTAAAAATTCATTTAAAATAGTAAAGGCTGCAATATTTACTATTGCAGCCTTAAACTTTGACGAATGCTATATTAAGATAGCAAAACGAAGTTTATTAGTTAATAACCGTAGAAATTGAGGTTGGCGTAACGGTCGTCTGAACCGTCCAGGTATAGCTAGTTTCTAAAGGTGTACCAACTAGATCTACTTGCTGAGCTCCTACTGTTGCAGCGTAAGAACCATTAGCTGTATTTACTAAGTTTGTAGGTATAGCCCAAGTTACACCACCAGTTCCAGAACCATCAAATGTGTTTGCACCACCGCCCATAGATCCAGGCTTTTTGTAATGCTGCTGTGCCATAGCACCTAAATTTGTACAATCTGAAACGACTCCGTCTTTTGCTGCTTCTTCAGCATTTGCGTTGAAAAGATTGATACCAACAACTACAGCGATACCAACTATGATAACGCCAAGAACGATTAAGAGAAGCTGTTGCTGACCCATTATTTACTCCTTGTGTTTGTTTGAGTTAAGTTAATTATGTGTTTGTACTATTTACGAGTTAAAAAATAACTGTCGTATGCATTTCATCTGGTGTTACAACTGTTTCAACTTTAATTGAATCATTGCCTGTTACTACTTCACTTCCTGTGCCAACTATATGAACTTCATCAGCCTGGATGCTAGCAGTCATAAAATTGCCATTTTGGGTTACTACCATTTGCGAAGGTATTATCCAGCCATCAAATGATTTATCGCCGCCACCTAATTCTTTAGGTTTCTTATAATATTGTAAAGCCATTACACCAAGACTTGTTGTTTCTTCAATTAGAATATCTCTTTTCCCTTCAATAGCATTAGCTCTAAATAAAGAAACTGATATTGCAATTGCTATACCTACTATTATCAGTGCGAGTACTATCAGTAAAAGTTGTTGTTGGCCCATTGCCTTTCCAGTTGTTTAATAATTTTTGGTTTATGTTATGTAAAAAGTATGCCACTGGAAATAAAACCAAAATTTCTTTTGTTTTTTTAAGAAGAAACGCCGTCAATGATGTCATAGTAATTATTACCAGTAAGAACTTCCTTTACCAATCAATACTCTATGGTTGAAGTAAGCATTTCATATCATCCGCCACTATTGTTACCTGTTATTTAAGATGAATGTGGGTGATTTTCGAGTGAACGTCATGCTTGACAACGATTAAAGAAAGTATTCAAAGGAAAAAAAATTCTTACCGATTCTCTAGTGGAATGGATCCAGTGGGGGTAATTTTTGCTTAAACGACTTTGTAGAAGTTACTAATCATTATAAAATGAATAATAAAATCAATTTTGTTTTGAAGAAATGACGGCGACAATCCTGTCAGAAATAGTGATAGATTTTTACACGTAAAAAAGAAATAAATGAGCAAAAACTTACGTTCTATGTTAATCTGATATTCAACTCTTTCAACTGTTCTTCATTTACTAATGAAGGACATTCATCCATTAAAGACATTGCACTAGCAGTTTTGGGGAAGGCAATTGTATCTCTAATAGAGTCAACTCCTGCAAATAACATTACCATTCTATCAAAACCAAAAGCGATTCCACCATGCGGTGGCGCACCATATTTAAAAGCATTTATAAGAAAACCGAATTTTTGCTGTGCTTCTTCATCACTGATTCCAAGAGCTTTGAACATTTTTGATTGTAGTTCTGAGCTATGGATTCTAATACTGCCACCAGCAATTTCGTTTCCATTCAATACCAGATCGTAGGCTTGTGCTTTAATTTTACCGGGATCTTTTTCCAAAAATTCAATTTCTTCTATTAAGGGAGAGGTAAAAGGATGATGCATTGCATAAAATCTTTTTGTTTCTTCATCATATTCAAACAGTGGAAAATCCGTTACCCATAGCAGAGAAGGTGGTATTTCTGGTTTTATCATCTCAAGTTTTTTTGCCAGTTCAAGTCTTAATGAACCCATCTGATTAAGCGTTGCAATTTTATCCCCGGCAAGAATCAGAATTAAATCATTTGTCTTTGCTTTAAGTTTTGATAAAAGGGTCTGTTTCTCTTCATCGCTTAAAAATTTTGCCGTCGGTGAATCAATCCCATTTTCGTTTACTTTAAACCACACTAATCCTCTTGCACCGAGATTTTTTACAAAATTTGTTAGCCCATCAATCTGGTTCCTACTGAAAGATGCACAACCGGTCGCAACAATTCCTGTCACAATCCCATTTGATTCGATGGGTTCTTTAAAAACTTTGAATTCAGTTTTCTTGAAAATTTCATTTAAAAGAATAAAGCTCCATTCCAAATCTTAAATCGGGTTTATCGCTACCATATTTGGTTATTGCTTCTTCGTATGAAAGACGTTTGATAGGCAGGGATAAATCAATATTCCAAACTTCTTTAAAAAGTATTTTCATCAATCCTTCAACAATAGAAAACACTTCTTCTTGTGTAATAAACGACATTTCAACATCAATCTGTGTAAATTCCGGTTGGCGATCTGCTCTTAAATCCTCATCACGAAAACATTTTACAATTTGGAAATATCTATCGAATCCCGAAACCATTAACAGCTGTTTGTACTGTTGTGGTGATTGTGGAAGTGCATAAAATTTTCCTTTATGTACACGGCTTGGAACCAAATAATCACGCGCACCTTCAGGTGTGCTTTTCATCAGCACAGGTGTTTCAATTTCTACAAAATTATTTTCATCAAAATATTTTCTTGCTATTTGATACATTTTATGGCGAAGGAGTAATACCCGCTGCAACGCTGGTCTTCGCAAATCGAGATATCTATATTTTAACCTCAAATCTTCAAATGCGTCTGTTTCATCTTTAATAGCAAACGGGGGTGTTTCAGCTTCATTCAGAATAATCAGCTCCTCAGCGAGAACATCAATTTTCCCCGTTGTCAATTCATCATTAATAGCATCCTCAGGTCTTTTTCTTACTGTTCCCTGAATAGATACTACAAATTCATTTCTTAACTTTTTTGCTAGCTCATATGACTCTTTACTGGTTTCCGGTTCGAATATAATTTGTGTAATACCATACCGATCCCTTAGCCAAATAAAAATTAATCCTCCAAGATCTCTTCTGCGGTCAATCCAACCATTTAGTACTACTTTTTCATTAACATTTTGCTCTTTAAGCTCTCCGCACGTATGCGTTCTAATTTTAAATTTCATATTATTAACAGAATTTTGAATTTCATCGTGAAAACAAAAATAGTCAAACGAATTTGGGTGATCAAATATATTTACAGATGCATTTATTCAAAAAAAAGTAATATACATTTCAGTTTATCTCTTGATGCTTTCTTACTATTTTTGCCTGAGAATTTATTCATAAATTTATTCCTAATGTTTTTACTTGGAATTTTATCCTTTCTTCAGATAACCCTAATCCCAGGGGTTATACTTCTGCATGTGTTTAAAATAAAAATTAATAGCCTGATACAAAATTATCTCTACATTTTTACTCTGAGTTTATTTACCAATTACTCATTTGTTACTATTCTAACGATATTAAAATTATATACTATAATTTCGATTGTAATTGTTATTGCTATTGAAATTGTTTGTCTTATAATTTTGGTAAATAATGGAAGAGTAAATCCAATTCCAAAATTTAGATTCAGTGTTGCCATTCAAAAATATCTAGCTTTATACAAGAATTCTACTTTACATATAAAAATTATTATTGTTTCGGTAAGTGGATTATTACTTTTTTACTTTGCTTTATTCATTTCAAACTTGGGTACGATCTTTTATTTCGTAGATACTGTAAACCTGATCCATTGGAACACTTGGGCAAAAGATTTTGCTAATAATATGCTTCCTATTAAATCTTCTCATTTTCCCCAGTTAATTCCAGCCAATTGGTCGATCGCCTATGTTCTGACTGGTAATTCATACATTAATTTCTTTTCTAAAAGTTTCATGCCACTATTCTTTTTCGGCAACCTTTTGATTTTTGTTGACCTTGCAATATGGAAAAAGAATTATATCTATCTAATTGCATTAATTATTTATGGTCTCTTCGCTCCAATTATATACCCACTGGTTTTTATTGCTGATGGTAATGCAGATTTGGCCGTTTCTTTTTTTGCTTTTCTCGCATTCTACGCATACATAAGACTATCAAAGGATGAATTTATAACCGCCGAACGTCTGCTATTTTTTCTTTTTGCTGCAATTGCAGCAACTACCAAGTTGGCTGGATTTTATGTGTTTCTATTTGCTTCAATTATTTCACTATATGGGTTAATTAAATATTGGAAACAAATTGAAAGATCAAAAATTATTTTAATTTTTACTTTTGTGCCTTTGATTTTAGCGATTTGTTTTTTCTGGCATTTATTAAAACCGACTGTTATGGTTTCTGGGCTTCACCAACCAGAATACGTTGGTGAGAATTATATTTTGATATTCATTAAGGCAGTGAAATTAATGTATTACCTCTGGGGATTGCCTGTCTTGGCTTTTTTCATTTTGACTTTGGTGGCCAGTCTATTTGTGAAAAACATCCGGTACGTAACCTTAATAATGGTTATCCCCCCTTTAATATTATGGATGTTAAAATATAGTGCGGATTTCAGAAATTTGAGTTTTGTGATACCTTACCTAGCTTTTGTCTCGGCTTTTGGATTAATAAAAATTATTGAAATTATAAGGAACAAAACAACAAATCCTCATATTACAATAGCTGAGCATAATGAGCCTTCTCTTTCAAACAAGCAAAAAATGATTGGCGGTTTAATAAGTGTTTTATGTGTTGGTTTATTTTTCCTTATTAAAACTGACTTCTTCTATAACTTCTTACTACAAGCTCATAAATTTATTAGCATCTACTACTTTCAATCTCGCAGAATAAACCTGCTTATAGATTATACACAATATATTAGTATAGATTATTATCAAGCTGTGCTTGCGACTTCTGTAATAATCATTCCATTTTTGTATGTGATAACTATTACAAATATGAGGCTTTACCACTTGGTGATTATAGGAGTAATCGCCGTTTTCATTCTTAATTTTACATCTTTGAGGGCAGAAAATATAATTGACCGTCAACGTAAATTGACGGAACAGGTTGAAGCAAGAAATTATGCAGATTGGATGGATACAATAGTTGAATCCTCTGGTTTTGAAAAACAAGTCTATACAAATTTTAATCCTATTTCGACTGAAAAAATACCCGGAGAGTTAGAATTTATTTTTTTGAATAAGAGTGAGCTTGAAAATCGTCTTTTTTGCAAAACGTGTACATATCTAATCTTCCTCAAAACTGTCCTGCTGAATAATGAATTAAAAGCCAAAATTGATTTAGAAATATCGAGATCTAATTTTGAAGTTTTGTTTGATGATGGCGATTTTATGCTTTTAAACATCCGGATAAAATGATTAAACAACATTTATATCATGATGATTAGCTTCACATCAAGCTGAATTATGGCTAAATTTATTTGTGAACTTCGTTGAAATTATTAAAAAGAAGAGAAACGGAAAATCTTTATCAGCTGATGAAGTAAGCTTTCTGATCAATCAGTTCAAAGATGGTAACATTCCAGACTACCAGTTCTCTGCCCTATTGATGGCCATCCTTCTGAAAGGGATGGATTCTTCTGAAACTTCTGCTCTAACTAATTCAATGCTTAACAGTGGAAGAATTATTAATCTTTTTTCATTAAAAGGCTCAAAGATTGATAAACATTCTACCGGTGGTGTTGGTGACAAAACCTCTTTAATTATAGCACCAATAGTTGCTTCTGCAGAAATTTATGTACCGATGATTTCCGGAAGAGGACTCGGGCATACGGGGGGAACCCTAGATAAACTTGAATCAATTCCCGGATTCAGAACAGACTTAAGTTTATCTGAATCCATGAAAGTTCTGAAAAAATGTGGGGCTGTGTTAATTGGACAAACAAAAGAAATTGCACCTGCAGATAAATTGATATATGCACTCCGCGATGTAACGGGAACGGTTGAATCAATTCCCTTAATTACAGCAAGCATAATGAGTAAAAAACTTGCAGAGGGAATTGACGGATTAGTTCTCGACATTAAAACAGGCAATGGTGCCTTCATGAAAAATCATAAGGATTCAATTGAGCTTTCAAATTCATTAATTGATACCGCAAAGTCATTTGATAAAAAAGTTATCGGATTTATTACAGATATGAATCAACCATTGGGCAATTATGTCGGAAATTGGTTGGAAGTTTATGAATCAATTCAGGTATTAAAGGGAATAGTCAAAAATGATTTGTATCTTCTTTCTACAAAACTTGCTGGAGCAATGATTTATCTCGGCAAAAAGGCAAAATCATTACAGGAAGGTGAACGATTAGCTAAAGTAAAAATTGAAAGTGGAGAAGCATTTAATAAATTTCTACAGATTGTGGAACTGCAGGGTGGAAATACAGATTATATAATAAATCCCGACAAGTATGCAAAATCAAAATTAATAACGAAGTTAAAATCTTCCATGGGTGGATTTATTAGTAAACTCAATACTTATCGGATAGGAATGGCATCTCTGGAATTAGGTGCCGGCCGTAGAAAAAAAGATGATGTTATTGATCCGAAAGCGGGAATAATTTTTTATAAAAAGCATGGTGATCAGATTAAAAAAGGAGAAATTATTTGTGAACTTTATTCAGATTCAAGGGCCAGGATTAAATTAGCTGAGCAAATGATTGTTGAATCAATTAGTTTTTCAAAATCAAAACCGACAAAACTAAAACTGATAAAGAAAATTATTTATTGATTAAATTATTACTCAATTTAGATAAAGGAGGATAACGATATGTTATTTATCATAGCAATTCTGGGTGCTGTTGTGGCATTCTTCGTTTATAAAAACGCAAAAAAAAGATTTCAGAAATCAGAGACTACATTTGCAATGCTTGGTATTGTTGCGGCATTACTAATTGCTTTGCTTCAATGTTTTACAGTAATTCCTGCAGGGCATACAGGAGTTATAGATTTTCTGGGATATGTTAGTGATATTACTCTTAAGCCCGGCGTTAACCTGGTTAACCCAATGGCAAATGTTGAAAAGATGAGCATTAAAACTCAGGAACTGAAAGAATTAATGTCAGTTCCTTCTAAAGAGGGATTAAGCGTTGATCTTGAAATAAGTTTGCTATTTAAATTGGATTCGGAAAAGGCAAATGACATATATAAAACAGTTGGTCCGAACTATGCAGATATTATTTTAGTTCCGCAATTCCGTTCGGTAGTCAGGGGTGTAACCGCACGTTACGAGGCAAAAGCATTATACACTGCTTCGCGTGAAAAGTTAGCGGGTGAAATTCTTGAGGAATTGGAAAAATTAGTTGGTCCAAGAGGAATTATAGTTGAACAAGCTCCATTAAGACAAATCCAGCTTCCGGAGCGATTGACAAAATCCATTGAAGAAAAATTACAAGCCGAGCAGGAAAGTCAGCGAATGGAGTTCATATTGACCCGTGAAAAACAAGAAGCAGACCGAAAAAGAATTGAAGCAAAAGGTATTGCTGATTTCCAGGAGATAGTTTCCAAAGGAATTAGTGAACAATTACTCAAGTGGAAAGGAATTGAGGCGACCGAAAAGCTTGCAAATTCGCAAAATTCAAAAATCGTTATAATTGGATCGGGCAAAGATGGACTGCCAATTATACTGGGTTCTGAAAAATAATCCTACTTAGAGATATTCTACTACTTTGTTCTGAAGGCGATCTATTCGTATTTTTGAACTCACAAGTCAGAAAAAGTTAGATCGCTATGATTTCAGCAATACATACAATTAATATATTATTACCAATTTTCTATTTTATCACTCTGGTAGTCTATTTTTACGACTTTATAAAGGGCGAGCAGAAACTCATTAATGTAAAGCGTGTTTTTCTTTTCATCACCCTTCTGCTTCATTTAATATATATTGTTCTTAGAACAATAGCATTTGATCATCCACCGATTACAAACGTTTTTGAGATATTTACTATTCTGGCTATCACAATCAGCTTCTCCTACTTTCTGGTTGAGCTTGTTTCGGACATAAGAGGAACAGGTCCCTTCATCATCATCCTGTCATTCATATTTCAACTTATATCATCATTGTACATTCAAGATTTAGCAGAAGTGAAAGAAGTATTACGTAGCAATCTTTTGGGTATTCATGTTATGAGCGCGTTACTTGGATATTCGGGATTTACGATTTCAGCAGTGTACGGATTTCTTTATTTAGTATTATATAAAGATATCAAACTTAATAAATTTGGATTGATCTTTAACCGACTTCCCAATCTTGAAGTATTAGAAAGACTAAGTCTCTATTCAGCAATAATTGGTTTTGTTGCTCTTACAATTGCGATTATAATCGGCATTATTTGGTTACCTATTGCATTCCCAAAATTTTCTTACGCGGATCCAAAATTAATAGGCTCAACCCTGGTTTGGCTACTTTATGCAATTGGTATTACCAGTAAGGTAATTGGTAAATGGAGAGGAAAGAAACTGGTGATTCTCTCGATATCCGGATTTTTAGTTGCAATCATTTCGACAATTCTTTCAAACTTTATAGCACAAAGCTTTCATTCCTTTTATTAAGATTTATGAATTTAATAGCAATATCAATAAATCATAGAACTGCACCGGTTGAATTGAGAGAAGCAGTTTATCTCAAAGAGGATGAGATACGCCCGTTCATTAATATCGCCAAAGAAAATCAAATAAAGGAAGGATTAATTCTTTCGACATGCAACCGAACTGAAATATTCGGTATCCCAAATAGCGATGAAGCATCACACCACAAATTTCAAAGCCTGTTGCTGACTTTTAAATCCACACAAAATATTTCTGATCAACATTTCCAAAATTTTGTCTCAAGAGATGCAGTTAAACATTTGTTCAGTGTTGCAACCGGGATTGACTCACTATTAATTGGTGACAACCAGGTTTTTAAGCAAGTAAAAGATTCATTCCAGATTTCTGAAGAATCAAAATTTTCCGGTTATATAATGCACAGAATTTTTGATGCCGCAATTAGAACGGGCAAAAGAGCTATATCGGAAACTGCAATAAGCGAAGGCGCAGTCACAGTTAGTTATGCAGCAGTTCAATTAACAGAAAAAATATTTTCGAATCTCAGTAAGAAATCTGCTTTGGTAATCGGGGCTGGTGAAACTGGCGAAATCGCAGCTAAACATCTTTCTGAAAAAGGAATTGGCGCACTTGCGGTAACGAACAGAACATTGGAAAAAGCAGAAACTCTTTCGAAAAAGCTGAACGCAAAAGTAATTCCGTTTAATGAATACAGAGAGTTGATCTTCAAGTTCGATATTATTATTAGTGCAACCTCTTCACCGGAAATTCTTTTAACCAAGGATAATGTTAAAAATGCATTGAAGAAAAGAAGTAACAATCCAATGATACTTATGGATATTGCTGTCCCTCGCGACATTGATCCTGCAACAAAAGAAATTGATTACGTTTTTTATCACGATCTGGATTCATTAAATATTATTGTTGAACAAAATCTTGTGAAAAGAAAATCGGAAATACCCAAAGTAGAAAAAATAATTGAAGAGGAACTTGATAATTTCTGGGAGTGGTATAATTCATTACAGGCAGCTCCTGCAATAAAAGATATCCGTGATTTTTTTGAAGATATCCGAAGTGAAGAGGTGGAAAAGAATAAAAATAAATTTGCAGCAGAAGATCAGGAAAAATTGGATATCGTTACAAAGAGAATTATCAACAAAATTCTCCACCACCCAACAATTGAACTTCGTAAAACAAATGAATCCTCTAATTCGGTTGACACCTCAACTAAAATTGGAATTATAAGAGATCTGTTCGGGATTCATCCTAGAAAAAAATCAGAGAAAGATTAGGAAGAAATTTTGAAACAAAAAATTATCATAGGTTCAAGAGGCAGCGATCTTGCTCTCTGGCAGGCGAATTTTGTTAAAAAAGAGCTCGAGAAGAAAAACAAAAATGTTTTAGTTGAGATCAAAATAATTAAAACGAAAGGTGATAAAATTCTTGGTGTTGCGCTTTCAAAAATTGGTGATAAAAGTTTATTCACAAAAGAATTGGAAGTGGAACTGCTTAACAAAAGAATCGATCTTGCTGTTCATAGTCTTAAAGATTTGCAAACAGAAATTCCAAAAGGATTAAAGCTGGCTGCCGTAACAAAAAGACACAATGTTCAGGATGTTCTCATTGCAAGGAAAAAAGGAACAACTATTTTAAAGCTTCCGGAAAATGCTACTATAGCAACAGGTTCTTTGAGGAGAAGGTGTCAACTACTTCATATTAGGCCCGATTTAAATCTTGTAGAATTAAGAGGAAATGTTCCATCCAGAATAAAAAAATTTTCTAAATCTGACTGGGATGCGATAATTTTGGCACGAGCAGGAGTTGAAAGATTAAATCTTCACGAGCACATCTCATCAATAATTAAAACTGATGTTATGCTTCCGGCTGTTGGACAGGGTGCACTTGGAATTGAAACAAGAAGTGACAATAAGTTTGTAAATGAAGTTGTTAAATCGATTCACCATGAAAACACATACCAAGCGGTTTTAGCTGAGCGTGCATTACTCAAAACCCTGGAAGGTGGCTGTCAGGTTCCCATCGGCGCAATCGCAAATGTGAAGAAAAACGGATTATTCATAGATGCTTTAGTTGGTTCGTTGGATGGAAGTTTAACATTCAGGAAAAGTATTTGGGGCAGTAAAATTAATCCGGAAAAACTTGGGAAAGAACTCGCAAAGGATCTAATAAAAGCTGGTGCAAAAACTATTTTGGATGAAATCTACAAATCATCGAGAGCGAAATGACAACAAGGTTATTTAATAAAACATTATTAATATTTTCTCTGTTAACATTATTATTCAGCATTTCGATTATTCTCTCTTGTAAATGCAGAAGTTGCCAGGAATCCGAGCTTGGTCCAGTTCCGCTTAAAGTATTAACCAAAGCAGATTCATTTATTGTTGCATCAACTGGAAAAGAATTTTTTCAACAATATATCACACCAGATTTTAACAGAACAAAATATAATCCACCATATTACGAGATGGCTTACAAATTTTTTATGCCCGATAAGCCTTATGTAAACGCAACAATAAAATTTACAGTTGATACCATGGGCAACGTTTTGAAGAATCGGGATATAGTTGGAATCCCCAGATGTTTGAACTTTCCGGAAGAATGTGATTTTAATATTGATGAACAAACCGCCAAACAAATTGCAACTAAAATGGGATTAAAAGATGGAGTGAAAGAATGGGACACAGGCTTTATGTGGGATTTTAAACTGCAAAGATATGTTTGGAGAATTTTATCAACACTTAATGAATTTGGTGGAGAAGAAAATTATAGGGCTAATGGGCAGGAAATGTTAATCGATCCGAATACAGGCGAAGTACTTGCATTAAATGATTGGAGAATTAATTAATAAACAGCAATGTTAAAAGAAAAACGTGAAATAAAGAGAGAGAGAAAAAGAGAAAAAATTATTGAGGCAGCAGCCGAACTTTTCTCTACCAAGCATTATCATGAAGTGATGATGGATGATGTTGCTAAATTAATTTCCGTAGCAAAGGGTACGGTTTATAATTATTTCACATCTAAGGAAGAGCTCTACTTTACAATTATGCATACAAGGATGGAGAATCTTCTATCGCTTCTAAAACAGAAAATAGAATCTGAGCAGAGCAGCATTGATACTCTTCGTGCTTTTGTGATTCATCTCTATATGTTTATGATGAAACATCGAAAGTTTTTCCTTATCTACCAAAGAGAAACTCTCAATAAACAAAACTCTTTCTGTGAAGATTTACTTTCGCTGGAAAGACAAATGAAACAGATGATAGTTCAGATTATTTCCAACGGTGAAAAAGAAGGAGTTTTTAGAAAAGTTGATGAAGGATTTGCAATCAGCATGATATTTGGCAGCATTTACGGGGCAGTTCAAAGAGGAATAAGCGATAATATTTCAGATGAAACAGCAACAATTGAAAAAGAAGAAATATTTGAATTTGTTCTGCATGGGCTCTATTCTGGTTTTAATAACATCAAAGAATTACCGTTGAAGGGAAAAACTATTGTAATTACCAGAACAGTAGAACAATCACGCGAATCAGCAGCAGCATTAACTAATCTGGGTGCAAATGTTATCATTGTTCCTACGCTTGAAATTGTTCCGCCATCCGATTGGAGTAAGTTTGATTCTATTGTTTCACATCCCGATAGAGTAGATTTTATAATTTTTACATCAGCTCATGCAGTACAAATGTTCGCTAAAAGAATCGAGGAAATCGGTGCTTTGATTAACTATAATCAAACAAAAGTGGTTGCTGTTGGAACAAAGACTTCTGCATATTGTCATAAAAATAATATCGATGTAAACATAGTGCCGGATAAGTTCAGCTCTGAAGGAGTTATCGAAGTATTATCAAAATATAATCTTAAAAATAAAGTTGTGTTTATTCCCCGCTCAGCTATTGGAAGAGAAGAATTACCTAAGGGACTAAAAGAATTGGGTGCAATAATAAAATCTGTACCTGTTTACAATGTTGCAATACCTTCGGGAGAGAATTTAAAACCAAATCTGCAGTTATTAAAATCTTCAAATGTTGATCTTTTTATTTTCACAAGTCCATCAACATTCGAAAATTTTTTACAGATAGCAGATATTAAAAACCCATTTCAGTATTTCAGTAAATTCGATGTTGCAGCAATCGGTCCTACAACAAAGGAAGCTATTGAAGCAAGAAAAGTTAAAGTGAAGATTTTACCTGATGAATTCACAATAAATGGATTGACAAAAAAAATTGTTGAATATTACAGCAGTCACAAGGAGAAAGTTTGAAATTACAGAACGATTTAATTATTAGAGCGGCTAAACGATTACCAACAGAACGAACACCAATCTGGATAATGCGCCAGGCTGGAAGATATTTGTCAGAGTACAGGGCAGTACGGTCAAAACATGATTTTTTAACAATGTGTAAAACACCTGAGCTTTCGTCTGAAGTAACAATTCAGCCTGTTGATATAATTGGTGTTGATGCTGCAATAATCTTTTCAGATATTCTTGTTATCCCCGAGGCAATGGGAATGCATCTGGAAATTCATGAAGGAAAGGGTCCTGTTTTTAATAAACCAATTCAATCAAAAGAAGATGCTGATCAATTGATTGATCCGGACCCGTCAAAAGAATTAAAATATGTTTTGGATGCAATATCACTCACAAAAAAGGAGTTGAATGGAAGAGTCCCGGTAATTGGATTTGCCGGTGCACCCTGGACAATCCTTACTTATATGGTTGAAGGTCAGGGATCAAAATCATTTTCAAAAGTAAAAAAAATGATTTACGGAAATCCCGAGCTTGCTCATACTCTACTTGAAAAAATTACAAAAGCAACAGCAGCATATTTATCAGCACAGATTGAAGCTGGTGCAAACCTTGTTCAGATTTTTGATACATGGGCAGGACTACTTTCACCCAGGGATTACCAGGTTTTTGGACTACGATATGTTCAGCAGTTGATTTCAGAAATAAAAAGAGCCGATGAACCTATAATATATTTTCCGAAGGGAGTTCATTATCTCTTTCACGAGTTAAAAAAGTGTGGCGCTGATGCAATAAGTGTTGACTGGACACTCGAGCTAGAAAAAGTAAGAAGAAAAATAGGTGACAAAGTTGCTATCCAGGGAAATCTTGACCCTACAGTTCTTTACGCTGATCCCTCTTTTATCAAAAGAGAAGCAAGAAAGGTCCTTGAATCTTTCGGAAGAGGTGATGGACACATTTTCAATCTTGGTCATGGTATTTTGCCGGATATCGACCCCGAGAATGTAAAAGAGTTAGTTAAATATGTAAAAGAAGAAAGTAGTAGTTTTCACGACAGTTAATATTAAATTAATATGTCACTCTGAGCAAAGCGAAGAGTCTAATTAAGCCAACAAGATTCTTCACTTCGTTCAGAATGACAGCAAAGGAAAAAGAAATGTTTGAAGTTGATTTAAAAAAATTTAAGAAATACGATAAACCCGGACCGCGGTACACAAGCTACCCGACTGCACCTCAGTTCAATGAACAGTTTACACACGCTGAATTTGTTGATGAAATAGTAAAAACAAATTATGGAAAAAATCTTCCCGACCTTTCGCTTTACTTTCATATTCCCTATTGTGACACACTTTGTTTTTTCTGTGGATGCAATATGCTTGTTACGCGAAACAGGGACAGAATAAATGAATACATAAAATATGTGCAAAAAGAAATTGATTTGATGCGAACATATTTGTTGCCTGATAGAAAAGTTGCACAGCATCATTGGGGAGGCGGAACTCCAACTCATCTTAAACCAGACGAAATTGATAAACTTACTTCATACATTAATCAATCGTTTGAGTTTAAAGAAGACAGCGAGAACAGCTGCGAGATTGATCCTCGTGAATTGACAAAAGAACATCTCGAAGCTTTAAGAAAGAATGGCTTCAACAGAATTAGCATGGGTGTGCAGGATTTTAATGAGCAAGTACAGAAAGCTGTAAACAGAATTCAGCCGGAGGAAATGACACGACAGGTTGTCAACTGGGTAAGAGAACTAAAATACCACAGTATCAATCTTGATCTTATTTACGGTCTCCCCTTTCAAAATGTTAATTCGTTTGCCGACACAGTTGAAAAAATAATTGATATATCTCCTGACAGAATTGCTTTGTTTAATTATGCACACGTTCCCTGGATGAAAAAACATATGGCACTTATTCACGAAGAAGATTTGCCAAGACCCGAAGAAAAACTTGAAATATTAAAGATGAGCATTGAAAAACTAACAAGTGCTGGCTACGAATTTATTGGAATGGATCACTTTGCAAAACCTGATGATGAATTAACAATCGCAATGCGAGAGAAAAAGCTTTACAGAAACTTCCAGGGCTACAGCACAAACGCGGGTGCAGATCTTTATGCCTTTGGTATTACTGCCATCAGTCAGTTGAAAAATATTTACGCACAGAATTACAAAACAGAAAAAGAATACTACACTGCTCTTGATAACGAAATCATTCCAACAGCAAAAGGATACAAGCTAAGTGAGGACGACCACATCCGTCACGAAGTGATAATGAGAATTATGTGTGACTTCGAGTTAAACTACAAATCGATCGAGGAAAAGTTTAAGATTAACTTTAAAGATTATTTCAAATGGGGACTCGGAAACTTAAAAGACTTTGAGTCTGATGAATTAATTGTAATTAACAATGATGGCTTTAAAATAAAAGATATGGGCAGACTCCTGATTCGTAACATTGCAATGAATTTCGATGGTTATATTGAAAGAAAAGAGGACAAGGCTAAGTATTCGAGGACGGTTTAATGGACTGAATAATTCGGTTCCTCCCTTCTGTTATAATTAACTTCAAAGATAAAATTATTGACTCTGCCTTTCTCATATTGTATCAAAAAATTAATTAATATTCTTCAAAATTTATCTATCTTTGTACAACACATCGATTATAAAATAAAACCTAATTATGACTAAAACGATCTCCGATCTCATTGAAGTAAAGAACCCCAGAGTAGCTAAGCGGTATCTAAAGAAAAAAGTGGCAATGGGTCTTTTCATTGAAGACTACATTGCTGAAAAAGTTGATATTAAAGTCAGCTTTATGGAATTGCTGAAATATAAAGATGATATTTTCACTTTTCGTTTCGCTGCACCGCATTATTATTTTTTCATTTTAAGGATGATCCCGGAAGTAATTATTCATTCTCAAAAACAGGACAAGAGAATAATACAAAGTCATTATGATAATAAGAATGATTTGTTCAGTTGGTTTTTAGGACCAAAGATGATCTATACGAGCTGTTACTTTAAGAATTTAGATGAATCGCTGGAAGACGCACAGGAAAATAAGATGAACCTCATCGCTCAAAAGCTGCAGCTAAAAGAAGGTGAAGAATTATTAGATATTGGCTGTGGTTGGGGAACTCTTGTTGCTCATATGGCTAAACATTATGGAGTTAATACAACAGGAGTAACAATTGCCAAGGCTGGTGCAGAATGGGCTACACGTCAAATTAAGGAATATGGTGTTGAAGACCGTGCGAAAATCTGGACGATGGATTACAGAGATATTCCTAAAGATAAAAAATATAATAAAATCACCTGTCTTGAAATGGCGGAACATGTTGGTATAAAATATTTTAAAAAATTCATGAAACAATGCTATGATCTGCTGGAAGATGATGGACTTTTTTATTTGCAGATTGCCGGGCTGCGTGAACGTAATAGCTTGTTTCAAAAGGAAAACCAGGAAGACCTTGTGTGGGGATTATTTATGAATAAGTTTATTTTCTCAGGTGCGGATGCCAGTATGCCGTTAAATTGGGATTTACACCGGATAGAAAAGGTCGGTTTTGAAGTGCATTCAGTTGAAAATATTGGGAACCACTATTCAACTACTATTAACAGGTGGTATGACAATTGGCTTTCAAACAAGGAAAAGGTCATTGAAAAATATGGGGAAAGAATATTTAGAATTTATGAAATTTTTCTTGCCTGGTCAGTGAATATTTCAAGACACGGTGGTTCAACAGCATATCAAATTGTTTGTCACAAGAACATAGATAAATTTGACAGAACAACATTTATCGGTGGTACAAATCTGGGGGAACATGATGAATTTAAAAAAACTGCAGAGCTAAGACACACTCAATTTAGTTTTTAATTTTTTTTCTGAATTTTGAGCTGAAACGAGGTTTTACAATTATTTTAAAATTCGATAATTGAGATTCATCAATCGCTGGGTCTTTCCTTCATCGGTGCGGTTGTGAAGAAATCTTTATAAAATCTTTCAGTGTAGTTTTCCAGCATGTCCTCAATAACCTTTTGATGCTTTGAACGAATAACGAATCCTGCATGGTATGATTTATCCAGCCGCCAGACAATTTCAGGATCATCATATGCAGATAGGTTTGGCCATTCCTGTTTTGAAAGTGATGTTATTATCCCCGCATAATCATTTTGCACTTCGGGATACTTATACTCCCCTTCCCCTCTCAAAATTTCTATCTTCGCCCACTCCCGCCACAAATTAATTCCTGATGCAGCAAGAACAAGCTCGGATAAATTAGCTCCTCCGACTCGTGCAGAAGTTTCAAGGAAATAAAGTTTGCCATCTTTATCAGACTCAATAAACTCCGTGTGAGAAACTCCGCGCAGCATTCCGAGAGCTTTCATCAGTTTTTCATTCATCTCTAAAAGTGCTTGTTCTATTTTGCTTCCTCTTTCAACAGTTCGGCTAGTAAAAACTCTTCCTTCGTGTGCTACTTCAAATGGTGGTCTTCCGTATTGACTGGCAATTGCAAACCTAACTTCATGTTCATAAACAATTGAGTCAACGTGATAAATATTTCCCGCAATAAATCTTTCCATCAAAAAGAAAGACTGTTCATCACCAAGATGATTTATCCTGTTCCACATTTCTTCTTTGTTTTGAACTTTTTTTAAACCATGTGCACCTGCAAGCATTCTCGCTTTTACCATATATGGAAACTGAACCTTTTCAGCAAATTCATTAATTTCATTATGATTCAGAACGTGAATGAACTCCGGAACAGGGATCCCCATTTCCTTTGCTCTCATTCTCATTGCCAACTTATCACGGAAGTATCTTGCAGTTGTGTCCCCCATTCCTGGCACTCGTAAATGTTCTCTTAATGCTGCCGCTTTTTCAACATCAAAATCATCGAGTGCAACTATCCTGTCAATCTTTTCTTTCCTTGCCATAAAACTTACACCATAAATTACATCACGCATATTCCATTCTTTGTTTTTATCGGGCATATAAAAAGTTTCATCAATTGCTTCCTTAGGCCATGGAGCTGTTTCAAGACTTTTGGACGTGAGAAGAAGTACCCTGCAACCCTGATCTTTACACTCACGCATAAAGTCAAATCCTTTTTCGTACGAAGAAACGCAAAGTATCGTGATTGGTTTATTGGTACCCATAGAAATTTCCAGATTTTGGTAGAGGTTGATTTATTCTTTCAGTCAAGTTTAAGTTTTAATAAAGAAAGAAGCAAATGAATGGGAGACATTTAATAAGAAACCCTGCCTGTAGAGCAGGGTTTGTTCAAATTTTTCTTTACATCTGGCATCACTTCAACAATAACATCTTTCGCGTTTCAATTTTATTCCCAGCCTTAAGTTTATATAAATAAATCCCGCTTGCTAACCCTGATGCATCATATTTAATGGAATGGGAACCTGCTTCCATTTCTTCGCTAAGAAGAAGAGCAACTTCATTTCCCATAATATCATAAACTTTCAGAGTTACATATTCTTTTTCGCGAATTGTAAAATTAATCGTTGTGGACGGATTAAATGGGTTCGGGTAATTCTGATAGAGTAACAAAATCGTTAACAACAGGATCAATTTCATGCTTGACACCGGTGATTACACTTAAATCAAATTCAAACAGAGAACGTCCGTGCGTGCCTGCAACCAATTTTTTTGTTGGTTGATGATAATTAAGATCAAATACAGGCGAGTTCGGCAAGTCTGTTCCTAAAACCATCCAGTTAGTACCAAGATTTAGTGTGAAGAAAACTCCGGCGTCAGTTCCGATATATAAAGTACTGTCTTTGTCATAATCTATAATGATGGAATTAACCGGAACATCCGGCATATTACCGCTGATGTCTGTCCAGCTTATTCCGTAATCTGTTGTTCTGAAAACGTGCGGATTAGTTTCATCGAGGTTATACCCGCTCAATGTTACGTATGCTGTTGCCGGATCTCGCTTATCAGCAAGAACATCTGTCATATATCTTTGTGGTAAAATTCCTGTTCTGTCTTCCCAGTTTGTTCCCGAGTTAATTGAGATAGATAATTTTGCATCATCTGTTCCAACATAAATTACTCTCGTTACATTATCGCTTTCAACTGAAGATGAAACACAGGTGATTGTGCCCAATCTTCCGTTTGGACCTCTTGTTAAATCAGGACTGATGACTGCCCAGCTGCTTCCGCGGTTTGTAGTTTTGTGAAGTTTGTACGTGCCGAAATAAAGTATTTGAGGATCGAGAATGTCGAGAACGTATGGTGTAGACCAATTTGTTCTTGTAAAATCAATCCCGTTTCTAATACTGTTAAAGCTTTGTCCACCGTTTGTGCTTCTTCCGATTCCGCCGTTCTGTGATTCAGCATAAATAATATTTGAATTTGAATAATCCACTTTTGTGTGAAATCCGTCGCCGCCGTAAATAAAATCCCAATTATTAATTGTGCCGTCTGATTTTAGAGTGCCGTTATCCTGTGTTCCTCCCAGCTTAATTTCTGGCTGAAGGTAATCAATCTCAGAAGCATAAAATTGAGAGATTGGAAGGTCGTACAATTTTGTCCATGGATTTGAACCAGCATTTGTTGTAAAAACACCGCCATCGTTACCACAGATCAAATTGTTTTGATTTGTTGGATCAATCCACAAAGCATGCTGGTCCGGATGCTGCTCATCAAATGATCCTGAATAAGAAAATGTAATATTTTGCCAGCTGTTACCTCCGTTGGTCGACTTAAAGATATCTATGTCTGCACAATAAACCAGTTCGGGATTATTCGGATCGACTTCAAGTACGCCAAAATACCAACCGAATGATGAAAATTCTCCGGATAAAATTCCGGGTGGCATTTGCGTCCAGTTGTTTCCTTTATCGGTTGACTTATAAAAACTATGGAAGAAGTTATCAGAACCGTTAGGTGTTGATGCTTGTTTGTACAATGCATAAACATAATTCGGATTACTTGGTGCAACAGCAATGCTTATCCTGCCGAGAATCGCGTTTGGAGTTGGAAGTCCTGTAAGTAATTGATTCCAGTTAGCTCCTCCATCAGTTGATTTATAAATCCCTGTTTTAATTCCTGCAGCTTTCCTGAATGATGGTCCCCTTAATCTTTCCCACATAGCTGCGTAAACTATATTAATATCGCTTGGGTCTACTGCAACATCAATTCCACTTGCTGAATCGTTCAGAAATAAAACTCTGTCCCAGTTTGCACCAGCATCAGTTGATTTATATATACCACGATTTTCACTTTTTGAATAGAGTCCGCCAGATACAGCAGCATATATTATATTGCTGTTTATAGGATGAATTTCTATTTCAGCAATGTGTCTGGATTCTTCAAGACCCGAGAGATTCCAGGTCTCACCAAAGTCAGTTGATTTCAACATTCCGAATCCAGCATAAGAATCAGTACTGATATTTGCTTCACCTGTTCCGCAATAAATTACTCCCGAATTGTTCGGATCAATTACCAACGCACCGATTGACAGGCTTGGGAAAAAATCCGTTTTAGGTATCCAGCTATTACCATTGTCTGTTGATTTAAAAACTCCTCCAGCTGCAGCGCCGGCATAAAGAAAATTATTAACCGGATCATAATCCAGAGCTGTTATGCGTCCACCAATGTTTGAAGGACCGACGGGATACCACGCAGCATTTGCAACAGAGTAATTTTCACTGGACATTTCTTCCTTTGTGCGGATTGCTTTTAAATATTTTTCGAGTGGAATATTATCATAGGGAAATGCACGCTGAGTGTAAAACCAGTCACTTGGGTAAAATTTATTTTCAATTTCACCTTCATCTTTGGTAAAGTTTATTAAGAAAAAGGATGAAACTGAAACTACCATTAATACAAGATAGTTTATTGAATTTTTCATATCGGTTGTATGTGATTAAAAATTTAGAATTAACTTGATTAAATATAATTAATCCTATGCTGAATAGATTAAAATCTATGATAGCATTAGATGTAATAATTAATTCCTTCGGGTAAAGATTGTGACTGATTTTAAGCACAAAAAACCTCTATATTTTATAGTAAATTTGCAAATCAATGTTTCATTTATTGTAACTATGTCTTCAAATAATAAAATAGTAGTAATTGGCGCTGGAATATCGGGATTAACAACCGCTTATCTCCTTTTTAAGGAAGGATATGATGTAATTGTGCTCGAACAAAAAGATAAGGTTGGCGGTTCTATTGAAACTATTTCTGAAAATGGATTTCTTTTCGATCGTGGTCCAAACAGCGGACTTGAAACCACTCCGGTAATACAACAGCTTGTGAAAGACTTGAACCTGGAAGATCAATTCGTGTACGCAAACCGCGAAGGAAATAAAAGATACATTCTCAGGGATGAGCAGCTTCACCCTCTTCCAATGTCGCCACCCACATTTTTCAAAACAAAATTATTTTCCGGCAAAGCAAAGTTAAGATTGCTCGCTGAACCTTTCATCGGAAAATCGAAAGATGGCTATTATCAAAGCATTGCTGAATTTGTTGAGCGAAGACTTGGGAAAGAGTTTTTGGATTATGCTATCAATCCATTTGTAGCGGGTGTTTACGCAGGAAGACCGGAAGAGTTAAGTGTTAAATCTGCTTTTCCAAAACTCTATGCGCTCGAAGAAGAATATGGCGGATTAATTCTTGGAACATTAAGAAGTATTCGCAAAAGAAAGAGAAGCAAAGAAGTCTCAAAACAAAGCGCAAAAATGTTTTCTTTTAAAGATGGCATGAAGGTGTTACCGGAAGCAATGGCTGCAGAGCTCGGTAATCGGATCAGCAGAGGGGTTGAAGTTACTTCCATACGAAAAACAGCAGAAGAAAATTATGGAGTGACTTACAGAGAGGGTGAACAAAATCTTACATTGCTCGCTGACGTTGTTCTTTCAACGGCGCCAGCTTATAAAGCTGCTGAATTATTTGGACATTTTGATGAGCAATTAACTAAACATCTGAATGCAATTTATTATCCACCTGTTCTTGTTCTCTATTTGGTTTATGAAAAAGAAGTTGTTGGTCAGCAATTGGACGGATTTGGATTTCTTATCCCGGAAAAAGAACAAAAATCTTTTCTTGGTGCAATCTGGAGTTCTGTTATTTTTCCAAACCGTGCCGATGAAAAAACGGCTTCGTTTACTCTGTTTATTGGCGGTTCACGCGATGCCGGATTTGTTGATGATGTGGAACAATTGGTTATTGACCGTGCAAGAAGAGAGTTTGAAATAATTATGAAGATAAGTGCTGAGCCAATTCTTATTACAAAAAGATTTTGGCCAAAGGCTATTCCACAATACAATCTTGGTTACGTCGAACACGAAAACTTCTTCGATCATTTTGAAAAGGATAATCCAGGAATTATTCTCGGCGGAAATTATCGTGGTGGTATTTCGATTGGTGATTGCATAAAAAATGCGGAAGTAGTGGCTCAGAAAATTAAAAATTTATAATGAACAATTAACAATGAGTTTTAAAGTTTTTGAAAAGAGTCAGCCATATGGAAATGCCGTTCTTGATAAAAGTTTTCAATTTTCTGTTAGAATTATAAAATTATTTAAACATATAAAACAAAAAGATCGAGACATTGAACCAATTTTAAAACAAGTATTAAGATCAGGAACATCGATTGGCGCAAATATCACTGAAGCACTAGGAGCGATTACCAAAAAAGATTTCATCAACAAATTGCATATTGCATTAAAAGAAGCTCGTGAGACAGAATATTGGCTAGAATTATTAAAAGCAACAAACTATTTAACTAATGTTGAATTTGATAATATAAACTTAGATTCAAAAGAAATAATAAAACTTCTAACTTCAATTCTAAAAAGTTTAAAAACATGATCTCAAAATTGTTAATTTTTAATTTTTCATTGTTAATTACTTACATCGGAGGATTCCGTGAATCATAACTTCGCTTTCAAACGCTTCAGACGATTACGCCACAATCCAATCGTTCGGGATATGGTTAGAGAAACTGTTCTCACAAAAAACGATTTAATTTATCCATTATTTGTTGTGCCCGGGAAAAATGTAAAGAAACCAGTTAAATCAATGCCCGGTGTTTTCCAATTTTCCGTAGAAAATTTAGTAACTGAATGTAAAGAAGTTCGTGAACTCGGAATTCCGGCAGTAATTCTTTTTGGAATTCCTGAACATAAAGACGAACAAGGATCAGAGGCATATTCAAGCGATGGAATTGTTCAGAAAGCAATTCGTGCAATCAAAAAAGAAATTAATGATTTATTAATAATAACTGATGTTTGTTTGTGCGAATACACTTCACACGGTCATTGTGGTATACTTGCAGGAGAAGAAATTTTAAATGATGAAACTATCGCAGTACTTGCTAAAGAAGCTGTTTCCCACGTTGAAGCCGGCGCAGATATGGTTGCACCTTCTGATATGATGGATGGAAGAGTTCTGGCAATACGTAAAGCACTTGATTACAAAGGTTACAATAAAATTCCGATAATGAGTTACGCTGCGAAATATTCTTCTGGATATTACGGACCTTTCAGAGATGCTGCTGAATCAACTCCAGCTTTTGGCGACAGACGATCTCACCAGATGGATATTGGAAATATTAATGAAGCTCTTCGTGAAGTTGAGGCTGATATTGAAGAAGGTGCTGATATAGTTATGGTTAAACCCGCTGGTCCCTATCTTGATGTGATAAGAAAAGTTAAAGATAAATTTGGAATGCCGACTGCAGCTTACCAGGTCAGCGGAGAATTTGCAATGATAAAAGCAGCCGGACAAAACGGTTGGATTGATGAAGAAAGAGTAATGGTTGAAGCTGCAATGGCCATTAAAAGAGCAGGTGCAGATATGTTCCTAACATACTTTGCAAAAGATTTAGCAAAGTGGATTGACAAGAATAGAAAATAGTTACATTCGTCATTGCGAGCGATAGCGAAGCAATCTCAATAAAGTGATTGGATAGATTGCTTCATCACTTCGTTCTTCGCAATGACACAAAAGGAAAATTAATATGAAATACAGAAAACTCGGGAAATCAGACATAGAAGTTTCAGAAATTAGTCTCGGCTGCTGGACACTGGGCGGACTAAATTGGGTAAACGGCGATCCAAATGGCTGGGCAAATGTTGATGAAAGAGAAGTAACTGAAGCAATTAATTATGCTATTGATCAAGGCGTTAACCATTTCGATAATGCAGACGTTTATGGAAATGGTAGAGCAGAAAGAATGCTCGCGAGAATTCTCGGCGACAGAACACACAATTTTATCATAGCAACAAAGATCGGCTGGTTTCCCGGAACTGCGGCTAATGCATATGAACCAACACACATCCGTCATCAATGTGAGCAATCATTAATTAATCTTAAAAAGAGATTACATTGATCTTATACTATTTTCACCACGGATGGTTTGGTGATAGTGACGAATATCTTGATGATGCAGTTGAAGTGATGTATAAACTGAAAGATGAAGGAAAGATCAGACTTGTCGGGCAATCTGCTTATTCACACAGAGATTTTGTTAAACTTATCCCAAAAGTTAAACCGGATGTTACTGCAAAGTTTTGCGAATTCGGTTGAACGAAATTTTCATAGATGATGGAAATCCTACAAGAAAACTGATAGAAGAAAATCAAATTTCATTTGTTGCATTCAGACCTTTATACGAGGGATTACTTCTTGACAAATACAAAAAAGAAAACCCGCCACAATTTGAAGACGGCGATCACAGAAAAGGTCTTTCAAGATTTTCGTACGAAAGCTTAGCTAAGCTGGAGGTTCAGTTAAATAAAATAAAAGACAAGTTTGGTTCGTCAACAGAAGAACTCGCCAGGGTTGCAAACAATACTTACTTCATAACAAATTTGTGGGTGCAGTCATTCCCGGTTTCAGAAATTTGAAACAAGTCAAAACTAATTTATCTGCAATGGACAAACCGTTAACCGATGATGAGTTTGAGTTTGTGAAGAAGATTTTTACCGATTAACGAAATTTGAATTAATTTGGCGGCATCTTTAAGTGGGTTGTTGACTGCAATCCTGTAGAAACTTCGGGTAGTATTCCTTTCTGAATATAAATTGGTCTAATGTGTTTTCTTAGTGAGGGCAGGTTTCTGTAATAAATTAAAACCCCCGTAAGACAAATTATTGCGCCGGATAAAACCGTTAAGGGTGCGCCAAATGTGCTGGCCAGAGAACCGGCAATAAGGCTTCCAAATGGCGATGGTCCCCATAAATGACATTACATAAAGGCTCATTACCCTTCCACGTTTATCATCATCAACAAGAGTTTGCAGTAGTGTATTTGTAGAAGCCATTTGCATCATCATTCCAGCTCCAGTAAAGAACATTAGGCCGATAGATAAATAAATATTCTCTTGAGAAAGAAAAGCATAACAGTCCTAAAGAAAAAATGCTGGCCGCAATTGCTATTAATCTACCTAAGCCTAAAACTGTTTTTCGTGATGCAAGATAAATCGCTCCTATCATAGCCCCCGAACCAACAGCACCGAATAAAAAGCCAAGAGTTTGGGAGTTCCCGTGCAAAATATCCCTTGCAAATACTGGCATCAAAACTGTATAAGGCATCCCGGTTAAACTAACCAATGCAATTAATAAAAGTAGTGCCCGAATCGGTTTGAAGTTGTAAGCATATTTAATTCCTTCTTTCAATCCCTCAAGAACTTTTTCTTTTTTCTTATAGATCATTTTTGGTTCAATCTTCATCATTAATAAAGAAACTATTACCGTCAGATAGCTAAGAGCATTAACAAGAAAACAAAATCCTTCACCAATTGCTATAATTAATATTCCTGCCACAGTTGGTCCAATTAGTCTTGCGGCATTAAACATTGATGAGTTAAGTGCAATTGCATTAGGCAAATCATTTCTATCATCTACCATTTCAATTACAAAGCTCTGTCTGGTCGGCATATCGAAAGCATTTATTAATCCAGAAAGCAAACTAAGTAAAAGTATGTGCCAAATTTGAATTGCATCGCTTAGGGTCAGAAAAGCAAGAATGAATGCCTGAATCATTGCGAGCGTTTGAGTTGCAATAATAATTTTGTGCTTGTTATATCTATCGGCTAAAACTCCGGCAACCGATGCAAGAATGAAGGTTGGTATCTGTGATGAGAATCCTACAAGTCCGAGAAGAAACGCAGAATCGGTCAAGCGGTAAACCAGCCAGCCAAGCGCAACCTGCTGCATCCAGGTTCCTATGAGTGAGAGACTTTGTCCGCTGAAGAAAAGTCTATAGTTTCTGTAACGTAAAGCTCTTAGTGTTTGCTTAACAAAATCAGGAAGCATATAGCAAAGATGTAAAATATTTGTCTCATTAATAAGATATTTTTACCTATACAAAATGCCTGAACACGAAATTCACATAAGATTCTACGAAGAGCTGAATGATTTCCTTCCGGAGGAAAAAAAGAAGAAGCGTTTTGAGCATCATTATACAGACCGCGCATCTGTTAAATATTTAATTGAGTCTCTTGGGGTTCCGCATACAGAAGTTGATTTAATACTGGTAAACAGTAAATCTGTTAACTTCAAATATTTAATTCATGATGGTGACGATATATCTGTTTACCCGGTTTTTGAATCATTTGATATTACAGAAGCACAGCATCTTCGACCAAAACCTCTTCGTAAACCAAAGTTTGTGGCAGATGTTCATCTAGGAAGACTAACAAGATATTTAAGGATGATGGGATTTGATGTCTTGTATAAAAATAATTTTGATGACGATGAAATTGTTCGCATTTCACTAAAAGAGAAAAGAGCAATCCTGACAAAAGACAGAGGAACACTAAAAAGAAATAAAGTTACTCATGGTTACTGGGTTCGAAACACAAAGGTTGAAGAACAAGTAAGAGAAATATTAGATAGATTCGATCTTGAAAAAGAGATAAAAGAGTTTTCGCGCTGTATTGAATGTAATGATCTACTTAAATCGATTAGAAAAGAAACAATTATCAAACAACTTCCGCTAAAAGTAGCTGCGATGCAAAATGAGTTTTACAAATGTCCTTCTTGCAAAAAAATCTACTGGAAAGGTAGCCACTATGAGCAAATGTTAACATTCATCCAATCGACAAAAAATATTGATAAGTAATTGACTTATTTTTAATAGTAAATTTTTTCAGATTTTAAATAAAAAAAAAAAATAAATTTTATGTGGGTAATTCTTCGTCTTCTAATTGGCATTGTAATACTTGTTATTGCAGAGTATTATTTTATTCATCGCTTAAATGTTGCAACAAAACATTTCTTCCCGAAGTTCTATGAGGGGAAATATTATCTTGTAAGAAAAGTTTTCCTGGTCTGGATAAATCTTTATCCACTTGTGTTGCTTTTCATATTCATATATTTCGGCATCACAGGCTCTTACCTTACTGCCCCTGAAAGCACGCTTGCCGATTATATCTTGATTTATCCGTTCTGGATTGCTTTTATTCTTATGATTCAATGCTTTCTGTTTTTTATACCAATTGATTTAATAAAACTTTTAACATCTTTATTTGTAAAAAAAGATAAAGAGAAATTAATCCATATCCATGCAGCTTTAGTTTTTATCATTGCAGGATTTTTTATCCTATACATTCCAATAAGAGTAATTTATGATTACAATATTGTTGATGTGAGAGAAATCAATTATGAAATGGATGGTTTGCCACAATCTCTTGAAAATTTTAGAGTTGCTTTTATTTCAGATATTCAGGCAGATCATTATACAGATAAAGCAAGGTTGGAAAAATTTGTAAACACAGTGAACTCGTTGGACCCCGATTTGGTATTGATTGCGGGTGATTTAATAACAACCGGTCCCGACTATATTAAAACAAGTGGACAAGAAGTTGGTAAAATAAAATCAAAGTACGGTGTGTTCTCTTGCGTGGGCGATCATGATAACTGGGCATACAGAAATGATTATGCAAAAAGCCTGGCTGAGGTTGAGGCCTCTTTGTATGCTAATAAAGTTGAAATGGTAGACAACGGTATAAGAAATATAAATGTAGATGATGCCAAGATAGACATTACTTTCATCACAAACACTTATGTGGAAACTGTGCCTGAAAACATTCTTGATAGTCTTTCTTCAAACAGTTTTGGTGATTTAAAAATATTCCTGGCACATCAACCCAGGCCACATCTTATTGAGGTTGCTCAAAAAAATAATTTTGATTTGTATCTCGCCGGTCACACACATGGCGGGCAGATTACTTTTGTTTTTCCTTTTATCCAGCTAACCCCTACAATGTTCGAAACAAAATACACTAAGGGAGATTTTTGGTTTGGAGACATGCTTCTGGTTGTGACAAGGGGATTAGGAATGTCTTTAGCACCGATACGTTACAATTCAACCCCTGAGGTAAATTTAATAACACTGAAGAATAAATAGAAATTAACTTTGCTTACACTTTCGGAAATAAATATTTATCCTATTAAATCTCTCTGCGGAATTAGTCTCCAATCTTCAATAGTTCAAGAAAGAGGATTGAAGTACGATCGCAGATGGGTATTGGTTGACGACTCAAATAAATTTTTTACTCAACGAGACTTTCCTGAAATGGCACTAATTAAAGTTGATATTGAGCAAGATGGATTAAAAATTCAACATAAAACAAAAATTGTCGAGCCATTACTTATTCCATTTGAATTTAAACATTCGAAAACAGACAAAGTTGTTATTTGGGATGATACTGTCACCGCTGAATTTTATGATAAACAGATTGATAATTGGTTTTCTGAAATAATCGGAATAAAGTGTCATCTTGTAAAAATGTCGGAGACGACTAAACGTGAAGTTGATACGACTTATGCTAAAGATAAAATTGTAAGCTTTGCAGATGGTTATCCGTTTCTCATCATCGGGCAGGCTTCTCTCAATGATCTGAATTCAAAAATGGAAATTCCCCTTCCGATGAACAGATTCCGCACAAACTTCGTATTCAAAGGTGGAAAACCATTTGAAGAAGATAATGGAAAAAATTTAAAATTGGTACCGCGGTTTTTGAAGCTGTTAAACCTTGCGCTCGTTGTGTAATCACAACCACAAACCAGGAAACTGCCGAACGTTTACACGAACCATTGCTTACACTTTCAAAGTTCAGAAAAATAGATAATAAAGTAATGTTCGGGATGAACCTTGTTTGTGATTCAACCGGGAAAATAGAAGTTGGGCAAAAAATTGAACCGCTTTGAAACTAATTAACCAATTAAATTTATCACTTCATCGAATAATAAAATTCTCTACAACTGCATAAGTAAACATTATTATCAGGGATGCCATACTAAGGCCACTCACAAATAAATTTAAAATCCTCGGACTAAATGATATTTCACTTTGAAAGAGGCTTTTATCTTTCCAAAATCTTATAGAAAACATCGTTAAAAAGTTAATTATAAAAGCTCCAAGTAGTCCAAATAGAAAAATTACGGGAGATACCAGATTAAAAACTTTCAGCATTTCGTATGAAGAGAAAAATATTCCCAACGGTTCAAATAGAAATGAAATTCCAAAATTATATTTTAATATAGAGGCCAGAATAAAATAAACTGCAGGGAATACCATTATAATTCCCGCCCAAAAGGCCGTAATGGATTTAAGCCATCCAAAACTAAAATTATAACCTAACACCGAAAATGAAAATTTCACATTCGAAGTTATTTGATCTAACAATACTGTCAATTCTTTTACATCAATATCGAAAGCTGAGGCAAAAGCCAATAGACTTTCATGAGAACATTTACCATCGATTTCAACTCTCTGAACTGTTCTGATGCTTAAAGAAGCAACTTCTGCTAGCTGTGCCTGGGACCAGGCTCGTTCTGTTCTTAATATTTTTATTTTTTTTGCAAGTCGATTTTGACTCAAATTTGTACCCTTTTATTTTTGTGCAAATATATACTATTTAGCAAGCTTGAGAAAGGACATATCTACTAATTAATTACGACAGTTTTATGACAGCGATATAAAAAATTTATTTTTTGAACTAAATTCTTCTTGACTTATCTGTTTATTAAAAATATATTGCGTCTGCAATTAAACAAACAATGAAAAAGACATTTCATAAATATTACCCGTTCAATTTTTCCAGTACGCTGTCCTGGCGTGGCTGGCGCCGCTAATATACTTTTCTACACTTACGTAAATACGTAATAAAATAATTCTTATTCAATCAATTAATTTCTTTTTGAAAGGAGTAATACCATGAGTATTGCGAAGAAGATTCTTTTAAATGATTCCGATCTTCCTGATAAATATTACAACATCCAGGCTGATATGCCAAATCCAACCCTCCCACCGCTTCACCCTGGCACTAAAAAACCGATCGGTCCAGACGATCTTGCTGCACTTTTTCCAATGGAACTTATAAAGCAGGAAGTCTCCCAGGAAAGAAATATTGAAATACCTGATGAAGTTCGTGAAGTTTACAAACTGTATCGCCCAACTCCGATGTTTCGCGCAACCAACCTAGAAAAATTATTGGACACACCTGCAAAAATATACTATAAATATGAGGGTGTAAGTCCCACAGGTTCACATAAACCAAATACTGCAATACCACAAGCATACTATAATAAAATTGAAGGAGTGAAAGCATTAGCTACCGAGACTGGTGCCGGTCAGTGGGGCAGTGCTTTAAGCTTTGCATGCCATCAGTTTGGTTTGGGTTGTGAAGTTTATATGGTGAAGATAAGCTACGATCAAAAACCTTACAGAAAAATTATGATGAATACTTTCGGCGCACAAGTTTATTCATCACCAAGTGACCGAACAAATTCCGGCAGAAAAATTCTTGCAGAAGATCCAAACTCCCCCGGTAGTCTGGGAATTGCAATTTCAGAAGCAGTTGAAAAAGCTGCAACAACCGAAGGAACGAATTACTCTCTTGGTAGCGTTCTTAATCATGTTTTGATGCATCAAACAGTAATCGGGCAGGAAGCAATTAAACAGTTGGAGATGGCCGGTGACTTTCCTGATATTATAATTGCACCATTTGGTGGCGGTTCAAATTTTGCCGGAATAGCTTTTCCCTTTCTCCGGTACAATTTTCAGGAAGGAAAAAATATTCGGTGTATTGCCGTTGAACCTGCTAGTTGTCCTAAACTTACAAAGGGAGAATTCAGATATGATTTCGGTGACACTGTTGGTTTAACTCCATTAATTCCAATGTACACACTTGGTCATACATTTGTTCCCGCACCAATTCATGCTGGTGGATTACGCTACCATGGGGCTGGTGCAATTATTAGTCAATTATTAAAAGATAGTTTGATTGAAGCAGTTGCTTTGCAGCAGATTGAATGTTTTGAAGCAGGAGTGAAGTTTGCTCAAGCAGAAGGAATTATTCCAGCACCAGAAGCAAATCATGGAATTGCACAAGTATTTCGCGAAGCAAAAAAAGCAAAGGAAGAGGGAACACAGAAAACCATTCTGTTCAATCTTTGCGGACATGGATATTTTGATATGAGCGCTTACGAAGATTACTTTGTTGGAAAGCTGGTTGATCATGAACTAACTGATGAACAGCTTTATTCAGAACTTAGAAAACTCGATACTCCTGAAGCCGCGTAATCCGATAATTCCACATTTATTAGAGACGCACCTGATTGCGTCTCTAGCTATATTTAGCTCATTTTCATTATTATTACTACAATAAAAAATCCCTATACCAAAATCAAAAAAGGGTTGAATTATGAAAGTATTTAAATTTCTAATTGCAGCTTCTGTTATAATTATTAACTCAAGTGTTTTCCTCAATCCATCACAAATGAAAATATTAGAAATGCTGAAACGATAATCGGTCTTGGATTTACTAATGCTGAAAAGATTCCATGCAAACTTGCTCGATGACCAATTGGTAAACTTTCAGAACATTCGAAAAATTGATTTAACAATAGCGTTCCGCCCGCAATCATATTTAATCCAATTCCGGTGGGATTCGATTTTCCAAAAGAACAGAAACCAGTTAAGTTTAGTAATTACTCTATGGAAAGTTCCAGGCGATAAAAACAAACTTGCATTTTATTCCATCGGTCAACTTGCTGAGTTAATAAGAACAAAACAAATTACTTCAATTGAGCTGACAAAATTTTTTCTTGACAGATTAAAGAAATATGATCCTGAACTTCATTGTGTAATTACATTAACTGAACAGAGGGCTTTAAATCAGGCAAAACTAATGGATCAAGAAATTGCTCAAGGAAAATATAGGGGAATGCTTCACGGAATTCCCTTTGGTGCGAAAGATCTTCTTGCGACAAAAAATTACAAAACAACCTGGGGTGCAACCCCATTACAAAGATCAGATGATAGATGAAGACGCAACCGTAATAAAAAAATTGGAAGCAGCAGGTGCGGTGCTATGTGCAAAACTTACTCTCGGCGCGCTAGCATGGGGTGATGTTTGGTTTGATGGGATGACACGAAATCCCTGGGATACGATCAAGGCTCGAGCGGTTCTTCGGCAGGTTCGGCATCGTCAGTTTCTGCAGGACTACTTCCCTTCGCTATTGGCACAGAAACGTGGGGATCAATCGTTTCCCCTTCAACTGTTTGCGGCACAACGGGTTTACGCCCAACATACGGAAGAGTCAGTCAGAACCGGTGCAATGGCACTTAGCTGGAGTATGGATAAAATCGGACCCATTTGCAGAAGTGCAGAAGATCTTGCAATAGTTTTTAATGCTATATATGGCCTGATGGAATTGATCAAACTCTGTATGATGTCCGTTTAACTATGAACCAATGATTAATTACAGCAAATATAAAGATTGGCTATTTGAAAAGTGATTTTGATAAACCTTATGATTTTCATTCACAGGATTCCATAACACTATCAAAATTAAAAGAACTTGGAGCCGAATTAATTCCAATCGAGTTGCCTGCTCTTCCTATCAGTGATCTTGCAATAATTTTATCAGCAGAAGCAGGTGCTGTCTTCGATGAACTCACTCGAAGCAATAGGGATGATCTTCTCGTTCGCCAAATAAAAGATGCGTGGCCAAATGTTTTCCGAGCTTCCCGGTTTATTCCGGCAGTTGAATATATAAATGCAAACAGAATCAGGTTTCTTCTCATTCAGCAAATGCAGGAATTGATGGAAGAAATTGATGTATACATTGCGCCCTCTTGGGAAGGAGAGAATCTTATTGCTTAACAAATTTAACCGGAAATCCTTGTGTAGTTTTGCCAAACGGGTTTTCAGAAGATGGAACACCAACTAGTATTACTTTTATAGGAAGGTTGTTTGATGAAGGAAGGTTAATTGCTTTCGCCAAAGAATATCAGGAGGCAACTGATTTTAATAGAGTTCATCCAAAAAATTTCATTAAATAATACCGATGGTGTATAAAATTAAGAAAGCATCATATGCTTCTCTGGAAGTTAAATCGCTTTCTGATGAACTCCACAAAGATCTTGAAGCAATTTATGGAAATGGAATTATCGAAGATTTTATAGACGAAAACGAGCAAATGTTGATTTTCTATGTCGCATACGATGAAAAAGATAATGCAATTTCCTATGGTGCATTAAAACATTTTGATGATTCAACTGCTGAAGTAAAACGTATGTATGTCAAGCCACAATTCAGAGGAAGGGGTATATCAAAATTAATTTTGAAACAACTTGAGTCTTATGCTGAAGAGTTAAACTACCAAAGTATTAGTTCTAGAAACAGGATTGAAGCAACCCGAAGCAATGAGCTTATACAGCAAGTTCGGTTACAAACCTCTGAAATGTTATGGGAGACATTCGAATGACCCTGACAGCAGATGCTTTGAGAAAACATTCCACTAATAAAAATTTTCAATCCGATTGTCCAAAATCACCTGAAGTTCTTTCACATCTTTTGTAAATTTGTAGCATCATCAACGGAAAGGAGAATAAAATGGGAAGAAAAGTAGAGGTTGCGGGTATTATGGGTCCAGTCTGGTTTATGGGCTGGCTGTTTACAATAGGATTTTTAAAACTTTCTTTTTTTCAGGGACTATTTGCATTGATCGTCTGGCCATATTATATAGGCGATTTCCTGTCAAAAATGCCTGTTCAATGAAGTAGATATTCCGGATTAAAATTTAATTTTTATGAAAACCATCGGAATGATCGGCGGAACTGGTTGGCCATCTACTCTTGAGTATTACTGGATCATTAATCAGGAGACATATCGTAGACTTGGTGGATTGAACTCCGCAAAGGCAATTCTCTGGTTCTTTATACGGATGGTCTTACCGAAGCATCGGCTAATGAAATTGAATACGGTGAAGATAGATTAAAACAGTTGCTTAAAAGATCAAAGGATGTTGGAGCTAAAGATCTGCTGGATTCAATTGTAAATGATCAAAAGGGTTTCATGAAAGACTTCCCTCTCTTTAATGATATTGCTGTTTCTGTAATTGCAAAAAAATTAGCTCTTACATACCAAATTTCTTCTTTTATTATAAAATTGTGAAAAAAACGATTTGCCGGATTAATTAATAATTAGGTAGAAGCAACTATTTTAATTAGTTTTGAAGCCTCCGGAATTAGACCGGTTTTTTATTTAACATTTTTTTGGAGTTCTAGTGAGTACTAAGTTATTTGTGGGTTCTCTCCCATGGTCAGTCAATGACGAGAAATTAAAAGAAGCATTTGAAAAACACGGAAACGTTGTTTCTGCTAAAGTAGTTATGGACCGTACTACAGGCAGATCAAGAGGTTTCGGATTTGTTGAAATGGGAAGTGCCGACGAAGCTAACAAGGCCATAAAGGCTTTGCACGATTCGGAATTAGGCGGAAGAAATATTGTAGTTAATGAAGCTAAATCTCGTAACTAAAAAGTTATTCCAATAGCATATTCTGAAAAGGCGTCCAATAGGCGCCTTTTTTGTTTAGATCCAACCCATTCAAGCACAGATATCAAACATAATTAAGAAATTCAGGCGAACTTTGGAATTCTCTTCAGTTGTTGTATAAGAAGCAATTAGCCATAAAAAGGAAATTTACGATTAAATATTTTTGTAAATTACTTCTCTAAAATCACTTCCAAATATTCTCTAATCTCTGAATGAAAAAAATTTATTATATCGGGAATTCTATATCATTTATTCTCCTTGCAGAGCAGAAAATTAAACGCTTGGGTTTATCCCGAACACGCGAATAATAATGTTATTTGCAATCGAGAAATTACCCTCTGATTATAGAGAAGAATTGGAAATGTTCTGGTCATTAGCAAGAGATAGGTTATGAATCCAGATTATAAGCAACAGTAATTGATCCTGAGTTATTACTTAAATCCGCCATACATTGATTACGCAGCTTGGCCGGCAATAGCAGGAGATCATTCTTGTTCTGCAGAAAATATGTTATTTAATATCCTCCAGACCGATTGGATAATGAAGGTAGCTGATATTACAGCTCAATTGCAAATAGATCTTCAATTTGCTTCTACAAGAAACGAAAGAATTAATGCTTTAAGAGATTCGGATCTTACGTTTACAAAGCGCTGACCCTGATTATGCAACAAGAGCAGGCTCAAACAATGTGCATTTTTTACTTCGCATTACCTGATGTTAATATGAGTGCGCTTAAATTACACTCTGGCTTTTTTGATCGAGGGTGCTGAGTTAAATGCAATTGCAGCATATGCCTGGTACCACTATAGCGCATTATCAAAAGCTTCATTGTTGGTCAACCAAAATCTAACACTCGAAGAGCGATCCACAATTATTCTTTCTGCACTTGCTGATGAAGCTTTTGGAATTCATTTTTTAGAAGATGCTTTTGCAGCCGGACATGCGGCCGGTACCTGGGGTGACGCTTCTCAGAGAAAAGGAACTCACGATTATTATAATGAATTCGGATTAAAGACTAATCTCTGGAATGGCGAAAACGTGGTTTTAACCGGTGATGCCTGGATGAGAGATGAAGATGCAGAAAGAGCTTCTAATGCTGTTCGGTTAAGTATTGAACAACTCATAGATGCAGCTCAAGGTAAATATCCCAATATCATTTATACTGGAGACGAAAAAACTCCAGGCCCAAATAATTTTAGCGTGTGTGATAGTAATTATGTGCCAGGCCAAATAAATAACTCTGAATTTGAGACTTTATTGGAAAAGGTTTTCGTAATCACTCCTGTCCCCGCACTTAAAAAAGATTTGATTGGTGATTTACCAAGATTCCGGGCAGAAGTCGGAACGTTCATTGGTCTTTCACCGGCACTCCGGGGTTCTATGGCATTTGGTTCGTTTGGCCTTGATCAGGAAACTATTGGTGTGGTTGGTGGACTTGAATTTGAGGTTCGATTTGGAGTAGGATTAGATGGAGTAATAAATGAATCTGGAGACGGGCTAATATTCCTTGGTGCTGGTTGGCGGCAGGATGGCTCTTCTTCTACGGGCGTTACTGACGACGCAGAACTTTCTAATTATGGAAATTTACTTGCTGCAATTCCCGGAAGATCAGCTTTTGATTTAAGGTTAAGACTTCCGTTCTACGTGATACCCGGAGATTTGCTAATTGCAGGTCCTATCTTATTCTTGCTCGATCAGGAAGCCTTAACTCATATGGCAGTAACAGCAGTTAATGGTGGGCTATTTGGTGCAGAGGCTGGAATAGAAACTTCCTTTGGACGATTTCAACTTGTTCTTGGAAGAGAAATTGCTGTTTACTTTTTTGGTAGAACTAAAGAAAAGGATGCTCTATTTAATATATCTCCCGATCAAAATGGAATACCAAATCTTTTTATACTTTCTTATGAGTCAACACAGTTTGAATTTCCTATTTTAGAATACAGACCCTTCAGATCATTCTCCACGAATCAAAGCTCTTCATTGCTGGTTCAGCTTTATGGTGGGTTCGATGTCCCTAGTAGTGTTGCGGATCGCAGCAGTACCCGATGAAAATACTAATTACATACCATCACTTAAAACTTACTGGTATTTTGGTATGCGATTAGTTTTTGACTGGAGACATTATTTTTCTTTGTGATGAAGTTCTCAGAAAGATATATTCTTTGATAAAACACATTGAGTTGTGTTTTTTATTTTTAAATATTTTCATTCTTAAGCTGGAAAACTTTTAAATTGGTCTTTAGATTTACAGTGATTTTTTAATAATAGTCATAAGACTATAGGAACAGCAATGAAAAACTATTTTACACTTTATATAATTCTAACGATTCTATCTTTTGCATCTGTTTACCATGCCCAGGATCAGACTATCCCAATTACTCAACCTCTTAACCCAGAACCGGTTGTTTACAAGATTTCAGAAATACCAATAAAACTCGAAGAAACTTCGGCATTCCTGTTTGATCTTCACAAAGATGTTCTAAAGCCTGATGAAATAAAGAATCTTGAATCACAATTAGATAAAATTCTAAAAAACTATTCTCTGCTTAAAGCCCAGACGGATTCTATAAAACTGGAGGATCAACTAGCTACAACATTAAGAGAATTTCAACAAAGGTGGACATTCCAAAAACAGGATATTGAAGACTGGTCTGATGATGTTATAAGTCGAACCGAAAAATTAGAAGAGCAAAAGAAGACTCTACTGAAAAATAAAGAGGTCTGGTTGAGACAGATTCGCTTGCTATTAACGAGAAAGCGAACGAGAATATAAGAAATAAAATAAGCGAGACTTTAGCTGAATTTGATAAAGCAGAAGACTTGACGGTAAGTGAAATAAACAATTCACTAAATCTTCAAACAAAGCTATCAAAACAGAGCGTCGATGTTAATTTGACATTGAAAAAAATTACGGATCTGATACTGGCTAAAAGGCGAGAGATCTTTGTCCGCAATGCTCCACCAATTTGGACTGCATTATCCAGCCGGACGAATAATGCCGATTTCTTAACTCAGATAAAAGATATTTGGGACGCTTATACGGTTACTGCAAAAGATTACTATGCTAAAAACAAGAATTCTTTTATCTCAAGTATAATATTCCTTTTGTTACTTTTTGTTTTAATTAGAACGCTAAGTCATTATAGTAAAAATCTGGAGAGTGAAGATACCAATGTAATACAAGCATTAAAAGTTCTGAAATCACCTTTATCAGTATCTATTCTGGTATGGCTTTGGGGCATGGGTATGTTTTACAACCATATGCCTTTAGCGTTCACGAGCTTTATGAGGATAATATTAATAATACCCCTGATCGCCATTCTGAACAGACTAATCAATCGGTATTTAAAAATTGCACTTTACTTCTTTGCCATACTATATATTCTTCAACAACTAAAACAAACCGCTGCAAGCGATACTGAAATTGAAAGAATACTGCTTTTAATTATTAATATACTTTCGGTGGCGGGAATTATTTGGCTGATTTCAAAAAAATGGTTTGATAAAGCCTTCAAAAAACCCTCTCATCAAAATAAAGCAAGATTATTAACAAATATTGTATTGATATTATGCGCAATCACTTTAATTGCAAATCTACTGGGTTACGTGATGTTAAGCCTTACATTGGTTAACGGAACAGTAAATAGTGTTTATGGAATAATACTCTTAATTACAGCAGGTCTTGCTCTTCAGAGTGTAGTCATAATTTTCATGCACACAAACATTGCAAAATCAATAAATGTTATTAAGAACTATCCTGAAAAAATTGAAAGAGCACTCTCTAAAACAGTAAACTTGATTGTTACCTTACTCTCAATAGTAATAGTTTTAAATAATTTCGGCACAAGAGAAATTGTTTTTGAATGGTTGGGAAACACTCTGAATTATGAGTGGACACTTGGTAGTTTTTCAATTACTCTGGGAAATATTCTGGTATTTATATTTTCAATTTGGTTGGCAGGTACTCATAGCAAGATTCGTTCGATTTATACTTGAAGGAGATGTTCTTCCAAGATTAAATCTTGCTCGTGGAGTTTCGGGAGCTATTTCGATAATGTCAACTTACATTATTATTGGCTTTGGGATTATCTTAGCTATAATGAGTGCGGGAATAGACCTAAATACTTTTGCTTTACTAGCGGGTGCCTTAGGTGTTGGAATTGGCTTCGGGTTACAGGATGTCGTTAATAATTTCATTTCAGGTCTAATATTAATTTTTGAACGCCCGATTCAGGTCGGTGACGCAGTTCAGGTTGAAGATCTTTCAGGCAGAGTTACGCATATTGGGATTCGTTCGAGCATGGTTAATACCTGGGATGGTGCTGAAGTCATTGTTCCAAATGGTAATTTAATTTCAAATAAGCTTATCAACTGGACACTCTCTGACCAGAGAAGAAGGATCGAAATAAAAGTTGGTGTTGCCTATGGTACGGATGTCAGCTTGGTTATGGAAACTCTACTGGAATGTGCTAAACAAAATGAGAATATAATCGAATTTCCTGCACCGTCTGTTTTATTTGAAGATTTTGGAGACAGTTCTCTTAACTTTGAATTGCGGTGCTGGACTTCAGATTTTGCATCCTGGATTGAAATAAGAAGTGATATTCGGGTGGCAATCGATAAAGCGTTCAAAGAAAAAAATATTGAGATTCCGTTTCCTCAAAGAGACTTGCACTTAAAGTCTGGTTTTGATCTACCTAAGGGAAAAACTCCAAATAAGGAAAATTCTCCAGAATAGAGAGGATTAGAATAGCTTTTAAAATTTTTTGAGACATAATAACTTATTCGACTAACTGATAAAGTTTTTCCAATATTTTTACCATGCCCCAAGTATCAAGCTTGCAATACTCTAAAAGCTGCTGTTTTATTTCAGCAATAAACATTAAGTCAGATTCTGTTTGCAGACTTTCATAAGCAATAGAAGCCAAACCGCCTTCATTTATTTCCAGCTTTTCGTAACTCAATTCAGGGACAAGTGATGGAAGAACGGCTTTAATTGAATAAGAGCCTTTCATCTCAGGTGCATAATAGTATTTCTTCTGAAATGGAACCATCAGATCTTTAATCCTCAAAACCAATTCTTCAATTTTACCAGCATACTCCGGAAAGTCTCTCGCAATTTCATTAAGCCTGGTTATCTCAAATGTTTTATTATAAACAATCACGTCACCATTTCCTTGAATGTCTTTCAACAAATTCTCAATAAACTTTTTTCTGGGATCTATACCCGGTTCAGCAAGAAATTCAAAATGATTTTCTGTACTATTCTTATCTTTTTTAAAGTGAATAGAATACTGAAAAGGTATTTGCTGATATGGCTTCGAGTTATCGAATGCAGGAACCGCCGGTTGAAAGGTTTCAAAATCCATAAAGTAAAGCGGGTAGTTCAAATCGGAAAGAAATTCTTTATTTGCTTCTTTGTCGATTACGGTTTTTCCGGAATTATAAACATCAAGTTGAAGCTTATTGTTTTTATTTAGCGGGTAATCATCCGGTACATCATCTAAACTAATTATTCCATCCTGGTAAAGTTCATATTTTTTAGAAAGGTGCATTCCTGAAAAATCAAAAATTGAATCTTCGGGGATATGTTTCCGACAGTAATCAAAAAATCCGCAGGTGTAAGGATTATGACAATGTTCACCAATATCAATATCCGGCATTTGCTTTTTTAGTAATACGCTCTTAAATCTGTCAACATTCTCTTTGACAGATTTTTGAAGGGGAGTGATCGTTTCAAGTACTGATTCAGTTTTAAATAATTCCTGTAAATCCAGCTCCCCCTGTCTTATATATTGGTTGTTTATATATACAATCGAAAAATCTTTTACTTTAAACCCCAGGTTAGAAATAACATAATATTGCAAAGCTGCATCATTAATGTAAGTTTCTGAAATTGAGGTCGAGCTTTTTACTTCATAAACTTTTATCCCATCCTTTTCTATCACAACAATATCCGCAATTGAAAGAACTTCGTTAAACAGAAATGCTGCTTCATAAATTATTTTTGTACCGCTCTTAATTAAATCATTAGTTTTCTTTATAGCCTTTTGATAATTAGGAGGATCCCCTTCAGCAGCGATACTTCCTTCGGGAAACAAATCCTGCGCAAGCTTTCCTACGTTTGTTCCTCTTTTAAATATTGATTTCTGCATATCGGAAAGCTCATCCATCTCTTTATAGTGGTATTTATAAAGATAGAGATGTTTTTCGCATTGAAGTCCTTTTATATAGGAAGATTTACTGAGAAGATGAATGGCCATAAAATTTTATCTTTCTTTATTAAAATATAAAGGATAATGGCAACTAATTCATTTTTATTAGTTGAGTTTTCATATGATTATGATAAAATTTGATGAGGAAATAATTAAGAGAAAATTATGAAAAAGAAAATAGAGCTTAGCGGCGGGCTTAAAGAAATGGTTACTTACTGCACAGCTATTTATGAGCTCGATAGTGAGGTTGATGCAGAAATGCTCAATGATGTAATTAACCATAGTCCAATTTTTGAAAACAAAAGTTTTTATACGAGTGTACTCGGAACGGTGCAGAGAACAACAGTAAACCGCAACAGTAAAGTATTCATCAAGGGCAACAGAGTTACCTTACAGATTCGGTATGAAATTTTACGCGTTGTTGATATTGAAGCTACAGAAAAAGATGAGGAGTGGATTCAAAGCGATATACATAATTTGCTTAAACATTTTGAGCTCTTGCTTGAACCAATTGAATAAAACTGTTATGTTGAAACAATCTATCATCATCATTCTATTACTGAGTTTTAATTTATATTCACAGAATGAAAGATCTACTAAAGGCGCTGAGAATGGTTATGCCTGGCTTTCAATGGATGATCCCGCACTAATGTATTCAACTTCAAAACAAAATTATTTGAGCTCAATACTTGACAGACTGAGAATTACAAATGAAAAACATCCTGAAGTTGCATCTTTAGGATGCAAGGAAGACATAGCAGATCTCAAAAAGCAGGGGAAATCGAACGAAATATCTATAACCGATGTTGTTGACGAAATGGATAAGTTTTATTTACAAAGTGAAAATCTTGTGATTCCAATAGTATTTGCTTACTGCTATACTATAAAAAAATTTGCTGGTGCAAGTACGGAAGAATTAAAAGTCTATAAAAATGAGGTGCTATTATTCTGTTACGAGTGAGTGCTAAAGATCAAGCTTTGTCTGAATGTTTTTTGTTTTTTTCTTTGGTTCACGATGTTTCTTTAAAAAATTCCCGAAATCATCTTTTGAAATAATATATATTTTCCCCACCTGTTGTGCTTTTAGTTTCCCCGACCGAATATGGTAAAGGACACCGGAATGACTTATATCCAGTAGTTTCGCAACTTCCTGAACGCTGAAAAATTCTTTCATCGCTGTTCTCTTTTTGTTTCCGACAAAGCTTTAAAAGAAGCTAAAATCAAATTAAGCAGTTGAATCCATATTATCAATCGGAAAACCCTTAAAACTTCAATAGCTGACTGCATCGCAGAAGTATCCTCCTTATAATGATTGCCAATTGTTCAATAAATGCCGTTTATAATTCTCAGATGCCGTCCCACCAAATTTACTAACTCAAGGAAATAGTTGATTATATATTTCAAGGGAACAAAAAATTAAACTAAGGAGACTAAAATGAGAACATTAACAATTATTATTACTTTAACTTTATTTCTAATTACATCTTTAAATGCTTCTTCTAAACCAAAGGTCGCCGAACAAATTAAAGATAACACCGTCGAAACACTTATGATTGGATTAAAATCAGATAATATTGGATTGCAGAGTAGTTCAGCATATATGATTGGTGAGTTGCAAATAGCTCAAGCTACAATTCCACTTCTCAAAATTTTGCATAATGAAAAGAACGAAGAATTGAGAATAGCTGCTGCATTGGCACTATATAAAATTGGTTCGCCAATTGCCATTTATGCAGTTAAGCAAGCCATAAAGTTTGATGACAGCAAAAGAGTAAGCAAACTTTGTGCAAGTTTTTATACCGAACACCTCAAAAATAATTTTTACGATGAAGAAATAAATGTGGATGTCTCAAAAACAGCCTTAAAATAAAAATTTATTCTTCATCTCTTCTCCACTGTCCGGGATTAATATCCCGGCTTTTTATTTTAAACAAAATTATTTTCAGATTTAATTTGATTAAGTGAAGATTTATTTTCACTTTTGTAACAGAACTTTTAATTACTAATTCTGCAATTCAAAATATTTTATTCCTGCTTTTTTGTTTAATGAAGAAGAGAAGACCAAGAAATCATTCGCTAAAAAAAACCAACCAGTTAAGTTTTGATTTTAGCGCAAACGATCCGATTGAAATCCACACACCGAAATCTGATATCTCAGATCTAAGAAAGGAATTAGCCTGGGAACACCGACCGATTATTGAAATCGTCAAAAGCTAGTTCAAACAATTCGTAAAAATTTTTCTGAACTTAAAATCCTACGAAACTTATTTTTTCCAAAGGCAGACACTTTTAAAATTACTTTCTTATTCATGAATCTCTGCTACAGAATTAATAAACTAATTTTTCCAATGCGTAAAATGAGCACAAAATGCTCTTATTGATATAAAATTGAGCTTTTTAATGCTATTTATTATTTGTCACTTTACTCTTATTATCTTGTACTTTTAAAGTAATTGTATAAGATTAGTCAATGCTGATTAGAAAATTTATTCGTTAGAGATTTTATTTTGTCACCAATAGAATTAAAAAAATATCTTTCAGAATTTACTCTAAATAATTCTGATAAACAGAAACCGAAAACTCTGATCGAATATTTTGACTATGCTGGATTTCAGGTTCCAAGATTTATCAACGAATACTGGACATCAAAACAAAGACAAAATAATCCCATTCACGAAATTTCATACCGCGCCTGCTATAAAGCTGAACTGCCAAGATTTTTTATTTCATTGCTATCAAAAGAAAAAGAAGTCATTTATGATCCTTTTTGCGGAAGAGGAACAACAGTAATTGAAGCAGCATTGCTTAACAGAAACATAATTGCTAATGACATCAATCCACTCAGCATAATACTTTCAAAATCAAGATTATTTATCCCTTCACTAAATGATGTTGAAGATAAATTGAATCAGATAAAGTTCCGGAATGGGATGAAAGCAGATATTGATCTTTCAATGTTTTATCATCCTGAGACAGAATCTGAAATTGTCTCGTTAAGAAATTATTTAACAAGAAAAGAAAAGAATGGAGATGAAGATTATATTGACGACTGGATAAGGATGGTTGCGACAAACCGGTTGACAGGACATTCAAAAAACTTTTTTTCGGTTTACACTTTGCCTCCTAATCAGGCTGTTACTCAGGATAGACAAATAAAAATAAACAAGCTACGAAACCAAAAACCCGAGTATAAAAATGTTAAGCTTATTATTTTGAAGAAAACTCTGGATTTGATAAAAGGATTAAATCAAAACCTGATAATCCGATTAAAAAGTATTGGATTAAAAGCAAATTATCTGAATTGTGATGCCAGGATTACTCACAATATAAAAAGCAATTCGGTTCAGCTAACCGTGACTTCTCCTCCTTTTTTGAATATAGTCAACTATGTTGAAGATAACTGGCTGCGCTGTTGGTTTAATAATATTGACTCTAAATCAGTATCGAGGAAAATTACTGTAACGAAAAAATTAGAAGATTGGGTAAAAATAATGAGTGATGTTTTTACTGAGCTATCCAGAATTACAAAAAAAGAAGGATATGTGGCATTTGAAGTCGGTGAGATAAGAAAAGGAAAAATCAAACTTGACGAACATGTGGTTCCGATTGGCATTAATGCTGGTTTCGAATGTTTGGGAATTGTCGTTAATTCACAAAAATTTACAAAGACTGCTAACATTTGGGGAATCAACAATAACTCTGTTGGGACTAATACAAATCGGATAGTGATTTTCAGAAAATAATTTGTACTGCTTGGTAGTGCTTCAACAAGTTTCACCTGGTTTTGTCATTTAAGTCATTATATATTATTAATATATTTATCTGATTAAAATTTTTATAAAAGTGGAGATATAAACATGGAAAAAGTAAATCTCGGAACAAGTGATCTGAATGTAGGTAGAATTGGATTGGGATGTATGGGTATGTCTGAATTCTATGGAAAAGGTGATGATAACGAGTCAATCAAAACCATTCATCGTGCATTAGACCTAGGTATTAATTTTCTTGATACTGCGGATATGTATGGCGTCGGAAAGAATGAGCTTCTTGTTGGAAAAGCAATAAAAGGAAAACGTGATCAATTTATAATTGCTACAAAATTTGGAAATATGCGGGGTGCCGATGGAAGTTTTCTTGGAGTAAGTGGTAAGCCAGAGTATGTAAGAAAATGCTGTGATGAAAGTCTGAAACGCTTAGACATTGATGTTATTGATCTTTATTACCAGCATCGTGTTGATGCGAGTGTTCCAATCGAAGAAACGGTCGGGGCAATGGCTGAACTTGTAAAAGAAGGTAAAGTTAAATATTTGGGTCTTTCTGAAGCTGCACCAAATACCATCAGAAAAGCAAATGATGTTCATAAAATTACAGCGCTGCAAACCGAATATTCATTATGGACCAGAGATCCTGAAACCGAACTGTTGGATCTTTGTGAAGAATTAAATATCAGTTTTGTTGCTTACTCTCCTCTTGGAAGAGGGTTTCTATCCGGCAATTTTAAACCTGGTGAGGAAATACCCGAAAATGATTACCGAAGAAATCATCCTCGGTTTCAACCAGGAAACATTGAACAAAACTATCAAATGGTAAACCACATTGAAAAAATTGCAAAAGAAAAAAATTGTACACCCGCTCAGATTTCACTAGCATGGGTTCTTCATCAAAGAGATAATATAATTCCAATTCCTGGAACGAAGAAAGTAAAATACATTGAAGAGAATGCGGCAGCACTAGAAATCAAATTATCTGAAGAAGACCTAAAGAAAATCGATGATGCAGCACCATTCGGTTTTACGAAAGGACCCAGATATGCACCAAATGCAATGAAAGCTCTAAACAGATAGCATTTATCCAGCTATAGACACTTACTAATTATGTAATGCTTTACGAATCCTGTTAACTCCTTCTTCTATTTGTTGAAGATTAGTAGTCGAGTACGAGAATCGTAAATTATTCTGAAAATAGTTTCCAAAGCAGGAACCATAAACGGTTGCTACACCAGCATCGAGCAACTTATGATAAACATGGAGTTTACTTTCTTCTTCGCTGATACTTTTTGGAACGAATTCAGAAAAATCCGGGAATATATAAAATGCACCTTCCGGTTTAGCCGGAACGTTTATTCCCTCAATCGATTTTAAACCATTATATAACGCATCTCTGCGCAAAGAGAATTCCTTCATAAAACCATCAACAGACTCTTTTTCCATTTTTGAATTTGACAATGCCTCAGCACCTGCAAACTGTGTATAAGTTGGAACACCGGCAGTTTGAGTATAATCTCCCAGCTTTATAATGTTTGTCAGTTTTTTATTTCTACTTACCAGATATCCAAGTCGCCAGCCGGTCATAGCATAGGTCTTAGAAAATGTTTTTACGGTGATTATGTTTTCATAATCCAGCTGCATAGGGCTAAAATGATTTTTGCCATTAAATGTTATTCTTTCATATGCTTCATCAGATAAAATGTAAACACCATGTTTTCTGCATATTTCAACAATTTTTTCTATTTCTTCTTTACTAAATATTTTACCAGTCGGATTATGAGGACTATTTAAATATAGAAACGCAGCATCCTTTACTTCCTTTTCAAGCAAATCAAAGTTTATACTAAAATCATTTTCCAGGGGAATCTGTTTTAAATCTGTTCTTGAATAAGGAACAAAATTCTCTAACACACAGCTCCACACTGGCGCAAAAGCAACAGCCTTCTTCCCTTCAAAAAGTTTGAACACTAGCTGCAGCCCCTCTTGCCCACCATGCGTAACTACAATATTTTCAGGCTCTAAACCACTTACATTGTTGACACTACTGAGCTTTTGAATTATTGCTTTTTTCAATTTGATATGTCCGCCTGAAACGGGATACTTTGTCAAGCCTTGTTTTATTGCATCAGTCAAAGCATCAATGATATATTGCGGTGTTTGAAACCCGATTTCTCCACGTTGAAATAAAATGAACTCCTTCCCTGTTTCTAAAGATTTTCTATTCACCTCTTCGCTAATTGCAACTATCGGTGACAGACTTATGTTCTCCATTGCCTGATTGAACAATATTCACTCCTTATAATTATAGATATTTAAGGGGCTAAAATATCTAATGCTCACTATGAAAAAAAAGAATTCATAAAAATTTTTAGCTAAAAAGATGGGATTAAAAAACCTGACTTTTGTTAGAAGATTTATCTTGCCATCTGGGTGATGCTGTCCGGAACTTCTCTATGATAGATATATGTGGGAAAATCAATTTTTTTTACTTTGTACTGTTTAACAACTCGTTCAAGAAATTCAGAATCTTCACTATAGGGAATTTGTTTAAAGCCTTCAAGCTCTGAAAAAACTTTTTTCTTTCCAAAAAAAGTCGCCCCTATTACACAATTAGATAAATGTATTAACTTTTTTGTATCATATTTGTCGGGAACGAATTCATTACCAATAATTTGGACGCCGCCATGTAAAAAATCTACTTCGGAATTTTCGTTCAAATAATCCAGTCGAAGTTTAAGATGATTTTCTTTATACTCATCATCACTGTCAATAAAAGTAATTATGTTCCCCTTTGAATTTTTAATCCCATTATTTCTTGCCGCAGAACTGCTTTGGTGATTTTGATAAAATGTTTTTATGCGAGAAGATTGTGCTTTATAAGTTTCAATTAAACTGGCTGAAGAATCATTACTTCCATCGTCAACAATGATTAATTCCCATTCTTTATAACTTTGATTGAAGACCGAATGAATTGCCCTTTCGATGTAATTCTGCCTATTGTAAACTGGAAGTATTATTGAGATGAAATTCACGTTTTTGCTAATGCGATTTAGATTGAAATATAACGCTTGTTATTTATTTAAAGATATTAATAAAAAAACATATCTGCTATCCAATTATGTTATTCTGGAAACAATTATGAATTTTTTCTTCTCTATAAAAAATATTGATTCGCTGATTTTGCTGCTTAAGAAATACTTTTCAAAAACTATTTCTACGTGTTTTTTATCGATATTTTCTCAAATGATTTAAATAATTAAAAACTCTCCCAACTACAAAAATTTCTTCATAAAGTCTTCATTGTTACAAATTATATTAGTGAACGATTCGCGTATATTTTCCATAACCAAGCGATTATATACGATCAAAATATTTGAATTAAAAAGAAAGGAGTTAAAAATGAAAATAATAGTTTTTTCTCTTGCTTTCTTGTCGATTTTACTGTTTAGCTGTAATGACAACTCCATCACTGATCCGGTTTCATCCAACCAGATTAACAAAAGTGGTGACGCTATAATAAATCCGTTTAACGGAAGCATCGCATTAGACAGGCAGATAATGGTTACGGGATCCGGTGGTAGGTACTACGACATCGAAGGTAAAATAGATTATACTGGAGAATTCACAGGATTGTTTTCCAACCAGGTAAACAATGTGAGTGACATAAAACTGGAGATTTTAATTAATGCACAACTGACTAAAGATGATATTAATACCCGGGATCAAAATGAATGGAAAATTTCCTCAGAATCTCAAGATAGGTTTTATGTTAATCCGGAAAGAAAGAAAGTTTTCGAAAAATCATATCCAGCCAGACGTGGAAATAATATGATGTGGCTGGTTTGTACATTCGAGGTAACCAGGGATAATCTTTTGTTGGATAGTGTGACTTTAAAAAATCCCGTTGGATGGTACGGCCTTAACAACCACTAATAATAAAAAGAATAGTTGAATCTAAATCCGGCTGACGTCGGATTTGGATTCGATGTATTCTTACGAATAAATATTTTATCAAGAATCAGATTATTTTGCAATTTCAGGTATGGGCTTCATTTTATTTACTGATACAAAAATTGTTATAAATAAAATCACCCCAATGAGAGCCATGATTGCTTCTGCGCTAAGCATACCAAATGCACTCCATTTGCTATGTGCCCACTCATCAATATAAATCATATAATATATAGGAGCATTTGAAAGTGATGCATACACATTATACTTTGTTGCTGCGGCACCTTTTCCTATTGCCTCAAGTACAAATGCGCTGAATCCTGCATAAGTTAAACCCGTACTAAACGCATAAAAAGAAGTCCAGATAATAAACATCAGTTCTGTGGCTGGACTAAAAGCCATCGCCACCGCACAAAGTGCCTGAACCATTCCAAATAAAATGTATGCTTTTTTACGATCCATCAGATCGCATATCCACCCTCCTATCAGACAGCCAGCTGCTGAAAGTACTCCTCCTACCACTCCTATTACTAAAGCAACTGTATCAGCTGATGCACTCCAGTCATTTGAAATGGAAGACCATAAGTTTGAAGCAGCACCTGAACCAATCGGCAGGAAACATAAAAAGAGAGCTAAAAAACCAATCCGCGATTTTAAGAGAGTCCAGATATCACGATTCAGGTTTGCGATAGTTTTAAAATATTTTTTTTCTCTGATATATGATGTTGGCTCCGGAAGAAAATACAATCCGAAGCTACAGAGCATACAAGCTATTGCTATAATTGCACCAGCCATCCACGGATCCGGCAACCTCGATGCCAGCCATAGTCCCGCACCACCTCCTAAACCTAAGCCGCCAAGATTTCCGGCCTGAAGCCAACCGCCAGCACGACCTTTTAAATTATCCGGTGTATCATGCGCCAACAAGCTTTCTGTAGACATCGCAACAATAGTATTTGCAAAACTTGTAAATAAAACTACAATCATCATCAATGTCAGATAGTCAACCCTAAGGGGTAAAATACCTGTTACGAAAATGCCAATAGCCGTAATCGTATTTGCTATAATATGCCATCTTTTAACAGTAAAAGTTGTATCAACAAGTGGTGCCCAAATGAACTTAAAAATATTCGGCAATAAAGTAATTGAAACAATGGGAGCAACCTGAGCTAACGGTATTCCGGCTTTTGTTAAGAGAAATCCCATTGTGACAGTAATGTATCCTGTCAGAACTCCAAACGGCAGGATTAAGAACATAAAAATGCTTGGATGAATTTTTCCTGATTTCTTTGAGTTAAAAGCATTTTTGAAATTCATTTATCAAATTCCTACTAAGTGAAATTATTAATGAAAGATTGATTACGGTGGGCAGCTAGTTTAACTACCCTGGCAAATTAATCAAAATAAGAGTAATAACAATAAATAATTTTTAGGATAGAAGAGTTTTATTTTGGGGAGTGCTATTGAATAATGTTAAATAGGTTTTACTCTTTAATCTAAAAAAGTATCAAATAAAAAAAGCCCTCTCAAATGAGAGGGCTTTTTCCTTTAGTAGCGGGGGCTGATCCCGACTTTCGTCGGGATTTCGTCACTTCGTTCCTCAACTTACAAACAAATCGCTGTCCGGTTACTATTTAAAAACAAAAACCCTCTCTGTTGAGAGGGATTTTCGTTTCTAGTAGCGGGGGCAGGACTTGAACCTACAACCTTCGGGTTATGAGCCCGACGAGCTACCAATTGCTCCACCCCGCGATCATAATATTTTTTAAGAACTTACTTGTTTTCAGTTTCGATTTTGAGGGTGCAAATATAAACATTCATACCAGTGATGTCAATCAATTATCACTTAACCATCAATATTATTAAAACTTGATGTGATTCCATCGACAGCCTGTGAACGAACGTGAATTTCATTGAGTTTTTGTATTACTCGAAGAATAACCTTTCGTTTTTCCTCTATAAGTTCATCCATAAAAGTTCTGACTTCGGGTATGTTACATTCGGCTAGCACTCCTTCATAGTATTTAACGATAGCAGTCTCCTTGCGAAGTGCTTCATTAAGGCTTGCACAGGTGTTTTTGCAAGCATGCTGACAATTTATTCCAGCTTCAGCCATGATTATTCCTCTGGTTTAAGTTTAAACTGTTACTTTCTCATTTAATAGGACCAGCTCTTTTCCTCTCTTAAGAGCCTGTTCGTTCACGGGTATTAATTTGTGCCTGTGTTCGGGTAATGCTTTTTTAAGTGCACTTACTATTGTTTCCATTTTCACGATCGGTCGTTTTTCAAGGAATGCCCCTACCATAATCATATTAGCCACCTGTTTTGCTTTTAACTTTTCCGCCTCTTCAATTGCTGGTATGCATACAATATCAATATCTTCTCTTGTAGGAGGATGGATGATTGTTGACTGTTCATAAAGCAGAAGTCCTCCCGGTTTTACTGCTTGTTCGAATTTATCCAGCGACGGCTGGTTAGGTACAATTGCCGAATCAAACTTTGTTATGATGGGTGAACTTATTCTTGCATCAGCAACGATAACGATACAGTTTGCTGTTCCGCCTCTCATTTCAGGTCCGTATGAAGGCATCCAGCTAACTTCTTTTCCCTCGATCATTCCGGAGTACGCAATGATACTTCCCATAGAAAGTACGCCCTGTCCGCCGAAACCAGCACAGATTATTTCATGTTCTTGTCGCATTACTAAATTCCTTTTTCTTTCTTCAAGAAATTCTCTTAATTTTTTCCCGGAACTTTCAAATCACCAAGCGGATAAGCCGGAAACATTGTTTCCTCCATATACTTGATCGATTCAACCGGGGTCATCTTCCAACCTGAAGGACAGTTTGAAACTACTTCAATGAAGCAAGTTCCCTTTCCTTCTTTCTGATATTCAAATGACTTTTGTAAAGCTTTTTTCAACTTTCTTACAGCATTTGGATTATGAACCGCATGTCGTGTTACATAATACGCTCCGGGTAATTGAACAAGCATGTCTGCAATTTTTAAAGGATGCCCGACCATATTGGCCTCACGACCATAGGGTGATGTCGTTGTTACCTGTCCAATTAAAGTAGTAGGGGCCATCTGTCCACCAGTCATTCCATAAATACCATTGTTGATGAACACCATTAATATGTTCTCTCCTCTGTTAACAGTATGGATTGTTTCCGCAGTACCTATTGCTGCAAGATCACCATCTCCCTGATATGAAAAAACAAAGCGATCCGGTAAAACTCTTTTTATTCCTGTTGCAACAGCGCTTGCTCTGCCGTGTGCGGCTTCCTGCATATCAACATTCATATAATGATAAGCAAATACAGAACATCCAACTGGTGCAACACCAATTGTCTTATCCTGTATTCCCATTTCTTCAACGACTTCCATAAGTACTCTGTGAACAACACTATGTCCGCAGCCCGGACAGTAATGAAATGGAACGTCTGTTAAAGTTTCTGGTCTGCAATAGACCATATCCATACCTTCTGCATCCGGTGGAAAATCTAAAACTGATGGTCTTTCTAATGACATTTCTTTTCTCCTTAAAAACTCTTTTAATCCTGAAGTACGTTTTGTTTGTCCAGAATCGCTTCAATTTCGTGTAGCACATCTTCAGGTGATGGAATCATTCCACCCATTCTTCCTGTAAAGTGAACCGGAACTTTTCCTTCAACCGCTATCTTAACATCCTGAACCATTTGTCCGGCGTTCATTTCAACTGACATCATAAATTCAACCTGTCCAGCAAGTTCATTTAATCTTTTATATGGAAAAGGATAAAGAGTAATTGGTCTGAGCAATCCAATCTTAATTCCCTTTTCTCTTCCAAGGTCAACTGTCTTCTGACAAATTCGAGATGATAAACCAAAAGCAACCAGAAGGATTTCAGCATCTTCCGTTTTTATTTCTTCAAACCTTACTTCTTCATTCTCAATCCGTTTATACTTTTCCTGCAATTGATGGTTGACTTCTTCCATCTCTTCCGGTTTAATGAAAAGCGAAGTTATGATATTGTGGTCTCTGTCTTTTGTCTTGCCCGTTGTTGCCCAGGGAGTTGCAACTTTCTTTAGTGAGCCTTCTTCGGGAAGGATAACTTTTTCCATCATTTGTCCGAGCGCACCATCTGTTAAAATCATTGCCGGGTTTCGTATATTTCTCAGCAAGTCGAAATCCTTCAAAAACAAAATCAGCCATTTCCTGAACTGATGCAGGAGCTAAAACTATTAGATGATAATCTCCATGTCCACCGCCTTTTACTGCCTGGAAATAATCTCCCTGTGATGGTTGAATTGTTCCAAGACCCGGACCACCGCGGACGACATTCACAATCAGACAAGGAAGCTGTGCAGAAGCGATGTACGAAATTCCTTCCTGCATCAAACTAATACCGGGACTGGAGGAAGAAGTCATAACTCTTGCACCAGCACCGGCAGCTCCGTAAATCATATTAATAGATGCTATTTCACTTTCAGCCTGAAGAACTAATCCGTGTCGCTTTGGAATTTCTCTTTCAAGATATTCAAGAACTTCTGATTGAGGAGTAATTGGATATCCAAAGTATGCATCAATCTCCGCACGAATAGCAGCTTCAGCGAGAGCTTCATTGCCTTTCATTAATTTGGCTTCATTGGTTTTATTTTTATTCTCTTCCATTATAAACCCTCTCACTAATTTTCTTTAAAGATGAACTCACTTGTTTGCTGCAACTTTCTTTGAAGGCTTAGGTTGCCTGTAAACTGTAATTGCCGCCTCGGGACAAACAAGAGCACAGTTAGTACAGCCAGTGCAGTTATCTTCAATCAATTCAACAAAGCGATAGCCTTTATCATTGAAATGTGCAGAAAGACGAAGTCCATCTTGCGGACATGATATGATGCAAAGCTCACAGCCTTTACAAATCACGCCATCAATTTTTACCGTTCCTTTTATCATTTTATATGACTTTCAAAATGAAGTGGGATTTATTTTTTTTAGATTTGACAACATATATGCCATCGGAACCCTTTATCTTATAAGGGTTTTGGGCAAAAAATGCAAATTAATTGTCAGTTTTAAGAAGATAAGAGTTTGAAGGATTCCTAATTTCGAGAAGCAAATTGAATATGATTGGCAACTATTAAGTGTTTGAAATTTTCAGTTAATTACTCAGTTTTAACTTGTAATCCTTCCCTATTTGTTCTGACCATTCTTGAGAAAAGTGAAAGTTGCGGATCGAAGAGAAATTTGAGCCAGAGTTTGAACCACGATTTATAACAAACAAGATTATCATAAAACTCCGGGGCCATTTTTTTTAGTTTGGGAAGTTTATTCCACGGGATAGAAGAAAAATCATGATGCTCATTATGGTAACCAACATTTAGTGATGGGATATTTAATGGACCATAATAACTATATGTTTCCTGCGGGGGTGCGACAAGAAAATGTTCCTGTATCCATCTTGCACCAAGTGGGTGAAGTCCGATTGAAAAAACAAGCGAAAAAACTAAGTAAAGAAAAGCAGTCCATCCGAAGTAATAAATAATTAGTGCATCTACAGCAAAGACAACAATCCAATTAATGATTACCCAGGTATTCATAAACTCAATTTCCTTAAGACGAATTGTTCTGAACGCCTGGAAAAAGGGGAAGAAAAGTTCCCACAACATTTTTCCAAAAAAAGTATTGCCAATTAAACTGGCTTCCCATCTGCTTGCTAAATCTGCGTCGAGATAATAGTCTCCCTGGAATGAGTGATGCTTTAAATGATATGACTTGAATGAAACATAACTTGGAACAATTTTCGGTAGGTCAGCAATAATTCCAAAGATAGTGTTGAGTGTTCTGCTCTTGAAAATTAAATTGTGTGATGCTTCGTGAATTAAAACAAAAAGATTGTGATCGGCAAACGCACCAATTAAAAAAGCAACGATTATTGTTATCCACCAAGCTTGATCAGCAAGTAAGTACAGCAATTACAAATTGTAAGGAGACAACAAAAATTGTAATTAAAGCGCTAACCGGATTTCTGCCTATAAGGTTCCTAACTTCCGGATGTGTTTTTAAAATCTGCTTTGTTCGTTCCTTGTGCGGCTCTGGTAAATCTGAATATTGAAAATCCATTTTTATTCCTCACTTATTCTTCTATCTGTACAAACGTAATCATTTAAGACGACGGAACAAATAACGATTAGCAAGTAAAAAGCAGTGACTATTGCTTTTTACGCTTAACTATCTTCTCCTTATTCAGTAATTGATGTCCCTCAAATACTGTTAGAACTTCAACTGAACTTTTCTTTACAAGATAAACTATCCTGTAATTATTAAATAGTAACTCGCGTATATTTTCAAGAGAAAGTTCAGGCACAACTCTTCCTCTTCTGGGATTATCGACAATTGTCTCTGCAAGAGAAATTAATTTCTCTACATAAGATATTGCCGCAGCAGGGTTATCTCTGGAAATATATTGATTAATTTCAATTAGATTTCGCAGTGCTTCCTTTGTCCAAACGAGTTTCATTTTGTCCTGGAAGAACGCGCTTTTTCTAACTCTGCTCTAAGATGAGAAGTTGAAAACACTTCTCCTTTATCAGAATCTGTCAAACCTCGTGAAACTGATTCTAAAAACAGTTTTATTTGCCTTAATTCATCGAATTCAGTTGGAGAAATAAGTACACCCGCAGGTTTTCCGTTTTGGGTTATTATCAATGAATTATTTTTCTCCCGGATTTCCTTAAGATACTTTGCAAGATCAGATTTAAACTGACCTACGGGAATAATGTCGCTTGAAACTAAAATGTTCTTCATTTGTTGAGTCCTAATTTTGTCTTTATTTAGGACTTAATTTAGCATCTTATTTAGATACAATCAAATTTTAATTTAAAACGCTGTTACAAATCCCAATTCTACTTGTCCGTACTCATTCGTAAAATCTTGCGAGAACTCCAACACAAGCCTGATGTTTCTTCTTAGCAAGTAACCACAGTGCAAAGTTAACTGGGTAAGGTCCAGCGACGATTCGTATGAATCAATCCAGTTAAACAAAGCCACGCCGTACCAATGGCTTTCACCATTATCAGGTCGGAAAATTAGTTCAGCAAATCCTCCTTGTGTTTCAACTTTTTCAGGATCCGTATAGTAGAAATAAGGATTGTTATCATTTCTGAAAACATATTGAACATCCAATTGTAACGGATTGAAGTCCACTGTTGCATCTGCACCAATCATCCAGACTTCATTGATTGCAGAAAAGTCGGGAGCTGAAGGACTTTCCATTTCTTCTTTGCCGGCATATCCCATTGCACCTATTCTTAAATTTTCATTTATGTCTTGTGAAATACCGAGGAAAGGATTTTTATATTTATCATTATCAAAATCACCCGAGGGGAATGCTTCACCTATTCCATTCCCGTTTACAACTTCGAGAGTAAAAGTTGTTCCAGATTCTAATCCATAGCCAAGCATAATTCCTCTATCGTACGTCAGATCAACATCCGAGTAACCTGGTTTTACTTTGTAGATGTAATAATCATCTTTTGTCAATCGTAATTCTCTCTTAAACAGGGCATCTGAAACCTGAAATTGTCCGATGGTAAAATCAAGTTCAGGTACTAAAAAGATTGTTAAACATCAGCCATGCATCTTCAATTTTTCCTGGTTCGCCACTTTCAAGGATATAATAGACGTAGTAAGCAATATCTTCTGTTATTGTTCCACCAGAGAGTAACTTAAAAACAATGGGAGCAGTAAAATCCGGTTGTTCAGCATCTCCCTGGTTATAGGTAACATAGCCTTCCAGCCTCATAGCTAATGGAACATCTCTAATTAATGAAAGATAATCATCACCAGTTTCTAACATAATACCGCGGTGCATCTTTATCTTTTAACTGAAATCCGTTCCCGGCAAATTCATTTCCATAGGGTTTAAGCTTTGGAAAAGGTTCGTGACAAGTTTTGCAGGACATATTATATTTCCTCGCAAACGCCGGAATTGCTAAAACATCCGAACTTAAACATCGCGATAAGTATAATAAATAAGATTGAGAGTGTAAATGTATTTTTCATTTGATACCTCTTTTATATGATGTCATTGCGAGGATTCACCAGGGGCGGAGACGAAGCAATCTGATTTCGAGATTGCTTCGTCCCGACAAGTCGGGATTCGCAATGACTGTTTGTAATTAGGGTAATATGGTTACATAAGTTGAATGCTCATTCACTTTTATTATTTCCGATTCTTCTTCAGGAACCTCAAGAAAATCAGCAACAGGTTTTACAAGTTTTTGATAATTCAGTACAGCAGTAACTTTCATTTCACCCGGTGCTGCATCAGCAGGAATATTGAAGGTTAAAGTTTCTATTTTTGTTTCTCTTGGTCCAATCCTGTAATCAACTCCCTGCGATGAAGTATTCCATTGTTGGATTGTCATTCTTCCCTGCGGATCAAAATATGGTTTACGGAAAATTCTATCACCGATAGGAATTCCATCTCTTTGAACACCTTTGAAATTGGGATCATCAAGAGCAATTCCCATATCCTGGTATGCAAGAACATCAGCACCGATTGTATATTCTTCGCCTTCAAATCCTTTTTTATCAACTGGCAGATGATATACTTTTCCCTCAGCGTCAACTGCTTCCACATGCATCCAGACAATTCTATCTTCAACTGAACCTGTTGGAAATTTGTGTCCCGTTTTCTGATTGAACAATGCAACTGTAAATCTTATCACTTCAGTTGGTTCTGCTTCTCTGATGTCAGGATGGATTCTAAGTTCAATTGTACCTCTGATTTTTCCCGGATCATGTGCACCGTGAAAAAGATGTTGCCAAACATCGGGATATTTATTTCCAACGTCTGCAGAAACTCCTTCCGCTTGAGTCATATGACAATTCTGACATTTTACACCTTCCTTTGCGTAAGGTCCTTCCTTCCATTCCAGATGAGTTGATTTAACCCACACTCCAAATGGACTCATTTCATTATGACAAGCACCACAGAATTCTGCAGTTTGTATAAATTCTGATTTTTGAATTTCATGTTCCGGTGATTCACCTGTTGCTCTTGGACCATACTTCACATTACCAGGACTTGATATAAAATTAAAGTTGTAAGGTGTGTCACCCTCAAAACCGGTAATAGTGTGGCAGAGATCGCAGGAAACAGATTCGTTTGCACGTGAATTCATTTCCGGCAAGGGTGGTGGAACATCACCAGCTAAAAAAGAAATTGGCGCGTGGCATCCGTTGCAGCCAGCCTTAACTTCAGCAACTTTCGGATCTTTTTCGGCTTGAGGAACAGCAAGTTTAAAATATTCAATCTCATCCCAGTGATGAGTATAAGCTTGCGACATCATTGCCTGCTTCCACTGTTGATAAAAATCTGTGTGGCAGGAAGTGCCGCAAAATTCTGGTTTTTCATAATTATCATATGATTGGGTGCCAAGTGCTTCCGCGCCAGCTTTAATCTGTGCATCAACTATGGAACCTGATAAGAAAAAGATTATTGAAATGATGAGTAATGTAATTTTCATAGAATCCTCCGAATAGAGATTTGATTTAGGAAGTAAGAAAAGTTTATTTCTGGTATGACTGAAATTGAATCGCTGATTATCAGTCTCCGATTTATGAAGAATTTGACAAACAAGTAAACTACCTTTTAAGATATTTTGTATTTACTAATAAAACGTACATAACACAAATTGATAAGTAATAACACACTAATTAATTGTTGACCACCGTCAAATAAAAACAGGACGACAATCTCTTGCCGTCCTAAGCAGTGATTCATAACTAGTTATTTTCTGCCGCCTCTTTTTTGTCCGGAGTTATTTCCTGAACCACTTCCATTACCTGATCCATTCATATTGCCTTTTTTGTTCTCTCCTTTTCCCTTGCCGTACTGATTCTTTTGCCCAGTTCCATCTTTTGGTTTTACATAGTCTGGATCCTGCCCGTTAGGAATTCCGTCACCATCAGTATCAATAGCATTGTCATTAATCCCATCACCATTTAAATCGATAAAACCTTTGCTACTATTTCCATTTCTGTTTTTTGAACCGGAATAATCTTCGTCTCTTCCGTTAGGTATTCCATCACCATCTGCATCCGGGGCATTGTCATTAAATCCATCCCCATATTATCAACAAATCCGCTGCCATGAATTTTGTTTTGTTCCTTAGATCTGGGTTTTCACCTGAGTTTTATTCTGCTCTTTAAGTTGATTCTTGGTTTTGGTTTTGAAGCTGCGTTTGTGGATCACCCTGGGCTTTTATTTGTTCCTGATTTTTCACCTGGTTTTGATCCTTTGATTGAGTTTGGGTCTGAACCTGATTTTGCTCCTGGTTCTTTACCGGATCTTCTTGCGCATAAGCCGTTAAATAAAACATAACGGCTAAAGTCGAAACTAGCAGAGAGATTTTTCTTATTGATTTCATTTTAGTTCTCCTTTTGTTTGTTTATTGTTTTAACGAATAATTTTTTAATTACGTTTTTAATGATTCTCCCAACGGATGTGCCAGAGTTAATTGATTTGTTTTTAGACTCAATTCAAACATTATGATGGGCTGCTTAATGCTTGTTCGACTGTAAGGGCGAAAAGCTTCGACTATGTGGACGAGTCTTAAATGAAACTTTATCTTTTTTGTTGAATCTTACACTTAATAAATTTGGATTCAATTTTGATGTAGATGTGATTAATTTTGAATATGAGTTTTATAAATAATCTCCAGCCAAAAATAATTGCTTTTGTTGCTCTCGTTGTCGGCTTGTTGATGATTGCCTCTGCCTTTATTGAGCTTCAGCAAAGTAAAGATGAAATCCTCCATCTTCTTACCGAACAATCAACTTCACTAATTGAAACAATAGACCAGAGCAGTATAAACGCTCTTAATTCCAGTGAAGAAATTGAAAATCTTATTGCTGAAAGACTTCTTAACAATGCACGGTTGATCAGAAGTCTTGATAGTTTAAACTTGCTCACAAGAAAGAAACTCATTTCAATTGGCAAAGAGAATTCACTTTTTCGAATAAATGTGTTTGATAAAAACGGTACAAGAGTCTTTTCAAGTAGGGTCCCTGAGTTAGATCATCCGAACATGGCGAAGAAAACATAAACCGATTCGAGGAATTAAAACCAATTCTTATTGATGGGCTTGATGAAATGATCATTGGAATAAAGCAGGCAGAATTTTCTGATGGGCAACGCTTTGCTGTTGCCGTTGCAAGAGCGAATAAGAAAGGTGCCATAGTAATTAATCTTGACGCCGCAGAGTTCCTTGAATTCAGAAAAAGAATTGGTCTTGGCAAAATCATCAGAGATATTTCAGATAACCAGGGGATAGAGTATATCGTTTTGCAGGACTCCCTTGGAATTCTTGCAGCCGGTTCCGATGTTGATACAATGAGTTCAGTTAAGTCAGATCCTTTTTTGGCAACTGCGTTGTCGTCTGATGGTGTTTTTACAAGAGTTCATCCATATAAAACTCGTGATGTTTTTGAAACGGCAAAAAGACTTGTCTACGAAAATGAATTGCTGGGACTTTTCAGGCTTGGGCTAACACTGGATGAAGTAAGTGCAGTTGAGGATAGAATGGTAAGAAGGCTAATTATTATATCGCTCGTGCTTGCGGCAATTGGTGTTATCTTATTAAGCATCTTTTTTACAACTCAGAATCTTAAAACCGTTTCAAACGAGTTCAGTAAGTTCAAAACTTTTACTTCTACTGTGCTTGAAAATATGGGAGAGGCTGTAATAGTAGTTGATCGTGAAATGAAAATAACTTTGTTTAACAAATCTTCACAGCAACTTTTTCTGATTAATGAATCCGATATTCTGAATAAAAACATCGGTGAATTATCTTTTGATATTTCGAATAGTCTAAATGAATACTGCAAAACGAATATAGATAAATGCGATGATGTATTAATTGAAACAACAATCAATAATGAGTTGAGATATCTTAATCTAAACTTTACCCGAAATAAAGACGAAGATAAAAATGAGAATTATATAATAGTGATTAATGATCTGACTGAAACGAAACGACTGGAGGGTGAGACAAAACGAAGAGAAAAACTATCAGCAATGGGCGAACTTGCTTCTGGAGTTGCACACGAAATCAGGAACCCGATTAATGCAATTGGAATGATTGCGCAGAGACTTGATAAAGAATTTAAAGTGGAGAATGATTCGGATGAATATCACAGTATTACAAGTCTGCTCAGGAATGAAGTAACGAGGATCAATAAAATAATAACTCAATTTCTTGGTTATGCAAAACCACTCAAGATTCAGATTAAGAAAGTACATGCTAAAGAATTCTTTGATGACATTTATCGTTTGTTCTCAGAGCAGGCTAAATTAAAAAGTGTACAATTAAAAAAATTATCTGATCAATCTTTTCAAATATTAATTGATCCTGAATTATTAAAACAGTCTATGATGAACCTTGTTCAAAATGCCATTGATACTGTAGATAAAAATGGTAATGTTGAAATAAATTATTTTATTAAGAATGATAACTTAATTATTGAAGTCAATGATAACGGCAAAGGAATTCCAGAAAAGGTAAAGAATAAAATTTTTGATCTTTATTATACAACCAAACCGGAAGGAACTGGTCTTGGTTTAAGCATCGTTCAAAAAATTATAGCAGAACACAATGGAACCATAGAGGTTTTAAGCGAAGTAAATAAGCATACAAAATTTAAAATAACCATACCACAGTAATGAAAGATTATAACATCATAATATTAGATGATGAAGCTGCTCAGCGAGATATTCTTACTGGATATCTGAAGAAAAAAGGTTATAAAATATTTTCAGCATCATCAGGAAAAGAAGGAATAGAGATTATAAAAAATAATCCGGTTGATATTATTCTCTCCGATTTCAAAATGCCGGATTTAAACGGAATTGAAGTTCTCGAACAGGTTAAAAAGCTAAATCCTGAAATAAGCTTTGTGATTGTGACTGCTTACGGGACTGTTGAGAACGCCGTAAAAGCGATGCGACTGGGAGCATTCGATTACATTTCAAAACCTGTTGATCTCGATGAGCTCGATATAATGATTGAAAGAATAATTGAGCACAAAGATCTGAAGTCAGAAAATCAATTATTAAAAACACAGCTCCAGGAAAAGTATAAAATTAGTTCAATAGTTTCTCATTCTCCCAAGATGGAGGAAGTTATAAATGTTGCAGCCAGAGTTTCTGAAAGCAAAGCTACGGTTTTAATCACAGGAGAAAATGGAACGGGCAAAGAAGTGTTGGCAAAGGCAATTCATTTTCTCAGCCCAAGAAAAGAGAAACCATTTGTTGCTGTAAATGTTCCGGCACTAACAGAAACTTTATTGGAAAGCGAATTGTTTGGTCACGAGAAGGGTGCATTTACAGGTGCAGATAAAATGCGAAAAGGAAGATTTGAGGTTGCTCATGGCGGGACTCTCTTTCTTGATGAAGTAGGTGATATTCCGCAATCTATCCAGGTAAAGCTATTGCGGGTTCTTCAGGAACATCAATTTGAAAGAGTCGGCGGAACAGAAAAAATTGAAGTTGACGTAAGAATTATTGCAGCAACAAATAAAAATCTTGAAGAAAAAATAAAGGATGGAACCTTCAGGGAAGATCTTTATTACAGACTAAATGTTGTCTCTATAAAAATTCCTCCTCTACGTGAAAGAAAAGAAGATATACTTCCGATGATTGAAAACTTTCATCATCAAGTATTGTGCTGAGAACAATAAAGAGAAACTTGAAATTTCAAAAGAGGCTGTGGATGTTTTGATGCGACATAACTACCCCGGCAATGTCCGCGAACTTGAAAATATTATTGAACGTGCTGTGGTTCTGACTCGTGGAAAGATTATTTCGCTGAATGATCTGCCAATGAACATAAAAGGCTTCAAAGAGGAAAAAGCTATAACAATGTCCGGAGAAGGTACGCTCACAGATCAAGTTGAAGCTCTTGAGAAACAATCAATTTATGACGCACTGCAGGAGAGCGGCGGCAACCAAACTAGGGCCGGAAAGCTACTTGGACTGACTGAACGTAACCTGCGTTATAAACTGAAGAAGTATAATATTAAGCACTAATTGGTGTCATCCTGAATTTATTTCAGGATCTTACTCATATACTTATTTAAATATCAGTAATACAAAACAATACCTGTCATTGCGAGGGAGGAACGACCGAAGCAATCTTCTAAAAAGAACCAAAGTTTTAAGATCACTTCACTACGCTACGCTCGTGATGACAAAGGCCCTGAAACAAGTTCAGGGCAATCTCTCAAAAATCAAATCCCAAAGATATTGCGTAAATCTGGTTGGTATAATCGTAGAAGTAATCGTTGGAATTGTTTTGAATATAATTGTAGTTGACAGAAAGGTAAAGCCCGCCAATAAACTGACTCAATCCAAATTCCAGAGAAGCACCCAGTGAAAATTCATTATCAGCTCTCAACTCGTTAAGATCGTTTCCATCTTCATCTGCTACGGGAAGATTGGTGTAATTTCTTGTTTCGTAAATTCCGGAAAATTTACCAACAATGTTTGGAAGAAAAAGATAAGTAAAGGTTAATCCTGTTTCTATTCCATCATTTGAATAAATATCATTAAATAATTCTTCTTCATAAAAGACATAATCGTATGAATAAACAAAGCGGTTGCCTCCGTTCAGATTTTTTCTGAACAAGGCAAAACCGTTTAGTCCTAGTTTAGGAGTAATCCCCTGCCCAAATTGCAAATATAATTTTGCCTGAAGAATTTCATCGGCAAGTCCCTGGCTTTGATAACTTTCAATATAATTTTTCTGATCAAGTTCAATTGCTGTAGTAAGTGAGGTTCTGCTTTCAAAACTGTTTATTGATCTTATAAAAGCTTTAAACTCGTAGTGAGAGAAGAGGGTAAAATTTTCATAATCAATCCTGTTTCCGATTACACCCAATTGAATTTTGTTCCATCCACTTATTGAGTGCATATAATTTGCATAAGCAGATATCTGGTTGAAATCATAAATGTAGTAATCTTCTTTATTATTTCGTACTGTGTAGTTTATCCCAATATTAAGAGGGTTGTCAAATTCTGAGAAAAGATAAGTGTTTACCAAACCTACCTTATGAATGTTGGTTGATTTGTCAGCATATTTGCAGTATCGGTTAAAAAATCCTTCGTAATATATTTCTAGAATGTTGTTCTCGGTTTCAAAATCGTATCCCAGCTCTCCGCTAAACGTATTAATAAAGTCCGAAGCATTTAAATAATTGTTGAAGATGTTATCGTCAAAGTAGCCAGCAACATCCGCAGCGAGATATAGTTGTGCGTTAGATTTTGCGTCGAGCAAAAGCAATAATATAGAAGATAAAAGCAGAGATCTAAATAATGATTTCATTGGGATTTGATCATTAGATTTTATTTGCCTCCGTTCTTTCCACCGGGGCCTCCATTGCCTCCCTGTTGACCCTGCCTTGTTCTCTTTCTCAGTTTTTGAAAGCTCATTCCACCAGCACGTGTATCAGCAATTCCGTCTCCATCTTTATCAATGAAAATATCTTTGCCTTTATTCTTACCTGCTGAACCAGAAACTTCATCACCAGTACGTTTTTCATTTTGATTTTTTATCTGGTCATCTGCGCCTTGATTTTTTTGATGCTGTTGTTCTTGAACTTGTTTTTGCTCTCTGTTTTGATTTTGAGTAGAGTCCTGAGCGGAAGAAGTGAATGTAATTCCAAATATGAAGAAGATTATGAGTGATATTATTGTTTTCATCTTATTTACCTCCGTTGTAAATAAGACAAAGCTTATGCCGCTAACAATATGTTAATATCTTAATTAATGAGATGTTGACAGATTAAACACGACCAAATTGTTGAAGTGGGCGACCAAATGGGCGAGGTAACAGGATTGTCTAAAAAATATTGAAAATAATTAATCTTACTTAGATTCGATATTTTATTGTGTTTTTATTCTTACAAAAAAGCCCTCAGATCTATATTCTCCATAGGGATTAATTGATTGAAACTGGATTTTATCTTTTTCAATGAATTTAAAAGTTATATACCCTCTTTGATCAATGTAATAATATTTAAATATCGCCATTAGTTCCGATCCGGTATCATAACCGATACCTTCCCAATCATTCGTTTCGGAGTCAAATTTAAGATTGTATATATTGTCTTCAATTTTTGTTATTTGCAATATTCTGTCCTGATGATCTCTAAATTGCCATTTCCCTTCATAGTTTTCTCTTTCGGGTACATCAGAAATATATTTATTGCTCACACAGCCACTAATTAAAATAAATATGATAACTCCTCTAAAGATTATACCTATCTTTTTCATTTTCTTTAATCTAAAATGTTTGTGAATTAATTTTGACCTAAATTGATTTCCTTCCAAATGGAATTGATATATTAAAGCAAGTTCCGGGGTGGTCACGATCGCCCATTCGGGAAGGGCTTTCAACTTTTATTCTTCCACCGTGTCTCTCAATTATTCGCTTCACGACTGAAAGTCCAAGCCCGGAGCCTTCCGATACAATTTTTTTAACGTTTCGTGCACGATAAAATTCCTTGAAAATCTTCGGGAGCTCATCTTCAGGAATGCCTACACCATCATCACAAACTTCAAGATAGAGATTATTTAAATCGCTGTTAATTGTTATTTCAATATTGCCTTCATCGATTCCATATTTAATTGAGTTTCCAATAAGGTTTGAAACTGCAATATCAAGAAGAAATTTATCTCCTTCTATTTTTTCTTTTTTTTCTCTTTTATCAATTTGTTTGAGATTAATAAGATGAGCATCGGCTGAAGCAGTTCTTCTCTTAATAACACCGGCAATAATTTCATCTATATCTATTTCTTCTTCATCATATTGATCGTAAAGAGTTAGTTTTGAAACGTTAAGAACATCATTTATCATCTGGATACCTTCGTCAGTTCTGTTTTTTGCTCTTACTAATTTTTCTTCAATTGTTTCATCAATAGGACCTAAAAATTTTTGAAGAATAATATCGATATACGATGCCACTGCAACTATGGGTGTTTTTATTTCGTGCACAATCCCCATGATATATTTTTGCTTTTCCTTTTCGGCTGAGCCGATTTTTTTTATTGAATCAACAAGATCTTTTTCACGCTTGTAAAGCTGCCGCGCAATTCCATTTGCAAGATATACGCTTACAAATATCATAAATGTAAATGTTGTGAGATATACAATAATAAAATTAACATCTTTGTAAAGATCGACTTTGAACAAACCATTTATATGATGATGTGGTAGAATACCCATATATTCAAGAATAATAGAAGATACTAATAACACTTCAAAAATAATTGCAAGAGTAAATACTGTTCCTCCCGGAAGTATCAGACTCCCGGCTATCATATGAAAAACAAAAAGTATATAAAGAGGAGATTCTATTCCACCAGTAAAATGAACAAGCGAAAGAAGTACAACTAAATCCAGAACAATCTGCAGTAGTGATAAATCAAGTGGGTTAAATTTGTTTATATCAGGCTTAATATACTTTCTTAGCTGCTGAAGAACTAAATTATAAATCAAAATGGTGGTGGTGATTATGCATACAGCAATAAACTGAACAAATGCTAATTCAATTTTGAAAATTAACGTGGATATTAATAATGCACTGAGTAAGACCAGGACAACAATATATCGAAGTTTGATAAACCAAAGATTTCTTCTGCGAATTGCTTCCCAGAATTCTTTTTGTTCGCGGGCCCAGTCAGGCACCATACTAAGCATTAATTTGCTAAACAAGAAAACCCCACTGAATTTTATGCCGACAGATACTTCTCCGCCGGCATTAATTTTACTTTACTTACGCAATATACTTACCACGCTTTATGTATTGAGTATGAAGTAGTTTGTGTGAAATGTGTCCGCAAGGACCATCTGTCAGGAATTCATTATATATATCTACAACATGGCGATTCTCATGAGATTTTCTGACCGGTAAAGATTTGTCTTCATCATAAATTGCTTTTGCTCTCAACTTACGGATCTCCGGTGTAGTTGGAATTGGCTGACCGCCGCCGCCGATACATCCACCCGGGCAAGCCATAAATTCGATAAAGTGACATTCACTGAATTTGCCACCAGCTTTAATATCATCCATAACTTTTTTTGCATTTGCTGTGCCGTGAGCAACTGCAATTTTTAAAGTTACCCCTTTCAGCCAGTTCCAGTCGGGTACGAGATGAGCAATCAGTTTTGGAACTGCACCGACTTCAGTAATTGGCAGCTCTGCATATTTTATTCCTTCAAACCCTCTTACGGGTGTGATATCAGCATTTGCAAAAATGTTTTCAATTTTCTTCCCGGTTACAAATTCGACAACTGTTCTTAACGCAGCTTCCATAACTCCGCCGGTTGCACCGAAGATTAATCCTGCACCTGATGCGTCACCAAATGGATCATCAAAATGTGACTGTGGCATTTCGGGTAAATAAATTCCTGCTTCTTTTATCATCTGGGCGAGTTCTCTTGTCGTTAACCCGTAATCGACATCCTTAAATCCGGAATCAGTCATCTCAGGTCTGTTGCACTCGAACTTCTTTGCAGAGCAAGGCATAACTGCAACAGAGACTATATCTTTCGGGTCAATTCCTTTTTTCTTTGCATAAAATGTTTTAATCAGCGCCCCAAACATTTGCTGTGGTGACTTAGCCGAACTCAAGTTGTCTACATACTCGGGATAAAAATGCTCGAGATATTTTACCCAGCCAGGTGAGCAGGAAGTAAACTGAGGTAAAGCAACTTTTTCTTTTTTTACAAGAGTATTGTATAATCTTTGAATAAGTTCGGTTCCTTCTTCAAAGATAGTCAAGATCAGCAGTAAAGTTTGTATCGAATACAACATCAAAACCGATTCTTCTTAAGGCTGTATTCATTTCGCCGGTTAATGAGTGCCCGGGCTCCATTCCAAACTCTTCACAAATTGCTGCTCTTGGTGATGGCGCTGTTTGGATTACTACATGTTTCTGGGGATCATCAATTGCTTCCCATATTTCATCTCGTGGATCATTTGCACGTAGTGCACCAGTAGGACAACGATTTATACATTGGCCACAGTTAATACAAATAACCTCTGCAAGCGGCTTGTCCCAGAATGTTCCGATATGTGTTCCGTGCCCCCTATCAATTGCTTCGAGAACTCCAACCTCCTGTAGATCAATACAGGTTCTTACGCATCTTTTACAAAGAATACATTTATCCATATCTCTTACCACAGAATATGAAGAATTGTCTACCTCATATCTTGGATTTTCGATATGACCAAAGTTATAGTGATCAACACCGTACTCTTTTGCAAGCGATTGCAGTTCGCAATTGTTATTTCTAAAGCATGAATAGCACTCGCCATAATGTTCGCTCAGTAATAAATCTAGTATATGCTTCCTTGCTTTTCTAACATAGCTAGATGTCGTTTTTATTTTTATGGGAGCTGTAATAGGAAATGCACAAGATGCCTGGAGTGTTCTCATTCCTTCAACTTCAACAACGCAGATTCGGCAGACTCCGGCAATACATAAATCTTCGTGATGACATAGTGTTGGAATATGAATTTGTTTCAGCCTGCATGCTTCTAGAATTGTTGTTCCAAGGGGAACGGAAAATTTTTTATCATTTATTTCTATTGAAACTGTTCCGCCTATATACTCAGGATTTTTAGGTTTCTCAATTACCAAAGATTTTTGACTTACCGGTGCTCTTAGTGATTCTTTACTTTCCATTTCTTCCTCCGTTGCCAGCATTGAATATTTCGTCTTTAAAGTTTTCGAGAATAGATATGAAAGGATTTGGACTCGACTGACCTAGTCCGCATTTTGAAACAAGCTGCATAGTTCTTCCAAGATCTTTCAATTTATTTATTTGAGCAAAGGTATATTCGCCTTTTTCAATCATCTCTACACCTTCAAGCAGTTTTACATTTCCAATTCTGCAGGGAGTGCATTGTCCACAGGATTCATCAACAAAAAACTCCATAAAGTTTTTCAGCACCTGAAGCATATCTCTGCTTTCATTGAAAACTATAACCGAACCACCCGTCGGAACATCTTCGTAAGCTACTAATCTGTCAAAATCAGATTTGGGGACACAATGACCGGACGCCCCACCGATCTGAACCGCTTTTGTATTCTTTGCGCCAACAGTTTCAAGCAGTTCTGAAATTTTCATTCCCCAAGGAAGTTCATAAACTCCGGGCTTTTCACAATCACCGGAAACAGAAAAAAGTTTTGAACCTGTTGATTTATCTGTTCCAAATTTCGCAAACCACTCGCCACCTTTCATTACAATATGACTAACGGCTGCAAGCGTTTCCACATTGTTTACAGAAGTAGGTCGTCCACGGAAACCGGTATTGATAGGATATGGTGGCTTGTTTCTCGGCTCTCCGCGATGACCTTCGAGAGACTCTATTAATGCTGTTTCCTCGCCACATACATAAGCGCCTGAGCCGAGAAAAATTTCAATATCAAAATTGAAATCTTTTTTCCCAAGTATATTCTCTCCAAGTAGGTTATCCTTTTTCATAACTTCAAGATAATCTTCAAGAGGTTTTAGCAGAGTACTCGTACTCGCCTCTCAAATAAACAATTCCTCTTTTCGCACCGATCGTGTATCCGCCAACGACCATCCCATCAAAAACCAATTCGGGAAATTCCATCAGCAGAACCCTGATCTTTAAACGTTCCGGGTTCACCTTCATCAGCATTGCATACAAGAAATTTTTCATCCGCCTTTGCTGCTGCTGTTAACATCCACTTTGTTGATGTTGGAAATCCTGCACCACCTCTTCCTTTTAATTTTGAATCTTTAAGTTCAAATAAAATATCTTCGCGGGTCATTGATAACGCTTTCTTTATCGCATCTCCTCTTTTGTAATCAGAGAAAATTACCGAACCAGTTCTTTTCTTCTTTAATCTTTCCATAATCATTTCACCTTCCCCAAAAGTTCAACTGCTTTTTCGGGAGTAAGATTAAGATAGACTCTGTCGTTAATTGCCATTGCCGGACCCATGTCACACAAACCCAAACAGTTTGCATATTCTACTGTAAATTTGTTGTCCTTTGTTGTCTCGCCGATTTTAATTCCGAGTTCACGTTCAATAGCTTTTACCAGCCCACTCTTTCCTTTCATATCGCACGAAATCGTCTGGCAAATGCGAACAAGATTTCTTCCTTTCGGATTTGAATTTAGAAAAGCATAAAAGGAAATAACACTGTATACTTCAACAGGATGAATATTTAAAAGTCTTGCAACCTCCTGTTGAGCAAATTCAGAAATGTGTCTGTGCTTATTCTGAATTTTGTGAAGTATCATCAATAAAGATGAACGGTCATTTCCGTATTCGTTTACGTAGCTCTCTATTTCCTCGGAGAGAGTATTTTTTTCTGCTACAAACATTGCTCACTCCTTAAAATGTAATTGTAAAAGTTTTTCGACTTTGTCGATGAGTGTGTCGGGAGAAATTGGTTTCTCGATAAACTCATCCACAGGGATCATTTCTCCAGCTGCAAATTCAAGTCCTAATGCTTTTGAGATGGAGGTGTACATAATTATCGGTATTTCGAATTTTTCTTTTCTGAATTTCTGCGCGAGAAAGAATCCATCATCAGGTTCATTCATCATTACATCGAGAATGATTAGATCTGGTTTTTTTTCTTTAACAATTTTATATCCGTCATCCGGATTATCAGCGGTGATCACTTCATAACCTTTTGCAGAAAGCACCAAGCTGCTTGCATCAAGTATATCGTGGTCATCGTCTATTACTGCTATAAGCGACATATTTATTGCCCCATAATTAATTTTTATATTCGTTTCTGTTAAATCCATTTGGCATATTAGATGCCATCACAAATTAAAATTCATTATTGCTTTAAATGATTTAAACTGATTTTAAATGCTTCATATTTGTTTCTTTTCTTATTTATTGGAAGGAATATTTCTCAAAAGAGAAAACAAATTTTTAAAGAAATAATTTGTATTTATGAAGTGTTAACGATTGTGAAATTAAATGTCTTTACTAAGTTAGAATGACCACAAAAGAAACTTTTTAACGTCTTGAAAGAAAAAGTCCGTTACACATTTATTGATCTGCTTCGCGGCTGGGCAATCTTAATTATGATTGAAGTTCACGTCTTCAATGCATTTCTTTTACCGGAGTTAAAGCAAACTAGCTGGTTTAACATTTTGACTTTTATCAACGGACTTGTTGCACCAGCTTTTCTTTTTGTTTCCGGATTTGCATTTGCAGTTTCTTCCGGCAGCAAGCTTGATGATATGAGAAAATTTAAATATCCCTTCTGGAAAAAATTATGGAGATACGTATCGATTATTTTAATTGCTTATGTTCTTCATCTCCCGTATGAGTCACTATCAAAGATTTTAAACAATGCAACGCCAGAACAAATTCAACAAATTTTTGTGGTTGATGTTCTTCAATGTATCGGTGCGGGATTACTTGTGCTTTTTGCCTTAAGATTAATTATCCAATCAAATAAAATTTATAATTATTCTTTAATCGCACTTACGATAATGGTTATGGTCGTTTCCCCCATTCTTTGGAAAAACGATCTTACGAACTACATGCCTCTAATTGTTGCAAATTATTTTAACAAATTGAATGGTTCCCTCTTCCCTGTTTTTCCGTGGATTAATTTTATTCTCGCTGGGGCAATCTTCGCAAAGTATTTTATCCAGTCTGTTCACGCGATGAAGGAAGAAAAGTTTATGAGACTGATAACCTACATCGGATTAGCCATGATCCGTATCGGGTCATTTATTCTACTCGGGATTATTTCCCGGGAACATTGTTTCTGTATCCCCCAATCCTATTTTTTTTATTGAGCGACTCGGCTACATACTCGTTTTTGCTTCTTTGTGCTGGTACTTTAACAAGTGGAGAAATGTTAAAAAATCATTTGTGCTTGATGCCAGTCGGGAATCACTGTTAATCTATTGGCTTCATCTTTTAGTTATTTATAGTTTGATATGGAATGGAAAAAGTCTTGAAATTATTATCGGGTCAACTTTAAATATTTTTGAATGTGCTACTGCAACTTTAGTGTTAATGATTTTGATGGTTCTCGTTGCTAAAGTTTGGGGATGGACGAAAATGAAATTCCCAATTTATGCCACAAAGGTTGCGTGGGGATTTGTTGGCGTGTTGTTTGTAATTTTTTTGTTGAGTTGAGTTATGTAGCAAAGATGACATCTTTTTAAAAGATGTCATCTTTAAAAAGACACGGCTATTTTAACAGGATCATCTTTTTCACAGAGTTATATTCACCCGCTTGCAGTTGATACAAATAAATACCACTTGCTAATCCTGCCCCATCAAAGTTTAATTCGTGATAACCGGATTGCATTTCTCTGTCCACCAACGTTTCAACCAATTGTCCGAGTGAATTATAAACATTTATCTTAACATTACCCGCAACAGGCAAAGCAAACTTTATTGTAGTTGATGGGTTGAACGGGTTCGGATAGTTTTGGTAAAGTGCAAAGCTCTGTGGTAGTTCGTTGGTAACTTTTTCAACACCAACTGTTGTATCATATTTTAATTTTAAAGAGGGATCTGCCCAGAGGTTTGCAGTTTTTATCATATAACCATAAAATCCAGAATTTGGAATTAGGTTGTCTAAAGTAAACTACCTCCCCAATTGATTGAATTGAAGGATCAAAAAGTCTCTGTGCCACAATTGTTCCCGCATCACATTCCCAACGACCCCAAAATGAAACCCCCACACTGGCAAGACCACCAAGAGAGCCCGATTCATGACATAATCATCATTCGCAGCAGTCAAATTTGCATTTGAATCGATGATTGAGTGTTGTGTTGAATAGAAAATATTGACAAATAATATTTTTGATTGATTATAACCCGTTTAATTCGTCAATGTTAAAATAGTCCTCCGAAATTAAAAACAGAGTCATTAGAATGTCCATAAAACCAAACAATGGCATTTCCACTTTCATTAATTGCCTTATAAATCGAATCTATATTTCCATAATAGATTGAGATTAGTATCATTCACTTATATAAAAAGACCTGATAAAATCAGGGAGATAATCTTCACCAATAGACAATGCTGCGTCTAAAAAATCCAAACTGAATATCAGTCATCACAAACAAAAAGATTGCGCATTATTCATCCAGTTTTAATGTGTTGTTTGCTTTCATAATCAATTACTTTATCAAAGTAATTTTGCAGCTCGGTTATATTCCTAGATGGTATTCTTCCCATATAAAAATCAGTAGACGTCGTGTCATTTTCATAAATATTTGACTATAGTAATAATCTGAATGAGAATAGATTGATGGGTTGCGTAAGAGAAGGAATTGGAAAGTTGGGAACGCATCTGACCGTTCCTGCAATCAGAAAAAATTTTGGTCTCGGTTCTTCCCAGAATGTTCCCGCATAACTGATAAAATCTCTTATGTCATCCTGCGGGGCTGCACTCGATCAAACTCAGCAAAAATTTGTGTTGTGTCAACAATAAGTGTGCTGAAACCTCTAACATTTTCTTTGTGCTGCTTGAAAGGGACGCAGGTATTTACAATATTCGGTACAGTTATTATTATATAATCGTATTGGTTAGTTGTGTCCCGCAGTGATATTTGTTGAAGAGATATTTCAATTTCCTCAGAATATTGGAAGGTGCCATCAAAATCTATTTGCTTTAAACGGTAATAAACTCTTTCTGCGACAACATCGATTAACGAATCTTTGAAGGTGTACGTTTGTGGTTCATTAGTTGTACCATTTCCATCAACAAAACCGATTTCCTGCCACAGACCGATTTGAATTGCTCGTTCAATTACAAAACCCATGTTGTTAATTTCCCTGGCTGTTGACCAGTATAAATTAACCAAGCTATCTTCAGCTTGTACAGTAAACAAAGTTAACTCAACCGGAGGGGATGGGAAAGTGTTTAAGAAAACATTTGAAAATAGAGAAGGGTTAGCAACAAGAAGAAGAAAAAATGTTATGCCTTTCATTTGTAACCTCTTTTATTGGTTTATAAAGAAAGGTATAAATTATTTGATGAGCAAACTCCTCTTTTTGTTTAAGAGTAACGTGCTTAAAAAAAATCTAAATTGTCAAGTCTTATTTTAAAGACCCTTCCAAGTTAATATTATATAATATACTGCCTACACTTCTAACTGTCTTCGTTTTACAATTAATCGGTTTTTTAATTTGTCATTATATTTCACTTATGAAAAAAATATTCTTGATCATTATATCAAACATTATTCTGCTTCTCCCATCCTGCACTAAAGAACCGCAACCTGTTAAATCAGAAAACGGAATGGTGGTTTCAACAAGTTCTTACGCTTCTGATGTTGGTGTCAGCATTTTGAAAAAAGGAGGGAATGCAATTGATGCTGCTGTTGCTGTTGGATTTGCACTTGCTGTCACCTACCCATCTGCGGGAAATCTAGGTGGTGGAGGTTTTATGGTGATTCATCTTGCAAATTGGAAAAACACAACAATAGATTTTCGTGAGAAGGCTCCTTTATCTGCATTTAAAGATATGTATTTGAACGCAGAGGGAGAATTTGTTCCCGAGCTGAGTCAGCAGGGAACAACTTCGGCAGGAGTTCCCGGAAGTGTTGCTGGATTAATTTATGCTCTGGAAAAATATGGGACTCTTTCACTGGCAGAAGTTATTCAGCCTGCAATTGATCTTGCCAGAAACGGGTGGAGGCTTGAGGAAAGAGACTCAATTTATTTAGCTGAAAATTTACAGTTGTTTTTAAATTATCCTTCTTCAAAAAAAATATTTACAAAAAACGGAGAACCATACACAACCAGTGATTTGTTCATTGAGGAAGATCTTGCGTGGACGCTGGAACAAATTAAAGAGAAGGGCAAAGACGGATTCTATAAAGGTAAAGTTGCCGAACTACTTGTTGAGCAGGTTAAATCTCTCGGCGGATATTTAGCCTTGAAGATCTTGAAAAATATTTACCGGTAGAAAGAGAGCCGATAATTGGAAATTACCGTGGATACAAAGTTATCTCTATGCCTCCGCCAAGCTCAGGTGGAATTGCGCTTGTCGAAATGCTGAACATTCTTGAAAACTATAATCTTTCGGATGAAGATTGGGGAAGTGCTATTTACTTGCATCATATAATTGAAGCAATGAAGTATGCTTACGCGGACAGAACTTATCATCTTGGTGATGCTGATTATTATCCCGTCCCAATGGATGAACTCACATCAAAAGAATATGCAAAAACAATATTTGATCGGATCGAAAAGAATAAAAATAAAGCGGTTCCATCCACAGAAATAAAAAGTTTAGAAGTTGAGCAGGCTTACGAAAGCACTGAAACAACCCACTACTCAGTTTATGATTCTTTCGGGAACGCGGTCAGCGTTACCACAACTATCAATTCTGCATTCGGTTCAGGTATTGTTGTTGATGGTGCTGGTTTTCTTCTTAACAATGAAATGGATGATTTCAGTGGTAAGCCGGGAGCAATGAATCAATTTGGTTTGTTAGGAACAGAAGCAAATTCTATTCAACCTGAAAAAAGAATGTTGAGCTCAATGACTCCAACAATCATTCTAAAAGATGATGAGCCATATATTATTATTGGTTCACCCGGGGGATCAACAATAATAACTGTGGTTTTACAAGTAATACTTAATTGCATCGATTTTGATATGAACATCCGCGAGGCAATTGAAGCTCCGAGAATACATCATCAATGGCTACCCGATTCACTTTACTATGAGCAAAGTGCTTTGAGTGAAGATGTAAAAAAAGAACTAACTCAAATGGGATATGCATTGATTAACAATGGGGCAGATGTCCGCATACTCGGGATTGCAGAGGGAATTTTGATCGATAATAATAACGGTGTTATTTACGGAACGGCAGATCCACGTGGTGGCGGTCTGGCAATTGGCTATCGATTTAAAACTCTCATCTCCGAAATTAATTGATAATATTTGCTAAAAAGAGCCTCTTCAAAAAATTAATTAGTAAATCGCAACTATTATAGCTAGGTTTGTCCCCTCCGGAAATAGACCGGAATTTTATTTATTATTTTTTTAGAGGTTCTAGTGAGCACTAAGTTATTTGTGGGTTCTCTCCCCTGGTCGATTAACGACGAAGAGTTGAAGGAAACATTTGAAAAACATGGTAATGTAGTTTCTGCAAAAGTTATTACAGACCGCGACACCCGTAGATCAAGAGGATTCGGATTCGTTGAGATGGAGAGTTCTTCAGATGCAAACAATGCTATTAAAGCATTGAATAATTCAGAAATAGATGGCCGTAATATCGTAGTTAATGAAGCTAAGTCGCGCAATTAATTAAATATTCAGTTCTAAGTTCTGTAAGTCCGGCAACCGCCGGACTTTTTTATTTCCACACAGTTTCATCATTATGACTAACTCAAGCCGGTTTACAAGTATACTCTTTATTTAAAATAATTTTATGAGTAAATCACTACGTGATAAAAAGATGAAGTAACATTATACCTAATTCGCCATCAGTGACGTCGACATCAATTTGTGTCGTCTCTTTATTTGCAGAAAAGACAAAATTCAAAAAAACTTTTTTAGTGTTATGTTTAAAAACATCATATAAGATTATTAAATTTTATTTAATCGTTATAAGTGATTTGAGGAGATTGAATATATGAGAAAACCTATCATTGAAAATTCAACTGTGGATAAGTACGAACAGATTGTCAATATTATTCTGTCAATCTCCATACTTAATCTATTAATATATATTTTCACGCTTTACTTTACATCGTACGGGATTTTTCGTGATGAGCTTTACTACATCGCCTGCGCAAACAGGCCAGCATTTGGTTATGTTGATCAGCCGCCGTTATCAATCTGGATACTCGCCGGGTGGAAATATCTTCTCGGCGATTCGCTTTTTGTGATACGACTACTTCCTGCCTTTATCAGTTCAATTACAATTTTTTTTCTCGGATTATTTACATTCAGGCTTGGAGGTGGTAAGAGTGCTGTTATTATTGCAATGCTCACTTTTATGCTCACTCCCATTTTTCTTGGGATGACAACTATCTATTCAATGAATGTATTTGATTTCTTTTTCTGGATTTTAGCTGCTTACATTTTTCTTCAGATTTGTGAATCATCAAACAGTAGTCTCTGGTATATTTTAGGTATTGTTATCGGGCTGGGATTGCTCAACAAAACAAGTATGTTATGGTTAATTGCAGGTATTTTAATTGGAACCCTTTTTACTCCGCTCAGGGAAGAACTAAAAACAAAATATCCATATATCGCAGCAGGGATTGCGCTGCTAATTTTTTCTCCATATATCATCTGGAATTTAACACACGATTTTGCACATCTTGAATTTATGAGAAATGCCGCCGAACATAAGTACGGAGGCTTAACGCCTTTATCATTAATCCTTGATATGATTTTGATTTTTAATCCGGTTTCTATTCTTATCTGGATTCCAGGAATAATTTTTTATTTCTTCAATAGGAATTCCCGCCTTTTCAGACCTTTAGGTTTTATCTGTCTTACTACATTTGTCATACTTTTTATTAATTGGCATAGCAAAGCTGAATACCTTGCGCCAGCTTTTCAAATCCTGTTTGCCGGCGGTGCTGTTCAAATTGTGAAATGGAACGCAAGAAAAAGTAAAATTAAATACGCACTAGCTGTGCCTGTTGTAGTGATCAATTTATTACTGGCTCCGTTTGCGCGTCCCCTGCTTCCGGTTGAGAGTTTTATTGGCTACCAATCTATTTTAACGTTAGGAGCGTCGAATAGCGAAGGAAAGCAACTCGCGGAACTACCTCAGTTTTATGCTGATATGTTCGGCTGGAAAGGTTTGGCACAAGATGTTGATAATGTGTATCAATCGCTTTCGGATGAAGATAAAAAACACACAGTAATTTACTGTAGTAATTATGGTGAGGCCGCAGCCCTGGAATATTTTGGTAAAAAATATCACCTCCCAAAAATTATCTGCCCGCATAACAATTATTGGTACTGGTGGCCGGAAAAATTAAACGCGACAACGGTGATAATTCTTGGCGGAACTGCCGAACAACATCTCGATGCTCTTGAAGAATGTACTCTTGCAGGAATACATAAATCAAAGTATGCAATGCCCTACGAAAACAATCTAAATTTATTTATTGGAAGAGGACTTAAAACTCCTCTTGAAAAGATTAAACAGGAATTAAAAAGTTTTATTTAATAATTCTTCCATAATAAAAAAACAGCATTGCCTTTCTAAAAACAATGCTGTCATTTTGTGTGAGCGTTCGTTTGGGTCTATTGTTTTGTTGTCGACAGAGTTCCAGATATAGAAGTCTGAGATGATTCCCAACTGCCACTTAATGTTACATTTTTAGAATTCAGGTTAAGGTTACATATCCACGTAAAATTTGAACCCTCAAGATTCAAGACGTAATTTTTATCACTTACTTTTGCACCTGTGATTGAGCCGCCATAATTTGTAACCTGATTATGGTTTCCGGTCTTAACAAGTTGCATTGTGAAAGAACCAGATAAATTACCATTTTTGTCAAGGATATTGAGAGTGATTGCTCCTCCATCATATCCCGGGTGTTCAATGGGGCCTTCCCACTTACCAGAAACATTCTCAAGTTCTGGTGTTACCGGATCTTCAGAGCAGGCAGAAAAGTTCATTGCTAACAATATTATAACCGGGATAACAAGAAGTCTTTTTGCAAATTGATTGAGTCTGTTCATTTTTTCTCCTAAGTGTTTTTATTTGTAATAATTATATTGATTTACTACTTTGCTTTCTATAATTAAACGCAGGATTCTTCGGGGAAAGTGATAACTGATTCAGAAAAAAATTATATATGGCTTTTTATTCGATTTTTTCATTTTTTGAAAGACTAAATTGAGTCAGGATTCAAAAAATCAGGTAACTCAACTTCTATTTGATTTGAGTAATGGCAACCGTCAGGCGGTGGATATGCTGATGCCTCTTGTTTATAAAGAAATGCACCAGCTCGCACATATGCATCTCCGGGGTGAACGAAGAGACCATACATTAAATGCTACCGCCCTTGTTCACGAAGCTTATATTAAATTAATTGACCAGGATAAAATTACGTGGCAGAACCGTGCGCACTTTTTCGGGATTGCATCGCAGGCAATGAGAAGAATATTAATTAATTACGCTAACGCGCGTATCGCTCAAAAGCGTGGAGGAAACCAGGTTCTTGCAACCTTTGTTGATGATAAGATGAAGCGTGAATCAAAACCGGAAGAGCTGATTGCGCTGGATGAGGCGCTTAAAAAACTTGAACAGATTAATGAAAGACAGTCTAAAATAATCGAGCATTGGTTTTTTGTGGGATTGAATCACGAAGAAATTGCAGAGATATTGAATGTTTCGGTGCCAACTGTTCGAAGAGATTTTCGATTAGCTAAAGCCTGGTTAAGCAGGGAATTAAAACAAGACTTATAAACTTAACTACACACCCAAATTTTTAGAACTTAATCAATGAACCCTCAACGATGGGAAAAAATACAATCACTTTTTGACAAAGCCCTAGAGCTTAACTCTTCCGAAAGAGAAAACTTTTTAAAAAAGGAATGTGGGGATGATTCGGATCTTTTTAATGAAGTAATTTCTTTGCTTTCAGCTGATGAAAAACAACACAGTATATTTTCAGGTTCTGTTGCAGATTACATACCGGTCGATGATGCAACTCTTGATGGTAAAGTTTTCGGAAATTACCGAGCGATAAAACAGATTGGCACTGGTGGGATGGGCTCGGTTTATCTTGCCGAAAGAGCAGATGGACAGTTTGAACAGAAGGTTGCTCTCAAGATTGTTAAGCCCGGAATGAACTCTAGCGAAATTATTGCAAGGTTCGAAGAAGAAAGACAAATATTAGCACGACTTCAACATCCAAATATTGCCAGACTACTCGACGGCGGAATGTCGGAAATGGGTCTGCCATATTTCACAATGGAATATGTTGAGGGAAAGCCGATCACAGAATACTGCGACGAAAATAATCTTACCATTGAACAAAGACTTGATTTGTTTAAGAAAGTTTGTGATGCGGTTCTATACGCACATCAAAATCTTGTTATTCACAGAGATATTAAACCAAGCAATATTCTTGTTGAAGAAGACGGAACAGTTAAACTGCTTGACTTCGGCATTGCTAAAGTATTCGAAGAAGATGAAGATCAAAAGTTCGTAACTCGTACGGGAATGCGGGTGATGACTCCCGAATATGCATCTCCCGAACAGGTACGAGGAGAACCTGTTAGCACGGCAACAGATATTTACTCACTTGGATTAATTCTCTACCAGCTGCTCACAGGTTGTCCGCCCTATGAAGTTCATTCTACCTCTGCTCTTGAAATGGAAAGAATTATTTGTCTGACTGAGCCTCAAAAGCCCAGCACAATGATTACTAAAATTTCATCATCGGGTGCAGGAACCGAGCAAAAGACTTCTCCGGATTTCATATCCCGAAAAAGAAAAACAACTATTCCAAAACTCAAAAAGAGAATTTCGGGTGATCTTGATAACATTTGTCTGATGGCAATCCGGAAAGAACCCGAAAGAAGATACAGCTCAATTGCTCAGTTCATCACTGATATTGATAATCATTTAACCGGTCTGCCAATAACTGCGAGAAAAAGCACTGCTGGTTACAGAACAAGAAAATTTATTCAGAGGCACAAAGTTGGGGTTGTTATTACAGCAATTGCTGTAATAGTAATTGCACTTGTTACAACTTTCTATACAATCCAGCTTGCGGAAGAAAGAGATAAAGCACAACTGGAAGCAGAGAAAGCAAAAAATGTTTCTGAATTTCTTGCGAGCATATTCCAGGTTTCTGATCCTGAACAATCAAAAGGCGAGACCATAACAGCAAGAGAACTGCTCGACAATGGTGTAAAAAGAATTGAGAACGAATTATCTGATCAACCCGAAGTGCTTGCGAACATGCTTGGTGTTACAGGGAATGTTTATAAGAGCTTAGGTTTATATAATAATGCTCTACTGCTCTTACAAAAATCATATTTTATAAATGATTCATTACTTGGGGATGACAGCCCGGAAACAGTAAAAAGTCTTAATGATTTAGCAAGTTTAAATTTTGCGCTGGGAGAATATGAATCAGCAATTGAAAAATTTAGTGAGGCGCTGACAAAAAGAAAATCTATTTATGGAGAAGAGAGTCTTGAAGCATCAGAAAGTATGAACGACCTTGCAATGGTCTTACGTGAACAAGGAGATTACGATCAATCCGAAAAGTTATTAAACGAATCATTATCGATCCGTAAAAAGTTACTGTCATCAAAGAGCCCGGAAGTTGCACAATCGATAAACAACCTGGGTCTATTAAAGGAAGATATGGGAGAACTTGATGAAGCAAAAGAACTGCTGGAGGAATCATTACAAATAAAAGAGAAAATCTACGGAAAGGTTCATCCATCTTATTCTGAAACTATCGGCAACCTTGCATTTCTTTTGCAACAGCTGGGCGAATATGAAAAAGCATCAAAGCTGTTCAAAGAAACTCTGCAAATCGATAAGCAATTGTATGGTGAAATTCATCCTTCAATTTCTACAGATCTTTATAACATTGCATCCAATACTGCATTGATGGGCGACTTGAATAGTGCCGAAAAATTATACACAGATGTGCTTGAGCTAGATAAAAAACTTCTGGGAGAAGAACATCCTTATATTGCTCTTGATTTAAACAATCTGGCAGGAATTCTAAGTGACAAAGGAGATTATTCTAAAGCAGAAATTCTTTACAAAGAATCACTGGCTCTTAACAGAAAAATATATGGTAATGAACATCCAGAAGTGGCAACCAGTATGAGCAACCTTGGTGTTATGTATAACCGCTGGGGTAAGTATTCAAAGGCTGAGCCATTATTGAAAGATGCTCTTGCAATGAGAATTAAGCTGCTTGGAGAAAACCATCCGAATGTAGTAACGAGTCTGAATATTTATGCTGCTTTATTAGCGAGCGAAGGGAGATACAAAGAAGCGGTTGAGCAATATAGAAAATCTCTTGCCCTAAGGATTAAAATGCTTGGGGAAGATCATCCACATACTGCAAATGCTTTTCTTGGGTTGGGAAATGCATTAATTGAAACTAACAATTTTGAAGAAGCTGAAGAAAAAATCAATCGTGGACTTGAAGCATATCGGAAAAAACTTCCTGCAGACCACTGGAATATTTCTTATGCTGAAAGTATGCTGGGCAAATGTTATTTGAGGGAAGGTAAATACGAAGCAGGCTGAAAAACTATTACTTCCGGCTTATAACAATCTGCTGGATAAAAGAGGAAAAGAAGATAGGATGACCATCACTGCATTAAAAAGGCTGATTAAGAATTACGAACTTTGGGGGAAGGCAAATCAGGCTGATATATACAGAGAAAAACTGAATTCAATTTCTACAAACATTGAGGATGTTACAGAACAATATTGACATTCTGAATATTTAATATATTCCCACCATAAAAATTAAAAACTTAAAGAGAGAAGTTATGTTTAAACAAGCACAGGATCCGGGGCTTGGGGAAAAATATTTTAAGCACACTAAACGCATTATTAATAAAGACGGCTCTTTCAATATTAAAAGAACAGGTGGTGGACTTTCTTCGATAAACGCTTTCCATTATTTAATAAATATTTCGTGGACAAAATTTTTATTAATCGTCTTTGCGGGTTTTATCGTAACCAATTTAATTTTTGCTCTTCTCTACCAGTTTGCAGGAATTGAGAATCTTTCAAATGCGTCTTCAAGTGATGGGGTGCAATCTTTCCTGAATACTTTTTTCTTTAGTGTGCAAACTTTTGCGACAGTTGGTTACGGTGGAATACATCCAACGGGACTTTTTTCAAATATTATTTCTTCACTTGAATCAATGACAGGAATCCTGAGTTTTGCACTTGCAACCGGCCTACTTTACGGAAGATTTTCAAAACCATCCGCAAAAATTATTTTTAGTAATAGAGCGATCATCGCTCCATTCCAGAAAGGTAAAGCGCTGATGTTCCGTGTCGCCAACTCGCGGGATAATATCCTGATGGAAATGGAAGCAAATGCAATGATGACATTTCTTGATAAGATTGATAGCAGGTTTACAAGAAAATATTTCCCACTCAAACTGCAGATAAATTTTATTCACTTCTTCCCGCTTCCGTGGACAGTTGTTCATCCAATAGATGAAGACAGTCCTTTATTCGGAAAGAATGCTAAAGATCTGGCAAATCTTGAAGCAGAAGTTTTGATAATGATCAAGGGATTTGATGACAGTTTTTCTCAAAACGTAATTGCAAGGTCATCGTATAAATTCAATGAAATTGACTGGGATGTAAAATTTGTTCGTGCATACTCAACAGATGAGACGGGTGAAACCATCGTTGATCTTGAAAAGGTAAGCGAAACAGAGAAGGTAAATTAAATCTCCAGAACAAAAGTTTTGCATGTTCGGTTATCAGATTGTCGAAGCGTAAACTCATTTATTTAGTTTGTTGAACAGTTGATCTGCAATATTCTCCTTTCGACCTCTTTATAATTCATTAATTTATTGATTGTTGTTGCCAAAATACCTGATAACTAATTTTATCTTAACAGTAAAACCATTGGAGTATTTATGTTTTCCAAAAAGAAATTATCAATCTACACTCTGGTAATATTATTAATGACCGTGTTAGCTTCTTGCAACACGTCAACAAAAAAAGACGATTTAAACAACTCGCCAAAAAATAAACTTAGTCCGGAAGCGCCTGTGGGGTCAAAATTACTCGGTCAGTTAAGCGGGACGTGGGAAGCAGAACAAACGTTTATTAATCGAGATGGTACCTAGAAAAATCTAAAAAGGTACTCAAAATGGAAATGGTATTACATTCTCGATGGTAATGCAATCCAGGATGACTGGATAGCAATAGATTCGTCCGGCAAGGAAAGAATCGTTGGAACAAATATTCGTATTTATAACCAAGAAGAAAAACAGTGGCATATGGCGTGGATTGAAAAAACCAACAGGAGACTCGCGACCTTCACCGCAATAAACGAGAATGGAGCTGTTATAATGGATGGTACTAATGCAAGCGGACGTCATATAAAGAATACTTTTTTTAATATTTCAGAAAATGAATTTGACTGGAAACAGGAGTGGACCTTTGATGATGGGAAATCCTGGGTAGAGGTTACCAAGATTCACTGCAGAAGAGTAAAATAGAGATTATTATATACTTTCCTTTTCTTTCTTCCGTGAGATATACTTATTGAGATAATGAATGCTCATTACATCTCCAAGATGTGAAAACCCTTGCGGAAAATTGCCGCGGTACCCACCACTATCCGCTTTCATCTGTTCGGACATCAAACCACTCTCATCAACATACTTTCTGAATTTGTTATACAGATCTAGTGCTTTATCCGTGTCTTCAATTATTGCCCAGGCTGATATAAGCCAGAAAGTACAGAGCACAAATGAATTATCCTTTCCATCAAGACCATCATCCATTAGATAGCGATGAACGAAAACTTCGTTCTCCAGCAGCTTTTTACAAGTATTATTAATTATGGTTTTTGTTTTTTCATCTTCTTTATCCAAAAACTGAACAAGCACGAAAAAAATATTTGAAGCATCTATATCATCAGACTCCGGATGTTGCGTAAAGTTTTGAAGTTTCTCATTAAAACAATTATCCCATATCCAGTTATAAATCTCATCCCTTAGCTCCTTATATTCTTCGACTTTTTCTTCTTCAAGTTCTATCTCATTGGCTAACTTTATCATCCTGTCGACACCAACCCATGCCATAACTTTACTGTAAGTATAGTGGAAGACTTTTCCTCTCATTTCCCAGATTCCATGATCTTCATCCTTCCATCTGTTTTTTATTTGATCTGCCAGATAAACAAGAAGATCTTTGTCAAGCTCGGCAATCTCAATTTCGGATTTCGACATAAAATAGTGCGCATCTATCAGTGTTCCATAAACATCGAGCTGGAATTGATCTGTTGCATTGTTTCCCAACCGTACTGGTTTGCTGTTTTCATATCCTGATAAATGTTCAGGATAAGTTTCTTCGAAAGATTCTTTCCCATCAATTGTATACATTAGCTTAAGGTGAAAATCATTTTGGCTGACATCTTTCGCAATAAATCTTACAAAATCAAAAAAACGGTTTGCTTCATCAATGCAGTTTGTAACATAGAAGGCATAAAGTGTAAATGTTGCATCGCGTATCCAGGTAAAGCGATAATCCCAGTTCCTCACTCCACCAATCTCGCACGGAAGTGAAGTAGTTGGTGCCGCAACAATTGCTCCGGTAGGATAATACTGCAATAGTTTAAGTGTGATTGTTGATCGTATCATTTCTTCTTTCCTGATTTCACCAAACTTTTTATCATTTATCCATTCCCGCCAGAAATTATAAGTTTCATCTGCGAGGTTTTGTTTAACGTATGTGGACTTCTGTCCTTCACAAATGTATTCCATCACTATTTCTTTTTCCTCACCTTCGGATAAGCGGATTGAAAGATCATACCCGTTCTCAGTTTCTTTCTTCGTCATCTCTTTGGGAAGGAACAAGATTACTCTGTCATTATTGTTATACAAAGCGAGATCCCCGTTTTCTTTGTGAATATCCGCATCTCTTTTAGCATAACCGGGACGTGGATTAAAAGTAAGCTCTATCGTGTTAGCTCCCTTAACACAACATAACCTTCTTACGAGAAAATGATTTGAACATTCTTCAGTGGGACCAGGAAGCATAAAATCCTTTACAACAAATTCATCATCATCTTTAACAAAGTGATGTTCTACAATTGCTGTGGCCCCAGAATATTTAGATTCAATTTTGTAGCCTTCATTCTTAATAGAAAAATTTCCGCCGTTTTTATCAAGAGTTGCAGCAAAAATACTTTCTGAATCAAACCGAGGGAGACAAAGCCAGTCTATTGAACCTTGCTTGGAGACAAGTGCAGCAGTGTGAAAATTTCCGATAAGGAAATAATCTTTTATCGATGTCATACACCAAAATAAGCTTTAAATATAAAACATGCACAAATATGGATGTCACGGTTCGGCCGTGACATCCTTGTTGATAATTTTATTTCTTATCAGTTCCCTGGTTCATCATATTATCATGACCCATTTGCTTCTCCTGCTGCATCATTTTCATCATATCTTCATTGGAAGTGAAGCCCCAATGTTCAGCAGCTTTATCTCCCTTAAAACGGATAAGGTCTACTGAGTTCATTGTCATTTTATGATTAGCCGGCATTCCCATAAAAGGTTCGGAAGTGGTGCCTGTAAATGTTAAGTAAGCAAAAAGATAATCACCGGAAACAGCCATTGCGTGTACCGTTGCTTTCATATCGGGGAAAGCTTTATGATAAGCAGCGAAGTCTTCCTTGACCCGTGCGAGACCGGTTTTATTTGACATCGTTGGACCGGGATCATGTTCAACAAAGTCGGTAGCTATATATTTATCCAGCACATCGGTCTTGCCGGTGGTTAAAGCTTTCAGCACTTCGTTATAACCCATTTTATACTTTGTTTCCATTGAGATCTGATCTGTCTGACCCATCTTGTCCTGACCGAAAACTAATAACGGCAGGATAAGTATGGCAAGTAGAGATAAATAATATTTTTGCATTATGAGCCTCCGAAAAATGGTTAACAAAATTTTTGACAAGATTTTTTATCCGTAGATAGAGTGAAAATAAAAATATTTTTTCTCAAATCAACTATAGATATGAGGGAACTGTTTAATAGGAAAAGGGGAAATAGTCAAAGAATAAGCTGGAGAAAAAGAACAGAATAAATTTTAATTTGTTCAATCGAAAAATTTGTTTTAACTCCTTATGATTTTATTGTTCACAATATACAGAATTTGAGATCTGTAGCAATGTTGAATAGTAACATTTAAGTAATATCAGAATATTAAAGCACTTGATATTAATTTAAGTAAAGATGTTCTGCAAAAAATCAATGCTACAGCCCCGGTTGGTGCAGCAGCAGGAACGAGATATCTTGCCTTATTGATGAGTACAGTTAACAAATAAGAAATTTTTATTGTCTTGATAACCCAAGGTAAAACAGGCTTGACGAAACATGAAACAACTTGGCGAAACTATCGGAGATTTGATTATATTATTAATTATTTGGAAAAAGTTTAGACAATATTTAAAATTTTATTATCAAGAGGTGTTAATGAAACATACATTTAATATTTCTGGTTCTTTATTCTTTAAATCTCTTTTCATTTTAATCGCACTCTTAACCAAAGGGGTTTATGCTCAAGATATAAATTCTACATCAATAGATCGGGACACTCTTTTATCAGTTGCCCGGGCGTATATTAAAACTGTCCCTTATTGTGCACTAATAACAACCGATAGTACCGGCAGTCCTAATGTAAGAATTATGGATCCGTTTCAACCGGATGAAAATATGGTTGTCTGGCTTGGAACTAACCGGCATAGCAGAAAGGTGCGGGAAATCAGGAATAACCCCAGGGTAACTCTTTACTATTCTAATAATAAAGGCGCGGGCTATGTATCAATTATCGGTAATGCTGTTCTGGTAGACGACCCGGAGAAAAAAGCGGTTCTGTGGAAAGATGTCTGGGATAATTTTTATAAAAATAAAGAGGAACAGTATATTCTTATCAAGATAGTTCCTGAGAAACTGGAGATCATTAATTATAAGCATGGCCTTTATAACGATCCGGAAACCTGGGGAACTCCTTCTGTTGAATTTAATATTACTGACTAGAAAGATTAAAAAATAATCGTTGATGTATATTTCCGGTGGAATTAAGTTTGTTAAAACAATAAACAATGAAAAAAACATTTTCTTTATTTTTAAAAATATTTGGGTTTTTATTTATTTGTGCAGCTTTAATTGGGGCGTTGAATACAGTAAACGCTTATATAGAAAGAGCACAACATGGTGCAGGACTTATGTTCGCTGACGCAGAAACATTTCTGCTTTTAACAATTGTGTTTTTATTGCTGGGCCTTGGTTGTCTCTGGATAGGAAAAAAATTAAAAACTTGAATCCGCAACATCACTCTGAACAAAATGAGGAATCTCTCCTTATCTCTTAATTCTTACCTTGTACCTCTCGCCCCATAAACTTTTTACAAAATAATCCTCTCTTACAGGTTGAAAAATAAAATTTATTTCCTGTTATCACTTTTGTTCTTTTTTACTGCGTTTAATAATATACAAAAGGATTGTTTTTAGAACATTTATTAATTAAGTTGAAATACACTCAATAAGCAGCCAGCGTTTTCTCTTTCCCGACTGATTTGAGCATTTCAACACTATGGAGGTTTTATGGAAAAGATTAGATCACTGTGCCTGGTTATTTTGGCAGCAGTTATTGCAGTCAACTTATCTACTCAAGCCCAATCGGGGTATCAGGACAGGTTGAACCAGGTGAAAGATCTTGTTAATTCAAATGAATTAATTATGATATGGAGTCAGGGAGAAAATTCAAATAATCAATTTTGCTATCAAAGAATTTACGACCTTGACTTAACAAATCCCGGCGGTACCGATTCTACACTCGTAAGAAAACCATTACAAATAGATTCATCCGTTACCGGGAATAAAAATCTTGCTGTTGCTCCAGGAAATTTTCTTGACGGAGAATACAAAAATTTAGTAGCTGCCTGGGAAACTGCAGATAATATTGTGCGCGTCTCCGTTCCTGAAATTGATTCGGCAACATTATCCTGGACAAACACTAACGAGCTAACTCTTAACGGACTGGCGACTTACCAGAAAAACAAAATACATGTTGCAACCGGAAACTTTTTCGGGAACGCACAGGAAGAATTTGTAGTTGGATTCCAGGGTCAGGATACAACAATACATCTGCAAATAGGTTCTTTTAACGAGGGAAGCCTTGTCCCGCAACTTCGGGGAAATATTAATGACGAACCATCTTTTCAATCCAGTTTATATCTGAATAATTTTGATATCGTAACCGGAGATTTTAATAGTGATGGATACGATGATATTGCTTTACTTTTCTTAAAGCAGGTTAGCCCGGGAAACTGGGGACTCTGGATAACTATTTATTCTATAGACAGCGGGGGAAATTTTGTAAGAAGATCTTCGAAGCAGGTATTTGATGAACCATCATATTATGTATCTGAAGTAGATATTGATGGTATAGCTGGTTCTTTTGACAATGATGCTGAAATGGAAATTGCTTATGGCTTCTCATTCTTCCAGGGAGAGCAATCAGGAAACGACACATACGTTTACCTTCTCGATATAAAAGACAATCTCGATTCTATAATCGTCGATGATTCAAAAAGAGTAGAGGATAATCTGGTTGGTCCGAATGAAATGGAACCATTTAATATTGGAGCCGGAGATTTTGACAAAGATAATCATGATGAGCTGGTAATGGTCTCAGGTGGAAGAATCTTTTTATACTCTGTAGATAGTGATCTAAACCCAACGTATCAATCCCAGCAAACTGTCGGAGTTCAAACTTACAATCTTGACAGCGATGCTTTTGTTGCCGTTGGTGATATGGACCTTGACCGCAGTGCGGAAATTGTTGTTGCAAAAAGTTTCAGAGATAGCGAGCCGGGAGGACTTCAGCATTTTGAAATATCTGTTTATAGCGTAGATACAACGCTAACCAACTATACCTTAAAAGCCAGGAGAAATAATGAAGAACCTATATCTGGCTAACTTCAACCAAAGGCATTATGCAATTGCTTTAGGAGATTTTGACGGTGACAGAGTAAGACTTGGTGACCCTGTGCATTATCACAGAAGCGGTGTAATGCAGCCCGAAGTTGTTTTGTATACCCCCCCGATTCATTATGATATTATAAACGGAACCACATACGATCTTTCAGGATGCTACCCAAATCAAGGTTGTGGTTTTACTTCTTCATACATTCAATCAACAACTACCGATACAACAATTACAACAGAATATCATGAAGACTGGGGAGGAGATGCAACAGTAACTGCTTCTTATGGATTCTTAAAAGAAAAAGTAAAAGCAACATACGGCGATAAGTTTAGCGGAAAGCAAACTTCGGGATCCTCGATTACAATTACTACCGGCAGAGTAGCAGCCGGGGATGATTGGATATATTCAAATGTATTCGATTTAGATATTTACGAATATCCTGTTTATAATGGGCAGGACCCAATTCCGATCGGATATTTTATGGTTACAATTCCCGGTAACCCCCGACCAATCTGGATTGAACTAAAAGATGATGACTTACTCGGCAACCAATTTAGACCCGACCACGAAACAGGGAATGTACTTTCATACAGATCAACAAATACTTACGATACCTCGCGTGTTATTGTGGACTTCCCCGAACAAACAATTGGTGCAACAGGAAATAGTTTCGTTTCCGTGCTGATGCAATCATTCCAGGAACACGGAGTGGAAACAAGCTGGGATGCCGGGCTTGAGGTTGGCGCTACACTTAGTCCGAAAGTTAATATCTTCGGGATTGAAGCCGGTCTGGATATAGAAGTAAACGGTCACTATAATTATGGTGAGATATTTACGCAGACTGTCAAAGTACAGCAATCGCTGGAAGTAAGAGGAGATCTCGGACACCTTGATACACAATTTGGTACAAGCGGAACATATTATGTTAAACCTTACTCATACTGGACATCCTACGGAGCGCTCGCACTTGATTATAAAGTAACCCAGCTGGCAACAGGAGGAAATTCATTCTGGCAAAATAATTACGGAGGCAAAACTGATCTTGCATTTAGTCTGCCCTGGAGATATGATCCTGAAAAAGGTTTTCCGTTGCCGGGGAACGATACTACTTACCGTTACCGAACAAGAGATTTGATATTGTCAAAGATCGATCCTAAAGGCGGAGATACTGTTATGGTCGTTGCCAAGATCCGCAACTTTGGACTATCGGCTGTAAGTACTCCATTCACAGTAAAGTTTTATAAGGGTGATCCGAACAGCGGCGGAACAATGATAGGCGAAACAACTGTTGATACAATTATTGCTGCTCGCGGTTACAGGGTTGTTGAGGTTCCATGGGCAATACCCATAAGCCAGAATTTGGACAGCTTAAGAATTTACGCAGTGCTAGACCAGGAGAATGCTGTTACAAATGAAGTTCACGAAAATAATAATGTGGGCTGGGTGCCGGCTGTAGGTTACGGAACAATAACCGGTGTTGAAACAGAACACAATTCGGTACCGGATAAGTTTGTGCTTTACCAGAACTACCCGAACCCGTTCAATCCAGAATCAACAATTAAATTCCAACTGCCAGCTTCAGGCAAAGTATCGCTTATAGTTTATAATATACTTGGGCAGGAAGTGAAAACATTAGTAGATGGATTTATGGACAGAGGAACTTACGCTGTACCATTCAACGGAGCGGCGCTTGCCAGCGGTGTATATTTTTATCGTCTTCATAGCAACACTGGTTTTACCGAAACCAAAAAGATGATGCTTTTAAAATAACATTACATTTGTCATCCTGAACTTGCCTGTCGGCAGACAGGCTTGTTTCAGGATCTGCATATTGTTTCGAAGTCATTGTTATCCCGAGCTTGTAGATGTCATTCAGGACCTGATTTACATCAGGGTAAACTCTGAACCGGAATCTGTGTTTACTTGCCCGGGGGAGACGGATTATTTTAATTAAAACAAAAAATTATTCCCTAACTTTTTACAAAATATTCAGGTGTTTTAATGTGAAGAGCCAAACATGAGGTGTTCAAGTAACAATAATATAACTACGTAGTTTATACCTGCTTCTCAGGTAATCTGGTCATAAAAACAAACTCTTCTGGGTATGATACGGGCGAAACAAGCTTTTCAATTCGTCATTTAACACAGGTTCCTGTCATTATTTATTTCACAATTGACAAACAATTTGTGCGGCATTCTTATTGATAATGCTAATGCGGTTAACAAATTTTAAATAAAAAAATAACTTTGTTTTATCAACTGCTTACAGAGGGGTAAGTGATCAACAGCAGAATTGACATGAACTTTTTATACAGAAGAAAGCAGCTCTTTCCTCTATCCAACTTTTATAATCAAAACTACTCATTCACATTTCTTTAAAGGAACAACTATGAAAAGAATAAATATCTTTTGGATTTTATCCATTGTTCTTGGCTTTACATTAATTAATTGTACCGAGGAAGAAACACCTACTGAAACACCCGCCCCGGTTTGTGACCAGGCATGCCAGGATGAACACATAGCTTACGGGTTTGTTGATGTGTTCTGGTTTATCTGGAACCAGAATATTGCCGGGCAGCCAGAAGGTTCGAAAGACTTTACTGTTGCCGGACCACAGGGCGGAACGGTACACGTAACCGGAACAACTGAGGTTGCCAGTAACGGTATTAACACAATGCATCTTTTAATGCAGTTTACTAACTGCAAAGGAATAAAAGAAACATATAATATTACTTTCACCGGTTCAGTTACTGCTGACGGAACTTTTTCAGATACATACAGGGCAATTACTTTTGCATCACAGGAGCTTGGTTATTCCGGAAAAGTGGGTAAGGATGACTGGATAACAAATGTAAACGGTTTCTGTGAAGTTGCGATTAACCAGACATTCACTTCCACTGCGGGAACCTTATGCGGAAGAACATTTAGTTATTAGTATTCATAATTGAGCAGATGTCTGTCTGTTATAAGTAAGGAATATCGATCGTGTTTTCCGGATAGTAATCATTGATATTCTTCAAGGAAAAATTTACAGCGGTCGGTGTTTTTTAATGTGATGTCACTTTAAAAAGTAATTGACCAATTCTAAAACAATATAAAAACAGGAGTGAACAAATGAAAAATTACTTACGGTTAAACTTGATTCTGTTGTCTCTTTCTTTCCTTAGCTTAGCTTTTGCTCAAACAGGCTGGGTTGAACAAACCAACCCGCTTGGATTTGGTGAAGAAGCAATGGTTGGGAAAGTACATTTTGTTAGTGACTTAGAAGGATGGATATCTTGTGGCAAAGGCGGATTCCTTCATACAACTGATAGCGGCACTAACTGGCTATTTGTGGACCCGTTTCCGTCAGATACTGTTGAGTGTTTTTCAGATCCTTCGGTCTCTATGTCCTGGGTTGGAACAACACACGGCTGGAATATTTGTACAATCGGCTCAATTGACGATGGCAAAGGAGCAGTTATTTATAAAACCACGAACGGCGGTGCAAACTGGAGTAAAGTTACCTTATCTAATGTGAGTGGTGATTGCGGAATTCAGCTGCAGTTTGTTGATATCAACAATGGCCGTGCACTTATATATAACTTTACCAGTGGGTCGGCCTCATTTCTCAAAACCACTGACGGTGGTGATAGCTGGAGCCCGTTCTCCGGTATTGGATTATTCTGGTTTACCGATGTTAATAACGGATGGTTTTATACCGGCTCGGGACAAAGCGGGAGTGAACCTCCATTTATAATTTACCGAACAACTGATGGCAGCAACAGCTGGACAGAACAATTCTCTGATAATTCTACGGGACAATATAATGCTATAAGATTTTCAGATTTAAATCACGGATGGGTTGTTGGAACAAATGGCAAGGTTATTAAAACAACTAACAGCGGTGCGGACTGGACCTTTGTTACGAACTCAGGCATAAATCCTTTGCAAAGTTGTAAAACGATTTTTCCTCTGGACGCAAACAACGTCTGGATACCATCAAAGATGAATGATAATGACCAAACACCTTATTTAGCATTTACATCTGATGGTGGTTCAACCTGGGCAACCCAAACAACTCCATTCGGTGATCCGCAGGGAAGCAATGCGATTTTCAGCATTTTCTTTTTTGATATAAATAATGGTTGGATAACTGGTGACCTCGGCAGAATAGCAAAATATACTGGCACTACATCTGTTGATGATGAACTAAATGGTTTGAACGATTATTCACTTGCACAGAATTTTCCCAATCCTTTCAATCCTTCAACAACCATACAATACACGGTTCCCCAAAACGCGGAAGTCAGGTTAAGTGTGTTTAATGGGCTGGGTGAAGAAGTTAAAACGCTTGTTAATGAAACGAAAGAACCGGGAGTTTATGAGGTTGAATTTTCTGCTAATGATTTCCCTAGTGGAATATATTTCTATAAAATTCAGGCTGGTAATTTTGTAGACACAAAAAAAATGATCTTGTTAAAGTAATTATTAAATAAAAATTCTTTTATTTATTCCCTGCTAATAATAGACTGCATCTGCAGACTGGTTAGCAGGGATTTTTTATTAAATAATTATTGAGATGAATTCTTGATGTGGTTAAATTTAGATTAATAAAATTACGGGCATTACTATAATGAAAAAAATAGGGCTTATCGGAGGAACCGGCTGGGTTTCCACACTTGAATATTACAGACTTATAAACCAGGGAATTAATATAAAACTTGGCGCACTCAATTCTGCACACTGCCTGATCTACTCTTTTAACTATGAAGAAATTAATAAGCTCGTAAAGCAGGATAACATTGAAGGTGTTTATCCGATGGTTCTTCAAGCAGCACAAACTTTACAAAATGCCAATGCAGATTTTATTGTTCTTTGCGCAAATACTCTGCATAGGTTTGTTGATAGGCTTGAATCTGACGTTGACCTGCCAATTGTACATATTGCTGATGCAACAGCAGAAGTAATAAAGCAAAAAGGATTTACAAAAGTCGGCTTGCTCGGCACACGGTTTACAATGGAAATGGATTTTTATTCAAAGCGATTAAAAAATTCAGGGATTGAAACTCTCACGCCCGAAAAACCGGTTCGTGATTACATACACGATAAAATTATAAATGAAATGCTTCACGATAGATTTACTGATGAAACGAGAGAGGAATTTATTTCCATAATTAATGAGCTTGAAACAAAAGGCGCAGAGGGAATTGTTTTGGGCTGCACGGAAATCCCTCTTTTGGTAAAACAAAAAGATGTTAAGCTGCCTTTGTTTAATACATTAGAGATACACGCAGATGCAGTTGTGGATTTTGCGATTAGGGACTAATCTTTCTCCTGCTTCTCAAGAAACAAACGGAAATATTCTTCTGCACAAGTACGATCGAATAAACGTCTATAGGTGTTGATAATATTCATCAATCTCCCATTTTACCCCGTGAGATAATTTTTTAACCTGTTTTTAATAAATCTCTTCCCCCATCCGGTCTTTAAATACTTTTCTCTTGATAAAGCATCTTTACGATTAAGACATCCTTCCCAGTAGATAAGTTTCATAGGCAATCTATTTTTGGTTGATGCAACTTTGCCCAAATTATGTTTTTGAATTCTTTCTTGGATATTATGGGTGTAACCAGTATAAAAGTTCTTGTCGAATTCTGATTGAAGAACATATATATAATAATGTTTCATTTCATACTCCATTTATCTCACGGGGTGAAGCGGATTATGCTGAATGTATGTCCTTATCCTTCGTAAATCATTTTCATTTTTTATGATGTGATCGTAAAAACGTGGTTGCCATTTAAAATATGAATAACCATTTTGCCGTGCCCACTTAGTTACAGCAGATTTAAAACTTCCAATGACATTGCCCAGGGTTGGTTGTTTTATTTGTAGAGACGGGGCATGCCCCGTCTCTACATCATTAATTATAATTATACCGTGAATATGATTTGGCATAATAACATAATAATCAAGTTCAACCGCCACATAATGTTTCGGTATTTCCTTCCATATGTGCTCTGCAATTTTACCCAAATCACTTTGAAATATTTTTCCTTTTTTAATTTCTCCAAACCAACATTTCATATCCTTTGTGCAAATCGTTACATAATACCACCACGGAATTGAATAGTCCCAATCCTTTAACCTTGATGATTCAACACGGAATTTGTTTTTGTATAAACTCATACCAAAATATTTGTGTAGAGACGGATCGGTGATCCGTCTCTTTCTCTCTTGAGACGTCCCGACGGGACGTCTCTACAGAAGTTATTCGAAGATAATTAATTCGCATTAAAAATTTTCCATTGCCCGATATAACCCTTCCATATCATCTGGTAATTGCGGATCTGTTTTGGCAAGTTGGGTTATCAGTAGTTCGCCGCTGTAGTAGAAAGCAACCCTGTCATAAGGTTCTTCGCTGCCGTAATTGTTCACATCAATTCCCATCCTCTGCCTTATTTTATTTTCAACATAACGTGCAAGACCTTCTTTCCATTCCTCCCACAACATATATTCATAATCGCCCGGGTCAAGGTATTCTTTAATTTCTGCACGAAGCTGCTTTGTAGCTTTAAGGTCGCTTGATTTTAACGCTTGCTTGTATCTGTCATAATAATTAATAAAAACCGAATCATCATACGGGAAAGGATGTGTTATCTCCCACGAGTAATCGTTCTCTTTCATCGCGTTTTTATAAATATCAAGCTCCTGCTTTAGCTGCATCTCAACGCTGTTATACTGACAGCAATGGATAAACTCGTGCAGGATGGTTGCAAAACCGGATGACTTTTCCAGCGTGGTTGGAGTAATTACACACGTTGCCTTGTTCTCGTAAACCGAAAGAGGAAATGATGCTTGCATCCCTTGCGGAATTGGAAACGGCTGCGCTGTTCTTTTAACCAGTCCGTAGGTTCCCCGGGTAACAAAATCAAATATCAGCAGACTGTCCTTATATGCAACTGCAATGGGTTGATGTTCATTAAGACACGGGTGTATGTCGCTTACCTTTTTCTGCAGTGCGACTAAATCTTCAAGCAGAGAATCTGTTTTGCTGACTAACAAACTTTCCGGTAAGTCCTGTGCAAAAAGTTTTAATGATGTTAAAAGAAAAAGAACTGTTGTAAAATTAATTAGTTTATTCATTCTCCTGCCTGTTTTATTAATAATGTATTTGTACTTATTTGGCGTTTTTAATTTAACAAAGTTCCCGGTAAAGTGGTATTACGGGAGAAAGTTGAGGGGCGTTGGGGGTAGATTGTTATAAATTGATTGTTGAGGAAATGATTTGATGTGAGTAAGTTTGATTTATAATGTTTGTAAAAACACGAAGTGGCTCAAAAAAAACCAAAAATTAGCCAAACCTTAATTTTATTTTATGACATAATGAGCAAAACTATTAAGCAAATAAAAATTTTGATCTCCTGCCCTGCAGACGTAGAAAACATTAAGGATTTAATCGAGAAATGTTGTTCAAATTTTAATCCAACATTTAGTAAAAACGAAAACATTGTATTTGAGGTAGTACATTGGAAAAAAAATGTAAGTCCAATTATAACGGGTGGGAGAGCACAAGATATTATAAATCTAGAATTTGAAGATCAAGAATACGACATATTTATTGGAATTTTGTGGAAAAAGTTCGGTGAAAAACAGACAAATGGGAAGACTCCGACTGAAGAAGAATATGAAATAGCACTAAATAATTATAAGGAGAAACAAAGGCCCAAGAAAGTTAAAGTATATTTCAAACAAGACCCATTTGAGATGCCAAAAACTGAAGAAGATTTATTACAAATGACTGAGATCTTGAGATTTAAGAAACAAATACAAAAAGAAGGACTATATGCGGAATTTAATGAGGATAGTTTTCTACATTTTTTCTATAAAGAACTACAAGGCTTTTTATATGATTTTAAAGAACCTGTTCAGATAACCTCCGGTGAAAAATTTACAAGCTATGAGTTAAATCCAAACCACATTGAAAGATGCTTTGTGAAAGCGGAGGATTATCAGAAATTTAATTCGATTACAGCTATGGTATTGAAGATCAGCTCTTTGGAATTGGTGAAAAAAGAAAATCGAATAATCATCTTGGGTGATGCAGGAACAGGAAAATCCGAAGAAATAGATTATATAGCTCATTACTTTTCAAATAACGATGGGGGTTTGCTCCCTATTAAAATTAAATTAAGAAACTATGTAGATCAAGATATTATAGAATTTATTACAGAACCGTATGAGAAATTAAAAGATGAAAATTTACTTTTACTTCTTGATGGATTTGATGAGGTTGAAAGTAAAAATAAAATGACCCTTATTAGGAAAATTCTATTTTTCGAAGAACAACGTCCAAATGTTAAAATAGTAATTACAAGTCGAAAGAATGCTTATAATAATGAGCTTAGCAGCTTTGAACCATATTATCTTATGAATTTGGACACCGAAGCTATAGAAAAATTTATAAATGAGATTGAAAGTGATTAAAGATAAATTTCTTCAAGAGGTAATTAGGAAAAACTTATTTGAATTAATCAGAATTCCATTTTATCTATATACAAGTTCTAAAAATATTTAAAGAGAATAATGAATTACCTAGTAATAAAAGTAATCTATTTCAAAAATTTATTGAATTGAAAATTTCAGAGGATGTTAATCATTATAAAACAACAATAGATCTTGAAAAAGATCGGGGGAAAATTCTGAATGTTTTGAGTAAAATAGCCATCACAATGGAGATGCTTGGAAGAAATTACATTGTTGAATCTGAGATTGAAAAATTAGTGCGATCAGATGAAAAAGCGTTACTTGAGTATACGGGCTTATTTGAATATGACGCACAGGAAAGCTATTGGAGATTTCAACACAATAATTTTCAAGAATTTCTAGCGGCAAAACTACTTGCGGATAACGATTTAGAAATTATTAAAGAATTTATAACCTTTGGGCCTAATCATAATATGGTTATACCTTCTTGGACTAATACACTTTCATTTCTTTCAACATTATACCCAAAGGATGATTTATTAAATTGGTTGTATAAGACACAGCCCGAAATGCTAGTAAAATTTGAGAAAGATAGAATACCAATTGAACTTAGGCATGAAATATTTGTAAAGATATTCAACTCATATAAACTAAGAAAAATATGGATTGATACAGATAAATATGATTTAAGGGAATTGGGTAAGATGGCATCCGATGAGCTGACTATTAAATTTTTAATTAAAGAAGCAGAAACGGATCAAGATAATATTGTAAGAGCTAATGCTATTATGATGTTTGGTTTTTTAGAAAATCTAGAATATGAAAAGCGAGAACAAATTAAACATTTATTATTAAAGTTGATTTCTGAACATAAAGCTGAAAATTTGGTTACTAAATCAATTAATGCTTTGAACAACTTAGAGTTTCATGATAGTGATACTATAAATCAAATCATAAAATCAATTAAAGAATACTCAAATGCTCACATTAGATCTTGTATTTATAATTTAATACAAGAGAGTAAAACTGCTGATGAATTTGTGGACTTTCTTCTGAATGGAGTGCAATACATTAGAACAAATTATAAGGAAGGAAAGGAATCAACATTAATTGATGAAAGTTACTATTTAGAAAAAGGGTTAGAACTAATTGAAGCCGAGCAATCTATTATTAAATTATTAGAGTATTTTATTATAAATCCACGTGACTTATCAGAAGTATCATTAAGAAGAACAGCGAACCAGTTTGCAAAAAGTATTAGCGTACACGTTTTAAAACAAAACGAAAAGATTTTTGATTTAAGTTTTCAATTATTGATGGCTTTAGGAAAGCAATATTTTTTGGAATACACAAAAGAATTTATTAGATGTTTTGAAGAATCGGGGACAGAATTAAAGGCATTTAAAAAAGTAATTGAAGAAAAAAGTGATGCGGGTATCAAATACAATGTCCTAACATTTTTAGCAAATAAAGAATGTATCGACTATGTGGTTAAGGAATATTCTTCTAGCGAGAGTTTCAATTTTGATGTGGGAGTTTTTAGAAATTTTCTTGGTGGTAAGAGTGCAGAAATAAAAATGTATTTAGATGATAGATTAAAAAAGGAAACAAATTTCGAATTTCCTAAAACTATCGATTGGGAGGGTCAGAGAAAAACGCAGAGCGAAAGGGATTTGGAGATGTTCTTTAGTAGGGACAAATTCTTCAATGAAATTAGTTTTGTATTTGAAAAAGAACAAAAGTTATCTTTCACAGAAGAAGAAATACATCAAATTGAGTTAAAGAATTGGGATACTCCTATTTATGCGAATAAAGCATTAAATATAATTAGGATTTATAGTCAGAAAAAAGAAGCAAGTATTAGTAGCATATCTAAAGATTACGAAAAGGCTGATTTTGACTATCTTTTTGTTTCTGAGGTATACAATAGGTTTGAGTACAACGAAGATTATGAATTAGATAAAAAGTATGTAGAGAAAATTAAAAAATGGTGTTACGATAAAGTTAGCGATGTAAACTTTAAAAAAGCATTATTAGTTTTACCGGGTCGCCAATTTCAAACATCAACCTATGCTCTTTACACTTGGTTTTTTATGCGTAAACTCGAACTAGGCTATCCGGAAAATATTCTCCTCGACATGTTATCTTATAGTTGGCATGGAGTTGGTATTGATTATCTCTCTACAAAACTTGATCAAAAAAAAATTGTGCTAAGAATGATTGAAAACTTCAAATCAAATGCTGAAAATGAAATAGCAATTCAAAACTACTTTTCATATGGACTTAAAAACAAAATTAAAGATTTCATTTCATACGGTAGGGAATATTTGGGGAATAGCACTTTTGATATTTCGACACGCACCACTGTCCTAGATTATTTAACTGATCTTGATAATAGTGACGATGGCATTGAAAAAGCATTAGGAAAAACAAATGATGAGTTTAAGTGGCAAATTGTAAAGATGTTATTAAATAGAAATAATAAGAATGTCAAACGATATTTACTTGGACTGCTTGAAAATGGTGATGACAATGATAAACTAATGACCTCACAATATTTAATTGAAATGCAAGAAATCGAGGGACTTAAATATTTTTCTAATAAAATTAAAACTGATAATGAATTTAAATTGCGATGGTTTAGGGATCGAAATGCTTTAAAGGGTTTGGTTATAAAGGAAGCGATTCCATATTTGCTTGAAATGTTGGAGTTAACTTATCATAAAGATTTTCGACAAATGGAATATGATCGATTAGAGTTGAAAATATTTGATTCGCTCTCTAATATAGCTCTACAGAGTGATGATAACTATCATTTTGTTAAATCAAATTTGGAAAAATTCATTAAGGAAAAAGAGCATATTAATGAGAATATTAGGTTTATTAATTCATTCTTGGATCGGCTAGAGAGAACATTCTATATTAATAAAATCGCAGGATGTAACGATTGATGATGCTCTGGAAAAATTAAAACAGCTATTAAATTAGGTTTATGAAATCCTTCTTTCCAAAACCCACATTTAAAGTTGATGATATAATTTCTTATGCGGAGCTAGTTGCGGCAGAACAAGCCAATGTGCAAAAGGGAATGAACTTTCAAATCAAGCCGGAGTATTCAATCTTTTTAATGTCTATCCGTAAAAACGCACCTTACGCGGACGAGTGGGATGAAAAAACGGGCACACTTATTTATGAGGGACACGATGCATTTAGTAACTGGGTAAAAAATCCAAAGGAAGCTGATCAACCTTTGAACACACCAAACGGCACACTTACAGAAAATGGAAAGTTTTTTACCGCCGCTCAATCATATAAAATGAGAATGATAAAAGAACCACACAAAGTTAAAGTTTATGAAAAAATAAAAGACGGTATTTGGTGTTACAAAGGTTTCTTTAATCTTGTAGATGCAGCATTAGTTAATTCGGGAAGCAGAAAAGTTTTTAAGTTTTATTTAAAACCTGTAGAGTACATAACAAAGAAAAAACAGATTGAACTTCCCCACTCTAAGATTAATTCCGACAACAGTAAAGTTAGAAGTCTGGGCAAGAGACAAAGGGCAATGTGTGTTGTGCGGCTCAAAAGAAAACCTTCATTTCGACCACGACCTTCCCTACTCAAAAGGTGGAACATCACTCACTGCAAAGAATGTTAAAATACTCTGTGCGAAGCACAATCTTCAAAAGTCGAATAAGATTTTATCCTTTCCGCCAATTTTTCTTTCTTAGCATAACTCTCCGCTTTTATTTAAGATAATTATAAAAGTGCGGCGAGCAGATTTTTTATATTAATTACATTAATTAATAAAGCGGGTAAGATAAACCCGCTTTATAACTGAATTTTACTTTTCTCTAAAAGTAATGTGATCTTAAAGAGCCATCGTATGTTCCTTGTTTCATACAACAATTCTTAAAGCGTCTGTTTGAACCGCAAGGACACAGATCATTCCTGCCCAGCTTTTCGAACAGCTCTTTGTTCCCGTGAACTATACGGTTTCCTTTTTTAACCCTGGATTCTGACGGATATCCTTTACGGCGTTTGCTTGTTTTTTCGAAAGGAGTCTAAGTCGTAGAAATCGTTATCGATTTCCTTGCTGTTAAAAGCAGTTGCGGTTTTTGTTTTGTGGTTTCATTGTACACCTCCAACTATAATGAATAATGCGGCACAAATATAGAGCCCGGGACATAAAGGTGAAAGTGGTGGGCAAGAGAGATTGCTTCGTTTTACTCGCAATGACAGGGCACGCCGGGAATAAGCAGCATTGGCTCTATTAAAGGGCGAGGAAATATTATGAATTAATGTTTGCACTGTTTTTATCCCGGGATTTTGTCTCTATAGAAAATTATAGTTAATTTGAAAATAAACAATATGAGGGCTGTAATTATGTTTACAATATCAAAAAGGAAAAACAGGAAGTTTTATTTTAAGTCTCTGCTATTTTTATCTGTTCTTATAATCAGCATAGTTTTTATCACACCAGGCTGCAGTAAAGAAGATACTCCCACAAATACCCAGGAAACAAATGAAGTTTTAATAGAGAGCACAGGTTTCTCTCCGCAGAATAAAACCATCGCATTCGGTAAAGCGGTTAAATGGATTAACAAAGACGGAAATAATCACAGGATTGTAAGTGGAGTCCCCGGCTCGCCCGACGGTAGATTCGATTCAGGTATTTTGAGAGAGGGTGACGAATTCAGCTTCACATTTGACAACCGGACGGGAACGTTTGATTATTACTGCTCCCTCCACACTTCTCTGACAGGAAAAATCACTGTCGAATAGTTCAGCTAAGAGGGCAGAACTAATCAGCTTATTTTTTTGTTTGAAGCCAACCACCGGTTAACAAATGTCCCTCTAGTCCGTTATGGCCGGGACAAGTATTCCTTTCTATATCCAGAACCCCGTCAAAGCCGGGCAGGCAAGAGAGATTGCTTCCGCTAAGGCGTGTCGCAATGACATCCTTCGTCAGGCTCAGGATGACACACTTCAATCCCGAATCAAGCCTGCCTGACGGTAGTTAGGTTCGGGGTAGGCAGGCTTGCCCTGAGCTCATCGAAGAGTTCAGGATGACAGAGAAACTATTTGTTTTAAAAACTATTTTAACAGTATCATTTTTTTAGTCTGCGTAAATGTGCCCGCATTTAATGAATAAAAATAAATTCCGCTCGTAAGGTTCGATGCATTCCAATCATAATTGTAAGTGCCTGTATTCAGTTCATCTGAAACCAGCACACCCACTCTTTCACCAAGTGCGTTAAATATTTCTAAAGTAACGAAGGAAGGTTGGGGAAGAGAAAATTGAATTTTTGTGCCCGGGTTGAACGGGTTTGGAAAGTTTTGCATAAGTTCAAAACTTTCCGGAATACCTGAGCTAAGTTCTTCGACTCCAACAATCTTATTTACAACACGAATCGACATACCTGCAACGGCTGTATAGCCGATCGGACCGATGACTGTTCCTTCGCCTGTTGCCTTATTGATAGAGACTAGATTATTTGGACTGCCACCACCACCTTTGGACGCAAAAAGATTTCCTAATGAATCAAAGCAAATACCAGGTGTGGCGCCTCCTAATCCTGTATTACCAATTAGTGTTGCTTCGCCTGTGGTCCTGTTGAGCATGTAGATTCCATCATCGCCCGTAGCGCCGCCCCACAATAATCCCGTAGTGGGATCGAATTCAATACCTCTAATATCTCTTGATAAGACTACTACAAAAGTTGCTGCTCCAGTAGTTTCGTCAACCGTGAATAGACTGTCGTAACTATCTACAGTGTACAGTGTGTTGTTACCGTCAAAAGCCATCGCATCCGTAGCCAATAATCCAGTGTTCCCGATCAATGTAGCCGCACCTGTAACCGCATCAATCTGGTAGAGATTACAATACCCGTCTATGTTAGTGGCGTACATTTCACCTGTGGTTTTGATTGCCAGGCATGGTACCCCTGGCCCTCCTGCGCCAACAATTCCCGTTGGTCCTATCATTGTGCCAGCTCCGGTAGCCATGTCAATTTTGATTAGGCTGCCTGCATTGGGATCATTATTACCTAACGTGGCATAAATCACCCCTGTGTCTGCAACTGCTATTTGGGCATAAAGAGTAGTATGAAGAAAAAAGAAAACAATTACAGTGAGTAAAAGAAACAATAACACATTTTTCATTTGTTACCTCCTTTTTAATAGGTTAATGAAACTGTGTAAATTATCTAGATTATCTCAGCATTTTTCCTTTTAATTTTTTTGGTTTTGGTGAGTTTTTAGGGGGAAGATTGAATCAAGAACTTTTCACAAAAAACCTTGATTGCTTCGAACTATTCTCAACCTAAGAATTTTTCTTCATACATGCAAATAACATTTCGAAAAAAACCTAATTGTTCTCCGTACATAAGAATAAGATATTGAGCTAGAAATTTGTGATGGGGAACCATTCTACCTTCTTTCTGATTTTAATTTTTGAATGTGGAAGTTTTTCTTACACCAGTATTCCCTTTCGTAGATTCCGGACTTTGCCGGAATGACATTAGACAAGGTTAATGGAATTTGACATCAAATAAATTCCGTAAAAAAATTATGTGGAATGAAGCGTAATAAAGAAAAATCTGTCTGAGTCCCGGCTTTGTCGGGATGAGTTATTTTTCTTTCGCGCAATGAAATATAATTTTAGCAATTTATTTGCAGTCTTGATCTTTTGGTTCTTTTCTATCAAGAGAAAAGAACGGATAACAAGAATTAGATCCTGAAACTATTGCAGATCCCGAAATAAATTCGGGATGACATTCGGTCAGTTCAGGATGACCCGTTTTCACTTCGTTACGCCGAACAGGCAGGTCAAGCATAGATAAAATAAAAGAGCCTTCATTAAAATTGTTGCAACAAATTTTTAAAAATCCTTTTCTGTTTCTGCAAAACAAACTTGCTTTGCTGACGGTATTAACGTAAATTCCGTCAGTCTACTGACGGTATTTTTATGATTATAACAAGAAAAGCTCAAAATCTAATAAAAAGTAAAATAAGACCGGGTAAGGTCATTGTCCTGCACGGTGCCAGAAGAGTGGGAAAAACATTCCTTGTTAAGGAGTATTTAAAGTCTGTCAGCGAAAAATATATCTTCTGGAACGGTGAGGATTTTGCTGTGCACGAGCTTCTGAAAAGGAGAAGTGTTCAAAACTACAAAAATATTTTAGGCGACATTAAACTTCTTGTGATTGATGAAGCTCAGAAAATTCCGGAAATCGGGCAGGTGCTTAAATTAATTGTTGATTCATTTGAAGAGTTAAAAATAATTGTAACCGGTTCTTCCGCATTCGATATTGCTAATCTGACTGGCGAACCTTTAACCGGAAGAAAATATGAAATTATGTTGTACCCTTTTTCTGAAAACGAAATCCTGCAAATGGAAAAGCCGGAAGAACGACACGATAACCTTTTGCGGCGATTGATTTATGGTAATATGCCCGAGGTAATTAATATTCCCGTGGCAGAAGATAAAGGAACATATCTTCGCGAACTTGTAAGCTCTTATCTGCTGAAAGATATATTAGCATTTGAAAGAATAAAAAATTCTTCCAAGCTGTTTGATCTGCTTAAGCTGGTTGCATATCAAACCGGGAATGAAGTTTCAATTGAGGAACTCGGCAGACAGATTGCAATGTCAAAAAACACAGTTGAAAAATATCTGGATCTTCTCTCCAAAGTTTTTATCGTGTACAGATTAAACGGTTTCAGCAGGAACCTGAGGAAGGAGGTTGTAAAAAATTCTAAATGGTATTTTTATGATAACGGAATACGTAATGCAATTATCGCAAACTTTAATCTAGTGGGTCTTAGGGATGACAGAGGAGTATTGTGGGAAAACTATATGATGAGTGAACGAATCAAGCAGCACAGCTATTCAGGTACAATTTGTAACAGGTATTTTTGGCGTACATATGATAGGCAGGAAATTGATTTAATAGAAGAAAGGGAAGGAAAATTATTTGCTTATGAATTTAAGTGGAAGGAAATGAAAAGTAAAGCTCCTGCTGCCTGGGGAAATGCGTATCCGAAATCAACATTTAATATAATTACGATTGATAATTATTCTGATTGGTTAAGTTGAAAGTAATTAATAAATGTTCTTAAGATTCCGGACTTCGCTCAGGGTGACATGAGCTCAGATTCCGAGCAAGTCGGAATAACATTGCACTTTAAGATTTCTCATTCCTTACCTATCGGCAGGCAGGTCATTCGAAATGACAACCGTAGATTCAGGCCAACCCACCTACCGGACAGGCGGGGCTGGAATGACCGATCCCAAACGACATAAAATATTTTGCGTGAAGAAAATGTATGAGTGAAGTGGCTAGAAATAAAATCTGTTTGAGGAACGAAGTGACAAGTTATTTTATTTCAGCTGAACGAATAAAATTTTCAGCAAAAGATTTTCAGTCTTGATTCTTTGTTACTTTCTTATCAAGAAGAAAGTAAGTTGAAAAAAGTTGTGCTTATTCTCTGTTTTTCTTTCTAAGATTCTTCTCCCGCCAAGGCGGGAACAGAATGACCCCGACAGGATCGGGGCAGGCAAGCTTCGAGATTCTTTCCCGCAGAGCGGGCCCGGGATGACAAAAAAATTTTATCAACACTTCCAATCTTTCTATCTTAACGCACAATAAAAAAACAATTAAGGAATTATGAAAAAGTATAGCTTCTATCGTTCATCTCCAGCCATAATATTACTAGTAATTGTTCTCTCAGTCTCTTTCTCTTGCAAAGAAAATAAAGACGTTCCGGTTGATGAGCTGGTTGGAGCGTGGAAAGGAAGGGTTCAGTTTAATGCCGGGGTATATGCAGAAATAAAAGATTTTGAATTTATGTATGTTTTTAATTCCGGCGGCACAATGACTGAATCTTCCAATTACGATGGTTTGCCTCCTACTCCACCAGCTTATGGAATATGGAAGAAGACGGCTGAGAAAGAATACGAAACCCGTTATGAATTCTACTGGAATAAGGTTCCCGGCTCTTACGAAGAGCTTGCTAAATCCGGCGGGTTTCCTAATGCCGGCTATGGAGTTCTATCAGAAAAGATTACTCTCTCAGATGACGGAAAATCGTACAGCTCAACAATAAAATTTAGTTTGTTTGACCAGTCCGGTAAGCAGGCTGTTGTTAATGAGGAAGGTACTGTTGAAGCAAGGCGAATGGAGTTTTGACCAGAATAAAAAAACATTTTTATTAATTAACAAATAATGCTATGAACATAAAATGGTTTGTGAGAAAAGGGATTTTGTTTTTCCCGGTCTCGCTGTTCGGCCGGCTTATTACAACGGCCGCCATCGGATGTTGTATTTATCTCTTTGTTGATATTGACAGCCGTTCGCATTCCGTGAGCGATACATTAATTAATTTTGTATTCAATGCTTTTCTTGTCGCAGCAGCTTATTCAGTCATTGCTTTTTTTACAAGCAAAGAAAAACAGGCGGACTAATAGCTTGCCTTAGAATTTATCCTTCCAGCCGCTCCACCCGAGTAGACAATTATTATTTTCCGGATTCCCGAAAAACGGGGCAGGCATACTTTGACAGAGATTATAATGAGGTAATCAAATTACCGGATTACGGGCAGGACTCATTCATTTAAAAAATTTTTTACTTCTTTAACAAACAATTCTGTATCCGTATCCATAGCAATATGTTGCTGTCCCTGCAGAACCAGAACTTTACTGTTCGGCAAAGTTGAATCCAGTGTTTGTACTGCATTCTTAAACAAAGGAGGGCTGTTGCCGCCCAGAATTAATAAAACCGGGACTTGCAGATTAGAAAATTTTTCCGGCTCGAAAGAATAAATACGATAAAGTGTAAGCTCTCTCGGAATTGTAGGCACAAGCTCAATACGTTTTTTGTAAACAGGGAGCTTGCAATATTTTTCAAATTCGTAATCTGGCATTCTAACTACTTCCTTAAAAAACACTTCAAGAGCAGTTTCATTTTTATTGTTATCAATAAGAGCCTGCATTTTATCAGGGACTCCGGGTGGATGGGTCGGCATTCCGAGCGGTAAAGGAGGTTCATAAAGTATCAAACGTTTTATATTTTCTGTTAGCAGTGCTGCCTCCAGGGACGCTATAGCTCCGTGAGAATGACCAAGAAGAAAAACAGGTTCATCAATGGATTCTACAACTGCTGCAATATCCTCAGCTTCTTTTGATAAATTGTATTCTGGTGAATCGCCACTCACGCCTCTTCCCCGCCTGTCCACAACATACACGGTAAATTGATTTTCAAAGTGTGAGATAATTGGATCCCATCGCGAGTGATCAGCCGTTGTCCCGTGTACAAGCAAAAGCGGTGGTCCGTTCCCCTTGATGATAAATCCTATTTCTGTTCCGTCTTTCGATTTGACTCTTTCCATAGAAAACTCCTTTTCTTTTTCAGGAATATCACTATAATATTCAATCAGAGAGTAACCAGCAGCTATTGATAAAATTAATAGTATTGCTCTGGTTGTTTTTTTTATGAGGATTTTGGTCTGTTTCTCATTCATCATCTTTTTTGAACTTTTAGAATAAGATACAAAAGAATGGAAGTTAAAATCCAGAGTGGTTAGGATTTTTATTCCTGATTGAATATCCAAAAAAAGAATAGAATTTTAGTCATTTGCGTATCATCTATTTCTTGCATTCATGGTCAAAAACTTTTTCCATTTAAAGAGAAAATACTCCCGCTTCATTTAGCAATTAAATTAAAAAACGTTACAATTTTCATTGTTAGCCCCGGAATAGTTTTTGCTAAAGAAAAAAACTATGAATGAAGAAACGACATTTCAGGGTATTCCACCAGAAGGTGTTGCCACTCCCAAAGGACATCTTTACTATCCACCCACGCAGGGCAAACAAGTCATGTTTTTGGTTGGTGCATTTGTTACCGCAATATTTTTAGGTTTTTTAGTCAGCAGTATACCAGGTGATTTATCAACCTTTGCTACGGGTGTAATTTGTTTTGTTTTTCTTCTGGTATTTTTTCTTGGTTATGGTTTGTGGGTGGGTCTTGTAAGTGCTTTGCTTTTCAGCAGCGTTAAATGGCCGCTTATTAAAATCATCGCTAAAGTTTTTATCCGTAAAGAAAAGCCAGCTTCAATGAAAGGTCTTCTTCCTGAAAGAGAAAAATTAATTGAGTTAATGGTAAAGGCACAAAAATATTCCCGGACATTTTTAGTCTTGAGCTGGCCGATTGGAATTGCTGGCGGGTTTGCGACCCTGTTTATGAAAACTACGATGAGCTCAGCTCTTCTTTTTATGCTTGTGTTCATAAGTTCAGTCATTTACGGACACACGCTTTCCTATTTTGGCAGACGTGGTTACCTGCCCCTTCCTGAAGAATAAAAAAAGGCAACCATACGGCTGCCTTAAATAACAATCAAATTAATAAAAAATTTTATTGAATATGTGATGCAACTTTTTTAACAGTCGACTCTAATTCATTCCAATTGTGTTCTATACCTTTCTGCAGGTCTTCCCAGAAGTTTTCCGGTTCGCTTTCTTCCTGATGTAATTTCTGTTCAGCATCTTTCAGCTTAGTCCTGAGTGTCTTTATTTTTTCTTCTGCTTTACTTTTCAGCTCTCCTTCCATTTCGTTTTTCTGGTCTTTTATCCTTGCTTCAATTTTCTGAACTTTGTCATCCCAGTCTTTAAGCTTATTTGCATACATATCAATTTTTTCTTTACGATTAGTCATAGGTATCCTATCCTTTCTATTTTATTAAAAATATTCTCCGCAGACTATTGCCTGCTGTTATATTATTAACCATAAATACAACTAATGTCAAGTTTTGTTACATATAAGTGAGCTAATTCACACTCTTTACATTGCAAGTAGTTTAAAATATTATTTACGGCATCAATACTTTTCCGCCCTTAAAACCATCTTCCCTTTCTTCATTATTAAAGTGCGTTGAGGAAACTTTCAAACTATATTTTTAGCGACACAAAAAACAATAAACATTTATATAAAGAAGGAGCATAAAATGAAAACATTATTAACTGTGTTATTTGCACTTCTTGTTGTGCAAACTCTTACGGCACAAACATCCCAACTTCCCGAGGAAAAAAAATCAGCCGTCGTCGATAATTTAACCGAGGGGATTGAGTCTCCAAACACCGGGCTTCATACAAGTTCGGCATTTGTCATGTATGCTCTTATCAGCCAATCATATCTGGAAAGTGACGATGCATCAAAAGCAATGATTCCCCTGCTGAAACTTCTACGTGATGGAAAAACCGATGAAGAAAGAATTGCTGCAGCAGTTGCACTCTACGAGCTTGATAATTCTATAGCAATTTATCAACTGAGAGGAATTGCTGTTTTTGATGATAACGAAAAAGTAGCAACAGTTTGTAAAAACCTTTATTATAGTTACCACAAGCTGCACGGAACAGAATATTTGGTTAGTTTCTAATGGGGGAAATTTAAATGGGGCATTATAGATAAGGCAGGATAAAATTACTTTAGCCTGCCTTTTTTATTTTTTTATAGATTAAACAACTATTGCCGGAGTCTGGTCTGCCTTTTTATTCATTTCATTCTGCACAATAAACCATACAGCCGGAGAGAATACCAGCCACAACACAAAAAGTAACCACATATTAAAATTATCTGATGAAATTTTTTCATAGAGTTCACAAAACTTATAGTAAGACCAGATATTAATAATTGGAATGAAAAGTAAAAAAGTCCAGAGTCCTGGTGATACATCAGAGTCCTTACTTAAAAACTTCATTTCTTCTAACATTTTATAATACCAGTAGATCGCATAAATGCCGAATGTTATAATTATTAATCCAACCTGTCCGATCATATTTCTTTTTTTGATCATTAAAAGCTACTCCTATTTGATAATAAAAAGTTATACAAAATATAAGCATGGATAAACTTTTATCCGATAAATAATTATCATAAACAGCATCTCAGTAGATTTGTTATGATAAGCGGTTATAATTTTTCTACTAAAATTTTAGAAAGCTCTTCAGCTTCGTATCTTATTTCAGGAGCTGCAAGAGACTCCCATACAATTCCTTTTAGCGGAAGACCTATTGTAAAAACTATATCCGACGGTGTTCCATCTTCCTGAATTATATTTCCTTCCGGCAATGCATTTATTCCAAGATGCGCAGGATCGCATTGTATCAATCTACTTTTCAAAAGATTTTTTATAAGCGGCTGGTCTATCTGTTCATAATCCTGGCAGGGACCAATACAGTTAATGACAATATTTGCTGAAATTGATTTCTCCATCGTTGTTCCTCTTTCTGTATATTTTATTTCCAGTTTGTCTTTTGCAGGAATAATATCTGTTACTCTTCCTGAAAGAATTTTCATCTGGCCCGAAGTTTTAAGTTTATTCATTGTTTCTTCGCTGGCGGGGGGAATTCTGCTTCTGACAATTTCCCAATAGCGAAAAGCATGTCTCAGGAATCTTCTCTTCTCTTCGGGGGGAAGGTTCGTCCATATTAATGTTGTATGTGGTCTGAGTGAGTCAATTACTGCTCTCGGATCAAATCCCTTTTGTTCAGCAATCAGAAGATGTTTTCTCACAATACTAAATACAGAAAGAAAATCTTTTACACCTTCTAATTCGTCATAGAACGATGGATACGGTTCAACCTTTTTTTGTGCAAGACAAAAAATTCCCCGTCTTGATATGCTAATCATTTTGCCGCGATGTTTTCTTTTGTATAGTCCGGTAGCAAGATCCACTGTCGTTTGTCCGGTTCCTATAAATAGGATCGTATCATCAGGTAAAATTCTTTCAAATATCTGTGTGTCCCAGGGATTTTGAATATACCTTTTATCATTAAGAAAAGATTGGTTGTTTACCTGCGGGTTTCTCGGTGGTGCATTCCCAAGAGCAAGCACTATTTTATCGGCAACAAATTCAGTTCCGTTAATCATGGTTACTGCGGGTTTGCCGTCTAACATTTTTACGTCAACAGCTTCTCCCTCAATTCTTTCGAAAGAAACATTGTCTGCTTTGTTATCAAATGCATCCTGAAACAACTCCCGAATATATTCCCTATAGAGTTTCCTGGGAAGATAATCCCCTTCTGTTACATCAATATTCATCTTCAATGACCAGCTTCAGGAAGTGATCGGGTTCTTTGGAAAAGGCGCCCATCTTTTCCACCGGGACATTTAGAAGATAATCCTCGTTGGTTGAATATGCGGGACCGAGATCGCTTTTATCATTTCGGTCTATCAATTTTATTTTGAACTTTTTCTCGCTCTTTAGTCTGAGCAGGTTCATAGCAAGTAAGGTTCCTGAAAGTCCCGCACCTATTATTGTAATTTCCTCCATAGTTTACTTTTTCTTTTAATTAATATTATATTATAAAAACCAAGCGTGCAAAAAATTTATTGCTTTGATGGGGCTGATGTTTAATATTTATTTTATTATGAAATAGCTTTGCGTTTTACGAGTCGTGTCAATGTAACATATGATAGAAAATATTGTTATGTTCCCATAATGTCAAATTGATTGAGTGTGAAAATATGATGCTGCCTAAAAAATTTTCAGTGGTGATTTTATCAGCCGTAATTTTATCGGGATTGCATTCTGTTCGTATGAATGCACAAACCAACTCTTCATTTGTTACGGAAAACAGTAAACTGAACTTTTATTCTTCTGATCAGCCATTTGCTTCATACTGGTTTCCACTTGAAATTTTAAACTGGTCCACTTCCTCTGATCCGGATGCACCTTACAATCGTTCGGGCGTTTCATTAAAAAACAAATATGTTGACAGTATCACCGTTGTGAATCCGAATGCCAGAGTAAATGAAGCCAGAGTAAATCCTCTGTCAGCCTTTGCACCAACCAGCGATAATCCTTCACAAGGTTCTTTAAATGTTAATTATTATACCTTCAGCTACTGGCAATATGTTGATGAGCTTGTTTTCTGGGGAGGTTCTGCGGGTGAAGGATTGATACTTGCACCAAACCCAACAATTATAGATGCTGCACACAGGAATGGTGTTAAAATTCTGGGAAATGTTTTTTTCCCGCCTATTGTTTATGGCGGACAGTTCCAATGGGTAAATGATTTTCTTCAGAAAAATGGAAACACCTTCCCTGTTGCTGATAAGTTAATTGAAGTTGCTGAATATTACGGATTCGATGGCTGGTTCATTAACCAGGAAACTGCAGGCGGGAATTCACAGACTGCGGCTAATATGAGAGACTTTATGATCTACTTCCAGCAAAATTCAAATCTGGAAATTGAATGGTACGATGCAATGACGGAGAGTGGAGCAATTTCATGGCAGAATCAGTTGAATTCTTCGAATGATTGGTATTTCCAGTGGGAAGATACACTAGTATCTCAAACAATGTTTTTAAATTTCAATTGGTCTTCTACAGGATTAAGTAATTCCAGAGCACTTGCTCAAAGTTTAAATCAGAAGTGAGTACGAATTATTCGCAGGAATTGATGTTGAAGCTAACGGATATAATACGGGCATAAATTGGTCTGCGCCTTTCCCAACTGGACTTCCTCACGTAACATCGCTCGGAATTTATAGACCAGATTGGTGTTACAATTCATCAACAAATCTTTCAGATTATTATAATCGATCAAGCATTTTTTGGGTGGGATGGAATCACGATCCAAGCAATACAACAACATCAAACAGCTGGAAAGGTTTTGCAAATTACATTCCGGCTTTTACTACGGTTACGGAAATTCCTTTCGTAACAAATTTTTGCACTGGACAGGGATATGATTTTTACATCAACGGAGAAAAATTATCTTATCCTGAATTATCAACTACCGGGTGGAATAATCTTTCGTTACAAGATGTTCTTCCGACCTGGCGATGGGTAGTTGAAAGCAATGGAACCAAACTCACTCCGGAATTTGATTTTACAGATGCATACTATGGAGGCAACTCTCTAAAAATTTCTGGTGATTTAACAAGCGATAATCTGATTAAACTTTACAAAGCAAATTGTCTCATTTCTTCGGACACAAAAATTGATATCGCTTTCAAAACGGGAAATATTGGCTCAACAAATATGCATGTTGGGTTAGCATTTGAAAACGATCCATCATCATTTACTTATTTTGATGTTGGGAGTACAACGTCATCAGAATGGAATATTAAAACCATCGACATCGGCTCTTATGCTGGACAAAAAATTTCTGTGCTTGCTCTCTTTTTTACCGGTGGTTTTGGCAGCAGTTATGAAATGAAAATCGGGCGGCTCAGTATTTATGATGGAACAATTGATACTCCTAGCCCCCCAACAAATCTTTATGTGGAAAACAAAGTTGATGAACAGGATTTTGTTACTTTAAGATTAAGATGGGATCATTCAACAAGCGATGTATATTATTATAATGTATTCAGACGAAACCAGGATAACTCACTTACCTATCTTGGAGGAACAACCAACAATGCTTACTTCGTTCCTTTTGTTAAATACGAGCCTGGTGACAGTGCGGTTACGGTATTAGTTCAGACAGTTGGGAATGAATTTGGCGAATCCTCATTTGCGGAAACAACATTCGAATGGTTTTCACCCCCGGGCATAGCAACAAACCCGTCTCCGGAAAACGGAGATTCAATATTGGTTAAAAATCCTACTCTTGGTTGGACTCCCGGAAACGGCTCAACATCGTTCGATGTTTATCTGGCAACAACAAACCCTCCTTCGTTTTTTTTGAATACAACATCAAATTTTTACCAGACAGATATACTTAATTCAAACACAACTTACTACTGGCGTATAGACTGTAAAAATCAATATTACGCAACCGAGGGAAATGTCTGGAGTTTTACAACAGGAAATTCTATTGCGGATACAAATGGATTCGCACTTCAGTTTGACGGAACAGATGATCTGCTGGATTGCGGAAACGGAAGTTCGTTACAGATTACGGGAAATAAAATCACGATTGAAGCCTGGATAAACGTGAATGAGTTTAAGAGTCAGCCATTTGCGGGTAGCGTGGTTGTAAAAGATCAGGGTTCAAATAGTTCCGGTTATATGATCCGTTGTGGAGGTAATGGAATAATTAATTTTAATATCGGAAACGGAAGCTGGCACGAAATAAATTCTCCGGCTAACGCAATTCAGTTAAACACCTGGCAGCATGTCGCTACAACCTATGATGGAACTTCGATGAAAATTTATATTGATGGAGATTTGATAGCCGAATCCAATCTCCCCGGACTCACTATTGGTAACGCAGCAGGTAGCAACTTGTTGGTTGGTGATTCACCCGGTTTCCCCGGCAGAGTGTTCAATGGAAAAATTGACGAAGTACGAATATGGAATGTAGCACGAACCCAAGTCCAAATTCAAAATACAATGAATACTGTATTAACTCCAGAATATTATTCAACACCGGATAGTGGATTGGCTGGTTACTGGAGATTTGATGAAGGTGCAGGGCAGACAGCGGAAGATCTGTCTTTTTATTCAAACACCGCTACGCTCGGAACATCAGCAGATCCGGATGTAAATGATCCGACATGGGTTGAAGCAAATATTCTGATATTAGCTGTTGAAGAAGAAAAAAATAACGCAACGGTTCCTCAAAATTTTAGTCTTTCTCAAAATTACCCAAATCCATTTAATCCAAGTACAAAAATCAGTTGGCTCTCTCCGGTAGGTACTTATAATTCATTAATTATTTATAATGTTCTTGGAAGAGAAGTTGAAACTTTAGTTAGTGAATACATGCCGGCTGGAAAACACGAAATTATTTTTAATGCTGAGGACCTTCCAAGCGGTGTTTATTTTTATCAATTGAAAGCCGATACGTTTGTCGAAACCAGAAAAATGATTTTAATTAAATAATCTTAAAATTCTTTTAAAAGAAAAAGTGATCGGGATATCTGCCTGCAGTTAAAATGCCCGGGGTTAAAAAGGAACCCGACATTTTTCCCACAATAGTCGTCAGAAGACTAAAAACGTACATTTATTTTTAAGACCTTCCTTACTTATTTTTGTTTTGACCATGTCAGCAGGTAATCATGGCAAACATATTTTTCTTTGAGTATGATCAGCTTCATAAAATCATTAACCAATTTAATCTCAATCATAACTGTAGTACAGCTTATTTTGTTCGGCTTATTTCTTTTAACAGCCCCAAAGAAAAGAAGTGCTGATAGAATTGCTCTCGCTCTCTTTCTGTTCGCAAATAGTATTTACATCCTTGACTTTTTAACTTACCGCTACAGCAGTATATTAATTTCATACAGTGTAAATTTCTTTTATATCGGGGATACCTTTGGTTTTCTATTCGGACCCCTTCTTTATTTGTATACCAAATCTGTAAACTCAAAAGATTTTCACTTCACAAAAAATGATATTCTGCATTTCGTTCCGTTTTTTCTTGTGTTTGTTTTGACACTCCTCTGTTTTCAATTCCAATCACACGAAACACAGCTTGAGCTTTTAAAAACAGGACTGTTTGGTAAGACCGGAGATGTTATTTACTCTGTAATAATGAACTCCAGTATCCTTGTATACCTTTCATTTGCATTTTCAACTATAAGAACAAAGAATCAAAACCTGAAAGGATACTACTCCTCTCTTGAAAAAATTAATTATAACTGGCTGAGGTTGGTTGTATCGGCATTTTTCATTATGTGGGTCGTTGATATTATTAATTGGGTGTTAGGTACCTTAGAAATCAGTTCTCATATTTTAAGTGAGCTACTCACCTTTACTTCGTTATCTATTAATTTTGTTTTTGCTAATCTATTGATATTGAAGAGCCTTCGTTTGCCCGAAATGAAAGAAATCCAGGAAATACACAAATATGAAAAATCTCCATTAACTGTTCAGACTAAAAATGACATTCTTCAACGATTGGAAGACTTAATGATAAAGGAAAAGCTGTTTCTTAACTCCTCTATAACTCTTGGAGAAATGGCTGACAAACTCTCTGTTGTACCAAGATATCTTTCCCAGGTAATTAATGAACTTAAAGGACAAAATTTTTATGATTTTGTTAACAGTTACAGAATTGAAGAAGCAAAAAAGATTTTAAGCGATCCATCACATGATGACGAAAAAATACTCGCTGTTTTATTTGAAAGCGGGTTTAATAGCAAATCCGTATTTAATACGGTATTTAAAAAAATTACCGGAATTACACCATCCGAATACCGCAGAAAATATAAAAATAGTGCCTGATACATCTTTCACAACATTCTAACTCCAAAAAATTTACCGTACATAGTCGGTTTTTTACCATTGAATATATAAAAGGGTTCGAATTCATGTCTTCGGACGATTTTAGGTTTGATATGAATTACTTTTGCAGCTAAAAAAAAGGAGTAGCAATGAAAACTTATATATTATTTTTAATGATTTTGTCGATTGTTTCGGCAACATATTCAACAACAATCAAAGTTCCTGAAGACTATGCTGCAATCCAGCAGGCAATAAACGCTGCCCAGGAGGGCGATACTGTGCTTGTAGCCAGGGGAACTTATGCTGAAAATATTAATTTCAGAGGTAAGGGAATCGTTCTCACCAGTTATTTTATTCTGACACAAGATCCTGATGATATTACGTCTACGATAATTGATGGAAGCCAGTCGTCAGATCCTGATACAGCAAGTTGTGTATTAATGTATAAACCTAGCCAATCGTTTTCGGATGATTCTTCCGCGGCTTTGCTGGGTTTTACCTTAACCGGTGGCACAGGCACCAAATGGAATGACGAACACAATCCAGGTAGTTTTTATCGAGAAGGAGGAGGAATACTTATTCAATACTGGGCTCCCCGAATCAGGTTTAACATCATCCAGGATAATGATGCTTATGATAAAACAGGCGTTGTTAGTGCCGGTGGTGGTGCTATAAGATGTGGAGATGGTAATCCGCTAATCGAAAATAACATCCTTCTTCACAACAGTGGAAGGTATGGTGGTGGAATTGTTTTTAATTATTCTGGTGGGGTAATTAGAAACAATATCATCGCGGAAAATTACGGTGGAGAAGATTATGCCGGCGGTGGAGTTTGGATACTTGGAAATCGCTCTGATAATAAAACAAAGGTGGTTGAAAATAACACAATAATTAATAACACGTCTGTTTTACCTGGTGGGGGAATCTTTTTTTGGGCCTCCAGCCAAAGTTACACTAGAAACAATATCATCTGGGGAAATGTTGCTCCCTCAAGTTCTCAAATTAGAATCCAGGGGGGAACAGTACAAATAATGTATAATGATGTTGAGGGCGGGTATGCCGGTGAAGGAAATATTGATATTGCCCCTGACTTTGACCAGAATGGTTATTATTTAAGTAACTCTTCTCCCTGCATTGATGCTGGCAAGGATAGCGTAGCATTTAACGACCGCGAAGACCCTCTGAATCCCGGCTCAGCTTTATGGCCATCTCAAGGAACTATAAGAAATGATATGGGGGCTTTCGGTGGTCCTAATTGTGTTGATCTTCCTCTTATTATTACTTCAATTAGTGATGATTTACACGGAAGTGTTCCTGTTAATTTTAATTTGTTTCAGAATTTCCCAAACCCGTTCAATCCCACAACCAATATCAGGTGGGAATCCTCTGATAATGGTCATCAGACTTTGAAGGTTTATGATATCCTTGGAAATGAGGTTGCTACCTTGTTAGATGATTACAAGTCTGCCGGCAAATATGAAGTAACCTTTAATGCCTCTAAGCTTTCAAGCGGAATATATTTTTATAAATTAAACGTAAACGATTTTTCTGAAACAAAAGAAATGATACTACTGAAATGAACTTACTTTTAGGATTTTTTGCCAAAAACTCAGAATTGCCTTCAACGCATCACAATCGTTTGAGACAGAATATCATTAAAAAGGCCCGCACATAATATACTGATAGAATCCTGTGGCTTTAGTTCTTAGTTTTCTTTTAGTAATTATAAAGGAGATTTATCATGAAAAAGGCTTTAATAATAGTGCAAAATAAAAACAACACAACAAAAAGATTTGGTGAAGAAATTGCTGAATTTTTACTTAACCGTGGACTTACTGCTGAACTTATTCCTATAAACAATTTTGAACCAAAAAAATTAGAGGGTGCCGATTACCTGCTATTAAGTGGGTGGAGAAATGGTATGCCGTTTTCAGGAACAGATAATGAGTGGATTTCCTTTGTAAAAAGACTCCCTACGCTTAATGGAATTAAGACTGCTCTTTTCGCAACCTATAAAATATTTCCTGGTGCAATGTTTAGAAAAATGAAAAGATACCTTAGAGAAAAAACTGATAACCTGTCTTTCGATTTTAAATCAAGAGATGGTTATCTCTCTGTCTCTGATAAATTAGACTTAAACGATTTTATAAGATAAGTTTCTCTTTAAACATCAAACCCCTCTGAAGAGGGGTTTTTTATTTCTTCGTTTATTCCCCTTAAATTATTTTAACTCACCCATCCAGGTTTGTGCAAATTTTCTTCCGGCTTCGGTTGTTTCCTTTCCCCCTCTAAAACAAAGCTTCCACAAATAATCTTTCCGCTCGTATTCCTGCTTAACGAAGAGAGTTCTGTTATTATCAATTGCTGTTTGGGCATTAAAATCTACCCCTTGAGATTGGTCCAGGAATGATTGAAGCCAGGTTTTTATTAATGAGTTTGGGTTGCTCGCTGGATATTTTCTTTCCCATTCTGCGATATCTTCCTTATGCTGTCCCATTTCCATTTCGTATGCTTGCTGAGTGTATTTATCCATTTCGGGACTGAACATTGGATTATCTGGGTTATCAATATCTTTTAACTGGGCTTCCATCGTTTCAATTGTTCCATCATAGATAGATTTTTGATCGGCAGGCGCTTGTGATCGAGCTTCTTTCATTTCATCAATACTTTTTTGAACGTCTTCCTTGTATTGTTTTTTTTGCTCAGCCATAGTCTTTGGTTTCTCTGGTGGTGTCGGTTTCATTGACTCACGATATTCGTTATAACGTTTTTTAAATTCCTCTGTCTTGGTAAAATCTTTTACATATTTTGCAATGATTTCAACCTGTGATGCGCGATCATTTACGGCAATGCTTTTTAATTCTCTCATTCCAGGAAAATAAAACGACGGTCCCGCGATATCTGAAAAAATTATGTTCTTGGCTTCGTCATCAGTTAGTTTTACTTTTTTTAAAAGTAATTGGGCATTCTCATCTATGATGTGCCCGGTATAAAATCCTAAGACTAATAATATCAATGGAAAAAGAAAGAATAGTTTCTTCATATAGCCTCCTTGTTATGATTAAAATTTGATTGGGAAAACATCCGAAAAAGAAAATTCATTTACAATAGTCACATTTCTAAAAACACCATCCCTTAAAACTGTCTATCATACATCATTTTATTTCCCCGATTATCCTTCCAGCTTAATTTTCTTTTTGCGATAACTTTTTTAGTAACATTTACTTACCCATAAAAGATGATATTCATAACTATAATTTTCCTTTTATACTAATCAGGTTTACATGGAGTAACACTAATATTATTTTTCAGATAAATAAAATTCTAACCAAGGAGAATACCATGAAAAGATCAATTTTACTTTTCTCGGTTTCCTTAACTCTGCTCCTCTCATTCCGGATTCTTCCACAGGAAACAACCAAACAAACCTCCACTGAAATGGAAGCATGTTTCGAGACACTTGAACAGGGACTTAGCTCTGAGAACGAAGGATTAAAAGCAGGCTGCATTTATATGGTTGGTGAAATGCGCTGTCAAAAAAGCGTTGTTGCTTTGTTGAAAATTCTTCATAGCAATCAATCTGACGAATTAAGAATTCTTGCAGCACTGTCGCTATACAAAATTGGTGATTTAAGGGGAATCTTCGCTATCAAGAAAGCTATAACCTATGATGAAAGTAAAAGGGTGCAGCAAATGTGCGAACTATTTTATAAAGCTACACTACAGAGAATAACCAATTCAGCCAGTATTGCTTTGAAGTAAAACAATCTTGTAATAGAAAAAACATATCTTATTTCAGAAATTCTGGCTAAGTTTAGTTAAAAATTTTAGCTGAATATTTTTGAAAAATGATAAAAATTTTCCTCGGAATATCGTTCATACTAATTCTGCTTTGCACCTCAATTTCTTTTACACAAACACAGCCGTGGGTGGAACTTCAATCTCCGGTAAGCACCACGCTTAAAAAATTATCATTTGCCGACAGCCTTACCGGGTGGGCTACCGGTGAAGCCGGGATAATATTACGAACTACTGATGGCGGTAATAGTTGGGAAATACAAAATAGCAATGTTCAAACTTTTATCACTGATATTTATTTCCTTGATAAAAATCTTGGCTGGGCAACAACTATTGAAGATGTATTCCCTTTCTATTCTGTGATCCTAAAGACTACCAATGGAGGACAAGATTGGCAGTTAAATTATTTCCCTGATCCTTCTACACACATTTTAACAATATTTTTTGTGGATAGTCTTAACGGATTTGTCGGTGGATCTGATATTGCATACACAACTGATGGCGGAGATATCTGGTTGAATGCTGAAATAGATTCAAATATGGTTTCGGGTTATCCTGTTTACAATTTTAATTTTTACAATAGACAATTCGGCTATGCATGTGGCGGGCGACTTGATGCCGCTGGTGTTATTTGGCGGACAACTAATTCCGGGGTGAATTGGAATGCGCAGGGAGTCAGTGCCGATGAGCTATTTGATTTATTTCTTTTTGATTCCCTAAACGCATTAACGTTATCCGGTGATCCAGAGGGTTTATTTCTCATTGCCAATATCAAAACAACGGATGCAGGTATGACCTGGAGTAATGATTCACTTTCATTTTTCGGTTTATCATTTGCAATTGATTTCCGAACATACAATGAAGGTTGGTCTGCTTCGGGTTATAAGTTTCTTGTTACAACTGACCGTGGAGAAACCTGGGATGAGCTGGCAACTCCTGGTGGTGTTATTATTTATGATCTTCAATTTACCGATGCAAGAACCGGTTATGCGGTTGGGAACGGAGGGGTTATTTTAAAAACAGATCCCACACTTTTGGGAATTAACACTGAAGAAACTATTCCTAACAATTTTATATTATACCAAAATTATCCGAATCCCTTTAATCCTGTAACAAATATTAGATTCGATTTGGAAAAAAGAGAAGTAGTATCTCTGATCGTATATGATTATCTGGGAAACGAAATTGCAATACTTATTAATGAAGATAAAATGCCCGGTTCATACGAGATTAAATTTGACCCAACAACATTACATTTGGTTTCGGGTATCTACTTTTACCAGTTGAAGACCAGATCAAAGGTTCAAACTAAGAAAATGATCTATTTAAAATGAAAACCCATTTTTAATATGTGGCAATTGAGATGGTTTATTTCTTTCATATTTACTCAGGTGTTTTTATTTTTAAGTTAATACTTTCTAAGGAGCATAGATGAGTGCCGGGTCAAATGACTTTCCTAAAAAAACAATATCGTTCTTAAAGAAGCTATCAAGGAATAATACGCGCGAATGGTTTGAAGCAAATCGGGACAAATACAACTCCGATTTTCTGGAACCATGTTTTCATTTTGTTGTTGATATGGGAGATAAGTTACACGACCTTGATCCAGACATCGTTGCAATTCCAAAAATCGATAAATCAATTTTCCGATTACACAGGGATGTTCGATTCAGCAAAGATAAAACTCCGTATAAGACTAACGCCGGTTTATACTTCTGGAATGGTAAAGTAAAAAAAATGGAAGCCAGCGGTTTTTATTTTCATCTTGAACCCAAATATTTTGGAGTGGGTCTTGGTATGTACATGTTTCCTCCTCATTTACTAAAAAAATACCGTGATGTTGTTTCAACTACTGCTTCATCAAAAGAATTACATCAAATTGTTCGATCACTCGAAAAGAAGGGCTACTCCATTGGCGGACAAAAATTCAAAAAAACTCCAAAAGGTTATGATCCGAATATTAAGTATCCGGGATATCTTTTATTCGAAGGAATTTATGCCTGGTTTGAGAGTGATGATTTTAAAAAGGTCGATGAGGGAAAAGCAGTAAATTTTATTTTTAAAATATTTAAGGATATGCTTCCCCTTCATAGATGGCTGGTAAAAAAATTGCTTTAATGTGTTTTATCAATTGCCCTTGCTATTAGCTTTATAACCACTAATGCATATTTTAATTATTATCCTGCAACTGGTGGTATGCTGGTTCTAATTCTCTTCTGCTTTTATTTTTCTTAAATATCATTTTTAAATCACTAATCACGTATAAGGCAGAAGGAAGAAGTAGTAAGGTAATAAAGGTTCCAAAGACTAATCCTGCTGCTACTGATACCGCCATTGGTACAAGAAATTGTCCTTGTTCACTTCTTAATAGAATTATTGGAGCAAGTCCGGCAACCGTAGTAATGGTTGTTAATAGTATAGGCCTGAACCTTGCCATACCTGCTTCAAGCAAAGCGTCTGGTACATCAAGTCCATCCTGAATCAGGTTATTATATTTATGTATCAAAACAACTGAATCATTAACAATAATTCCGGCAAGAGCAACAATACCAAGAAATGAAAGTATGGAAACCGGAATCCCCATAACTAAATGGCCAAGAACCGCACCGATAATTCCAAGTGGAATTAGCCCCATTATAACAAAAGTTTGCGTATAAGATTTCAACAGGAACATGAGAATTGTGAAAATTACAAACATTGCAATTGCCATCGAGAAATAAATTGAACGAATCATTTTATCCACGTATTCTGCCTGGCCGCTAAGGTTTCTGTTAACGCCTTCAACCTGAGATAGGACTGAAGGAACAATGTTTGCCTCAAGATCTTCGAGGACCACTGACTGATCGTTTTTTGAATAGTCCATATCAGCAAATACAGTTACCGATCTTTCGCCATTCTCATGTCTTATTCTTCTCAATCCTCTCTCAATTCTAAAAGATGCAACTTCTTTGAAAGGGACATAGTCTCCGGTGGGAGTTCTTACTTTCAAATTTTCGATCTGGCTAATTGAGACTCTGTCATCTTTAGTGAATCGCACCCAGACTTTTAACTCATCTCTTCCCCGCTGTAAACGCATCACTTCCTGTCCGTAAAAACCCTGTCTTAGTTGAGTTGTCAAATCACGTACTGTAAATCCAAGTGCTTTACCTTTTGGTTTTAATTCAACTACAAACTCATTATTACCCAACGGTGTATCGTCCTGAATATCTTTTACCCCATCAATCTTTTTCAGTTCCTCTTTCAAAAGTTCTTTTGCTTTGAATAGTTGATTATAATCGGTGCTGGAAAACCTTACTGAGATTGGTCTCCCGCCAAAGCTCCATCCGCCTACCGAAACACCTTCTGCTTCAGGAACGCTACCGATATAATCTCCCAGCGCTTGAGAGAATTCACTAATTGAGTAATCACGATCTGCTGAGGAAGGAAGTACAATAAATATATTTAATGTTCCGCCATTCATCCACGAAGTAAAATTAGTTATCGGATATGTTCTGCCTTCAGCCTCCCACTTATCTGCAAACTCCTGAGCCTTGTCAATAATTTTATACCTGATTTTATTTGCTACCAGAGCAGAGGTTCCAGCAGGCATTTCAACCTGGATTCTTGCATAAGGAGGTTCTATCTCAGGGAAAAATTGTGCACGAACATGCGAGCCCATCAAAAGTCCCATTATAATAAATACCATTGCAACTAATGAAGCCGTTACTGCCAAACGGTATTCTAATCCAAAGACCAATATGTTTTTATAAAATTTGTTAACTCCCCATTCTAAAATTTTATTCAATTTTTTTCTCATTCTCGTTAGTGATGTATCCCTATCATTCGCGATGAGTGCTTTGGAATGTGCAATATGTGCAGGAAGTATTAACATAGCTTCAACAAGAGAGAACGCAAGTGAAACTATAACTACAGCTGCGATCTGCCATACGTGTTTTCCGAGCATCCCATAAAAAAAGAAATAAGGAACAAAGGCGACCATCGTTGTTACAACAGAAATTGTAACTGGTTTTATTACTTCCAATGTGCCGTCGATTGCGGCTTGCAATGGTTTTTTGCCATACTTCTCCCATTGAGAATAAATGCTTTCTCCGATTATAATACCATCATCGACAAGAATTCCAATTACAAGGATGATCCCGAACAAACTCATTTCATTAATAGTAATATCAAGAGCCCACAAAACGAAAAACATTCCAAGTAGCGATATTGGAATTCCAGCAGCAACCCAAAGTGCAAGCCTTGTGTTAAGAAATATTCCGAGTAAAACTATTACCAGAACCAGACCCAGAAGACCGTTTTGTGTCATGAGGTCGATTCTTTCTTCCAGCTCGGTAGTTTCTTTTATAAATGTTTTAAATTCAACAAGACCTGCATACTTCGCTTTAAATTCGTCCATCTTGTCTTCAACGGTGTTTACAATATCAACAACATCTTCGCTGTTATTATAAAAGACATTAAAGCCCACAGACCTTTTTCCATTATATTCAGAATAGAGTCGGTTCTCTGGCCATTGCTCAACTACATTACAAATATCTCTGAGAAGAATTTTTCGACCATCAATTGAAGAGACAACTTCAATGTTTTCGAAATCAACTGCTTCATATTTCTTTTCATATGTGCGGATAAGAATTTCTTCCTGATCGGTTAGTACTGATCCTGAGGAAAGATTAAGACTTGAATTACCAACTGCTTCAGCAATATCTCCAACTGTTAGCTTATATCTTATAAGATCTTCCGGAGAAATTTCTATAGAGAACTCCCTGTCTGGAATTCCCCACCACATAATGTTAGACATCTTCCCTGTTTTTAATAGCTCATCACGAAATTCCTCAACAATTTTTTTCAGAGTAAAAAGATCATCGGGTCCATAAATGCTTATCATTATTGCCCGGTTCCACATGGTTTCCTGTGTAACAACCGGTTTCTCAGCTTCGGTAGGATATGAGTTAATTGAGTTAACAGCATTTTTTATATCCTGAATGGCTTTATTCATATCATAGCCTTCAGATATTTCAACGTTTATGCTTCCCCAATTATCTGCAGAAGTAGACCTAACTTTTTCAATCCCTTCCATTCCCCTGAGGGCCTCTTCAATTTTTATAACAATTCCTTCTTCAACTTCAACTGCAGATGCACCGGGAAAAGGAATTTCAATATTTACTTCTTCAAGTTCGAGTTTTGGGTTAATTCTTTTATTCATATTAGAGAGTGCAAAAACTCCCGCAATACAAATAATGATCATTACCCAATTTGTTACTACAGAATGCTTTATAAAATACTTTATAAATTTAGCAGCCATTAAATTTCTCTAATTAATTGGAGTTAAATTAATTCGTGTTTGAAACGTTATCAGAGTCATTGACATCAGTTACTTCTTTCTTCAGCTCAATAGTTTCGTTATTGGATTTTACCTGCATACCGATAAGTGGCTTTTGAAGAATGGTTGTAATTATTTTCATTTCTTCTGTACCCGTGTTTTTGATAATCGCATCGTTTCCCTGAATAGTAACAAGCTCAACTTTTCTTCGTGCCAGCTTGCCTTCTTCCATTGTATAAACATATTGTTCATTGTCCACAACGTAGCGTGGGATTTTTGCAACATCTTTTAATTTCATTCCTTCTATTCTAACCTTTACATAATTGCCGGGCAGAAAAAACGAATTGAGACTTCCATTTGTGAATGAAACATATACGTTCAGAGTTTGCGAGTTTCGGTTTAGCAGTGTTTCTTTCCTATAAATCTTTCCGTAAACAACTTCTCCTTCGTGCTTATCCGGATAAATTTTGACTGTAGGAGGATTTGAAAAATTTATCAGATTGACTTCGTCTACTAGCAACGGTATTGATATTTCAACATTAACTGCATCACTTAATGTAAACAGATTTGAACCTTTTGAAACAAAACTTCCTTCAACCACCCCATTAGATTTGATGTAGCCAGAGAAAGGTGCGACAATTTTATATTTAGAAAGAAGTATTTCCTGGTTCTTAACAGCATAGTATTTGCTGAAGACGCTTCTTGTACTAAGTTTAATTTTTTCCTGTGAGTTTGATATGTCCGGTAGCTCGGGTATTGTATTATGAATATCCAGATTATAAAAATAATTTGACCACTTATTGTATGTTTCGGGATCTTCAACTTTAATTTCAGGTAGAACTAAAGCTAGCGAATTCAAAAATTCTGACCGCATTGTATAAAGTGTGTTTTCAACTTCACGAGCATCTACCTCAAGAATCAGTTCTCCTTCTCTTACAAAGGTTCCGTCTTTCAAATCATTTTTCGCAAACAATACCGGCCCTGCAGCTTCCGATATCACATTAAGAGTTTTCTTTGATTCTATAACTCCATTGCCTTCTATTTCAAGAACAAGATCTTCAAAGTTAACTGACTGGGTTTCTACCAGACGAACTTCTGGTTCAACCTCTCTCTTATTACTTTCCTTTCCAGTCGAGCCGAGAGCAATCATTATTAAAAATCCCAACACAAGAATTCCAATGGCAGAGCCCAGCTTTATCAGTGTGCTTTTATTTAACTTCATATAGTTACCTTAAAATTTTTCCCTGATGAATATGTACTTAAGACAGCTGCTTTTTAGCTATAGTTACAATTCAGATTGAAAAGAATATAGCTAATCGGTGACAAAAATAAGATTCTTTTGCTAATATTTGCGAAAATTTGTGTTGAGTGGAAAATATGTTACTTAAGGCATGATTTTAATTGTTTGAATATTATAACTCAAAATATGGAAATAAAAAAGCGCCACGTAAAATGGCGCTTTCTTCGTTAGAAGATGAACCTAAGTTTATTTCAACAGTACCATTTTTTTAATGCTTGAGAAATTTTTACCATTGATTCCGTTTGCATCAATCCTATAAAAATACACACCGCTACTTAGCTGTCTTGCGTTAAAAGTCACTTTACTAAATCCAGCAGTGAAGTCGCTGTTTACAGCCTCTGCGACCTTTTCTCCAACTAAATTGTAGATTCCGATTGTAACGTGTGCATTAACCGGTAAAGAAAATTGAATTGAAGTTGATGGGTTAAACGGGTTTGGATAGTTTTGTTCTAAAGTAAACACTCCTGGAAGTGCAACTTCTGCTTCAACTACATCTGAATAATTAATACTGCCGTCAAAATCGATTTGCTTTAACCTGTAATAATATGTCCCGTTTGTTACCAGCTGATCGGTGTAGCTGTAGCTCTTTGGTTCTGTTGTTGTACCAAACCCGGGAACAAAACTAATTTTTTCAAAACTTTCGTTGTCTTTATTTCTTTCAATCTCAAATCCCTGGTTGTTGGTTTCTGTAGCTGTCGACCAGCTTAGCTCAATATTTCTTCCACTTACATTTGCAAAAAAAGACGTTAGTTCAACTGGAATAGTTGAGTAATCTACTAATGAAATATATTGTAAGTTTGATGCTGAGTAAATCGTCCTTATCAGGTTTCCATTTGTGCTGTCAATTTCATGCAGACCAGCCCCATTTGTTACTAAATATGTTCCTCCGGGGAGTAAATATACGCTTCTCAATCCTGTAACTGCTGTAAAGAAATGTAATTGATTTCCATTTGCAGTATAGATTCCTAGTCCGGATGGAGTTGAAAAAACTGCAAGCGCAAGGTTACCATTTGGAAGCTCAACTATGTCTTGAGGAAAATTAACTCCTGAAATTAGGTTGTCCATATAATTTCCACTTAAGTCATACCTGTGTGCAGCGTCACTGGATGACGCCGTAACAAGAACGTCATTAGTTCTGAAAAGAATGTCAAAAGGACTGTTGAGACCTCCAGCACCATTTGCTATAAAATTGCCTAAAAAATTGCCGCCCGCATCAAACTCCGGAATCCCGTTTGCATTAGCGCCACTACCAACAGTCACGACCAGGTTTCCATTTGGTCTGTAACCATGTCCACGAATATTATCCAGAATGTTATTATTTACTCCTCCAGCTGGTGCAAAAATTCCAATATAATTTCCGGCCGTATCAAATTTCTGAACAAGATCAGTAATTTGGTCTGAAACACTAACGAATCCTGCGGGATTAAGTAGTGCATGTTTTGGTGAAGCAAGGTTTCCGGGATTTGACGGAATATAGTTTGCGTTTACAAGGTCCCCTGTGGTTGGATCAAAAGCCAGAACATTGTCGTTGGTCCAATCTGGAATAAGCAACAATTTTGTTTCTGATGTAATGCCATTTTGTGTATTGTTCGCCAAATCTTTTCCCCAATAGATTTCGGCATTTGAAATGTCATATGTTTGAACTATCTGATGAAAAGATAAAATTTCACCGTCTGAAAAAGGGTGTGCTACATTTTTAATAACACTATACAATACTTCCCCGTTATCTATTTTGATGACATCGATTAAAGTATTATCTGGAAGTTTTATGCTAACGGGTAATTCCTGATTTATCGCAAATTTCTTTGCCTCCATATACATTTGAGGATTGGTTTCTTTGGCTAAGATTAAATCTTCAAAAGAACTCTGTTGAGGAAAAACCAAAGCAGAAAATAATAGGGTGAGAAAAACAAGCTTTGTTTGAAACAATTTATTCATACTGGCTCCCTTTGTTTGTTTAGAAATGTGATTTAAATTGACTCTGCCCGAAAAAACTAACTTTGCTATTTTTATAATATAAAATAAAAATTATTTAATGCAATAATATATTTATACATTGCTCTGAAATTTCATTTTCAATCCATTAATCAGTTTCTAAATGACCCGCTAATTAGCACTTTTAATTTCGTTATTTCTGAAACAACCTGTAATATGGTCATTCACCATTCCCGTAGCTTGCATGTGTGCATAGACAATTGTTGAGCCGACAAATTTGAACCCGCGCTTTCTAAGATCTTCGCTGATTTTGTCTGAAAGTTTTGTCTTGGCTGGAATTTGTTTTAAGGATTTAAATTTGTTTTGTATCGGCTTTCCGTCTACAAATCTCCAGATATATTTATTAAATGTTCCAAATTCTTTTCTTACTTGTAGAAATGCTTTTGCATTTGCAATCGCACTCTCGATCTTAAGTTTATTGCGGATTATTCCTTCATCTTTTAAAAGTGATTTTACATTTCTAGTATCATACTTAACAACTTTATTAAAATCAAAGTTGTCAAATGCTTTTCTAAAGTTTTCTCTTTTATGAAGAATCGTTCTCCAGCTCAACCCTGCCTGAAATCCTTCAAGGATTAAAAACTCAAAAAGTTTTCTGTCGTTGTGCAAAGGAACCCCCCATTCCTTATCATGATATTTGATCATTAGCATATCGTCAGAAGGCCAGGGGCAGCGATTTATCATTTCTGTTTTTCCTTTTAGTCTTTCAATTACAAATAATAGTTAGTTTACCTCTGGTTACGAAGGTTGATTTGATGATGATTCATCCGGGTTTGTTTGTTTCATCCGATTTGCATCCTTAACTGCTTTTATCAATAAAAATTCTATTTGCGCATTAATACTTCTTAAATCATCCGCTGCCCATTTTTCAAGTGAAGCATGTAAGATTTCCATCAATTCGTAACAAAAATTTTTTCTTTTCAGCCATAATATCTACTTAATTTCACAAAAATATGATTTTAACCAGCTGCACTTGCCCGACCTTTTCTGTTTTGCACAATAATGTACCAGCCCAGTAAGATGGCCCATGGATATTTATCCAGAAGTTCTGATCTCTTCTCAATAGTTACTGATGTTCTGCCCATAAGAGCGAACCTGTTTGAATACGAAAGTACGAGGCTCCCTTCTGAAGAAAAGACTTCAAAGGGCTTTTTAAATTTGACAGATTTACAATAAAGCCTCGCACCTTTTGGTAACTCCAATGTTCCCTTTGTCCGCCAGAAATTCGAAATATATTTTGCAAAAGGCATTTGGTAGCCATACTTAAATATCCCGAATTCTCTTTGCCAAATACTCAGTGATTTAAATTCCCACTTACCATCAAATCCTTCAACCACAACCCGGGAACTAAAAAGTTTTGGAAAAACCATTGTGGCCAAAACAGCTTTAGATGAAATCAATTCGAACTGGCGTTTAATAAGCGAAGGCTGGTTAAATGTTAATGTTTCTCCAACTATATTTGTCAAAATCGTATCCACAATATTTATTAATTATTGATACAAAGTTCCCGTGTTTATAATTGGCTGTACATCATTTTCAGAAACAAGTGCAACCATTAAGTTGTTTACCATTGTTGCTTTTTTATCTTCATCAAGTGTAACAATTTTCTGTTCACTAAGTGATTTCAAAGCCATCTCTACCATTCCAACAGCACCTTCCACAATTTTTTGTCTTGCTGCAATGATAGCCTCCGCTTGTTGTCTTCTTAACATTGCTTGTGCAATTTCCTGAGCATATGCAAGGTGGCTTATCCTTGATTCGATGATGTCCACGCCGGCAACCTCAAGTCTTTTTTCAAGTTGACCTTTTAAATTATCTGCAATTTCTTGTGGAGTCCCTCGTAAAGAAGCTTTACTTTCATCATCTGTATCATAAGGATATTCGGAAGCGAGTGAACGAATTGCTGTCTCGCTTTGTATGTCGACAAACTCTTCATAATTCTCAACATCGAAAACAGCTTTAGCCGAATCGATTACTTTCCAAACTACTACAGCACCTATTTCAATAGGGTTGCCATGCAAATCGTTTACTTTAATCTTATCGCTATTAAAATTTCGTATTCTTAGTGATACTTTTCTTTTTATAGTAAAAGGATTAACCCACCAAAACCCCGAGTTGCGGACAGTGCCAATATATTTTCCAAAAAATATTAGAACTCGCGATTCGTTTGGTTGGACAACGATGAAACCACTCAATACAACTATTATTATAAATATAAGTGGAATAAAAACCCAGAGAATTTGTGTGTTTTTAGTTATAACTAATCCCAAAAATAAATAGACTTCTAAAGCAATTAATCCCAACAATATGAAAAGCATTAAGAAACCGTTTGTCTTGTTTGCTTGTTTTTCAGCTATTTTATCCATTTTACTGTCCTTAAAATTATTGATATTGTAATGATATTATATTGATAGCAAAAAGTCAATTTCTTTTTTATGAATTATTATAAGGTTAGTATTGTTATAAACTAAAAGATTAGAAAAATGAAAATATTATTAACCGGGGCAACAGGCTACATAGGCAAGAGATTACTCCCCGCTTTAATCGAGCAGGGGCATGATGTCATATGCTGCGTAAGGGATAAGAACAGATTTCATCCAACCATATTAAATGGCAACGGAAAAGTTTCTGTCTTTGAAATTGATTTCCTAAAAGATCCAGCAGAAAATGATTTTATAAAAGATATCGATGCCGCCTACTATCTTATCCATTCGATGAGTGCTAATGTCTCTGATTTTTCAAAGCTGGAAGAAACTTCTGCTAAAAACTTTATCAATCTAATTAAGAAGACTAATGTAAAGCAGATAATTTATCTTAGCGGGATTACAAATGAAGAGAAACTTTCTAAGCATCTTGCTTCAAGAAAAAATGTAGAAAAAATTCTATCTGAATCTGGAATACCGGTAACAACACTCCGTGCAGGAATAATTGTTGGTTCCGGAAGTGCATCATTTGAAATCATAAGAGACCTTGTTGAAAAACTTCCTGTTATGATTACACCAAAGTGGCTTAACACTAAACATCATCCTATTGCTGTCAGGGATATCATTCAATATTTAACCGGGGTTTTGTTGAGAGAGGAATTATACAACCGCTCTTTTGATGTTGGTGGGCCGGATATTTTAACCTACAAAGAAATGCTTTTACAATTTGCCGAAGTGCGAGGGTTGAAAAGATTAATACTCAGCGTGCCTGTTATGACTCCACGCTTATCTTCATACTGGTTGTATTTTGTAACGTCTACTTCCTACAAACTTGCGGTGAATCTTGTCGACAGCATGAAAATTGAAGTCATAGGAAGACCTAATGATTTGCAAAAACTATTAAATATAAACTCAATCTCTTACAAAGAAGCCGTCAACCTGGCTTTTACCAGAATTGAACAAAACGAGGTGATTTCGAGTTGGAAAGATTCACTGGTCTCTAGCATCAAAGACTACAATCTTCTTGAACATATAAACGTTCCTGTTTACGGATGTTTCAACGACAAAAGAGAAAAGGAAATTAAGAATAGTGTAGAACAGGTTATTAATAATATCTGGTCAATTGGAGGCGAACGAGGCTGGTATTACGCCGACTGGCTTTGGGAATTTCGTGGTTTTTTGGATAAACTCTTTGGCGGTGTTGGTCTTAGAAGAGGCAGGACAAACAAAAATGAAATAAATTCCGGTGACACTTTGGATTTCTGGAGAGTGCTCGCTGCAGATAAACCAAAAAAAAGAATGCTTCTTTATGCAGAGATGAAATTACCCGGTGAAGCCTGGCTTGAATTTAATGTTGTTGAAAACAATCAAAAAAAATATTTGCAGCAAACAGCTACCTTCCGACCGAAAGGATTGTTTGGAAGGTTGTATTGGTACACGGTTTTACCATTTCACTATTTTGTGTTTGATGGTATGGCAAAAAATATTATAAGTTTTAATAAGGAGTGATTAATGAAAGATAAAGTAATAATTATAACCGGAGCTAACCGTGGAATTGGGAAAGAAGCAGCAAAAGAAATTGCAAAGCTAGGCGCAAAAGTATATATGGCTTGCAGATCGCTTGATTCTGCCAATGAGGTGAAAAAAGAAATAGTAAAAGAAACTAATAACGAAAACGTTTTTGTGTTAGAATTAGATCTTGCTTCGGTTGATTCGATAAACAAATTCGTCACTTCTTTCAAGAATGAAGAATCAAGACTTGATGTTCTGATTAACAATGCCGGGATCACATCCCGAACTAAAAAATTAAACGATGCAGGAGTTGAATTGACTTTTGCAATCAATGTTCTTGGTCATCACTATTTGACCAAGCTGTTAATTGATCTTTTGGAAAAGTCCAGCTATTCCAGAATAATTAATGTTGCTTCTGACTATGCTGGAGGACTTGATCTTTACGATATTAATTATGACAAACGAAATTATGATACAACAGCTGCATACAAGCAATCCAAACAGGCTAACAGAATGCTCACCCGCGAATGGTCAAAGAATTTACAAAGTAAAAACATTTCTGTTTATTCAATGACCCCGGGCTGGGTGCCTAACACCGATTTGTTCAGAGAACAATCAACTTTCAATAAAGCGGTTATAAAAACCGTTGGTGTTGTCGGGGGTAGATCAGTTGAGCAGGGTGCAGATACTATAGTGTGGTTGGCTTCGAGTGATAAGATTGACGGAAGCAATGGTGGTTTTTTCAGGGACAGAAAAGAAAAGATATGCTCGTTTAATAATCCTGAAAATGAAAAAAAGCTCTGGAATATTTGTGAGGCGCTTTTAAATGCCGCTCCAAAATAATTTCAGCGAAACTTATTCTTTCATTGACTTGGCCGTTTTAATAATTCCCTCTTCGTAGCTGATGGGTGTGAAATTAAATGTTTTTTCAAATTTTGTGCTGTCAAAAAGATAGTCAGAATCATTTTGATAAAGCATCTCAACGCTTTCTTTAATTACTTTGTTAAACAATCCAAGCATTTGAGTCATCCATTTTTTAACAACCATATAATCAGGCTTAACACCCATTGCCTTTGCTGCAAGTTCAATAAATTCTTTTCCTGTTAATACCTCTTTGTTTGTTGGTAAATGCCAGATCTGGTTGTAAGCTGATTCGGTGTTTCCAAGAATTGCAGTTCCTTTTCCTGCATCAGGAGTGTACGTGAATGAGTGTCTTTTATTTACATCGAGCATCCACTGGGCTTTCTTTCCTTTTTTGAAATTTTCAAAAACCATTATGTTCACAAAGCTAAGAGGTGTTTCGGGACCGTAAAAATCAGCCGCTTTTGCTATTATCGCTTTCAGGGTTCCCTGCTCTACCTCGTTAAAAATCATTTTATTCAATTCGGCCCTAACCTTTCCTTTTTCACTAATAGGATTAATTGGTGATTCTTCCGTCATCCAACCATTCACCCTGCCGTAAGAATAGACATTATCGAAGAAAACAAGCTTGCTGTTGTTTTGCTTACACGCCTCAATAACATTTTTTATCAACGATGGCCACTGTGACCGCCAGACATTAATATCATATTGTAAACCGACTGTGAGATAAACAATCTCGGAACCTTCAACCGCTTTCATTGTCTCATCAGCATTAAAAAGATTGGCTTTAAAAAGCACATCATCCTTATTAACTTTTTGGGGATTGCGGCTAACCAACCTAGTTTTGTTAGTGTATTTCGGTAAAGCTTTGGCAAGCTCTTTTCCTATAACGCCTGATGATCCTAATATTGTTTGCATTTTTTCTCCTTGAGTTTAATAATTTTAATTTTAATAATTGTTTGAATAAAATTCAAATTTGTGAAACCATATTTTACTTATTAATAGTGAGTGGAAATGTTATTTATACGATATATTTTATCGTAGTCATTGTTTCTAACAATAATAAATTAATTCAAGAATGAGTTTTACTCCATCTTATAAAAAAATATCAGAAGAAGATTTCTTAAGACGAATAAGCCATGCAGAAGAAATCCTAAAAAGTTGCACAAGCTGTCCACGTGATTGTAAGGTTGACAGAACAGGTGGTGAACTTGGAAGTTGCCAAAGCGGTGACAAACCAATAGTGTCTTCCTACACGTTGCATTTTGGTGAAGAGCCAGTTTTATCAGGGACAAGTGGAGCGGGAAATATTTTTTTTGGAAACTGTAATCTTAGGTGCGACTACTGCCAGAATTTTGAAATAAGTCAGCGGCCATTAAACGAAAAATTTAATGAAGTGTCAGCCAAAAGACTTGCAGAGATTATGCTTGAACTTCAAGACAAAAACGCTCATAATATTGGTCTTGTCTCGCCGACTCATTTTTCTGCGCCCATTCTCAAATCAATTATGGTTGCAAAAGACAAAGGTTTAAATCTTCCCATAATCTATAACACCAACGGATATGATTCGGTCGAAATACTAAAACTATACAAAGATGTGATTGATATTTATCTCCCTGATTTTAAATACGGAAATAATGACTACGGCAGACGGCTTTCAAAAATTCCCGACTACTTTGACAAATGCAAGCTGGCCATCGCCGAAATGTATGATCAGGTTGGCAGCGAATTGGTCTATGAAAAAGGCGTTGTTGTAAGAGGATTAATTATTCGTCACCTTGTTTTGCCGAATGATTTAGCCGAATCAGAAGAGATATTTAAATTCCTCGCTTCCATTGATCCAAAAATTCACATTTCACTAATGGCACAATACTATCCGACGAATCGATCTTCCAGAAATATTTTACTGGATAGAAAAATCACGTCAAGAGAATATGAACGAGTTCTTGACCTTCTTGATAAACATGGTTTAGAAAACGGCTGGGTTCAGGAAATGGAAAGCAATGATTTTTATCACCCAAATTTTGATGAAGATAGAGAGGATCCATTTGGCAACAAAAGGTTATTCGCGAACTTAGAGTCGGGAACCTAATTTAAGTAAAAATTTTTTATTATAATTAAATGTTTCTGCTCTGTAACACTAAAAGATTAATTGCTATCAAACTTATTTTGTGCAGAAGTAAATTAACTCCGACTTGTCTAGTTTAAAGGTTTCAATTTCATCCTCACTAAATGCATTTACAAACGGATCCTCTTTCACTGAGAAATCTGCCTTCATTAATCTTGTTCCATAATCTCTACCATAAATTCTAACATGGTCCTCTTGGCCGAATACTTTTTTTCTGTTTGATGGTGATGTAATGTTAAAATCTTCATATGTTTCATTTCTATCGGTGTCCATCGGAGATTGAAGTATCGCCCAGCCACCGGGTTTTAAAATCCTGAACAACTCTGACATTGCTTTTAAGTCATCTTCAATGTGTTCCAAAACATGATAACATATTATCCCATCATACTTATTGTCTTCAAAAGGTATGTTAGTTAAATCAACTTTATACATAGCAAGTTTAGAATCTAAATCAACGCTTGTATAATCAATATTATTCAGACCTTTAAGTTTTTTTTGAATTGAATATTCGGGGGCAATGCTGAGCAATTTAATCTCTGATGTAAGAATATTAATTTCGCTTTTTAAATAAAGCCAGAGTAGTCTGTGCCGTTCGAGAGAGCTGCATCCCGGACATTTAACATTCTTCTTTATTCTGCCTGGTCCCGGTAAAAATCTACTGAAACTCTTTTCGCAGATAGGACAATAATATTTGTTTCCTTTAAAGATGAATCTATTAACTATATGGTAAATTTTTCTCGAGGCAATTGGAAAATTATTTACAAGCAGATTCTTGATGCGACGTAACATTTGTACATTAATAATTTAATATTGGACCAAGCCATTTCTCAGTTTCAGTAATGCTCAATCCTTTGCGGCGATGGTAATCGAGCACCTGGTCTTTTCCGATTTTTCCAACTGTAAAATATTTTGCTTCTGAATGAGAGAGGTATAATCCGCTAACGCTGGCGGCAGGATACATTGCCATACTTTCGGTAAGCTTTATGCCGGCATTTTTTTCTACATCAAGTAATGAAAATATTATCGGCTTTTCTGTGTGATCAGGTTGAGCAGGATAGCCCGGGGCCGGACGAATACCGATATATTTTTCCTTGATCAATTCTTCGTTAGAAAGTTTTTCGTCGGAAGCATATCCCCAATATTCTTTTCGAACAAGTTCGTGAAGATGCTCGGCAAACGCTTCTGCCAGCCGATCAGCCAGTGCTTTGACCATTATGCTATTATAATCGTCGTGATCTTTTTCAAATTTCTCAATTAACTTTTCTATTCCAATTCCAGCAGTCACAGCAAACATTCCAATGTAATCTTTAACACCTGATTCTTTTGGTGCAACGAAATCAGCAAGAGCAAAATTAGGCTCGTCTTTTGACTTTTGTGCCTGTTGTCTTATCGTGTGAAGAACTCTTTTAACTCCTGTCCTCGATTCGTCAGTATAAACCTCAATGTCGTCAATACCTACAGAGTTGGCGGGGAATAATCCAACAACTCCGTTTGCAGTAAGCAGCTTTTCTTTAACGATTTTATCTAGAATTTCATTTGCGTCGTTAAAAAGTTTTTTTGCTTCGTTTCCGACTGTTTTATCTTCAAAGATGGTTGGATACTTGCCTTTTAATTCCCATGTCATAAAGAAAGGTGTCCAGTCAATATAATTTTTCAGTTTGGAAAGAGAATAATTATTAATAACTGTGATGCCAGGTTTGTTTGGTTTTTTAATTGTCGATTTTGTCCAATCAATTTTTAGCTTATTCTCTCTTGCTTGTTCCAAAGAAATAAAATTCTTCTGAGATTGTTTCTTTGAATAATCTTCTCTGAGTTCTTCATATTCGTCTTTAAATGACCGAATATATTTTTCCCTTTCCACCTCTTTTTCATTCAGCAGATTTGAAACAACCGGAACACTGCGCGATGCATCAAGAACATGAATAACAGCTCCGCTATAATTTGGTGCTACTTTTACAGCAGTGTGAACACGTGAAGTGGTTGCGCCACCGATTAACAAAGGAAGTTTCATTCCTCTTCTTTCCATTTCTTTGGCAACGTGTACCATTTCATCAAGCGAGGGTGTAATTAATCCGCTTAAACCAATCACATCCACCTTTTCATCAATCGCTGTCTGCAGAATTTTTTCTACGTGAACCATAACCCCAAGATCAATTACGTTATAATTGTTACATCCGAGCACAACTCCTACAATGTTTTTTCCAATATCGTGCACATCGCCCTTTACAGTTGCCATCAATATTTTCCCGCGTTCGCGTGTATTTTGATTTTTTTCTTTTTCCGCTTCAATGTAAGGAATTAAAATAGCGACTGCTTTTTTCATTACTCTTGCGCTTTTCACAACCTGAGGTAAAAACATTTTCCCTGCGCCGAACAAATCACCAACCACATTCATCCCGGCCATCAATGGTCCTTCGATAACTTCAAGAGGCTGAGATAATTTTGATCTGGCTTCTTCGATATCTTCATCAATGTAGTCAACGATCCCTTTAATTAATGCGTGCTTTAATCTTTCTTCCACAGGAAGTGATCGCCATTCATCTTTCTTTTCTTCAGTTTTACCTTTCTTCTTAATTGTCTCGGCAAATTCAACCAATTTTTCTGTGGAATCAGGCTTACGATTAAGAATTACATCTTCTACTTTTTCTAAAAGTTCTTTTGGAATTTCTGCATAAACTTCTAGCTGACCTGCGTTTACAATCCCCATATCCATTCCAGCTTTTACCGCATGAAATAAAAACGCTGAGTGCATTGCTTCGCGTACCGTATCGTTTCCACGAAAAGAAAACGAAAGGTTGCTAACACCGCCACTGATCTTTGCAAGCGGGAGATTTTGTTTTATCCACTTTGTTGCTTCGACGTAGTCAACTGCATAGTTGTTATGTTCTTCTATACCCGTTGCGATTGCCAGAATGTTCGGATCAAAAATTATATCCTGCGGTGGAAAACCAATTTCCTTTACGAGAATATCATAAGCACGTTTGCAAATCTCTATCTTTCTTTCGAAAGAATCCGCCTGTCCTTTTTCATCGAAAGCCATTACAATTACAGCAGCCCCGTAGCTTTTAACTTTTCTTGCGTATCTCTTTAAATACTTCCTCGCCTTCTTTCAAAGAAATGGAATTAACGATTCCCTTTCCCTGCAATCCCTTTAATCCGGTTTCAATAACGGACCATTTTGACGAATCAATCATAATCGGAAGTTTCGCAATGTCGGGTTCAGCCTCAAGAAGATTCAAGTATTTGGTCATCGCTGCTTCTGAGTCTAGCATCCCCTCATCCATATTTATATCGAGAACCTGCGCACCTCCTTCAACCTGGTCTCGAGCAACCGATAAAGCTTCGTCATAATTGTTTTCTTTAATCAGTCGTGCGAACTTTTTCGAGCCAGTCACATTTGTTCTCTCGCCGATATTCATAAAGTTGGAATCGGGACGAAGAACAACCGGTTCAAGACCGCTCAATCTTAAATATGGTTCTTGTTTTTTGGGAACTCTTGGTTTGTGCTTCTTCACAATTTCAGAAATTGCTTTTATGTGTTCTGGTGTTGTTCCGCAGCATCCGCCAACAATATTTACAAATCCACTTGACAGAAAATCTTCAAGCACGGTAGACATCGTTTGTGGTGTTTCATCGTAGCCGCCCATTTCATTAGGGAGTCCGGCGTTCGGATAAACAGATAAAAATTTATCCGATACATTTGAAAGGTCTTCAACAAACGGACGCATTTGTTTTGCACCAAGCGCACAGTTTAATCCAACACTAACAAGGTTATTTGTATGCGAAACAGAAATGTAAAAAGCTTCTGCTGTTTGTCCCGATAATGTTCTTCCACTTTGATCAACGATCGTCCCCGAAATCATCACGGGCAAATCAATTTTCTTTTCAGCAAGATATTTCTGGACAGCTATTATTGCAGCTTTGGAATTTAGTGTGTCAAAAATTGTTTCGATTAAAATTATATCGACCCCACCATCGATAAGTCCGCGAGCTTGTTCATAATAAGCAAACACCGTCTGATCGAAGGTAACAGCTCGATAACCGGGATCATTCACGTTGGGAGAAAGTGAAAGCGATTTGTTTGTCGGTCCTAATGCTCCTGCAACGAAATGATTTTTATTTGGAAATTTGTTATTAAATTCATCGGCGATTTCTTTAGCAATCTTAGCAGAAGCAAGATTCATCTCATAAACAAACTTCTCAGTGTGATAATCAGCTTGGGAGAAACCGTTTGCGTTAAACGTATTTGTTTCTATTATATCCGCCCCGGCTTCAAAATATTCGCTGTGAATTTCTTTTATTATCTCCGGTTGTATGATTGAAAGGATATCGTTGTTTCCTTTTAAATCTTGTGGGTGATCTTTAAATTTCTCTCCCCGAAAATCTTCTTCAGTTAAATTCTGGCGTTGGATCATTGTTCCCATTGCACCATCAATGACAAGAATTTTTTCCGCTAATATTTTTTTGAATGTTTCGACTGTTAGTTTCATAAATATCACAATGCTGAATTCATTTCAGCATCTCCTTCACAATTTAAAATTCTAATTAATAATATTTGAAATAAAATAATAGGGCCAGGCTTTTAAAAGTTATTCTTTGTTACTAAGGTTAGAAAAAACGATAAGTCTTTAACAAACCTTGGCAAGGAAAACCTTAGAAACATACAATAACCAGAGACACCTTAACCTTATTGCCTTTTGTTTATGTAAAACAAAAAATTTAAACTTTTCCCGGATAACTTATATCCAAGATCTAACAAAGTATTTCAACAGATTCCGAAACAAGTTCGGAATGACAGTCAATTTAAAATAAAAAACCTCTTCAGATGATATGAAGAGGCATAAAACTATTCTTCATCTCATCTTTCTCCGCCAGAGGCAGAGCAGGATTTAGCACCCGACATCCGAATAAATCCGGACCGGCTGCTACGGCATCAACGGGCCTGTTCCCTACGCCGTTCTTGATAAGAATTAAATTTATATCAGCCAGAGGCTGATGAGCCTTTGGCTCAAAAGAACTTATAAAAACTGATTTAAATATATAAATTATTGATGCTTTGTCAATGGAACAATCAATAATGATCAATGTTGTAATTAGTCTTTTTCTTTAAAACACGGGCAAATATAGCTAAATTGCTTTATGCAAAAAACAAAGGATTTTACAAAATGATAGTGGTCACGGGGGGCGCCGGCTTCATCGGTAGTTCGATTGTCTGGAAACTAAACCAGCTTGGCGAAGACAAAATTATCATCGTTGACGAACTTGGCACAGATGAAAAGTGGAAAAATCTTGTTCCGCTTAAATTTGAAGACTTTGAACATAAGGATGATTTTATTTCCATGATTATTGAGCGGGATGTTCCGTTCAAAATTGACTCGGTAATTCATATGGGTGCAAACTCCTCCACTACGGAAAAAGATGCGGATCATCTTTTCTCAAACAACTATCTCTACACAAAAGAACTCTCAAAATATTGTTTCGAGAAAAACATTCGTTTCATTTATGCATCCTCAGCCGCAACTTATGGTGATGGCTCACTCGGTTTTGATGATGATGAAAACAAACTTGAAACGCTTCGTCCATTAAATATGTACGGCTACTCAAAACAAATGTTTGACCTCTGGGCAAATCGTAACGGAGTCTTCGACAAGATCGTTGGTTTAAAATATTTTAATGTTTATGGTCCAAACGAATATCACAAAGGAGATATGCGCTCAGTTGTTCATAAAGCATTTGAACAGATTCGTGATACTGGTAAAGTTAAATTGTTCAAATCTCTCAATCCAAAATACAAAGATGGTGAACAGCTGCGGGATTTCATTTATATAAAAGATGCTGTTGATATGACATTGTTCTTTTTAGACAAACCAAACATTAATGGTTTATATAATATTGGAACCGGAAAAGCGCGAACATGGAATGATCTGGTAACAGCAATATTTAAAGCACTTAATAAAGAAGTTAATATCGAGTATGTTGATTTACCGGAACACCTGCGGGAAAAGTATCAGTATTTCACTGAAGCCAATATTAGTAAAATAAAAAAAGCCGGCTTCAACTCTTCTATTACAAGTTTAGAAGATGGTGTGGCCGACTATGTAAAAAATTATTTGCTCGGAAAGCAGATTCTTGGAGCGTAGTTTCTAATGAAATGTATCTTCGTCATCATCAAACAGATCGTCGTCCTCGTCCGGAAAATCCTCTGTTAAATCATCTTCTGAAGGTTCTACGTCGAACGGATTTTCTTCTTCCTCTTCTTCATAAAAATCATCTTTTTCTTCGTCATCAAAATCATCATCGTCGTCTTTATCTTTTTTCTTTTTCTTTGCTACATTGAGCATGTGTGGATCTCCGTCCTGGTTTACGAGTTGTCCAAAAAATTGTCTCTCAGGAAATTCCTCTGTCAAGTCTCTTTCAGTTAACATCATCGGACTTTCTCCCAAATTTAAATTTTTCTTTTCGGGTTGTTTTAAAAACACAATTATTTTTTTGTTACGCCAAAAGATAAAATATCCTTTTTAATCTGCAAATACTTATTTCCGTCAAAGCCTTATTTTGGGACAGGTAATTAAAAACATTAAGGTTTATATGAAACTTGCAACACTGTGTTATGTGATGGATAAAAAGAACAATTCTACGCTTATGATCTATCGTAACAAAAAGAAAAATGATTATCACGAAGGAAAATGGAATGGGCTCGGCGGTAAGTTTGAACCGGGCGAGTCTCCTGAAGAATGTGCCATAAGAGAAATTGAAGAAGAAAGCGGGTTAAGGGTTAAGTCAATCAAGATGAAAGGATTTATTACTTTCCCTTTGTTTGATGGAATAGATGATTGGTATGTTTTTCTTTTTACCGCGGATGAATTTTCCGGTGAATTAATCGATTCGCCCGAAGGACAGCTTAAGTGGATACAAAATGAAAAATTAACGGAGATTGGTTTATGGGACGGAGATAAAATTTTTATTCCATGGTCGTTCGAAGATAAATTTTTTAGTGCAAAGTTTAATTACAAAGATGGAAGGTTTATAGATTATAGCGTTGAGTTTTATTAACCCTCGCGCAAGCCTTTGGGGATGAAGCGGTCGGGTTGATTTACTGATTGTACAAGATATTCAAACAAATTGAGTTCTTCCCTCTATTGTTTCTATAAAATTAATAAGTGCATTTGACTGCAAACGCTTTGTTATACTGCACCTTTACGACTTCTTCATTCTTTTTTCGTCTGCACGAGTTGCTGCTGTAAACTGACTATATCCGGCAAGAGCCATTGCTCAGCAATTTTGCCATTTGCAATTCGAAAGATCGACATTTCATTGATCTGAATTTGTTTTCCGGTGGGTGGATTGCCCAGGAAACTGCCTTCATTAGTTCCTCTGGATACAAAATGAATCATAACGAAATCTCCTTCAGCGACGATATGTCTAATTTCTTCGGTCCAGTTGGGGAAAGCTTCTCGGTGGTTTCGTACGTGTTCTCTTAAACTGTCAAGTCCTATAGTCTCAGAACCATTAGGGAGGAAATGCCACACGAAGTCAGGCGAGTAAAGCTCGTCCATTATTTCAAGATTACCTTTATTCCACACCTCAACATTCATTTTACGAACGATATGTTTATTGCGCTCCTCAATACTCTCATCGTTAGATTGGCTGCAACCTATGATTACAAGTGAGACTGAGAAGAAAAATGTTATGAGTATGATTGGGGATTTAATTAGAGTTGTTTTATTTATCATAATTCTTTTCACAATTTTTTATTTAGCATTTAAATTTTGTTTGTCTCCCATTTCCCTTTATAATTATATCTGCGCCGCCCGCCCAAGCCTTTGGGATTAAGCGGGCGCGTTGAGCTTGCCCACCGAAGGCAGGGCGCTTATTATATGCACTTCTTAATTATTATTCGGGTTTTTATTATAACCAATGTTACAGTGCCTTGTAATGCGTCCTCACGCGTCAACTCAATCATTTTTTAGATTGTAACTTAAAACAGTTATGCCACAAGAATAAAACTTTGATTGTATAACTGAAAATTTCTGGGTTCTATTAAGTGATTTGAATATTGCCATACCACTTCCGATAGCCACTGGATTTATAAAAAGATAATACTCATCAATAAGCCCTTCTTTTATTAAAGATGAAACAAAACCTGCACCGCCATAAACAATAATGTCTTTACCGCTTTGTTTTTTTAAATTGGCAATTTCTTCTGCAAGATTTCCTTTAGCCAAAGTGGTGTTGTTCCAAGTTGATTTGTCAAGTGTTTTGGTAAAAACAACTTTTGGAATATCAACCATTTTTTTTGCAAATGGGGTATCAGGTTTGTTGTTTAGTGCATTCTCCCAATGACTAACAAATCCATCTGTCATTTTTCTGCCAAGCAGAATGGTGTCTGAGGAATCAATAAGGGAATTGATAAACTCTATGAGTTTGTCATCTTGATCCCAAGTCAACCAGTCCAGTTCTCCATTTGGTCTTGCAACAAATCCGTCTATGGACATTTGCATTTGTAATTTTAATTTTTTCATTGCGAATTCCTTTGTTTGTGATTAGTGCATATAACAGCGTTGCAACCCACCCGCCCAAGCCTTTGGAAATTATTGTAAATTTTTATTGACAACATTAGTGGTTCTCAATTGTAGATACAGTGTAAATAAACATAAGGCTAATCCTGAAAGGATAACAACAATTGTAGCTGATTCTGTAGGAAACAATTCGGTAATAGATGGTATGGGGTTGATACCGACAAGGACAGTGGAAATGAATGCAAAGATATAAACAGAATAATAACCCCAATGTTTTTGATAAAAGACCCCTGCCATTCCAAGTATGGCAAAAACAAAATAAGAAATTGTTATTATACTCGTTAACACATCAGCAGAACTTAATAACGACAAGAACGAAAATTCTTTTATAATAAGTATTAATAAAATCAACACAATAATATGATCTAATTTGAATTTATATTTATTCATCTTCCTCGTTTCGATTTTTACCCGCCCAAGCCTTTGGGGGATGATGCTGTCGGCGTTGAGGCACTTGATATTTCCAATAAGTAAAAAGTTAATTTTATTATTATTCATAACTTTAACTTTAGGAGGTATCAAATGTATTACACAGGCATCGATCTTCATAAATTTTCTTCTTACCTGACAACTGTCGATTCTTCGGGAGCTATCGTTAAACAGGAAAACCTTAAAAACGTAGCTCATAATTTTATTCAGTATTTCAGTTCAATTCCAGGTGATCATCAAACTACAGTCGAATCGACCATGACCTGGTACTGGTTAAACGATCTTCTTTCTTCTATTAAAATCCCTCTGGTCCTTGCTCACGCTAAATATGTAAAAGCTATTGCTTATGCAAAGGTTAAAACTGACAAAGTCGATTCTCATACTCTCGCTCAACTTCTCAGAATGAATTTTATTCCTGCTGCTTATAAAATTTCTAATGATAAACGCACTCTTCGTGATGCTCTTCGTGCAAGACTGAAAATAGTTCAACGCCATACTTCAGTTACCAACTCTATGCACCTTCTGCTTGCTAAATATAATTATGATTCTCCAACTCAACTGACCGGTATTCCTGAATTTCAATACGAACAGCTATCGGAAGTTGAAGCTCTGCTCAATGAACAAATGCTTGATCTTGAAAAACAGCTTTATCCTTTTCTTATTCCTAACGATGATATTCAACGTCTGCTCTGGATTCCAGGTATAGGGAAGATGAATGCGTTCACTATCCTTTTGGAAGTTGACGATATAAATCGTTTTGCAGATGTTAAAAATTTCTTTTCTTACTGCCGCCTTGTTCCTTCTGCTCGTAATTCAGGTGGTAAATCAAAACAGCGTTCTTCTAAGGACGGGAACAAATATCTCAAGGTTGCTTTCTCTGATGCTGCTGTTCACGCTGTCCAATACTATCCGGTAATCCGTAAATACCACAACTCATTGTTGAGAAAGAAAAACAAACAAATAGCTAAGACTATCATCGCAAAGGAAATAGCCAGTATTGTCTATTTTGTTCTTAAATATAAAACCAACTACAACAATATTTTCAAGGGTAAAGAATTAGAACATACTAAATCTTTACAATGGCCGCGCATTACAAGCCCGTACGCATAACTGGTTCATCCTTGTGCTTTGAGCCGCTGCGCTGGATTGGGAAGTAATGCGCTTGCCTATTAAATATCTGGAATAGTTCCATTAAATGGAACAGTCTCGCTATCAGTGGGACAAGTCCCAAAAGAGGTTTGGTTGCCATCCTGCAGCCTTACTGATATTACGGCACCTACCTACCGGTAGGCAGGTTGATTGTTGTTTAAGTTAAAGACAGTAAATCAAAGAACTTTTTTGCTAAATTTTATTGACAGGGATTTTTATTTTCTTTCTGAACCTATTGACTTTTTACTTATTAAAGATGTTAGGCAATTTAATTAATTGGTTGCCAATTGATAATATTATCTTTAAAGTAAAAAATTAATTGCTCTAAAGACCATAAACCAACAGGTAAATTTCTTCGTAGTATAATTGCTTTCTTATTATTTCCTTTTGACACTGTTAGGGTAACGGTTCCTTCATCAGTATACTGGGAACCGTAACTATCTTTCATCGAAAAGAAGCAAATAGAATGTATTAAATCATTAAGTCTATTGTAATAATACTTATCTATTTGCCCAGAAAATCTTTCGGTAGTATCTGGATAGACTTTTTCATAATATGCTGTGAGATCTGACTGATAGACTATTTTCCAATATCTGTAAACAAATCCGGGTTTGTAATCAAGCATAATTTCAGATACTATGTAGGAAGGTCTATCATTTTTAACTATGTGTCTATAATTAAATAGCAGAACAACTTCGGAAGTTATTTTTTCTTCACCAATCTTAGCAGGCGTAAACTTAATTGTCTTTATTACTTCTCTAGCTGTGCTGTCAAGATTATGTTCTAATCCTTTTATAATTTTAACACTATCAATTGAACCTTCATTGTCAATATTAATTGAAACGGCCAGCTTTCCCTCAACTCCATTATAAATATTCGGCCAAGCTACATTTAACTTTTCTATAATACTTGATATTGAATCAGCAATCTCTGGTTTTGACGAATATTTAAGAGAATCTTCAACAAACAACTTTTCAAACATAACATTTGGTAGCCAAATTGCGTTACCAGTAAATTCTTCTGGATAGCATTTACAAGTATCAACTTGTGAGTAAATAAGACTCGAAAAAAAGAAAATAAATGATATGAAAGTTGTTAAATTATTTTTCATTGAAGTTGATTGCCTAACGATGTTGCAACTAACAAGCCGCTGCAACTTTTTTAATAATTACTTTCTTTACCACCCGCCCAAGCCTTTAGGGGATCTGGCGGTCGGTGTTGAGTTTACCAGCCTCTGGCTGGGCGCTGGTTATACGCTTAAAATTATGTGTTTTAGTAGCTGGTTTAAAAGCATAAAAATAATGTAACTGATGTAAATAATTTATTAAAATTGCGACAGTAGTAGGTGAATTTTCATAATCAATGAAACTTAATTTTGCTTCTTTAATTTCATTGCTGTCTTTAAGTCTATAATGAATTAGTAAATAAATAACAGGTGGACCATAAAATGAGCGATCTTTTTCGAATGATCCATAAGTATCTTTCAAACCTGAAAAATTAATGTTTCTAACTTTCCTTTGAATAAATTCAAATTCTTTCGTTGTTAATTTGGAATAATACGTGCCTTTTTCTCCAGGCACAGTTGGACTTCCTTTCCCACGGTTTCCTATATAAAATGCTCCCAAAAAACAGTCTAAACTATCATTTAGATAAATTGCCCAACTATTTAAACCAAAATAAAAATCATTTTGAAAATGTATCTCAATATCTTTAAGAATTATTCTTTCGTTGTAATTTGTGTTTGTTGTAATGTAAGGATATAAATTTATTTTTGCATTCCACGTATGAGTGAACCATATATATTTATTTGTAACTCTTTGAAAAGACATCTTTAAATCTGGAATTAATCCAGCCATTAGGAATTATAATCGTATCGTCTTTTATATAATAACGAGTAAATTCATTTTCAGAATTTGAAACCATATCTCCTCTAAAAGATAGGAAATAACCTTCATCTCTATTGTTAGGCATCCAATCACCTTGTAATTTTTCTACAATTACATTATTCCTCGTATCAGAACAGGAAAATAGAAGTAAAAGAAAAATTAGATATAGTATATTTTTAAATGAATTCATTTGAAAGCGTATAACTAATACTTATACTGCACAGAATTATTAATTAGGGAACGTTGATCCACCAGAGGCGGACAGGAATGCTTGCAGTTGCAAATCTATCATCCGAAAGTATTTCTTGTCTACAGTCCTTGCTGGTTTCAAAACCTTTCCTTCCCCGTAAATTAATTGACTGTTTTCCCCGCTGCATGTGTCTGGAATTTGGGGTAAGTAAATAAATACGCAACAAACTTATGCAGTGTAAATTTTAATATCAATTTATCCTCTCAAAATCTTCTATTTTTAATCCTACCTAGCGGCAGGCAAGTCGTAAAATTCAGAATACCCCCAAAAACTTTCCGGGTCCTTTTTGTTTCTTTTGGCTTTTTTTGATCAGAGTTTTGTAAGAGACAGCAACCCTGTTGAAGATGAAGAACCTGTAACACCGTAAGGAAAATAAAAAAGGGTCGGCTGATGAACCGACCCTTAATAAAAACCAATCGAACAATTCTATTTGATCAAGCGTGTGGCCTATTCAATTTGTTATCAAATACCTACGGCTTGTAATTACCCATGCCTGGCCCGGTCAAGTCATAAACATTAAAGAACTCGTCAGTCATGACCGTGGCCACACCAGTTTCCGGTGTCTCTATGTAATCTTTATCCAATACCTTAATCCGAAATTTCCAGCCTTCCGGAAGATTTTTAAAATTACTTTGCGCTTTGGCGACAAATTCCTCATAGGTATGTTGCGGTTTCATACCCAACTCGAAGCCTTTCATAATCCAGGTGTTACCTTCCGCATCGTCAAGCAGCATCACTGTTGTTCCTTTGTTCCAACCCAGGGAGCTCTTCCGTGCGATTTTGAGAGGCTTGTAAGGCGAGAGTTTGTCTACGCTGGCTTTATCGCCCATGTTAAGTTGGGCACACCATGTGGCTTCGATTCCATTGAATTCCCTCGTTACTCCCTCTTCGATATCAGTCCAATCTGGCTGCCAGAGTTTTGGGCCGTTCAGCGAAGCACCGAGCACACCGTATTTTTCCTTCATCTTTTCAAAGTTGAGACCTTCAACCAAGTTTTGTGGACAGGTGTTTTTCGATTCAGGGATGCCCTGAGGCGTAAACATAGTATTGTAACAGGCGGCAACCAGATTATCGGTCTCCGGATCTTTGTCCGCAAGGTATATCTCGAGGAACCGCGTCATGTGCATGTTTTCGACACGCGCCGACTTGGCATTATCTCCATCGGCAAGTACCTTTGGTTTCGCATCGGTTGTTTCCTGCGCGTAGGACACAGTTACAATTGCCGCTGTAAGGACAGCCATTAGTAAAAATACTTTCATTGTCTTCATTGTTTTACTCCTATTTATTATTAGAGATTGTATTGTAAATCGATGTGTTTAACTGATGTTGCATCATAAAATATATACTACATTCAAACTTAAAGTAGTCAAGCAAAAAATAAAAAAGGGTCGGTGTTTACCGACCCTTATCATTTAGTTTCGTGAAAAACTATTCGCTCATCTTATTGTTACGTTGTGCTTCTTCGAGTTTCTTTATGTCTTCCTGCGAAAGCTGAGGCCGATCAACCTTTATAGTAAGCTTATTAAGTTTTGCAGTTAACTTGAATGGTGGATGATAGTCTTCGTCATTAACACCTGTTAATGTGTCTTCACCAATATCAAAGCTTTCATCCCATTGCAATATCATTGGAAGTGTGTGTTTCATCTCGGCTGTTTGAACCACTTTGCCGTCAACTTTTAATGTTCCTGTGCCGCCTCGGCCAACACCACTCATATTATTGTATGCAAGTGTTCCAACACCCAGTCCATCATATTTAAAGTCAAATTCAATTATATGTTTACCCGGTGAAAGTGCTTCCTTTCCTGCCCACCTTATTCGTTCAAGATCAACAAGGTTCCATAAAAATACCGGTATCCCTTTTTTTAGATAGAAGCCGTATCCACCAAAGCGTCCACCGGAGGTAAGTATCATTCCTTCGGCACCACCCTTCGGAACAGTTATGTCCGCAGTAATTGTATATGAACAATCTAGCAGTAGTGGTGAATCGCCCTGCGGAAGACCAACCATCGGTATAGTATAAACAAATTCTGAACGACCCGCAGTAATGTTTGGTCTTGGTGCAATTATACGGGCGGCAACAGATGCGTCAAGAGGAAATACCTGGTATTTTTTTGCTTCGTCAATAAACATCTGCTTCATCTCTTTTAATTTATCCGGATGTTTATCAGCAATGTTATGTGATTGACTGAAGTCAGTATTTAAATCATAAAGTTCGAGTACCTGGTTGTTGAGAGGATCCGGGTTGGCAACACCGAAAGCTTCCCACGGAGCCCGGTTCACCTTACGTACTCAACAGCCAGCCTTCGTTATATAATGCCCACTGTCCCATCATTTCAAAGTATTGTGTTTTATGTCTCGATGGCTCTTTTGCATTTGCTTCATCAAAAGTATAAGCAAAGCTGGTTCCTTCAATAGGTGCCTGTTTGATTCCGTCTACATATTCTGGCGCAGGAATACCCGCAACCTCAAGCAGTGTTGGTACGACATCTATAACATGCATGAATTGATCGCGCAATCCGCCTTTTTCTTTAATACCGTTCGGCCACATAACTGCCATACTTTGTCTTATGCCACCGAGCTTAGAAGCATTTTGCTTGAACCATGTAAAGGGTGCATCAAATGCCCACGACCAACCTGCGGACATATGGTTATATGTTTCCTCTGTTCCCCATACGTCGTACCATTTCATCTGAACATCCACCGGAACAGAAATACCGTTAAAGAAAGCAACTTCGTTTGGGGTTCCAAGCGGTCCGCCTTCTGCACTTGTTCCATTATCACCATTTATATAAATGATAAGTGTGTTATCAAGTTTACCCATATCTTCAATTGCTTGTATAACTCTTCCGATTTCATAGTCGCTATAAGCGGCGTAAGCAGCAAATATTTCTACTTGTTTTATATATAGTTTCTTTTCAACGTCTGTCAAATCGTCCCAATTCTTAAGATGTTCTGTTGGCCAGGGTTCCATCTTGGTATCGGCAGGGATTACACCAAGTTTCTTTTGGTTTTCAAAAATTCGTTCTTGTAACTTATTCCATCCGTCGTCAAAAAGATGCATGTCGTGAATTTTTTTAACCCATTCTTCAGTTGGATGATGGGGCGCGTGTGTTGCGCCGGGCGCATATTTGATAAAAAATTTCTTGCTAGGATCTGTTTGATTAATCATATTCAAATGTTCAATACAATCGTCCGCCATGCCGGTAATCAGGTTCCAGCCCGGTTTGCCTTTAAATGGATAAATTTGAGTTGTGTTTCGGAAAAGATTTGGCTGCCATTGGTTTGCATCTCCGCCAACAAATCCATAGAAATACTCAAAGCCTAAACCGGTTGGCCATTGATCGAAAGGTCCAACCTGGCTAGCTTCAAAAGCCGGAGTGTTATGATCTTTTCCAAACCAGGCTGTGGCATATCCATTGTCTAGCAGGATCCTGCCGATGGTTGCTTTGTCTTCTGCAATAATACTGTTATACCCGGGAAAGCCTGTTGACTGCTCAGAAATAACTCCAAATCCTGCCGAATGATGATTACGACCGGTAATCAATGCAGCACGCGTAGGAGAGCAAAGAGCGGTTGAGTGAATATTATTGTATAGCAATCCGTTAGCAGCAACACGATCCATTGCTGGGGTTGGAATGACCCCGCCTGTTGTACTTGGAACACCAAAGCCGGCATCATCGGTGATGATTAATAAAATATTCGGTGCTTCTTCCGGTGGAACAATTGTCGGTGCCCACCATGGGGTTGAGTTTAGCGCATCATCTTTAATTACGCCTCCAAAATTTGGATCCGGTGGTGGTAATTGTTCTCCGCTGATTGTTGTTGTTGCATCGGGTGATCCGATTTCGCCTGTGGTTTCTATGTTGGTATTTTTTTGAGTGGTTTCTGTACAACCTAGCAAATAATACCAGTATGAACCCAAGAATGAAACTGACGATAAAGCTTCGTTTCATATTTTTCTCCTCTCCTTTTTTATAAGTTTAGATTTATTATTTAGTTTGAAAATCGATGTGTTTATTAATAGTTGCATAACAGAAGTTCTTCCGATGTTAAACGTATAGTTTTTAATTAAAGTTTCAAAATGATAGCATGAATCAATCTCTTAAAATCTTCTTGATAACGGGCTTTTCTTATTATGTTTTCATTAAATATTCAGAAATGTTTCAGCCTAAATGTCTTTTGCAGAAAAATCAATAAAATATTTTAACGGTTTGAAATCACCTAAGATCGGGTTTAAAGGTGTTGAGTTAGTTAATCCTTATAGCACAGATGCGGTAAGAGATGTTATTCGAGAGTTTTACAACAAATATTATAACGACAGCAATAAAAGACTTTTCGTCTTCGGAATTAATCCCGGAAGATTTGGCGGAGGACTTACAGGAATTTCTTTTACAGATCCGGTTGCGCTGAGAGAATCATGCAAAATTGCTAACCGGCTTGGGGAAAGAAAAGAGCTCTCCAGCAAATTTATTTACAAAGTTATTGATGAGTTTGGCGGAACAAAAAAGTTTTTCTCAAAAGCATTTCTAACTGCACTCTATCCATTTGCAATAATAAGGGATGGAAAGAATTACAATTATTATGATGATAAATCCCTCGCAGAAAAATTAAAACCAAAAATAATTGAAACCATAAAATCACAAATTGAGTTTGGTGCAAGAAGAAATTTTGTGATATTGCTCGGGAAGAAAAACGCTAAATACTTTTCTGAATTAAATAATGAGTTTAAGTTTTTTGATAAGGTAATTGTGCTTGAACATCCACGATACATTATGCAATACAGATTAAAGAAGATTGGTTATTACATTAACAAATATATCGGCGCAATTACGTGAGCCCGGAAACAATATTAATATTTCTGAAGCCTTGATGAGAAAAGTTTATTGATAGAATATTTCCCGGCACCCATTAAAACCAGAACAACACAAATAACCAGGAATAGCAACGCTTTCTCTTTCGTTCCAAAAGGATCCGAGGCATGGTATATGATTCCGGCTACGAACATATTAATAACCAAAACTCCTGCGCTTACTCTTGGAAAGATCCCCAGAATTAATAAACCTGCACAAAAAAATTCTGCAAAGGTTGAAAGGATTAAACTTAGTTCTGTTCCTATGCCAATGGGATTTGCAAACTTTATTTCTGCAGAATTGAAAAGCATATTGAATTTTTGCAAACCGTGTCCGAAAAACATAAAGCTTCCCGAAAAAACTCTTAATATCAATAAACCAATATCTTTCATCGTAATGCCTTTTAATTATTATTATAAGATAGTGTTCTACATTTAAATAAAATAATTGATTGCATATCCCCATAAAATTGCTGCTGCCAAACTAATTACCAACGCCTGAACTGCAAAACCTAGTTTTCCATCTTTGAATAAAACTATCGGTCCGAATCCTGCCCCAGTACTTAGCCCTGCTACAGTTGCCCCGAGAGAAAGCCCGGTATGTAAAAATGCTTCGGCAATGGCAATCGAGGCAGCACAGTTTGGTATGAGTCCAAATAACGATGCTACGATAATCTGTATGTTCGGATGTGATTGAATTGATCTGATAAGCTGCTCAGAATTTGAATAGACCAGCGTAAATGAGATTACAATTGTAATTAACAAAACCCACAGATAAATTCTCATCGTCCGCTTAAAAGTATGAAGAGCTATCTCCAAATATTTTGTTTTTTCCAGCTCATGTTTTATATCGACTGCGTGTGAAGACCTCACTTCAGGAAATGGGCCGCTATAGTATTTTTTGCTCATCAGAAAATCAATCAAATACCCGGTAATAACACCAATTAAAATTTTAAACCCAATCAAATACAGAATAGCACTTTCTTGTCCGCGATTTGCAAGCAGAACAGGAATTGCTTCGTCAGAAGTTGCTAAATATGTTGCTATCAATGTTCCAAGCGTTACTCTTCTTGAAAGATAAAGTGTGGTTACAAAAACCGACATTCCGCATTGAGGAATAATTCCAAGCAATGTCCCCGCCAAAGGACCGAGGGGACCGGAGATTTTTAGTCTGGAAATTATATCAAGCTGTTTGGTGTGTGAAAAATATTCAAGAATAAAATACAGCACGAACAGAACCGGAATCATCAAATAGGTGTCTGCAAGCGCATGCAATAATATTTCTGTTATTCCCGAACCTTGGTGCATTTCTTAGCCGTTGATGAAAGTAAAATTATAAATCGTTTTGAATAAGAAATTCTTTTATCGCCGAATTAACCCTTTTTGAATTTTCTATTGGTGTCATATGTCCAGCGCCTTCAACTATAACAAATTTGCTGTTAGAAATTTTTTCTGACATTGGCTGCATAACATTTAAAGGAGAGAGTTTATCCTCGCTGCCACAAATGACTAAGGTTGGGATGTTTATTTTAGAAAGATTTTCAGTTGTGTCCGTTCTTGCGGCCATTGCAAGAAGACAACCTTTTATACCTAAAGGATTATTTTTTTTTGATCTATTAACTACTTCCCTGTATTCCGATTTATACTCTTTTACAAATTTTTCACTGAAACAGTTTTGGACAAATGATTCAATAAAATTATCGAAGTCGCCAGAGTTAATTTGTTTTATTGCGGCTGCTCTTTTAAGTTTTCCGTTGTTGTCATCTGCTTCTGACTTTGTGTCACATAAGATCAGTCCTGAAAATTTATTTTTTATTCTTTCCATTGCTCTTAATGAAATGTATCCTCCCATTGATAATCCACACAGAATAGGTTTGTCTAGTTTCAGTTCATTAATTATATATTCAAGATCGTCAACGAAGAGTTCCATTGTAAAATGTCCGTCACCTGCGGGAGATTCGCCAAGCCCACGAATATCATAAGTAACACAAAAATAGTTCCCGCTGAATTCGTTCACCTGTGCGTCCCACATAAAATGGTCGTATGGAAATCCGTGCACAAAAATTATTGCTTTTGATTGCTGATTGCCTGATAAAAATACTGAAAGCTCATTAATCGTTTTTTGCATTGTCTCTCTTTCATTCTCAAAAATTTTTTAAGTATTAATGAAATTTAATTCTTTATGTCTTATTATTCATGTAAGAAATACTTTTTATTGTATCTAAGTAAAAATCTGACGGAAGATGAAATCGAAAAAATTAAAAATAGCCTTTGCCGCAACTGAGTGTGTGCCGTATGCAAAAACAGGCGGACTTGCAGACGTAGCCGGATCTCTTCCCATAGACCTGGCAGAGCTTGGCTGTGATGTAAAGGTTTTTATTCCAAAATATTCCAGGATCGATGAAGGCACATATGGTCTGAAATACAATTGGGACATTGGTGAAATGCCGATAAGAATTAATGATATTATCCGGTCTGTTCATATTCATCAAAGCAAACTTCCAAATAGCAAAATAGACGTATACTTTATAGATTGTCCACACTACTTTAACCGCCATAGAATTTATACTGATGATCCTGATGAGGATGAACGATTTACTCTTTTTTCTAAAGCAATAATAGAAACATTACAAAGATTACAATGGGTGCCGGATGTTATTCACTGCAATGATTGGCAGACGGGATTGCTTCCGCTTTTCATAAAAGACAATTACAATTGGGATGGGTTGTTCGATCATACGGCAACACTTTTTACTATTCATAACATCGGTTATCAGGGATTGTTTTCTAAATCGATATTAACAAGTGCAGAAATAGACGGTAAACATTTTTATTCCGGCGGACCTGTGGAACAGAATGGAGCTGTTTCTTTTATGAAGGCTGGTGTTTCTTTTTCTGATTTAATAAACACTGTAAGCAACACCTACTCTCACGAAATCCTTACTGCGGAATATGGTGCGGGAATGGAAATTGCGTTAAACCAAAGAAAGGATGATTTATACGGGGTTTTAAATGGCGCGGATTACAATGTGTGGAATCCCGAAACAGATCCACATCTTCCATATCATTATACCATAAACGACTTGAGTGGAAAATATTTAAATAAAAGATTTCTTCTAAAACATTTTAGTCTTGAGCCGGACGAAAACATTCCTCTAATTGGAATTGTTTCCCGAATGGTGCTTCAAAAGGGTTTTGACATCTTTACAGACACACTAAATGATTTAATGCAGCTGAATGCACAGTGGATAATTCTTGGAAGCGGAGAAGATCGGTTTGAAAGTTTGTTCCGATGGTTGTCAAATGAACTTCCGGGTAAGGTTGGTGCATACATTGGTTACAACGAGGAACTTTCGCATTTAGTTGAGGCCGGTTCCGATATGTTTTTAATGCCATCAAGATATGAACCCTGCGGCTTAAACCAAATTTATAGTTTAAAATACGGAACGGTTCCAATCGTCAGAAAAACCGGTGGTCTTGCAGATACGGTGAAAGATTGGGACGAGCAAAATCACTATGGCTTCAAAGATGGAAACGGATTTTCATTTTACGATTATTCCGGTTTTGCATTATTCAAATCTGTTGAAAGGGCTATTAATACATTTAAGCAAAAAAATATCTGGAAAAAAATTCAAACAAATGGAATGAAGGCGGATTTTAGCTGGGCAAAGTCTGCAGAAAAATATATTGAGCTTTACAAGATGGCTAAAGATATGAGAAAATGATTTTTCCTTTTATATGCAGACCGAATTTCAAAGAGAGTTTTAATAGTTTATCATATACCCTATTGAGAAATAGAACAGTACATCTCCCCACACAAAAGATCCCGATTGCAATCCCTGGCTAATTGTGAAACTTCTTCCAACCGAGAAATCTGCTGGTCCGACCGGAGTATCAAAAGATAGGCTTCCACCTAGTCCGTGTTTTAAATCTTTAAACTTTATTGTCTCCTGTTCTTCCCAGGTAGAGCCAACATCATACCTGAACCAGGTGTAAGTATCAAAAAATATTTTGAATGGCAGTTTGTATTGATACATGAGTGACGCAAGAAAAATTTGTCTTCCCCTGTATTGATCCTGATACGCGCCGAAGAAAGAGTACTGCCCGCCTAAAGAAAACTGTTCACTTAGTGGTAGCGTTTTGTCTCCAAATCCGACTTGTATCCTTGGAGATAATACATTCTGTGATCCAATGCTAAAATAGTACTTTAAATCGGCATTCAGCAAAATATATCCATCGTTATCACCTGATGTGCCCTGGGCCGTTTCATAAAATCCGTTAAAATAAAGCCCGTCTTCCGGGTAAGGGTATTTGTTTTGGTTGTCAACAACAGCTCCTATTTTCAATCCAATTAAATTTGTTTTGTATGGATTTACAACATTGTCTTCAGTGTTCCTAACCTGGTCGACTTGATACTTTCCTGTAAATATCAGTTTCCCAAATTTTTCAAGCTGTGTTCCAAGTGATAAAGAAGCTCCGTAAAAAATTTGTTTATACTCGCCTTGATATATGCTTGTGTATGTATTACCTGTAGATGATGTAGTGTTTGTATAAACCTGAACATCGTTAAATTTATAATATGCACTTAATTTATATGTATAGTATGTGTTTAGAATTCGATACGCTGTATAATCCAAAATGTATGCCCCGTTTCTTGTTCCACCAAATAGAAAAAGGCCAAGTTCGTTCCCGGTCTCCAAAAAATTGACATCCCTAATATCTAAACCAAGCTGGAAATTATAAACATTGTTCACCAGAAAGCCAAGATTAACCAACCTGGATATCCTTTCACTTACGGAAAGAAATAGATTGACATGTTTACCTTCCTGTTCCACCGTTAAGTTTATATCATCAAACAACCCGCTTGCCCTTAGATTTTTCAAGCCCTCTTCAACCTCTGAATAATTTAGTTTGTCACCCTCTTTTATATCAAATTCTCTTTCAATTACTGTTTTGCTTGTTTGACTATTAATATTTAATCGTCGAGATGGTCCCCGCATTGAACTCAAGATTAAGTTTTCCAGACGCAGGATCAAAGGAAAGCGAATCCAGATTAAAAAGAATATATCCTTGTTTTTTGTATTTCATTACAATATTACGCACGACACCGAATATGCTTTTCCCCTCAAAAGGTTTTCCAACAAGTTACTGTTGAAATTGTATTCTTCTCTTCTTCAGTTATCGTTCCGTCCGAAATGATTTCTATGCTATTTATAGTAGGATTAAGAGAGTAATTAAATTTAATTTCAACAGAGTCGTCGATTTGAGTAATAGAAACACCTAATGAATCAAATTTGCCCGTCTTATAAATATCACACAGATCTGTGTAAAACATAAGATTGGAAACAGAGTCAGAAGCATAATATTTATCTAAATAAGGTTTCTCAAAGTATTCCGGGTTACCTCTATGTTTTATGTTTTTATACCAGGTTTCAATTAGTCCTGATTTTACATTCCGCAGAGAATCTATTTTTGATTTTATTTCCGGGATATGTTTTTTTGTGTCGTCATACCCTGTTAATATTAGTGAATCTATGTTCGAGAAAGTTGTGGAAGACCACTTGTTTATTTTTGGTCTTATAATGTAGTCAGCATTTGAAAGCTCCTCTTCTTCCAGTCTTTTCATTGGAATGCTTACTGTTTGATCAGCTACGTTCCAGGGAAGTTCCAGTTCTTCTTCGTCTCGTAACCTGCTTGTGGTGTTAACTGCTATAACATAGTCTGCGCCCATCCCCTTAGCTGTGCCAACCGGGATATTTGAAACCAATCCCCCGTCCACAAGAAGTATTGAGTCAACCGCTACGGGAGCCAATAAAAACGAAACGCTGGAGCTGGCTCGCATTGCCCGGGCAAGTGAGCCATCAGATAAAACAACAAGGTTGCCGTTTACAAGATTTGTACACACTGCCCTGAAATTAATAAGTAAACTATCAAAGTCTACATCGGTTAAGACGGGCGCATTCAAACAAATCAAGGTAAGATAATTTGAAAGTCTGAGTCCTTCGTTAAATGATGTTGGAATTATTGGTGTTAGTCCATCCAACCTTAATGTAAGCAAAGAACGATCTTCTGCTATTTTCTGGTCAACAAAAAGTTCTCTTCTTTCTGAAGAATTATTTAACGAAAGCAGTAGATCCCAATCGGTATGCGTAACAATTGAGTCCATTTCTTCAACCGAATAACCCGATGCATACGCTCCGCCAATTATGCTTCCGATGCTTGTTCCCGCAATGGCTTGTGTTTCTATTCCAGCTTTTTCAAGTGCTTTCAACACACCGATTTGTGATAGTCCACGTGCACCACCACCGCTTAAAGCAAGCCCGATAATTGGTTCGTGGGCCGGGATTTTCTGAACGAGACCGTACGGTAGGTTTTTAGTTTTTGTTTCTAAGGAAATTATCTGTGTGGTTTGCGCACTAGAGATTGTTACAAAAATCAATAAATGTGCAAATAATATTTTTTTAAAAATGTTCACACTCTAAAATTATGAAAAGGTAATTAAAGACGGTGTGATATTTGCAAAAACTTTTCCAGCTCTACTATTTTCGATTTTTCTGTTGTTGTTTGGATTGTTGCTCGGCAGCATCCATAAGTTTATGCATAAAACCTTTTTTTCTTTTCGAAGGATCAACCGGAACAAGTTCAACATCGCTCTGTTTATGATTTATATAATATTGTTGTGCAATAGAGAAAACATTAAACATAAAGTAGTAAAGGTTTAGGCCAGAAGGAAAAGACATAAAAAGAAGTGTAAGCATAATTGGCATCATGTATACAAGTGCTTGCTGCTTCGGATCTTTAATAGACATTTTCTGCTGAAAATATGTGGTTATTCCCATCAGTAGCGCAAGTCCGCTAATTTCCTGAACGCCAACAAGAGGAAGCTTGAAGCCCAAATCATAAATAACATCAGGAACAGAGAGATCATTTATCCAGAATAAAAATGGTTGTTGACGAAGTTCGATTGCTGCCTGTAGTAGTCCCCAGAGAGCTATAAATATTGGCATCTGTAGAAATATTGGTAAACATCCGCCCGCAGGATTTACACCGTAAGTTTGATAGAGTTTCATGGTCTCTTTGTTCACCTTTTGCGGGTCGTCTTTAAATTTCTCTTTAAGCTCTGTTAGCTTTGGCTGAAGCATCTGCATCTTTTTCATTGATTGAAAACTCTTACGGGTTAAAGGGTATACAACTATTTTAATGATCAACGAAAAGACAATAATTACAAAACCGTAATTAGGAATGAAGTTATTTAAAAATTTAAAAAGAGGCAGAAGTAAATATTCTGCTATTGGTCTGACTATAAATTTTAAGCCGAAGAATGAGCCAAACTCTACAAGTGCTGTTAGATTATGACTGATTTCTTTTAACTGATCATAATCAACCGGACCAATGTATAAGTTTATTGATTTCTTTTCTAGGTCTGAGCCTTTAAAAGGAACTACCAGCCGAACGTTGTAAATCTCTTTGTGTCCCAAAGATTTTGTCGGAAATGCCTGTCCTTCAATATATGCTCCCTCAACAGCTGTGGGGTCGGTTGGGATCATTATTGCTGCAAAATATTTATTACGGACAGCCAGCCAATCAATTCTGCCATTAAAATCCTTGCTTATTTTTTCTCCATCGCTGGGGGCATCGACGATAACTTTTTCGTCTCCATAATAAACATCAGCACTTGCTATTGTTGCTTCATTCGTACTATTTTTTTCTACAAGTCGAATTCCAGAATTCCATGAAACATCATAAGTATTATCAGCAATGAGCCCGTTAAAACCTTCAAACTCAATATCAGTTTTTATTAGATACGATCCGGCACTAAAAACATATTTTTTTAGTATCTCTTTTCCCGGGCTTAGTTCCATGCGGAAAGTAATAACCAGAGAATCTTCTCCTGTTATAGTATGTTTACTTTCCGGAGAAGTGATGAATTTAAGATCGTTTGTGTTTACCGCTTTTCCCTCTGTGCTTATAAAAGAGATGTTATAAACATTGCTTAAAGAGTAATTAAGAAGTTGTACGGAAGTCTTATAATAATTTCCATTTGGCTCAATTCCAGCAGAATACCAGTTGTTAAATTTCTTTAGAAAAACCTTATGAAAGTTTCCGCCCTTCGTGGACATTTCATAAATGGCAAGGTCTGTTTCTATTGTAACAATTCGGCCGGAGTCCGTTTCCTGGCTTGAAAATATCCCAAGGCTATTTTCTTCTATCTGGTCTGAAACGGGAGATGTTATTTTTTTCTCTTCCTCTATAAGGTTGGGCTTTTGCTCTTCTGGCTGTTTTTCAACAACTGTAGTTGTGTCTTTTTCTGTGGTTGTTTGTTCTGTTTTGTCTGGTGTGTTCATAAAAAGCCAGACCACCAGAATTGCACCTATAAGTATAAAGGCTATGGTTGTATTTCTATCCAATCTTTTTCACTCTTTTCTATTTATTAGGCAAAAGTACCCACACAAATTTTCTTTTACTGTGTAACGCTTAGTTTTAATTTATTTAGAATGTCCAAAACAGAGGGTTTAATTTCCCTTAAAAATATTTTATTCGAACAGTTTTGGTCTAGTGAGTATGGAGAAAAAATAATTAATAAGGTTTTGTTTATCTGGTTTGCAATACCAAGTAAAGTTTCTTTTTCTTTTATCAATGCTTCTCTAAGGATTCTCTTTATTCTGTTTCGCCAGACACTGTTACCTTTTTTTGATGTTACAGACACACCGAATTTGATTGTCCTGTTTTTTGTTTCATTTGAAAAAAGATATTTGGCTTTTATTTTTCTGTCCTCAGAAATAATTGCGGTGCCTTTTTTAAATACTAATTCAAAATCTTTATCGTTCTTTAGCCGATTAATCGCTACAACCTTATTTTCATTCGGCATAATTGATCGATTTTTATTCGTCACTTACTGTTAACTTTTTTCTTCCCTTTGCTCTTCTTCGTGAAAGAACAGTTCTTCCATTCTTTGTTTTCATTCTTTCACGGAAACCATGCTTATTTTTTCTTTTTCGATTACTTGGCTGATACGTTCGTTTCATTTTTACTCCTATTTCATTAAAAAGAGCACAAAAATAGTTTCTTATACCCTTATTATCAAGATTTTTAATTGTCGCTAGCGAGTTCTGTCTCCATGCACAATTTATTTAAAAATTAATTTGCTAGGAACGTTAAGTTACACTATTTTTTCATTAAGAACGGGCACCCATCAATGTGTTGATAACTTGTTAGTTTTTCTATTATGTGAAAATGTTTCACATAATATAGTGTTGTCTAATACTATTAAGTTTATAAGAAAATGTGTGAAAAAATATTGTTGACGCCTCTAAGTTATTTGTTTATAATGAGTTGGCGTGCGTCATGTGATGTTAGTAAGTTGTTTGTAACATTCGGGTTAAAATGGGCAATGTTTATATTTTACACACTTAATACTATCTTTATTTAAATATTAGTCTGTGGATAAGTTATTTTGGAAGATATAGAAGTTTCAGAAAAAATTAGAGTAAGCGAGCCTATTTCCGTATGGAAATCTTGCCTTTTGAAAATAAAGGAAAATGTTTCCATGATGACCTACAATACATGGTTTTTACCCATAAAACCTATCGAGTTAAAAGATTCTACTCTAAAAGTTCAGATTCCCAGCCAATTTTTTTGGGAATGGATTGATGAACACTTTAATGTTCTTATAACAAAATCAATTACTGAAACTCTCGGAAAAGAAGCTAAGCTAACATATGTTATAGCTGAAGACGTGTCTTTTGGAGACGGCGCAGAAGAAGTCACTGAAAAAGCTCCACCACATAACGCACCCAATGAAAAATCAAAACCAAAACATTTGTTTGAAACTAATCTTAATCCAAGATATACTTTTGAGAATTTTATAAAAGGAGAAGGTAACCAATTAGCAAGAGCTGCTGCGGGTGCAATAAGTGATAATCCAGGTGGAACTTCATTTAATCCTTTGTTTCTTTATGGCGGTGTTGGTCTTGGTAAAACTCATTTAATGCAAGCAATAGGAAATCAGATCGTAACGAATTTTCCTGAAAAGAAAGTAATCTATTTATCATCAGATATTTTTACAGTAGAGTTTGTAGAGTCTATTCAAACAAACAAAGTAAATGAGTTTTCTAATTTTTATAGAAGTATGGATGTTCTTATTATTGATGACATACAGTTCCTTATAGGAAAAGAAAAGACACAGGACCTTTTCTTCCACATTTTCAATACTCTTCATCAATCAAGAAAACAAATAATTCTCTCCAGCGATAAGCCGCCAAAAGATCTAAAGGGCTTAGACGAAAGATTGATATCACGATTTCAGTGGGGTTTATCAGCTGACATTCAACCGCCAGAACTTGAAACAAGAATTGCAATTCTAAAAAGAAAAGCCGAAACGTATGGAATGCTGGTTTCTAATGAAATACTGGAATACATAGCAACAAACATAACCTCAAATATACGTGAACTCGAAGGCTGTTTAATAAAACTTCTTGCAAGCGTCTCTCTTAATTCAAAAGAAATCACCTTTGATCTAGCAAAGAAAACAGTTAAAGAAATCGCAACAGATAGAAAAACAAGTACGCTAACAATTGAAACTATTACAAAAGTTGTTTGTGATCATCTTGGTGTTGCTGAAAATAAAATAAGAGATAAAACCCGTAAGAAGGAAATTGTGCTTGCTAGGCAAATTGCTATGTTTCTTGCAAAAGAATTAACTCTTTCCTCTTTAAAAACTATTGGCTTGCATTTTGGCGGAAGAGATCACTCGACAGTTATACATGCCTGTAATTCAATTGAAGATTACAAGAGTCGAGATTCTTCTTTACAAGGTATTATTGATGATATCCGAAATAAAGTTGAGTTGGCTGTTTAACCATCCTTCTGCTTTTTATCAATTTTGAGCTGTTAATAACTTGTGTTCAATTAAACATCTATGTGTTAATAAAGTTGATTTATTAACAGTGCTTTTCACCAATTGTAATTCTTAAGATATTATTAACAAGATACTTGTTTTGATTCTGTTGTAAGTGTTTTGATTGAAAGAATTTATTGTATAATTAACATACTAACATGGTAATTATTACTATAAATAAGTAAATAAATAGATAATATTATTAATTAATACGTTAGCAAATGCATATATTTCTTTAATATTCCATATAAATTTTGATTATTTACTGGTTGGATTTGGTCTATTTTTTGATTTATGATTACATTAAAAATTAAAAAACTAACAAAATAGAGTCGGGTTATGAAACAAAAAGCAATTTATTTTCTCCTGATAATTTTAATATCTGTTACCTTAATAAGCTGCTCAGATAAACAAGCAAACTCCATCACTATTACAAACAATGCTGATCTAGGTGTACAGCTAAATTTTAGAGGAACGCTTACAGATATTATAGCTCCTGGCGGATCTGTAGTTTTATCTGATATTCTTCCGGGAGAGTATGAATATGAAACCTTATTTCAAGTTCCTGCAAACTCAACATATGATGCATCGGAGTCATGTGCCGGTTCGTTCGTATTAAATTCGGGAACAGATATTTTAATTGTTTATATAAGTGTTTATGATGGCACAAACTATTCTGTGACAGCTAGTATTACTACTTCGGATAATTTATCAGAAGGTGGATTTCTCGGTAATCCGTTAGGTAACTAGATATAAATTACGTTAAGCCTTAACACTTTTTTATCGTATTTTTTTTCTTTTTAAGGTTATAAGTTAACCTTAAAATCGTTGTTAATTCCTTCGTTTTTTAGTATTTTTCTGTGCTTTAATAGGAGAGCATTTAATGGAATTTAAAGTAAACAGTAAAATACTAGAAAAGATACTTTCGAAAATTATTCCTGCTGTTCCAGCAAGAACCCCAATGCCTATTTTAGAGAATTTTCTCTTTGAAATTGATGGTGGATTGCTGGTTATTCATGCTACCGATCTGGAAATTTCACTGAAATCATCTATTAATGTAGCCGCCAACGAGAACATGAGCATTGTAATTCCGGCAAGGCTGATTTATGATGTAGTAAGATCTATGAATGATGTTCAGATTAACTTTAGTGTGGATAGTAATAATAAGTTAAAACTCAAAACAGAAAACGGTGTTTACAATATTAGTTTCTCACCTTCCGAAGACTTTCCTGAATCTCCAACAGTATCAAAAAGCAAAGAAGTTTCCCTTAGTGGTAAAGATTTAAAAAAGGCAATTGATCAAACGTCTTTTGCAATGAGCAAAGAAGATATGAGACCGGCAATGACAGGAACACTATTGGAGTTTACTTCCGAAGGATTAAAATTTGTTACGACAGACGGACACAGGCTGGTTCGGTTAATTTATAAAAACGTAAAGAGCGGGTCAGAAGATCAATATATTATTCCCGAAAGAGCAATTTCTGTTCTCTCAAAACTTTTAGGTGAGACAGATGTAAAAATATATCTTGGAAAATCACACATTACATTTATAATTGGTGATGTTGAATTTAGCACCAGGCTTATAGGCGAAAAATATCCCGCATATAGCAGCGTTATTCCCCTGGAAAACGAAAGCTCACTTAAGATAAAACGAAGCGAACTTCTTTCTACAATTAAAAGAATGATGCTCTTTTCCTCATCAAGTTCAAAGCAAGTAAAGTTTTCAATCAGCAAAAATAATATGGTTGTCTCTGCGGAAGATATAGACCTAGGTTCAAATGCTGTTGAAACTATTGCTTGTGAATATAGTGGCGAACAAATGGATATAGGATTTAACACACAATACGTTAATGACATTTTAACACATGTAGACGATGAAGAAGTTATATTCAAACTGCATTCTCCTACAAAGGCCTGTATAATTGAGCCAGGGAAAACGCAGGACGGAGAAGACCTGATGCTTCTTCTTATGCCAGTACCGATTAAATAATTGAAATGTTCCTGTCCTCAATTAACCTGAGAAACATTAGAAAACACACTAACAGCCGAATTGATTTTACTAACGGTATAAATTATATAATTGGCAGCAACGGTGTTGGTAAAACCTCTGTGCTGGAATCTATATATTATCTTTCAACCACAAAGAGCTGTGTAACGTCATCAGATGCGGAAGTAGTTAAACTTGGTGAAAACGACTTTAATATTCAGGGAAACTTTAAAGGCCTAACGAATGATAATGCTCAGGTAATTTACTCTGGAACTGAAAACAAAAAGAACTACATTTTGAACAACAAAACGATTAATAAATTTTCTGATATTATAGGAAGGTTTCCGGTTGTATTGCTGTCCCCTGCAGATCACAAAATTACCCAGGGTTATCCGGCCGATAGAAGAAAATTCGTTGATTCTGTTATTTCACAGGCAAGTCAGACATATCTTGATCTGGTAATTGAATATAACAGGATTTTAAAACAAAGAACTTTTCTTCTAAATAGAATAAGAGAAAACAATTTTAAAAGAGATAACGAATTAGAAGCCTGGAATGAAAAGCTTACTAATACGGGTATAGAAATAATTAAGCACAGGGCTAATTTTATTAAGGAGTTTGAAATTTATATTCGGGAATCTTTTGATAAGATCCTTTCTGATAAAGAAAAACCTGGAATCTACTACTATTATTTGGATGACAAATGTGGTGAAAATCTGGAATCGGGTTTCAGCCATCTGCTTAAACAAAAAGAAGAAGATGAAATACGCCGAGGAATTAATCTTGTTGGTCCGCACAAGGATGACTTTATTTTTAATATAAATGATATTAGTCTGAAGAACTATGGATCTCAAGGCCAGCATAAAACATTTCAAACGGTTTTAAGATTTGCTGAATACTTTTATCTTAAAGATAAAAAAGAAAACACACCGGTATTCTTGCTTGACGATGTATTTGGCGAGCTGGATTCTGAAAGAGCAAAAGCGATTAGTAATTATCTCTCAACCGTTGGGCAGGCAATAATTACTTTAACAGATTTTGGTAATGTTTCGTTTCTGAATACAGGAGAAAAAGACAATATTATAAAACTATCAGAAAACAGTAAAGTTGTTTATGCATAACAGCTTTAAGAGCTTAAAGGATGTCTTTAAAAAAGAAAGGGCTCTTTCCGGAATTCGGGAAATAGTTTACTCGTCTGATGTAATCGTAAAGTTCTACGAAATATTTCCTAACCTTGAAAAGATAGCAATTCCTCAGCAGTGCGAAAAAAAAGTCTTAAGACTAAAAGTTGAAAATGCCTCATGGAGAAGCGAACTCAAATTCATGGAAACAGAAATGATAGAGAAAATTAATTCCTTCTTTAAGGAAATAAGAATTAATCAAATAAGGTTTATTGGATAACATATGGCAAAAAACATAAAAAAAGAAGAATACAGCGCTAAAAACATTAATGTATTGAAAGGTCTGGAAGCGGTCCGTAAAAGACCCGCTATGTATATAGGCGATGTTAGCAATCGCGGACTTCATCATCTTGTCAACGAGGTTGTCGATAACAGCATTGATGAGGCCCTGGTTGGATATTGTGATAGTATCGAGGTAAAGATAAATAAAGATGGGTCTGTTTCTGTAACCGACAATGGAAGAGGCATTCCCGTTGATCTTCATCCTGTTGAAAAACGTTCGGCACTTGAAGTGGTGATGACGGTATTACATGCTGGGGGCAAGTTTGATAAAAACTCGTACAAAGTATCTGGTGGATTACACGGAGTTGGTGTTTCCGTTGTTAATGCATTATCTCTCTGGCTGAAGGCAGAAGTAAAAAGAGATGGCAAGGTATACTTCCAGGAATATAAGAGAGGAATACCCGTTAAGCCAGTAAAAGAAATCGGAAAAGCTAAGCGCGGCGAAAAAGGAACGGTAATTTCTTTTATGCCAGACCCGGATATTTTTAAAGTAACCGAGTTTCGTTTCGATACCCTTGCAGAGAGAATGAGGGAGCTTGCATATTTAAACAAAACGATAACGATTAAAATTATAGATGAAAGAAACGGGGGCGAAGAAGAAACCTTTCACTTTAAGGGTGGCTTAATAGAATTTGTTAAATATCTTGATTCATCCAGGCAGCCGCTTCATAAAACAATTTATATCGAGGGTGAAAAAGACAACACACCGGTGGAAATAGCATTTCAGTATACAGATGGATATTCAGAAAACATTTTTTCTTATGTTAATAACATTAACACTCACGAGGGTGGAACGCACTTAGTAGGATTTAAAACAGCACTAACAAGAACCTTAAACAATTACGGCTATAAGAACGGACTTATAAAAGAGGGAAAAATTTCATTAACCGGAGATGATTTTCGGGAAGGCTTAACCGGCGTGCTCTCTGTGAAGGTTGCAGAACCACAGTTCGAAGGACAAACAAAAACAAAGCTTGGCAATAGCGAAACAAAATCTGCAGTTGAAACACTTGTTGGTGAAAAGCTTGCAGAATTTCTGGAAGAAAATCCTTCTGTGGGAAAGAAAATAATAGAGAAGTGCATGCGAGCCGCAGAGGCAAGAGAGGCGGCCAGAAAAGCGAGAGATCTTGCAAGAAGAAAAAATGCTCTGGACAATATGAACCTTCCGGGAAAATTAGCAGACTGCAGTATAACGGATCCGGAACACTGCGAAATATACATTGTTGAGGGAGATTCAGCAGGCGGATCAGCAAAGCAAGGAAGGGATAGAAAGTTTCAGGCGATACTTCCGCTTCGTGGAAAGATATTGAATGTTGAAAAAGCAAAGATGAATAAAATCCTAGAGAATAATGAAATCAGAGCGATTATTTCAGCAGTTGGTGCAGGACTTGGAGCTGAGTTTGATCAAACACAGTCAAGATATGGTAAAATTATTTTAATGACAGATGCCGATGTTGATGGAAGCCACATAAGAACATTACTACTTACTTTTCTATACAGACACATGAAAGATTTAATAACCTCTGGAAAGGTTTACATAGCTCAGCCGCCCCTTTATAAGGTTAAAAAAGGAAAAGAAGAATTCTATGCTTATGATGAAAACGAGCGGGACCAGATACTTAAGAGACTCAAAGTAAACGGAAAGGACAAAAAGAAAGCTGAAGAAAAAACCGCAGAGCCTGTTGACGAAGAGGAAAACTTAGAAAAGGAAGTCAAGGGCGTTGTTATCTCGCGATATAAAGGGTTGGGAGAAATGAATCCTGCCCAGCTTTGGGAAACAACTATGAACCCCGAAACCAGGACAATACTTCAGGTTACTTTAGAGAGTGCGGCCAATGCCGATAAAATTTTTGAAACCCTTATGGGAGATGATGTCGAACCAAGAAAAGCTTTCATAGAAAAGCATGCTAAGTATGCTAATATTGACGTATAAAAAATTATAACTTTAAAAGACTTTAAAAGATGGCAACAATTTTTGAAAAGATACTACCCAGAACATTAGAAGAGGAAATGAAGTCCTCTTACATAGATTACGCAATGTCAGTAATCGTTGCACGGGCATTACCTGATGTAAGAGACGGGTTAAAACCAGTTCACCGTAGAGTACTTTACGGTATGCACGAACTTGGAATGTTCCATAACAAACCATATAAAAAATCAGCCAGAATCGTGGGTGAGGTTCTTGGTAAATATCATCCGCACGGAGACACAGCTGTTTATGATACTATGGTAAGAATGGTTCAGGATTTCTCGCTGCGATATCCCCTCATAGATGGACAGGGCAACTTCGGTTCAGTAGACGGAGATTCGCCGGCAGCAATGCGTTATACAGAAGCACGTCTAGCAAGAATATCGGACGAGATGCTTCGTGATCTTGATAAAAACACAGTAGATTTTGTTCCAAACTTTGATGACTCGCTTCAGGAACCAACGGTTATGCCCTCTTACCTACCAAATCTTTTGATTAATGGATCAAGTGGAATAGCGGTTGGAATGGCAACGAATATTCCCCCACACAATCTTGGTGAAGTCGTTGACGGATTGATAAACCTCATCAAGAATCCGGATATGAAAATTGAAAAGCTGATGAAGAATATCATCGCTCCCGATTTTCCAACGGCAGGAATAATTTATGGTTATGCCGGAGTTAAAGATGCTTTCCTTACGGGGAGAGGAAGAATTATTGTTCGTGCAAAGGCAAACATAGAAACGCAGAAAAATGGCAGAGAACATATTATTATTACAGAACTTCCTTACCAGGTTAATAAAGCAAACCTTATTGAAAAGATAGCCGATTTGGTAAGGGGTGGAAAGATAGCCGACATTAGCAATATTCGTGACGAATCGGACAGAGACGGATTAAGAGTAGTAATTGAATTAAAGAAAGATGCCCAACCACCAATTGTATTAAATCAGCTTTTTGTTCACACCCAGATGCAAACAACATTTGGAGTGATTATGCTAGCGTTGGTTAACGGGGTTCCAAAAGTTCTTAACCTAAAAGAGATGCTTACGCACTTTCTTGACCACAGAATGGATGTACTGGTACGCAGAACAAAATTTGAACTTGATGCCGCAGAAAAACGAGCGCACATATTAGAAGGCTACATAATTGCACTCGACAACATCGATGCTGTTATTCAAACAATTAAAAAATCAAAAGACGTCGAGACAGCCAAGCAAAACCTGATGAAGAAATTCAAGCTGAGCGAGATTCAGGCAAAAGCAATTCTTGATATGCGTCTGCAGCGCTTGACAGGGCTAGAAAGACAAAAGATAGAAGACGAATACAAAGAAATTATCAAGCTGATAGAAAAACTAAAGGGCATTTTAAAAAGTGAAGAGCAAAGAAAAATTATCATTACAAACGAACTTCTTGAAATCAAGAAGAAGTATGCAGACGAACGAAGAACGGAAATCGTATATGATTATGAAGACTTCTCTTTAGAAGACATTATAGCAGAAGAAGATGTTGTAGTAACAATTTCACATAGTGGATTTATAAAAAGATTTCCGGTCAGCGGTTATAGGAAACAGGGTCGTGGCGGAAAAGGTGTGACTGGCGCGGGGACCAAGGATGACGACTTTATAGAACATATGTTTATTGCATCAACGCACCAGTATATTCTTTTCTTTACTGATAAAGGTAGAGTCTACTGGCTAAAGGTCCACGAAATTCCGGAAGGCGGAAGAGCTGCACGAGGAAGATCCATTTTAAATATTCTTCAAAAAGAAAAAGAAGAACTAATAACAGCATTTGTTGCTGTTAAGGAATTTAGCGATAAACAATATCTCATTATGGCAACCGAGCAAGGAACAGTAAAGAAAACCGTTCTCTCTGCATATGGAAATGTTCGCAAGGGCGGAATTAACGCAATCACTCTGAAGAAAAATGACAGACTCATAGAAGTGAAGATGACAGATGGAACAAACGATATAATGATTGGAACCAGAAATGGCTTTGCTGTAAGGTTTAACGAAAAAGATGCCCGAGATATGGGAAGAACCGCAGCCGGTGTTAGAGGTGTTCGTCTCGGCAAAGGCGATAAAGTTGTTGGTCTTCTAGTAATTAAGCGTCAGGGAATGAGTGTATTAGTTGTAACAGAAAAAGGATACGGAAAAAGATCAGACATTAATGATTATAGAATTACTCATCGCGGTGGTAAGGGAGTAATTACGGTTAGGACCAACGATAAAGTTGGTAAAATGATAGCATTGATGGAAGTAAACGATAACGATGAGCTTGTAATTATCTCAACCAAGGGAATGGTAATCCGGCAAAGCATGAAAGAAATCAGAGTTATGGGTAGGGCCACACAAGGAGTTAGGGTTATAAGGCTAAAAGACGGTGACTCAATTGCCGACATTGCCAAGGTTGTTCCCGAAGAGGAGGCTGGAATAGTAGAATAGAATAAAACCAGATAAATTTAAAAAGGGACAATCGCAAGTCCCTTTTTTATTTTGTAAAACGCTAACTGAAAATTTTTATTCACATCGAGATGAAATCATTTAACAAAGTTAAAATCATTTATTTATTAGTTGTTTTTTCTTTCTTAAGCGGGTTTTCTCAATCAACTGATCCCGGGTTAGAAAGCATAACCAGTAATAATCTTATGCAAACGGTAAAAACGCTTTGTTCGGATGAATTTGACGGAAGACTTCCCGGAAGTGTGGGCTATAACAAAGCGGTGGAATTTGCAGCGGAAAAATTTGAACAGACAGGATTAAAGCCAGCAGGAGATGAAAATTATTTTCAGCATTTCAATGTTGAATATAATAAGATTGATTCACCTGTGGTTTTTAAAGTAATTACACCTCAAGAAATTTATTCTTATGAACTTGGCAAAGACTTTGTGTTTAGAGGATTTACAGGTTCCGCTGATTTAACATTGCCTGTTGCATTTTGTGGTTACGGAATTTCAAGACCTGATCCTGGCTACGATGATTATGAAAACATTGATGTTAAAAACAAAGTGGTTTTAGTCTTTAAGCAAAACCCAACGTGGAAAATAAACGACTCTACACTAAGGGGAGAATATCCGAGAGAAAAATCATTAGTTGCCTGTAAACATGGCGCAAAGGGAATCCTTTTCGTCTCCAGGCCAAATGATGAAAAACCCCAACCACTAATCGGAAGTGTAATGCATGGCGAGGGCAAACAACTGGTTGATTTTCCACAGCTTCAAATATCGAGCGATGTTGCTGTTGTTCTTTTAAAAGGAATAGGTGTTTCAATTGGTGAATGTCAGCGAAGAATAGATGAGTGTCAAACACCGAATTCGTTCGTTACAGGTAACGAAGTTAACATTGTTGTAAACACTCAATACACTCAACGCGCCCAAACGATGAACGTAATCGGGCTTATCGAAGGAAACGATCCGATTTTGAAAGACGAATATTTGATAATTGGTGCGCACCTCGATCATGTCGGCTCACAAGCAGGATTATTATTCCCCGGGGCAAATGACAACGCATCAGGCTCAGCAGCAGTTATTGAATTAGCAAAGGCTTTTCAGAAATGTGAATTAAAACCAAAACGAAGTATTTTATTTGTTCTTTTCGCAAGCGAAGAGCAGGGTTTATTCGGCTCAAAATATTTTGCTGAAAACACTAAAATTGATTCTGATAAAATTATAGCAATGTTTAATCTGGATTGCATTGGTTATGGAGACAGCATTCAAGTCGGCAATGGAAAAAGCTCACCGGAATTATGGGAAATAGCAAAAAAAATTGACGAAGAAAATTTTAATCTTTTGGTTGAAAACACATGGAATGGGGGCGGCGCAGATCTTACGCTCTTTTACGAAAAAGGAATTCCCGGACTTTACTTCGTTTCAAAATACAGTTATGATCACCTTCATCAACCATCAGACACTCCGGAAACATTAAATCCAAAATTATATGAAAAGATAGTTAAGCTTACTTATCTTACAGCCAGAGAAGTAGCGTACGGAAACTATGAGAGAGAAATTGTTATTAAACAAGAATAACAGACGTTTGTCCGCCCTTGGATCAACATTAACTCACTTAAGTAATAACATCTTCTTCGTCTCAACAAAATTTCCTGTCTGCAACCGGTAGAAATAAATTCCACTTGCGAAGTTTGAAGCATCAAAACTAACAGAGTAAACCCCCTTTTCCTTCTCTTCATTAACTAAAGTCGAGACCTCATTGCCAAGCATATCGAAAACTTCTATCACAACGGCATCCCCCTTAGGAATTGAATATCTTATTGTGGTAAGGGGATTAAATGGATTAGGATAGTTTTGCGAAAGTGAAAATGAAGTTGGATTCGTTTCAACCCCAACTATTTTAGAATATTCAAAGCTACCATCGGTATCTATTTGCTTTAATCTGTAGTAAAAAACATTTCCTCCAGAAAAGGAATTGTCGATAAAAGAATAATATTTCTTTGTATTAGTATTACCATTTCCAGCAACAAAGCCGAGCCGATTCCACTCGTCGTTATTTACTTTTCGTTCAACGTCAAAACCATAATTATCAACCTCAGTTTCTGTTATCCAATTAAGTTTCACTTTGTCTTCAGAAAGCCAGGCTGTGAATGAGGAAAGCTCTACCGGGAGTGGAATGTTTGGCGCATTCTCGAAAAGCCCAAGAGCCCAAACGGTAGTATTATCATCATCATAAACCCCCCAAAAAGGACTATCACACAACCAGAAAACATTAACTAATCCGGCTGGGTTAAATACGTCAAAACTAATAGTTACTACATCCATCCAGTCGCTCGCTCCTGGCACTTGGGTGCCCTTATTACAATATTGGAAGGGCAGATCAATGTTAATCCAAATCCTGTTATCCCTCGGTCGAGTCACAGTTGCGGGGCTGTAATTTCCCCCGCAAAAATTATGGAAAACATAGTCAGTATCTTTAATGGGAGTGGCATTAATACCAATGGCTGATGTATCAAAGCCAATTACCATTGTTGCTCCGCCCAATGCATCCAGGCCTGATATTGTATTAATTTGTAGAAGAACCGAAACCTTTGAGCTGTTGATGTTCGTAATTAATATTCTCCCACTAACTTCAGCTGGGGCGACTACCGGATAAGCATTTGTTTCTGAGATCGAATGGGGAATTACTAATGAAAATATTATGATAGTTATTGACCAGAGAGTGAAAAAATTAGACGTTCGTATCCCTTTCATGACGAACACTCCTTTCACAATATTTATTTGTGAATTGAAATACCCTTACGACGGATTGGAAATAGTTAACTTGAAATGTTTTTAACTAACCCAACCAAAACCACCATGTATCATGCCTTGTATAAAACAACATAGATACCATTGCGAGCAGTGTTGGAATTGGTTAGGAAAAACAAATATTGAGAGGCGGGGACAGCATTTAACTGTCAATGACGACGTAGGTGTTCGACATATCTATCGGAGAGCATAGTTACGCTGAGAATTGATTAAAAGAGAAGGGAAACGATTTCGTTAAATGTTCTTAGCTTCCCTTCTCTGATTTAGGAGAGAAGAGGAATAATTTATTTCATTAAAATCATTTTTTTAGTTTCTACAAAACTGCCTGCTTGCAATTTGTAAAAGTATATTCCACTGGATAAGTTGGCAGCATTTAAATTCACTTCGTAATTGCCCGCTGATTTTTCCTCATTCACAAGCGTCGTTATCTCGTTTCCAAGAACATCGAAAATTTTCAGCGCGACAAATTCTGCCTGAGGAATTGAATATTTTATTTTAGTTGAGGGGTTAAACGGGTTAGGATAATTTTGCTCTAATTTGAAATCAGTCACTAATCCGTTTTCATTTGAATTGACATTTGTAATACTGTCTGGATCAGAAAATGCAAAAAGTCCGACCTGCTGAATTCCATTTGCTTCAACATAATTATCTATTGTATTAACAGTGCCGCCAACATAAATCCAACCATCATTAGTTAATCTTACTAATTTCAAATTACTTTCATTAATTCCTTGAATATCAGTATCCGAATAATAAAGCCTGAGCGAAGCATTGTAGGAAGAATTAGAACCTGCGTTTTGCGGAGTAACTGTAATTTCATAAAATCGACTTGCTACACCAGATGCAACAAACGAATCGTTGAATGGTCCCACAGGTGTGCTATCAGAATAAACTACAGCATCAACTGCCGTTACTCCTGGATCTCCCAAATCTGAAAAATTAATAAATCCCTGATTCCAGATTTCATCTACGATGTAGAACGGAACATTTACCTGCAATGGATCATTCAAATATCTAACCGCGGCATAATCACCGGGAAACCCAGAATTTCCTGCTAAAAGGATTTTTCCATCAAATTGAATATTTATATCTCTGGCAGCATCATCATCAGTAGAAATTGTTGTTGATAGCGAGCCTCCATTTCCAAAAGTGTTATCCAAACCTCCATCATAATTCAGTCTTGAGATAATAAAATCGAAAGCATTCATTCCGTAAAGAGAAGTCGCTGCAAAAATTTTATTTCCATAGACTATTATAGAAGGATTTACTCCGGGAATCTGGGTTTTTCCTGCATCACCAAAAGTATCGTCCAAAGTCCCATCAACATTATACCTTGCAACTACTCTTGTAATTTCCTCTGCCGTACCAGCAACTAAAAACTTTCCGTCGGGTAGTAAAGCAATTGCGTCCAAACCATCATATAATCCCGCCCAGTATTGGATCACTTTACCGTTTGTTCCAAAAGTATTATCCAATGTACCGTCAACGTTATACCTTGCGATTGCCCAATTCCATGGAAAAGGATACTCCGGTGCGGATTCACCAACGGCTATAATTTTACCATCTGATTGGATAGCCAGGTCATAGATTCTATCAAACCGCAGTGTAGCAAAATCGGTAAAGACTTTACCTCCATTACCAAATGTATTGTCTAAAGAACCATCAAAGTTGTACCTGGCTAAAGCAAAATTTGAATTTGCAGCTGATTCATAAGTCTCACCAGCTAAAATAATTTTATCACCTGCTATAACAGCTGTATAAACTGCGTCCTCAAGATTATTACCTGAAAATTCTGTTTCAACTCTGCCACCATTTCCAAAACTAACATCGGTACTCCCATCTGAATTAAACCTATACATAACAAAATTTTTGGGGTAATACGCCTCTTCACTATAACCTGCAATTATTATTTTATCCCCTTGCAGGAGCACTTTCTCACCGTTTTCTGGATCACCAGACAAAGGAATAGTTAATTTACCATCACCGGAGAAGCTTATGTCCAAAGAACCATCTTGATTAAGTCTGGTAAGGCTCATATAACGAATAGTTCCATCTACGCTTGTTCCACCTAATACGATTTTTCCATCAGGTTGGACCAAGGATGAATACGAAACATCGTCAAGGTTTTCAATATCAACCAACACAATTCCACTGTTTCCAAAAGCGTTATCAAGATCACCCGCTTGCTGCGCAAAGGAAACAAACGATATTGTCACAAAAATTAATAAGACCAGGTAATTATTAGTTTCCATTTTCCACTCCTTTTAATGAATTTTACTTCAGCAAGATATTGCCCGATAGCAATTTCATCAATCACGCAAATGCGTGGTTTTTCAGAAGGAGTTAACTAAGAATACTAAAGTAATTTTTCTCTTATGGCTTTGGAGATAGCGCTGCTACGAGAGTGGACTTCGAGCTTTGCATAAATGTTACGAAGATGTGAATCAACGGTGTGGTGACTGAGAAATAATTTTTCTGCAATTTGTTTTTTACTTAAGCCCTCAACTAACTGGCCTAAAATTTCTTTTTCTCTTTCGGAAAGGCTATAGCCATTGGATTTTACATTCTGGTCTCTGAACATACTCAGCACTTTTTTTGCAATGTGCGAGTTCATCGGCGCGCCACCGTTCATAACTTCATTTATTGAGCTGACAATTTTTTCTGCAGACAAGTCTTTCAACAAATAACCGGAAGCGCCTGCACAAATTGCATTAAATACATTTTCGTCGTCATCGTGCACAGTAATTATTATAATCTTGGAGGAAGGTGATAACCTTTTCAGTTCGGGAATTAATTCGATTCCATTCATTCCCGGCAAACCAATATCAAGCAAAATAATATCGGGGACCAATTCTTCTTTTGCAATTAAATCAAGAGCGGTCTCACCAGAGCCAAAAGAATTAAGGCAGCTGATCTGACCACTCTTATTTATAGCCTCCTTTAGCGAATCTCTTAAAAGCTCGTTATCTTCAATTATAATTACATCGATTGATGATTTCATTTTCTAATTTCTATAATAATCTTGGTTTGAAAATAATGCTTGATCACCAAGTGTTCAATCACGCATTTGCGTGATATTTACTTCCAGGCTCAATGTGGTCCCCTTTCCGGGACTGCTGTTTAGTTTTAATAATCCGTTTATTTCCTTTGTCCTGTTCTGCAAATTTTTTAACCCGTTTCCGGGGAACCCTTGTTCTGTATTAAATCCTTTACCATCGTCTTTAATTGATAGGAATAAATATTTATCGTCAAACTTCAGGTGAATGTCCACATTCCGGGCAGCGGAGTGTTTTAAAATATTATTTAACGCTTCTTTAAAAATGAAGAAAACATTTCTTTTGGTTTCAGGAAGAAGATTAATGTCAGAAAGATTTTGCGGTAAATCGAATTTCCATTTCATTGCCCCAAGCATATTGTTGGCAACTTCGTTCATTTTTGAAGCAAGGTCTTTGATGTTATCTGAAGATGGATTTGTTAGCCAGACTATATCACGCATAGCCTGCGAAGATCCTTTTGCTACTTTTTGTATACGCTGAATTTTTTCAAAAGCACCCGTGTTTATTTTTCCATCTTTCTGAATAAGTTCACTCATCAAAGAAATGCTGCTTAAGTTGCTGCCAATCTCATCGTGAAGATCCTGTGCAATCCTGTTTCTTATTTTCTGTTTCTCTAATTCTTTTTCCTGTTCGATGGTAATAGCTTTTAATTTTGCTTCCCTCAGCTGAGCAGTTTCTCTTTCTCTTCTCAATCTTTCTTCTTCTTTCTTTTTCCTTCTTTTTATTTCAGCAGATCGTATTGAATACAGAGCTGAAAAAAATGCTAATACATATAATAAATATGCCCACCAGGTCATCCAAAATGGCGGATTAATAACGATTGCAAGACTTGTGCCCTCTTCATTCCAAACACCGTCGCTGTTGGTTGCTTTTACACGAAATAAATATTTACCAGCATCAAGATTTGTGTAGGTTATAAAACGACGGGTTCCACAATAAATCCATTCTTCATCAAATCCTTCCAGCATATATGCATATTGGATGTCTTCGGGTGCATTATAATCAAGAGAAGTAAACTGAAAAGAAAAATCATTTTGATTGTATTTAAGGTTAATATTTTTGGTATAAACAATACTTTCATTCAAAGGAGAATTACTATCGTCCTCTGGCTGATTAAATATCTGGAAGTCTGTTATAACTACAGGCGGAGAGTAATTTGACTGTAACACCCGTTTAGGATCAAAAACATTTATTCCCACGGTGCTTCCAAAGCACATGATTCCGTCATTCGAAATCATTGCAGCGTTTGAATTTGAGGCCCCTCTGCTTAATCCATCTGCGGCATTAAAGTTTGTAAAGGTTTCTGTATCGATATTAAACTGTGATATTCCGGAACTTGTCCCGATCCAGAGATTGCCGGCTTCATCTTCAAGAATGCTTTCAATAGAATTGTCGGGCAAACCTTTCTCAACAGAGTAAACAGTATTTTCAATTGTTAAACCCGACTCACTTATCCCTTTTTGGTTTTCATAAATCACAAATTTATTTAAGCCGCCCGATGTTCCAATCCACAAAACAGTTTTCCTATCCGAATCATTTTCATCAAAAGATTCATGAAATGTATAAATACTATTGCTGCTTAAAACCGATTCTTCTGAAGTGTTGTTCTTCCATGTGGTGAAATTATTTTTTTCCTCATTAAAAAGATTTAAACCTCCGCCGTTTGTTCCAACCCATATTCTTCCTTTTTTATCCTGATGTAATGCCCAGATATCATCATAACTAAGACTCCCTTCAATTTCAGGCTGATGACGCCAATATTCAATTTCTCCAGTTGACGGACTCATTCTCGCCAGACCCCCTCCCCAAAACCCAATCCACACCATTCCTTTGTTATCCTGTAATATCGCTTTAACATAGTAGTACGGAGAAGGATAAAAATCAGGGTTTTCCACTTTCCAGGATTTGACGTTATTTGTTTTTAAATCCAATTCCTTTAATCCTTGGCCATATGTTCCAATCCACAAGTTATCAGAATTGCCAATATTCATAGACCAGACATTTAATTCATCTAATTTGGAATTTTGGAGAAGAGAACTTTTACCATTATTAATGTTAAACTCAAACAGACCTTTCTCCGTTCCAAACCAAAAAGAATTATTCTGAGTTTGAACTACTGACCTAACATTGCTGTTTTTAATTTCCGGATAGTTGAGAGACGAAATATTTTGTCCAATTGGGAAATTAAATTTCGCCATCTTTCGGGAATAATAAATTAATCCGTTATCTGTTGCAATCCATACAACACCAGATTTATCAATTAAGAGATCGTTAACCTGATTACTCAACATCCCGGAAGGTTTGGATTTGTTTAGCACAAATCTTTCATTAAGACCATTTGTTAAGTTTAACCTTACAAGCCCACCGTAGGTCCCTACCCACAAAATCTTTTCTTCGGCAAAATTTTCTTCCACAACGGAGCTTACACTGTTCCCATATTGAAGACCGAATGATTCAGGCAATTCAATTTGAGTACACTTTTGTGTTTGTGGATTGAAATTAATCAACCCATTCAACTTTCCAATCCAAATCGAATTCTTATAAAACGAAGACTTTCCTAAATACCATAGAGGCTCATTAAACAAAGGATTATCAATTTTTTCAAAAGGTGTCTCGTCTGATTCCGGGTTAAATTTATTTAATCCGTAGTATGTGGAGACCCAAATAGTCGAATAGTTATCCTCGAGGATTGATATAATAAAATTAGAACTCAGAGTAGGCTGCTCTTCAGAAGTATTTACCCATTGAGTCAAATTATTTTGTGAGGGATCAAATCGATATACCCCGTTTCTATAAGTGCCCACCCACAAAAAATTATTGCTGTCTTCAGTAATAAAAGTGATATTGGCTCCCTCTGTCTCAGCTGAATCAAGATACCAATGTTTAAATTCATCTGTGTAAGGATTATATCTGTCAAGAATTCCTCCCTTTGTCCCTATCCACAAATAACCTTCTTTATCCTCGAATATCGCCCAGATAATATTGTCTGATAGCGAGGAGCTATCACCCGGGATATTTCGAAAAACTTTTACATTGTATCCATCATAACGATTTAAACCGTCATCTGTTCCGAACCAAATAAAACCAGTCCTATCCTGTAGCATGCAATTAACGTAGCTGTTTGACAATCCATTCTTTACAGTAAGCGACTTAAACAAAACATCTTGTCCGAAGGCGTATTCCAGCGTGAGAGCCATTAATAGCAAAAATAAAATTGGGGGCTTTATATTCTTTCTCGAAGAATTCATAAGGAGAAATTAGGCAGCTAAAGTATTTTTAACAAACAGGATTGGGTTAGCCGTGATCATAAGTAGTTTATTCTGATTAAATTTAATCAGAATAATTCATTTTATTATGATTACTCTATTAATTGTTTAGAATAAAAAGTTAGATAGTTTTTTGAAGGAGGTAAAAAACCATGGAAAAGGAGATGCTTCGAAATTATTTTATACATTTGTTTAGGAAGAGATTAGTTGGAGAAGAATGGATTCCCAAGTCAACATTGTTAACAACAGAATGGGTAAATTTTCTTGAAGGTTTGCATGAAAATGATTTTGAAAAGAGAATTGAATATACAAACACAAGGGGCGAGAAGTTTTCCAGCAAAATTAAAGATATTGTTATTCAGGTAATTAATCACTCAACTTACCACCGGGCACAGATAGCGATGTTAGTCCGACAGGCAGGCGGAGAACCGGCGATAACTGATTACATCTTTTATCAAAGACAGTTTCAGAAATAGGCAAATTACTTTTGTTAGTTTCTTTTTAGAGAATGGCGCCCAACGATTCTTTATGAGCCATTATCGTTTTCTCCAGATCTTCTTTTGTGTGTGCAGTCGAGACAAACAAGGCTTCAAATTGAGCGGGGGCAAGATAAATTCCCCGTTCCAACATTTCGTGGAAATATCTTCCGTAAAGAGCAGTATCTGAAGCTACTGCAGTTTTGAAATTATCAACTATTCCCTCACTAAAAAACATGCACATCATTGAACCAACTCTATTCATCGCGTAGTTTTTCCCAACAGATTTCAGATTTTCTTTAAATCCATTTTCAAGGTAAGCGGATTTTTCTTCAAGCTCTTTGTAAATGCCCGGATTATCTTTTATGTGTTTAAGCGCTGCGTAACCAGCAGCCATTGCAAGTGGATTGCCGCTAAGTGTTCCTGCCTGGTAAACGGGTCCGCTCGGAGCAACCTTTTCCATTATTTCTTTTTTTCCTCCGAATGCACCAACAGGTAAACCGCCACCAATAATTTTTCCGAAAGTTGAAAGGTCTGGTTTTATTCCAAGCACTTCCTGTGCACCTCCAGCAGCAACACGAAAGCCCGTCATAACCTCATCAAAGATCAAAACAATTTTTTCTTCATCGCAAATAGAACGGAGCTCTTTTATGAATGCATCATTTGCTTCTATTACCCCCATATTGCCGGCTATTGGCTCGATGATAATTGCAGCAAGTTCATTTTTGTTTGACGAAACAAGTTCTTTTATTGAATTAATATCATTGTAATCAGCAAGTAAAGTATCTTTGGCATTCCCTTTTGTAACTCCGGGTGAGGTTGGAACCCCAAGAGTTAGAGCGCCCGAGCCGGCTTTGATTAAAAAGTAATCGGCGTGACCATGGTAGCAGCCTTCAAATTTTATAAACTTTTCTTTTCCAGTATAACCTCTTGCAGCACGAATTGCGCTCATTGTTGCTTCGGTTCCACTGTTTACCATTCTCACCATTTCAACGGAAGGCACCAGATCAGTTAATAATTCTGCAACCATCACTTCGAGCTCAGTTGGTGCACCGAAACTGGTTCCGTTTTTAATTGCTGTATTTAGTGCTGCAATAATAAATGAAGGGTTGTGTCCGAAAAGATGTGGTCCCCAGCTTCCTATGTAATCGATGAATTCATTCCCATCCACATCCCAAAACTTTGAGCCCCTTCCTTTTGTAATAAACAAGGGATCACCACCAACAGACTTAAAAGCTCTTACAGGGGAATTAACTCCACCCGGAATATATTTTTTTGCTTCCTGAAATAGTTGTCTGCTTTTATTAGTAATCATAATATTTATAGAGATTAATTTTTAGGTTCTTCAGTTTTAATTTGAGAAGACGATGGTTTTACTCCAAACAACAACTCATAATCTTTTTGCTTTCCCGCCTCCCACCAATTCTCCGGAACCACAGACCAGTTTCCCATTAATTTTGGATGAATAATTTTTTTATCCTTAATCCATTGCATTAGATTATATCTTATATCACGATCTGTAGAAGTAATGATTCTTTCCGAAAGTTCGTCCTGTGGAATATCGGCACCACGTGTTAATAGCCCGCCGCCGCCACTACCGCGATATGAATTTATTGCAACAGTATAGGTCTTATCAAAGTCAAATGGTGTTCCGTCACTCAAGGTTGTAATTTTAACCCTTTCTCCTTCGGGTTTTGAAACATCGACTGTATATTTAATTCCGGCCGCAGAAGAATAGTTATAATAGATTTCTTCAAGCTCAGGGTTGCCCGATCTTGAATATTTCAAACCGCCGTTATCAGTATGTTTAAACCGCAATAAGTCATCCGATTCATTTGACATTTGATTAAACCAGTTTCCAAAAGAACATTCAAGATAATCTTGTATTTCTTCTCCTGTCAATGCCATTGTATATAAAAAATTTTCGTAACGGTATAATTTGAAAAGCTCTCCGATTTTTATCCAGCCGCTGTCAATAGTTGCATTAAATGAAAGTGGCGATGCTAAAGAAATATCTGCCCCGGTAATATCGAGCTGTGCGGTATGAATGAGATCTACAAATTCTGATGGTCCGAATAAAGATTCACTTGATGAAACTGAATTCGTGATTTGTCCGAGAGGTGTTTCGGTAAAATTTTTTACAATGTTCAGGCTTATAAGAAACTTGCTCATAAAATGATCGTCGGGCAGATAGTTTTTTATTTCTACAATTTCACCGGAAATATTTTTTCTGACCCATTTTCCGCTTGTACTGTCGAATTCCATATTTATATTGGCCACAGCAACATTTCTTGCTCTGGATGTTGGGCCAACAATAAGAACACTATCACCATCCTCGTTTACGGTTTTAAAGTTCCAGCCAGCATGATCATGTCCCACAAAAATCACATCGAAACCCGGAACTCTTTCTGCAACCAGCTGAGAAGCATTTTCATTTTTGTATGTGTCTTCATCCTCATCATTATAAGTAAAATCAACACCAGAGTGAAACAAACCAATCAGCAAATCAGGTTTTTCCTTTTCCCGAATTATGGGAACCCATTTTTCTGCAGATTCAATCATATCCTTAAACTCAATACCCTTCCACAAAAACTCCGGCAGCCAGCTTGGAACAGAGGGGGTGGTCAATCCAAACACAACGATTTTAATTCCGCTTCGTTCAATTACTGTGTATGGTTCAAAGTAAGGTTGATCGGTTTCCGTGTTAATTGCATTTGCAGCTAGCCACGGAAAATTTATTTCTTTTCTGAATTTATCGTAAACATCGTGACCCGTTTCAATATCATGGTTGCCAACAGTTGCTGCATCATAATTCATATAATTCATTGCATCGGCGAAAACATTAATGTCGGTTGTGTCTATATAATTATAGTAATAAGACATCGGATCGCCCTGAAGCATATCTCCGTCATCAAGTAAAATTACTTCCTGGCCAGGAACACGTTTTTCTTTAATTACATAGGTGTGCACCTGCGCGAGAGAACCTGAAGTTTCTTTATTGTCAACTAAATCGTAAGACACAAGAGCACCATGAACGTCACTGGTTTCAATTATTTTCAAATTTATTGTTTGTGATAAAAGAAAATTAAATGGCTGAATCACAAACAGGAGAAGAATCAGATGTATAAAACGTTTATATTTAATCATAAATCTATTTGCTAATGAGAGTTGAAATTGAAGGCAAAGTTAATAATAATTCGTTTTCTATCTGAGGCACAATCTTGTTAGTTAAAATCAGAGAGACTTAGCCCAGCCAACTATTGCTTTTGTGCCCTCCGATAAATGAGAGCAGTAAGTACCCATAAAGTTTTCCGGTAATGGGCTTTCGGCGGGAATATTTTCTGCAGCAGCCAAAGCTCGTGCACCATCAAAATCGACATACGAAAGCCTTGCTGTATATTCTTCTTCTGGTCTGCCGAAGACGTTTCCAGGTAAAAGAGCCACACCTGTGTTTTCCAACAAGTTGGTTGTTAAATCCAGGCTTGTTAAAATGTTTTTAGATTTTAGCTTGTCAGAGTAATTACTAAAATTAATGAAAAGGTAAAAAGCCCCATCTGGCTCAGGGCACTCAATGCCATTATTTAAAAGTAAGTCGTGAATTTGAATTCCCAGGGTTTTCAAAATCTTTCTTGCGTTCCAGAGATATCTTTCAATTTCTATTCCGCCAGAGAATGCTTTAACAGCTGCATATTGTATAGGTGCACTGGTAGAGGTAAATGTTTCACTTGCTACAGAAGCCATTCCATTCATTAAACTTGAAAGTGATTCGGGGAAAGTGAATGTTCCCAATCTCCAGCCGCCAGCACCACACCACTTACTTATACCTCCGGAAATTATAGTTCCTTCGGGGTAATAACTGGCAATAGAACAGTGGTTCCCTTTAAATGTCAACTCACCATAAATCTCATCTGAAAGAAGAATGACGCGGTGCCTTCTGGCAACATCTGCCAGCTCCTGTAATTCTTCGCAACCGTATGAAACGCCGGTTGGGTTTGAAGGATAATTAAGAATAACAATTCGCGGTTTGTAATGGTCATTTTCACAAATCTTATGAAGCTCTTCCGGAAGCAGGCGCCACTTGTTTTCTTCCTTTGTTTTTATCCAGGCAATTTGTCTCCCGATAATTTTTGCCTGGGGTGCATATGATACCCAGCTAGGTGTTGGGATTACCAATTCTCCATAATAGACAAATTGTAAAAGGAACATTAATTCTTTAGATCCGGGACCTATCAATACATTATCAGCGCTGCACTCAATATCATTTCTTCTTGAGTGATATGCCGCCACGGCTTCTCTTAACTGTTTTAATCCTCTGACTTCGAGATAGTCTTTTTGAAATGCATTTGTGCGAAGTTCATCAACAACAACTTTAGGAACGGGAAAAGGCGACTGCCCAAGACCAAATTTATATACTTTCTTCCCCTGCTGTTTTAGCTTGTTAGATAATTCATTAATGTAGAGAGTGGCTGATAGCGGCATCCCTCTAACATTCAGATTGAGGCTAAGATCGGAAGAAGAATTGTTGTTTTGCATTAATTTATTCGAACTCTACCTCAATTTCTCCAGGATTTAGGATTTTGTCAAGCTCATCCTGAAAGAAAAAACTCTCTTCGTCAAATGCAGGCTTTAAATCTGTGTACCAAATTGCATTTTCATCAAACTTAGCAAAGAAGGATTTTGCAACCCAGTCGGGGCCACGACCCTGTATAAATCGTAAGGTAAAAACTTTTTCCCCGTTGATTTCGTTAACACCCAGGATTTGCATCTTGCCTGGCAAACATGACATACTCGGCCCGCGAACAGTTCTGCAAATTCCACTAACTGATTTGTAAGCCTCTCTGAATATATTCCATACTTCAAACAAAGGAAGAGAAAAATAATGATCTGCGCCGGTATTTCTGGCGACAAACATGTAATATGGTACACAGCCAAGCTCAACCTGTTTTCGGAACATATTTGCCCAAACGTTTGGAGAATCATTTATGTTTTTCATTACTGGTGATTGCGTCCTTATTACAGCGCCAGCACATTGGATTTTGTCTATTGCTTCTTGAACCGCCGTTGGGTTCAACTCAACAGGATGATTAAAATGAGCCATAAACGCAAGATGTTTCCCGGCTTTCTTAATATCTTTAAAAAGATTTAGTAAATCTTCTGCATCATCATCAGTTAAAAAACGGTAAGGCCAATACGCAAGCGCTTTAGTTCCAATCCTGATATGTTTTAAATTTTGCAAATTAGATTCAAGAAGTGGACGAATATATGCTTCAAGAAGTTTAGTTTTCATGATAAGAGGGTCCCCACCGGTAAAGAGTACATCAGTAACTTCCGGATGATCAGATAAATATTTTACTAAATGCTCTGATTGCCTGGAAGCAAATTTAAATTCATCCATTCCAACAAATTGGGGCCACCTGAAACAAAATGTACAATATGCATGACAAGTTTGACCCTGACCGGGGAAAAATAATACTGTCTCCCTGTATTTATGCTGCATACCGAAAATTTTTTCACCTTCCATTTTCGGTACATTATGATCAAGTTGACCCGCTGGGTGAGGATTTAATTCCAGTCGTATGTCGTCAGCAAGAGTTTTAATTTCGCTTTTAGATGAACCGCTCTTCAGTGCATGCTTGACTATTTCATAATGGTGTGGACGTAGCATTCCTTTTTGGGGGAAAGTCAAAACAAAAATCGGATCATTTGGCACATTATTCCAATCAATCAAATTTTCAACAACATAATTATTTGTCTTAAAGGGTAGAACTGATCCCACAACATCAATTGCTTCAATTAAATCCTCGGATAGCATTTTTATTTGAGGAAGTGTTTTGTAGTTATGCAGCATGTAAGATTTGTAATTCATATAGACCTCTGGTTTGTTAATGATTGTCGATGGTAAATACGGAAGCTTCTGAAAATCAACGATTGCGAACTCAATTTAAAACATTTTAACTTTTTTTCAAGGGAAAACAGGCGGAAATAAGGCGACAGAAAAGCAAAAAGTATTTAATAATAACTTAAAGACTTATTAAATTTCATATTGAAACAAACACATTTGAACCATGACCCAACAATGAAATTAAAAACAGCTGTTTTACTTGTTAATTTAGGCACTCCCGATAGTCCATCTGTAAAGGATGTAAGAAAATATCTATTCGAATTTCTCAACGATCCACGGGTAATTGATATTCCGGCACTTGCACGTTTTTTCATTGTAAATTTAATTATCGTTCCTTTCCGTGCACCGAAATCAGCAAAGATTTATGAGGAGCTCTGGGTTAATAACGAATTGCCTGATGGAAGAAAAGGCTCGCCGATTCTATATTATGGAAAGTCGGTACAAGAAAAATTACAGAACTCCCTTGGCGGTAACTTCGATGTATTTCTCGCGATGAGATACAAAAATCCTTCTATCGAAAATGTTCTTTCAGAAATGTATAAAAAGACTTATGATAAGATTATTGTCATTCCACTTTTCCCACAATATGCATCTGCCACAACGGGATCAGTAGTAGACAAAGTGATGAAAATAATTCGTAAGTGGTGGGTAATTCCGGAAGTTAAATTTATAAACCAGTATTATGATAACGAAGGACTCATCAATACAATTGTTGAGCGAGCTAAAAAATATAATATTGATGAATATGATCATATTTTGTTCAGTTACCACGGGCTGCCGGTTCGACAGGTTGATAAAGTGTATAAAGATAAATCATTGTGTGAAGAACATAACTGCGAGATCGAAATTAATGAAACGAGCCAATTCTGTTACAAAGCCACGTGTTATGCTACAACAAGACTAATTGCTGAAAAGTTAAATCTTCAAAAAGAAAGATATACGGTCTGTTTCCAGTCGCGTCTTGATAAAGATTGGCTTGAACCTTTTGCTGATAAAATAATAATTGAGCAGGCAAAGAAAGGCGCAAAGAAGCTTTTAGTATTTAGTCCTGCCTTTGTTGCGGATTGTTTGGAGACTTTAATTGAAATTGGCTTTGAATATCAGAAACTATTTGAACAGCACGGAGGTGAAAAAGTTCAGTTGGTTGAAAGTTTAAATGATCATCCGATGTGGATTGAAGCGTTAAAAGAAATCGTAATAAACAATTAATAGATGTCTCTTTCAGAAAAAATATTTGATGCTGGAGTTGTTGGTGCAGGTGGTGCAGGATTTCCTGCGCACGTTAAAGCAAAATCTAAAGTTCAGTTTGTTTTGGCAAATGGCGCTGAATGCGAACCACTCATTCATAAAGACTATGAGTTAATGCTGCATTTCCCTAAGGAAATTTCAAAAGGATTTGAACTTCTGATTGAAAGCACATCAGCAAAAAAAGGTTATTTCGGAATCAAAGAGAAAAACACAAAAGCTATTTCTGCAATCAGCCAGCATCTAAATGGAAAAACAGAATTTACAAAGCTTGGAGATTTTTATCCATCCGGAGATGAGTTTGAACTGGTTTATGCAGCGACAGGCAGACTAATTCCTCCTGCGGGCATTCCGCTTGATATAGGCTGTGTTGTTAATAATGTAGAAACCCTGTACAATATTGCTTTGGCAGAGAAAAATATTCCTGTTACTAAAAAGCTTATTTGTGTCGCCGGAGCTGTAAAAAACCCATCTTCATTTTTTGTTCCTGTTGGAACCAGTATTAAAGATGTAATTGAATTTGCAGAAGGAGTAAAAGTAAAAGATTTCGGAATTTTTATTGGCGGTGTGATGATGGGAAAATTAACATTTGATCTTGAAGAAGTTGTTACGAAAACAACCGCAGGATTGATTGTTCTTCCTAAGGACCATTATCTGATTAAAAGGAAAAATCAACCCGAACAGAACTGGCATCGAATTGGAAAATCGGCATGTGACCAATGCAGCTATTGCACAGAATTTTGTCCTCGTTATTTGTTGGGTTACCAGGTGGAGCCGCACAAAGTTATGCGGTCTTTAGGGTTTACAAAAACCGGCTCTGCTGTCTGGAACCAGATGGCAGACCTTTGCTGTTCTTGCGGTTTGTGTACCTTATATGCTTGCCCCGAAGATCTTTATCCCAAAGAAGCTTGCGATAAAGCAAAAGTTGAAATGCATCACGAAGGAATTAAATTTATTCAGCAAAAACCCGTAAAGGTTCATCCGATAAAAGATGGAAGACGTGTTCCGCTTAGACAATTAGTTATGAAGCTAAAACTTCAGGATTATGATGTTGAGGCACCATTCAATTCTAAAAACATTTCTGTTGGTAAAGTTAGAATTCCTCTTCAACAGCATATTGGAAAATCAGCACAAACAATTGTGAAAAAAGGTGAAGTAGTTGAAGAAGGTCAAGTGATTGGAAAAATTCCGGATGGCGAATTAGGCGCAAACATTCACGCCTCAATTAATGGAAAAGTAACCAGTGTGAACGATAATTTTATATTCATAGAATCTTAAAGGAGATTAGATGATCACGAAAAATTCAATTGGACTGATCGAATTAGGAAGCATTGCTTCCGGCATTCAAGCAGCTGATATAATGTTAAAAACCGCTGAAGTTGAATTGATGATTTCGAGAACGATTTGCTCAGGAAAATATATGACATTAATTGCCGGTGATGTTGCAGCTGTTACTTCGGCTGTAGATAATGCTATAAACACAATTGGTTTTGGGGTGATTGATAATTTTGTTATTCCCAATGTTCACCCAACAATTTTTCCCGCAATAGCCGGACATAATAATGTTCAAATGCTCGAGTCACTCGGAATAGTTGAATCATATTCTGTTGCATCACTTGTAGAAGCTGCTGATGCGGCAATTAAAGCATCCAAAGTGCAAATTGTAGAACTTCGTCTTGCTATGGCTCTCGGTGGGAAAGCTTTTTTTAGTGTAACCGGAGACGTTGCTGCAGTTTCAAGTGCTGTTGAAGCAGGTGCAAGAGTAGTTTCAGAGAAAGGTTTACTTGTAAACAAAGTTGTAATTGCCAATCCTCGCCAGGAACTTCTTTCAGAAATGATTTAATATTTTCCACTTGTCAATTATTTCATATTGTTCTCTAACAAAAAGTTATTACTGCTCACCACAATTGCTCTTGACAATTAATTTTAAAATGTTAAATTGTCTTTAGAATTACATAGGTCTCTACTGCAAAAAACTCCCAGACACATTTTGAAAATATCCACGCCATAAAAGAAAGTAGAGAATTGTAATTGATAAATAATTTAAGGAGTGATGCATATGAAAATCGCAATTGAATCCAACGACGGAGTAACAATCAAATCCCCGTTTCTGCCTACAAAAGGATACGTAGTTTTCGATATCGACGAATCTGATATTGTTAAATCTGAATACAGATTGAGTGAGTCAAAATCCAGAGCCAAAAACGGTCAGAGAAACACTTTTTCAATAAAGGAAAAAGCTGTGTTGAACGATTGTGCAGCAATAATTTCCAGAGGAATGGACAGAAGCAATCTGGATATATTTAAAAAAGAAGGGATGGATGTCTACATTACGTTCAAGACGTCAACCAAAGATGCTGTCAGGGTGTAACATGAGAGAATTGCTCATTAGTGATAAGCTTGCACATTAATTAGAGCATAAAAATTTTAACCCCGTAACCCCTTTTTGGGTAATCATTTCTGTATTATAAATACTCATCATAAAGCTTTGCTCATTTTGCGACTTGTAAAGCACTGAAAATACTTTAATTTTCGGCATAGTAAAATCTTATCTAATAATATTCAACAGAGATAATTTTTATGACATCAAATGGAAGACCATCGTGGGATGAATATTTTTTAAAACTTGCCATGCTCGCATCAGAACGTGCAACTTGCCCGAGAATGCATTGCGGTTGCGTTCTTGTTAAAGACAGATTTGTACTTTCGACGGGATACAACGGTTCCTTACCGGGGCAACCACACTGCGAAGATGTTGGGTGTTTGATAGTTGATAACCATTGTGTAAGAACTAATCACGCAGAAATTAATGCCCTGGTTCAGGCAACCACGCACGGTGTAAACATAAAAAGCGCAACAGCATATATTACAAATATGTCATGTACAACCTGTGCGAAAGCTCTTATTGCTGCAGGAATAAAAAGAGTTGTGGTTTTTTCAGATTATCATGATACACTGGCAACCAAATTTTTCAACGATGCACAAGTTGAAATAGTAAAGGTTAATATGCCGGGTAAAATGATAAACTATGACCTCGAGAATTATTCATCGGCTAAAAAGACTGAAAAGTCTAAATAGAAGCACTTGACCAACAAAAAGTCATTTAGATATCTGCTGATACTTCTTGCGGTAATTTTTTGGGGAACTTCCTTTGTTGCTACTAAGACACTACTCACAGAAATAAAACCCGTCACGATTATAATACTCAGACTTATCATTGGTTCAGTTCTGTTAACCATCATTGCGCTTTATACAAAAAGAAATTTTTCTCTCAACTTTAAAAGCCATAGCTGGATTTTTATTCTTGCACTAATTGCAGTTTTCCACCTCTGGATACAAGTTACCGGACTGCAATTTACAACAGCGGCAAACACCGGCTGGATAATCGGAACAGCTCCGATTTTTATGGCTGTTATGGGATTGATTTTTTTCAAAGAGAAAATAACACTTCTCAGTTTTGGTGGAATCGTTTTAGCAATCTTCGGTTTGCTAATGCTGATAGGAAAAGGTAACATAACAAATATTGGATTAATCGAGAACAAAGGCGATCTGCTTGTATTGGGAAGTGCCTTTACATGGGGAGTTTATTCAATGGTGAATAAGAAAATTTCTCTTACCTACTCGCCGTTAATGACAATCCTTTATCTCTTTTTAATGATGGCAATAATCATCATTCCTTTCAACCTAAACAACGAAACAATTTCATCAGTTATTAATCTTTCCACAGTTGGCTGGGTAATGGTTTTGTTTTTGGGACTGTTCTGTTCCGGCATTGCTTATGTAATTTGGGCACAGGCATTACGCGATATGGAATCTGCAAAGGTCGGTGCGTTTCTCTATCTTGAGCCGTTGATTACTGTGTTTGCTGCCTGGTTTTTTCTCAGCGAAGAAATCACGTTATTAATGATTATCAGCGGATTGCTTATTACCATTGGTGTGATAATCGTAAACAAAGAATAAAATCAAAACAATTTATCGGTTGATTCTTCGCAGTGCTATTATTAGTTTCCTGCAAATGGTTTTTTTGTAGAACGGTTATTATAGCCAAATAAAGGAGGCGCTATGAACCAAAAAAAATTCTGGATTGCATTTATTGTAATCTTTGTTGTGTATGAGATTACAAATTTTATTGTCCACGGACTAATTCTCGGCCCGGCCTATATGAACGATGATGTTGCCCCGCTCTTTCGACCACAGGAGGTTCTTGAATCAACAAGCTGGCTAAGGCTTTTTACCGAACTTGTCTGGTCATTCTTCTTCATATTTATTTTTGTTAAAGGATATGAGAACAAAGGTATTTTGGAAGGAGTTAAATTTGGAATTTACATCGGACTATTCTATTCATTTGTCTGGGCATATCAGTCTTACTGGATGTATCCTATGCCATATTCACTTGCTCTGGAATGGTTTATTTTCGGACTAATACAATGCGTGATACTCGGCATTATTGCTGCAATGGTATACAAACCGAAACCCTCAGAAAGTTAGTAATACCAATAATTTATTTGGGGCTGTGCCAACAGCCCCGGATCTTTTTGAATAATCACAATAACCTTTAATTACACAAAATCATTTTTTAATTTCAACCATGCGTTTAATTAATAATTTTTGAATGAGATGGATTTAGTAAACGGAAAACCGGAAATTAATTACCCGACCAAATGGGAATACAAAATTATCGGTTCCGATATTGATGAGATGATTCAAGCTGTGGAAAGTGTAGTAATTAATCTTAAATACGATATTTCCGCTTCGAACATCAGCAAGAAGGCAAACTACTTTAGCCTTAATGTTTCGGTTGAGGTCCCATCTGAAATAGTGAGAGATTTAATCTTTCAAAAGCTCGCGGCACACCCGGTGATAAAATTTGTAATTTGATTTTTTATGGAAGAGAATTGTTCTATTCCCTCGCCAATAAATTTAAATTGCTGGAAACACCAAGCAGGATTTATTAAAAAACAAATTTCCCCGGTTAAATCTGAAAAGGATATTGAAAAGATTAAAAGCAGTCTTTTAAAAATTGGTGAATCGCAGATGGATCTTTATTTTGGAAAACTCACGACAGCTGATATTTCAAAACAAATCATTTCTCACCTGAAAAAAGGAAAAAATCTTGACCTTGATAAATATATTAACTGGCTTAAAGATGATGGCAGTGATTACAAGCTCGTCCAATTATCTGATAAATCAATATGGACATTACGACTCAGTGAAAACAAAGAACGATATATGCACATTCACCCCGGAAGATATTCACCGCACACAATCCGGGCAAAAGCTATAACACTAAAAACTGCGATTTTAATTTTATGTTTTGAGCAGGCTGGTGAGTTAGAGATTGTTAATACCGAAGCGATAAATAAAATCAGGAAAGAATATTTAAATGAACCGCCGATAAAATCTTTATCAAGTGCGGGTGGAATTAGAAGGTTATTAAAAGTGTTAAGAAAATAAAAACAAAAAAATGGCTGCCACTGATCGGTGACAGCCAAATAAAAACCCGAACTATCTCAATAAAACGATTTTCTGTGATATCATTTTATCTTCTGTCTTAACAAGTACAATATATATTCCAGAGTTTACCTGGTTGAATCCTGAATCTTTTCCATCCCAAGTTAAATTGTAACTACCCTTAGTAACCATTTCATTTTTCAATTGTAATATTTCCTCTCCTAATACATTATAAATAACCACTTGTAATAATCCGCCTGTAGGCATTGTTACACTAATATTTGTTGATGGGTTGAAAGGATTTGGATAACAAGATATGCTGAATTCCTCCGGCAAATTTTCTGAGACTTCAGTTGAGTCAGAAGTTTTAGGAACTATTTCAGCAAAGATTGGCAAATAGTAATCCTCAGCAAAGGTGTTTTCTACAGAATAGTATGGTCGTACGTCATAATAAAGAAGATCATCAGTATAACCCCTTGTTATTACATACTCATCATCAGTGTAAGTAGTTGTACCCCTGTTTTTTGTAGCTATGAGGTATGGTTCTGACATAACACCGTTGTGTTTTACTTTCCTCCATATCTTGTAGTGCGTCACGTTCGTATTGGGATGATCATTCCAGTAAATAATAACATTCTGTCCGGGAACATCATTAAAATGTGTGTTCATAACGGTATAGCTAAGGGGTTTGCCCGTGTAATACGCTGTATAAGTTGTATTTACACCAGGATTATAAGTTTTACTTGAAGTTGTACTTCCATCATTCCAATGGTCGAAAGTGTACTGAATTCCATTTATTGTTTGTGTAACTGCAGCTCCCGTAACTGAATTCAATTCAACAAAAGGGGTAGCAATTTTGGGAGAATTATATTGTATCCCATTTACTTTTATTACTCCGCCATTACCAACACCTATAAAGTTGTTTTGAAATACAACATTATTTAAAATTTTTCTGAGATTAGCCACATAGGTTTTCCCATCATCATCTGAAGCTACAGTAAAGGAATAGGTTTGATTGTTACTTTTAAATACATTATTTCTTCTCCAATCACTGGTATTTGTTGCGCCGTTATGCCAAATTCTTTGATAACCCTGATTATCGTTTTGGGGAGAATTTGCTGACAATGGAAGATTTTGACCTACAGTTTTCGGGATTGTATACCCAGTAAGGGGAATGGTGCGATTTGTTCCATCAACTATCATTGTTCCATGATTTGTACCACCAGAAGCGGTGAAATTATTATCGACAGTTATTGAAACATTCGCTGGTGGTAAAGTGTAATCAACAATGATCCTTAATTCTAAGTTTGCGTAAGAATTATTAGCACCTTCTACCAAAGACAAAGATCCTAAGTACAAATTACCCGTTGAAAGAGCTGCTATTATTGCGTCTTTAAGAGCTGTTGACACGACAGGGGTTGATGAATTATAAACGTAGCTTGATACAATAGTATTTGCATTATTTATGTTTGCCCACAGTTGTCCATAAACATATTGACCGGTGGTTTTTGTTACTTTCAAACTGCAGGTAGAACATTGATATCCACTGACAAAAAATTGTAACTGTGCTTGTGTAATGTTTGCATTCGAAGGAATAGCCCCGAGATAGAATGTATGCTCCGATCGCCAGATATCATTATGAGAACCCGTATAAATTCCATTATTTCCGTCGTGTCGTCCGATACTATGAACAATATTATATACATAATCGTAACTACCGCCTGAGTTAATGTACCTAACAACGGTACTGATACCACTTTGATAAATAGTTACTTGCTCGGCATATATATTCCCCCAAAACGATAATCATAACTATAAAAGAGAAAACTGATTTCATTTTATGATTCCTTTCCTATTAATAAAAATTTTAATTGATATCGATCGCTAAGAATCCCTGCTAATGTCTTTATTCATTTCCTCCTTTCCAATTGTTAAAAATTTGTTATTTTTAAAAACGGAATAGCCCAATTCATTCTGATGAATGAAAAGAATAAGGTAACCAGCCTTGTCAGGGTTATTTAAAGCGGAGTTGGTGCTTAACCCACCAGCTCCCTGTTATTTATTAAATTATTTATGTATGGTTATTATCTCTCCTTATTTTAATACTCCATGGTAAACTAAACTTAAGCCTGTTGGTGGCTCATCGACTAAAAAGAAAACATCTTTCTCAAATAAAGCAGCGCCGTAAATTTGAGTCCAAGGCATAACGTCCCCCAAAGTAAAATGGAATAAATATTCTATATTGTTTCCATTATAATGCGCCAAACCATTAGTCATTAAAAGAAAAATATCTTTTGAGTTTCTGCCCCAGATACGCTGGTAAAAATTTGGATTATCAACTTGTATTATTGTATCGAATTGTTTGTTTTTACGTTTCACTAATTTGTTTCCTAAAATAAAATATACTTCATTGTTAATGAAACTAATATCAGCTTGTAAACCTTGTGTCCAAATATTACTATAAATTTTTTGATAATTGCCATTGACGTATTCATAAATATGAGTGCTATCAATAAAATTTTGACCACCAATAATTTGTAAATAAATTTTATTATCCGAAAAATCTTTGTATAAATGTTCAACTATACCATACAGTTCATTAGTATTTAACATTTCACAACTACCATTATAATTATGTGCAATCACACTTTTATTAGCATAACCATTTTCGTCGGGATATGCTCCAAATGCATAAAAATCACTAGGCGATTCCCCCCATATATCTTCAATCCAAATATCATTATGCCCATCTTTTCTCAATTCAGCAAACTGTGCCCAGCTACTTCCATCATATCTCCAAATTTTTCCATTACCTGCACCGCCAATAAAGACACTGGTATTTGAAAAACCATAAATGGCAAAGGGGACTATTATTCCCGAAATTCCATAAGATGTCCACGTTTCACCGTCAAAATGCGAAATTGATTTATCCCAATCTCCATCACTTGTTCGCCAAACATCTGATGGTGAACTTCCCCACAACTTGCCGAAAGAATTGTTTGGAGTATCCAATGTATCCACGGTCCAAAGATAATCCCTTCTTCCGGGCTTTGGTGTGTCATCAGTTACCGGGTTTTCACTACAGGTGTTTAATGCAAATAAAAAACACGAAAGAAAAATTAATTTTTTCATATAAATCTCAGTGATAAGGTTTAGTACAAGAAATGGGATGACTTTTAGAAGTGTTAAAATGTAGGGGTTCTTTTTTCGAACCATCTATATAAAACATTGCCGTGCCCCGTGTTGACAACATCAAATTATTTGTAGTGTAAAAATAATGCGGAAATTAATATTAAACAAAACAAATAATTAGCAGTCTAAAAAGTAAACGATTTGGAAAGAAATTTAAGGAGTTTCAGGCTGTTACTGCTTCCAGCAACAGCCTTAGATTTAATTTTTACTTGGTTCGGTTTCGAGCAGCTCTTTTTCAACTGCAGATTTAAGTGAATCTTTTGGAAGTGCGCCAACAGCTAATTTGGGCTGCCCTTCTTTTGGGATGAATAACAGAGAAGGAATACTTCTTATTCCAAACACTGCACCGAGTTCCTGTTCTTCATCAGTATTTACTTTGTAGAAGTTTACTTTTCCTTTATACTCAGTGGAAAGTTCATCGATGATTGGTCCGACCATTTTGCACGGTCCGCACCATGGAGCCCAGAAATCTACCACAGCAGGAAGATCACCTTCAAATTTCCAGTCTTGATTTTTCTCGTAGTTGAATACTTTTTCTAAAAATGTTTGTTTCGTTAATTGTTCAGCCATTGTTTTCCCTTTTTAGTATTAGTTAAATTGCGTTTAAAACTCTTTGCAGTCTTTCCTGCACTTCGGTTGCTATTGGTTTCATGTTGTCGTTTTGCAATATCCAGGTCATCACCATCGGATCGAAAATAGAAACACGTGTCTTGTCTTCCTTTTCATAAACAATTACATTGCAAGGAAGCAAGAGACCAAGCTCTTCTTCCTCCTGTAAAGCTTTGTGAGCAATTGGCGGATTGCAGGCACCAAGAATCGTATACTTTTTAAAATCAACATTAATTTTTTGTTTTAAAGTGTCTTTTACATCTATTGATGTTAAAACTCCGAATCCTTCTTTCTTTAATTCGGCAGTCACTTTCTCAATTGCCTGTTCATAAGTCAAATCAATTGTTTTTGAAAATCCGTATTGCATTTTTATCCTTTCGGCTTTAATAAAATTAAGACTTCTCTGATTTTTTTAATGTTGAAAGATTTAACACAGCATAAATTGGACAGAAGCTGAGGAAGCTTGTGAGTAATAACACCACGGCCAAAACACCAAAGATAATTGCTAAGATTCCTGTAACCTGATTTGTGAAAATTAGAATACCCAAAACCACTGCAAGCAATACTCTAATTACTTTGTCAATTGAATTTACATTTTTCTTCATTTTAGTTTTCCTATTTGATTTCGTCCGGATTTTCTCGGGACGGATTAATGAATAATAATTTAATTTTCTTCCAATCTGTTAGGAGCAATCCTATTAATGAACCATATAGCGTGCTATTAATAGGATTCCCTGTTATTGCGCAACTTCCATTGCAGCCGATAAGATTGTAATAAAGAAATCCACCGATAGCACCAAGAACCACAGGTAAAAATAATTTTACTTTATTCAAGATCATTTTAAACCTGCCGCGTTCCATCTAATAATTCCACCACGCAAATTTGACGCATTAAAGCCAAGCTTTTTCAATTTAGCTGCTGCATTGAGACTTCGGTTACCTGTTCTGCAGTAGCAAATTATCTCAGCAGCTTTAAACTTTTTTAATTCATTCTGGCTTGAACTTAATGAGGTAAGCGGGATATGGTAAGAACCTTTTATAGATCCTTGCCTTCTTTCGTTGTCAGTCCTAACATCAAGCATAACTACATTACGTTCTTTTTTTATTTTTTGCGATGCTTCCTGTGCAGAATAGTGTTTTATTGATTTTATCAGAAGAAATTTTCTGATAATATAAAATGCCATTAAGGCAATAAGTGCGTATAAAAATATTTGTCCGGTCGTCATATGATAATAATTTTGTTTTCAAGAGGTTTGATAGTTGAAAAGCCAAAAGGATTCAGTAATAAAAAAGCCCCGCTATTGCGGGGCTGACAATCTTATTCGGTTGCGTGCTTTAGTTTATTCAGGAACAAGCGAAGAATTAATGCAGCGAAAAAAGAAGTAATAACCAGTAACAAGAAGAATTGCCATAGCTCCCAATTTTGGTAGAATCTTCCTACAAAACCCGAAAGATAGTTTCCAACAGCGGTTGCACCAAACCAACCACCCATCATTAGTCCTTTCATTTTTGGAGGGGAAACTTTTGAAACGAACGAAAGCCCCATCGGACTTAAATGTAACTCAGCTAGTGTTAAAGTAAAATATGTGCCCATCAACCAATAAGCAGAAACCGTAATTGATGAACTACCTCCACTAAGCGATAGCATTGAAGGTAATCCTAATGCTGCAACAACCATTATTATATAGGCCAAACCGGTGATTATCATACCGATTCCGATTTTAGCCGGCGAAGAGGGTTCCTTTCCTTTCTTATTTAGATAACCAAACCAGCCAACAATAATCGGGGTAAGCAGAACTATAAACATTGGATTGAAAGACTGAAATTGTTCCGGAGCAATTTGGTTGTGACCGCCTAATAAGGTTAACTTAATTATTATAACAGCCAGTCCAATTAAAACAAACAGCCCACCAATTAATTTTGTCTTAGTTGCCTTGGATACAAGTGCAGCGCCACCCCCAAGTAAAACGAAAAGAATTGCGTGCAAACCGATAACATCAAAGAGGAGATATGTAAATTTACCAACAAAGACGTCTGTATAATCTCTTGCAAACAATGAAAGAGCCGAACCATTTTGATGAAATGCCATCCAGAAGAAAATAACAATTGCAAAAATTGTCATCAGTGCTATAACTCTCTCTTTTTCCTGAGACTTGGTTAGCACCACATCAACATCTGCGTTATCTTTTTCTTTGGCTCGATAATCTGCATTTACATAATGTTTCCTGAACAGCAAAAAAATCAAAAGAGAAACAAGCATTCCTGCTGCAGCAACTGCGAACCCGGCATTGTAGCCTTCGGCAAGAGAAGCACCAAAGTTTTCCATTACAAAGCGTTTTATACCTGCAGCGGCCATTGGCGCATAAAACGCACCGATGTTTATTCCCATATAGAAAATATTGTATCCCGCATCTTTAAGCGACCCTTGAGTATGCGCATAAAGATTTCCTACAAGAACGGAAATGTTAGCTTTGAATAATCCGTTTCCAATACAAACAACAAATAGCGCAACGTATAATTGGAATGGAGAGCTTGTTGGGATAGCCATCATTACATAACCAATTGCCATCACAATAGCGCCAATTGAAATGGTCTTTCCATAACCGAGCACATTATCAGCAAGCCAGCCACCAATGAGAGGCGTGATATAAACTCCAGCGAGGAAAATACCATAAACATTAGTGGCAGTAGCTGCATCCCAACCAAAATTTTCCTGCATATAATAAACGAAAATTGCAAGCATTGTATAAAACCCGAAACGTTCCCACATCTCGGTAAAAAAGAGGACATGCAATCCTTTCGGATGACCTTTAAACATTAAACCTCCGGGGGATTATTTGACTATTAGAATTGATTTTGCTGGTTATTTTGTTGAAAACAGAATATGGTCGAATTAATTTTATTAAAATCACTCAGAAGATATCTTTTTTCACAATTAAACTGAAAATTAAAGAGATTTTGTTTTAATAACCAACAACAAAATTGGTTTTATGCTGAATTCAAATTGCAAAGGGCAGATCAGGTAAATTTATTTATTTCTTTTCATGTATATGTTATAAACAAACATCATTAAAGCAGCTGCTATGCCAACCAGGCCAATTAACAAGAAGACTGTTTCAGGTTGACCAACTTCTTTTCTTCCGAAGCTATGATAAATCCAGCCTCCAAATGTTCCACCCAAAGTCCAGGCTATTGCAACCGGGAGAAATGCGAATCCCTGAAACAATGCAGCTTGTCCTTTTGGCGCCAGGTCAGCAAGATATTCGTAAAATCTTGGCGCTTGTGTTTGCTCACCAACAGAAAAGAGAAATATGGTGGCAACAATTAATCCAAGGCCGACGGTAATACCGGATACTTCAGCAAAATAAAGGAGGAACCAACTCAAGGCAGCAAAAACAAATCCAATCATAATAGCAGTTGGCGTGGGAATGTTTTTGGTAAATCTGTTAATAGGTATCTGAAGTAAGATAATTGTCCACGCACCCACAGATAAAATCAATTCAATAGGGGCATCAGGTGAAATGTAGTCTGAAATGTAAAATGGAATAACAATAAAGAATTCCCAGAAAACTATCCAGTAGAGAGCAAAGATCAGCAAGAAAATCATAAACTTTATATTCTTTACAACGGTCCAGAGATTTTTGATTACTTGAAGAAGGCTATCACGCTGCTCATCAAGTTTAGCCTGTGGCTCTTTAAAGAAAATAAGTGTTACCAGAAACATCAAACCACAACTTATCGCGGAAACGAGATAAACAAATTCTATCCCGAAAGAATCTCTTACAAGGTATGCAAGCAAGGGACCCAAAGCCGCTCCCATATTTACAAGCCAGTAATAAATTGCATAACCAAACGACTTAGATTCTTTAGTGGTTGTAAGCGCAACTGTACCCAATACACTTGGTTTAATGAAGGCGCCACCGATAGCAGTGAAAATAAGAATGAAACTGAGGATGACAAAGAGACTTGAATCCGAATAATAATTTGCAAACCCGGACATCCCAGTTGAACCAATGAGGAAGTAACCCATAGCTAAAACAAAGAAAGCAAAAGTAAAAGCTTTTTTAAATCCAAACTTATCAGCCAGTGCCCCGGCAAAAATCGGAAGGAAATAAATTAGTCCGCCAAAAATTGAAGACAATTGTCCGGCTTCAACCTCAGTAAATCTTAAATGATCTCTGAGAAAAACACTAAGGATAGTTGCTTGTCCGTAATAAGCGAGTCTTTCAAAAAGTTCCATTCCATTTGCAACCCAAAAGGTTGGTTGGAATCCAGATTTAATTTGTGCTAGCCCGCTTGTTTTTTCCACAAATAGTGCCTTTCTAAAAAGTTTATGTTCGATTTATTTAGAATTGCTCTCAAACCACTTGTCCATTAGCAAGTAAAATAACTATTTTGAGTCGAAGTTCATTAATTAAAAGAAATCTTTCAATCGTTGTCATAATTAATAATCTAAACAGGAGGTTAAATGAAAATCACTAACAAAATTCTCTTTTTGTTTCTAACACTCTTTTTTACAACACTTGCTTTTGCACAAGAAATAGTTTTGGTCAAGGAATTTGTAGGGCAAGTTGCCTATGTCCAGGGAAAAATTTTGCAGCTGGCAGAAGCAGTTCCTCAATCTGCTTACGAGTGGAGACCGGAAGAAGGTGTGCGTTCAGTGAGTGAAGTTTACTTACACATTGCCTTTGCAAATTATTTAACTGTTTCGATAACCGGGGGCACAGTGCCGAAGGAAACAGGTTTTGAAATGGATTTTAGCAAAGCTGATGCATGGAATACACAAACAACAGATAAAACAGAAATTATGGAAATAGTAAGTGAATCATTTGAAACTCTGAAAGAAAGAGTAGGAATGCTTACGGAAGAAGATTTAAATCGGGAGGTAGAAGTCTTTGGAATGACGATGACTATCAGAAATTTTATGATTACGATGATTGGCCACACACATGAACATCTTGGACAATCAATTGCTTATGCCAGAACAAATCATGTAACTCCTCCTTGGAGCAAAAAAGATTCAGAAGGATAAAATTTACTAAGGGACTTGTTAATGCAAGTCCTCTTATTATCACTCTAGTTTTAGGATTTACTCACCGCCCTGACATTGCTAACTTTAATGATACCGAAAAGGAGTAAGACAACACCAGCCCACTGTATTGGATCAAGAATATTCCCATGTATAAAGTATTCCAACACCACGGCGGTCAATGGAAAAGCCAACTCACAGATAGCAGCCACCGAAGCAGTTATTCTCTTCAATCCATAATAATAAAGAAAGATAGCAGCACCGCCAGTAGTAAAAGCGATGATTAAAAAAATTATAAACTGTGTGGTTGACACATCAGAAATGCTTTTCATTTCCCCCATGGAAATAACAATCACAAACATTATTAGTGCTGAGAAAAGAAAACGAAGATATGTTCCCATTTCAAATGAAACATTTTTAAGTGCACGTTTGCTTAGCACAGTAGACGAACTAAATCCAAATGCTGCCAGCAGAGCATATAGGGCAGCAATAGTTGTTTTGTCCCCTGCTGAAAAATCAGGAAGATTTGTTGAAAAGGTCATAAAGTAAGCACCAATAATTGCAAGCGCAGCCCAAAAGAAAAATTTAGTTGTCAATTTTTCTTTAAGAAATATTGCTGCGAGTGTAATTGCAAAAACAGGCTGTAGTTTTTGAAGAAGAATTACCACGGAAAGATTTACGAAGTTTACAAAAAACAGTGCCTTGGTAATAGCCATTGTTCCTATTGCCCCACCCATCAAAGCCACTAAAAAAAATGTTAACCAATCTTTATAATCCAAATTCCTTAAAGAAGAAATTTTTCTTATAAAGTATGGCGAAAGAATAATTGCAACAATAGTACTTTCGATGAACACCACGAGAGGGACAGGTAATCCATACAAAGCAGGTCTTAAAACTATTCCATCAACACCCCACATGCTTGCACCGATAATAACAAAAAATGGAGCTGTTTGGCTTTCTCCACCCCAAATATTCTTAGCAAATTTCATTTAGATTAAACTTTTTTAAATTAAGTTTGTCAGTAAATTTATTTAGTAATTGATGAAATGTAATTTAAGGACGTTTTGATCCATTTAACAAATAATCTTATGAAGCGTCAAGAATAGTAAACGCAATTAAAACAGTTCTTAATAAATTTTTAAGCAAATAAAATTAATTGAGGTAAATATGAACCAACCTAAAGAACAGGTAGCAGCTACCTTAACTGAAGTATTATTTTCAAAGCTTGCACACAGATTTTTTGATAAATACACCGAGTATGAAATGCAATCAGATTTTTTGAAGACCGAAATTATGAACGTATATCATTATTTTCTTGAAGAGTTGAATAGAAGCAAAGAAGGTGAAAATAAAGAATAAGCTAAACTACGTTATTATACATTTCTAAAATTACGCGGGGACAGATTCGTTCCCCGCAAAACTAACTTTCACACCTTCCAAATATTTATTAATTTTGCCCCGCATCCTTAGCTCAGTTGGTAGAGCATCTGACTCTTAATCAGCAGGTCGCCGGTTCGAGCCCGGCTGGGTGCACAAAAAACTGATTATTCGAAAAAATTAGATTACTTTACTTTTAAAACCACGAACGTAATGTCGTCATCAGGTTCTGCATCGCCAATCCAATTTGTGCCATTGCGGTTTAAGTGTTCAATAATTTCTTCTGGCGACTTTTCTGCAACTTCACTAAAGAGAGCAGTGACCTTATCGTAACCCAGCATATTCATATCTTTATCAAATAATTCAGGGAATCCATCGCTCAGTAATAAAAGTGTATCCCCTTTCTGCAAAGTGGTTTCGTATAATTTGTATGGAAAATCGTTAAAGGCTCCCAGCGGCATACCTTTGATTAAAAGTTCTTCAACTTTGTTTTCTGTTTTTCTATAAAGTAAAGCGGGTGGCATTCCAGCAGCAGAAATTTTTAGTACTTTGCCATTAATCTTTACAATGGAAAGACACATAGACATCAAATGCATACGCATGTTTTTAATTACCCGGGTAAACTCGTGAAAGGTTTTTATTATATCCTCACGATGCGCATGAGAACTGAATAAACTTTTCGTAGCAGTTACCATTGTACCGGCTTTCAAACCGTGCCCGGTTGCATCTCCAATTACAACAGTTAGTGTTCCGTCCGTTCCAACATGAAAATCATAATAATCTCCACCAACTTCTGTTGCAGTTTTCATATAAACGGCAATATCCAAATCAGGAATAACAGGCAGTTCTTTTGGAAGCATAGAAAGTTGAAGTTGTCTTGCTTCTTCTAGCTCTTTTGATTTCCTTTCGTTTTCAGCTTCTGCTTTTTGCGCTCTTAACTTTTGCTCAAGTTCTTTTTGTGATAATTCTTTAACTGCAATAATTTGCTTTTGCAAATTCTTATTGGTCGTTGCAATACTTCTTGCAAGATAAATTGACATTGTCATTGGCAGGCTGACAAGACCAGTAAAGAAAAGTATAATTCCAACAACACTATTAATGTTTTTCCCAAGTAACCCGACAACAAATAGTGCCATTACAAATAGAACAAATAATATTACACCAGCACCAATTATCCATGCATGCTCCTTTTTCTTTCTGATTGCCTGAATAATAATAAATAAACCAAGCAGAGTCGTAAATGCAATAAAACCAAGTTGAATCCTATCAGGTAAGTCTCCCTTAAATCCAAGTACATCACTAATAATAAAGGCAATTGCAATTGCTGTGATTATATAAAACAATTTGGGGATTTTTGTATAAAATATGGAATAAAGGAAACCCAGGTAAAATATGAAGACAAGGGTTAATGATGCAGAAGAAAGAATATTGTAAAGCACAATTAAACTTAGGTCTGATTTTACAGCTCGTTCCAGCTGTGACACAGCAAATAACAACGAAATGCAGAAATTAAATAATGCGTAGTAAACATTTTCTTTTTTATCAGAATAAAAGATGAAAAGAGAAAAGTATAGTAGCGCCAGGGCCAGGAATATTCCAGATATTAAAATATTAACAGCAACATTCGCTTTTTCATTTTCGACTTTAGAGGTTATAGCATCATCATTATCACGAAGGGCAAGTGTGAAACCCAATTAAATCAAATCTTGAAACAAACCAATCAAAGTCTTCTGTTGGCGCAATTGATTGGAATACCGAATGGATATGTTATAAACAAAGTTGTATCCAGAATTACTGTAAACGGAATATTTGAGGGTTGATACAGTATTTCCTGTTAACAGAATTTCCCGATAGTTCCTAATTTTTTAACAGTTTGCCATTTAAATATATCTCCGAAGCACCAAATTGGTATATCAAAAATGCAACAGGTTGATTAATTAATGAAGAATCAATTTGAATATTTATTCTAAACCAACCAATTCCCTTCCAAAAATCTTCTGGAGTATTGGCAAACGGCAGATCGAGTTTTTAATGTATCCCAGTTGGAATCATCAAATCCCCTTCTGCCCAAACCGAATCATCTCCAGCATGATATCTCCAAACATTGTCTAACGAGATTGAACCCGCCCCTTAAACTATCGGAATGAACATAAATTGTATCTGATGTGCTCGCATAAGTAACCACAGAAATCAGCAAGAAGAAACAGAATAAAATTTTATGACTTAAGTACGATGCTTTCATCTCTAAATTTTCAATTTTTTACTTTAATAACAACAAACGTAACATCATCATCGGGTTCCTTATCATTTGACCATCGAGAGCCTTCTTCTTTTAAATAAGAAATAATTTCTTCGGGTTCTTTTTCTGCTACTTCCTCAAATGAGTTTTTTGCTCGTCTATAACCAAATATTTCGTTTGTATCGCTTTGCAACTCCGGGTAACCATCACTCATTAAAAGTAAAGTGTCCCCTTTAAACAAATCCATCTCTTTTAATTCGTAAGGAAAATCCCCCATTGTACCCAAAGGCATTCCTTTCATTAAATGTTCTTCAATTACACGGTTTTCTCTGCGGAAAATATAAACCGGCGGCATTCCCGCAGCCGACATTAATAATTTATTATTTTTGATTTTCAGCATAGTCATACTCATAGCAAGAGATTGAAATTGCATTTTCTTAATACATCTTGTCATTTCTTTGAAAGTAAACAGTATATCAGGATTTGCTGCATAACTATTAAATAAAGTATTTAGCTGAAGTAACCATTGTACCCGCTCTCATTCCGTGACCTGTTGCATCACCAAGAACAATAGTTAACGTTCCATCCATAGCAACATTAAAATCATAATAATCGCCTCCAACTTCGGTTGCGGTTTTCATATATACAGCAATATCAAGATTAGGTAATTGCGGTAGCTCTTTGGGAAGCATTGAAAGCTGTAACTGGCGTGCTTCTTCTAATTCTTTTGTTTTGCGTTCATTTTCTGTTTCTGCAAGTTGTGCCCGCAGCTGTGCTTCTTTTATAGCAGCAGCGTTTTTTGTTTTTGTTAAGAGTCTCCTTCGCTGCACTCGATCTACTCCGAAAACAAAGCCAACAAAAAGAAATCCGTAACCAATATAAGCAAACGTTGTTCTCCAGTATGGAGGAAGCACTTCGATATGTATTATTTTTTCCTTCTCGCTCCATACTCCATCGCCATTTGCTGCTTTTAATCTGAAGGTGTATTCACCTGGGTCTAGATTTGTAAATGAAGCCAAATGAAGTTTACTATAAACCCAATCTTTATTAAATCCTTCCAGTTTATATGCAATTAGATTTCTCTCCGGTCTTGAGTAATGGATAGGGGCAAATTGTAATGAAATATCGTTTTGTGAATAATCCAATGTTAATTTATCCGTTTCATTTAAGTCTTTTTTTAATGGAGAAGTTGTAATATCGTTAAATACAGACACATCAGATATTTTCAAATCAGTAAGTACAATTTTTGGTTTTGTTTGATTTGTTCTTCCTGGAATAAAATAATTTACTCCGTTGTCTCCACCGAAAAATAATTCTCCATTATTTGTCCTCCATGAGGCGAGAGAAAATGAGTAGCCCTGAAGCCCATCCTTTATATCAATATTTATGAAAGATTCTTTTTCACCAGTTTCATTTCGAACGAGTGTTGTCAAACCTGCTGCACTGCTAATCCATAGATTACCATAATTATCCTCCTGAATAGCTACCGACTAAATTTGTAGGGAGACCGTCATCTTCGGTAAAATATTTTATCTTATCGGTTTTCGGGTCTAATTTTCCCAAACCATTTGGAGTGGAAAACCAAACAATTCCTTTACTGTCCTCAAATACATAATATACATCGTTATTGGTCACAATGTCAGAAACCGCTTCTCTATTTTTATTATACTGTGTAAAATCACCGGTATTTAAATTGTATTTAAAAAGACCTTGGTTTGATGATCCAATCCACGAAATATTTTCATACGATTTACTAATACATACTGAGTTAGCAATCTCCAATAACATATAATTGCTCGCTTTTATTTCCTCATCAATTCTTTTTGAAAAATCACTGAACTGGTTTTCATTTATCCGGATAACCTGAATTCCCCATAATGCGGAATCCTTAGGGGCCAGCACATTAAAATTTCCATAAGAATGCCCGACATCAGATTGAAACTTAAGTTTATATTTGCCTTTCTTTAATTGTAATGTTTGGGTCATTATCCTGTTCTTCATCCCGCCCTCGAAATGAAATGAATTACTATATTTAAGCATACCCCATATTATATTCCCATCAGCATCTTCAAGCCAGCCAAAATCAAACAGCCTCTCTAATTCTGATTGCCCTTCCCCAACCCCCACAATTAATACTTTTGAGTTGTCAGATATATCAAATTCCTTTTCTAATAATTTTTGTTCGCCAACCTTAAGTATTGAAGCTATTGGCTGTGAAGAATTTGCGAGATTTATTATGTTTGATTGTAATTCGGGTTTGAATTCCCGGTTACTAATAGATGGTATTTGTTTAATAATGTTTTGACTCGGATATAGGATATCTACTCCGCCCCTGTCTGCAATAAATAATCTTCCTGCTTTATCAAATTTTAAATCGTTAATAAAAAATCCACCGTAAAGTGGAAATTGATCGTCGAAGTATTTTATAGCTTTTCCAGTAACTGTATTTACTTTATCTAATCCGACATTAGTTCCAACCCAAAGATTATTCTCTGCATCAATAGTTAAAGAGAAAATATTATCGCTTGAAATACTATTTGAGTTCTTGTTAAATGTATAATGTTTATATTGACCCGTTTCAATATTTCCCCAAAACACACCCAATCCTGCCGTTCCAATAGCCGCGTCATTACTTTTTTCACTTTTAGCGATCGCAGTTATTCTATCTACAGAAGAATTTGTTTTAATGTTTTCGGGTATTTTAAGAATATTCATTGGCTGTTTATTTGGATCAACTTTATATAATCCATCCAATCTGGTCCCGATCCAAATGTTTCCGAAACTATCCTGAAATAATGAAAGTATTGCTGCAGATTTAATACTATTTTTATTATTACTGCTTCCTGTAAAATGAAAGAATTTATTATCAACGGGATTATACCTGTATAATCCGTCGTCTAATGTGCCCAGCCAAATAAAACCTGCTTTATCCTTTAAAATATTCAAGGTTCCTCTGGATAAGAATGCTCCCAAAGGCGTTGAAAACTTTTCAACTTTTTCCAGTTTTTTATTATCCCGATTATATATTATTAGCGAATTTTCTCCTCCAATCCATAATCTTTTAAATTCATCTTCATGAAGTAACCAATGAATAAAGTAACTTATCCGCACCCAAATCATCGTATAATCGGAATTCATCAGAACCTTCAGTATAATAAAATATTCCCGCTCCATAATCCGTTGCTAATATTTCATGATTTGATGTTTCAATGATGGATAGATTATTCGCATTGCGCAATTCCTCTTCATTTAATATAAATTTTATTCTTCTTGTATTCATTTCTTCCGGATTAAGCAAATGTACACCATATTCATTGGTCCCTATCCAGATTCTATTTTTTTCATCAATAAAGATTTTATAAATAATTGGCGGATTTACATTTTGTCCTCTATCGAATTTTACACTGATAAAATTATCGTTTTTGCTATCATATTTCGCCAGACACATTACTTCCGCCAACCCATAAATTACCATTATTGTCTTCGCATATTGTATTTATTGTATTACCAGGCAGACTGGTGCTGTCCGATGGATTGTTTTTGTAAACTTTAAACTCGTATCCGTCGTATCTGCTCAAACCGTCATTTGTTCCAAGCCAGAGAAAACCGTACTTATCTTCACAAATACATTTTATTGTTGGATTAGAAAGTCCCTGCGGAATTGAAAAATTTTCAAACACAAAATTTTCTTGTGCATGGAGAAGGTTTGTCAGTAGATACAGAAAGCATATTATAAAATATTTTATATAGAACAAGATGTTAAACCTTTTCATTCAGTTACCCTATTTAATTTTTAGTACAACAAACGTTACATCGTCATCCGGCTCAGCATCTTGAACCCAATCAGATCCAGCCGTCTTTAGTCCTTCTATAATTTCTTCGGGAGATTTGTGAGCGTGCTTGCTGAATACTTGAACAACCCTTTCGTAGCTGAACATTTCCTTGTTTTTATCAAAAAGTTCGGGAAGCCCATCACTTAATAATAAAACCGTATCCCCGGGATCCAAATTGGTTTCTCTTAATTGATATGGGAAATCAGATACAGCACCCAATGGCATTCCTTTTAAAACAACTTCTTCAACCGCCATAGTGTTTTTTCTATAGATAAGAGCCGGGGGCATTCCGGCAGCTGACATTATCATTTTATTACCCTGTATTTTCATCATCGTTAAACACATTGAAAGCATATGTATCTGCATCTGTTTTATGCACCGGGTAATTTCGTTAAACGTAATTAAAATATCCGAGTTGGAACCAAGCGTATTAAATAAACTTTTTGTTGCGGTTACCATTGTTCCTGCCTTTAAACCATGCCCGGTGGCATCACCTATTACTATAGTTAAGGTTCCATCCATGCCAACCTGGAAATCATAATAATCACCCCCGACTTCGGTAGCTGTTTTCATATAAACAGCTATATCGAGATTAGGCAATTGTGGGAGTTCTTTAGGCAACATCGATAATTGAAGTGATCGTGCTTCCTCCAGCTCTCTTGATTTCCTTGCGTTTTCTGCTTCAGCAAGCTGTGCGCGTAATTCAGTTTCTTTCATCCGCGCAGTTTCTCTTGCCCTCTTCAATAATCTTCTCCTTTGGAATCTATCGATTCCGAATATTCCGGCAACTAAAATGAATCCGTATAAAATGTATGCCCACGTTGTACGCCACATAGGCGGGAGAATAGTTATTGTAATTATTTTTTCTTTTTCATTCCAAACACCATCACCGTTTGCTCCTTTTAACCTGAAAACATAATCACCGGGACTCAAATTTGTAAATGTGGCAAATCTTCTGTTGTCGTATACCCAATCATCATTAATTCCATCTAGTTTATAAGCAATTTTATTTCTTTGGGGTCTTGAAAAATGAATCGCAGCAAATTCAAATGAGAAATCATTTTGACCAAAATTCAAAGTAATGTTTTTTACAGCATTTATATCATCTGTTATTGGGGAATCTTCTGAGGAGGTGGTAATTGTTTGATTTCCAATTTTAAAATCAGTTATTACAATATCGGGAGATGTTTGATTTAACATCCCTGAATAAAACGAATTAACGCCATTGAATCCACCAAAAAACAACTCACCATCTTTTGTCTTCCAGCTTGCTCTTGTAAAGCTGTATCCCTGTAAACCATCTGCAATATCAATATTTATAAAGGTATACTTTTTCTCTCCCGGTGTTCTGACGATTTTTGTTAAGCCAGCAATACTGCTAACCCAGAGATTTCCATATGGATCTTCCTCTATTGCAGTGATTGAGTTTGTCGGCAATCCATCATCGTCAGTATAAATGTTAAATTTTTCTGTGGATGGATTGAACTCAGCCAATCCTTTACTTGTGGCCAACCATAATATTCCATCATTATCCTCAAGAATATCAGCAACAACATTTGTTGCAGAATTATCAGTAATAGAATCTGGAAGGAATTCTTTATATGAATTATCTTTTAAGTTGCACCGAAACAATTTTGATCGATTAGTTCCAACCCATAATATGTTTTCGTATTTGTTGCTAAGAAAGATAGATGAAACGGATTCAACAGGCATAAAATTTTTCTTTGAGATTTCATCTTTTATTTCATTTGAAATCTGCTTAAAAACCTCATCATTTAACTCACTAATTTGAATGCCGTATAGTAGAGAATCCTCAGGAGGATTAACATTCCAGTTTCCATATGAATGTCCGACGTCAGATTGGTATCGAAGTTTATATTTTCCAGCCTTCAATTCTATACAGTCTGCCAAGATTCTGTTTTTAGTGCCTCCGCCCAAGTAAAAAGTTTTATACACATCATCCATTGCCCAAATTATTTTTCCGTCAGCACTTTCGATCCACCCAAAGTCAAAAGAAGAATTTGACACATCAATTTGTCCCTCGCCGCCACAAACAACCAAAACATTTGTTGAATTCTTTAATTCGAATTCCTTGGTGATATCCTGATGCTCACCAACTTTTGAAATAGCAGCGATAGGATTTTCATTTAGTTGAGACTTCATAGTAGCAAGAAGTTCGGATTTGTATTGTCTGGTCATTAAAGACGGTACCATCCTGTGTATATCGGTGCCCGGGATCAGAAGGTCAACACCGTGAGGTGTTGCAACATAAATTCTTCCGGTTGCATCTATCTGGATATCATTAATATTAGAATTGTAAGTCAACCCAATATTTTCAGTTAAATATCTTGTAAACAGATTAGTTTTAGTATCAAGCTTGCACAGCGAAGTGTCTGTTCCCACCCATAAATTATTATCATTCCCAATTGTCATTGAAATTATATTATTGCCAGAGATTGAATTCGAAACGCCAGGCTTATTTTTAAATTGGGTAAACTTATTTAAGCTTCGATCATATTTTACTAAACCCAAATTTCCTGTGCCCATCCACACTATATCTGTGTTCGTCTCATCGACGACTACTGCGGTTATCCGATCACTATTAATATTATTTTCTTTTATTGTTGCGGGTAACTGATAAATATTTAATGGTTCCTTCTTCGGATCAACCTTATTTAATCCACTATTCATTGTTCCAACCCAGAGGATTCCAAAATTATCTTCATAGATTGATAATATTTGAGTGCCGTTTATGGAACCTATAATATTTGTATTGGGTTTATAATGAATTGTTTCTCTGGTAACCGGGTTATATCTGTAAAGTCCTTCTGTCCAGCATCCAAACCATAGATAACCATTCTGATCGCTAACGATTCTTAGAGTTGTTGAGTCTTTATTTTCAGATTTATTTGAATCAAAAAAATTAATATTGTTTACTTTATTTGTTGCCGGATCGATCATTCGGATACCAGAGCCACCAGCTAACCAAAATCTGTTATATTCATCTTCAAATAATGAAAACGAAAATTTGAAGTTAGGGACAGAGAGCGCACTATAATTATTAAATACAGAATCCTGTTCATCATAAACTAATATTCCACTTTGGGTATCAGTAGCCAGGATCTTCCCATCATGGCTTTCAATGATAGAATATACTCTTCCCCAGTCTAGCTGACTTTTATTATTGCCCTTACCCACTGGCTGGGCAATATTTTTTTTCTTATTAAATAAATAAACACCGTGGCTGAGTGTTCCAAACCATATTCTATTTTTTGAGTCCTGGAATAATTTCCATATTTGTATCGTACCGGTTATTGCACCCCTATCAAAACTCAGAGGAATGAAAGCACCTGTTTTACGAACGTATTTTGCAAACAAACCAATTCCGCCAATCCATAGATCACCTTCGTTATCTTCCATTATTGATAAGACCGTATTGCTTGGCAAGCTTGTGCTGTCGTTAGGATTATTTTTATATACTTTAAACTCGTACCCATCATATCGGCATAATCCATCTCCGGTTCCTATCCAAAGAAAACCATATTCATCCTGTAAGAGATCATAGACCGTTGGGTTAGGTAATCCATTTTGAACTGAATAATGCTCGAATACAAGATTATTTTGTGAAAAGATATTTGCAGTCAGGGAAAGAAAAAGAATCGTGAAAAAAAGTTTCATATTAATAAAACCCAATTAGTAATAAAAAATGATCAATATCAGGCAACGACAATTTTACACTGATATGTTATTTGCGAATTAAATATTGAACGGTTATATCATCACTTTGTTCAGCATTGCCGGAATAGCTTTTAACATCTTTGATTAGTTTATCAACAAATTCCTGCGATCTGGTTGTAATATTCTTTTGAAAATAATTTTCCATTCTCTCATCCGAATATTCTTCTTCGTTTTCGTTCATAGCTTCGGGAATACCATCAGTATATAAAAATAATCTCTCACCTTTTTGAAGGGTTAACTTCGTGCCTTCGTAGGGAATTCCGAAATCAAACATTCCAAGACCAACACCACCAGCATCAATTTTTTCAAGAGAACCATCAACCCTTAGTAATAAAATCGGATTATGTCCCGCATTTACTATGTCCAGCTCACCTGTTTTGGAATCAAGAACTGCGATAAAAAAAGTAATAAATTTATCAGACGGAGAAGATTTATAAATCAGCTTATTTAATCTGTCAGCCATTTCTGTTAAAGGCATATCAAATTCAAGATATGAATAAAGTGCTGCGTCTAAAGTGCTTACAAGTAAAGCAGCACCAATTCCCTTTCCGGCCACATCGGCAATAATCAAAGCATATTTTCCATTGCCCAAATCGACGCAATCATAATAATCTCCACCGACTTCTCTGGAGGGAATATTTATTCCGGACAAATCATATCCTTCTATCTTCGGTAATACTTCAGGAAGAATTCTTTGCTGAATGGATGCAGCAACAGCCAGCTCACGTTCCATTTTTTCTTTTTCTATTGCCTGGCTATTTAAATACTGATTTTCAATTGATGCCTGAACCTGACGTGCGATAGCATCTAAAAGCAGTTTGTCTAACTCATTAAAATTCGTAACACCTTTTCGAGTTTCTTTTTCTGCTAATGAAAACCGGTACGATATACCATTAAAATCGAAAGAAGATTCTAATTTGAGTTTGGAGCCCAAAATTTTGTTTATATCAGCACCGGGAGGGAAGGTATACGAGTTTTCAATTTTATCTTTACTGCTTATTTGAAGCAGCGCTGATGATGCATTCGTAAGTGGTGCAATCCTTTCAAGAGCCAATTCAAACAAAACATCTCTTTTGTCATAGCGAGAAACCTCAATTACAGTGTCAATAAGATTATTAAGTTGAAGAACCTTCTCATTTAACCCAAATATTAATGCCTTTTCATTTCTTTGATTCAGAAAAGATTTGTGGGCACTATCAAAAACCTGGAGTAAAATTTGCAAAGTAATTTTGTCCAGATCTGAGAAACCACTTTTATCTAGTTTGGAACCAATTAGAATTCCTAGAACAGATTTATCAGACAATGGGAAAACAATTGAAACATCAAATTTTTGATTTTGAAAATACTGAATAGAAAAACCTGGCGATTCTTTAAAATATGACAAATCAGAAAAATTGCCTTTTTTCTTTGAGGCAATAAGTTTCCACTCAGAATCTTTCTGTTTTTTATGATAGGCAAATATTTCTGACACAATAAAATTCCCACGCACAAGATGCAGGAAATTTTTCACCATCTCATCAAAGCTGAAAGATTTGCAGAGGATTTCAAATCCTTCCTGAAATGATCCAACTTGCAGAGAAAGTTTTTCTACAAGGTTATTATTTTCCACTTAAATTAATAGTTAGTAAAGAATTGAAAACCACCATTGTTGCTCAAATCAAAAATGAGCGAACTTAGTTGATAACTGAATTAATATATAATGTCAGAATAGCTAATCGTCAAATGCTTTAGTCCGAATAGAATTAACCTTTTAAAGCCAACTCAAGAGTATCTGCTTTTTCAGCAAACTGAAATAATCCCATAATAGTAAAAGTTTTTTCTATTGTCGGGTCGAGATTGGTAAAAACCAGCTTACCACCCGATTGGTTTAAATTTTCAATAACTTCAATCAGATGAGAAATACCAATTGAATTAACAACCTTAGAGTTTTCAAGATTAAGAATAAGTTTATTTATTGAGTTATGTTTTGAAAAATTCCTGAACGATCTTTTCACCCCCAGGACCATTGATGTATCCATCAGTTTTAATTACAAGTGTTTTATCGTGTAATTCTGAAACTAAACTAAATTCTGTGCTCATTAAATTTTCTCCACTTAGGTTAAATTTTTTGTAATAGTTATTCTTGTTCCATTAGGTCCGGATTCAATAATCATATCATCTGACATTGACTTCATTAGTTTAAGACCCCAGCCGCGTTTATCCTCGCTATGAATTTTATCTGCAATTTTCGGATCTTCAACATCACCTGGTTCAAAGCCGCCTCCAAAGTCTGTTACCAGTATAATTAATTTTTCCTTATCCATGCTGAACTCAACTTGCACATACGGATTTTTATCACCCGAATGTTCAAGACCATTTATAATTGCTTCCGTAACGATGATCTTTGCTTCACCAATCTTATCGTCGGAAATTCCTAAATGTCTACCCATTATCTGCAGGCTTTCAACGGCAACAATCTCAATATCAGGGATGTTGGGCAGTTTAATTTCCAGTTCTACGTTTTTTTTCATCAAAATTCTTTCTGACTAATTTATAGCTACAAATTATTAATTAGACCGTAGGGACATTTGGAATATAATGTATTATTCTATAATCTGTCTCAGATTTCTGTTAATATCAACAAATAATTAAATCTTGATTTAGTTTACTCTTATCACAACAAATGTAATATCATCATCCTGAATCCGCCCGTTCATCCAATTATCACAAGCAGTAACAAGTTTGTTAATTATTTCATCCGGTGAATTACTGATAACTTCTTTAAAGTTCGTTTTAACACGAGAGTAATCAAACATTTCTTCTTTAGGATTCATCTGTTCGGGCAAACCGTCAGTGAGCAACAAAATTGTATCACCGCTATTTATTTCTTTTTCAACAACATTATACTTTGCCATTCTCATCGCACCCAGGGGCATACCCTGAATTACAATTTCTTCTACTTGATTGGTCTCCTTATTATGATAAAAGATTGGAGGCATCCCGCCACTGGTAACAAAAAGTTTATTGCTTTCAATTTTTAAATAACTGAAGGACATTAATATTCTGCCAAGCTTGATATCTTTAATAACACGACTGCAGTGTTCCATAAATTCTTTAAGACCTAGTTTTGATGAATCAGAAGTAAAAAATCCTTTCATTAATGTTACCATCGTTCCTGCCTGAAGCCCGTGTCCGGTTGCATCACCAAAAGCGATGTTTAACACACCATTTTCCTGTTCAATAAAATCATAATAGTCCCCGCCGACTTCTGTCGCAGTTCTCATAAAAGCAGCTATCTTAAGGTTCGGAAGTTTGGGTAATTCCTTTGGCAGCATAGAAAGCTGAAGTGCCCTCGCTTCTTCAAGCTCTTTAGTTTTCCGGTCGTTCTCTATTTGGATGGCACGCTTCTCTGCTTCAGTTGCCTTTAACCTCAATCCATTTTCACGTATTAGAGCTTTTTGCTCGCGGCGTTTAATTTCAAAACTTCTGATTCCATAAAGCGCACTTATAAAGATGACGATATAAATTCCGTAAGCTATATTTGTCCTCCACCAGGGCGGAAGAACTTCTATAAATAAAAACTTTCCTTCATCATTCCACAAACCATCATTGTTGGATCCGGTAACAATAAGCTTGTAATCTCCGGGGGATAAGTTTGTAAACGTTATAGTATGATTATCCCCCAGTTGTATCCAATTTTCGTTAAACCCTTCTAGCTTATATCGGTACTGGTTGTCGGAACTATTGTAATAGCTCAACGCCGCAAACTGAAAAGTAACAATATTGTCTTTGTAGGTAACCAGGATGCTGTCTCTGACTGAAACACCCTTTTCAAAAATTGGTTTACCTTCTTCATCGTCAGAATTATATCTTATATAATTTGTATAAACGACCGGGGGCACAAACGTATTTCCCCTAACTTTATCTGGATTAAAGACATTAATACCATTTGGTCCACCGAAAAGCAATCGCCCTGTTTTATTATCTTTTGCAAATGCGTTTTGGTTGAATTCATTACCTTGAAGTCCATCCTGTGCATAATAGTTTTTAAATGTTTCTTTTACAGGATTAAATTTTGATAGACCGTTATTTGTACTTATCCACAGGTTCCCATTTATGCCCTCCAGTATTCCATAAACAAAATTATTTGCCAGTCCATTTTCTTCATTATAGTTTTTAAAAGAATTAGTTTCCTTTAAATACCTGCACAAACCTTTAGTGGTGCCGACCCACATATTTCCTTTGCTGTCTTTAAATACTCTTATAATGTTATCATCAGCAATACTAGTTGAATCATCAGGATTGTTTTTGAAATAAGTGAATGTTTGGTTTTGCAGATTTAACACGTTCACACCACCACCAAAAGTTCCTATCCACAAATTCCCGTCATCATCTAATGCAAGCGACCAGGTTGCATTTGAACTAATTGAGGTAGAACCATTTTCATCGAATTGATATCTGGAAAATTTACCAGTTGACCGATCAAGTTTATTTAAGCCGCCACCATATGTTCCAATCCAAATGTTGCCCTTCTTATCTTCAACCAAAGAATAAATTCTGTCATCGCTAAGGGAAGTTGAGTCCGATGGGTTATTGGTATGCCTGGCGAAGACACCAGTTTTAGGATTTAATGAATTTAAACCACTGCTGTATGTTCCAATCCAAATATTTCCTGTCTTATCTTCTAATAGTGATTGGATTGAGTTACTTAATAAACCATTTGGGTTTTGCGGATTTTCCAAATAGTGAGTAAATGTTTTTTTATCGTAATTAAATTTGTTTAATCCACCGCTTTTTGTTCCGATCCAATAATTTCCTTTTGTATCTGCAAGCAGCGAGAAAACCACATCATCACTTAAGCTGTTTTTATTTTTTGGATCGTGATTAAAGTGCTCAAAGGATTGAGTTGAAAGATTAAAATAATTTATGCCGTTTAAATTTGTCCCCACCCACATTACCCCGCCACGATCCTCATAAATAGAAAATATAAAATTATCGTTTATACTTGTCGGGTCACTTACATCGTTTTTGTAATTATAGAAACTATTCGAGGCCGGGTCGAACACACATAAGCCCCCCCTAACGGTTCCAACCCATAAATATCCTCGTGTGTCTTCAAATATTGGCCAAACCCAATTATCACTAATGCTTGTCGGATCATTTTGGTTGTTTCTGTAATGAAGGAATTTACCAGTTTGCTCGTCAAACCTATCAAGTCCGTTAAATGTCCCGACCCACAAATTCCCCGAACGATCTCGGAATATTGAGTAAACTTTATCATCACTTAGACTTGATGGATCAGCCGGGTTATGTTTGTACACTTTTCTCTCACCTGATTTTGTATCAATCCGTTCTAATCCCGTGCCCTTGCTTAGTCCACCAATCCATTTAATTCCATTGGATTCATAAAGTAGTGCTCCAACCGTACTTACTTTAGCTTTTTCAAAATCAATTTGGTCATCACTAATGGTTTGAAAAGATTCTGATCTTGGAATGTATCGATGAAAATCACCGCCCTGTGTTTCTATATAAAGTTTTCCTGATTCATCTTCAATGATTGAAAAAATGAAATTGTTTTTTAAGCTGGAAGAATCACCAGGATTATTCTTGAAAACTTTAAAATTATATCCATCAAATCTGTTTAGTCCGTCTTGCGTACCGAACCACATGAAGCCACTTTTATCCTGAAGTATACAGGTTACAGAGCTTTGAGATAAACCGTCCGCGGTAGTTAAATGATTAAATATAACATCACTCTGTGCAAAGAGTTCAAGAGATGATAAAAGAAATAAAATTAATAGAAGCAGATTTACCCTGATCATAAAAAAGAAATTGATAGCCCGGAAAATAGTTCGTACATTTTGTATGCACCAAAGATAGTGCAATAATGATTTTGAAAATAGGGGAATTAAGTTGAAAAAGAAATAGCCCCCGATTCCTGATTGAAACCGGGGGCAAAAAAAGATTACTTCATTAGAATCATTTTCTTAGTTGAAACAAATGAACCACTTATAACTCTATATATGTATATACCACTTGCGAGCCGGCTTGCATCCCAGTTAGCGCTATAATAACCAGCTTCCATATCCTGATCTACCAGAGTAGAGACTAAATTACCCAGAATATCATATACCTTTAAGCTCACATGATTTTTCTCTGGCAATTGATAGCTTATTGTTGTACTTGGATTGAACGGGTTAGGATAATTTTGATCTAAACCATATTCTGTTGGTATAGATGCAATAACTCCCTCATCACTACTTTCCTTGTTTAAATTAGCACCCATCACATTCATTGCAAATTTCCAAGCATTGGTTAAGTGATTCAGTATATAAACATAATGATCTTGTTTTCTTTCATCTATTGCTTTACCCAATTCCCTGTTTGTACTTGCAAGTAATTGTTCACAATTCGAAACCTGACATGCACCCGGTAACTCAGCTTCGTCTCTAACAATCACAGCTAATTTATATGATCCCTGAATCATATAGTATAATGAGAGATCGATATCTTCACCGAAATCAGGTTCGCTTAGATATGAATATATATCGTTAACTGCCGAAGTAACCTTGTCATAAAAGTTTAATCCCTTGTTTGTCTTTAAGTGATTACCATCGTTCGATACAAAGTAACCTAAAGCTGAATTGAGTGCGGAGATTGCGTCATTTACATCTTTTTTTGTTTTGTTTGGCCAACTACAATTGTTATTGGTAGGACAAAACTCAGATTTAATTTCGACCAGTTTATCAAGAGCTTTCTGAATATATACCTTACCTGTAAATTCTGTTGGGTCTTCATAGGGCGATACATAAAATGAATGTTCGGTTGTAATTAAGTATTGGCTGTTTCTTGTATCACCGTTAGCAACATTATCCGAGGCAATGACATCAACATCATAATTCCCCAACAAATTTGTTACCAGGGTCAATGTATATACTCCATCTCCTATGTGTTGTAAAGGACCCACAACAACCTGACCGTCTGGCGCAGAAACTTGTATACCAACTAAAGCATCGGTAACTGGTTCACCAACAGTTTTTGTATCATTACCATACTCAGTTGTCTCACCGGCTTGATTAACTTTAGCGGTGAAAACAACTTCTACAGGCACTGGATTATTATTCTGATCATTGGTTAAAATGTATCTTTCCTGATTCGTATAAAAATCCAGGTACTAAGTCAGCTTCATTAGCCATATAAACTCTCAAAGGTTCGGTAGTATCCGGTTGTGTAACTTCCAGTATCGCATATTTCCATGCACCGATGCCGGGGTTATGAACTTTAAAAAATTTATAAGGCTTATTGTATTGTGAGGCCCCGTGGTAACCATCGAAGAACTCAACGCCATACTCAGGGAATGATTGGTAATTATCCTCGGTAATTGCACCTTCTGGAATAACCGGATTATTTTCATCAAAAGCTACACCCGGAGGCAACACTACAAAGTCGTATTCACTTCCTTGCCATTGTAGTCCAAGCTCAAGAGTTCCACCTTGCCATTGCAAGCCACCTTGCCACTGAAGACCACCCTGCCACTGCAAACCACCCTGCCATTGTAGACCACCTTGCCATTGCAAACCACCCTGCCATTGTAGTCCACCCTGCCATTGCAAACCACCTTGCCATTGAAGACCACCCTGCCATTGCAAGCCCGGATCATTCACAAAATATTCACTTGTAATTTCTTCAGAGAGGTAGGAAATCTGTATACCAAGCAAACGAAGCCAAATGATATTTGTAGCAGCGCCTATTTCAGTAGTACTTGCCATTTCATAATATTCGCCATGAGTTTCATCGGCTAACCAGCTCATCAAATCCTGACTTTCATTTAATCCTTCAAAGCCCATAGTAAATATTCTTATGTCAGGGTTAATATTAAGATTTGTAATTAATGAGAAAGGAGAAATTTCTCCAGCGCTAAATAAAATAATTACTTTCTTGTTTGGTGAAGAACTGGAAAATAATTGTTCAGCAGCCAATATTCGTTCAGCAAGGTTTCCACTTCCGTTTGGTTGCAGAGAATTAAGAGTGTTCAATTTTGATATGAAATCATTTCCAAGAGCTTCTGTAACTGAACCATTTACCCAACCCACTTTATCGCCAAGTCTTAATTTGTACACAAATTCCATTGCCGCACTTTGCGAAGGAGTGAAACCATTCAGGACATCAGGTGATGTAAAATTAGTTGTGCCATCGAAAACAAAAACGATATCGTAGTAAACATCACCAAGATTGTTGTAAATATAATTTATTCCCCCAATATCATATTTCGTGATATCTAATTGATTTGAGAACCAATCAGGATCGGAAGGGCCAGGATGTAACGTTCTCTTATAAGTTTCACCATTAGCAATTCGACCATACAGAGTAGCCAGCTGGTTATTATTTTTCATTTTAAGCACGTAACTAAAATCACCTGGATTATATAAATCAGCTAATCCTGAGAAATGTCCTATTTCGTGAGTAATAACATTTTGAACATCCAGAGCATTCGGGTCTCCGTTAGTATCCCAGTAAAAATGATTGCCAGTAACAAGAGAAACAGGGTCCCCGTTGAATGCTATATCAACATCAATCATTGCACCATTCAATACATTATATCGGGTTCTTGTTACAGCAACAACGTTTGTAGGTGCTTCAGTTATTGCTTCCCATTCACTGGTGGTGGGAATCCAAACTGTATTATTTATTCCATCAGCGTTTCCACCCCATACTTCGGAATTTGGATAATAGTTTCTTGTGTAATTGAGTTGTTCCAAAGCACTCCAGGTATCAAAACCATTTTGGACATCATCATCATAACCTTGACTTACTAAAGAGGTAGCTACTTGATAATCACCGTTTCCATCCTGCCAATGTAGCGGAATTCCTGCAAGAGTTGTGTTAACTAAATAATGGTCTCCTTCATCTGTGGCTCTTTCGATAGAGGCAGAAAATTCGGAAGTACTTAGTGGATTACTACTAATGTCAAGTCTGGTTGCAGTAGCACTAATCACTTCTCCATCTAACTCTGGAAGAACAGCATCTTTAAGATTTGCAAGAAAATCAGCATTGCCGACTATGTCAAAATCATCAACAGTTAACTCTATCTCACCTAAGAAACGTTTTCCTTCTCTGGTGCTGCTCGTATTTGAGTTAGCAAAAAATTGAATTTTATAGTTGTCAGGCGTGCTATTGAGAGTTCCCTGAATAGCTGTTCCACCCTTAATTTCTGGTAAGGCAGTTTCATCCTGCCAGGTGTACATAATGTTTAGTGTTGGATATTGCTGAGAATTATTTGTCCCCGCAGACAGTTCAATTCCTAGATTTAAATTTCCGTAAATCGCATTATTTAAAATCGAATTATTATTTCCCGTTGTAACGAAAACACCGGAAGCCCCATTGTTAAAAATGGTATTATCAACTACACTATTATTATTTCCATTTATTACCAGCCCGTTGCTTGAGTTTCCAGAAATTTCATTTTCGGATATTGTAGTTCCATCAACCGTATTTAATAAAATACCGTAAGAGAAATTCCCGTTGACTGTATTTCCAGTTAGATTTGCCGAAACGTTACTTATCAAAATACCACCCAACGTGTTTGTTCCAACGGTATTATTTGTTAATTGGTTTCCAATGCCAGATGTTAAAGATATTCCCAGACCAGCGTTATTTGTAATCGAATTATTAATTAGGGTATTATCATTACCATCGACAATAAAACCATCGCTTGAATTGTCTGAAACAATATTCCCGGAAAGAGTATTACCATTTGAAGCAGTTAAAGAAATACCGTAAGAGAAATTACCGGTAACCGTATTCCCGGATAAACTTGCATTGCTATTTGTTAATGAGACACCACCCAAAGTATTTGTGCTGACTGTATTAGCAGTAAATTGATTTCCCGTGCTGCCGTTTGCAGAAATACCTAAGCCCGAGTTTCCAGTGATAATATTTTCTTCAACAATGATATTATTCGCACCAGTGTTTGAAATTCCATTTCCAGTATTCTGGTTAATCGCGTTCATTGTTATACTGCCAGCACTATTGGCAACAGAAACACCACCACTTCCATTCGTTTCAATAGTATTGTAAGTAATTTCATTACCATTTACACCAACCATTGATATGCCGTAACCAGCATTTCCATAAACATTATTACCAACAGAAGATCCTATTATGTTATTCTCTGCACCGGCAATGAGAGAAATTCCATCAGCAACTGAATTAGTAACAATATTGTTATTAATATTATTTCCAGCAGAGTTAATTAATATTCCAGCGATTTTGTTTGATTCAATATTATTTCCGCCGCTTAAAGAAAGTGTTAAACTATAACCTGGAGAGTTGTTTATTTCAAGTCCGCGGATAGTACTTCCTCCACCAGTGATGGTTATGCCCCCGAAGGCACCACCCACTTTGACAAGAGGTGAACCAGAGTATCCAGCCTGGCTGGTTGCGTTTAAAAATACTTGTTCAGTAATGTTTGGCAAAGCTGATCCCGGCTGTATTAAGAAAGGTGCTGAACCGGGGATGTAGAAAAATATTGTCTGATAACCTTCAAGAGCATTTGCTTCCTGGATTGCAGATCTCAGGGTAACATTGCCATTGCCGGCGTCGGCTATCCCATCACCGGGATTTAAATCTGGCGCATCTCCCGTAGAATTTACAACGAGTAGTTGTGGGTGTTTGCTATTTACAATCTGGTTAATGTTATCAACACGAAGATGATTTTTATAGTCTGATAAATCGCTTAGTGCTTTTGTGCCTCCGTAATAAGAAAACTCAGTGAACGACCATCGTCCTCTTAAGGACCGTGAGAGAGACTGGGGAAAATTCTCGGCCGGATTACCATTACCGCCAGAATTATTAATGTTATTTGCACTTAGTGCTGTGTCAAAAATTCTAATTTCGTCTATCAACCCGGCAAAAGAACCTGTAGCGGACTTACCAACAAACAAACCCGTTAATCCATTTGTTACACTATAGCCCGTTGTTATATTAAAGTTTGCAGTTGAGACTAAGGAACCGCCAGAGTATATTTTCAGTTTACTGCCATCGTATGTTCCAGTTATGGACACCCATTGGAATGCAGGAAGTTGATTCGAGTTTACAGTTGCGGTGTTGTTGTTTCCAACTGAAAAATAGGCCTTGTTATCTTTTAAGTATATTGAAAAAGTTTTTCCGTTATTTACAGTTCGATATACAATAGGTACTTCGACACCAGCAGGAGTATCGCCAATTAAGTATACCCAGGCTTGAACGGTTATCTTTTTGTTTGAATTGCTACTGTTAAAGTAACCAAACCCGTTTTGGTCCGCATCTCCGTTTACCGGTTGTCCATCTAAGATGTATAGTTGGCTTGATTCGCCATTAAAAACATATGAGTTATTATTAGTCTGCGCATAATTATTTGTGTAAGTGAAAAGAGCTATTAACATTAATAGATAAAAACTCTTATTTATAAAATTTTTCATTTTAGCCTTTGATATTTTTTGTGAAGGTTTAAATCGCAAATTTTTATTAATCATTTACGTAGTTTTTAATTTGTGCCTTGAGAGAATTGATCTGCACATTTGAAGCTGTAACCTTCTCGCCTGTTTTTGGATCGGTGATCAAGTTGATTTTCCCATCTTCCCCATTATAAACTTTGTAGTCTGTGTTCTTCTCATCTTTTTTCAGGAACACCAAGACCTCTTCCTGGTCTTCAAACTTTGGCATATGGGAATATAACTCACCAACATCGCCAACTTCTCCACCCAGGTAACGAACCACAACAGAACTTCCGCCGGTGTTACCTTTCAGAGATTCCTCGATCTGAATGGTGGCCTGTGTATAAATTCTTGTTTTGTCTTTATTCCAGCTGGAATTTTGGTTAATAACTTTACCGGAGATGATTAAATCTGCATTCTCTGACATACTCTTTAATTCATTCGAATTCATTTGAGCATTAGATGTGCAGTAAAATCCGCTGATGATAATCATCATCAGATATAGCAGACCATTAATAGTCCTTTTCATACAGCGACCCTTTCTATTAAAGATAGCGGTTAATTAAACTAAATTATTTTTAATCTATATGATTGGTGAGTAAGCGGATTATCGAATTCCGAAGTTACAGTTCAAAAAAACTGAAATAATTCGGCGACTAAACACTTTTTTGGTATTGACTAAATCGCAAGAAATTATCCCAGCACCCTTTTTGCCCAATTAGTTTTCTGTCGTAAATAACAGTTTATTGTTAATAATTCTATTCATAATGAGTTGACAGCACAAGATGTACTTTATGAATAAATTATAACAACACAATTGAATAATAGAGTATTATTTGACAATAAGCAACTTTAATTCATTGTAATCACAAATGCATAGTTTGCTTGCAGAAATAATTCATATAAACAAAAAACTCTTGCAAGAAACATAAAGCCACTACGTCATCAATAACCGTACTTACTGATAACAATTTAATAGCGCAGTAAACTCATTCTGACCTATGGGATTAAATAAATTTACATTTTGTATTTATATTAGTTTATAGGAAATTAAACTTGTGAAAACGCATTTTTTATATCTTTTAATAAGGAAAAGAGATGAAAATATCATCAACCACTGCTGACAGTTATGCTATAATTAAAATAGAAGTTGATCAGGTCCTTGGCTATGAAGCCCAGGAATTTCAAGACGCGATACTTAATTCGCTTGAAAAAAACGCTACTATTATTATTGTTGATCTCTCCTCGGTAAAATTTATTTCTAGTTGGGGAATAGGAATGCTAATTCACGGATTAGCAACAACGACAAACAGAGGCGGGAGCTTCAAACTAGTTGGTCTTGCTGAGAATGTAATGCAGGTTTTCCAAAAAGTGAAAATCGACACCGTTTTAGACATTTACAAATCTGTTGATATGGCTAAATCAGGATAGTGATCTATTCCGATTGATGCTACTGCGAAACATTCCGTTTTAATAAATGTTAAAAGAATGTTAACCTTTCGTGATACTTAACCCGGGCTATTTGTTGATATTTTCTTTGTAATTATTTCACTTGTTGTATAATTCATAATACAACATTTTCAGTATCAACAATAACTAATTATGGTTGCGTTATGAAAAAATTTGGTTTTATAATTCCGATAATTTTTATTTACTTTTTTACTTCCAGTGGTTGTGATAAAAGAGAAACAAATGCACATTCAGAAAAGAAAATAGAATCAGGAGTGACAAATAATATGGATAGTCTGCAAATAGCAACATTCGGCTCGGGATGTTTTTGGTGTACAGAGGCAATATTCGAAAGAGTAAATGGTGTGGTTAAAGTTGAATCCGGGTATCTGGCGGGACAGTTGAAAATCCGTCTTATCAGGAAGTATGCACCGGCACAACTGGTCATGCAGAGGTTACCCAAATTACTTACGATCCGTCTGTTATTTCATTTGATGAACTTCTTGAAATTTTCTGGAAGACCCACGATCCGACAACATTAAATAAACAAGGAAATGATGTTGGAACTCAATATCGCTCAGTTATTTTTTATCATAATGAAGAGCAGAAAGAACTTGCAGAAAAATACAAGTCAGAACTTAATAAATCAGGTGCGTGGGATAATCCGATAGTTACCGAGATTTCACCGTTTACAAAATTTTATTCTGCGGAAGGCTATCATCAGGATTATTATGAGAACAATCCAAATCAGGGATACTGCGCATTTGTTATAACGCCAAAGGTTGAAAAGTTTGAAAAAGTTTTTAAAGATAAATTGAAAAATAACACCGAGAAGTAATCGACAAAGGTCTGTTTTAGTAAAAATAAAAACCCCCGTTATTAGCGGGGGTTTTATTGTTAATCTGATAGATTGTTATTCTTCTTCCCGCACCATAGGAATCGAGGACATTCTTACCAAATCAATTAATGCAAATATCCTTGCATCAAGTTGAAAGAATTTACCCACAACCTGGGGTGGGAGCTTTTCGAGCATCTTGTCCATATATTCTCTTCTTATATTTAATCTTTCTTGTTCAATCTCCACGGCTTTGTTTAATAATTTAGTTGCTGTGGCATCGTCCAGATCATAATAATTCATCATATAATCCTTTGTGTTTTGTATTCGCATATCTGCAACTTTAGTTTGATCCGCAATGTATGACTCAAGAATTGGCACAAAGATTTGAGCTTGCTCATCTGTAAGCATAAGGTTATCGCCAATTATCTCAACGTATGTGCCCCAGGCATCTTGCTTAATTTCTTCAATGTACTCAGAATCAAAACTTTCTATCTGGGCAAAGCTTAAATTCGTAAAAACAAGTAACGCAAAAAAAATTATTTTTTTCATGATATGTTTCCTCTATGGTTTATTAAAATGATAATTATTAAAGAATTTTGTATAAGCTAAAATATTGAATGGTTCTCTTTTTACAAAGGTAAGTTAGAAGCTAAATACCAGTCCCGTGGTCAAATCATATTGGAGTAAGTAAGTGCCTCCGCTGACAATAATTCCACAATATCCGTTATTACAAAAAATAGAAGTATTTGAAAAATAGATCGGAACCAGAAATCTCCATTGCGCACGAACTCCGATGTTGTTCGTAAAATAATATTTTACCCCACCGCCTGCTGTAAATGAAAATTTCCAATCACCGTCATAGCTATTATTCTGTGGATTAAAGTACGTTCCACCTATTGTAAACGCTGCAAAAGGTCTAAACGGACCTGCTTCGGTTTCAACCTGAACGCCTCCCTGCAAATATTCTACACTCATATCAAAAAGTTTTTCAATAGTCTGATAAAATTCTTTTTTAAGGTTGACTTCCGTTTCTGTCCTGATATACAGTAATTCAATAAGAAGATCGTTGCTTAATCGAATATCTAAAGCAGCGCCGTAATTAAAACTGTTATTAATTTTCAATTCACCACTGAAAGTCTGAAGGTTGCTTGTAAGCTGATACCCCGCAAACGTAGTAAGTTCAAATTGCTGTTTTTTGTATTGTGTTAAGGCAGAGGAAGAAGAAAATAAAACTAAAAGAAAAATGACGAAAATTATTTTTGTTTCGTTTAGGTTTTGAAAAATTAATGAAATCACCCTGCAAATATACCTTTTAAAGGTACTGAATACATTGGCTCTTCTTTTAATTTTTCTTTTTTGAAAATTGAATTTGCTGCTACCATCGCAGATGTTGTTGCTGCTTCCATCAGCATTGCAGGGCTTTCGAGTTTAACCCAATCTCCAACAAGAAAAAGATTTTCGATTTCGGATTTTACTTGTGGACGAGTTTTATAAAGATTTGTGTGAAATGCTGTGAAGTCATCCTTAACCTGCAAATACTCATATTTCACTTTGTATCCTTTTATCTCAGGGAAATATTCTTCAAACTCTTTTAAGAATTGATCTCTAACTTCTGATTCGGGAAAATCATCGGGCACAGCATACGAATGAAGCTCAAAAATTCCACCGCCGTTTTTATTTACCCACTCTTCGCTTGATTTTTCCATTCGGTGATAGATTGTAACCGAATCAAGTATTTTCAGCGCATCCGTGAAAATGAAAAATGGAACTCCTTGTCGGAGGTCTTTGTCTATCCAGATTCTTAAAACAGAATAGCGTTGCGATTGTTTCAGGCTAGTCATTTGATTGTAAAAATCAAAATGCTCGTTCTTAAAGTAATCAGAATTCTTAATGATGCTTTTTGTTCCTTTTACATCAGAAGCAATTATCACATAATCAAATCTTTCGTCATTAATTATAAACTGATCACCATCTTTTTTGAAGGAAGTAATTTTCGAATCAAGCGATATTGATGATTTATATTTATTTAAATAATCCCTTGCTGGATTCCAGAGTGTGTTTTCAAAATCGTCATTTAGAACATCGTAAAGTAGCCCCAGATCATTACTAAGAAAGTACGAGTGAAAACTTTTTATAAGTTCTGCCATTGAGATATACTGCGGCTCAGCAAAAAATGCACGAGAGAAAGTTGTGAACATTAACTGCATTTCCGGCGGAAGTTTCACATCATCTGCAAAATCTTTGAAGGAAACAGTATCAAATTTTGTAAAAGTCTTTTCGCGGTTGTAGCTGAGCAGAGATATCATTTTTCTGAAACCGGGATTAAGCATAGCATCTCTGTAAGAATATATTCCTGTTTTTGCCATACTGAGAATATTCAGCACTGGAACCGTATCAAGATTTTTAAATCCGAAGTTGCCATGTTCTTTGGTAAGAATTAAATAGTCATCAATCGGGATGAGATATTTATATGAATCTATTTTCCTTAGAAGATTTCGAAGATTGTAATACTGTCGAAAGAATGCATGAAAGCCATGCTCGACATTAGTTGAAAAACCATCATTAAACTTAACGGGCCAGGAACCAACTTTTCCGCCGAGATATGTCTCTCTTTCAAAAATCTTAACTTTGAATCCTTTCTCAGCAAGAAATATGGCAGCAGAAACTCCCGCCAATCCCCCGCCGATAATGCCGACACTTTTTTCTGTTGAAAGTTTTTCGGGAAGAGAAGAATCAACATTGTTTAGCTGGATTTTATATCCACCAAGTTTCTTCTCGATTCCTTTCGATAGTATTGATTTGACGCCCATCTTATTTTAGTGGTTTCTGTGCAATAAATGTCTGCAGTATTGGTTTTCGCCAGCTTCCAAGTGGAATATGCTTTATGTTTTCAAAACCTGATTTCTTTAAAAGTTCGGTGAATTCATTGGGTGAAAGAAAAGTCTCAACGCTTTTAATCAGGTAGCGAAAAATTTTGGTTGAACCTGTTGTTAATCCTGCAAAGGGGATTATGAAAAAGTATCCTAAAAATTTCCAATAAAGTTTTGATGCAAAAGATTTGCTGATAGAATATTCGTGAAAGCAGATTTTTCCACCGGGCTTCAAAACACGATGCAGATTTCTGACACACTTCTCAAAATTCGGCATATTGCGGATTCCGTAAGCCATGAAAATTGCATCGAGACAGTTGTCTGCAAGATCAAGATTCATAACATCCTGCTGAACGAATGTAACTTTATCCTTTCCAAATTTTGGAATGAGTTTTTCTCTTGCAGCTTGCAGCATTCCTTCCGAGTTGTCAATTCCGATAACTTTTCCATTTGGAAGACTGTTCAAACAAGCGATGGTCGACTTTCCCGTTCCGCAACAAAGATCGGCAACGTATTCGCTCCCTTTAAGATTCATTCTGTCAACACTTGTCTGCAGATCTTTCTGGTAGCCCTGACTCAGAGACGTTGCGAGATCATATCGCTTTGCAATCCTGTTAAACTCGGAGGGGACTTCTTTTTTGTTCTGTATTAGTGTATCAGGTGTGTAATCTGTCATTATTCCCCTTGAAGTTTCTTTCTCCAGAATCTTCTGAAGCTCAATGATACTTCGTCACCCTTTACACTTACTTCGTGAAGATTTTCCCCGGTACGTTTTAGAATTTTCTGATTTGATGCCAGGAAGTCAATATCCTCTGTAACAATCTTCGCCGATTTTCTTGCCATAAACCATTTTGCAAACGCGGGGAATTTCGGGAAAATATTTTTCCACAAGGTTATCTGCATCATATTTACATGCTCATCATCAACCTGATAAACGTGTTCGAGGATTAATAATATTCTTTCTTAAATCGAATTTCAAGCCGTGAAATGTTTGGATAATAAAACCTGATTCTTGTCCCGATGTTTTCTTCATCACCGAAGTAAGTTTTTTCAGCCACCGTTCCAACATTTGCGCGTTTGTAAAACCCCTCTACTCCATCATTAAGAATTTTGAGATTGAAATCTGCCGGGTGTTCCTGTATCTGACCCATAAAAGATTTTATAGAGTTGCGGTGAACGTAAGCAATATGGTAAGGATCAATCAGACTTTCTGCTGTTGTTTCGAGATCAGCTTTGATTGTGTATGATTTGTAAGTGAAGGGCCATTCGTTCATTTCGGGGATGTTTGTCGGCTGAACTTCGTTTGCTTTTTCCGGCTCGCCGATGAAAATCCAAACCCAGCTGTTAAAATCCTGAACAGGATATGATTTTATTCTTGCTGTCGGGGGAATTTTATCTCCCGGAAGCTGCGAAGGAATTTTCACGCACGAACCTGTTTTATCGTACTGCCATCCGTGATAACCGCACACAATTCTTTCTTTATCTAAATAACCCAACGAAAGATTTACATTTCTGTGACAGCATCTGTCTTCAAGAGCAGTAATTGTTTTATCAGGATTGCGGAAGAGAATTATCTCTTCGCCGAGAATTTTATATTGCCTGACTTCGTTCTTCAGTTCGTCGGAAGGGAAAACCAAATACCATTTATTTGTTAACATTTAAACACCGTTTTTGCTTAGTAAAAATTTATAAAGACTTGTATTCATCCAGAGCAAAGATATCCCGTAGAAAAAATCTTCAACGGGAATCGTTATAATTCTGAAATCAAGCTGATAATCAACTCCGTATGTAACTACCGGACGCCACGTTAAATAGCCGTTAAATATCAATGTAAAAATAACAATAAGCAGGAGGTAAAAGTAGAATCGTTTATCAAAGAGCAAATTTGTTTTCAGAAATTGGTCAACAAGATTTGCAAGAAAAATAAAAGATAATGTTAAACCTGTGTACTGTTTTCCTATTGAGAAGAAATAAATTCCTGCAGGCAATGCGAGATAAAGAAGCAGACGAAGTCCGTGCAGATCAATATGTTTTTCTTTTGCTCTTCTTAAAATCATCTCCCACGTAAACAGACAGGCAAACGGAACTGTAATGAAAAATAAAATTTCTTCAATTGGGAGATTTATAATTTTAATCCCGGAAACATAATTGGGATTAAAATGCCAGTGAGCACCAGTTACTAATGCATCCCAAAGCAAAAACGGAATTGCGGGAATAACAATCGCAATCATTATTTGCTTCCAGTGGTTCCAGATGTAACAGCATTTCAGCGAACCGAAAAATGCCGGACCGCTGATAACAATTGCGTTAAATATTAGATACTCGTAGTTCATTTCGGAAATAATTTATTATCAAATCACAGGGTAAAAATAAGAAGAATAAGCTCGTAAACTGGTGAAAGCACAATTCCTACCCTTTGCTAAACAACAAGATGTGTTATGAAATAGTTCCGCAAGCTACGGCCGCCCCGGTCGCGAGTATAAATAGAAAAGCCCCGTCTGGCAATTGCCGGATTTCGGGGCTTTGATGAAAGAGAAAATTTACTTCAGCAAAATTAATTTCTTTGTAGACATAAAATTGTCGGAAGTAAGAGTGTAGAAATAAATTCCGCTTGGCAGTTCTGAAGCATTAAATGTAACAGAAAAATCTCCCGCCTCTTTTACTTCATTAACCAAATCAGCAACCTCTGTTCCCAAAATGTCATAAACTTTTAATGTAACCAACCCATCCTTTGTAATTGAGTAAGATATGTTTGTAGTAGGATTGAATGGGTTCGGGTAATTCTGATACAATACAAATTCCTTCGGAGTAAAGTCTACTTCAACTTCAATTTCGTTTGAGAAATTGAACGATCCATCAAAATCAATTTGCTTGAGGCGGTATTTATAAATTCCTGTTGTTACATTTTCATCAGTGAAGGAATAAGATTTAGGTTCAGTCGTGGTTCCAAATCCCGGAACAAATCCGACTGTTTTCCACTCATTGTCATTCTGAGTGAAACGATGAATCTCAATCCCAGAGTTGTTTGTTTCTGTTGCAGTTGTCCAATTAAGCCGAACAGCATTTTCATTTTGCAAAACTGAAGTTGTGAAGGAAGTCAACTCGACAGGAACAATATTATCATAATGCATTTTTACTAATGCTGTGTTAAATAAATTATTATAAGTCTCTGGGATAATAACTGTTCCTTGTCCTGAGAATGGTCCAAGATTTAAAATTATTCCACCAAATTGGTCGGTTAGCCACATTATTGTGCCATAAGGCAGATTGTATATTATATCAATTGATGTAATCGTCCACGTCCATAATAAAGTATGTTCTATAATTCCTGTAAACGGAAAAATAGGTGGATTGCCTGGTGCGCGGTAGTCTTTGAAAGTCCACCAGCTCTGACCAGTATATGGATATAAATCAAAAGCTATTGTGAAAACACCTGTTGGTGGACTTGGTAATGTGTACTCACCCAGTTGAATATCAATTCCATTAGTTGCTGTTAAGTCCAATCCGACTGATAATTGATATATAAAAGTACCATCCGTTGCTGAAAACGGAATATCGATTACGGCTTGTCCAAAAATATTTGTAACAAAAAACAGCACAACAGAAATCTTTAAATAAAGTTTATACAATTTCATTTTTCCCTCCATAGCAAATTATTTCATCAGGATCATTTTTTTTGAGTGTACAAACTCACCTGCCTGAATTCTGTATAAATAAATACCCGAAGCAAACATAGAAGCATTAAAATTTACTTCGTAATATCCTGGTTTCATGACTTCATTCTTTAGCTCTTTTACTTTTTCTCCGAGTATATTAAAAACAGATATATTGACTTGTGATTCTTTTGGTACTGCGAATTTTATTGTAGTTAAAGGATTAAAAGGATTCGGATAGTTCTGAAACAATTCAAATTTTTCTTGAAAACCCGTGGTTACTGAATTATTTAATCTGCCAAACAATCTGATTTTTCCTTGTGAATTTTCACCGATGGTGAGTTTATTATGGATATTATTTATTTGGGTTATCTTACCAAGCCCACTATCGCTTATAAAAGAATATTCAATCCCGTTTGCAGGATTTATTTCCCAACTTAATGTAATAGGATATGAATTTGTCTGAACATCTATTTCCAGATCAACTTCACCGCTATCAACTGATACTGCTTTTATGAATTCGCCATAGTTGAATCTTGCATCAAAATCTATTATTGGTAATGGAGGAGGCAAGCATCTGTTGACATCGGCAATTGTAGTATCTATATCTACATTTGCAACATATAATTCCTGAGTTTTTCCATCAGCATCGGTAATTATAAATTTATCCATCCCTGCCAAGTTAAATTCTTCACTTTCCGGACACTCAAAATTTCTCAATAGAATTATATTGCCGGGACTTGTTGAATTGAGCCAGTATCCTCTTCCAGGTTTTAATGAATCGCTGTTTGTGAGATAATGATAGCCTCCGTCATAATAGTACATAGAATTGATTATTCCTGGTGGTTCAGTACAAATATTTAGTGTTGGGACTTTATCGGAAATTGATCCGATTAAATTCCACCCTTTAACAACCGGAATGTCCAATGAATCTAAAACTAGTCCCGCGTGAACAAGTGTCTGGGCTGATGCAAAGTTCACCCAATATCCAGGTCCGTTTTCAAGTGTATATCTTCTTACATATCCCTGACCAGGAACATATCCGTAAACAATCGAATCGACTGCTGTAGGAAAAACGGAACTAGCTGAATAGTCTGAAAGAATGGCTGCAACACCGACCGTTTTCCAACCACCAGTTATATCATTTTTAATAGTAGCTAGATTTGGTCTCACTTCATTTATAATAGTATTCCCATTTCCAACTTTATCAATGCCATTCAATGCAAAATGTGCTAAACGATAATTTCCAAGATCCGTCCCGGGAATAGAAAATCCCATAGTTGTAGCCGGAACACTTATATCATTAAAATCCTGTATACCCGGATTAAAATTATCCGGGAAGAAATCAGTTAACTGAGAAAACCAATGCCGCGTATTATCAGCATTTATTATTCTTGATCTATCGGTTGCAATAAAACCTGTGGGCTGATAAATCCACTTCATATTATGATACCAAACAATCAATCTTCCAGGTTGATTTATGGTGTCATTTGGCGACCAAGGTAAATATTTATCAAAACCTTCTTTACCTCGTGACTCGAATAAGAAGTGTTCATCTTCAATTGCACTGATTGGATTAATTCTATAAATCTTTGGATTTTCATAGTCATACTCAACTAAGAAGTCATTTAAATTTGAATCAATTAAGGTAGAACTTATCCAATTTTTACTAATTCTATAATATGGAGATAAAGTAGAAGGACATTCACCTTTTCTTAATGGTCCGTTATATATGCCCCAGCTCATTAAATCGAAATTATATGTGTCAGTTCCTCCATCTTCTAACCAACTACCCAAATCTTCAAAGAATGGATGCGTGCCAAAATATTCATCTTTGAAACCTAGGTTATGCCCAAACTCGTGGGCATAGACCCCCATATGGGTAAATGTCCAATCTTCATTTTGCCATAGTTCTAAAGAGCTGCGCTCAGCAACTTGAATATAATGTTGATCAGGATCAGCGTAAGTAAACAAATTCGGGTAGACTACAACTGTTCCAGCAAATACTATTACAAGCTAATCATAGTAGTTTGGATCTCCAGGATTTAAACTTATCCAATGTTCCAACACAGCTTTATTTATAGCCTCGTTTGCTAATCTATCAAAGGGACCATATTCGACATAAACACTTCGATCATCATCTGCATCTAACCATTCAAGTACACCATTTTCATCTGCAGGGTTCACAACCTTACCAGTAACTCTTAAATTCCCTTTTGATATTTGCAGCCAATATTCTTTGAAGCTTCCATAAATTTTTTCGTTCTCTGGATGAGGTGTTATTCCAGTTGTATCGAACCAGATACCATTTTCTGAAAACATCATATTTTCAAAATCTGTTTTTAAGTAACCATTAGGTCTATAAGCTGGATCTGAGAAACGTGGAAAATCAGGAAACTCAATTAAAATAATACCAACTGTTAAATTAACAGGTTCCCCTTTAGCCTCAGCTTGCTTTTGTGCGTACCAATCATTAGCACTTTCGACTGCTTCACCAAATTCCTGAATTCTTAGCAGTATTTCATCCATTCTTTCCTGAGACCTTTCAAGTTGATATGATTGTGCTGGGGGTGAATCAATTCCGACTTTATAAATTGTCGGTGCGAACTCCCCTTGTTAGTTCAATGTTGCATAGTAATACCAACCATCGAACCATTTTACAAACCTGTAACCAGCCTCTGTTTCAGCCCAGAAAATAAATTCGTCTCCCCACATTCTACCCGTAAAAGTAATATCATTTGGCTGAATAAGAGTTGTCATTTGGGTGTCAAATGGACCTGCTTTAATATCAAAGTTATAAATGATAACTACTAAAATTATCATTATTGTTGTGAAATTCTTTTTCATGTTCTCCTCCTGTTATTTAATTATTATTAATTTTTTAGTTATGGATTTAGTTTCCGTTTGCAATTTATAAAGATAAATTCCTGATGATAGTTCGCCGGGTGAATAATTAATAACATGTGTTTCTTTCGAATAAAAACCATCAACAATCGTTTTAATTTTTTCACCAAGAACATTATAAAGTTCTATACTTATTTCGCTTTCTTTAGGTAATTGAAATTGAATTAAAGTAGATGAATTAAAGGGATTAGGATAGTTTTGATACAAAATAATTTCTTCCGGTAATAATAAATAGACCTCGTCCGCCATATTAGTTATAACTTCTCCTAGTATTCCATTTTTACTTACTTTGAATGCTCTTATAGAAAAGTCAAACTCATGCCAACCTAATCCTACGGCACCATCAGCACCATCTGTTATAGCAAATAAGTCAGAATACATACCCGTATAAAGTGAAACATCATTTGAATTCCATACTGGATTACCTAACGTATCTCTTCTCTGGCCGAAAACACCATCCTCCGGTCTGTAATCTTGCCAAACCAAAACAAAAGTTCCTGAATCCGATGGTAATATATTTCCAATTGATGCCTCTACAGGATAATTACTTATAGGTATGCTACCCTGATTAAAAAGCTTAGTCCCGTCTGATCTCAATGCTTGATATTGCGTGACGAGTTCAATCCCAGTTTTATTACCAACCCAGATGTAAAAAAAGTGTTCATTTATTGGTTGAATGTTTATTTGCGTGTTTATATAAAGACTATCAGCAATTTCAACATAAGGTCCCGGCCAGAGATGGTTGCCAAGCGAGTCTATTCTTTGGGCTACAAGTTTTGATATCAGTCCAGCCCATTCTCTGCCGCTTAATATAATTCCACCTTCAGAATCAGGAGTAATATAACTCAGCGTAGTGGAATCTTTTCTTACTATTTCTCCATTTGAATTAATTTTATAAAGGAATTCCCATATCTTAACATAATAGGTCCCATCACTAGCTCTCACCAGTTCTGGTTTATGAAAAGATTCATCCACTCCAATTACCTTTCCACTATCGCTCCAAACTCTCTGCCCAAACCGGTTTATTCGATTAATTTTATATTGGGCTAGAGTATCTATCCAAATTATCACACAACCACCATCTCCATCTGTAACTAACCTTTGAACGCTCTGCCTTGTTTCAGTAATGTTAACTCTAACTCCCGTTGCTCCCCATAAAAAATTTCCGTTACTATCCACCTTTTGTACTCTCAACCTAAACGAATTAAATAAAATGCGATCACCATAAGATATTATAACCCCACTTTCACCATCCTCAATAATTTTTGCACTCATTTGTTCCTCTAATTCGCCAGCAATTATTCTTTTGTCTCCCCATGGTTGATAACCATACCTATCAACTCTATGCAGATATAATTCAGCAGGGTAATTTGCTTCATAGGTTATATAACACCCTCCGGCACTATCACTACAAAGTTCGGGATTCAAACCATAGCCTATTACAAGATTATTCTTTGGATCAGTTGACCATTGGGAAACAAGATTAATGTTGAAGATAATTACAGCGGGAATTGTTAGTAAAAATTTTCTCATACTATTAATCATCCTTATAGTATGTAAAAAATATAAGAGGGGAATAAATCCACAAGTTTAAGTGGATTGGTTTATTATATTTTCTCCCTAAAGGTTCGCAGCTAATTAGTGGGATTGGAAGAAATTCAGATTCAATTTTTATTCTCATCAGAACTTTTCCTTTTTACTACTTAAAACTTAGTAAAAAATAATTCAATTCCAATTGTATGATATGCTAAATATAGTTGTCGATCATCAATTAAAACCACAATTTCATTTCAAAAATTAAATACGGTGCAGAATTGTCACAATTGCATCTTATGTTGTTCGTAGTAACTTTACCTCAAAATAAGATTTTATCAGCAGGTAAAATTTATACAAATTGGAAATTCTCACACGCTTACTTTTTAACTGCTCAACATCCAGCCGCTTAATTTTTTTAAAGAGCATCAGGTAATAAAAAAATATGCCATCCCGATAAGTCGGGATGGCATATCTATTAAAACCACAAATACTACTTCGGCAAAACCTGTCCTGCGAAGATTTATCGAAGGAGGATTAATTTCTTTGTAGCTGTAAAGTTCCCTGAAGTAAGTGTGTAGAAATAAATACCGCTCGGTAATTCTGATGCATTAAAAGTAACTGAATAATTGCCTGCTTCCTTTGCTTCGTTTACTAATTCAGCTACTTCTTTTCCCAATATGTCATACACTTTTAATGTAACCAATCCATTTTTTGAAATTGAGTAAGAAATAGTTGTTGTTGGATTAAATGGATTTGGGAAATTATTATAAAGTGAATATTCAAAACTTTGAGAGGTAAACCCGGATACGGATTTCTGCCAATTTTCATCCCAGTATACCCAATCAAAATTAGATAAGGGTGATACTAAACTAGTATTGTCTACGGCAGATATAGCATAAAAAAGTTTATGCCTTCCACCACCTACAGCAGGATTGGGATCTGTCCATTGAGTGACAGGCTGACCTCCTACATAAGCATTTATCTCCGCAATATGCGTTGTAAACACAGGTGGCTCTTCTCCTTCAGCACCATAACGATAGATTCTGTATTTTCCGTTACTAATGATATCAGGTTCAATATTAGCTGCCCAATTTAACTGTGCAAATCCATTTACAGCACTTACTTTTAAAAATTGCGGTTGTGAAGGAGGTAATGCCAGAGTAGAAGGATAACTCGAAAAAACTTTGATAGTAATCACACCGTTATCATCTTCCAAGAGCTTAATTGAAATATAATTAGGAACTCCTTCAACATAAGTGCTTGGATTGCTCCACGGGGTTATATTTTCGATATAACCAATATTATAAGCATCCTTTTCATCGCCCATAACATTCCGAGTTAAAGTCCATTCTTTTGTCATGGGATCTATGGAATGCCATATTCCCCACCAATCATTTTTCACTTCTGGGGGATGACCCCAATAGTACACTTTGAAGTTCCGATCTGTTTTACCTGTATTTCTATTTACTGAAGATTTATTAATCAAAGGCATGTATGGCGGCCATCCAGAAGGCATTTGTATCTCACCTGCTAAATACCAATCCCACCGCCCATCTGCTGATAGTATTTCGTGTACTGAATTAGGATAAGACTGTCCATTCGTTACAAGATAGATAAAAATCCCTTTTCCAATTCCAGTATAATCCAATCCACCTTGTATCACCCCGCCACGAACAAGATGATCATATGAACTTGTTCTTTGATGATTCTCTACTAAAAAATATTTCGTAGAACTTGGGTTGTTAAACGGAACTGAAATTTTTAGAATATCACCAGTCCCAATAAAATCCCGCAATTCCGACTCATATCCATTTGCATTTGCGAAGTCAGGATTTATATAACCTAATCTGATTCGCTCCCAACCACTTAATGCATTAGTTGCTCCACCCATAATCCCACCGTAATTTGTATGACCGCCTCCGAACAAATAATGACCATACTCGTGTGCTGAAATTTGTCTGGTTCCCCACTTACCATTTGGCCCACCATTTCTAATAGTAAGTCCCGATCCAAGTTGGGAGATGTATCCATCGCCACTACTTACAATTAAGCCATCATTAGTTTGGAATTCGAAAGAAATATTCCCCAAAGTTGCTGCACCAGAAAAAGCACCCCAACCACCGCCAAACCATTCTCCAGGATCTTCATTAGGATCATTTGGATTAATTTTATAAGTAGCGTTTCTATAAATCATAAAAATCATATCAACATAATCGTCTGCATTACCAGCATTGAAAACGAATGTCTGTGTTCCGGGATCGTATTCCCAGTTATCATAAATTCTCCAGTTCCAACCCAAACCACCATCGTGAGGTATCCAGCTATCAATTATTTCTAATGCGTCAAGGTTAGTATGTGAAAAGTTTTTTCCCGCATTAGCATAATTGCTTTCAGGCGGTAATATTATTAAATCCGGGAAAACATTTCCAATAACATCAAATTCTCCCAAAGCCATCTCATCCCAGAAATCCGATAATGTTTCGTTCGTGTATTGACCTGAAGGGCTGGTATTTATGAATTGATAAGCCCAGCCTGGAAGACTTCCTGCTTGCCAATCATTAGCTTATGTGTTATCTCCTTGAAATTGAACAAATGCCACAAGAATTCTTAGATATTCACCTGCACCATTTTTGCAGGGTTTAAATAATCCTCCTGATATTGCAACGTTACTCCTTGGATCATTCATAACTGGAGCACAATTGAAATCCGTAGGTAATTGTGCGATGAGACTTGATTGAGTAAAAAATAAACCGGCAAAGAAAAAAAATAAGGTTTTCATAATTATACCCCCTTATAAATATTAAATAATATCGTTAATTAAAAAGAACATAAAGAGATTTTAAGCTTAAAATTCGATTAATAATTATATCTCCTTCATATAAATCTATTTTATCAATAACAATTTTTTTATCCGAACTAATTCATTAATTCTGAGAATGCAGAAGTAAACTCCTGTAGCTAAGTTTTCGGACTCAAATCTCACAGAATGTGTACCTGCTATAAAATAATCGTTGACTAATGTTCTGACTTTTTCACCAAGAATATTTGATACTTCTATCAAAACATTATCACCTTGTGGTATAGAAAAACTTATTATTGTTGATGAATTAAATGGGTTAGGATAATTCTGATATAGGTTGTAAGAAATTTCTGAGACAAATTCATTCACACCTGTTACAATATTAGTGTCTCCATAAACTCTCCCATCAATTACACATCCTATTAAGTAATGTTGAGGTTCACCCTGCCAATTATACTTACCTAATTTCCCAAATTCTTCTGTCCAGACGTAGTCCCAAGGATCCGAAATCCCGAAATCTTCACGCACAATCTTTGCAGTGACTACAGTATCAAATATATAAGCTGGTAAAGAATCAGTAACTAGATAAGTAACAGGTGCCCCGCCTCCGTAATTTACTTGCCAAAAATTCCCAACTTTCGCATTCTTTTTATAATATTTGTATTCATTTAATGGTTCAGGTAATGTTGAGTCTTGCTTGCTTACAAAATAACCATCTGATGTTAATCTAATCAGCCCCGCAATATCTTGATTATAGCCAAAAGCAAAACCATAGTATTTTATTGTATCTATCATAAAAGAAGAATCAACAATTTCGGCTCTACCTCTTGAACCGACATAATTTTCATATATCCAAACATTTCCTAATTGAAGAGGTGCATATTCAACCTGTGCAAAGTATGAGTGAGATATTACTAAAAAAATTATAGTTATTAAATAAATCTTTTCCATTTCATTGCCATTTAAATAGATTAATAAATGTTTCAAAATTTCTTAAGCTACGTAAAACCAGTAGGATAAAATATCGTAGAAAAAAGTTTTTGTAAAAAGAGGAGATTAGCAACACAGGGGAACAAAAGTAAATTAAGGGAAAGAATCATTGCGTCTTCCTCCCATAGAGAGAGAGAGAGAGAGCTAAATATCGTGCCAATAAAATATTCATCAGGCAGTTATCCCGAATTAATTTCACTTGAAACTTAGCAAACAAAAATCTTATCGGCAATAGACTAAAAAATAATTTTAGTTGCTGATCACCAACTAATACTTCAATTTATTTCAAAATTATAAAGCGTGACTTGTCCTTACTAAAAAAACAACTACGTAGTCTTTAAAACCTTCACTTCAAAATAAGATTTTACCAGTAGGTAGAATTTATACAAATTAGAAATTCTTACGCGCTTTCTTTTCAACTGCTCAACATCCATCCGCTTAATTTTTTTGAAAAGCATCAGGTAATAAAGATAAGCGGAATAAACTCCGAGCTTTACTGCAATCGGGAGATGGATAATTCCGTGGAAGGCTTCTTTAAATTCCGCTTCAACTTCCTTTTCAAGCATAGCTTTGTTGTAATCATCAATGTAATCAATGTGATGAACGCCGGGCAGATAGATTCTTCCTCTGTCATTAATATCGCTTTGAATATCTCTGAGGAAATTTACTTTCTGAAATGCTGCGCCAAGCATTCGTGCTGAATGTTCAAGCTCTTTATATTTCTTTTCATTACCGTCAACAAAAACTTTCAGACACATCAATCCGACAACTTCTGCAGAACCGTAAATGTATTCATCATAGTTTTCCCTGTTGTATGAAGAACGTGAAAGATCCATTTCCATACTTTTCAGGAAAGCTGAAATCAGTTTGTGATCAATTCCGTAATCATTTACAACTTTCTGGAATGAATGCAGCACTGGATTTGTGGATATGCCTGTGTTTATTGCTTCCCACGTGTCGTTTGTAAATTTTTCAAGAAGATATTCTTTGTCGTATGAATGAAAAGTATCAACAATTTCATCAGCCACACGGACGAATCCGTAAATTGCAAAAATCGGGTCGCGGTATTCCGGCTTGAATACTTTTATCCCAAGACTGAATGAAGTGCTGTAAGCCGTTGTTAACTTTTGGCTCAGCTTGTAGCTGGTATTAGTGTAGTGTTCTAAAGTCATTCTCAATCCTCTCCGTTACTAATTTTGAACTAATGATAACCATTGGTAAACCAGTTCCGGGTGTTGTCGATGCACCAACATAATATAAGTTAGAAAGTTTTTCGTCTTTGTTTTTTGGTCTGAATGCACCGACCTGATTTATGTCGTGAGCAAGACCAAGTCCCGAACCTTTGTAAAGATTGAGCATATTTGCCCAGTCATCGGGAGCTAATATTTTTTTAGTTATGATGTTGCTCTGAATATCAAAGCCAACTCTTGTTGAAAGATCGTCGATAATATTTTTTGCGAGCTCTTCTTTATCTTCCCAGGATTTTTTGTAGCGAAGATCGGGGACGGGACAAAGTATGAATAAATTTTCGCATCCTTCTGGTGCACAGCTTGCTTCTGATTTTGAAAGTGCGTTTACATAGTAATATGGTTTTTGCGGACTAATCGAAGAAGTAAAAATCGTATCAGCATATCCTCTGAAATTGTTTCCGAGAAAATAATTGTGATGAGTTAACTTGTCTATTTTTCCTTTTACACCAAGATAAATTGTGAATGGTGCAAGCGTCCAATGCATCTTATCTAATTTTTCATCACTGAATTTTTCTCTATTCAAAATTTTTCCTCTGAATGAGGCAGCATCCGAGTTTGAAATAAAAATATCCGCAGTCCATTTTTTTCCATTCTGATCAATCAATTCATACAGTTTGCCGTTATTGTTGCCAACACTTACAACTTCAGTATTGTAAACTATCTTCACTCCTTTTTCATTCAATATCTTTACAAGCTCTTCAACAAGACGATACATTCCACCTTTAACTTTCCAGTAGCCGTTGTGCTTCATCTCTGTGTAATTCAGCAAAGAATAAATTGCAGGAGTTTGAAAAGGTGTTGAGCCGAGGAAGAAAGCAACAAGAGAAAAGATCACCCTTACTTCTTCGGATGTAAAATGTTTTTCAACTTCTCCCCACATATTTCTTTGAAGATATGGAAGATGTTTTAACGGAACACGGCTTAACTTTAAGAACATAATCAAGCTTGTTGCTAAAATTTGTTTTTACAACTTTATCAACTGTATCGTGAAAAAATTGTCCGGCACGTTCCAAATATTTTTTTGCATTCTCTTCAAGATTGGGTTCAATATCTTTGAACTCTTCGGCAAGCTTTTTCAGATCTTTATAAATAAGTCTTGGTTTATCCTGTCCTTCAAAAAATACCTGATAGAGTCGGATCAAGTTCTTCAAGCTCAATCGGGACATTAATTCCAACACTATTGAATAACTCATCAAGCTCATAAGTCATACTCATAAAAGACGGACCCATATCAAAACGAAATCCATCCTGTTCAATTACATTTAGTCTTCCACCCGGAGTTGAATGCTTCTCGAGAATAGTTACATCGTAACCTTTGCTATGAGAGAGTCTTAAAGCGGTTGACAAACCACCGAGACCTGAACCTATGATTATTGCTTTTTTCATTTAATAATTTTTTATGACCGAGTGTGTGCTATAAGATAGCTGAATTCAAAATTCAGATTCAGTTAATTTTATATTAAATGAGAAAACCACTTGTATTGCAAAATCAAATATATCTTTACTAAAAAATCGTGTCGGTGTTAACATTTGATCATCACAATTCGGAATACAAGTGGCGTTCTTCATTATTATCAATAATAATTTATTTAAGAAGGTTCATCTTCTTAATTTCTCTGAAGCTTCCTGCATTTAATTCATAAAGGTAAATTCCAGAAGCTAGCCCTTGTGCGTCAAAGTTGAACTTGTACGAACCAGGGCAAGATTTTCATTAACTAAAGTTGCAACTTCACTTCCAAGAATGTTGAAACTTTCAATGTTACAAATTCACTATTCGGAATCGAAAAATTGATAGTTGTACTTGGGTTAAATGGATTCGGATAATTCTGTTCAAGTGAATAATTGCTCGGAGTTACACCGGAAATAGTTTCAACACTGGCAACACCTTCAGGAAACTGACCGACTGTTCCATCAGCTAACGCAAAGAATAATCCAAAAGCCTCACCATTCTGATTGGCAGAAGGATCTAGGAATCCGGAAGCAAATACAACAGCACTTCCACCACCTAATGCCTAAAGATCAGCAACGTAGGACTTAACTAGAGTAGTTCCGTCGGATAGAGTTAAGTCAAGGTATAATCTGCCGGCTGGAACAGAAATGTAGCCAGTAATATCTCTGTATGCAGCATCATCAACTAATGTTGCAACGTCCTCTTGCAATAACATCAACAGTTGGAGCATCAGTTGCGCCATGAAGATACAAAGAAGTCAACATCATTTCCAGTACCCGATTCCGTGCCATCGGTTGAACAAATAAAGTAAAGCCGTGCTTCTTCCATCAGGATTTGAAGCGTATGAATTTGGATCAAGAACTCCATTAGCAATAACTACATAAGTTTCTCCGTTAACTCAAATTCGCATTAAAATTTGCAAGAGTATCGTCGACAGAAGAACTGTTTCCAGGAGCAACACCAATATTCAATTCAACATCTGCCGGTGCATCGATAAATGGAGTCGCAGTTCTGAAAGCGAAATCGTCTAAAAGTAGATCACCATTTAAATATATATCAACATTCTCTGCCGCAACATCAGCAGAGTTATGAATTACTTGTAATCTTGATAAGTTGAACAGAGGGAAATTCAACTACAGTTCCGTTTGGCAATGCAGCAAAAATTCCAAATGCTTCGCCATCCTGGTTTTGTATTGGGTTTAAGAAAACCCGAAGCAAACACAACTGCAGCGCCGCCGCCCAAACCGGATAGTCTGCCTCAAATGAAGCGACAATAGTTGAGTTGTCGTCCCAGGAGTAACATCTAGAATATAAGAAGATGCAGGAACTGTTATATAATCAGTTATATCACTATAAGCAGCATCATCGACCAACGTAGCTACTCTTCGTGCAAGACATCTACGGTTGGTGCGTCGGTTGATCCATGAACTACAAAGAAATCAACATTAGAACCTGTCCCTATTTCTCTTGCCATTGCTTTTACAAATAAAGTGAAAGCAGTGTTTCTTCCATCAGGATTAGATACGAAAGAATTTGGATCCAGAACTCCATTCGCAATAGCAACATAAGTTTCATTTTCTGTTAAGGTAACATGTAAAGTTTTTTAATGTATCAGCCGCAGATGTGCTGTTTGGACCGGCTACGCCAATATTAATCGGAGTGCCTGCTGGTGCATCTATATATGGGGTTGCTTCTCTGAACCCGAAATTATCGAGAAGTAAATTTCCATTTAAATAAATATCAACTGCAGCTGCGCCTGGGTCTGCAGCATTATGTATAACCTGCAGTCTTGCAGTTTGGGCGAACGTTGAACTGAAAGTCATAGTGACTATTCCGATGAATAAATAATGTAAGAGTTTCATATTAACCTCGCTTTAGTTTGTGATTGATTGTGTTTGTTGAGAAAAATTAGTTAAGAAATCCGCGTTCTTTTGCGTAGTCAAATAAAATTTCCTGAAGCATATATCTAGCTCTGTGAAGTCTTGATCTTACCGTGCCGATAGGACAGCCAACTAATTCAGCTGTTTCTTCATAGCTATTGCCGTCCAAATCGCAAAGAAGAAATACTTCTCTCATTTTTGAAGGAAGCTTGTCAATCGCACCGTTAATTCATCATCAAGAAGATTATTGTAGTACTCGCTGTCCAGATTATTAGTTTGCGAACGATCTGATTTTACATTTTCATAAAAATTTTGAATCTGTTCGTAATCAAGTTTGTATGGTTCGCGTTTTGACTTTCTGTAATCATTAATAAATGAGTTCTTCAAAATCATGAACATCCATGCTTTGCTGTTTGTACCTGACTGAAATTTGTCAAAGTATCTGTATGCCTTATAATAAGTTTCCTGAACAAGGTCGTGAGCATCATCAGAGTTTCCTGCTATCTTTAAAGCATAGTTATAAAGTGCTGCCTTATGTGGTAATGCTTCTTTTGTAAACTCTTCATGCCTTACGTTGCTTACGAACACGTTGTCTGTCATAATATCTGATTCTTTCATTTTTGCTTCCTTTTTCAGTTGTCTATTAAATGTCTAAATAACTTAGACAAATATAATATTTTGTCGAGCTTTTGTCAAGCTTTTTACAAATAAATTTTCATCTATATTCAAATGGAACTAATACTATAGGGAAATCGTTAAAATTTAGCAGTTTGCTTTATATTTTTAACAAAATATTAACAGGGAACTTTTCTTTTTGACAAATATTAGACATTAACTAAATTTCGATATGACTTCAGAATATAAATTCCCGATAAAAGTGGTAAGTCAAATGACTGGACTTAGTGTACATGTTATACGGGCTTGGGAAAAAAGATATAATATTGTTGAACCGGACAGAACGGATACAAACCGCCGACTTTATTCGGAAGAGGATATTGAAAAACTGCGCATCTTAAATGATGTTTCTCACTTGGGACACAATATTGGGAGTCTTGCTAATTTATCTCTTACCGAATTGAAGAATATTTTATCAAGGGAAAAAAATAAAACTTCAGAAAACAAATATGAATCAAAGTCAATTAACCAGGTTGAGCTGGTAGATGAAATTCTTTCTGAAAGTATTGAAACAATAAAAATCTATGATTCTAAAAAGCTTGAATCGATTTTACTGAACGCTTCTGCAAAACTAACACAGCCGGTTCTGATTGAAGAAGTTGTAATTCCATTAGTATATAAAATCGGGGACATGTGGCATAACGGTGAAATAAGAGTTGCCAATGAACATCTTGCAAGCTCAGTTATACGTGGATTTTTATTTAACCTTTTAGAATCATACTCTGTTAATGATTCGGCTCCGGTTTTAGTTTCCGCAACACCAAGAGGACAGGAACATGAGCTCGGAGCTTTAATTGCCGGTGTTGTTGCTGCTTCAGCAGGATGGAAAGTAATCTATCTGGGTTCAAATCTTCCGTCTGAGGAAATTGGTTCGGTTGTTTCATATCTTAATGCAAAAGTTGTTGCTTTAAGCCTTGTTTATCCTTCCGATGACCAAACATTATTAAAAGAGTTGAGAAAACTGAAACAGATTTTACCAGCAGGAGTTTCGATTATTGCTGGTGGAAGAGCAGCCGAAGGTTATCTCAATGTGCTTGATGAGATTGGAGCTTTTTTAGTTAAAAATACAAAACAGCTTAGGGTAGAACTAGACGCGATAAGAGAAAACAATTACAATTAATCTTTTATAATTTTTTAAGTGAATAAATTGTCGTGGGCTTAAGAGCGAATGAACTGACTAATCGTAGTACAATCCAACAAAATCATATTCTGGATTAGAAGCACTTGTGGCGACACCACTTGTGTTGAAATGTATTTCCTGTCCTGGGGCAAGATCAAAAACAGTAGCACTGGTTTCCTGCCCTGCTATCATATATTTTATAAACAAATTCTTTATCGGTTTACCTAAATTATTTTTTACCTTTCCCTCAACCACCGCATAGTATGCTGCACCATCTCCTTCCGAAGCACTAACATAACTCCCAAACTGCTGAGAGATTTGTAGTTTACCAATTACCTTAACATCCTCCACTTTCTCCATAGTTAGTAGATAGTATACTCCACCACCAACTGCTGCCAAAATAATTAGTATTGAGAGAAATCTAGCCATTGTTTTCTTTTGATATTACAAATTCTATATTCAATATATATGCGATTTTAACAAATATTGTTCCTTTGTTTAAGCTTATATTTGGTGGAAAATAACTAAAACGATTAAATTTTGATAGAAATATTGCGGTTAACCATGTAAAAAAGGTCGTCACTAAACCCGAAATATTAACTACAATAGCAGGAAGATGACAAAAATGTCAGTAAATAGTATTCAGGCTTTGAATTAGCTTACCCTTAGAAAGCATAGATGAAAATGTGTGCTCATCGATAAATTGCCTCTCGTATTTCTTCTACATTTTCAAATTGTCTTGGCGGATTAAGATACTTAGCAATGAACCTGTAGATCTTTAACCTAATTGTCAGTGCAAGCTTTGTATCCTGTCTATCGAATGAATGACCACCGGGTAATTCCTGAAAAATTTCATATTCAAATTTTTTATTAGCAGCTTTTAGTGCATTTAGCAAAACCTCTACCTCAATAAATCTTACATCTTCATCATTGGTATTTGTGTGGATTAGCAGAGGTGTTTGAAGTTTGTCAACATTCCAGGCAGGAGATCTTCTTTTATATTCTTCTGGATTTTCTTCTGGAGTTTGACCGATATGGTAATCAGCAGAATATAATTCCCTGTATTCTTCATCCATATAATTTAATCTGGTGATTAAATCACTGACCGGAACTCCGGCAAAAGCTACTTTATAATTTTCGGGATATCTGAAAATGTTCATCAACGAAATAAGTCCGCCGTGACTCCATCCAATCAAGCCAACTCTTTCCGGATCAACAAACTCATAATTATCTAACATATACTTTCTACTTGAATCAACATCCTCAACTTCACGACCACCGTAATCAATTTTTTCGTAATGACTTTTGCCATAACCTGTGCTGCCCCGATACTCCGCCGCAACAACAATGTATTGCTGATACATTAGTTCTCGAATTATATGTGTGTAGTAGGTTGAAAAGTTTGAATGAACGCCGCCATGAGGAAATACTAACAGTGGATATTTTTTATTCAAGTCGATATCTTTTGGAATAAAAACATACGACCAGAACTTTACAGGATTGCCAAAAGCAGGATCAGTCGTGTCTGATTCTTTCCACTTTGGCGGGCCGGTCATATACACCTTATCAATGAAAGCAACATCACCAACTCTCTGAAACCACAAAACGTCATCAATGTTTTTTTCAAGCACATCGAGCCGGTGTTCTAGATTTTCGTTGTAATTTAAAAGCGAATCTAGTTTTTGGACAAGAATTGTATCGGCTTGGGAGAGTAGAGCAGGTGTAATTATTAAAATTAATAAGAGAATTAGTTTTTTCATTTTATCACCTTTTTAAGCGATGGAAAATCTTTGTGCTAAAAATAAAAGCAAATACAATTAAATACATTTTTAATTTGAAAACAAGAACATCAAATTACTGTTTGCTCACTTCAGTGAATGTTTATCAATTATTCAATTGTCATTTTTTCAAATATATTTTATCATGGAGTCACAATATCAATAATTAAAAACAGGAGATGCTGTGCCTTTTGAAGCAAACAAAGTAATTTCGTTTAATTATACATTAAAAGATGATCAAGGATCTGTTATTGAATCGACCGCAACTAAGCAGCCTTTAACATTTTTAAGCGGACAAAACCAGATAATTCCTAAACTTGAAGAAGCTCTTAACGGAATGTTAATCGGTGGGAAAAAGAATGTGAAAGTGGACGCTGCTCAAGCTTACGGTGAATACGATGAAAAAGCAATTCAAAATGTTAAGAAGGAACAATTCCCCGCTGAAGCAAAGCTGGAGGTTGGGATGACATATTTAGCCAACTCACCTGATGGAAAACAGATGCCGTTTACAATTACAGAAGTAAAAGAATCAGACATAACTGTTGATTTTAATCATCCACTTGCAGGAAAAAATCTTGAGTTTGATGTTGAACTCCTCGATATAAGAGATGCAACCCCCGAAGAAGTTCAACACGGTCATGTGCATGGACCTAATGGACATCATCATTAATTAGAAACACCACCCAGTCACTTCGTGACTGTCATTCCGGCTTGTCCGGAATCAGAGAGAGTGTTGTTCAGATTCCCGACGAGTCCCGACACAGTCGGGACTTGCGGGAATGACAGACCAAATTACCTACGCTGGCTCGAACAAGGTACAAACAGCACCAGCCGGATCTTCAATCACACAAAACTTTCCATAGCCTGCCATCTCTTTTGGGGTCGATAGAACTTTACCACCATTTTCAGAACAAACCTTTGCACTATCTTCAGCATTTTTTACTGTTATGTAAATCATCCAGGCTGATGGAAGTTGTGCATTACCCCCACGCTTATGGCAGATGCCAGCATTTGTTTTTCCACTTTCAGGAGAATTCATATTGTAGTCATTGTAATTACCTATTGACACGGGTGCGGATTTCCATCCTACAACTTTGCTGTAAAAATCTTTTACTTTTTCTGCATCTGGTATAGTTAAATCGAACCAGGTAATAGAGCCAACCTCAGGTTTTTCTTTGTCACTCATAATTTTCCTTTCTAATAATATTTTATCTGTAAGATAAAATCGTTGATGAATTCTTACAAGAACTTTATCAGAATTCAATCACTTCAGCTTGATTTAAATGGTTATTATTATCAACTTGCAAAGCATATCTAATCACTATTTTCTTTCATTTATTACAGGAGGTTCAAATGAAAAAACTATTCCTACTACTATTCTCACTTCTTCTCATTACATCACTTGTTTATGCACAGGATAATGAAGATCTGAAAGAAAAAATTCAGATAATGAATGACGAAATGGCTGACCTGATGCTGTCGGGCGATGAGTCAACAATATGGAATTATTATTCTGAGGATGTTATTTCAATGCCTAGTTATCAGCCAATGGTAAAAGGTCTTGACGCTTGCAAAGCATCATCAGAAGAAATGATGAACTCCGGTATGAAGATTACTGCATTCAAATCAACGAACACAGATTTGCTAGTCTCAGGTGATTTTGTAATAGATATAGGGACATATGAAATCACAATGATGCTTCCACAGATGGGTGATATGCCTTATACTGATAATGGAAAATATATGACAGTTTGGGAAACACAGGATGATGGTGCACTTAAGGTTGTAGCTGAAACCTGGAATACCGACCATAATCCATGGATGGAAATGCAGGAAATGGAAGGCAAGGGAGAACATATGGACATGCAGGAAGATAAACAGATGAAATAAAAAATAAAATTGTATTTAAAATAAAAGAGGCGAACCAACCAGGTTCGCCTTTTCTTAATTGACCTCGTTAAATTATTTATTACATCGTCCCGCTGTCATTCACATCCAAGTCCAATCGATTTAAAGTATGCATTCTGGTTTGGCTCTCTTCCTAAAAATTCAATCACCATTTCAAGTTCATCACGCGAGCCACCATTCGCAAGTATAATATCTCTGTATCTCAGGCCTGTCTTCACATCCATAATCCCGTTCTTTTCAAAAACAGAGAACATATCCTGTGCATAAACCAATGACCAGAGATAACCATAATAACCCGCAGCGTAACCCATTAAGTGACCGAAAGCTGCTTGCATATGTGTGCCGTCAAGATATGGATACAGTGTGATTTTATTCTGAAGCTCAGCTACAACTTCGGTGGTTGTGGTAGCACTTGTAGGGTCATATTTATCGTGAAGAGTAAAATCAATCATTCCATAAAACACCTGCTGTGTATTTGATAAACCTGAACCAACATTTTTTGCCGCAACCATTTTATTGAATAAACTTTCTGGAAGCACTTCACCGGTTTTGTAATTTTTAGCGAACAGTTTCAACGCATCGTAATTCCATGTCCAGTTTTCAAAAATTTGTGAGGGAGCTTCAACAAAATCTCTGGAAACGGATGTACCGGATTGGGTCGACAGTTCTGCCGTAGTTAACATGTTATGAAGAACATGACCGAATTCGTGGAAGAATGTTTCTACATCGCTGTGAGTTAGTAATGAAGGGGTATCTTCCGTTGGTGCTGGGAAGTTACAGACTAAGGTTGCAACAGGCATTTGGTAACCTTGTGAAGTTCCCTTCCCCTTTATCATAGGAAAACAAGCCGCGTGGGAAAACTTATTTGCTCTTGGATAAAGATCAGTATAAAATCTTGCAATCACCTTCCCATCTTTCTCCACATTGAACATCCTTACATCTTTGTACCAAACCGAGGGATCTTTAACTTCCTTAAACTGGACTCCAAATAAATGTTGTGCAATTTGAAAAAGTCCATCGAATACATCATCAGTTGGGAAATATTCTTTTACAAGATTCTGATCGAGATCATATTTTTCCTGCAAAAGGATGTTGCTATAATATGATGCCTCCCATGGCTGAATAACATCTATCGACTCCTCACCAAGTTTTGCTCTTTTAACCATAAGCAGTTCATTATAATCCATCTGTGCTTTTTCTTTAAGTTTATCAACAAGGTTATTCTCAAAGTCCCAAACGTTTTGAGGTAGCTTTGCCATACGATCTCCAACCCTGTATTCAGCATAAGTCTTAAATCCAAGAAGTTCTGCCATTTCCTTTTTCAACATTAAAACTTTTATTAAGACTTCAAGGTTGCTTTTGGAGGCCCTGTTATTATACATACTATATAGTTCTTTTCTCGTTTCTTCAGAATTCGAATATTTCATGAATGGACGGTAAGATGGATAGGAGAGATCTATTTTATATTTGCCGTCTTCTGTTCTTCGGGCGTTTTTATAATCTTCCTGCAAGCCGTCTATCTGCGCATCATCAACAATTAAGTAGTCATCAACCCGTGCAATATTTTGCTGGAACATAATACTCAAATCAGAAATTTTATCATTAATATCTTTCAATTTATCACGACCCTCTTTTGAAAGTGCAAAACCGTTGCGTTCAAAATCTCTAACTGTTTCATTTACGAATTTTGCTTTGTACCCTGTTAGTGTTTTTGCTTCTGTAGATTCCGAATAATCTTTAACTGCGCGGTAAAGATTTTCATCCAGTTGGACACCATTAAAAAACTTATCAAATACAGAATTACTTTCTGCTGCCTGATCTCTAATTGCATCATCTGGATGTACATTGCTCATCAGGTAAATTGAGTTAGCAACATTCCCGGCGTTGTTGTAAATATCATCAAGTGCAAGCATTGTGTTATCAAATGTTCTCTGCTCTTTTGGAATCGCATAAAGTTTTTCAAGCAATTCTTTAGCTCGGGCGATTGCAAGATCTGTTGCCTGTTGAACATATTCAGGGGTGAGGTTGGAAAACTGAATTGGTTGATTGAATTTTCCCGGCAGAGGGTCACCGCCATCAGTCTGTGCAAAACCCAAACTTATCATGAACAATGTCATAGCAACTGTTAGCTGGGTGAGTAATTTAAAGGTGAAATGGATTTTCATCTTTCGCTCCGAATAATTGTTAAAATGTCGGCCAATTTAAGAATATCCTGTGGGATCGATCATAAAAAAGTGATGACTGGTTAATAGTTTATTTTAACACTTTATTATGCTGAATTATTTGTTTATGTCATTGCGAGGAATCCCTCTTTATCGGGATGACGAAGCAATCACAAACGTAAATTTAGGGATTGCTTCGCCCGGTAAATGCCGGACTCGCAATGACAGGTGGGAACAATTCCTCCAGTTTCTTTTCCCTGAACCTAAAAATTTCCCTCACCCTGTTTTTTACAACAAGTGAATTTATGATTCTGCTGAATGGATCAAATGGTAGCGCATAATTAACGATGTCTGTTATCTCAACTCCGTTTTCGGTTTCTTTAAAGTGATGCTGATGATGCCACAATTTATAAGGACCAAACCTCTGTTCATCAACAAAATAAAATGGCTCTTTTACGTGAGTAATTTCTGTAACCCAGTTAACTGGTATTCCAAGTAGCGGGTGAACTTTGTAATTAATTATCATTCCCCCATACATTTTATCAGGCAATTTACTTGTCACTTTAAAGTTGAGCCATTCCGGAGTTATTACTTTCAGGTTGTTCGGATTTGAAAAAAACTCCCAGGCTTCTTCAATTCCAATCGGTAAATTCTGAATTGCTTTCAACGTATATATTTTCATATTGACTATAACAAAGGAGAGATGGAAATAATTCCAGAGTTTAAGGATCAATATCAAAAATTCTACAGACAGGATGTTGAGACAGTTTTTAATGAAATAACTTTCATTTTTTGGATTTTTTTGTTATTTACAAAGACAAATTGAAAGTGTTAATCCTTCCAAAAAAAGAAAAAGTAAATAATGAGCAAAATCGCGGCTTTTGGTGAAATATTATTTGATATTTACGCAAATTCAAAGAGCTTGGGTGGTGCGCCGCTTAACTTTATATACCATATTAATAAGCTCACCGGAAGCGGTACGATCATCAGTCGTGTTGGCAAGGATCAGCTTGGAAAAGAAGCGACAAACTTTTTAATATCTAAAGGATTGTTAACCAAAGCAATTCAACTTGATAATGAACATAAAACCGGAGCTGCAAACATAACCTTAGATGAAAAAGGAGTGCCGACTTTTATTATAGAACAAAACCGAGCTTATGATTTTATAAATATTAACGAAGATGAGGCAGTTGAAATCTTAAAAGATATCGACTGTCTTTATTTCGGTACGCTTGCTCAAAGAAATGATGTGAGCAGGAATTCGCTACGGCTACTTTTTAACAAGCCAATAAAATATTTTTGTGATATTAATATCAGGCAAAAGTTTTACACAAAAGAAATACTCGAAGATTGCTTATCTGCAGCAGATATAGTAAAACTTAATCTGGACGAACTGAAATTAATGGATGAACTTTTTATGGGTGGAGAGTTCGATGTTCATAACGGTTCAAAAAAATTAATGGAAAAATTCAATATTGAAATGCTCGCAGTTACAAAAGGAACAGAAGGCTCTTCGCTTTTCAGAGGTGATGAAACAGATAGCAACAAACCCGAGCAAGGCAGTGTAGTTGATACTGTCGGCGCAGGCGATGCATTCGCATCAATATTGTGTTTGGGATATTTAAATAACTGGGAACTGAAAAAAATTAATAAACTAGCCAACGAATTTGCCGGCAAGATCTGTATGATAGAAGGTGCATTGCCGAAAGATGATAAAATTTATATTCGCTTTAGACAGGAACTCCAGAATTGAACACCTCTCAAAACCCTAACCGAGGACTTTACATTCAGCTTTACAGTATTCACGGACTGATACGAGGTCATGATCTTGAGCTCGGTCGTGATGCAGACACAGGAGGACAAACAAAATACGTACTCGAGCTTGCAAAAACTTTGAGTGAGGATGATCGGGTTGAACGTGTTGAACTTGTTACAAGACAAATAAAAGATAAATCTGTCTCTTCGGATTATTCTGCGGCGGAAGAAAAAGTAAATGATAAGTTCAGCATAATCAGAATCCGTGCCGGCGGTGGAAAATATATCAGGAAAGAACTACTATGGAATAATCTTGAGGAGTTTGTTGATAAGAGTATAAAGCACATAAAGTCCGTCGGTCGATTACCCGATATTATCCACAGCCATTATGCTGACGCCGGGTATGTTTGTAAAGAGCTCACTCAGTTTTTTGGGATTCCGTTTGTTCACACGGGCCACTCACTGGGCAGGGACAAGCTGCGTAAACTTCTGGACGATGGTGTGTCTAAAGAAGATATCGAAAAAAGATATAAGCTATCTCACAGGATTGAAATTGAAGAAGAAATAATTTATCTCGCAAACCTAATTATCACAAGCACTAAACAGGAAATACAAAATCAATACGGCGGTTACGAAAATTCTTCCGAGGAAAAATTCCGGGTAATACCGCCTGGTGTAGACATAGAAAAGTTTTATCCATACAATCACAGAATACCGCTTGACGAAGAAACGGAAAAATTAATAAGAACTATCAGCACAAAACTCTTAACATTTTTTGTTCATATTGATAAGCCGCTGATATTAACCGTATGTCGACCGGATAAAAGAAAAAATATTTCAGGATTGATCACAGCATACGGTGAAGACAAAGAGCTACAGAAAAAAGCTAACCTTGCAATATTTGCAGGAATAAGAACAGATATACAAACGATGCCCGATAACGAAAGAGAAGTGCTGACTGACATTCTTCTGCTGATGGATAAATATAATCTTTATGGAAAGATGGCAATTCCGAAACGGCACGATACACAGACCGAAGTGCCGGAACTTTACAGAATAGCTGCCGACACAGGTGGAGTATTTATAAACGCAGCACTGACCGAACCTTTTGGATTGACACTCATTGAAGCTGCTTCGAGCGGTGTGCCCGTAGTTGCAACGGATGATGGTGGACCGCGGGATATAATTAAAAACTGTCAGAACGGAATTCTCGTTGATGTTACAGACACAAAAAATATTTCTGATGCGATAAACAAAATTGTCATCGATAAAAAATTGTGGGAACAATTTTCCGAAAACGGAATCAAGAACGTAAAAAAACATTATACCTGGAAAGCACACGCAGAAAAATATCTTCACGAAATTGAAAAAATTGCGGGAAGAAGAAAAGATGAAGAAAAAGTTTTTTCACAGGTTGGTAGAAAAATGCTTGATGTTGAAAAATTAATTGTTTCCGACATTGATCATACACTTCTTGGTGATGACAACGCACTGAAAGAATTTATCTCTCATCTTGAAAACACAGATTCAAAAGTTGGTTTTGCTGTTGCTACAGGTAGAACGGTTGACTCCGCATTTGATGTTCTAAAAGAAAATGATGTCCCATTCCCGGATATAATTATTTCGTCAGTCGGTGCCGAGATATATTATAACTATAAGGGTAAGATGATTTACTCTTCGGGCTGGGACGCACATATCAGGTATCAGTGGAACAGGGAAAAAATCAAAAAGCTGCTTGAACAATTTAAGTTTTTGCAATACCAGGAAGAGGAAACTCAACGGAAATTTAAAATAAGTTACTACACTTCCGATGTGCCGGAGAATCTTGAAAAAGTAAAATCAACATTGATTAAACAAAAAATTAAAGCAAATGTGATCTTCAGTCACGGACAATTTCTAGACATACTTCCTTATCGTGCCTCAAAAGGGAAAGCGATAAGATATCTTGCCTACAGATGGAACATACCGTACGAAAATATTCTTGTGGCAGGCGATTCGGGGAACGATAGTGAAATGTTAAAGGGTGATTTGCTTGGCGTGGTTGTTGCTAACTACAGTAGTGAACTTGAATCACTGAAAGGACAGAATAGAGTTTATTTTGCAAACAGAAAATATGCAGGAGGAATCGTGGACGGCATAGATCACTATCATTTTCTGAAACTGAAACAGGAGACGCCGGTTGGGTAAAATACTAGAGGAAATTCTTCAGAAATACAAAAAGCAATTCTTCAGCTTTCTAAAAAAAGTCTGTTCAAACGATAAGAAACTTCTTGTTAAAGGCGAACTTCTGGAAATTTTCTATCAGTCGAGAAGAAAGAACGGCAACAACTCAACTGCCGAAGCAATTGAACAGGCAGTTAATAAATTTACCGAGTCAGTCTGCATTGATGAATGCAGTATCTTTATTGAAACAAGAGGAACCATAGGCAGAAGCGAGTATTATAAGTTTAATGTTAATGAATCGACCAGCAAAAAAATCTCTCCCGTTGATTACCTAAAAGCAAAAGAAAAATACAGGTATCCCCTGCTGGAAAACGATACGCTTACAATAAATTTCAAAACATTTTACGATAAATTCCCGAGCATAAGAGAATCAAAAAGCATTGGCAGGGGGGTAGAATATCTCAACAGATATCTATCCAGCACAATGTTCACACAGCCTCAAAAGTTAAGCAAGGCAATGTTTGAGTTTTTGTTTGTCCATAAACACAACTCCAACCAGTTAGTTGTTAATGAAAATATTGACAGCCCTGAGAAACTTGACAGCGCAATGGATAAAGCAATTGCCTTGCTCAAAAAGAAAGATGAAGATGTTGAATACAAAGAAGTAAAAAAAGAACTTCGGGAATTAGGTTTTGAAGACGGACTGGGGAATACTGCTGGTGAATTCCTCGACAACCTGAATCACCTCGACTCACTTCTCGCAAGTCCTGATCATATTGCACTTAAAGAGTTTATGTCAAAGATCCCGATGATATTTAATATTCTGATAGTGTCTCCGCACGGTTACTTTGGACAGGAAGGCGTGCTCGGCAAACCTGATACTGGCGGGCAGATCGTTTACATTCTCGACCAGGTAAAAGCTCTTGAAAAAGAAATGATTAGCTCGTTGAAAAAAGCAGGCATAAATGCAAAACCTAAGATCATAATTTTAACCCGACTCATTCCGAATGCAGAAGGAACCAAATGCAACCAGCGGCTTGAAAAAATAAACGACACAAAAAATGTCTGGATACTCAGAGTTCCATTTAGAAGTCTTCAAGAAGAAAATACAGATAACTGGATTTCAAGATTTGAAGTGTGGCCGTATCTCGAACATTTTGCTGAAGATGCTCACAAAGAATTAATGAAAGAATTTGGAACCAGACCCGACCTTGTAATCGGCAACTATTCCGATGGAAACCTTGTTGCAACTATCCTTTCAAAAAAGTTTGGCGTTACCCAGTGCAACGTTGCACACGCACTTGAAAAAAGTAAATATCTTTACAGCGCACTTTACTGGGCCGAGCTGGAAGACCCGTATCATTTTTCAACTCAGTTTACAGCCGACCTGCTGGCAATGAATGCTGCTGATTTTATAATCACGTCAACTTACCAGGAAATTGCTGGAAGAGAAGACAGCGTCGGGCAGTATGAATCTTATGTGAACTTTACAATGCCGGAATTATACCGCGTTGCCGGAGGAATAAATATTTTTCATCCGAAGTTTAACATTTTACCGCCCGGAGTTAACACCGAAATATTTTTTCCTTTTACCGAAAAAGACAGGAGAGATAAAGAAGTTGCTAAAGAAGTAAACACACTGATTTACGGTGAACACGCCACAATCCCCGGAATAGGGAAATTAAAAAATAAAGATCTGCCAATAATTTACTCGATGGCGAGACTTGACAGGATTAAAAACCTGACTTCTCTTGTAAAATGGTATGGCGAAAACGACGAGCTGAGAAAAATGGCAAACCTTTTAATAGTTGCGGGCAAGCTTAAAGTTGAAGACTCAACCGACAACGAAGAAAAGGAACAGATAGAAATTATGCACAGCCATTTTGAAAAATATAATCTTCACCATAGCGTAAGGTGGCTGCAGGGTGATGCGGACAGAAAAAGAGTCCCTGAATTTTACAGGGTTATTGCAGATACAAATGGTGTTTTTGTACAACCGGCTTCCTTTGAAGGATTTGGTTTAACTGTTATTGAAGCAATGCGCTCAGGGCTGCCGACTTTTGCAACGCAATACGGCGGACCGCTTGAAATAATTGAAGATGAAAAATCCGGTTTCCATATTGACCCGGTGCACGAAAAGAGTGTTGAGAAAAAGTTAGTTGACTTCTTTAAGCGTTGCAAAGAAGATAAAAACTATTGGGATAAAATTTCCAAAGCAGGAATAAAAAGAGTTGATACGACTTTTAACTGGGAGCTTTACGCAAAAAATCTTTTGTCGCTTGCAAAGATCTACGGCTTCTGGAAGTTTACCTCCAATATTGAAATGACAGAAATGAATTCCTATCTTGATTTAATGTATCACACATTGTATAAGCCAAGAGCGAAAGAGATATTTGAGGGGCGGGAGAGAAAGTAAGTTCATTCCGAACTTGTCTGCCGACAGGCAGGTTTGTTTCGGAATCTTATTACTTGACCGAAAATAAAAGAAGAACCTGAATCAAGTTCAGGTTAAAATTTATATGACAGAAATGAACTCCTACCTTGATTTAATGTATCATACATTGTATAAACCGAGGGCGAAGGAGATATTTGAGATGCAGGAGAGAAAATGAGGAGGTTATCTTTCTAGCCAGTAGTTTGGTTTTCTATGCTGATGTGCGATGGCAATTACACTAATATGATCTTCGCGAATTGTATAGATTACATTGTAAGGAAAAACATTAACAACAGCTTTACGTGAGTGTTGTGTGTATTCTGAATAGCCTTCCGGATAATTTTTTATAATGGATATGGTCCTAGCTATTTCAAAAGCGAACTTACCCCCAATCCCTCACTCTGCAGATTGTAAAAATCGATGGCTTCCCGATATTCATTAAATGCAGGCTCGAGAAATTCGACAGTCATTTTTTTATGATGTCTTCGTAGGGAATAGCTTTAATTTTTCCGTTGACGAATTGTTCATATCTTCTTTCAACTTCCTCTTTCCAGTATTTATCTATGTCTTTATCCGGCTCACTTAAACTTTTTGAAAGAGTTTCAATAATCAGGAGTCGCTCTGCCGGTGTAAGACTCAATGCATTTTGAATTATATTTTTTGTGTCCATCTTTTCTCCAACTTCTTGTTTGCTATAATAGAAAAGCGTTATCAGAAATTCAAGCTTGAAAATAGCGTTCTGTCACGGTGAGACTCCCGTTAAAACGGGACAATCGTGACAGCCAGGTAAAGCAGCAGTAAGCCAATATCTGTTTTAGTATTGAACTCACTCTGTATCTCTCTCTTGGTAAGAGAGAGAATTATTATAAATTTAAAACCATTTCCATAGCTTTCTGACAACACAAAAAATGCGGTGTTTTTGCTAAAATAAGTCCTTCTCTTTTTAACCTGCCCGCCGAACAAGTTCTTTGTCAGGCGGGGAAAAGGTTTAGGATGAGTTCACAAAACCAAATCAATTAATCTCTTCTCGCTTGCAAAGATTTACGGCTTCTGGAAATTTACCTCTAACATTGAAATGACAGAAATGAATTCCTATCTCGATTTAATGTATCACACATTGTATAAACCGAGGGCGAAGGAGATATTTGAGATGCAGGAGAGAAGATGAGGGATAAGAAGGTTTACTATTTCACTTGTTATCGTAATAATCTGTCGCTTAAAACTTCTTCTATATTCCTTCTTCCATCCAGAACCAAATGAACGTATGCAACACCACCGTCTACTTCATAAATAATTCTGTATGGTTTGAAATGGATCTCCAAATATTTTTTTATTCCGGTCGATCTTATTTCTGGTGGAATGTGTCCTCTTTCAGGATAGGTTTCTAATTTATAACAGGTTTTTTCTAATGAATCCAGTAGCTTGTTCGCAGATTGAAGATTATCATTCAGCGCCACATAAATAAAGATTTCTTTTAAATCCTGTTTTGCCTGTGGGTCGATTAATACTTTATATTTCATATCTGCCGCAGCGACTTTAAGTCTTCCCGCAGAGATTTAAAGGTGCTCTTAATATCTTTTGCTGACTTACTCTTTTCACCGGTCATCGCTAATAGTTTTAGCATTGCCATAGTTTCTTTGGTTTTTTCATAAGTCTTTATATCCTGAACTACAGCTTTTGCCTCACCATTTTGCGTGATAACAAAAGTCTTTTGCTGCTTATTGCTTTCTTCTATCAGGTTGGCTGCGTTTGCTTTAAGATAACTTATGGATTTTACGGATTCGCTTAACTTCATATATCAGACCTTTTTTAGACCGAATATAGTCCATAGAATTTTATTACACAAGGGTAATTTTAGTGTTCTGGCACGGTGCGACTCCCGCTAAAACGGAGCAGGTGTCACAGCCAGGTAAAGCAGCAGTAAGCCAATATCTGTTTTAGTATTGAACTCACTCTGTATCTCTCTCTTGGTAAGAGAGAGAATTATTATAAATTTAAAACCATTTCCGTAGCTTTCTGACAACACAAAAAATGCGGTGTTTTTGCTAAAATAAGTCCTTCTCTTTTTAACCTGCCCGCCGAACAAGTTCTTTGTCAGGCGGGGAAAAGGATTAGGATGAGTTCACAAAACCAAATCAATCAATCTTCTTCTCGCTCGCAAAAATCTACGGCTTCTGGAAATTTACCTCCAACATTGAAATGACGGAAATGAACTCCTATCTGGATTTAATGTACCACACATTGTATAAACCGAGAGCAAAAGGGATGCTTGAGATGCAGAGAAATGAATGATTTTTATTAATGAAACAATATTATAAATATGTTTCGCATTGCTTGTTGATTATACATACATCATATATTATTAGCTCTATTTGCCATTATTTCACGAAAATCTTGAAGTGATTCATACGGAATAGGAACTTTATCGAAGTGGTTCTCAAAACTATCTTCAATAAATAAATAATAGTCGTCTAAATTTTCTCTCACGTAATCAAACCTATAAAAAATAGCTTTTGCTAAAACCTTTGAATACTCAACGAGATTCTCATCATTTCGTAAGTCAAAATAAAGATCATAAATAATTGAAAATATGTAGTATTTTAAAGTGGTTTGATATTGTTGTGGAATCATACAGAATCTTTAAACTGCGACCTATCACATTCATCGTTGACATTGGTATACTGCCATTATTCATTGTAAGATTTCCATTGCCTATTTGAACGTTTTCCTGCACTAGATTTATTTCATCTAGTGATCTTATCCAATTATGCATATTTGAAAACATTTGGTAAATGAGATATTCATACTTAGTAGGCCATTCTGCATATTGATCATAATAAATATCCGTATTGCTATGATTTTTAATAATGCCTTCAATAAAATATCGGTAGTAATACAGCCACATATGCCATTGAACGTTTTTGTAAAGTGCTTGGGAAACCATTACATCAAAGAAATGAATAGCGATGAATATATCTGATTTCCATCTAGTTGAATCGTGGAAATTTTGGACGTTAGTATTATAGATATCAAGTTCAGGATGACGTTCAAGATATTCAAGTTTCTCAATAACATACTCACCCACCGGTCTCCATACCCCAAATTTTTCAGCAACCTTTGGATCATTAAATAAATAAAAGATTAATTTATTTGTATCAAGAATCCAATAATTGGAGTAATGGTGAAGATTTTGTGTATTCTCCAACTCAATAAATAAAATACTCCTACTATCTGCTAATAATTTTCTAAAAATTAAGTCTACAAAATCGTCACGATAATATTTATCAACTTGAAAGAATTTTAGAAAAATATAAGAGTGTGTTTTTACAATATGATCTAAGAAGGCTTCATTCAAGATAATTTTTGATAATATAATACTTGCCTCTGAACTATACTTTTTATAAAAAGGAAAAAGTCTAAGTGGAATCAGACAAAGATTAATAAATCGATCAAATATGCTAGTTTTCTTTTCTTCAATTAATAAATGTTCAAATGAATAATCTTTTCTTTTCGCTCTTTCCCTTATTGTAAGATATTTAGTTTTTCGCTCCGATATTTTTCTAATTCTGTTAAAATTTATTTCCAAAAAATCAATTAAGTCATTGTATTTTTCTTCTTGTAGTAAATTATCAATTAACCTTCCAGCCTTAATTATTTTACGTATGCCGAATGAAAAAAAATTAATCCTGATAAAGAGAAAAAAGGCGAGAAAAAGCAAAATGATAAATATAGAATTAGATGGCGTTATTCTCCATTTGTGAAGATTCCAACCAGGGCTTATACCTAAAACAAAGAAGGATGGATAAAAGAGTAAATAAAGAATAATTATAAAACTTAATATCAATATAATAATATCATACCAAGTCAACTTTACCTTTATAAAAAGTAACTTGGCTCTTGGAATCAATGCTAAGACCGCAATTATAATTCCAATAAAAGTTAAGATACTATCGAAAGACAATTATTTCCCTTGTGTGCATAACTATAAATCCTATTGACCAATCAATTTATTCTTGAACATTTTAATTGATATCACATCCAGTCCTTCCCTGTTAAGCGGTTAACATTTTTCCCCAAAGGACAATTGCAGTAAGTGGGGTAAGCAAATAAAGACAAAACAAACTTAAAAATGTTTGGCGGGTTTTTCAATCGGGGCTTCCAGGGCTGCCACAGCTTGTCCCGATAAACCTGTCTGCCGAAAGGCAAGGTCGGGAGACGCTCCGTGGCAGCTGCAACCTAAACGTCACGGTCATCAAGTTGTCTCGATACGTTCCTCGTTTTACTCGGAACACTCGACAACCTTTATTGTCTAAAAGGTGGTTGAGTAGTCCCGACTTGTCGGGATGTATCGAAACCACCTACTTCTTGAAAATTTTTTTCGCCATTTTAGGTAATAACTCCGGTTTTCCTTCTATCAGAGCTAATTTCTTTTTTCTACCCCAACCCTGAATCTGTTTCTCACGATAAAAAGCTTCGTCAATCCTGGTGTATTCTTCATAATACACTAAATCAACGGGAAGTCTGGTCTTAGTATAGTTTGCACCAATACCATTGTTGTGTTGCCAGACTCTTTTTTCCAAATCTTTTGTGCTACCTGTGTAAAAAGTTCCATCCGCACACTCAAGTATGTAAGTAAAGCCTTTGCTCAAAACAAATTTATTAGTTGATACATTTGTTAGGTATTAGTTGATTTTTTTATAACCAGATGCATTGCCTTATCGCTTGAAATATGTTTAATACATTTATATCCCAATGATGTGAGATTCAAATTCAAATAAAGATTTTCACCACTTCCTAAAATTATAGGGGATACAACTAAATGTAATTCATCTACTAATTGAGCCTTAAGATATTGACGAATTGTATTAACACCTCCACCAAGTCTTACATCTTTGCCATTTGCAGAATCAAAAGCTTTTTCAAGAGCTGCATTAATCCCATCCGTTACAAAATGAAAAGTAGTCCCACCTTCCATTTCAATTGATTCCCGCTTATGATTAGTTAAGATAAAAACAGGAACATGATATGGTGGATTTTCTCCCCACCATCCTTTCCAATTAGTATTAGGTATGCCACGATACGGACTAAACATATTACGCCCTAAAATCCAGGCGCCAATATTTTTAAAGCCTTTTTCGGCAAATTCATTATCAACTCCTGACGTGCCATTACTCTTTCCTAATACTTTTTGTTGAAAGGTTTTTGTGGGGAAAAACCATTGGTGAAGCTCTTCACCCCCAACTCCCAAAGGATTTTCAAGGCTTTGATCTGGTCCTGCACCAAATCCATCCACTGATACAGCAAAACTTGCAACACGTAATTTTTGCATAAACAGGCTCCGATATTTTAATTAACACCTAACTAGTAGTTCCAGTTACCACAATCTATTCTACCAATTTTAAAGTTAATCACTTTTCCAGCTTTGTAATTCTTGTAGAGTGCAGCAAAGCTATCAGCCAGCCTTCACACGATCGGCGAAGAATCGTACTCTCAAGCCATTCATTATTAATCGGTACCATTCGCCTTGTCCGTTATCTCCGCCTTAAGAAAATAAACCGTGTAGGCAATATCTCCCTCAATCTTTACGTAACGGAAATCAAATGTGTCAGTACGTTCATAACCGCTATCCGGTTCCGGCATAAGTGCGATGTCGCCCTCGGCGTCTAAAAGTTCACCATTCTCAAGAATCAAATAATCTTCAGTTAAAATGGACCTGTATTCACTCTTATCCATTTTAACAAAGTACAAATAGTAGTAATTTTTTACTGCTTGCTTTACGGCTTCCTCGTCGTCTCCCGCAAACACCTTTAGTGTGCAAATTGAAACGATTAATAACCCAAGTATAAATTTCTTCCTTTTCAAGTAAGCTCCTTATTGTTTTTAACCGACACATTATACTGTCAACTGCTTTTAAACGGTAAACATTTTTCCGCACCCGCTTGAGTTCTAAAAGATGAAATACTTTGCCCCGATGTTTAAATTAAATTCAGTCGCATCTATTCCACTACTATTGTTATTAGTTGTATAATCAAAATTAGTCAGACTATAATTTAAGCTGGCTTCCAGAGCAAAAAAGTCTGTAACAAAATAATCAACTCCACCGCTCATAGTAAAACTAGAATATGTACTCTCCAGATCTTCATCGTCAAATGTATCTTTGCTATAAGTATAGCTTATACCTAAGTATGGAGTTAATTTATCCAATAAAAAATAATACCTTAGTTCCGGGCCAATACCGAATGTATTACCAGACAAATCGCCTGATGAAGCATGTATATATTGTAATTGAAGGCCGGCATAAAGCTGATCTATAAAGAAGTAGCCCACATTAGGCATAAAAACAAAGCGTGTTTGATTATTTGAGTTTCCATCTTCGGAATAGGTTGAGAAACCTATATTCCCTCCCACCGTATAAGAACCTTTCATTATACCTTGCTGAGCAAATACGTATGATGAAACCAGAAGAACTAAAACAACGATCTTTTTCATTTTATACCTCTGAGATATTTTTGAATTATTATTTATTAATTAGAATATATCTATTAAACACGGTACGCATGGCGCTTCCATCCAAGCAAACGTGCCGGTAAAAGAAACAAGCTCTTAATTAATTCAAGTACACCCTCAACGGAGAAACCTATCAGGCGCAGTGGTAAAGATATTAGCCAAACAATTGGAAAAAGAATTAAGGCAAGCAAAGCAACAGGCCAGCAAAGTACAAACAAAATGCACCATCCAACGAATAATATCAGAGCTTTCATATTTGCACCCCCATGATTTTTATTTATGAAAGACTTTTTCCCCTTGGAATTTGCTGTATACGAGAGTAAGCAAATAAAGATATAACAAACTTATGCAAGGTGTATTAGAAATTCAATAAAATGTAATTAAACACGTTTAAAACGGATCAGCCGCCTCAAACTCCAATGGTACCTGTCTTCACTTCTCCGGCTCGCTTGTAATTGGCAAAAATAACTCCGCTTGGTGTAACAGTGTTTTCTGTTAATGTAAATGCTGCGGGAATGGATCCTTCGTCGAACAAGCTGCTTCCCTGTTCCTAAAGTAACAGGAAAAATTTTGAGCCACAGCTCGTCCACCAGATCGTGTTTGAGTAGAAGTCTGTATTAGCTCGCCACTGCCGTGAACCTGGAGGTCGGCGCCTTCTGAATTTTTAACCTTTTTGATGTCATCTACGCTTGTGAGGAAAACTGAGTTTTTCCAATCCGACTTTTTCATGGTTTTAGACAAGACATATTTTGTGCGTTCATTGATAGCAGGCCAAATGTCTCCATGTTCAGGCCAGTAGGATGCAAAAATGTCAAAAGTTTTTCTGCCCAAAAGATAGTCAGCAGGTTTCAGCTGTTTTTCCATGACCTTACCGGAAGCTTCGTCAAAATAAGGTGTAACCCAACCGCCATATTTGAAACCACCTGATGTATCTTCCTCAGGTCCGCCAGGTGCCTGCATTACTCCATCTAATGTGATAAAAGATAAAACAATTATTTTTCTCATGTCACGCCTCCTTTGTAAATCGTGGGATACAAAATTTATTTTTTCTTTGCTTCGTTGACTTAATTACATTCAAAAATATTATAATACTAACTCAGGAACGATAATAAAAATACCCGCTTTATTAAACGGGCATTTTAAATTTGATGAGAACCGGTTTCTATTTCAATCCACGGTCTTTCAGCATCGGCTCTATGTTTGGATCGTGCCCGGTGAACTCACGGAATATTTTACTATAATCTTCCGTTGCGCCGCGTGAAAGAATCATTTTGCGGAAACGGTCTCCGTTCTCACGGGTAAGTCCGCCGTTTTTCTCAAACCAATCGAATGCATCATCATCAAGCATTTCCGCCCATAAGTAAGCATAATAACCGGCCGCATAATCATGACCCCAAATATGCATAAAGTAACTCGACCGGTAACGCGGGGGAACTGCCGGAATATATAAGCTGTCTTTTTTAAGACTGTTGATTTCAAATTCATCTGAATTTTTAACCGTATCACCTGCTGATAATGTATGCCATGCCATATCGAGAGCCGCAGCTTCAACTATTTCAGTAAAGTCATATCCCTGGTTAAATAGCTGAGCTTGTTTAAGTTTATCTGCCAGTTCCTGCGGAATAGGTTTTCCCGTTTTATAATCTATAGCATAATTCTTCAGCACTTTTGGATACAAAGCCCAGTGTTCATTGAATTGTGAAGGGAACTCGACAAAGTCACGCGGCACATAAGTTCCTGAAAGACTTGGGTATTGCTGGTCTGCAAAAATTCCGTGCAAAGCATGACCAAATTCATGAAACATAGTTGTTACATCATCATAACTTAAAAGTGCAGGCTGTCCGGGCGCAGGTTTGATAAAGTTGGTAACATTATAAACTACAGGTTTTGTACCCAGCAGTTTTGATTGAAGCACAAAGTTATCCATCCAAGCGCCGCCGCCCTTGTTATCCCTTTTGAAAAAATCACCATAAAAAAGTGCAAGAGGCGAACCGTCTTTATCAAATACTTCAAACACACGAACATCTTCCTGGTAAACAGGAATATCATGAAGTTCTTTGAAGGTTATTCCATAAAGTTCATGAGCAGCGTAGAAGACGCCTTTTTGAAGAACATTTTCCAGAACGAAGTAAGGTTTTATCTGTGAGTCATCCAGATTGAATCTTTCCTTACGAAGTTTGTCAGCATAGTAATTCCAGTCCCATGGCTCCAGCTTAAAATTTTCTCCTGATTGATTCATAAAAGCCTGGATATCTGCTGCTTCTTTTTGTTCGCTGGTAACAGTTGCAGGAGCCAGACCGGAGAGAAATTTTTCTACAGCTTCCGGAGTCTTTGCCATCTGATCTTCAAGCACCCATCCTGCATAATTTGAGAATCCCAGCAATGTAGCTTTCTCAACACGAATTTCAGCAATATGTATAATCACCGACCGGGTATCGTTTTCGTCATTCTTCTCGGTTCGGTTCCAGGAATTTTCAAAAAGTTTTTTACGTGTTTGCCTGTTTTCAAGCGAAGTAAGAAACGGCTGTTGAGTTGTATTCTGCAAAGGGATTACCCATTTTCCTGTAAGCCCGCGCTCGTCTGCAGACTGTGACGCTGCTTTGAGTTCTGCATCTGTAAGTCCGGCAAGTTCAGATTTATCATTTACAACCAAAGCACCGTTCTTTGTAGCTGCCAGAAGCATGTTTATGAATTTTGCAATCAAAGTTGCTTCTTCTTCATTCAGCTTTTTAAGTTTACTTTTATCTTCAGCCGAAAGCTTTGCACCAGCGTGCACGAACTGATCATAATAATAAGTTATAAGTTTTTCCGATTCATTATCAAGCTTAAGTTCGCCACGTTTTTTATAAATGGAAGCAACCCTTTCAAAAAGTTTATCATTCAGGTAAATTGCATCGCGATGAGCAGCTAACTTTGGAGCAATTTCCTCCTGTAAATTCTGAAGAACCGAATCGGTGTTGGCACTGGTTAAAGAATTAAATATCAATTTAACTCTTGTTAATAGCTGACCGCTTTTCTCCATGGCTACAAGTGTATTTTCAAATGTTGCTGGTTCCGGGTTGTCTGCGATCTGTTCAATCTCACCAAGTTGCTGTTTCATACCTTCTTCAAAAGCAGGTTTAAAATCGCTCTCCTCTATCTTATCAAACTGTGGTGCCTCGAATGGAAGCTTGCTAATTGTGAAATACGGGAACTCGTGTTCAGAACCTGGTTTTGTTGTGTCAGCCAATGGATTATTATTCACTTGTGCAAAATTAATTGAAACAAAACCGGTTGTAAGAAAAAAGACGAGGGTTGGGAAAAATTTCTGTGGCATATGAATCCTTTATAGTTTTATAACGCTCAGAGTTTAATTTACCGTAAGAAAATATTGATAAGAATATTATCTCATTAGAACGGGAAAATATTGAAGCAACTAATGAATTGAAACAACAGCAAGCAAAATAGTTAATAATAAAATCCTTTTTTCATCATTCAGATTTAAACTTAAAAGATTAATAATTATGAAGCAAAACCATTACTAGGTTTTTAATTATGATAACTTACTTTATAGAATGCTTAATGAAAATACGATCACCAAAAAACTGAAACCAGCTTACCAGCACTTTAATTTTTTATTTGTTCTCCCCTATTGCCATTTTATAAGCTGTTGCTGCTTCGGTAAGCGGAGTTAAGGTATCTAATAAAATATCGTAAGTCCCTTTTTCAAAGAGTTCGTCAGCAACTTTTTTAATTAAAGCTAAAGTAGATTTCATTAAAGCTGAACCAAGACTTAAACGGGCAACACCTAAATCTTGCAGTTCACTTACTGATGGAGGTAATCCTATCCCAACCTTAGGGTTTGCAAGAATATTTATTGGAGCATTAATTTCCTTAACCAATGTTGATATCGTTTCTTTTTCCCAAACAGGTTGTACGAATATACAATCGGCACCGGCTTCCCTGTATTTATTGCCGCGCTTAATTGATTCAGATAATTTTTCTTGCGGCGAACCTGATGAAATATAAAATGAATCTGTTCTTGCATTAATTACTAAATGAAAACCCAGCGAATCTGATAATGAACGAATGGCTGATATTCTTTCACAAAATTCCATCTCGTCAATTAATACCGGATTTAAATCAATACTGTCTTCAATATTTACCCCAACTATTCCTGTTGTAATTATCTTTTTAACAGATTCAGTTATTTCATTTAAATTATTTCCGTACCCTGCTTCTATATCCACAGTCACAGGAACATTTACTGCTTTTACGATTCCTGTTATAGCTTCAATCATTTCTGACAATGTAATTACCTGGCAGTCAGGATAACCTAAAGAGGCAGCTATTCCCATACTTGTTGTTGCGATTGCTTTGTAGCCGCTTGCTTCTATTAATTTAGAACTTCCGATGTCCCACGAATTTAACAGAACCAGAATTTCTTTGTCCTGATGATATTTCAAGAACAGTTCGGCTTTTTCTTTTTGCACATTTGAAACCATTATGGAGTTCCTTTTTTAATTATTTAAAACAAATACTTCTAACTTCTAATTGATCATGATACAAAGTTTATAACCATTAATTATACTTCAAAATAATGCCTTAAACATTTCAATTCTTTTTAAGCGGTAAACATTTTTCCCAAAGGACAGTTGCAATAAGCGGGTGAAGCAAACAAGCGACGGATAAACTTATGCACGGTTTGTTTTAATTTCAAAGGAAAGTAATTGGGCCTAACGGGGAGAAGTCTTTTCTGGCTTAATGCCTGTCAGGAAAGTTAAAGATTATACTTTTATTTTGGCTGCAACTTTTGAAGAACTTCAATCATTGCAGGGGAAAGATCAGTATGGTGATGAACCATCTTCCAGGTTCCACCATCTTTTTTATAGATGTTTGTAACACGGTGTTCGCTTTTGATTTCTTGTCCGGCAAGCTTGAATTGTGCCTTTTCGATTCCCAATTCGTAAGCAGCGTCTCCTATTACATTGATTAATTGATCTTTAAGTTCAATCTTTCCTTCTGTTGCTAATCCGGCCACCTGGTTAAAAGATCCTCCAACGGCATCCCAACCGACTTCACGTCCGCCAATTGGGTGCATCGCAGTTACGGATCCATTGTTTGACCATGCGACTGCAAGTGCATCTTTTTCCCCATTCGCCATACGATTCAACCCTGAATAGAACTTTTTTGAAGCTTCACGAACTTCATCAACTGTTGACATTACTAGTCTCCTTTCGTAAATAAATTATTAGATGACAATTTGTCGTGCATTTGTTGGACGACCAGCATCAACAATTGTTCTTACAATTCAAAATAGCTACTGTGTAAACATAATTCAAAGGTATTCTGCACCTCGCAGTTATGCAAAGCGGTTTGGTTGAAGTACTTGATATTTCCAATAAGTAAAAAGTTAAGTTTGTCATCAATCACAACTTTAACTTTAGGAGGTATCAAATGTATTACACAGGCATCGATCTTCATAAATTTTCTTCTTACCTGACAACTGTCGATTCTTCGGGAGCTATCGTTAAACAGGAAAACCTTAAAAACGTAGCTCATAATTTTATTCAGTATTTCAGTTCAATTCCAGGTGATCATCAAACTACAGTCGAATCGACCATGACCTGGTACTGGTTAAACGATCTTCTTTCTTCTATTAAAATCCCTCTGGTCCTTGCTCACGCTAAATATGTAAAAGCTATTGCTTATGCAAAGGTTAAAACTGACAAAGTCGATTCTCATACTCTCGCTCAACTTCTCAGAATGAATTTTATTCCTGCTGCTTATAAAATTTCTAATGATAAACGCACTCTTCGTGATGCTCTTCGTGCAAGACTGAAAATAGTTCAACGCCACACTTCAGTTACCAACTCTATGCACCTTCTGCTTGCTAAATATAATTATGATTCTCCAACTCAACTGACCGGTATTCCTGAATTTCAATACGAACAGCTATCGGAAGTTGAAGCTCTGCTCAATGAACAAATGCTTGATCTTGAAAAACAGCTTTATCCTTTTCTTATTCCTAACGATGATATTCAACGTCTGCTCTGGATTCCAGGTATAGGGAAGATGAATGCGTTCACTATCCTTTTGGAAGTTGACGATATAAATCGTTTTGCAGATGTTAAAAATTTCTTTTCTTACTGCCGCCTTGTTCCTTCTGCTCGTAATTCAGGTGGTAAATCAAAGCAGCGTTCTTCTAAGGACGGGAACAAATATCTCAAGGTTGCTTTCTCTGATGCTGCTGTTCACGCTGTCCAATACTATCCGGTAATCCGTAAATACCACAACTCATTGTTGAGAAAGAAAAACAAACAAATAGCTAAGACTATCATCGCAAAGGAAATAGCCAGTATTGTCTATTTTGTTCTTAAATATAAAACCAACTACAACAATATTTTCAAGGGTAAAGAATTAGAACATACTAAATCTTTACAATGGCCGCGCATTACAAGCCCGTACGCATAACTGGTTCATCCTTGTGCTTTGAGCCGCTGCGCTGGATTGGGAAGTAATGCGCTTGCCTATTAAATATCTGGAATAGTTCCATTAAATGGAACAGTCTCGCTATCAGTGGGACAAGTCCCAAAAGAGGTTTGGTTGCCATCCTGCAGCCTTACTGATATTACGGCACCTACCTACCGGTAGGCAGGTTGATTGTTGTTTAAGTTAAAGACAGTAAATCAAAGAACTTTTTTGCTAAATTTTATTGACAGGGATTTTTATTTTCTTTCTGAACCTATTGACTTTTTACTTATTAAAGATGATATACTAATTTAAGCTCATCTCAATCATAGCTTATCTATTATTAGATTTAAAATGTTAATGAGATCACGGAAGTTTAATAACACCAAGTTGTTGCCACATACCTAACATATTAAGTTCTTCCCAGGCTTCAGATATTTTGCCTCCAGTAAATCGATAAATCGTTATTCCTGATAATTTTATTGGTTTGTTAGTTGGAAGGAGACCCGGTAAGGCTCCAGTATGAGTAGCTGATGCATGCCAGCGGCCAACAACAGTATCTTCAGTTACAATAAAATCTTCATAAATAACATGGGAATCCGGAAAAGCCGACCGATACATTTTAATTGCTCTTTTCCAATCCTCACGAGATCCTTTCCCATTTGGCATATGAGGTCCGTAGTAGATCGCTTTCTCATCCATGATTTCATCAGCTGCATCCATATCTCCACGGTTCCATAAATCATCAGCTATGCGGGAAACTAGTTTTACCTTTTTATCTTTGTTCATAACTTCCCTCCAATTTTTATCTTAGGCTTCAGGAGCGTAATTAATTTTCGAGTATACGTTAGTCAGTATTGTTGACTATATCGTTGCAATTAGAAATACTTCTCCACTTGCAGGTAAAAGACTGTCGGTTCTGTTTGTAAAATAATACTTTATCATATCTTTTGTTGATATTCTTTTAGTTTCGTTAAAACCTGCCTTATCAGCTAAAGTTAATATTTCTTCAGGAGTGAAAAAGCTTACCATTGGAGTTCCCGCTTCACGTGCACCTTTCTCTGCCATTTCATACATAGGTTTCTCTCCTTTCAATTTTATTTATTACTAATTCGATTTTCTTATTATTGGTATCCAAAATTCTTCTTCAGATTCAGTGGACTCACTTATATATTTTTCTCCAATTAAAGCAAAATAAGGTCTATCATCCATTTTATATTCTGAATTTGGCAGCCAGGTACCAAAAATATAGAGGAATGCTTCCTGAGCCTCACTGGGTTTGCCTTTGTAGTGAAAAACAGCATACAAGCCTTCCGGGATAATTAATTTTTCCATACCATCAGGAATCATATCAAAATTACTTACCTCTACTGCCGCCCATTTTTCATATTCCATATCCGGATCAAAATTTTCAAAGAAAGTATTATCCGGATAAATTTCCACAGAAAAACGATTGGGATCTATTAGATTTTTTATTTCTTTCCTTCTGGGTGAAAAGTTCCGCCACAGTTCAACAGTTTTATTGTTGGCAAAAGACATTCTCATTTTCTTCCCGACTAACTTTGCTTCTTTAAATGTTTCTATTCTTGGTTTTATCATTTTTTCAAATTTAGACTTTTAGTAATCCGCGGAAACCACGAGCAGCATAGTAGGATTCAGCACCGTTGTGATATGTAAAAACTTTGTCGTAACGTCTATCACAAAAAATTGCCCCTCCTAGTTTTCTGATATCAGAAGGTGTTTTTACCCAGCTTGAAGTTTTCAAATCAAACTCTCCAAGTTTCTGTAGCTCACGGTATTGTTCTTCTGTTAAAAGTTCAATTCCGATTGTGGTTGCCATATTGACTGCGCTGTCCTTTGGTTTATATTCTTTTCTTGATGCCAAAGCTTTAGCGTCGTAACAAAGACTTCTGCGTCCTTTAGGACTTTCTGCTGAACAATCGTAAAAAATAAATTCGCCTGTCTTTTTATCATAACCAACAACATCCGGCTCACCTCCGGTTCTTTCCATTTCGTTGAGCGACCACAGCTTCTCAATATTCTTTTCCAACCTGGCCTGTACTTTAGTCCACTCAATACCTTTATGGCGGTTCTTGTTTTTCTCAACCCGCGATTTTAATATTTTGAGAAGTTCTTCGCTTTGTTTCGGTGACAATTCTTTTTTTGACATAGTTATTATTTTATTAAAGTGATTTCAATTTCATACTTAGAAATTACAGATGTGTGATTCACAGCAAAATTATACATGGCACATATTAATTTCAATTGGTTAAACGAGATTTATTCTCATATTATTTATATTAATATTTAGAAAATATTTTTTAACCTTTTTTTGTTATGACAGACGAACTTTTAACATTTGCATTAACTGTATTCACAGGTTTCTTTGCGATAATGAATCCTATTGCAAACACGCCAGTGTTTTTGGGACTTGTCGGCGACAGGGATGCAGCCGAAAGAAAAAAAATTGCAAAGACAGCATGCATAACTGCCTTTTTGATTGTTGCCTGCTTTGTTGTTCTGGGCAAATATCTTTTTGAACTATTCGGGATAACTATACCTGCATTCAAAATCACAGGCGGAATACTTTTGTTTTATGTAGGATTTGAAATGCTTCAGTCGAAGCCATCAAAAAGTACATCAACAAAAGGACATCGAACCGGATGACGGCATTGCAGTTTCTCCGCTGGCGATTCCGATACTTGCCGGTCCGGGCACAATTGTAACAGCAATGAGCAATATAACCAGCGGTAGTTTTTTAGAGGTGGCAATAGTAATTGTAATTTTTGCAGTAATGATTTTGTTGACCTATATTGCTTTCTCAACAAGTGAACTGATCGTAAAGAAGTTAGGAAATCATTTGATATTAGTTATCGGAAAAATTATGGGTTTGATACTCGCAATTATGGGAACAGGAATGGTAATAGATGGAATTAAGCTGGTGGGGTTTAATTTTTAATTCGCCAATCTAAAACCAATTCTTCTTTTTGAAATAAATTAGCATCACAACAACTACAGTGACCATAACTCCCCAAACAGCAAAGTACGCCCACGGCCAATCCATTTCCGGCATATTCGGGAAATTCATTCCGTAAATACCAACAATAAAAGTGAGCGGAATAAATATCGTTGCAATAACAGTAAGAACTTTCATCACCTCGTTCATTTTATTGCTCATCATCGAAAGATAAATTTCCATCAGGCTGTTAGTAATTTCTCTCTGCTGCTCGACTGTTTCGTTGATGTGGATTGTGTGGTCGTATAAATCACGCAGGTAAGGCTCAATACTTTCATCGAGCAAATCGGAATCATCTTTTATCAACTGGCTTACAATTTCTCTTGAAGGCCAGAAAGATTTACGTATTGTAAGAAGCAGGTTACGCAGATTGTAAATGCTTTGTATCTGCGATTGGTCCGGTCTGTTTATTACTTCATCGTCAAGCAGCTCAATCCTTTCTTCAGTTTTTTCAAGTGCAAGAAAATAATTATCAACAACTATATCCATTAATGCATATAGCAAATAGTCACTGCCTCTCTTCCTTATTTTACCAAGCTGGCTTGTAATTCTATCCCTTATCGGATTGAATATTTCATCAGTTCTTTCCGAAAAGCTGAACAGAAAGCTTCTACCAAGTATAAAGCTGACCTGTTCTGTTTCCAGGATTTTTTGTTCTGTATTAAAGATCATCAATTTCATAACAATAAATAAATAGTCATCAGTTATTTCAATTTTCGGACGTGTGTCGGTGTTAAGAATATCTTCAAGTACAAGAGGGTGAATTTTAAATTTCTCTCCCACCTGTTTAAGAAATTCAGTTTCGTGCAACCCGCAAACGCTTATCCATGTTACTTGTGGAGTATCTGTAAAAGGATCAATTTCTTCAACAGATTTTATTTCATATGTCTCGGCACCTGCCTCATCGTACTCAGTGACTTTTATAGTAACTTTATCAACCTTCTTCTCCCCCAGGTATACAATTGAGCCAGGAGGCAATCCAATTTTTGACGATGTCTTCTTTTTTCTTTTCGGTGTAAGTTGTTTAAGAAGATTGATCGGTGCTTCTATGATTGTCTTGGGCACTTCGATAATTTTATTTAGTACTTCGTTGGGGATATTTGAGTTTTTCATAGTGGTCTAAATATAAAATTTTCTGGGGACATATATTCTGCGTTCTTTAATTAGTTGCCTTTTCCTCTTTGGTAACAAAGAGCGTCTGTGTCGGATAAGCAAACTCTAATTCTCTTTTCTCAAACTCCCGGTAAACCTCAAGATTAATTTTCTGCTGTGTATCCATATACTTAACGTAATCAGCTCCGATCACATAATAAACAAATTCAAAGTTCAGGCTGAAATCGCCGTAAGTTGCAAAATGTCCACGATCAAAAACAGTATCCGGCTGCTTCTCAATAATTTCTTTCACAAACTCTGAAATTTGTGCCAGCTGCTCAGCAGTGGTCTGGTAAATAACACCAAGTTTAAAAACAACCCTTCGTCTTTCCATCTTTTTAAAATTATGAATCCTCGAGTTTGTCAGGTCTGTGTTAGAGAAAACTAGTTGTTCACCGCTTAGGGCACGCACCCTCGTGGTTTTTATACCCGTATACTCAACCGTTCCGACTTTATCTCCCACAACAATAAAATCCCCTACTTCAAATGGACGATCAAAAAATATTACAAAATAACTGAACAGATCACCAAGAATAGTTTGTGCAGCGAGAGCAATAGCAATACCTCCAATACCTAGTCCTGCGATGACAGCAGATATATCAAAGCCGAGATTGTCCATCAGGAATACAATACCTATCACCCAAACGAAAACGTTTATTAACACCGTCATTCCACGTAGCTGTCTTGCTTTTTCTTCTCCTCTTTCCTGTTTCTTGATAAAGTAAGTAAGTGTTATCAAAATTGACGATGCAATGAACCGCACAATAAAAAAAGTGGTAATAAATAGTGAAGCTATTTCAATAATTTTCGAAATACGCTCGCTAAAAGTCAAGCTAGTAATAGCAGCATAAAAAACTCCAAAGTACAGCAGAGGAATTAGAGATTTTTCAACGCTTTTTATTAGCAGGTTATCAAGGGTTGTTTCCGTTTTGTCAGCCCATTTCTTTAAACGATACAAAACAATTGTTTTGAAGATTTTAATTAAAATTATTCCGCCAATTAAGATTCCCAAAGCAATTAGATAAGCTTCTATGGTGTTCCCAAAGTATGTTTGATTTAATAACTCTTGCATCGGTTTAGCTCCTTTCATGATAAGTCATAGTTACAGAAAAAATTCTTTTTTATTTGCAATTTAATATTTTTTTAAGGTTTGATTTTTGATTAATTGCCAGCACTTGTTTCAACATCTGATTTTTTATTGTAAGATATAGAATCAAATTATAGATATTATGCCAGACCAAACCGAAAAAAACAAAAACGGTGTTTACGAAAACCAGAAGTTTATGGAAAATATTTTCAGAGCATCAGAAGAATTTAAAGAAGATGCACATTTTTCTTCCTACAATCAGTACAAAAATGTTTATGATTTTTCTGTTGCGGATAAAGAAAGGTTCTGGAGCGGTGAAGCTAGAGAAATGTTCTGGTTTGAGCAATGGAAAGAAATTAAACAAGGAAAAGGCGCCAACTCAAAATGGTTTGTTGGCGGTAAAACCAATATAAGTTACAATTGTCTCGATAAACATTTACACACTGAAAAAAGAAACAAAGCCGCACTTATCTGGGAAAGCGAATCCGGTGAAAGCAAGATATTAACATACCAGCTATTATTCAGCCAGGTTTGCAAATTTGCCAATTTATTGAAGAAAACAGGCGTTCGTAAAGGCGACTATATAATAATATATATGGGGGTAATCCCGGAAGCAGTTATTGCAATGCTCGCCTGTAGCAGAATTGGGGCAGTTCATTCTGTCGTGAACAGTGATTTGAGCAGCTATGCTTTGACAGAAAGAATAATTAATCTTTCGTGTAAATACGTAATTACACAAGATTACGTTTTGAAAAAGGGAAGCCGGATAAATTTAAAGACCAAGATTGATGCTGCATTACAAAACGAAACTTCTGTTGAAAAGATAATTGTTTACAAAAGATCAACCGAAGATTTGAAGACAATTTCTGGGAAGGAAATAATCTGGCAAAATGAAATTGAAACCGTCCCACAGGATTGTGATGCTGTTCCGCTTCTATCCGAACATCCGCTTTTCACAATGTTTACAAACGGACCTGGTGGAGAATTGATGAATATATTTCACACCACAGGTGGATATATGGTTCAATCATATTTGTCTGCAAAATGGATATTTGATCTGAAAGGGAATGATATTATCTGGACAGTTTCTGATATCAGCGCCATATCAGGACACACATATAGTATTTACAGTCCATTATTGAATGGTGTAACAACTTTTCTTTATGAGGGTGTTCCAATTTTCCCTGAACCTGATAAATACTGGCAACTAATTTCAAAATACAGAATAAATATTCTCCACATCAATCCAACGACTGTTCGTGCATTACTAAAACTGGGAAGTGATTGGGTATTTAAACACGATATCTCAAGTCTGAGGTTGCTCGGAATAAAAGGCGAGACAATTAAAAAAGACACCTGGCTATGGCTTTATGAAAATATCGGTAAAGGCAAGTGCCCCATTGTCACCACATGGCAACAAACAGAAACCGGAACAACCTTGATTTCACCACTTCCCGGGGCATCTGATTTAAAACCGGAATATACTAGCTGTCCATTTCCCGGAGTTGAAATAGATATAGTTGATATCGAGGGCAATTCAGTAAAAGAAGGTGAAGGTGGTTACCTAGTTGTTAGAGACAGCTGGCCATCAATGTTTAAAACTATTAATGAGGAGAAGCAGCAGCCTGACCTAAATTGTTGGACAAAATTTAAAGGTAATTATTTTACAGGAGATGCAGCTATTAGAGAAGGTAGAGGGCTTATAAGAATACTTGGAAGGGTTGACGATGTTATTAAAACAGCTGGCAACAGAGTTGGTGGATCAGAGATAGAAAAAGTTTTGTCAATGCATTCTTCTGTAAATGAAGTTGCAGTTGTAAAAAGGCCAGATGAAATAATTGAAAATGCTATAGTTGCTTTTATATCTTTGAAAGAGACTGATGGAACACCTCTTCTAAAAGAAGAATTAAGAAATTTTGTAACTGAAAGAATTGGTTCAGTAGCAAAACCGGACGAACTGATTTTTCTCCCGGCAATGCCTAAACTGGAAAACGGTAAAACGGATCGTAGCCTGTTAAGAAAAATGGCACAGGAGGGACTAAAAGAACTATCAGGTGAGGAAGCTCTTCATCAAAATATTTTGGAAAGACTTCGTGAGGATTATCAAACTTCGATTGGGGAAAACAACTCTTAACCAAATGAAGCAATTATTCTTTATTAAAGATGTAGTTTAAATTTGGTTGATAAGAATTTTATACCAATCTTGAAGAGTACTTAAACAACACTTTATAAATTAAAATTACTATGGAGGTTATATTGAAACACCTGATTGGTATTTCTATAGCAGCATTATTTTTATTTGTTGCTAGTGTTTCAGCACAGCAGTGGTCTGATGCACAGAAAGAGGTTTGGGCTGGGGTTCAAACTTACTGGGAAGCTGGTCTGTCAGACAATCCAACGGATTTCTTGAATTACTTCGATGATTCGTACAATGGCTGGTCTTATGATAACGAAGCACCAAGCACAAAAGCTGATGTTCAGAAATCATTGAGCTATTGGACTAAAAAAGGCAAGATGGTTTATTATCTCATTACACCTTCACGTATCTGGGTGAATGGTAACTTTGCGTACGTTCATTACTATTACACACAGGTTAGAGAAAGCAGTGATGGTAAACCAAGTACAGAAAAGGGACGCTGGACAGATATAGTTATGAAGAAGGGCGACAAATGGGTGCTGGTTGGCGACCATGGTGGCGAGATTGACGACGATTAGGAATTTTTAACATCTTGGGGGCGAGCTTAGCTCGCCCGCTGATAATCCCCAATAAAAAAATATAAACATACCGACATTTCCATTTTTTTCTTTTACAACTTTTATTATATACTTGTTTAAATAATAATCACATAATTAATAAGGAGAAAATAAATGCAGAAAAAACTCACAACATTTCTTTTTCTTGTGGTATCTACAATATTATTTTCACAAACAACTCACGATGTAACAGTCCAAAATTTTTCTTTTACTCCACAGACTTTGACAATTAACACCGGAGACATTGTAAAGTGGACAAATATTCAAGGAACACATAACGTTCGTGCTGATGATAATAGTTTCTATTATGGAGCAGCGGCACCAGCTCCGTGGGAATACACTCATACTTTTACTGCTGCCGGAAACAACCCATATTACTGTGAGCCCCATGGTGGACCAGGTGGTTCAGGAATGTCTGGCGTCATCATAGTTCAGGATCCAGTTGGGGTTAATGATGATGAGATAGTCGCAAATCATTTTGAACTGGAACAAAATTTTCCAAATCCATTTAATCCAAGCACAAGAATTAATTATTCAGTTCCAACATCATCATTTATTAATCTAAAAGTGTATGATATTCTTGGGAACGAAGTAGCAGTACTTGTAAATGAAGAGAAGCCAGCAGGGAATTATGAAATTAATTTTGACGCTTCCAGGTTAACAGGAGGAGTTTACTTTTATCAGTTAACATCAAATTCTTTTGTTGACACAAAAAAAATGATATTGTTAAAGTAAATTTTAACAAGCTAATAAAATTCAGATAGATAACTAAAGGCGAGTATATCTCGCCTTTTTAATTTAATTCTGTTGCTCCGAATATATAAGTTATTAAATCGTTAGTTAGTTGTCTCTTGTGTTGGCGGCACCATTGTAAAGCCGAGTTGTTCTAAAAATGATTGATTATCATATCCAACCCACTCTTCAGTTAGTTTACCATCTGCAAAATGTGCGATAACTACACCCCACACTTCAACAGATTTACCTGTTGGAGGAAATTGACCGGGGCCTGTGTTTGTAGCGGTGAAAGAAAAGCGTGCGGCAAATCTATTTTCCGTAAACATCTCATCAGTTAAAACCAAATACAGATCTGGAAAGGCAGTTCTGCTACCCGTAATTAATTTTTTTATGTTCTCTAAACCATCGGCAGAAGTTGATCTGGCGTGACGCACAAAATCAGTGCTCATAATAGCATCAAGCTCATCTACATTTCCTGAGTTCCAAACCTCAACATATTTATCTATAAGTGGTTTTAGTTCTTCTGAATAATCTTTTTGCTCCTGACATCCTGAAGTAAGAAAAGTTGTGACTATTAAAAACAAAAAACTGGTTATTATCAGACGTGACATAAGCTTACCTCCTTATTATTTCCAATTAGTTTTTTCGAAATGTTAAAACATTTTTGAAAAATGCATATGGGCAACAAGCCATTTTCCACCTAGCTTCACTGCGACCATTGTAGCTCTTCCACTTTGGTAATTCATCTGGCCATCTTTTTCCATCCAAGTAAAAGTGTAATAGCTTGTTACTACTGCTGAATTACCATTATAAATTTGAATCTGAAAATCTTGTCCATGATAATTTACATAGTCGAGTGCCCCGGTTCCCTCAATAAAAGTTTTCCACATTGTCGCATCGTGCCTTAATGGTGATACTACATAAGGAAACTCTGTATTATCATCGACAAAATATGAAAAGTAAGTTTTGAAATCATGTTTATTGAAAGATTCAGCCGTTGAGTTGATAAGAGACTGAACATCTTCCTTGTCCCCCGCGAAAGTGCTGCTTGTAAATAAAACAATAAGAAAAATGATCATTGTTAATAGAAAATGTTTCATGGTTCTTCCTTTCATTTCTAAATGATAAAAATAAAAGGAGACATCGTTTGATGTCTCCATATTAGTTTAATATTGTGAAAGCTATTTAGGTGCAACTACTTCACTGTAAATTTCATCAGAGTGTTTGCCTGTAAAGTATTTGTTGTATGCATCATTAAAAGCATCTTGAGCTGCTTCGGTCGGCCAGGCTTTCTCAAATAGTTCACCTGATCTTTGATTAGCTTTTGTTACATCATCCCAAGTTTTTACTTCTACAATCTGAATAAAGTCCCGGTTATCATGTCCCCACCAATGACGAAGAACTTTATAACTGACGACGTATTCGTTATCTGAACCAAAACATTTATCCATGTATAGTGCAGAAAGCGAATCCAATCCCCTTGTGGAGCCATCATCGGTAAAAGCTCTTTCAAAATTTGTCACAACAAATACATTTCCCTGAGCACTTTGTGCTAATAATGAACTATTCATTGATAGAAACACAACGAATAAAAATAGAACTGCGAATAAGGATTTCATATATTTTCCTTGTTATATTATTATAAGATATTGTTAATTAAGTTATTTTTATTAACTACCCGGCGAGAAAGCAAAACCTACACGAACTTAACCGCGCTCTGCAATCAAGTAAACTCATTTATAGTATCTAAAAACAGATTATAGTACAAATTGACAAATCTAGAAATTACGATTTACCAGATTCTGTTGGTTTGTCTAATAGTCTGAAAAAAAATTGAGGTTGAGAATCACCGTACACCAGAAGAAGTGATCGCTCTCCTTGTTATGCCCTCTCTCAGAAATTTTTAAGTAAAAGAATTTGCGCTGCTACCCGAGCTATGGGAAGGATGTTCAAAGCTAAGTAATTATAATTCAAGCAACAAATAAAACATTTAAGGAATTGATACATTTAGAAACTATTGACACAAGCAAGACTTAAAGCCTACCGGCCTATTTTATGCTAAGGAAATGCAACTAAATGGGAATTTTAATAAACGAGAGAGTACTGTAAATTACTGATTGAAAGAGGTTAATTTTAGAGTAAATAAAATTAACTTCGTTCTATAGATTCTGCGGTTAAATATTGAATGATGCTTAATTAGTAATAGTTCTTAAATAATAATCATAAGGAGAAACATATTATGCTAAAAGGGACAACCTATGAAAGCGGAAGCTCAGAAGAAGCTACTGTCATAAGCAAAGGGGTAAAAATAGAAGGGAAGCTAAGTTGCAGTGGAAGTATAAGATTGGATGGCGAAGTGAAAGGAGATATTTCATCACAGAGCACTGTAATAATCGGGGAAAATGGGAAAGTGAATGGACAAATTAATGCTGATAATATTACAATTGGCGGTAGGGTAACGGGAACTGTTAAAGCAAAAGAAAAACTAGTTCTCGACGCTAAAGCGAATCTACAGGGGGATGCAATATCCAAAGTAATTGCTATTGAAGCTGGAGCAAACTTTAACGGTAACTGTAAAATGGGTGATGTCGGAAATATTAATGTTTCTGTGCCAAGTTCAAAACCAGAAGATACTACGATTAAAAAATAAATTCGTTTTTGATATTTATATAAGAGGGCGAGCACAAACTCGCCCTTTTTTTTATTGGGACTTCACAATTCGTTTAGCGTCCTCAACAATGTCCGAGACTTTCTTCTTTCCCTCACGGTAAAGTTCGTCAGCTTTCTCTATTCCGGATTCATAATACTCCTGTGCATCCTCGTAAAAATCTTCTGCTTTATCAGATATTTTTCTTCTTAATTTTTTACCGCTTGTTGGTGCTAAAAGAAGTGCTGTCATTCCACCTAAAAAACTTCCAACAATTACTCCAAGTAAAAAACTACTGGTTCTATCATCGCTACTCATAACATAGCTCCTTTCTTCTATATTTATCTTTATACTAAAAATACAAAGTACACGGAGAAAAGCAAGATAGTTTGTGTGTCACTTAACAATTGGCAAATCTGTCAGATTCTTAATTATTGCCTAAAATAAAATTTAATTTATTAAAATTGTTACCATTTCGTGATGAAATTTCCCAAAAGAATGGTTTAATTAAGTTGTAACAAAAAAATAATTTACAATCGGTTTAAATATGGTTCTAATTCAAGAATCAGGACGATTTTAAATATTTTTTTTATTTAATCAATAGATGTATTAAATAACTATTAATCATTTATATCAGGGAGACATACCTATGTCTACAAATTTTATCACCTCGTTAGGCAGCAACTTCAATTTAGCCAGTGTAAAAAAAATATGGGTTTTATCATTTCTTCTTATGCTGGTTTTATCTTTTCAAACATTTCCACAGTGGACAAGAACAAACGGTCCAGAAGGGTTTGCAATTAGAACTTTGACTAATATTAATGGAACTATCTATGCAGGTACCGAAGTAAATGGGGTTTACATTTCGACGGATGATGGAGTTAGCTGGATAGCAAGAAATTCCGGTATTGAGACTTATGGAATTTCTTCAATCATCAGTCGCCAGGGATATATCTTTGCAGGAACACTTGGTGGAGGTGTTTACAGAAGTTTAGATGGGGGGATAACCTGGGTTCCACCATCCAACGGGAACACACTTTTCATTACATCACTGGTTTTTAATGATCCGTATATTTATGCAGGTGCTGCTTCGCTAGGACTTTACCGCTCTTCTGATAATGGTATGACGTGGACAGAAATTAGTTCTTTCTACTATGTTGATGAAATGTGTGTTAGTGGGAATAAACTTTTCGTCTCTGGGTTTAATAATACTTATGCAACTACAGACAATGGTGTAACGTGGTTTGATGTTCAAGCACTTTCAGGTGCAAGTATTTTTTCTTTTCATTGCATAGGAGATACGATATTTGTAGGTGCTCGAAATGAAATCTACCGGTCTACTGATAACGGAAATACTTTTACAAACATTGATATTTATTTCACCTCTAGCATTGTAAATATTTATTCGATTACGGCAACGGGATCAACAATTTTTATTGCAACTTCTTACGACGGGGTTTACAAATCAACCGATTTTGGTAACACATGGTTTACAGCAAACCAAGGCATGGGACCCAAAGATATCCGAGCAGTTACCTTGACAAATGCATCAACAATAATTGCAGGATCACATTATGTGGGGATGTACAGATCTGTGGATGATGGTGCATCCTGGAATAAATCCAACACTGGTTTTCCTGCTGGATGCAGTATTCTTAGTTTGCTTGAAAGTGGATCCAGTATTTATGCTGGAACCAGAGATGGTGTATACAGAACAGATGACAATGGTGATTCCTGGATAAAACTTACCGGCGCAAATGATACAGTTAATTACTGTACTGTATGGGATTTGTGTAAAATAGGAGATACGCTGTACATCAGTGCATTCCTTCAATTTAATACAACTGTTTATAAGACACCTGACGAAGGTGCGACCTGGATCCGATGTGGGAATGGTCTTCCTATAGGTACCGCATTTATTAAAGGACTTGTTGCAAGCGGAAATTATCTAGTTGCAGGTACTGATGATGGTATTTATTATTCCTCAAATGGAGGTAACAATTGGTTTGCTACAAACGTATCATACAGCGTAGAAAGTCTCGCCTCTAGTGAAAATTTTGTTTACGCTGCAATTCCAACTGCATATGGTGTTTATAGTTCTGCTAATAATGGTGTTAACTGGTCAGTCTCACTTCAAAGCACATTGGATTATGTAGATGTAGCTGCTAAGAATAATTATGCTTATGCAGGATCATTTTTCACTGGTGCCCGTTACACTTCTAATTATGGCAGTACGTGGTTTGTCTGTAATGGACTGCCTTCTGATGCATCTGTTTTCGTAATCGGACCTGTTGGAGACGGAATGGTTCTCTTCGGCACAGACTTAGATCCAAACTGGATTTATGTATCCTACGACTATGGAAGTTACTTTACTCCTTACAGCGAAGGACTTTTTGAAAATGCATCGGTAGAGGCCTTTGCAATTAATGAAAGTTACTCTTTTGCAGGTACTGACTACAACGGAGTATGGAGAAGATACCTACCGGGGGTTCCTGTTGAACTTGTTTCGTTTAGTGCGGAATCAAATAGCAACACAGTAACACTTTCTTGGACAACATCAACGGAAACAAATAACTCCGGTTTTGAAGTTCAGAGAAAGAATATTGACTGGGAAAGAATTGGTTTTATAGAAGGTCATGGAACAACAACCGAAGAAAATAGTTATTCATTCATTAATGAAAATTTAATAGCGGGGAAATACCAGTACAGACTGAAGCAAATTGATTATGATGGCAGTTTTGAATTCTCTGACATAGTAGAAATTGAAATACTCACACCACTTGAATTTTCTCTTTCTCAGAATTATCCAAATCCATTTAATCCATCAACGACAATTCAATATTCTATTCCTGCTGCTGAGAAAGTTGTGCTCACGGTGTTTAATGTTCTTGGACAAAAAGTTGTAACACTTGTGGACGAGTTTGAAGAGGCAGGCAGTTACAAGAAAACATTTAATGCAGATGCATTTTCGAGCGGCGCCTATATTTATAAGCTAAATGCCGGTTCTTTCGTTAGGATCCGAAAAATGATTTTGATGAAGTGACGTTAATTGTGATTACGAAACAAGGGCGAGCCGAAGGTTCGCCCTTTGCTTATTAACGCAATAATTAAGAACTGAATTAAGTAATTCCTTATCTAATCATTGCTTTTAATATTGAATTTACCCATTTTGAAAATCGGATTACAAATCTGTAGACTTAATAATTATTATTGCGCCCTACAAAAAGGTATCAGACAAAATGATATCCAAATAAAGGACCTATCTATGAAAAATATTTTACAAAGAATTATAAACACCGGCATTCTATATTTTTATTTTACAGTGATCAGCCTGCTAGTTTTCTCAACAAAATCCTTGGCACAAAATGAACAACAAGAAGAGCAAATAATGCCGTGGGAATTTGAACGGCTTGACGAAATTCCAAATGATGCCTACATACCTGTTCAACGTGATCAACAACTAAGATCACCGGCATACAGAATTTCCTCAACAGATTTTTTTGCGGCGCAGGTTAATGCTGATGAGTTTGGACAGAACATTGTTGGTGATGCAGCTAATGAACCATCATTAACTATTGATCCCGCAAACCCGAATAATATGGCAATCGGGTGGAGACAATTTGATACAATCAGCAGTGATTTCCGGCAGGCAGGTTATGCGTACAGCACGGATGCTGGTCAGACCTGGAATTTTCCCGGCAATATTGAACCCGGAATTTTCCGTTCTGATCCGGTGCTTGGTGCAAACAAAAATAGCAAACTTTTTTACTATAGTCTTTCTACATCCGGTAGTTATACTTGCGAATTGTTTAATTCCGTTGATGGTGGTGCAACCTGGATGGGATCAGTTCCTGCGTATGGAGGAGATAAGGGCTGGTTGACGATCGATCGAACAGCAAGTTCGGGTGAGGGAAATATTTATTGTTTTTCACGAAATGATGTTGCAACTACTATTGTTATGACACGATCAATTGATGGTGGAAATTTCTTTCAGCCCCTGGTTAACGTTCCACAGAATCCTGGAAGAGGAACACTAGCAGTTGGAGTAGATGGAGAATTGTATGCTGCCGGACTCTCATTTAATAACAATCAGTTTGCTTTTGCAAGATCTTCAAATGCACCCGACTCACAGGCAATACCATTTTTTGAATATTCAACTCAGTTAGATTTGGGCGGACAATTTTCTGCTTATGCCGGACCAAACCCGGGTGGATTGCTTGGTCAAACTATCGTTGCTTGTGATAATTTCGGGTCATCTGGTGATAGTACCTGTTTATGTACTTTCATCGGTTAACCCGCCAGGCACAGACCCACTTGATGTGAATTTTATCCGTAGCACTGACAGAGGAAATACCTGGAGTTTGCCAATTAGAATCAATGATGATTCGGTGACATCTGCCTGGCAATGGTTTGGGACAATGTCTGTTGCACCCAATGGTCGCATTGATGTAATCTGGCTGGACACGCGTGATGATCCCGGAACCTATTTGTCTTCACTCTACTATTCCTTCTCAATGGACGCAGGACTAACCTGGTCACAAAATGAAAGACTGAGTGAATCTTTTGACCCGCATGTTGGCTGGCCTCAGCAAAATAAAATGGGTGATTATTTTGATATGATTTCAGATAATGATGGTGCATCTATTGCCTGGTGCGGTACATTCAATGGAGAAGAAGATGTCTATTATGGAAGAATTAATCAGTCACCCGTGGCTGTTGAAGGAGAAAATGAAGTTACTCAAATACCGGAATCATTTTCGCTTTATCAAAACTATCCGAACCCTTTCAACCCTACGACTACAATTAGTTATTCACTTCCAATTTCAGGAAATGTTACACTCGAAGTTTTCAATTTGCTAGGTGAAAAAGTTATAACACTCGTAGATGAATTTGAAGAGGCAGGAAGTTACAAAAAAGTATTTGACGCAAGCTCGCTTTCCAGCGGTACATATATTTATAAAATAAGTAATGGCTTCTTTGTAGAATCGCGAAAGATGATTTTACTTAAATAACTATTTAAAATATGATTTGAGGATCCCCGTTAAGAAATTAAGCGGGGATTTTCTGTTTATAACCTCAAATTACCATTTCATAGATCGCTCTTGTTGCACAATTAGCAATTATTCCTTATTATAAAACCCAGAATGTTAAACATGAGGAGGCGAATTGTGAAAACTCTTTCACTAATTCTAATTATTCTTTTCTTTTTTCCCTTTTCTATTTCACTTGCACAAACCGGATGGTATATACTGCCCGGAGTAACTTCCGAATCAATTAATGACATAAATCAGGGACCATCAAATAATTACTGGCTTGCCGGGAACAAAGGATTGATTATGAAATCGAGTGATCAGGGAGAAAATTGGGTTGAATTAAATACAGGCACTAACAAGAATTTAAGAAAAATGCATCAACCCGCCAGCAACCAGATTTGGGCTGCGGGAGATTCTGGAACAGTAATCTTAAGCCTTAATTCTGGAATAGATTGGGATTCAGTAAATCCAGGGACTACGGCAAACTTTAAATCTGTTTTCTCCAGGGGAAGTGGTGTTGCATATGCAGTAGGAGACACGGGGAGTTGTTACTATACTACAGATCTTGGATCTAATTGGGCAACACGAACAGTACCAACAAACGAAAATTTAAATGATGGTATTGGGCCAGGATCGGGAACTTCATTAATTGCTCTTGTTGGCGGGACAAATGGAGTAATTTTTAAGACTACTGATGCAGGTGTTTCCTGGAGTTCTATCCCCAGCGGAACAACAGAAGAAATTTATCGCTTTAGCTTCGGTCCAACCGGATATGTATTCGCTTCTTGTTCAAATGGCACTATTATAAAATCAAGTGATGGTGGTGACAGTTGGTCAGTCATAACAACACCTACTACTGAGGATTTACTCTCGATTGATGTGAGCAAACAAAACGCAAATTGGCTGATTGCTTGTGGGAACAATGGAACCTTACTAAAATCTACAGATGTCGGATCTAGCTGGTTTCAGCAGGCAAGTCCAACAACTCAGAATTTATTCTGTGCCTTTGCTGCTTCAAACAGTGTACATTTTGCCGGGGGAATTAATGGTACACTTTTAAAAACAACTGACGGCGGCGGGGACCCGGTCAGTGTTAAAAACGAAAATGCAAATCCAGATAACTTTGTTCTAAATCAAAACTACCCCAACCCATTCAATCCAAGTACAACGATTAATTTTTCGATTCCCGAAGCAGCATTTGTCTCACTAAAAATTTTTAGTTCTTTAGGCGAAGAAATTGAAACACTGGTTGCAGAAGAGTTGAATACTGGCAATTATAAGTACTATTGGGATGCAACAAACCTTCCAAGTAGTATTTATTTCTACAAATTGCAAACCGAAAATTTTGTTGATACGAAGAAGATGATTCTCATAAAATAAAAAGAGAATAATAACTACAATGAATTTATTAATAAACATTAAGGAAAAGTGAAAATGAAAAAATTAATTCTTTTTGTATCCTTACTGAGTTGTTCTGTTTTTGCACAGCCGACATTTATGAGTAGTGATTTTGCAAACCAGTTAGCCGTTGGTAATTCGGCAACTGTTCATGAGGGTGATTCGCCGACAACAATTGATATTGGTTCAACCGGAGGTGGTAATAGCTGGGATTTCACGTCACTTCAGAATGGAACCAGCACTGTTCTTACGAGTGTTGATCCTGCAACAACTCCACATATAAGTGAGTTTCCCGGGGCAGATATTGCACTTCACTCTATGGGGCTGTATAGTGGTGAGCAAGCAGAAATCTGGGGATATTCACAGTTAAATGGATCTTTTGGTTTTATGGGCAGTGCAATTGTCGTAGCCTCACAACCATCAGATCTTTTCACCATAAAAGATAATCCACCCAGCCAGGACGCTGTATTCCCTTTAACTTATAACACACACTGGACGCAGACTATTACTGAAACCAGTGCGCTTAATGGCACCCCAATATTTCAATCGACTTATTCAATTGATGTTACAGTTGACGCATATGGTACTATGACATTGCCGGGAGGTGCTAGTTTTGTTGCACTAAGATTAAGATATGTTGAAACAGAAGGGGCAGATATTAAAGTTGACTATAATTTCGTTTCAATAGAGGGTGCGCGTATTAGTTTGTATGCATCGGATTCGAATCCTCCTGCATCGGGTGTTATAAATATTGACGGCTATAGCTGGAACACAGCAATCAACGATGCTGTTGAAAAAATTGATAATTTACCCGAGGATTTCTCTCTAAGTCAAAATTATCCCAACCCGTTTAATCCAAGTACAACAATAAATTTTTCAATTCCTGAAGCATCATTTGTTTCACTTAAGGTATTCAATTCTTTAGGAGAAGAAGTTGAAACACTGGTTGCTGAAGAATTGAGTGCGGGTAATTATAAATATGATTGGAGCGGAGTAAATCTTCCCAGTGGAATTTATTTCTACAAACTACAATCAGATAATTTTATTGAGACAAAAAAAATGATCTTGCTTAAGTAAACAATCATTAATATATCGGATTAATATGAAAATCATTCAATCAATAATTTTTATTACTTTATTGGCCAATATCGGCTTAGCACAGTCCTTTGATTCTGAACATTTTACGATTGAAAAATTAGACAAGGGTGTTTATGCAGTTATACATAAAACCGGCGGTTATGCAATTTGTAACTCTGGAATAATTGATTTGGGTGATGAAACGTTGGTCTTTGATTGCTTTATTTCTCCCTTGGCGGCAGAAGATTTAAAGAAGGCTGCAGAAGAATTGACGGGTAATGAGGTGAAGTATGTTGTCAATAGTCACTTTCATAATGATCACATCAGAGGCAATCAGGTTTTTGCTGATGCAGAGATAATTTCAACAAAGAGAACCACCGAATTAATTGAAGAAACAGAGCCAGAAGAATTAGAATGGGAAGCGAAAGTAATAGACGATAGAATAGAAACTACAAAACAGAAGCTAGTCGAAGAAACTAACCCACTTAAACTTGAAGAACTAAAAATGTGGATGGGCTATTATCAGGCAATAAAAGAATCACAAGGTAATTATAAAATAACATTACCAAATGTTTTTATGGAGGATACGCTAATTATTAAAGGATCTGAAAGAGAAGCAATTCTTTTTACGGAAGGTAAAGGTCACACAGAAAGTGATATTGTCCTTTGGCTACCGGAAGAAAAAATATTATTTGCCACCGATATATTATTTGTAGATCATCATCCCTGGCTTGGGGATGGATTTCCCGAAGAGTGGATCAGCTACTTACAAGATTTGAAGAAGCTGAATGCGAAATCAATTGTACCTGGACACGGTCCTTTAGGGTCTAACAAGAATATGGATGAAGTTATTAATTACATAAATACTATTAATAATATTGTTGAGAATGCAATCGAAGCTAATTTAACCGAGGAAGAACTTAGAGAGACTGAAATACCCGAAGAATTTAAAGATTGGTGGTTCGGGAAGTTTTTTATTCCGAATATTGTTAATCTGCACGACTTGAAAACAGGTAACGACTAATTTCAATGAAAATAATATTTAAATAACAAAATCAATTGGAGGTTCAAATGAAAGTTCAAAAAATTCTTCTCATAATAATTTTATTCATTTCTGTGGGAACACACTTTGCGCAGGATAATTTTGAAGGCAAGGTGATTTTTAATGTTGAAGAGGATGGAAAGACTCAGAAGATGGATTATTTCGCAAAGGATAAAAAATATCGTATGGAAATGCCCGATAAAGGGGGTACGATTATTTTCGATAATAATAAACTTATGATGTACGTTTTAATGGATAAAGAAAAAATGTATATCGAGTCACAAATGATGCCTTTAAGTATGGGCGGTGCTGGCAGCGTTACTAAAACCGGCGAAACAAAAACAATATTGGGGCATGAGTGTGAAAAATTTGTATTCGAACAGGAGGATTTGAGTGGTGAAGCCTGGATGACAAAAGATCTGGGAGCTTTTATGTTTTTTATGGAATCACAACAGGATATGCCAAACTGGCAGCAGGAAATTGTGGATGCAGGTTATTTCCCTTTGCAGGTAACACAGCATAGTAAACGGGATGATAAGACGAGTGTTTATAATGTTACTCAAGTTACACCGATGGATTTGAGTGATGACTTATTTGTGGTTCCGCCAACTTATCAGAAGATAGACATGACAGGTCTTGGTGGTTTGGATAAATTAATAGGCAAATAAATTAATTACGAATTGTAGAATATTAAATTATGAAACGCATTAAACTAAATCTCATTGCAATACTGATTGTATGCATATTTTTTAATTTAAATGCACAGTGGACGCAAATGTCCTCTACCCCTTCAGGTTACATTTACAATATTATTAATATTGATGGAATTCTTTGGCTATCCCACTCTGGTAGCGGGGTCTACAAATCAGATAATGGCGGAAATACCTGGCAGCAAATGAATACAGGACTTGTTACTCCACAATCAAGATCAGTTCTTGAAATTCTTGTTGATGGCGACACACTTTATGCAGCCACAGTTGATGGAATTTATAGATCCACGAACTTAGGAAACAACTGGACAAAGAAAAGCAGTGGAATAACAATTGGTCCGGGAGCACTTTATGAATTTTGTGAATCTATTTTTGAGTATAATGGAAATTTATTTACCGGCGCATGGAATGGCATTTATCGTTCCGGTGATAAAGCGGAAAACTGGACAGTTACAAATGCCACGGGCGAAGGTATCAGAGCAAAAAATTTTACTTTCCATAACGGAATGATTTTCGCAGCAAGAGAATTAAGTTCTCCAAATGGATATATATCAACTGATTTAGGAATAACATGGAATGATTTAACCAGCATTAGCTTGCCAACGATAACATTCCTTTCCGAACCGGGAAAATTATGGGCTGGTACCATCGGTGGAGTGTACGTATCAACTGATAATGGTTCAAGCTGGCAAATTAGAAATACCGGTCTTTCTCTTGATCCTTATAGTTCGAGTATTATAAGAATTAATGGAATACTTGTTACATCCTTGAAGTTTGGGGGCTCGGCTATGTTCAAGTCGTCTAACGATGGACTTAACTGGGAAGATTTTGGAGAAGGGTTACCTTTTCTGAATGAAATTGACAAACTGATAGTATATGATAATAGAATTATTGCTGCAACTAGCAATGGGTTGTGGCAAAGAGATATCTCTCAAGTTCCCGTTGAGCTAACTTCCTTCACGGTTTCTGCTTCTGAGGGAGATATTCATTTAACTTGGTCAACTGCAACAGAAACGAACAACTTGGGATTTGAAATTTTTCGGTCCAATACAGGTAATGAAGTTGAATGGAAGAAAGTTGGTTTTGTTGCTGGACACGGAACCACTACCGAACCACAGACTTATTCTTATGTTGATGAAAACATCTACGGCGATCTTAAATACCGGCTGAAACAAATCGATTACGATGGCAGTTTCCAGTTTTCAAGTATTGTTGAGATTAATTCTGTTGAACGGATTTCTTTCGGATTAAATCAAAACTATCCCAACCCATTTAATCCAAGCACAACAATTAGTTTTTCAATTTCCGAAGCTTTATTTGTTTCATTAAAGGTTTTTGATGTTTTGGGAAACGGAGTTACAACTTTAGTTAATGAGTATAAATCAGTAGGAAGTTATGAAGTTGAATTCAACAGTCATTCCGGCTTGTCCGGAATCAAGTCGCTACCAAGCGGGATATATTTCTATACTTTGACGGCGGGTACTTTCACTCAAACTCATAAGATGGTTCTCTTAAAATAAACAGGTGCTTGCATTTGATAAATTCAATTGTAGGACTCAAACAAAATAAATTGAGTGGTGCATTATGAAAATTGCTCAAAGAACAATTGTTTTTTTGTATACCCTATTTATTTCTATTTCTTCTGCACAAAATATTCCAAACCTGCCAATTCCAACTTGTTCCGGAACTGCAGAAGTACTGAACGATTCGATATATTTTTTCGGAGGTGCAAACCGCTGGGCCGGCACAATTCGTTACCAGACAGTTTACAAATTTGATGGATCAAGTTGGAGTTTCCATGACAGCATTCCCGATGATAATGTTTGGGGCATGGAATCTGTTTCAGTTGGGGATGAAATATATTTATTTGCAGGCTGGCCATCTGGGGGAAGATTTGTTAGAAAATATGATGTTATAAACAAAAGTTGGACTTATTTAAATCAAGGTCCCAGCACAGCACTATACGGTGTAAGTGTCGAATATCTTAATAATCATATTTATTTGTTCAACACAACCGGTTCTGTATATGAGTACGATTTGGTTAATGATACCTGGCAGACAAAAACCCCAAATTCAACACCTGGATATTCATTAAGCTCTGTTACTTACCAGGACGAAGTTTACATACTGGGATTTTATGACAGCACTTTTTATAAATACACCCCCGCAACAGATGTATGGACACAATTAGCAATTCCACCTTATAAGATTACACGCTGTGCGATGGAAGTTATTAATAATAAAATATATTGTGCCGGTGGTAGTCCCCAGGGAAATGTAGCACCCGTCAGAACATTACTCGGATACGATGTTATATCTGATACCTGGTCAATAGATCAGTTTGAAATGATGGATGAAAGAGCATGGATGGCGGATGTAATGTATAACAATCAATTCCTGGTTATGGGCGGATTTGATAGTACCGGGTTTGCCGTGGATATTGTAGAAGAGATAATTCCTCAAGGACCTGCAACCAGGATTCAGGAGTCATTTAATCAACCAGCAGAATATTTTTTAAATCAGAATTACCCCAACCCATTTAATCCTTTAACAAAGATCAACTATTCGATTTCAGAACCGGATTACGTAACACTTAAAGTTTATGATATTCTTGGAAGTGTAATTGCAACTTTAGTTGATGAGTATAAATCAGCAGGAAGTTATGAGGTTGAATTCAACAGTCATTCCGGCTTGTCCGGAATCAGGTCGCAATCAAGCGGAATTTATTTCTATGATTTGAAAACAGGTGAATTCACAGAAACTAAAAAGATGATTTTGCTAAAGTAATATTTAGTTATTCTAAAATCCTTTGGGTTTCCTGCTTTCATCATTAACAGAAAAGGCAACAGGACGAAGGCTTTTAAAAATATGCGTGTATGGTTTGCTTTTTTTGCTATCGTGATCTAGTTAGAAATTTATCTTACTGGTTTCTCCGTTGTTCATTGGCTGTTATTTATAGAACCGGCAGATTTAACTTTTAGTGCCTTAATAAGTGTGGGATAAAGATCACTAATTTAGTTTATATCGTACCACAAATGTTTTTTTATTTACAAGCAAATAAATTTTTATACCCATCAGATGCTTTTGTCAATTCTGCAGTTAGAATAAACTAAACCAACCTTAAAATTTTGATTGCTTCTATCAACTTAATTACCTATTATTTTTTTGTTTATTAATTCTTAATGTTCATAAATATTAAAAAGACAGAAACTTTAATTTGAAAAAATATTTGTTCGTTTTAATCCTCGCACCTTTATTTTCTAGTAGTGCACAGACATACTATTTTAAAAAATACACAACCTATGACGGTCTTGTGCAGGGGACAATAAAAGCAATTTGCCAGGATTCTTTCGGGCGAATGTGGTTTGGAACGGCTGAAGGTATTAGCATCTATGACGGAACAGAATTTCATAATTACGGAGCTTGTGAAAGATATCCTGCTCCTGTTGTTACCTGCTTTTATGAGCCAAATCCTGGAACGATACTCGCAGGTACAATAGGAGGAGGGATTTTAGTGTTCAAAAAACCTCCATTTAAGATGGATACTGTTGTGGCTATAATAAAAGAGGGGGATTACATTCTTGCCCCTTCAATCAGCTCAATTATCAATGGTCCCGATGGAAGAATATGGATAAGCAGTGATAAAGGACTATCGATCTGGCAACTGGGTGATGGTAAAATAAAAAAGGTGATTCACAAAGAACACTTCGGCGAATTTGACACTCTTAGCATAAACCAAATTGCATTCAAAAAAGATGGAACGCTTTACCTTGCTACTGAAGAGGGGCTGATTGAAGAAAAAAATGATAATTATAGAAGAATAACTTCTAGATTATTTAAACCAGACGCTCCTGTTTTTAGAGTTTTTTGTGATAGTGAAAACAGAATATGGTTTTCGACACTTCAAGGATTATATTATCTCAAAGATAATAATGTCTTCAGCTTCAGTAATTCACATCCGGAAATTGACAATATCGTAATTGCATTTTTAGAAACAGAAGATAATAGTCTTTTATTCGGTGGTTATGGAAAACTCTTTAAATACAACTCAAAGTCATTTGAAATAATAGATGAATCCAGCGGCCTAACTGAAAAGACCATTGTCTGTTTATTTTCTGATAGAGAAAAAAACCTGTGGATCGGATCACTTGAAGGAACAAGCAAGCTAACCGAACATAAATTGAAGTTTGTTTACTATGACAAACCTTCTACAATCTATTCTAAAGTAAAAATAATAAATGATAAGCTTATTATTGGATCAAACCATGGATTATTTGAAGTAAAAAACTATTCGTTGGTACCAACAAAACTTTCTGATGGCATACCGGAAATTCTGATTCGTGATTTTGTTGTTCAAGGTGATACAATATGGTGTGCTACACCAGAGGGAATTTATTTTAAATTCAAAAATAAGATAGGTCATTTGACTACAAAGGATGGACTCCCACACAATGTTGTCTATGAACTAAATCTGGATTCTGAAAAAAGGTTGTGGATAGCAACACAAGCCGGGGTTGCATACATCTCCAAAGGAAAGCTTTATAATTTCACAAACAAAATTGAACACAACTGGAACTATTCTGATTCAGAAAGCAGGAACGCACTTTCCTCTATAAGCATAAGAAAAATATTTCCTGATAAAAAAGGAAATGTTTGGGTCGGTTCTTGGGATATGGGTCTTATTAAAATTTATGAAGACTCCGTATTCAGATTCACACCCAATGATGGAATAACCGATTTGCACATCAGGGGATTAAATCTTGATAACGACAACAACCTTTGGATCGGAACACGCTACTCCGGAGCATTTAAATATGATGGATATAAATTTTTGCAGTTTTCAACAAAAGATGGTCTGAACAGTAACTGGGTCTTTTCTGTTATTCAGGATAAATACAATAATTACTGGTTCACAACTGCAAACGGAATTTCAAAATACTCAAACAAACACTTTTCTGGTATAAGTGCAAGTGAAGGAATTAGCAGCTCAGAAGTTGCCATTGCTCTTGAATATAAAAATGAAATGTGGTTTAACTCTCATAGCCAGATTATTGCATACGAAATTAACAATGCCACTGTTGAAGAAATAAAACCAAATATCCTTTTCAAAGAAGTCAGCCTACTTGATGGAGAGCTTCCTTCATCAGAAAACCCTCAAGGCATAGAAAGAATATCTTCTTTATATTTTTCATCACCTGTTGAAATTCATAGGTCATTAAAACTTGATTATTCAAAAAACACAATACTTATTGATTTTGCAGGGCTTAGTTTTAAGGATGAATCTTTGATAAAATATGATTACATCCTTGAAGGGTTTGACAAAAACTGGACAAAATCCACTAAGCGTAATTATGTTAACTATACTCATTTGCCCCCGGGAGATTATTCTTTTAAAGTTTATGCAATTAATGGAGACGGGATAAAAAGCGATTCTCCTGCTGTATTTTCTTTTACCATTCTGCCGCCTTTCTGGCAAAGGTGGTGGTTTATTGTTTCAACAATTTTAGCGACACTGTTTTTAACTTCAATTATTTCAATACTTATTTACAGATCAAGAATGAATCAAAAGATTCGGGTTGAAAGACTTCGGACTAAAATTTCTTCCGATCTGCATGACGAAATAGGAACAAGCCTTTCAAGCATTGCTATTTTTTCTGAATTGATAAAAAGAAATAGCGATAATAGTTCTTCAAAAAGCAAAGAAATGCTTGAGAAGATTGAATACACTTCAAGAAATCTCATCGATAAAATGAGTGATATTGTCTGGGCTATAAACCCGCAAAATGATCGGCTTGAAGATGCGATTTTGAAATTAAGGGAATACTCGGTAAAACTGCTTGAATCAAAAGGAATTGATGTTAGAATAAATATCCCCGAAGAGGTTTTCAATGTCACACTGACCATGGATATAAGGAGCAATCTGTTAATGATTTTTAAGGAAATTGTAACAAATGCTGCTAAATATTCTTTTGCAAAAACTATTGATATTAATTTTTCTATATCACTGCAAAGCGGAAGAAAGGTTCTTGTTTTGAATGTGAAAGACGATGGTGTTGGGTTCAATACTTCTGAAGTAAAATCGGGAAATGGATTGCGAAATATTATCCGACGGTCTAAAGATATAAATGCACTTTTAGATTTTGAATCATCGCCAGGGAGAGGAACAAACATAAGTCTGGAAATTAATCTGGAATAATTCACATCTTTGTGTGATTGAACTATTTATCCAGATTCAATAAAATATGCTGCAATTAAATAATACTATAAAATGAATCCAGAGCAAATATCGGTTGTAATTGTAGAAGACGATAAACTCATTCGTGAAGGGATTGCGGAATTACTTAAATCAACACCAGGGTTTAAGCTGAATGCAGTTTTTGAAAATTGTGAGGTTGCACTAAAGGGGTTACACAAAGATTTACCTGATGTAATTTTAATGGACATCTCAATGCCGGGAATGAACGGGATTGAATGTGTTAAAAAAATTATTTTGGATAATTCAGAAGTAAAAATTATTATGCTTACTGTTTATGAAGAAGAGAAAAAGATTTTTGATTCACTCCGCGCAGGTGCTTCGGGTTACATTTTGAAGAGGTCTTCACTTCAGGAAATTCTAATGTCAATTGAAGATGTTATGGCTGGGGGAGGACCAATGTCACCGGTTATTGCTAACAAAGTACTCAATTATTTTAAAAATTCGCGTAAAAAATCAGAGGAAATAAATCTCACATCACGGGAAGCGGAAATTCTAAAAGAACTCGTAAATGGTCATAGTTATAAAAAAATTTCTGAACTGCTTTTTATTAGCCTTGATACTGTCAGATCACATATCAAAAGTATATATCAGAAACTGCATGTCAATTCAAAATCTGAGGCGGTTGCAAAAGCGTTAAAAGAAGACCTTCTCTAACCATTTTCAAAAATCACATATTTGTGTGATTACCTTAAAGCAATTCACCTTTTATCTTTAACATAATTCAAACAACAATTAATCAGGTACTTAATATGAAAAGTCGTTTAATACTGCTGTCTTTTTCAATTATTATTATTTCAGCGGCTATAATTTTAGCACAGAATAAACCCTCGGGTATAATAAAAGCAGATAAAAACCCCAACCAAACATTTACAAAATTTAAAAATGACAAACAGCTTTCTGCAAATGATCAAATTATTTTTAATCAAATCACTGAGATAAAAAACAGTAATGATCCTTCAAAAACTGAAGAGCTAAACCAATTGGTTAAAAAATTCAATCAGAATAACGGCTTAATAAAGACCGGGACTGCTGAATATAACGGCAAGATAATTTTTGCAAATAATCAATCAAACAAATCTTTGAATGGAACGAAATTAATTTTTTCAAGACAGATTAAAAATTTCGCAACTGCAACCGAGCAAAGCGGTACAAACAAGGGTAGAGCGTGGGTTGTTTTTACTCACGGCTTCTATCTTACTGGTCCGGATACGCTGGATATTTATTATACAAATGACGGGGAAAATTATACTTATTTCAGCTCTGCAATACTTGCTTCACTAGACCAGTTTAGATCCACGCTCGATGTTGAAATAATTGAAAAACAAAACGGTGAAAAAGTTCTTTATGCAATATATGGATACGGCGGAAGTAATGGTCATAGAATCGGAGGAGTAAAATTCAGAATTGATATACTGGAAGCATCCTTATTTTCACTATCCTGGCCGGGTGAGACAAGCAATGAAAATTATTATAACGTGCATGTAACATCAGATAACAGCGTGGATTCTGTTTCGACCTGGCTCTATATTGCTTGCTCGATGGATTCGGTTGGAACAAATGGGAACTGGTTTTATGGGCAAAAGTTTGCGTATATAGATCAAACTACTCAGCCAGGATCTCCAAGCATAAATTACCGGACAGAAGTATTGCCTGTGTATTGGCAATCTGGCGATCACTATAGTCGAATTTTAAATACAGACATCGCTTATTATAAAAATACAAATAGCATAGCACGGTTAATGTTTACCTATTCAAATATACCAGATTCAACTAAAATCTGGCTATCCGATTGCGGAATTGGTGGAGCTGGAGCCACATTTATCGGAACGCTTGGTGACACATACAATATTACATCTTCTGCAATTGCAGCACCGGGAGGTGAAGGAAATTCTCAATTGATGGTTGTCGGAATTCAAAATTTTGGCAATTCCGGGGATTGGGACCTGGTCTCATATAAAACTCTGGATGGCGGATTTAACTGGGACTTAACTTTTATTGAAGGATTTTCCAGCACAACAGATCGCCAACCGATTTTACCAGATATTTTCTGTAAAAGAAATGATGTGGATAATTACAGAGTCTCGTATACTATGGGTAAGTGGGATGTTGGTTTTAGTCCTGACTCGATTATGTTGATAAAATCGGCAGGCAATATAGCTAATAGCTGGGATAATCCGATTACTATCAGTTATGACGGATTCTCTTCTAAGACGGGGTTCATAGGGAATTCAAGTAACGATTGTTTTGTATTGTGGAGCAATAAATTTGAATCCACACTTTATGCAACCTACTGTGATGTCAGTTCGGATGTGAACAATGAAAATCAATTACCTCAGAATTATTCACTTTCGAATAATTATCCAAATCCGTTCAACCCATCCACAAAAATTGAATTCAGAATTTCTGATCCTGGAATTGTAACTTTAAAAATTTATGATTTGCTTGGCAGAGAAGTAACAACACTTATAAGTGAAGAAAAACCTGCTGGCAGTTATGAAATTACTTTTGATGCAAGTAGTTTATCCAGCGGAGTTTATTACTACAGATTATTTTCTGACGGTCTTGTTGAATCAAAAAAAATGGTGCTTCTTAAGTAAGAAGAATTAATGTATAATAAAATTATAAGGGTAAATAAAATGAAATGTCTTTTGTTATTGATATCAGTTTTAACATTTATTTTGATTACAACATTTGCGGCAGCACAAAGCAAAACATCAGGTCGGGTAGGCATAAACCAAAATCCGGATCAGACCTTCACAAAATTTAAACACGACCAACCGCTTTCTGCCGAAGATCAGATTCTTCTGAACAAGATAATCAAGATAAAAAACAGCGGCGATGTCTCCCGTCAAGGAGAACTTAATGAAATCTTAAAAAAATTCAATCGAAATAATGGTTTGATTGAAAAGCAAACTGAACGTTATGATGGGCAAGTTTTTATTTTCCCGGATAACAGTGTAAATAAAATTTTAAGTCAGACAGACCTGGTTTACAGCGGTAATGCCATTTCATTTGCTACCGCTACTGAACAAACCGGAACTGACAAAGGCAGAGCATGGATTGTTTATACTCATGGAGTTTTCGGTGCAGGTGGTGACACTCTTGATATTTATTCAGCTGCAGGAAATGGTTCATATTTATTTAGAGGTAGAGTTATTATTGCCACTACGGATTTTTTCTGGGGCGATAATCTTGATGTTGAAATAGTAGAAAAAAAATCGGGCCAAAAAGCCCTGTACATTTTTTATACTTATGGAAATCTTGGTACAACTCACAGAAAAATCAAGGCTGTATATTTCAGAATTGATCAGTCATTAATTGGTTTTTTACCGGTAAACTGGCCGGCACAGACTAATAATGAAAAATATTATAATGTTCATATCACTTCAGACAACAGTGCAGATTCTTCAACTACGTGGATTTATATTGCTTGTTCTATGGATTCAATAGGTGCAGGCGGTAACTGGTTTTACGGACAAAAGTTTGCATACATATTTCAAACAACACCAATTACCCCAAATCTTCCAACTATTACTTACCGGGCTAGTGTGTTACCTGTATTCTGGCAATCGGGAGATGGTTACCCGGGGAGAAATTTATTTACGGATATTGCATACTTCAGGGATGGCAGTGATAATCCAAGTCTGATGTTTACATATTCCAACATTCCCGATTCAACCAAAATTTGGCTAACAAAATCATCTTTCACAGGAAGCGGTGCAACTTTATTAGGCACACTTGGCAGCAGTTATCACATAAATAATTCTGCTATTGTAGCACCAGGTGGCATAGGCAATCAACAGTTAATGGTCATAGCCACACAGAACTACCAGAATAGTGGCGACTGGGACGTTGTTTCGTTTAAAACAAATAATGAAGGTAGCAATTGGTCACAATATTATATAGAAGGTAATGTTGGTTCAATAACAACTTTACCTGCCTGGCCAGATATTTATTGCAAATGGAAAGATTTAAACAATTACAGAGTGTCGTATAGCCTGGCAACTGACCACCCGGGTTGGATTCCTGATTCAATAATGTACGCGACATCGGTAAACTCGAGTTCGAATAATTGGAATTGGCCTGTTAGAATCAGTACTTCAAATGTTTTCCAACCTGCGTTCATTTCTAAAGTGGGTTTTTTAGGTAATACCGGTGATGACTGCCTGGTTTTGTGGGGTGACATTAATTTTGGTGGACTGTATGCAACTTACTGTGGTTCAATATCTGATGTAAACGAAACACATCAACTCCCAAAATATTATTCTCTTTCAAATAATTATCCTAATCCATTTAATCCATCAACTAAAATTGAATATAAAATACCCGAGTCGGGACTGGTTTTATTAAAAGTTTATGATTTACTGGGAAGGGAAGTTGTTACTTTGGTGAACGAAGAAAAACCTGCCGGTAGCTATAATATTACTTTTAATGCAAACAAACTACCGAGTGGAGTTTACTATTACAGATTAGCTTCAGAAAATTTTATTGAAACGAAAAAAATGATACTTATCAAATAACAACGGACTAAGAACTATTATAATTAATTAAAGGAATATAAAATGAAAATTTATAGTTTATATATTTTGATCTTTTGTATTACACCACTGGGTTTTTCACAAAATAATATTACGAATACTTTGGGCCCGAATGGCGTCTTTACTATTAAGGATGGCTCAAACATATTGTTATCATTAAGCCAGCAGGATGGAATTCTCAATTTAACTAACGGCGCGATTTATCGGGAATTCAACAGAATGCTTCACTTTTATACTCCGTCGACATCAGTTGGTGATAATACTTTCCTAGGAATATATGCCGGTAATTTTACAATGAGCGGGACTAATAATTATGAGGCAACAAATAATACAGGCATAGGAAATTATGCATTAACAAACTTAACATCAGGATATCAAAATTCAGGCATCGGATCAAATACTTTATATAATAACACCTCCGGCAGTTACAATACAGCAGTTGGAGGATATGCACTTTACTCAAATACAACCGGTGATCAAAATACCTCCGTGGGGACAAATTCTTTGTACGCCAATACTACAGGCAATCAAAATACTGCAGTAGGTGACGAATCATTAAGTTCTAATACTACTGGTGAATTTAATACTGCTGTGGGTATACAATCTTTAAATCTTAATACAATAGGAATTTCGAATACTGCAGTAGGTGGAGTGACATTATTTTCCAACACAACCGGCGATTACAACACTGCTACCGGTGTTAGCGCATTGTATTACAATTCGACAGGTTCATCGAATACTACATCAGGAGCTTTTTCATTGCGTTCAAACACAACTGGAAATCAGAATACTGCATTGGGAGTTTATTCACTATATGCTAACACTACTGGCGATAACAACACAGCTGTGGGTTATAATTCATTAACGACCAATACAACCGGTTTTCAAAACACGGCTGTAGGACATCACTCTTTACTAAATAATACAGGGAATTATAATACAGCAGTAGGATATAATTCAGGCTCTGCAGTTACTACCGGCTCTAACTTAACTTTACTCGGAATTGATGCAAATCCATCATCGCCTACAGTACAAAATCAAATTACTTTGGGTAATGGTTTTGTTAATTCACTACGTTGTAATGTTCAGAATATAAGTTCGTTATCAGATGCAAGAGATAAGAAGAACATTAAAGATTTAAACCTTGGAATAGAATTCTTAATGAAAGTAAAACCCAGAGTTTTTAATTGGGATAGGCGAGAATGGTATCCAAATAATAAATCTGATGGCAGTAAAATGAAAGAAGAACCCACAGCAGGGTTTATTGCACAGGAATTGGATGAAGTTCAAACGACAGAAAATGCAGAATGGTTGAACCTTGTACTGAAAGATAACCCCGAAAAGCTGGAAGCAACATCCGGCAATCTTCTGCCAATAATGGTTAAAGCCATCCAGGAATTAAAAAGTGAAAAGGATAATGAAATAGCAGAGCTTTACGAAAGAATTAAGGGATTAGAGAATGAGATAATAGAAATAAAAAGAAAAAATAATGAAGTGCAAATTTCAAATAATAATTAAAGAGGAGCTTTAAATGAAAATATTTATACAATTCATATTGTTTTTTTTCATTACTTCGCAAATATATTCACAAAACAACATAACAAATACGCTTGGTACAGGAGGAGCATTTTCAATAAAGGACGGTTCGACTACGTTTTTCTCACTTAGTCAATCCGACGGACATATCACTTTGCCTGTTACAACAAGTAGCGCGCTTGGTGTGATATTTAAAGGTGCAGACAGATTTATTCACGACTTCTATCCACCAGGCGCAAATGGATTTAACACATTTGTAGGATTACAGTCTGGTAATTTTACAATGACTTATGTGAGTGGTAATGATGCAAGCTATAACACAGGGACAGGATTTAAAAGCTTTAAATAGTCTAACGACAGGTTACAAAAACACAGCGTCGGGTTCTTTTGCATTACGTTCCAATACAACAGGTATAAATAACACTGCGTTAGGTTATGCTTCTTTAAATTCCAACACCACAGGCAACCAAAACACAGCTTTAGGCTCTAATTCATTAGAAAACAATACGACTGGTGAGTATAATAGTGCTGTGGGCGGTTTTTCACTAAATTCCAACACCACTGGAAACCAAAACACTGCATCGGGTTATAAGTCATTAGAATCCAACACAACCGGTAGCTATAACACTGCAGTGGGCTTCTATTCATTACTTTATAATATCTCTGGTACTCAAAATACAGCTGTTGGACAACACTCTTTAGAAAGAAATATTGGGAATTATAATACTGCTTTAGGATACAATGCAGGAGTTGGTGTTACAACAGGTGCTAACCTAACTCTGCTCGGCATTGACGCAAATCCATCATCTCCCACTGTACAAAATCAAATTACTTTGGGAAACTCTTTTGTTACATCTCTTCGCTGTAATGTACAGAATATCAGTTCACTTTCGGATGCTCGGGACAAAAAAAATATCCACGATTTAAATCTCGGAATTGAGTTCCTTATGAAAATAAAACCCAGAGTTTTTAATTGGGATAAAAGAGAATGGTATGACGATAACACATCAGACGGAAGTAAAATGAAGGAAGAACCTACTGCGGGATTTATTGCACAGGAGTTGGATGAGGTGCAAATGTCTGAAAATGCTGAATGGTTAAATCTTGTACTGAAAGATAACCCCGAAAAGCTGGAAGCAACATCAGGCAATCTTTTGCCAATAATAGTTAAAGCAATCCAGGATTTGAAAAAAGAAAATGATGAATTAAGAGCTACTAATGTTACTTTGTTAAGCGAATTATCAATTATAGAACAAACTCAAAGTGCGCTGATGACCGAGGTTGAAAAGTTAAAGAAAAATAATAATGAAATCACTAAAGTAAGTTTAGGTGAAAAATGAAAACAATAAAAATTAATTACCTGTAAGGAGACCCTAATGAAAAAAAATACAATTTTACTATTTTCTATTCTTATTAGTTTAAGCTGTTTTGCGCAAAACGACATAACCAACACACTTGGCACTAATGGATCTTTTATAATTAAAGATGGGACCACCACATTTTTCTCACTCAGCCAATCCGACGGACATATCACTTTGCCCGTTACGACAAGTCCATCTCTTGGTGTAATATTTAAAGGGACTGACAGATTTATTCATGACTTTGCCCCAACTGGCTCATATGGTGAAAATACGTTTATAGGAATAAACTCCGGTAATTTTACGATGACTTATTCTTCCGATAATGATGCAAGTCATAACACCGGAGTAGGTAATTCCGCGTTATCAAGTTTAACGACTGGATTCTATAACACTGCATTGGGTTACCGTTCATTATTTCTAAATACTACTGGGAATTCAAATACTGCCGTGGGTGAGGAATCATTATATTACAATACCTCGGGTTTTGGAAATGCAGCTTATGGTCCCTATTCATTATTTTATAACACAACTGGTTATGAAAACACTGCTTATGGTAATGCGTCATTGTCTACCAACGTGACAGGACACGAAAATACTGCCATCGGATTTGTTTCGCTGAATGCAAATAACAGTGGCTTTCAAAACACAGCAGTAGGTCATCATTCTTTACAAATCAATAATGGAAATTACAATACTGCCTTAGGATATAATGCAGGTTCTATTGTTACTTCGGGGGCTAATTTAACTTTAATTGGCATTGATGCAAATCCGTCGTCACCCACTGTACAAAATCAAATCACTTTAGGCAACACTTTTGTTACTTCGCTTCGCTGTAATGTTCAAAACATAAGTTCATTATCTGATGCAAGAGACAAGAAAAACATTAAAGATTTAAATCTGGGGATTGATTTCTTAATGAAAATAAAACCACGTCTTTTCTATTGGGATAAAAGAGAATGGTATCCAAATAATAAATCTGATGGCAGTAAAATGAAAGAAGAACCCACAGCAGGGTTTATTGCACAGGAATTGGATGAAGTTCAAACGACAGAAAATGCAGAATGGTTGAACCTTGTACTGAAAGATAACCCCGAAAAGCTGGAAGCAACATCCGGCAATCTTCTGCCAATAATAGTTAAAGCAATTCAGGATTTGAAAAAAGAAAATGATGAGCTAAAAGCCAGACTGATTAAGTTTGAACATATGCAAAATACATTAACAACTGAAATCCAAAAGTTAGAAGCAAACAACAATGAAAACACAAAAGTAAGTTTAGGTGACCAATGAAAACTATAATATTTTATTTCTTATTAATAATATCTGCATCATTGCTTTATGGCCAGAGCAGCATTGTTTATGATGCAGGGACCATAATTGATATCGGAACGAATGCAGATGTTTGTGCTGCCAATATAGTAATAAACGGAGGATACATCGGAAATGGTCGTTTCTGTAACGGTACCGTGAATGTGGAAAATGAAGAGGAGATAGAATTACCAAAAGAATTTAGTCTTTCACAAAATTTTCCAAATCCTTTCAATCCGAGTACAAAAAATTTCATTTGCAATTCCCACCCCGGAATTTGTTACTATTAAAATATTTGATGTTCTGGGAAGACAGGTAGCGGTATTAGTGAATGATGTTAAAGAACCCGGATATTATGAAGTTAATTTTAATGCCAATATCTTACCAAGCGGAACATATATTTATGAAATAAGAGCAGGCAATTTTATTGCAACAAAAAAAATGATACTGCTAAAATAAAAACTTATTAACGGAGTTATGATGAAACAACACTATATAGGTAAGTGCATTATTACGTTTTGTAATATCAGTTTATACCTGTTTATTTTTATGGGGTGTTCAGGCGAAGGAAAAGATGACGCAAACTCAGAAGAGAACAAATTAAAAGTGAGTGCCCCGCAGCAACAAGAACAAAACAAACAATCAGGATTTGATATTTCAAAAATTAATGTTTGTGAATTAGTCCCTGATGAACTGGTCGCTAAAACACTCGGAGCAAAAACATTAAAGCCGGCACAGACTAGTGATTACGGAAGTACACAGGGATGTACTTATACACTTGATCCTGCAGGCGATGATAATATTGAGGTTTGTGACTGTCTGGCTTAATCCGCCCTCAACCTTTACAAGCCCTGAAGATGAACTTGAAACAGCAAAAGGTTTGGGACAGGAAGCAACGGTTGAAAATCTTGAAGGACTTGGAGATAAAGCTTTTGTGGTTCATAATAAAACCGAAGATCAATCTATTATTTTTGTTCTGTTGAAAGATAAAGCAAATCTACAGGTTGCAGTTGAGCATTTTGATGATGCGAAAAAACTGACTGAACTAATATTATTGCAACTGAAGAACCTATCACTCTGAGGTACTGTTAATTAAACAATAAAAATTAAGGCGAACACACATTCACCCTTACTACCAACTAATTACTATCACTGCACCGGCAAGTAATTTTGGGAGGTAGAAAGGTATGGGGGCAATAATGAAATTTAAGTTACTAAATTATTCTAAGCTAAATTTTTCTTTTTCTAGGAGAGTTAAAAGATTTATACACTTTACTTTGTAAGCCTTGCACACATCTGGTATTTTAGATTTATTTGGACCCCCACTTGGTTTTTCTTCCGTAACTACTGTACATTTATTTAATAGAGCTAATGCTACAACAAATGGATCTGCGCTAGATCTTTTATTTTTTATATCAAGTAAGTTTGAGTGCGTTTTTAAAAGTTCACGTACTTGTATTTGGATAGATTCATCTATTGGAACAAACATTTGAGAATTTTCCTTGGCCCACTGGAAAACTTCATCATCGTTAATTTTTAATTCCTCAAAAACTTCTTCGGTAGATATAATAATTCCACTATTTACAAGTTCTTTTAATTTGTTCCAGACTGGCGCAAACATTTTGAATGGATACGTTCGTCTTAATTCAGTGAGGGAACAAGTATCAATAACATACTTTGCTTTAGACAAATCCAATTATGAAATTCCAACTAACTGTTTAATTTTTTCAAAATGTTTAGATTTTACCCCTAAAAACTCAGAGACGGTAGAAGATGTAATTTTATTTTTATGATGAGCTTCGAACACAAGATTTGTGAAGGGCTTACCACTTAGACTAACGACATTTAATGCTGGAGGAACAAAACCTTTTCCGCTTTTCTTTTTCTTAAATTCTTGTTGAAATTCTTCTTTTTTAACATTATAAAAAGATTCTGTTATCCTGTCATTAATGAGTAGCCTTCGAAGAATAACTTCTCGACTGACATGGTATCTTTTTGAAAGATAACCAATGTCTTCATTATCCCAACTCGAAAATGGTATCTTAGTTTTGACAAGAACCTCAGATAAAAAGGAATTTTGAGGTACTAATAAGGATCCAGCAAATTCATTGCAAAACATCTCAATATTTTTTGAATATGCATTCTCAAATTCGCTATGTATATCACATATACCAGCCTGATGTATTATTATGTGTGCTAATTCGTGTAATAAAGTAAATATTCTTGCTACGTATACGTCCTTTCTATTAATACCTATTACAGGTAGGGGAAATTCGGAAAGTGAAAAGCCCCTCATTGTGTCAAGCGAAACAGCTGAACTTTGAAAAACTAATACTCCAATTTTTTCAATTGCTTCACGCCAGGAATTGAATGCGATTCTGCTATCAGTCCATGATATTTGTTCATCAATTTTTATCTTTAATAATTTGCGAGTTTCTTGTGCAACATTTCTTGGATTATCGGAAATCTTCGAAACTAGAGTAAACTTAGGGATTTCCTCATTTAATTCATTATAAAGTTCTATTGCGATTTCTCTACGATCTGTAGAAAAATTTATTTCTTTCGTAAGCTCAAAAGGCAAATCATGAATATCGTGGATAGGAAATTTTCTGAAGTCGTCAATTTTAGGAATCTTTAAACTAGGTGGCTTTGGTAGATAGAAAGTCGCAAAGGATTGATTATAAATCTTAGCTAATTTTTTTAATTGTTTTACTGTTGGTTTTTCTTTTCCTTCTTCCCAATTTTTAATACGCTCAACTTTAAGTGTCGATTTCTTAGAAACCAAATCTAAATTTAACCTAGAATGTTCTCTAGCCCATGAGAGCAATTCTGGATTAATTAAAGCTATTGCACTTCTGGCCACTATGGTTCCTTGAGTTTTTAAAGAATAACAACAAGTTTTAATAATTAGTCAATATAACTTAACTCAAAACCCAAGAAGCATCAAACATATTAGTCACAAACGGAAACCGGGTTTTGGTGCTATCTAATAATAATTTATTCTATTGTGTAAATGGTATCAATCAATATTACATAGTAAGGTGCTGTAAAAGAGTAACTATTTATTTTTTCACCCGGTATTTGAGTAAAGATTCCTTCCACGTGCACTTTCTTATCCTGGAAATTTTTTGCAAGTGAGTTTGGTTCGATAAATACTTTAGCTTTTTGCTCACCGGGTGAGATTATCCAATTAAGGTTTTTTAATAGATAACCGGTGTGATAAGAGATTTCCATCGTGTTAATACCGAAACTGTGCGTAACGGTTC
>CAVUWN010000004.1:0-1471216 GCA_963745185.1 uncultured Ignavibacteriaceae bacterium
AATACATTACTTCACTGCAAATGTAACTGAAAGTAAAATCAAAAATACATCAAGCATTAAAACGCATAGCACAATCTTAGCATATTCCACCGGTAATAAACAACAAACCAGTTATAGCGGGAATATCCAAAATATATGATAATGCAACCCCGGAGGTAACACCCCAAAATAATCTTTTCCTATTTATATTCTTATAAAAAATACGCAACAGTGAGTACCAAATAATTATCCGTCCGATTAGCGTTGCTGTAAAATAAATACTTATTATTTCTTCTCTGCCGGAATTAAAAAAATACAAGATGGCAAATCCAATTATTAAACCTGCAAGAAGACGTATTAAAGCTGCCAGAAACGGATTATAATAATTTTCCCTGGTGTTGAATATCTTGAAGAATAAAAAATACCCAGCATACTTGATGATACTAAATATTATTAAGCCCGATGGTTCCATTTATCTTTAAAAATAATTTATAAAGTTTATTCTGTTTTTCGATTTCTGAGTTTTAGCAGGAAAAGTCCGCTCGCACAGATCAGAAGTAAATATACTGTTATGTAACACCACTCAGCTGGTCCTGAGTGACCCACGGACTCAATTGAAAAAGTATTTTCAATCCACAACCAAAACGGATTTGTAAATACAGTAATAATAAATGCGAGGGGGAGAGAGATTATGATTAGCGTAAGAGTTATTAATACAAGTTTAATTCGGTTGTTAAATTTCATACTCTATCCATCTTCATTTAGCTGTAAATGTATCTTAAAGTTAAAACAAAAATGAAAAATTTATGTGCTTATTTTTTTCATCCTTAACCGGTGAATCATATTTGACCATAACTGGTATGACGAACCGATAACAAAAACGACAAGTACTGTAAGAAAAGATATTTGCTCAGTTGATAGGAAATAAATGTAACCATAGATCGTTAACGGCACATATAATAACAGACCGGTAATCACACCGGGCGAATAGCTCTTAGTTTTTAAAACACCCCTCAAATGCCAGATACCGTTTGCAGCCAACATTGCCATAACCCCAAACCATAAAATCATACCCCAATAACTCTGTCTCAGCGCACCAATATCATAGCAGAGTATTAATAGTCCAGCATTTATGATGATGAGAAATCTTACGGAGATGCTTTTATTAACTTCTGGTTTGTACTGCGTATACCATTCTCTGAATTTTCCGGGATATACAAACTCTTCGAAGATATGAAAGCATGCACAAACTAACGGAGCCCAGAATAACCAGTTCAATTTTCTATTACATTTTTCATATGATGGCAACATACCTTAAAACTAAAAAAGCATCAACAAAATAATGATAGACATTCCACTCATATCATTCTAAAAACACACCCTGCCATAAAAGATAAACCCCAAATCCTGCCAGACCAACAGAAGCAATACCAAGAGTAATGCGCGTAACTTTTGGCCCCAGGTTTTTTGCCAATCCAAAGAGCAGAATAATTCCCATCTGTGCGAGAACAATAGTAATATAAAAACCGGTTATTAATGATATGCCGTTTGCTGCACTCTGCTGGTAGCCCTTTATAAACATAGGTCCCATTATTAAGCTCCACCCTATATAAGGTGCAGGGTTAAGCAGGTTTACCAGAACAGCTTTCAGCAAAGTGCTGTCGGTTTTATTTTCTTCCGGCGTATTAAGCTTATCAAAATTAAGGAAAGAATTGAACGAACTGTAAGCTAGATAAAGGAGTAGCAGTCCCCCGCCTATCTGAAGAAATCTTATCAGCTCCGGTGGTATCTTGGAGAGGATAAAAAGCACAAGCACTATTATTGGTCCGTCGCTGAGTACCTGGTGCAAATGCAGCAGGCAGAGTTTTCTTCCAGCCGGTCTCTAAAGTTTTTGAAATTATAAAAGTCTGGAATGGTCCCGGCTGGATAGCAGCAGCCAAAGCATAAGTAATACCGAAGAACAGGTAAACAAACATCTAAAAATTTATCTAAAAAGAATGAAGTACAATTATCAAAGCAGTCACAACAAAAATTGCTATTACCCAATACCAGGCTGTGGCAGCTTTTTTCTTTTTATGTTTGTTCAAAACATTTTCATAGATCAAAGCAATAAATGGCGGTATTGCCATTGGCAGATAACCTATTGGTTCGGTTAGAACACGTTTAGAAAAATAAGCCATAACCACAATACTTAAACCTGTTGCAAGTGCAATTTGAATGTGCGGGGATTTTAAAAAGTTTTTAACTTTATTCATAAAATTGATTTAAACTTAATGATCAGTCTTACCCGGTTTTATTTACTCTGAATTCAAAAACATCAGGTCTTGAATAATGCCCGGCCACATCAAACATTCTTTTAGATTTAGTTATTTCATTTAAATCTATCTTAGCATAAAGTATTTCTTCTTTCATTTCAGATGGCCCGGCGATGACTTCACCATTAGGACTAATAATGCAGCTATTGCCGGGATTAATCCATTCTCTTCCCTCAGGGTAAAGCTTTTTAAATTCATAACGATCAGGAATATCTTTCATTTTCAGAGCCATACAGCAACCTATTACATACATTCCACCTTCCCACGCAAAGTGCTGTAAGCTTCGTAACCACCTCTCGCTCTTATCCCAGGTAGGTGCCACTAAAATTTGAGTTCCCCAGCTATATAAAGCCTGCCGCGCAAGAGTCATATAATTTTCCCAACAAATTAATCCACCTATCCTTCCCACCGATGTATTAAAAACATTTAATGTGTTCCCATCTCCCTGAGCCCAAATTAATCTTTCTCCACCAGTTGGAATTAGCTTTCGATGTTTTCCTAATATTTTACCTTTGTCACTTATAAATAACAAAGAATTAAAAAGACTGGAATTACTTGATTCAATATTTCTTTCAGTCAATCCAATCGCAACATTAATTTTTGCTTTACGCGCCGCATCACATAATTTCACTGTCAATTTATCTGGAATGGTTATAGAATTATTTACCAGTTCAACATAAAGCTCATTCAGAATTTTGGATTTACTATTCGGCACTACCCATACCCAGTCAGGATAACCTGGAATAAATGATTCCGGAAAAACAATCAGCTTGGTGCCATTACTTCCGGCTTTACGAATAAGTTTGCAAGCTTTTTCCACTGTTTTTTCTTTATTAAGAAAAACCGGTGATGCCTGAACTGCGGCGATTTTTATTAAATCTTTTTTCTTATTATCCATTCTAAATACCTTATTGTCTTATTATTGATTTAAGATTGACATTGTAATAATACTTACACCCCTTGCAAAGGCAATTTGTATGTGCGGTGATTTTAATATTTCATTGAGTTTACTCAAATATTTCCCCATTAATAAAAAGCTATTCTTTAAACAATTAAAAATCTAAAAGATTATACACTTTATTATGTTTACCCTTTCTTGAACATTCTGTAAACAGCTAGAAGAATAATAGCTCCGATTACTGCACCTATAAATCCTGCAGTCTCACCCTCCTGATATAATCCTAGAAATTTTCCAAGGTAAGTAAATACCACTGACCCACCAATACCGAGAAGAATTGTAATGATAATCCCACCCGGATCTTTTCCAGGCATAATCAACTTTGCCACTGCTCCAGCCACTAAACCTATGAGTATTGTCCATACTATAGTCAAATTACCCTCCTATCTGAAAAAACTGTTAGTAAAATAATCACTTGAAACTTAAACCTAATTCCTCAATTCATCAACCTGCGAGTGAAATCTTAAAACATTTCATTCTAAAAAAATTAAAACTTTAAACATCTGTGATAAATACGTTATAACTGAAAACTATTTTGTAACCAATTAATTCAATAATCTCAAACTAAAAAAAGGAGGCTTTAGTGAAAAAGCTTTTTGTCACGCTAATCCTAACTTTTCCATTAATGTTGTTTTTTTATGGCTGTAATGAGCCAACGACGCCAATCGACAATGCAATTTTGGATAAGCAATCACTGGAAAAAAGAGATGGTATCTCAGGTGCAGAGGGAAATATTGTAATTGCAAACCGGAACTCAGGTAGTATATCAGTAATAAATACAAAAACAGATGAAGTTACCGGGTACTTATCAACTGCCCGGTGCTAACACACCAGAACCGATGTATGTAGTTTTTGTAAAAAAAGGTCATCGCGTATTTGTTGGCGACCGTGCAAATAACCAGGTGGTTGTTTTCAATTCATTTAACTACAATGTTGAAACAACAATTCCTGTTGGGCAAGGTGTTTTTCATATGTGGGCAGATCCTCAGGGAAGGCAATTGTGGGTAAATAATGATATCGATAAAACAACATCAGTAATTAATTTGCACAACATGCAGGTCATTACAACCATACCCACCCCATCTGATCTTGTTAGCATGGGCGGAGTACCTCACGATGTAATTTTAGGTCCCCACGGTAAACTTGCATATGTAACTGTTGTTGGTATATCAGGATCTTCAGATTATGTTGTGCAATACAGCACGAGAACATTCCAGGAAACTGGTAGAGCTGCTGTAGGAAAGGACGCCCACGTATCACTTACAAACCGAAATCGTTTTCTCTATGTCCCCTGTCAAAATTCAGATGCAGTTTATGTGCTTAACCGTTTTAATATGAATCAGGTTGAAATTATTTCTGTTCCCGGTGCACATGGAGTAAACATTACAACTAACGGAAAAGTATTATACACTACTAATCTTCCTGGTGGAGGTACTGACGGATTATTTGCCATTGGAACAAGAAGCAACAATGTGATCGGGACAAGCAGCACACCATATGCAGTCCCTCATAATATTGCACTTACTCCCAATTCAAGAAAACTATATCTTACTCATTCCGGTGGAACATCGGATAAAGTAACGGTTTATAGTATATCAAATCACAATCCTGTTCCGGTATTTCTGAAAGAGATAACAGTTGAATTAAATCCCTTCGGTCTTGCATACGCGAAGTAAATTTATTTGAAATCTTTTCTGAAGCCGGGGATAATGTAATGTTATTTTCGGCTTTGATTTACCATTTTATGCATTCACCTTTAATATGAATCTTCGAAGAATAGGAAACCAACTTTAGAGGTAAGAAAGCTTTGCAAACTAAGTAATTTCCTGGTTCTTTTCCCCAAAAGGATTTTCCAGGTGATTCTTTAGTTTGTTGAGTGACTTCTCAATCATTCGTTGCCAGTTTGGTTTCAGAATAAAAAAATCTAAGAAGGGTCCAATTATAAACCAAGGTGTTCCAAATTCAATTGCATAAGTTACCTTTGTTTTGTTGATTCTATTTTCAAATGTCCATTGCGTCTTATGTGGGAATCCTTTGCGGACAATTCCCTGCCAGCCTGCGTTTTCTTTGAAATAATGGATCTCTGTTTCCAGATTAAATTTCATTCCGGCAACATGTGCCTGGTAGGCAAACCGAGTGTTGTTGCCCCTGTCACTCTCAGTAGTTGGTTTTATATGGTAGGCACCAACCCGCCATTCTTCCCAATGCTTCCAGTCAGAAGCGTAGGAAAAAACGTCACCGATTGGTCTGTCAATTTCTGCACTAGCTTCAACTTTGGTTAATTTCATGCTCACACCCATTTTTAAAAGAGCAGTTAAAACTCATTATCGTTGTTTCTAATTTGAGTGGGCAAGATTTGAGGACAGCAAAGAAACAATTCTTCTACAACTTAATTCTAATTTATAAGATAATCAACTTATGATTGGCAATAGTTTGAGACTATAATATTTCGAGGGTTTTAATTAGGTCCCTCTCTGTTTGGAATCCGTTAAATATCTTAATCAAGATGCAGAGGCAAGCTAAATACTAAAAGCAACCATAGCAACGATTATCTGGACTAATATTCCAACAATAACACTCAAACTTCTTTGTGTTTCGGGAAGAAGGGGGAAAATATTTTTGTAGACCAGATAACCAAGTGGCAGATAAAATATTAATCCGGAAATAGTTCCCGGTGAGTAACTGTAAGTAAAAACACTGTTAAGGATATGAACTATTCCGTTTATAAAAAATAATGTGCCAAGTACAGCGATAACAAAACTATTTATTTTATTGAAAGAGTAGAGAATTGCGATGATGATTGTTGCAGTGAATCCGATTGAATTGATAATTATAAAATTGTTTAAGGAAAGATCAACTTTGAATAGTCGAGAAAACCAGTCTGGAAATCCTGTGAAGTATTCATCTGCAAGATGAAATAGATAAGCTACAGGAATAAGCCAGGCGATTTGTTTTGCTCCAAACTTATTCATTCTGTTTGCCAATTCTCATATACAATGGCCAGTGAGTTGTTCGGTTAAGTTTCTTATCTCCCCAGGCTACAAGCAAAGCATCCCATATTTCTGTGAGAGGGTGATGCCCAACTTTCTGCTGATAAATTTTTGTTCCAGACCAGCTGCTCAAAAAGCCAGCAACTTGATCGAGATTCCATTCTGTAATCATCTCTAATTTTGGAGGATTTATCTCTTTAAAAGGGAATGGCAAATCAGTATAATGTGTGTCAATGTAGTGAAATTGTTCAGGCAAATAGTCGTTTAAAATTTTCTTATAATATTTTATTAATAGTTTGTCTATCTCTGGAGAAATCGTAAAAAGATGATATCCCCAAACTGCAATTATCCCGTCAGGTTTTAAAACTCTTTTCACTTCTGCATAAAACTTATCAAAGTTGAACCAGTGAACTGCAGCGGCCACTGTTACAAGATCTGTACTTTTATCTGCAAGAGAAACTTTTTCCGCAGAATCACTCTTGTAAATTATTTTGGGATGTTTAGCGGCTTTTTCCAGTTGATCCTTACTAGCATCAGTAGCAAGAACATTATCAAAGTATTCTGCAAGCGAAATTGCTGCCTGACCATTTCCTGTTCCGCAATCCCAGGCTTGTTGATGATGCATACAGCGACTGGCTAAATACTTAAAAGGTTCTGATGGATAACCTGGTCTGTATTTTGAATATGTTGATGCTAGTTCTGAAAAGTGATCTTCAAAATTCATTTCGTCATTTTTTATTGTAAAATGTTATTCCTTCGCTTTTAAGTTTTTCGATCCACATTTCTTCGAGTGCTTCCAGCTCTGTTCTCAATTCTTTTTCAGTTTCGCCTTTGATTTCAATTTCATCAAGTATTTCAATTTCAAACTGATCTTTGCCCAATCGCTTATAATCTTCAGCTAAATTACGATAAGCATGACTTCCAAGCTCAAGCTCAAACGTAACGCCTCTGATTTTAGCCGGGAGGTTCATTGAGATTCCTATAAACATTTTATTCTCAGGCCTGTTCTTAACCGCAAACAATCCCACTGGATGCTTTTGGTTTTTATATTCTTTGATAAGTTCTTTTTTATTAATCATATTCATTTGTAAAAATTGAAAGTATAAAACTACTTTATCCAATCAATATGTTAAATATTTCAATGCCAGACAGGTTATATCATCCGATTGTTCAACTCCGTTTGTGAAATTTTGAACATCTTCAAAAACTTTAGTTACAAGATCGGTTGTGTTCAGAGAGTGTTTTCGCTCAAGAATTTTTTCAAGTCGTCCTTCTTGATATTCTTCCTTGTCTTTGTTAAACGCTTCGGTAACACCATCTGTATAAAATAGTAAGCTTTCACCAGGTTGTAGCATTAATACAGTTGATTGGTATTCAACGCCTTTCATAGCTCCAACTAAAAGTCCCCCAACTTCAGGGATTTGTTTTATCGAATTGTTGTTAGAAAGAAGATAAGGTGAATTGTGTCCACCATTTGAATATTCAAATGCGCCGCTGCGTGTATCCAGCACACCATAAAAAACTGTTACAAACATATTTGCCGGACTCTCATCAACAATAATGTTGTTAACTTCTGATAATACGTTATCAGCCGGCATTCCTTTATAAGCAGTTGCTTTCAATAATGTTTTGCAGACAGCCATCAGTAATGCAGCAGCAATTCCCTTTCCCGATACATCTCCGATTACAACTCCCAATCTGTATTTGTCAATCAGGAAAAAATCATAAAGATCTCCGCCCACTTCTTTTGCCGGTAACATTCTAGCAAAGATGTCAAATTCTTTTCTATCAGGAAAAGCCGGAAATGTTCTCGGTAAAATAGAAGTTTGAATTACGTTAGCAATATCAAGTTCCTGTTGAAGTGCGACCAGTTTGTTGTGACTTGCTAATGCCTGTTTATATAATTCAATTTCTTTTAATGATTTTTCGATTGTTATTTCAAGGTCTTTTAAATCGATTGGCTTGGTTATAAAATCATAAGCACCTCTGTTCATTGCAGTTCTGATGTTTTCCATATCACCGTAAGCAGAAACAATTACAGACTTTAATAATTTATTATTCAGTTCATTAATTTTAGAAAGAAGAGTAAGACCATCCATTACAGGCATATTAATATCAGTAAGAATCAAATCAATAGTTCCGTCATTTGAAATTTTCTCCAAAGCTTCTGCACCATTTTGAGCGAATTGAAACTCGTATTCCCTTGCTTTAATCTTACTTCTGAATTTCTGTAGTATTAATGATTCCAGATCCGGTTCATCGTCAACAACTAATATTTTTGCAAACGGCATATTACTTTCTATTAAATTTAACTTGATTAACTAATTCTTTCTTTTAGCAAATCGAACTGGAGCGGTTTGGTAAAATAATCGTCTGCTCCAAGATTTTTCGCCATACTTAAATTTTGATCATCACCATAAGCAGTGATTATAATGACTTTTAATTCAGGATATTTTGCTTTGATTTTTTTAAGGAGCTCAATCCCGTTCATTTCGGGCATATTAATGTCTGTTAAAATTAAGTAATCAGCTTTATTCTCAAATGATTCTATTAACTCTAAGGCAGAAATTCCATTTAGCGCATACAGTATTTGAACTTCACCAGCTTTTATTTCTTTTCTGAATTTTTGTTGAAAAAGAAACTGAACGTCACGTTCGTCATCGACAACCAGTAATTTCATTTTACCTCGTTTAGTTTTGGTAGTGTAATTGTAAACTCTGTGTATTTACCTTCTTCGCTGGCAAATTTAATATCACCATCGTGAATTTTTGTAACAATATCATAGCTGATAGATAAACCTAAACCGGTTCCTTCGCCGGTTGGCTTTGTCGTAAAGAAAGGATTAAATATATTTTCTCTTACAGCTGCAGGAATTCCATTCCCGTTATCTTTTATCCGGATTTCAACTTTGTCTTTTAAGTTTTTTGTTGAAACATTAAGCAAAGGAACAAAATCATTCTTAACCATTTTCTTTTTGTCATTTGCAGCATAGCAAGCATTATTTATCAAGTTCAGAAAAACCCTGCTAATATCCTGTGGAACGACATTTATTTTTTCTATGCTATTATCATAATCTTTATCAATTGTTATATTGAAATCTTTATCTTGAGCCCTTAGTCCGTGGTATGCAAGAGTCACATATTGATCGAGTAAATCATTTATATCCGTTAGAGTTTTTTCACCAGATGTTCCTCTTGAATGAAGAAGCATTCCTTTAACAATTGAATCTGCTCGTTTACCATGCTGAATTATCTTTTCAAGATTCTGATTTAAATCGTCTGCAAGTTCCATAGCTTCATTTTTGTTGCCATTCTGTAATTCTGATTTCATTTCGTCTAACAATTCCCTGCTCACTTCGGAAAAGTTACTAACAAAGTTTAACGGATTTTTTATTTCGTGTGCAATGCCTGCTGTTAGCGCACCAAGCGAAGCCATTTTTTCAGCATGAAGCAACTGTGATTGAGTATTCTTTAATTCGTGATATGCCTTTTCAATTTCTTTTGCTTGTTCAAGTTCCTTTTCTTTTGCCAATGTCCTCTCTTTTTCAAGTAACCGTCTCCGCTGAAATCTGTCTATACCGAAAACTAAAAAACCAAATAAGAAAAAGTAGCCAATGTACGCAAAAGTAGTTTCCCACCACGGAGGATTAATGATGATTTTTATTGACTTTCCTTGCTCATTCCATATACCATCTCCGTTCGATCCCTTAACAATAAATGAATATTTGCCTGGTGCAAGATTAGTGTATGATGCAAAATTTCTATCGGTGGATATCCAATGATTATCAAAACCTTCCAGTCTGTACATGATTTTATTTTTTTCAGGTCTTGAAAACTGGATGGCAGCAAACTCAAAAGACAAATTATTTTGTGTATAGGAAAGATCCAATTCATCCAGTCTCATCACACTTCTGTCAATTTTTATTTCCGAGGAATCTGATTTAAGAGATATGTCTGAAACTTTTATATCCTCAATAGCTATATCAGGTTTTACTTCATTTATTTTTCCAGGATAAAATGAAATAATACCATCATTACTTCCCAATAGAATTTCTCCATCTTTGCCGATCCAACTTGCCCTGCTAACACTATATCCTGGTAGACCGTCTCTCGTATCAAAATTTACAAAATTCCATTTGTCTTTTGGAGCATTCTTATTAAGCTTTGATAATCCGCCCGAGGCGTTAATCCAAAGACTTCCTTCGAGATCTTCAATAATGGAATTAATTTGATTAGACGGGAGCCCGTCTTTTTGATCAAACTCATTAATTTTTTCAGTAGCAGGATCAAATCTTAGTAAACTGTTTGCTGTAGCAATCCAGACTATTCCTTCACCATCTTCAAAAATGCAATTAATATAATTGTTCAGAGAACTAACATTTTGGGAGTCAAAATTATATTGCTTGAAATTACCTGTTGTTAAATCATATTTAAAAAATCCGCTTTGCGTAGAACCTAACCAAAGAACATTATAGAATCGCTTACTAAAATGAATACTAGTACCGATTTCCATAGGCATAAATCTATCGGAGTTAATTTCTTTTTCATTCATTTTACTTATGCTGTTATAATCAGATTCAGATAAACTAAAAACCTGAATTCCATACCACAAAGAATCTGGAGGCGGAATTGCATTCCATGTTCCATAAGAGTGACCCACGTCCGTTGCATATGTAATTTTATAGTTTCCCTTTTTCAAAGTTAAACATCCAAGTGCAATCCGGTTTTTAAAACCTCCTCCGTCATTAAATGTTTTAAATAAATCATTCATTGACCAGATTGTCTTTCCATTTTCGCTTAATAATGATCCAGCATCTGAAAGACCAACGCCGACATCCATTTGACCCTCTCCCAGTCCAATTATTAAAACTTTTTGGTCAGAATTCAGGGAGAATGTTTTTTCCAGATTTGAGGCTTCACCAACTTTTAATATGGAAGCTATCGGTTTCCCAGAGTCAGCTATTTTATGTATTTTTTGTGAAAGCCCCTGACTCATTGGTTTATTCATAATCGTTGGTAAAAACGTATATTGATTTTGAGAGGGATTATATCTCTCAAATCCCTGTCTTGAGGCAATCCAGATATTACCCGATGAATCAGTTTTTATAGAGTTTATATAATAACTTGAAGTTTTTTTTAAGTAAGGTGATTGATTATCGCTTAACGAATAATTCTTGTCCAGTTTGTGCAGACCAAGGTTATTATATGCAAACCATTTATTATCCTCATTATCAATAGCCAGACCCTGAATATTTATATTCCCCACTGCAATATTAGGATGGTCAATATTTAATTTTAAATTATTCAGCCTGTGATTTTCAAGATTGTAAATAAACAATCCCTTTTCAGATGTTCCAATTGTTATTTCTTTACTCTGATGTGAACCGGCAAATACTGTTGGGAAATTTGCGCCTGAACTCGCGATGTCCCCAGTTAAAAACCTATAAAAATTAAATGGTTCTCTAAGCGGGTCAAATTTGATAAGGCCTTTACCCCATATGCCCAGCCAGATAACTCCATATTTGTCTCTGTAAATGTTATTAATAACATCCCGCCCATAGGTGTTTAACTCGTTATTACTGTAATTTATTTTATCAATGTTTTTTGTTTTAAGATTGATTCTGTACAGCCCCTGCGAATAAACACTTGCCCATAAGTAACCTTCATCATCCTGAATAATTCCTGTGATGTTATCATAATTTGTAGGGTTTTTTATCAGGCGGAATAAATTGAAATCTTCATTTGTATGATAAGCTGGGGAATATTGTATTAATTGATTCCTGCCGCCAAGCCAGATATTTCCTGATGCATCTTCATAAATAACCTGAATTTCATTGGGGTCGAAATTTGCATTGAGAAAATATGGTTGAAACAGATCAAGCTTTTCATTGTATATTTTTATGCCATTTGCATAATCTGCGGCCAAGATGTTTCCATTCTTTAATTCAGTTATACTAAAGATATTACCCCATTGCTCATTTTTATTATTAGCATCGAGATGTATCTGTTCAAACTTATTTTTTGATTTGTTGAATTTTTGTATTCCGTGATATGTGGATCCAAACCACAAATTTCCTTTTGAATCTAACAGTGCGGTATAATCATATGATATTTTAGTGACGCCGGCGGTTTCCAAGTGATAGCTGTGAAAAGTCTCATTTCCCGGGTTATATTTTGCGATTATGTTATTTGATACACCAACCCAGATAAATCCATCTGTGTCCTCTGCAATAGCATAGCAGTCATTAGTCGGCAGAGTAGTAGAATCATTCGGATCGTTTTTAAATACTTTTATATTATTTCCATCATATCTGTTAAGGCCGTCATTCGTGGAAATCCAGAGAAAACCGTTGCTGTCCTGAAAAATATAGTTGACTGTAGAATTTGAAAGTCCTTGAGGAACCGAAATATTTTCAAAAAGATAATTTTTTTGTGCGTAGCTTGAAGAAAATATTATTATCAGAATTATCAACAAAGCAACAATTATATTTGGAAGCTTTGCTAGAGCTGTTTTTAACAGCAGATTATTTATATACACGCTCATTATTTAAAACTAATTCACTTTCCTTTTCTGTGTATTAAGATAAGGGTAATAGAATTATAAACATTGCCCCTTTTCTAGGTTCTTAATGCTTCTTCCACACTATTGTATTGCTGAAAAATCGTATCGACTTTAATTTTTTTGAAAGTTTCTTTTACATCTTCTGGTACGGCAGCAAGATTGAAGCTACAGCCCGCATTTGTGGCAGTCGTGTAACCATGAATTAATATTCCTATTCCCCAGCTCGAAATAAATTTGACTTCACTTAAATCAACAACCACTTTTTTTTTGTTATTGGTAACGCTTGATCTTATTGCTTCATGAAAATCGTTTGCCTCATACCCTAACATCATTTCACCGTGTAGTTTAATTACTACGGCTTTTTCGGTTTCGTTTACTTCTACTTTCATTTGAGTCTCCTAAAAAATTTAATACTAAAATTATTTATTATACAACTTTAAAAACAACAAATGTAATATCATCATCCTGTTGTCTGTCCCCACCCCATTCATCTCCTGCTTTAACGAACTCTTCAATTATTTGTTCTGAACCAAGATGAGAAATGTTAGTGAGCAATTCTTTCCCTTTTTCCCAACCGTATATTTCCTTGTTTGCATTTCTTCTTTCCGGAAATCCATCACTCATCATCACAATAACATCACCTGCAGAGAGCTCATAATCACTTACCATGTATTTAAAGCCAGGAAACCCACCCAAAGGTGGTCCGCTTGATTCAATTTCACTTACAATTCCTCTTTTATGCTGGTAATATAAAAATGGAGGCATACCTGCACCAACAACCTGCAGCCGGTTATTTGTTATTCTTGACAAAGTAAGTGACATATACATTGGCTGTAATCTCATGGAAATAAGTGATGTATTAAATTGCGAGATCATTTTTTCAAGTTCACTTTGTAGAGACAGGTTCTGAAATATTCCTTTTGTTACACTAACAAGCATCCCGGCATTTAAACCGTGTCCAGTTGCATCAGCAATTATAGCAGTTAATGTATCATCCGTATTGATTAAATCATAGTAATCTCCTCCAACTTCAGTAGCTGTTTTCATATAAACTGCAATATCAAGACCTGGTATTTTCGGGATTTCTTCTGGCAGCATTGAGAGCTGAAGTTTTCGTGGCTTCTTCAAACTCACGATTTTTACGCTCAATTTCTGCACGCTCGCGTTCTTTATCTAGTAGCCGCTTTCTCTGAACTCTATCAACTGCGAAAATTCCTGCAGCTAAAAACAGCACATAAAATGCATATGCCCACAACGTTCTGTACCACGGTGGTAATATTTCAAAGGAATAAGTACCTGTGCTGCTTTCAATACCTGAGAGATTTAATGCTGCAACTTTAAATGTGTATTCACCGGGAGGAAGGTTTGTATATTCTCTTATTGTTTCTGTTGAATACTGTGACCAGCCTTCCTCAAATCCATCTAAAAATGTTTTGAATTTGTTAACATTTTTTCCCTTCGTAGCTTGTCGCTGAATACCTAAACTTAACAGAATTGTTTTTAAAGGTTATTTTCGGGATAAAAGGATTATCCACTTTTCCGCCAAAGTATATTGTTGAATCCTCACCGATCTCAACTTTGCGCACAAGTGCATAATAATCTGTGTTGCCTAAGTATTTCTTAGCAAAATCATATCTAATAATACCGCATCACCTACTCCAAACCAAGTAATCCGTTTTCTTCCGCGTAGATTTTTTTAATATCTTCATCCGCAAACCTGTTGAAAGGTGAAGATACCCATTTCCAGGAACCATCTGGTTGTAGTGTACCCATTGACAAGTTACCTCCAGCTCCTATCCACATTCGTCCTAGGTTATCTTGTTGAAAAATACCATTCCAATCATTAGCGTTTATCTTATAAAATGTTGGAAATAATTTTATCTGAAGTATCGGCGTAAAATATTCTTTTTGCTTTCATTGAATATGTAGATGCTATCGTTTGTATTAAAATAAATTACACTGTTAATTTTGTATCACTGCTGTAAGACCATCTTGAAGACCATTTGTATTATCATAATGTTCAATTACTGGTTTATATTAATATTATGTTTCTCTGATAACTCTTTTTGAAAAGTAATTCTGAAAACAGTCCGGATGAATAAGTACCAATCCAAAACTGCCATCTTTATCTTCCGTTATTAAGTTGGTTGATCTGAGTTATGAGGATCTGACCTTCATCTTTCCAATTATTACTAGTTTTTAATATCAGACCATAAACCACTCAAGTTCCCACATAAATTCTGTTTGGATTTAACCGGGAATGTTTTAAAATCGTAAACAGATAATTCATGGTTCCAACGTATTCTGATTGGTGTTAATTTATCCTTTATCAATTTAAATAAACCAACGAACGTCCCTACAAGAAGTTCATTACTTATCTCAGCAAAAGACAGTCGACTGGTTTTTACCGATTTTCAAAAGATGAAAAGTTGAAGTGTTCGGGTCAAGAGAATAAACACCGTTAGTTGTTGCTGCATATAATAATATCCATTATGCCGGATAATATCATTAGTAGTTGTTGAAAAATTATTCCTTGAATCGAAATAACTTACAGGGAGAGGAATAGTCTATTCTCGAAATACCATTATTAGTTGCCAGCCATATCCCACCTGTGCGGTCCTGGAATGAAAACCAAATAGAATTATTAATAATACCATTTTTTAAATTGTACCTGCGGACTTCTTTTCCTGTAGTGTCAATAACCATTGCTCCATCACTAAATGTTTCCAGTAATATATTTCCTTCGGAAAGCAGCGTGCCGGTGTACATGTATTACATTCTCTTTTATAAATTTATCAGCTTCAGTAGTAAATGGAATAAAATCAATCCCGTCATACTTAAATAATCCCATGGAGCTAGTAACTATTAAAGTTGTCTGTTCTTCACGCTGCAAAGGAAGCATTACATAATTATCTCATATATAAATTTTTCTCCTTCTTTAACAAGGGTCAACTAATCATCCTTAAAACTTCAAGTCCTTTTCCCCATTCCCACCAAAAATATTCCCGCGAACATAAAACAGCCTGGTGGAAACTGTTTCAGTTTTATAAAATTAAATTCTCTTTTTTGACGTTCCAGGTAAATATATAATCGTTGTTCTTGAATATACCTTGCCGCCGCTGACATAGGTATTCTTCACATCAGAAAAAATTCTGTTTTCTTCTGGCACAAAATCTATCAGCGATTGAAAAATCAATTTTCCTGATGAATCTGTCAAAAAATATCCAAGTCAGTCTGTGCACCGGCATATATTTTCCCGCCATCACCCTTGGCTAAAGAGCGGATGATTGACTTGTTGGGCACCGGGTAAAGCTGCCAGTTGTTGCCGTCAAACTCTAATAGCCCAGCAGTATTTCCAAAGTAAATTATACCTCTTTCATCCTGGTAATTGCAAAGTTTTGATTGATGGCGTTGTACTCCTTTGGCGAATAATTAATAACAGACTGGAAGCCTGTTTCGGTATAACTTTGCGCTGCTGCAAAAGTAGTTAAAAAAACAAAGGAAAGTAAACAGATGTATTAATCTTTTCATTTCTGTTTCCCTGTTATTTGACTTCTAAAAAAAATATAAATAATTAAGCAATATCTTTTTATGACTTAGATAATATTATAATAAATTCTGTACCTTCACCCTCTTTTGTCTCAACTTTCAATTCACCTTCGTGGACTTTTGTAACTATATCATAACTTAACGATAATCCCAATCCCGTTCCCTCTCCTGTTGGTTTTGTAGTAAAAAACGGTTGAAATATTTTATCTAAAATATCTTTTGGTATTCCATTACCATTATCACCAATTCTAATTTCTACTTTGTCTTTCAAATTTTTTGTTGAAACTCTTAATATAGGTGAAAAATTATTTTCACCCTTCTTCTTTTTATCATAAGAAGCATAGCAGGCATTATTGATTATATTCAGAAATACTCTGCTAATATCCTGCGGAACCACATTTATCTTTTCCAGAGTTCCATCGTAATCTTTTTCAATTGTTATGTTGAACTCTTTATTCTGTGCTCTCATTCCGTGGTAAGCAAGATTTACATATTGTTCGAGCAAATCATTAATGTCTGTTGGTGTTTTTTCACCTGAAGTTCCTCTTGAGTGGAGAAGCATACCTTTAACAATTGAATCAGCTCGTTTACCATGTTGATTTATTTTTTCAAGGTTTTGTTTTAAATCTTTGACGATTCCCAAACCTTCTTTATTGTTTTCTTTTTGTAAGAGTTCTTTTATTTCATCAACGAGCTCATTGCTGACTTCAGAAAAGTTATTAACAAAGTTTAACGGGTTTTTTATTTCGTGAGCAATACCAGCAGTTAATTCACCGAGCGAAGCCATCTTTTCTGAATGAATGAGTAGTGTTTGAGTTGATTTTAGTTCATTCAGTGTTTCTTCAACATTTTTTTTCTGTACTTCAATTTCATCTTTTTGTTTTTGCAAAAGTTTATTTGCTTTCTTCCGGTTACGATTATTTATAAAAAGTAGAAAAGCTATTAGAAGAAGCACAACTATTCCTGCGATCAAACCATAAGTTCTGATTTTGTTTTGTAATTGTATTTTATCCTGTTCAATTTCCTGCTGGCGAATTTGCTCGCGGAAACTAAATGTTTGCATGTCCTTTGCCTTTTGAGTGGTATACAGTGAATCTTTTGTATCGATAGAAAGCCTGAAGTATTTATATACACTGTCTTTAGTATCCGTTATTTCGTATGACTTGTACAGATATTCATAAGCCCTTAACACCTGATCTTTAAAACCATAATCAGTTGATAATTCAACTGCCATATGTGCATAATATCTTGCGCTGTCCTGTTGGTTTGTCTCCAGAAAAATTTGTGCGAGGTCGTTAAGATCCCATGAAAGAGTATGATAATTATCTATAGCTTTTGCAATCCGGGCAGATTTTTTAATTAAGGGGATTGCCTTATCATATTCTTTTTTGGCAATATAACTTTCACCTAATGTGCTGACTGAAATGGAAAGGCGCCAAAAATCGTTTCGCTCATAATCAGAGTCAACTGCCTTTTGTGCATATATCAAACCCGAATCAGGCTTATTCATCTCGTTATAAGCAGAGCCAATATCATTATATATCTGAGAGAGTATTTTTTTATCCCCAGAAAGCAGTGCCAGGGGCATTGCCTTTTTACAATAGACAATGCACTGTTCAAATTCTCTGGAAAAATATAAGGCATCACCAATTCTCAGATATGCATTTATTATTCCGTAATTATCGTGCCTCTCTTCAAACCTCGATAATATTTGAAGTGACTGATTCAATGCAGTATTAAACTGACCCGTTTGTGTAAGGTTAAAGGAGGTAAATAATTGAACATAATCTTCTCCAACCTGGTCATTATTTTTTTTGAAATAACCGATCAAGTCTACAACATTTTTCCAGGATGAAGAATCACCATTGAAAGTATCCATGTAAATACTCAAACATTTCCCTTTAGCAGAATCTGTTTTTGCTGCATTGTACAGGATTTTCAAACTGTCAGGTAAAGGCTGGGTATAAGCAAAAGATGTTACACCCAATGAAAATATAATACAGATCATTATCATTTTATTGAGGAATAAATTCTCACCCATTGTTTTTCATTCTTATCGGTTTCATATTTTAAATATTTAGAATTAGCATAAACTTTGTGCCTTCACCTTCTGTAGTTTCGACCTTCAATTGGCCGCCGTGCTGCTTAACAACAATGTCATAGCTGAGTGATAAACCCAATCCCGTTCCTTCACCAGTTGGCTTTGTTGTAAAAAACGGCTGGTATATTTTATCGATAATATCTTTTGGGATTCCATTGCCGTTGTCAGCAATTCTTATTTCAACTTTACCATTTTGATTTTTTGTTGAAACCTTAAGTATAGGAGAAAAATCATTTCCACTCTTCTTCTTTTTTTCATTGGCAGCGTAACAGGCATTGTTAATAATGTTTAGAAAAACTCTGCTGATATCCTGAGGAACGACATTTATTTTTTCTAAAGTGTCATCGTAATCTTTTTCTATCGTTATGTTGAATTCCTTATTCTGTGCCCGCATTCCGTGGTAAGCAAGATTAACGTATTGCTCCAGAAGATCATTTATATCCGTTGGTGTTTTTTCTCCTGACGTGCCTCTTGAATGAAGAAGCATTCCTTTCACTATTGAATCTGCTCGTTTTCCGTGTTGATTTATCTTTTCAAGGTTTTGTTTCAGATCTTCAATTAATTCTATAACTTCATCAAGATTTTTATTCTGTATTTCAACTTTCATCTCGTCCAACAATTCACGACTTATTTCTGAAAAATTATTAACAAAGTTGAGAGGGTTTTTTATTTCGTGAGCAATGCCGGCAGTTAGTTCACCAAGTGAAGCCATTTTTTCTGAATGAACTAATTGTACCTGTGCGGATTTTAAATCTGTAAGTGTTATTTCAATTTTGTTTTTTGCATCTTCAAGATTTTTAAAGTCCTCATAACGTGCGTAAGCAATTGAGAAGGCTTCTGCCAATGTTTTTACAAGATCGAGTTTTTCATCAGTAAGAGGAGAAACATCTCCAACATAAAGCATCCCTTGTGTAAATGGAACAAAGTGAAGATGAAGTGAATCAGGCGGATTTGATGAACCCTGGTACGTTTCTGCACTCTGAACCTGTCCGAGTTCCATCATTGATTTTGTCCAGTTGATGAACTCTTCCCTGCTCCAGTGTTCTTTGTAAACTTTTTTCTTCTTCCAGTACTCAACCGTATTTATAGTAAGCTTATTTGAATTAAAAGGTAAATTCAATACGCCGAGAGACTTACCATCCGGTGTAGTTAAATAAACTTGTGTTCTCTGCTGAGCTTCATCAATAATAAAAACTCCGCATCGGAAAAAAGGGATTTCAAGATTTTTAAGTTCACGCCAGATAATAGGTGTAATTCTGTTTAAATCTTCCGATGTTCTCATCGAAGCGATTTCACCACGGACCCTATCCAAAGACGCTTGCCTGATAGCTTCTTTTGCTTGTGCTTCTGCTTTTTGAAGATCTACATAGCGTGTATATGCTAATTGAAACACTTCTATAAATCTTCTCATCAATTTTTTAACTTCATCAGTAAACGGAACTATGCTGAAGGCGTATATACCACCTGCTTTACAGGGAACCATATAATAATACTGTTTTTCATCGCTTGATAAATTTTGTTGTGCATAATCAGGCAAATGAAAGTTTGTCTTTTCTACTGCTTTGTAGTATTTAAAAAAATCTTCGCCTTCAAGCACATAGGAAAATTCCGTTTGATTTATCCAGTGTTCAATAATACCATCCAGTAGCGCATGCCCTTCCAAAACTTCATCACCAGAAATTTGAATTGATAAATCTTCATCTGCAAGCGTGGTAGACCAGATATCGACTTTTTTTGTTTCTGCACCTTCAATTATTCCTATTCCACAGCGAATTGTTTCAAAACCAACTTTCTTGAGTTCAGTAAAAACTATTTCAACAATTTTAGCAAGATCATTACTATTCTGCATAGCCATCGCATTAGTTCTTACTCTTTCCAGAGCCGCTTCAATTTGTGCTTCTCTTGCCTGTGCTTCTGCTTTAGTAATATCTGTATATCTTCTATAAGCAAGGTCAAACACATTCCGGAATCTTTGTATGATTTTTATCTGAGATTCATTTATAGGTTTAAAGGTTGATATACCGATATCACCAACACCGATAGAATGGAGATAGTAATATAGAGCATGCGTTTCGTTCAATCTTGGATCATCAAGTTGTCCAACATTTCGCCGAAATTCTTTCCAACCATCTAGTTCAGTTCCATCAATAATAACTTCGGCAAAAGCGTCATCAGCTCTTTTGATTTGCTCTAGATAATTCTCAACAATTGGATGCGAGTTATATTTTATGTTATTAATACTTCCACCCAAATGGTCTGAATAGTCATAATCTAAGAAAAATCTTTTTTCATCATTAAGGACATTTATAACTGTATTTCTAAGACTATCGAATCCTAATTTTTGAAACTCTTTAAATGATACTTCACAGATTTTGAGTAAATCATCAGACTTATTCATACTCATAGCGACAGTTCTTACTCTTTCTAGTGAAGCTTCGATTTGTGCCTCCCTTGCCTGTTCTTCAGCCAAAGTAATATCATTATATCTCCGATATGCCAGATCAAAAACATTTCTGAAGCGTTTAAGAATTTTTACTTGAGTTTCGTTAATTCGTTTAAAAGTTGAGATGCCAATATCTCCAATTCCAATAGAGAACAGATAATAATAAAGCGCTGTTGCATCATCTAATCGTGGATCTTCCTGCTGTCCCGTTTTTTTTCTGAATTCTCTCCAACCTTTTAATTGATTTTCTCCAATTAAAACTTCGAAAAAGGCGTCTTTAGAACTTCTGATCTTTTCGAGAATTTCATCAACAATCGGATGAGAACCATAATCTATTTTTGCAATAGCGCCGCCAAGTGATTCTGAATAATCGTAATCCATATAAAAGTTCTGCTCATCATTTGGAATATGGATAACAGCATTGCGAAGTTGATCGAATCCTAATTTTTGAAACTCTTTAAATGATACTTCACAGATTTTGAGTAAATCATCAGACTTATTCATACTCATCGCAACTGATCTTACTTTTTCAAGGGAGGACTCGATTTCTAACTCACGGTTTTGCTTTTCAACTGCTTTTCGTTTTTGCTCCAGCTCTTCAATTGTTTCTTCGAGTAATATTGCAGTTGTTTTTTTTACTTTCTCAGTTCTTTCAAGTTTGAATGCGGTTATCTCTAATTCTTTATCAGCATCTTTCACAGCTTTTATAAGATTATCTTTTTGTTCAGCATCCAGTTTCTCTGATTGCTGAATAATATCTAGTATGTTTTGAAGTTTCTGATTCATTCTAATTTTTATTTTTCCTTAAGTGCCACCCAGCAGCAAGTGTAATTATGGTATTCATTATTTCCATCTGTTGCTCTTCCATATTCACCATAAGTAAAGAAGCCAGCCATTGGTACACCAAAAGTATTTTTAATACCATCAATTTCTTTCCCGATCATCGGACCTAATTCAACTAATCTTCCTGAACAGGAAAACATAATTATAGCATCAGCTTCGGGAAGTTCGGTTTCTTTTAATTGCTTGCAGCTGTTGACTACATCATCTACTATTTCAAAGTCAGGAGGAAGCGTTAATTGAATTTTTGCATTAGGTTCAAAGTTACCGCTGAGCATAATTGATCTGTCAGACCAATTAATAAATGATTGCGATCTTAAAACTGGTTCTCCTTTTTCACGCAATAACATTACAGGAGATGTTACTTCAGAATCATATTGAGGACTTGAATCTCCCATTCCCTCAAATTTATATCCCATATATTTTATCATCATATCAAGTGCAGGTTGGTCATCCAAAGTCTGTATCCAGAGACCATCACTTTTGGTTATGGTTTTGGGAGTCCCGACTCCTTTCCAACCAGCCAGTGCTTGTCCTTTTACAGTTATTTTATCTCCATCAATCACAAGAACTGCAATACCCTGATCACTTGATTTATTATTAGTAAATACAAAAGTCGTTTTTCCCTTTCTGTCATCACCAGCGCGACCTCCCCAGATATTAGCTCCAATTCCTGCTGCATCTTCGATGCCTCTTATGAGTTGTTCTCCATCAAGAAAGAATCCACTGCTCACAGGAATAAAAGTTGGGTTGCTGAAAAACCGAAGTGCTTTTTCTCCCAAATGTTTTGCAAGAAGCCTTGGATCTTTATCTACATATTCCTCAAACAAAATTTTGAAATAAGTTTTATCAATTTCTAATAATAATATGGCAATTGCCCCTTCTGTATAATTTCCATCAATAAATTCTCCGGAAGTTGTTGATCCGAAAATGGAGATATTCTGATCATCCAACACTTTACAAATCGCATTACGATCTTGTTTAACAGATAAGAAAACAACAGCAAGAGTTGGTTTAAATCCATCTGCCATGCTTTGCTGCAAAGCAGATTTGATTTCTTCCGGTAATTTTCCGTTGATTGATTTTGCTTTCATAAAAAAATTATTTACTCAGTAAAATTTTCTATATGTATTTGAAGTAATGACTAATATATGGTTATATCAAAAATTGATAAAAATTTCTAATACTCCTCAACCAAAATAAAGTAAAATAATTGTTGTTAAATGGAAGTCTCACTATCGATGTGAAAATATATATGACTTACAGGCTTTTTCACCCAAGGTATTGCAACATAAATCAAAAATTGTTCTATACCAAGAGTTAGCTAATCAAGCTTAGTCCCCTTTTTATGACCCCATCATTTTATCTCTGTTTTCTGATTTATTTGTTTCGTTAATTTTAACCAGATGAAACTCAAACAAATGAAATATAATTTATTCACAACATTAATTCACATATGAAAATAACACGCAGAGAATTTTTTATTAAATCAGCTGGTGCGATAGTAGTTGTTTCCTCGTCCGGGTTGATTAGCTCAATTATTACAAGTTGTACAAACAATTCAACTGACCCGGCGAACACAACACCGTTAAGCACCATTCAAGGCACTGTAGCCAACAATGAGATTTCAATTACGCTTGCATCATCTCCAATAGAAAATAAAAACACGAGAGCTCTTGTGGAGTACAATAATGGTAATGGGGCAATACTTGTAGAGCATAATTCTGATGATACATATAAAGCACTGTCCGGTATATGCACTCATCAACATTGTTTAGTATCAGGTTATGATGGAACTAATAGTGTTTTTGTCTGCCCGTGTCATGGTTCACAGTTTGATTTGAATGGAAACGTGAAAAAGGGTCCAGCAAATTCCAAATTGGGTAGTTATAGCACAAGGGTTGAAAATAATTCTCTGATTATAACCTTGTAGAAATTATTGGGTGATTCTTTTATTGGCTAGTCTGGAACTAAATTCAAAATTTATTTTTTACTTAAAGTCTTGATTACTGAATGGCGGGCTATCAGGTATTTTTATTTTATTGAATTCATTGTTAACAGCCTGATGACAAGCATTACAGGTGTTTGTTAAATTAGTGAAACTTTGTTTGAATTTATTCAGGCTCTTATCATTTACGGCAGCCTGAACACTATCCAACGGCGCAAATATTATTGGCAATGTTTTAGTTTCTTCCCTTTCCGATTGGTATTTCTGAATATCTTCCATAGACTCTTTTATTTCCTGTATTTCGAATTCAGCTAGTTTCCAGTTTCGATTTGTTCCGGCAAACCAGAGTTTAGCGTGATGAATTTGAATGTTAGTCATAAATTCACCGAAACCCGGTTTATATGAATTATCAATCTTTGATTGAAGAGAATCAACACGGTTTTGTAATTCAATAATTTTATCCGAATTATTTGAACATGCTATCAGAAATAAAAAGGACAAAATCCCCAATATATTTTTCATTATTAACCCTTAAGAATTGAATTAAGTTATTTGTCTGTGGAAAATAAGAAATTTAAAAGTGAAGAATGAATACTATTCGTTTTGCATAGAAAAATCCTCAGCAATACTTTTCAGACCGAAGATTTTTACTTTTTCTTGTTTTCCCTTTAACTGTAGCTCACCAACAAATTCTGATTTCAGGTATTCTGGAATCACAATATTCTGCTTTATAAATTCACTTATTAAAAACTTCTGACCTTGCTTATTACATTCGTCTTGTATCCTTGCAGTTGTATTTATGACATCTCCGTGATAGACGATTTCTTTTTTTATAGTACCTATCCACGTTACTGAAACATTTCCAGCGTGAAGTGCTGCTTTAAACTCCGGGTATATACCGTATTTATTGAGATATTTTTCTTTTTTTAATTCGATCGTAGTAAGTATATCAAAGAAGCAATTAATACATCTGGAGTGTTTTACTCCATTTTCCAATGACCATGTTAAAATTATTTCGTCACCTATATATTGATAAATTTCCGCTTTGGACATAAGTATTGCCCCGGTCATATCGTGGAAATAATCAATTAGGAATGAGCTGTATTTTGTATTACCAATTTTTTCGGCAATAGCCGTTGAAGATTTTAAATCAATAAAAAGAAAAACTTTTTTTACTTCTTCAGGCAGATGATATTTCCCGGTAACGTATTTAACCAGATCGCCCGGTCGATGTAATCTTCTTATTTGCAGAAGTGCTATTAAGAGTGTTGAAATGACAGCGATTATTCCCAGATCACGTGGAAAATTTTCACGGAATACTGCCGAATGAATGGAGTCAACAAAAGATAGATCTCTGGTTAAATAATTACTTGCTGAGTTTATCAGAAGTTCATTGAATGCCAGAACCGCAGAATAAACCAATGTTCTAAAGAGTAGAAGAAACATATAAGATTTTCTTCTGAAGCGTTCCAGGAAAAGAAATTCCTCACAGATACCGATTGTAGTTCCAACAAGAAAACCGATGAGCAGACCACGAATTGTTGGCCCAAATATATCAATCTTATCAATATAATGAAGAAGAAAACCGATTATTGTTCCGGCAATAGTTCCAATAATTGTGAAGATGGAAACGTTCTTTAATTTGTAATTCCTGGTTACAAACATTTGGTTGAGATAGTGATGATAGAAGACACTACAGATAAAAAAACAGATATTACTATATCAACTTAAGGAAAAGTTTGGGTTTGCTGAAAAAATTAATAATGAACGGGTTTCATAAAGATATAAGTATTAAAACCACCTTTTGACTGATCTTTTATAATTCTTAAATTCGTCGCCAAATTTTTCCTGTAAGTTTGATTCTTCCTGTGGTATAAAAATAATCTCCATTGCAATTACAAATAATACAGCACCGGAAAATGAAGTAATTGAACCCAGAATGAATCCTGCGCCAATCAAAAGTAATGTCATACCGAGATACATAGGATTGCGTGAGAATTTAAATGGACCTGTTTGCATTAATAGCGAGGGTGTCTCAAATGGTTTAACGGTCGTGCTTTCTTTTTTAAATAATTGATCAGCCCAAATGTTTAATCCTGTACCAACAATAAAAAATACAAATCCAATGAGATTAAGTGGATAATTAATAATCATAATTAATGGCAACAGGAAATGCAGCAAGGCAGATATTAACAGTGCAATAAAAAAATAAGTAGGTGGAAGAAATTTTTTCATGCAAACCTCTTAAAATCTAAATTCATTTAGACTATAACATAGTGGAAGAGATTTTAACGTGCAATTAAAAACCTTAAATCTCTTGGCGTTTTTATTTAAATTAATGTAAACATTAAAAGGAATTAATAAATAATGCGCATCGCTTTTATCACCTTATTACTTGCTGGTTATTTTGTTGGTTGTAGCTCATCAAACCGAATATCAAACAGCTGGAAAAATCCCGAAGCAACAGCCGAATCAATAAAGTTCCAAACAGTTGCAATTTTTGCAATGGTAAAAAATCCTGATTTTCGAATGAACACCGAAGAAACAATTGCCAGCCAAATGCCAAATACAGTTGCAATACCCGCATACAAACTTGTTACTAATGATGACTTGGCTGATATAAATATAGTTAAAGAAAAACTAAAAGAACGAGCAATTGAGGGAGTCCTTGTTTTAGCTGTACGAAACGTTGACCAAAAAACAACATACTACTCTTCCGGTATGTATCCTTCTGCTTATTACAACTTTGGTGGATATTACAACTACGCCTGGAATTATATGTACGATCCTTATATGTATTCAAGCACAAATGTCTATGTAGATATTGAGATTTTGATTTATTCGTTAAAGAGTGATCAGCTTGTTTGGTATGGAGAAAGTACATCAATCAATCCTGAAAGCATTGAACAAACTATTTCAGAGCTAGCAGTCTCAGTGAAAAATCAGTTGGTTGAGGATGGATTGTTAACTCAAGAACAATGAGACAAATTTTACCGACGATTCTTCTCTGCTCATCTTTACTCTTTGCACAGGATAATATTTGGAACAAATTAGATAAAGGAGACTACAACGTCGGATTCAGGGTTTTATCACTTTATGATTCGACAAGAACGATAAACGACGGAGAAAATATAAGACCCGTACAGATCAGTATCTGGTATCCCACACAAGTTTCGAATAACTTCCAAAAACTAAGCTACAAAGATTACTTTTTACTAAGCGCTGAAGAACTAAAATTTAATATTTCAGATTCACTTAAAGATAAATCAATTGAAGAATATAAAAATTTGTTGATGCAAAATGGCGTCGATGAAAATGCTTTTAAAGTATGGTTCAATACACAAATGCTTGCCGTAAAAAACTCAATTCCTATAAAGAAAAAATTTCCTCTAATAGTAGTTGCACAGGGAAATTATCAGTCAGCACATCATCAGACTTTCTTGTGCGAATTCCTTGCAAGTTATGGATATGTTGTTGTTACCACTCCTTCGCAAACAAGAATATCAGGACAAATGACTGATAATTCACAAGCTATTGAAAGCGTTGAACAACAAATAAAAGATATGGAGTTTGCAATCCATTCTCTCCGAAACTTTGATAACGTGGATTTTAATAAAATGGGATTGATTGGACACAGTTTTGGAGGACGTACTATTCTTCTGCTGCAAATGAAAAATGAAAACGTAAAATGTCTGGTAAGTCTTGATGGTGGATTGGGATTAAATACTGCTATTAATGATATTAAGAAATCGCCGGAATTTAATCCTGAAAAAATGAATGTCCCAATTCTGCATTTTTATGAAGAAGATGAAGAATTCATCAAACCTGATTTTGCATTAATAAATAGTTTTGATAATTCTAAAACGATTTCTGGTTAAGATAGATGATATGCATCATTTTTATTTTACAAGCATCGGATTTGTCTCGGGAACAATCGACGGGTTTTCCCCTACCTCAGATAACCTCGCTGAAAAATATAAACTCATTTGTGATCTAACCAGAGATTTTCTTAATGCTGTATTAACTAACGAAACCCAGTCATTAAAAAACTTAGGAAATAGATTTTCTGTAATCGCTGACAGTACACAGTTTATCGAATTACAGATGCGTTAAATAAATATTCCATGATAAACGAATTATTATGGTGTAACTATTGGGAACCAAAATTCAAATTTATCCATCAAGTCAAATAACTCCTTTACTGCTTTATCGCTCCCATCAATTTTCACTTCACGCAGTAATACAGCTAGTTTCATATTTTTTTTGCCGGCCATTATTTCATCGAAAGTAGAGCGTTTTACGGTAATTGTTGCATCGGCATTTTCATGATGTTTGTTGGCAGTATGATTTAATGCTGAATTTTTTAGAAACAAAACATACTTTTCATTCGTATCTGTAAATGTCCAGTTTATTGTGATCTCTTTTCCCTCGGCTTTTGGACCGTTCAATGTCATAGCAAAATAATCGAATAGCATATCAACACTCATAGCATTTATCATATCTAAATTTTTCATATTAGGTGCAGGATAGTCAGGTACTCCATTTCGCAATTCCAGAGCTCCGGTTAAATAAAAATTTCTCCATGGTCCTGATTCAGATTGATATCCCAATTGCTCTAAAGCATCCGCCTGAAGATTTCTGGCTTCCATATTCTTTGGATCAGCAAACACTAGTAATTAACTACTTCTGCAACCCAACGATAATCTCCTTTTTCGTATGATCTTCTTGCTTTAGCCAAAGCTGAATCTACGCCACCCATAAATTCCACATACTTATAACAAGATTCTTCGAGGGGGTAAGGATGCAATCCAGCGGGATTTCCATCGAACCAACCCAGATACAATACATAAGTGGATTTAACATCATGATTTACAGTTCCATAGTAGCCACGATTTGAAAAAACAGTATCAATTGAAGGAGGTAGCTTGATTTCTTCAGCTATCTCAATCATGTTCTTTCCGTGATTTGCTAATCGTAATGTTTGATCATTAATATATCTATACATATCCCGCTGCAGTTCCAGATGATGGACTATGCTTTTGTTTCCCCACATTGGCCAATGATGAGGAGCAAATAATATTTCACATTCATCTCCCCATTCTTCAATAGCCCAGTTTAAATATTTTGACCAGGCTAACGGATCGCGAATTTTTGCACCGCGCAATGTATAAGTGTTGTGTAAGGTGTGAGTAGCATCTTCAGCCGGACAAAGTGCTTTGAGCTCTGGTATATAAAAAAACATTTCGGCTGGTGCCTCGCTGTTCGGTGCGAGTTTGAAAATGAAAGTTAAACCATCGATAGTTTTTGTTTCACCATCTTTTGTAATAATATCGGTTGGTGGAATTATGCTCAGTGTTCCGTCGGAGGCTGTTGTGCCAAGACCTGCACCCACCTGACCTTTTTCGTCTGCAGGTAATAAATTACCATACATATAGCTCGATCTTCGGAACATATTATTTCCCGCCATTACGTTTTCAACTAATGCATGTTCAAGAAAACCAAGTGGCGCATAAATTTTAATTTTACCTGATTTAACATCTTCTTCTTTTATTACACCCTTTACTCCTCCAAAGTGATCGATATGACTATGTGAGTGAATAACTGCAACTACTGGTTTCTTGGGTCTGTGCGCGAAGTATAAATCCATACTTGCTTTAGCGGTTTCCACCGAGATGAGAGGATCTATAACTATCAATCCACTATCTCCTTCGATTACCGTAAGATTTGAAAGATCGTAATTTCTTACCTGGTAAATTCGATCGCTTACTTTAAACAAACCTGAAATGGATACCAGTTGAGATTGTCTCCATAAGCCCGGATTTACTGTGAAGGGTGCTTCACTGTCTTGTTTAACAAATGCATATTTATTTGGATCCCACACAGCATCCCCATTATCCTTTTTAATAACTGTTGAAGGTATTGGGGCGATAAATCCTTTTTTAGCCAGGTAAAACGAGGTAGTATCGCTGAAAGACAAGTAATCTTTTAATGCAAGATTTGATTCTAGTGTAAATACAGTAGCATTCTTAGGTTCATCTGGAGTAATGCTATCTTTATTTGTGTTGTCCTGACTATGAATGCTTTGAAATAAAGCAAGCGCGATTAAGCTGATAAGAATTCTTTTCATCTAGCCTCCTTATAGATTTTAATAATTCTGTTCCCAGATTAAAATTTTCTTTCTGCTACCATTTAAATGTGAGTGAAAGTATTGGTCCTATTTCATTTGATTTGTTGCTGTAATACTCCAATCCGGATTTACCATTGTCATAATTTGTGTAAAGCCATCTGTATGCAAAATTCGCATCCATAAATTGAAACACCTCATATGAAATGTTACCTATTATATTACTGGTAAAATCTGAAGCCAACTGAAAAGCCACCGACATCTCCCCGAAAATAAAATTTCCATTTGTTACATATATGGAGAGTGTATGCAGCACCTATCAGTGGGTCAAGATATTGTTCTGTGTCTGAGTACGGAAAGAAATCAAGAGTATCCAGTATACTTCCTTGTTTTAGTTCAAGCGAGTTTTCCTGGCTGGTATATCGAAATCCTAATAAGACATCTATTTTCCAAGCACTATTCTTATCTAATTTTCTTTTTACTGTATAAGCTCCTAAGGCCTCGCATTGTAATTTAGTTACAGTGTAATCTCCACTAAAATAGATTGTTGATTTTTCAGGAATACGGTCAAAAATAGTATACTGTGCATCTTTGTCTACCTGATCTTTTACATATAAAAAATCAGTTATCACTGTCCAATCATCCTTTCCAAATTCAAAATGAATTGGGATTGCGTAATCCAGGTTTTGAAATATATCTTTAAAGCGGGTATCATTTTCAAAAGATACAGGTCCGATTTCTTTTGTGCTATAAATACTGGTAGCCCAAAAGTATGGAGTGAGTTCGAAATGCCACTTATAATTGTTTTCCTTAGGTGCAGTTTTGTTGGGTTGATCTTGAGCTAATAAATAGCAATTTATACCTAAGACTAAATAAAGAGATAATAATACTGTTCTCATAAATTTTAATTTAAATCAATTAAATTAATTCAGAAAAAATTTGTGGCGTATTGAATTTCCCCAAGATTCCTAATGACTTACAAAGACATTATAAAATAAATATTTTAATTGTTAGGACGAAATTGTTGCCATAAAATAAATATGATATTATATATATCATAGTTTAAATTATAAAAGCCGCAACATTTCATTGCGGCTTTTCAATTGAATGTTAAATATTTGTTTAATTTTTATGCAATACTTTTTCCATCACTTCTTTTTTTGCAATCGGTTTTGTCCAGAAGAAACTGCGGTGACTACACATATTTCTTTTCCTTCAATTTAAACTCTAAGTCACTTTTGTGCGAAGATTCCTATAGGTAGTTAACAACTTTTATTTCAAATAAATCATTTTTTTAGTTTCTAAAAAATCGTTTGATTTTAATTGATAAAAGTAAATTCCGCTTGGTAATCCGGTTGCATCGAATTCAACTTCATGCTCTCCTGCTGCTAGTTCATCATTAACAAGCGTTGTGATTTCTTTACCAAGGATATTAAAAACTTTAATGGTTACGTCGCTGGTTATTGGTAACCGGTATCTTATAACCGTAGTTGGATTAAAAGGGTTTGGATAATTCTGTTCTAATTGAAAGTTATCAAGAGAAGCATTTTCATTGTCATCAACTGATAAGGTTGCAGTTTCTCTTATCACAATTGCATTTGGAGTTACCAGTCCACCAGAACCACTTGGTATAAAGTCTTCAATATAATTACCATTGCTGTCGAACATCTTCACTGAGTGAGTCGCTCCATTTCCAATTAAAATATTTCCATTTGGGAAAAAATCTACTCCTTCCGAAAAATGTATTCCGGTTATAAAATCACTTAAATAATTTCCATCGGGATCAAATCGTTTAACCGCAGTGCCGTTATAATCCGATACTAGTAAATCACCATTATCATCGAACCAGATATTTGTGGGACCAACCAGATTTGAATTTACGAATAGACCTAAGTCATTTCCGTTTTGATCAAACTTTCTAACATTCTTTCCATTATATGAAGAGACATATAAATTTCCGCTGCTGTCCCAATCAATTCCAATACTTTGAGGAACGCCAACACTTGTGAATTCATCGACAAATGTTCCATCTAATTGGTATCGTCTTACCGGGGGGTTACTTCCGGTCCATTGCAGAACATAAAGTAAGCTATCTTTACCGATCTTCATTCTTGTCGGTCCGCTAATTCCGGTCGCAAAGTCTCCAATATATTCTCCGGTAGATGAATTATACTTTGTTATCCGACCAGAGTTTAAATTTGATATTAAAACAACCTGCTGAGCTTCCAGGAAAACTATATCCTGCGGCCAGGCTAGGAGGGTGTCTATAAATGTTTCTGGATTCTCTCCATTTTCATCATACTTTAAAATTTTCCATGGCGGGTTAAAATTGTTAGCATCACTTACATAAATTTCTGTTGTTTGCGAGAAGGAAATTGAAGTAAACAACAATGCAATCGTTGCAAAAAGTAGAATTCTAAAAAATGTTGTAGTATTATTCATTCTATAGCTCCTTAGTTTATTAATGAAAATTTAGCTCACGAGGAAACCCTTGATACCTGGCAACTAATATTTGAAGAGAAACTATAAAATGTCGGCTATAAAGGATAGGTGGAAAATTAGTGTTTTTGGCGGCAAGATATTATTGGGAGAGTATCTATGAACAACTCACATCAACCAACATCCACCAATTATAAATAATCTATATTTACTACTGCCAGGCTAATTAGATTTATTTTTGCTTTGGCATCTGCATCAGCTCAGATACTTCAAGTGTTCCGCCAACTTCAAGGAAGGGACAAGTCTTTATCATTTTCATTGCTTCAGCCATAGAGTCTGCTTTAATAATTGTGTAACCTGACATTTTCGTACTGCTTCCGGTTTTAACAGAACCGTCAGGGTTTACTGTGCTGGTATTCTTAAACGGATTCATAGGACTAACTGCTTTTTCTCCCAATGAAGATATCCACTCCATATACTTTGACATTTGTTTCTTCCCTTCTTCGGGACTTGATGGCTGATTACCGCCAAGATAAGTGATAACGTATTGAGGCATTAAATTTTCCTTTCCTTAAATTGAATTGAATGTAAACTCTACGGTTTAATATTCTGGTTAAGTCTGAAAAAATTATCCGGATCGTATCTGCGTTTGAGATCAACCAGTCTTTTAAATTTCTTATCTCCGTAAGTTGCAGCAACACGCTCCTGTGATTCATCTGCACTTGCAAAATTAATATATCCACTTCCCATAGAATATGGCGAGGCAAGCTGTTGGGTTTTTCTTGCCCAGTCAATATGTTTCTCAGTGTCTTTACCATAACTATAAGCTGTATCCTCCTCTCCGACATCGGTAATTGCACCCCCAAGCTGAAAAGCAGCAATGATGGATGCAGTTGAACTCATATTAAGAGTCTGCTCAACAAATTTTTCGGATAAGCTTTGTGGAATTTCTTTTGTGTATTCAGATTTCCAGTAATAGCTTGCACCTTTCGGTTGTCCTGCATCAAGCATAGCCTGATGTGTAACGAAAGGTTTTGGGGCAATTACATCTCCAATCGGAGAACCAAATTGTTTTAATGGTTTTAAGACTTCCATTCCTTTATCAGCTTTACCAGGGTACAATGCACCGATACCAAAAACTGGTTTGCCGTGAAATTTTTCTTTGATGAATGATGCAGGCGGACAGTAACGATATACAATAATAGTTGTAACTTCACGCGGTGCTGATGCTATATACTCATTATAGAAAGATAAAACCTTCTCGGCGTCTTCAAGTTTGTACAGATTAATCCACCAGCTATTTCAGGACCGAGTTCACGCAGATTAAATTCGAATGAAGTTACTATGCCGAAATTTCCACCTCCACCTTTTAATCCCCAGAACAAATCAGAATTATTATCCACACTCACATTAATAATGTCTCCTTCAGCAGTTACAAGCTCAGTAGAAACAAGATGATCGCAGGTTAATCCCCATTTTCTTGAAAGCCAGTCAAATCCACCACCAAGAGTTAATCCAGCAACTCCCGTTGAAGTAACGATTCCAGCCGGGATCACCATTCCATATTTTTGAGTTGATTCATCGGCGTTGCTCAACGTGCAGCCGGGTTCTACTTTTGCAATTTTGTTTTTCTCATCAACGGTGACTTTGTTCATTAAAAAAAGATCAATCATCAATCCACCCTCACAGACTGAATTACCTGCAACATTATGTCCACCGCCGCGAATAGATGTGAGAAGGTTATGATTTCGTGCGAACTTTACAGAGAGTGAAACATCTTTTGAGTTTTTACAACGAGCGATTAAGGCAGGGTGTTTGTTTATCATTCCATTCCAGATTGAACGAACTTCGTTATAGTTGCGTCATCTTTAGTTAAAAGCTGACCGGAAAATTTTTTTTAATTGAATTGATTTCTAAATCAGAAAGATAGATTGCCTCCCCTGAGAGCGACATAATTAAGTTTTTCATTCCATACTCCCTGAAAATTATTGTAAAATTTTAGTTAGAATTAAAACCTGAGGGTAGATAGTTTAAGTACTTGTCGGGTTAGGAACCAAAAGTTTATATAATTAAATTTATTCTACAAGGCAATTTTAATAACTATTAATACTAACTACTTTCTGAATCTATAATCTTGAAGCAATTGTTTCAACAACATGCTCAGCGTCTCGTTCTGCACCGTGTATCATTGCAGAGGACAATGAATATTGAAAATGCATACCGACAAAATATAACCCGGGTTCATTTTTAACCACACCTCGGTCCTGCATTGGTTCTCTATCTTTAAATATTGGAAGATCAATCCAAGAATAAGCAGGATAGAATCCCGTACACCAGATAATATTTTTTACATCAATTACATTTTGATTTTCGTCGACAGGAAGTCCGTCTCTCACTCCAACAATTTTTGGAATACGTTCAATTCCATAATTAACAAAATCCTTTGGTTTATTTCTAATCAGTGGTCCACCCTGCGAAACTACTTTTGGTCTGACCTTTCTTCCTATTGGTGTGCTGGTTGTAAGAATTCTGTGAAATAAAAATCTAATCACCAATCTTACCATAATTAATTTGGCAAGTGTTCCTTCGATATTGAAAGGGATATGACCCGTATCTCTTCCGGCAAGCCAGACTTCGTGATTGTTTTTTGCAGCCTCAAGAGCTAACTCTGACCCCGAGTTACCTGCACCAACAACAAGCACTGCGCCATCCATTAGTTGCGATAGTTCTCGGTAATCAAATGAATGTATTTGAACAATATCTGGATTAATATCTTTTGCAAATGCAGGAATTTTTGGAATTTGGTAATTTGACATTGCTATAATAACATGTTCAGCTTCAAATTGTTGATCACCTGCTGATATACAATATCTATTTCCTTCTCTCGAAAGTCCATCAACCTTAATATTACTTCTAATAGGAAGGTTAAAATGTTTTGAATAGTGTTCAAGGTAGTCTCCCATTTCATCTTTTGTTGGGAAATAATTTGGATCACTTGGGAAAGGCATACCGGCAAGACTGCTAAACTTTGCGGGAGTAAAAAGGCGAAGTGAATTCCATCGATTACGCCAGGAATCTCCAACACGTTCACTCGCATCAAGAATGAGAAAATCGATATTATTCTTTTTCAGAAAATATCCGGCTGATAATCCTGCCTGCCCGGCACCGATTACAATTACTTTGTGTTTTTCAAAATTTGATTTATTTTTCATTTGATTTTATATCCTTATAGCAATTTATTTTTCTGTTATTGTTTTGGAACGACACCAAGCTTGCTGCATTAAACAAATTCATCTACATTCGACCAGCCTCGACAAATTTTCCATTTGATATTTTATCATTTTCAGCAATATGTTCAACTTTATTACTCTGAATACTTGTTCTGTATTTCAGTTCTTTCTCAGTCCGTTTAGATGCGATGTGATTTGCGATATATCTGGCATCCTTTGCTACACCTACGATCAGAGTTGAACTAAGCGTACTTTGAAAGGGCAACCCCATGAAATACAGACCCGGATGAGAACTAATCACTCCTCGTTGGTGTACCGGATAACCATATTCATCGAAAATAGGAAGATCGATCCAACTATAATCCGCCTTGAAACCAGTACACCAGATGACATTGGAGACTTTCAGAACCCGCCCGTTTTCCAGCTGAGGGTAGCCGTCACTTGTTCCAATTGTCCGCTCCACCCAATCGACACCCGCGTTGCGCAAAAGCTTTTTTGTACCTCCGGCCCGCGGGATACCGCGTGGGGGATAAAAGAAGTGCTTACGCATCTTTCGACCGAGAGGATTTGCTACGTTGATCACTTTGGTCGCAGCAAAAACCATGATTGGTATGATTAGGCGATCAGCTAAAGCACCACGAAAAGTGGGTTCTTCACCGGTATCCCTGCCGGAAAGCCACACTTTGTTGTCTCTGGCCATATCCAGGGCGATTTCGGCTCCCGATTGACCTGCCCCTACTACCAGGACCGGACCATTCCGGAACTGTGATGGATCTTGGTATTGTGATGAATGCATCTGGACAATTTGTCGGTCCAAATTGTCAGCAAATTCAGGGATACGTGGATGATGAAAGGCTCCTGTTGCCACTACCACATTGTACGCAGATATCATTTCGTCATCCGTTTCAATAATATAGTGATCACCATCCATTCTAACCCGAACCACCTTTACACCGGTTCTTACTGGAAGCCCGAATCGTGAAGTGTAGACCTGGAGATAGTCTGCGATATCCTCCTTACCCGGGAACGATCCGGGAGGGCCAGGGAAATGCATCCCTGGCAGGCAGTTGTATCGACCCGGTGTAAAAAGCCGGAGAGAATTCCATCTCTTCCGCCATGAATCACCAACTCTTTCATTTGCATCAAGTAATATGAATGGAATATTATGTTTCTTCAAATAATATCCGACGGACAAACCTGCCTGCCCGGCACCGATAACAATAACTTTATGTTTATCTGTTTCAATGTTTTTCATTTGATTTCATACCAGTTTGAATAATTTATTTTTTTGTTATTGTTTTGGAACGACACCAAGTTGCTGCATTAGAGTCAGATCATCTGTATTTGTCCAGCACTCTACAAATTTTCCATCAGATATTTTATCAATATCCATTGCAGTAAAACTAATTTTATTTCCTGTGGCTGGTATGCCTTTGTAATCAGCTTTGTGTGTACCAGTAGCACTCCAGTGTGTAACTACCTTATTATCTTCTGCAACCTGATCTATAATTTTAAAGTGAATATCAGGAAATGCTTTATGAAGTTCAGAATAAAACTGTTTGATATTTTCTGGTCCGCGGATTTCCTCATCCGGTCTGGAGAGATGAATTACAAAATCATCGGATACAAGATCCTCAATTAAATTAAGGTTACCTTTATTCCAGATCTCCTCAACAGTTTTTTGCACCATTTCTTTGTTTTGTTCAGCAGTTAATACATTTGCTTTTGTTGTTGTGGTCATTTTTCATTACTCCTTTCTGATTGTAAATAATTTTAATTGCTGGAAAAAACATAACATTTATGGAGGCGGAATAAATCAGGGGTACTACGTATTTAGTGCAGATGATGCACGTAATCTTGTATATGTCATTCTGAGCGACAGCGAAGAATCTTTGAGTTTAGTTTGGAGATTCTTCATTCCGCTCCGCTTCATTCAGAATGACAGTGAGGGTTATTGTCAGAAATATTATGTAAGTATCAGATTATGTTTGATTGCGTAAGAAGCAACATAGGCTCTTGCAGATTTTCCGGAAACACCAACTTTACTGTATATATTTGTGATGTGTTTTTCAACAGTACGAACGCTCAGGAAAAGTTTTTCAGCAATCTCATCGTTGTTTTTACCTTCAGAGATTAATCTTAACACTTCAAGTTCTCTTCCGGTGAATTCGAATTTATTTTTATCAGGGTTTTCAACTGTTTCCTTGTACAAATTTTTGAGAGCGAGTCTGGTTTTTTCAAAATCTTTTGCCGCACCGAGATCTTTGAATTTATTCAATGCTGTTTCCAACTCCCCTTCTGCTTGTGCAAATTTATTTAGTTTAGCCAAAACATCAGCAAGATGTGCTCTTGACCGTGCAGATTCAAAGGAGGATTTTATTTTGTCATAAATATCAATTGCATCTTCAAGATTTTGTTTCGCTTGTTCGAAATTATTGTTTGCAAAATTTAAATGACCTTGTGCATTTAGCAGAGCAGCTTTTAATGGCAATGTATTAACTGAACTTACTATTTCCTTTAATTCATCAAATAAACTTTGTGCTTGTTCAAGTTTACCAAGTTTGATATTTATTTTTATCAGAAGTTCTAAGACAACAGTTCTCTCTGCCTTTTCACTCAGACTAAATCTTCGAAAATATCTTTCTGCAATATCCAGTGCTTTTTCATATTCCTGCCGATCGAAATACAGGAAAGCAGAAAATAATTGTTTAAGTGGATGTGATTCTACTTTACTTAAAAGCTCTTCTGCCTCATTCCACTTTCCCTGTCTGCGTTTTAAATCTGCAAGTCTCACTGTGCATGCATTGACCTGAATCGGCCTAAATTCTTTTAGTTCATTAGCTGCGGATAAAAGTTCTTCTTCAGCTTCGTTCCAATCTCCTTTCCATATTAATAACCCGGGCATGTTTCATTCTGCAATTTGCAAACATGGCTTTGTATCTCCATTTCTTGCAAAGTTCTTTAACATTATCGCACCATTGTGTTGCACGCTCGTAATCACGAATCCGTTCGCAGGCATCAATAAGATAGCAGCAGGTTATAGTTGTAAATTTAATATCGCTTTTATCAGAATTTATTGCGAGTAATGTTGCATCATCAAGTAACGGCATTCCTTCAGTAATATTTCCTTCAACTACGAGTATGAATCCTTTCAATGCCTCGGCGAGCATTTCACCATCAATATTTTTAAGAGACTTACTCATCTGCAAACTTTCATCAAGCAGTTTAAATGCAAGCGTAGAATTTTTATCAACCTGGAATGTCCATCTTGCCTTAAGAATTTTAAACATACATAGTTCAGATGAAGGTGGTAATCCCTCAAGTAAATTTTCTGCCCGCTTGAACCAGCCGCTTGCTACAGCAAACTCACCTTTGAATTCAATATAGTCAACACCCATCCAGCAAGCGTTGCGAGCTGCACCGAGCTTATCATCTTTTTCCAAATACAGGTTGAAAGCTTTTGTACGGTTTTCAAAAACTCCCGAAGCATCATTTAACCACCAGCAAGACCAGCCGAGCTCTTCATAAACTTCGGGTGATTCTTCGCGCTTAAGCGCATCAACAAGAAAATCTTTGGCTTTTTCCCATTCACCAACCGATAATGCAGTGCGCCCTTTATTTAATAATTCATTAGTCAATTGATTTCACTTTTTAGTAATATAGGAAATATAACAGTTTAATATTAGACAAAAACGTAATTTATTGAAGCAATATTCAAACTTTAATAATAATTTCGAGTAGCTTTAAATCAAACCGGGATATCAATAAATGAATGGAACTGAACGCACTAATGTGAAAATAGGTATGCTTGTAAAAATTGTAATGAAAGAAGATCAACGGACTGGCGAACTTACCGAGGGTATTGTTAAAGATATTCTAACAAAATCTCCAAAGCATCCGCACGGAATAAAAGTAAGATTAGAGACTAGTGAAGTTGGACGCGTTAAGGAAATAGTTGAATAAAACTTTATTCTATAGATAGAATCTTATCAATCAATTTTTTTATTAAGAAATCTGATCACTGACAATCAATAATTATCCATGTGAGATCATCTTGTTGTGATACTTTTTTATCCCTCCATAAATTTAGCTCATCAAAAATGATTTTGTTGAATTCTTTAGCCGAACTTGATTTATTTGCCCGAATCAACTCACCTAACCGGTAATTCCCAAACTCAACTCCCGAAACATTATTAGCTTCAATAAGTCCATCAGAATAAATCAGAAATCTGTCATTTGGATTAAAAGAAAATTCCCGAACAGGATAATCTGTCTCTTTTAAAATGCCTAGGATCAATCCATTGCTCTCGATTGATTCAACACGTTCTTCCGACGAATTCCAATATAATAATGGTGGATGTCCTGCTGCTGAGTAACGGACTGTATTTAGATCTGAATTAATATATAGGTATGCAGCGGTCACAAACTGTCCATGTAACTGATCACCAAGAATTTTATTTAGAAGCTGAAGTACTTCGCCGGGATCCTGGGCGGAATCATGTACTGATTGCATTGCTATTTTGATCATGGAGGCAATCAGCGCCGCTGGTACACCGTGGCCGGACACATCTGCTACTAAAAATCCTGCCTCATGGTCATTGATTTCGATGAAGTCATAAAAATCACCTGCAACTGAAGTCATCGGGTAATAAGCAGCAGCAATATTCAATCCTTTTACTTCGAGCATTTTCTCCGGAAGAATTGAAGATTGAATCTGGCGAGCAGTCTCCATTTCATTTTGTATTGTAATCAAGCGGCGTTCATTATTAAAAATTATTTTTGCAGCAACGTACGCAAGCGATAAAAGCAAAATTGCGAATCCAAACCAGCCCGTAATCGGACTTGTCTTATACCCAAATAACCAGGATAAGTTATTGTATAATGCTTCAGCTACAAAAATCACCGTGCCTGCAAGCAGAATACCTCGATTTGGCAGAACGAGAAATTTATTTGATAATTTTCTCGTAGAAAGGATGATTATTAAAATAATTAGTGTACTTGCAGCTAGAATATTATTATAGAGCATTACAGCAGTGCGATCTCCCGTTACAAAATACAAGACGATACCGGCAATGCCAATCACCAATGCAATAATGATCATCACTTTTAAATAAAAACGTAATTGACCACTCGTTAAGTAAAACCAGGTAAGTAGAGCAGCAACAAGTATCAAATAACTTAATGAAACGTTGATAGCAGGAATGATGTAGTTTAAGACTCCGAATAAAGAACCGTTAATTACCGATGTTGATATTAAAAGCTTGAGACCATATATACCGCTCCAGACAGCAAGCCAAATCAATATTTGGGAACCTTTCTCCCGACGTAATAGTGCTATTGCGCCTGAGAATAAACCAATAATTACAAAAAAGGTTCCAAAGATAACTTGACCTAATTCAAGCCTTAATTGTCCGATAGTATCTATTTCAGTTTGCATATTCTCATTTTTTTTGAATCTATTTTCTTGATACCTGATTAAAATAAGAACCTAATTATACAAAAGTCTGTATTGTCCCTAGAAGATTATCTCCTCTTTATTTTTTTACATCTTTCAAAGTGGTGTGAAAGAACATGTCGAACTTTTTATGTCGCTGCCATAGTCACCTCTTAAGAGAATTACTCTTCTTGTTATGGCTGTGCAAACTTAATTCTATTAATGTACAAGCCCCAATGCCAATACTAAAAATCCAAACGCTCCGAACACAAAGTGAATTATTATTGATATCGTAGTGTTCTTTCTGATCTGAACAATTCCCGGAAGTATAAAAAATATCGGCGCAGCAGAATAAATCAAATTTAAACCCATTGGTAAATGCCAGAATGCCCAGAACAATCCGTGAACCAACCAAGTAAATTTTTTATTCAGTAGTTCCTGTCGCGGCTGGATGTAACCTCTCCAGTAAAACTCTTCACCAAATATGTTGAAGAAGAAAAACAATGGCCAGACATAAATTATCCAGAAATGATTTTCGTCTAATGGCATATTCTGAAAGAAGAATGGATTTGCATTAACATCAAAAACCGGTAGAACATAATTTGCAATTAAAAATGAAAACAGTGAAAGGAATATAAATCCTCCAACTGTCCAAATAACATCAGTTTTAGAAAGACTTTTTATTCTCATCCTGTTCAGAATGTTTTTGAACCTGGAGGGACTTATTTCTTTTGAAGCTAAATAGATTGCACCAAAGAACATCGGGGCAAGCACAAGTAATCCAACACTTAAAAAGTAAGATATCTCAATTGGAAAAATATTTTTAGAATTGAGGAAAGGAATTGCAACCCTGCAGGCAATCAAATTTAAAATCGTCGGCACACCAAATAACAAAACAAGCTCTGACCATTTTAGAGGTTTTACTTTATTCACTATAACGCTCTATAAAATGTTTCATAAATATTAAAAGCAAGTTATGGTGATTTGACCACCAGATAAAATTTCTAGTATATAAATGGAATTAATTTCTTCGTTCGTTTTGAATATTCAATGTACTCAGTGCCAATTACATTAGATAAAACATTTTCTTCGATTTTTATTCTATGCAAGAAGGCGAGAACAATTGGAACATTGATTATAATAATGGTAAAAACATTATTGAACATTAGACTTAAACCCAAAAATGAAAGAAGACTACCTGAATAAGATGGATGCCGGACAAATTTATAAAGACCGTCTTGTATTATTTTTTGATCTTTCCTTACACTTACATCAACGGTAAAGTTTTCTCTTAACTTCAGAATCGCGGTCCACCTGATTATTAATCCTCCAACAATCAAAATCAAACCGAATATTTTCTGATAAGGCAAGATGGAAATCCTGCCAACATTTAATTTGCTGATAAAAATCCCAATTGCAATGCTGAGTAAAATTGTTATCCAGATAATTCTAAATGTGTTTTTATCATAATCATTTGTTGAATGGTCCAGATTCGATTTTTTCATGCTGCTCAGGACTATTTCTGAGATAATCCAGATAAGTGTGATTATGTTGAAAATTATATCAAGCGTCATATTTTATTCTTTGCCCTTCATTTTATTTACATCTTTCATAGTGGAATGAAAGAACTTGCCAAACTTTTTATCTTTCTGTCTCTTTTCAACGTAGGACATTTCATTGTACAACGATTCTTTATAAATTTTAATGTAGTTGTTGTAACGCTCTTCAGAAATCTCTCCCTTTTCCACTGCTTCCAGCACTGCGCAGCCCGCTTCAACAGTGTGTGTGCAATCTTTGTATTTGCATTGATCTGACAGCTCATCAATTTCATTGAAAGTGTCACCAAGACCGGACTCGTTGGAGATAACTCCCAGCTCACGCATTCCCGGGTTGTCAATTATTATCGCTCCGTTTTCCAGAACAATAAGCTCGCGGCGAGTGGTGGTGTGTTTTCCTCTTCCGTCTTTTTCTCTTATGGGTTGTGTTTTGTAAAGGTCCTTGTGAATCAAATTATTCAGCAACGTTGTTTTGCCAACTCCCGATGAACCAAGCAGACAGTAAGTTTTAAATGGTTCAAAGAAAGTCTTAATGTTTTCAATATCCATTTGGTCGTTGTTACTGAAAGAAGTAATCAAAACATCAGGAAGAATTTTACGGATATCATTTTTCTTTTGCTCAATTTCATCTTTGCTGATGAGATCGCTTTTACTTAAGAATATTACCGGAGTTATTTTTCCTTCGTTTATCATTACAAGGTAGCGTTCAAGTCTTCTTAAATTAAACCTGCCTGCCGGCCAGGAGGTTGGAATCGAGCGACTGCATAATTATTGCAATATCTATGTTAGCAGCGATAAGCTGGAACTCAACCTTTTTGCCGGATGCTTTTCTTTTTAGTAATGATTTACGCGGAAGTATGTCGTGAATAATCGCCAGTTCATCGTCGAAGAGCTGTGCATAAACCCAGTCACCAACAGCGGGCAGATCAAGCGAGTCCTCTGAGTTAAATAAAAACTTTCCTGTTAACTCAGCATAAATATCTATTGCACCGTTAGAAACAACAAAGCTGTTTTTGTTTACGCTTATAACTCTTACAATTTGGAAGTCGGTAGTTTTAGATAAATCAACTTTATCTTTAAACCAATTATTGAAGCCGAGGTTTTCGAGGTTGTTCATAATTTTTTCATTTATCAAATTTCTAATTCATAGTCTATCGATATATTAGTATAAACATTACCATCTTTAGTTAGGGCAAATCCGTTTCGTATCCATACATATCCGATATCTTTGTTATCTGGAACTAATTCGTATGAAAAAAGGGAAATTTTATTTTGTGTGAGATTTTGACTACGCTATTGTCAATCCTGATAGCAGTAAAAAGTTCTTTGGTCTTTTTATAATTATAAATTTTACATATATGAAAATCTTTTGCTTGAAATAAATTTGAAAGAAAAGAGCCGTTTTCTTCCAACTCTTTTCCAAAAATTATTTCACTTGGTTCGGAGTTTCGCTGCAAAAGATAGGGAACGACTAATACTTTTTGGTTAGTCAAAAATTTTAAATGTTTCTCTTTTCTATTAAAAATTCCTTGGCCAACTAATTCTTGAGTAGCTTTTTTATCTTTAACCTCAACGTTTAGAATTAATTTTAGACTGATATTTTGGGAGTGTAATATACCATGACATATTTTACAAAGGAGGATACACTTATCAAGTTCATCAAGTTTTTCAGTAGAAATCGTTCTCCTTATTATATTCTTGTAGTTGGAACTTTTTAAAGATGGTATGTACATGATTATATTTGAATATTCTATTAACGGTTCCAAATTCCGAGACTATTTCCTTAACACTTCTACCACAAGATATACAACAATTATTTTTATAGGAGAGTTGTTGTTGCTTATCCATCATTTTTGTCAACACCTATAGAAACCACAAATTTATTTGACTCTAAACCTATATAATCACGATCCTTTTCATTATAAAGTATTTCATGCACTCGTTTGGGATCCAATCCAAGACTAAGTAGGTAACCTTTCCTATCGCGATTCCAATGGTTCCAATCAAAATTAAAATCAAAAATATTCTCTTGCTTCTCGAGAATGGGTTTGAGTTTATCAAGTTCTTCGGTAGTATAAAATTCTTCCGGTGGCTTATCCTTTTTTCTATTATTACACCTTCTACAGAGCGCAACTAAATTTCCTGGGACAAGATGGCCACCCAATATCATCGGAATATGATGATCTATACATAATATAGGTGGTTTTCCAATTTCAGGATGCGGTTTTTCCTTAATTCCACATTTGAAACATCGATGATTAAATAAGGCAAAAAATTTTTTTTTATACAAATCCTCAATTGGTCGGAGTCTGAAGTGTTTGAAAAGCTCAGTTTTTTCTTTACTTCTTTGGTATTTATATATTTCCTTACTTTTGTTTTTCATCAGAAATTATTTTCCTCACCAAACTTCCCAATTCTTTCCAAAGAAAACAAAGAAAGTCTTCAAATCTTTGAACAGCTGTTGCTGCTGCCTAACGAAAGTCGGATAAAATTGTTTGTGTGCGTTAATTTATTTCCATAAGAAGTCAGAAATATAATCGCTGACTATTTTGTTTCCAGTAATCTGTTTATCACCAATTTCACCTGAATTTGTGCAGACGATTATAACAGTTCCTTTTTCAGGGAACCATCTGATCACTGCATTGTGTCCCCAGCTTTCCGAACCCCGGGTCCAGATTTCATTACTTCCCCAATCGGTCGTATCGTTCTTAAACCAACCGTAACATATTCCAATACCTGAGCTTGTTTTATATTGTTCGGTAAACATTGTTTCAGTCGTTTGTAATGAAATGATTTGGTGTTCAATAACACTTTCAATAAATTTATACAGATCACCTGTGGTAGAGTATATTCCTCCGGATCCTATATAATCCCAGTTCCTGTTCAAAAGAGTATTAGCAAATTCTCCCTCAATGTCGGCAACATTTTTATTGTTCTTAACTTCGTCCCAGAAGAATGTATTTGTCATATTGAGATGGTTCAAAATTATTTTACGGATGTAATTTTCATATTTCAGACCGGTTACTCTTTCAATAATAAGCGCAAGCAATTCATAATTCTGATTTGAATAATGAAATTCAGTTCCGGGTAACGAGATCAGGCTATCATTTAATAATGCATTTAAAGCTTCGCCGGAATTTCCAATACCAGAATTAACATAGTTTTGTCCAAACCCGCTTTCGTGGCAAAGTAAATCAGCAATAGTAATGGATTGTTTATCGATAGGTACGTTATTAAAAAACTCACATATTGAATCAGATATACTCATCTTTTTTTCTTCTATCAGTTTAAAAATCCCGACAGCGGTAATTGATTTTACAATTGATGCTATATGATATAAAGTGTTATTATCAGTTTTTATTTTATTAGAAGTGTTAGCGTATCCGTAATTTTTGTTGAAAAGTATAGAATCGTTGTCCGCAATGAGAACAGAATAACTGAATTTGTTTCCAAACTGGCTTTCTAGAGAATTGTCTAATTTATCAAGGTTAGGTTTAGTCTGGCCAAACAATGAAAAACAAAATATTATGTTAATTAAAAACAGAAGAATAAAATTTATTTTTTTCATAAAATCATATTTGCATTCTTTTTTTTGAAAATAAGTATTCCAAATTATTTTTCAGGGGAATCAATAATAGGAGATTTTAGAAAGCGGTATTTTACTACATTATGCTTTTGATTATACTGATTTAGTATAAGCTTCTTTCAGCCATTCTTTTAATTCTTTATTTATTTCCTGAACTTCAGATATTTGTACACGATGAGTGCACATAGTTCCAAACGGACCAGAGTTTTCAAGTCTTTTTGTAATGGGCTTATCTTTTAGTTTTAGTCCCAAATCAATTCTGGTTTTACTTGCAGGTTTTATTAAAGCAAACTGTTTTTTTCTTATTATGCTCACACTACTCTTCTTCGGTTCAATTTTTACATCTTTCCCAAAGGCTTTTACTAAAGAAATTAATTCTTTATAAATTGGCAATAAGTTCTCTTTACCTTTGTATTGATTGCTGACAAGGTCTTCAGCATCGTCATTCTCTGTTTTAGATAAATGAACGATTGTATTTGCAAATCCGTGTGTTACGCCATATTCCTTCTTTAAGAAATTAACAGACTCTGAATGTTTTGAAAAAGATTTTTTATCTAACAGTGTTTTCCATTGATCCAATGATTTCCCGGTTTTTTCCGGCATGTTGTTAATCATCGTTTGAAGTGCTTTATCCATCTCCTCTCCTTTTTTTGATTAGTGCTGAGTGATTTTTGGAATTCATTCATTTTAATTTTCTAAACTAAAAATTAGAATTCTTTTCGAAGAAAACAACGGGATGAAATAATTTTTAACCCACGACTTTAGTCGTGGGGAACAAACGTAAAACGAATTACCGCAGAAACCGATTCATCGGTTTTCTACGTTTAAACCATACTTCTCGGCAAACCTCCTATATTCTTCTGCAAAACTTATCTTCCTGTGGTGCTCCTTCTGATTTGCTATATACGCTCTTACTTCATTTATCTTTGATTCACTTACAGAAAAAGCCCCGTATCCGGTTTGCCAGGCAAATTTGGCTTTCAAAAATTTACTTTGATTTATCCAGTGGGAAGAATTTCCTTTTATGTTCTTTACGATTTCAGCTAGCGAATAATTTTGATTTTGTAAAAATAAAATGTGAACATGGTCTGCAGTTCCGTTAATTATATCAATATGACAGCCAAAATCTTTTTCAAGCAGATTTCTGATATGATTGTATAGCTGCTTCTCAAAGGACTGATTTATAAGTGGAAATCTTTCTTTGGTCCCGAAAATAAGATGTATCCAGATTTTTGTTAGCGAGTATGGCATATTGATTATGTAAAACGGTTGAAACCGTTCAGATAAAAAAATTGTTTCTGTATTTGCCCACGGACCTGCCTTTGCCGGCAGGCAGGTAAATCCGTGGGTTAGAATATGTACATTAATTAATAGTTTGTAATAACTAATAATTTTTTCGTCAAACTTCCCAATTCTTTCCAAAGAAAACAACCAGTTCTTTTGGAATCTAAATTTTCATCATTATATATACGACCAACTATTAAAGGAGATTATGCATGCTTAATAAATCTATTCTATTCATTGTAATTGTTGCCTTTGTCTTTTCTGTCGCAGAAGCACAAATACCTGATAAATTCACAAACCTTCAAGTCCTGCCGAAGGATATATCCAAGGATAAATTAGTAGAGATAATGAAATCATTCACATCAGGTCTCGGTGTAAGGTGTAATTTCTGCCACGAAGGTGAAGAAGGACAACCATTAAGCACATTTAATTTTGCATCTGATACAATAACTGCAAAGCTGAAAGCAAGAACAATGATGGAGATGACACATGATATTAATTCAAAATATCTTTCCGAACTTTCTGAGTTAAAGAATAATATAATACAGGTTAAATGTGTAACGTGTCACAGGGGAGTTGCACAACCTGAACTTCTCGAAGATCTGCTTTATAGTAAAATTAAAAACGATGGACTTGATGAGGCAATTACCGAGTATAATAATCTGTATCAAAAATATTATGGTGGATTTGCTTATGATTTCAGAGATCACACACTTGTTGCATTGACTGAAATGTTAGATGAAGAAAAAATGTTTGATGACGCACTTGCATTTGCCCAAATTAATATTGAAAAGTATCCTGACTCCGGAACGGCAAATTTTGGACTAGCTGAAGCGTACGAATCCAAAGGCGATAAAGAAAACGCAATAAAATATTATACAATAGCTCTGGAGCTTATGCCCCGGGGAAAAGATTTTATTAATAAAAAAATTGAAGAACTGAAAAAATAGATAAATTCAATTATATACGGAGATAAAAATTGAAAAATGAAAAAAAATTAGTATTTGGAATGACAATTGGAATCGCAATTGGAACTGCCATAGGAGTTGCAACCGATAATCTGGGTCTTTGGATTAGTCTGGGCATAGCTATAGGTGTTGCAATAGGATTTACACTCAATGAAAAGAAGAAAAAAAATAAAAATGATAATCCTGATACTTAGAAGATTAAAAGCAGCAAGAGTTTGAAACACTGATACTTTTTAATTTCTCATTGAACGTAGCGAAAATCGATTCAATTATAACAAACAGAAATCTTTCCAAAGAAGATGAACCCTTAAAAAAATATGATTACCATTTTAAAAATAATTTTAGTTGGAATAGGTGCAACATTTGTATTGGATATATGGGTTTTTATATTAAATATTTTTAAAATAAAATCACTTGACTACTGTTATGTGGGTCGTTGGATTGCTAGCTTTCCACAGGGGAAATTTTTCCACAAGAATATTATGAACACTCCAGCTGTAAAAGGCGAATTATTTTTAGGATGGACTGCCCATTATCTAATAGGGATAACCTTTGCGTTTTTGCTTGTTCTATTTTATGGAGAATCCTGGTTGGCAAATCCGACTTTATTTCCTGCAGTTATTATTGGGATAATTACAGTAGTTTCACCATTATTTATTATGCAGCCAGCGTTCGGTTTTGGAATAGCATCATCGAAATTATCAAACCCGAATATGAGGCGGTTTAAAAGTTTACTGACGCATTTAGTTTATGGGGTGGGATTGTATTTAGCTGCATTGCTGATTCAGGCACTATAGAATTATTTATGATGCAAGACCAACTTTTTTCATAAGAATTTTGAAACGAGGATCTGCCTGAACATCTCTCCAATCAGGATGTTTTCCAATAAAAAGAATTCCGCCATTTTTTTCTTCAAGAGCTTTATCCAAATAATAAAACACTTTATTGTAATCTTTCAATGCTTTATAAATCATAATATAGTCGAAAGTAAAAGACACACCTGGATTAGCGGCTTCTCTTTCTTTTAATGTTGCTAAACAATTTTCGACCTCATCCAACCTACCCATCAATGCATATACAACTCCCAGTGGAGCCTGCCCTTTTAAACCAATTGAGTCTCCTTTTGTTTTGGACTGAGCGTCTAAAAATGTTTCAAGAGCTTTATCATAATCTTTCATATATATATAATTATATCCAAGGCTCCATAATGCGTTTCTAAAATTTGGGTCTAGTTCAAGCGTTTTAAGAAACTGATCTTTTGCATCCTCATATCTTTCGGCAAACACATAATTTTCACCAAGTGTATTATTAATAATTAAAGATAATGGATCAAGAGCAAGAGCTTTTTCTACCTCTCCCACACACTGTTCAATATTTCCCATTGCCCTTAGATACAATGAATAATTATAGTGCAAATAAGCAGCGCCGGGGTTAAGCTCAAGTGCCTTTTTAAAACATTTTTTTGATCCATTCCAATCCCACTCATAAAACATTTTAACAAGAGCAAGCGAATTATGCGCTTCAGAAAGCGAGTTATCCATCTCACGAGCTTTTGAAGAATATTTTTTTGCAGCTTCATAAGCCTCTTTTGGGTTCATAATTCCGGTCACGGCTAAAACCACATAACTGTTCGCTAAACCGGAATATGCCAGAACAAAATTTTCATCTTTATTTATAGCATCATTAAAAAACGATACAGATTTTATAAGATCTTCAGGGGTCCATTTATTGTAATAGTAAATACCCTTGAGGTAATCGTTGTATGCATCAATGTTATTAGTATGAGATTTAATAAGTGTTTCACCAACTGATTTTATCGAAAGCCCTTCTTTTAATTTGTTGGCAATTTTCCGTGAGATTTCATCCTGTAGTTCAAAAATATCTTCAAGCTCCCGGTTAAAAACTTCAGACCATATATGATAACCATCAACTGTATTTATTAATTGAACTGTAATTCTAATTTTATTTCCGAACCTGCGGACACTTCCCTCCAAAACAGAATTAACATTTAGTTTGGTACCAATCTCTCTTACATCTACATTTTTGCCTTTAAATGCAAAAGAGGAAGTTCTTGATGTCACTTTTAATCCTTCAACATTTGTCAAAGCATTTAATATCTCTTCTGTAATGCCGTCACTAAAGTATTCGTTTTCAGGATCAGCACTCATATTTACAAAGGGAAGAACAGCTATACTATTCTTTTCTTCAAAACCAGTCTTATCTTTTAGTTGCTGGACAGAGGGAATATTAAGACCAGAATTAGATAAAGCATAAATTTTCACCGGAGATTTAACATTTTTTAATTTGTATGCACCTAAAAATTCTGTTAATAAATCAGAATGATTTTTAATATCTTCAAAAATTTTTTCTGAAATCAAAACACTCCCGGAAACAGCAAGAGATTCAATTCTTGAAGCTATATTAACTCCGTCCCCAAAAGCACCATCGCCATCAATAACAATATCCCCGGAATGGATGCCAATTCGCAGTGCTACTTTTGGAGTTAGCGACAGTTCATTTTGAATTTCAACAGCACATTTAGCAGATTCAATCGCACTACTGAAAACAACCAGTGCACCATCTCCATAATACTGCAAAATCTTTCCCTGATGTTTGGCGACATTTTCTTCCAAAACTTTTCTATACTTATCTCTTGATGCTTTTGCTCTTGTCTCATCGTCCTGCATGAGTGCTGTATAACCAACCATATCGCTAAACATTACAGCCGAAAGCATTCTGGTTTGGTTATTCATTTTTATAATTCAATTTTACGAGAAAATTTAATTTTCATAGATGAAGTATAAATTAATTAAAGGATTTGAAGAGTGCTAAACTGATTTTTCTTTTCAATTTATTTGTCAAACCTCCCCATTATTTCCAAAGAAAACAATGGGAGAGTTGTAAATTTTTCATATTTGCAGTAGGGACACAATATATTGTGTCCCTACAAAACAAACATCAAAATGAAAGTAAAATGCGACTGGGCTTAACTACTCCGGATCGCCTTCCTGAACACCGGCAGGAGTTTGCGAGTGAACCGGTTGAAGAGTATGCAGATATTTATAAAGTGCCGCAAGATCTTTGTTATTCATCCTGCTGAAAGCACCCCAAGGCATTGGTGAACCCTGAATAACTCTCCCCGTCTGGAATCTTTTAACAAAAGCATCTTGTGTCCAATAAGCAATTCTTCCCGTTTCTTTGTCGGGTGTAAGGTTCGGACTAACAAAATGTTTACCGGGAATTGTTTTTCCGTTTTCATCCAGAACTTCAAAAGTCATTTGACCTGTGTAGTCAGTTCCGATATAACCGCCCGTCATCAAATCACGTTTGGTGTGGCATCCTCTGCAATTTGCAACACTACCTGCAAGATATTTACCATATTCAGCGGTTGAATCTGGTGCAGGTGAAGGCGGAACAATTCCATCTCCGCTTGGTTTAAACATACCGAAAGCATCTACAATCCTTCCCATAAAGTTCCATTCGTTTTCAGGAACAGGATTATTTACTGCAGGTTCAGTACGCAAGTATGAAATAATCGCAGTAAGGTCCTGATCGCTGATGTCATAAAAAGGCATAAAATCCAGAAGTGCGTGTCCATTTCTTTTTACTCCGTATCTCAGAGTTCTTGCAAGCTCACCATCTTTAAATGAACCAATTCCTGTGGTATTGTCTGATGTAATATTAGGAGCATGAATCTTTCCAACTGGAAGCACAAAAATGTTTCCTCCGCTCAATGGAACTATTTCACCTGCTTCAACACGTTGGAATTCGCTTGCAGGTGCGTGACAGTATACACAATGTGCGGGTCCATAAACAAGATATTTACCACGCGCAATTAGTGTTGAATCATTACTTGCAGTGATTTCAGGATATGGCGCATCAAATGTTGATTCAGGTCGGGCAAGAGCATAAACTGTAAACAGAACAATGATCGATACTATGGTTATAGCAGACCATTTCAAGATTTTCAAAAATTTTTTCATTCCCGGAGCCTCCTTAAATGAATTTTTGTTTATGAATTATAAAAAACAAGTAGAAAAAAAATGGCCGTTAACTTTACGGCAGGATATTAATTTACAAGTTGAAAAATGTAAAAAATCAATGTGGGAAAATCTAATTAGCGGCAAATTTATTTACAAATAAAATAAGATATCGAGGATAGGAATAAAGGGCAGAGTTCTCTAACCGGGATAATGTTATTATCATGAGCAGATAGTTAGGGACCTTAATTCTGTTCAATCATTCCCGCAATCAACCTTAGTGAACTGCCCGAATAATTTGATCATCTTTGCCCGGCAGTACCCGTAGCGCAGCAATGCGCCAACCATCAGTCTCGCGAACAAGAACCCACATCGCACTGGTTTGCCGGAGAGGCTGGAGGTTATCCTCTGTACCTGGGATTGCACCTGTAACGGTGAGATTTACCTGTACGACGTCATTGGTTATCGTTCGTATTTCGTCTATGATCATAATAACTTTAAAATTCCTTGGGGTGGAAAAGTAAGAACTCCACCACTCCTGAATTGCCTGTTTACCGTGTACCAACGGTTTATTACGCACAGTGATATCCGCATCCTCCTGGAAAAAAGTGGTAACTGCAGATGGATCATGACTATCGTAAGCATTTTCATATGCTTTTACAAACGCACGTACGTGAGGGTGCAGGGATTCCGCAGTCTCAGTTGATGCTCCTAGGATAATACTATCCCTCTCCGTCGGCATCCCGCATATTGCCGTGATAAGCCAGTTGCCGTTTTGGCGTTGTAACAGCCATGTACCGCGTGCTTTCCTGGATTTTAATTTTTCACCTTGGGTTTCTTGACCTCCGGTCGTCGTTGCTACATTTACCAGTGCGACATCTGGCGCTATAATTCTTAATGAATTTACAGTGATTGTCAATCCCCTTTCAGGTTCCTGCCCATTAAAATAATTTTGCCACCAGTTTTGAATTCCATCCCTTCCATTAATAAGTGGCAGATTGCCCATAATGAAATCTGCATCTTCTGTAAAGAATAAGGCGAGGGCAGCAGCATCGTGAGTATTCCATACTTTCCGATACTTTTCAACTTGTGTGAGCACTTCTGTAGAATCTTTGTCTGATGCTGAACAGTTTATCGAATAGAAAACAAGCGCTAATGTCAAAAAGAGTTTAATTGAAAAAAAATATGCTCTCATAATTCCTCCTGTTGTGAATTTAAAATGAAACTGCAGATAGAACTTTTATTTTTTTCATTCATTTGATCTTTTAAACGGGCCCGGTGAACTCTCCTCTCCAATTTCAGAAACAATTTTTCCTGCATCATTAAATCGATAAAGAGTAATCCCTCCCCAGCTTTGCCTGCTGCCACCGGAATCTGCATCACCCGGAGTAGTTACTCTTATTGCACTAAAACTCCATACAAAAACAACTTTATTTCCTTCAGCAATAGATTGATGAATTGTTATTTGAGCTTCTTTCCATCTTTTGCAAAAAACATTTGCAAAATCTTTGACTGCCTCTCGTCCTTTTATTACCGGTTTATTAAATAATTCTTTAAAGATAGGATAAGTAATAAAAACACTATCGGCGGCGAATTCATCAACCACTGATGGTTCGCATCCATATACTCCGCGAATAAATTTTTCTGCTAAAATCTTATGCTCATCATTTAACTTTTCCCCGTTTTTGCTACAACCGATGATAATGGAGATTATAATAATTATCCATAAGCATTTGATTATTCTTCGGCATTTAGTTTTCATTTATCCATCCTTCGTAAGAAAGTTTGCCATCTTTAAAATTTCCTTTTACTTTTAGCTCTCCGTCAATCCCCTGCCCAATTACAATGGTTCCTTCAACATCGCCACCAGCTTTAACTTTTGCAGTGTAAGTAAAATTTCCCAATCTTGAAACACCTTCAACTTTTCCGTTGAATGAACCAGAAGCGATCCATTCTTCCTGGTAAGTTCCGGGCAGTTCACCGCATGGTCCATCAACCAGAATTCGATAATCAATTTCGAGACTTCCGGATAAAGTGCCGGAAATTTTATATGACTGCTTTAATTCTATAATACAACCTTTACCAAATTCTTTCCTCACCGGAGCTTCAGTTGGCGGACCGGATGGCATAAATGTACCTTTCACTTTAATTTGTGCTTCTATTCCACTGTAAGGTGTAATCAGACCAAATAAAAATGCAGATAGAAAAATGTATTTAATCATGTTAATTGTTATTTATTATATGAGAAATGAATTGAGTAATTCTACTCCTTTTATTTGTCAAGCTAATTGAATTTTAGCTCATGCATTACAAAAATCCTTTTCAATACTTAGCCTCCATATTCTGAAATTAAGGCTAAATGTTTAAAACGTCAAATTATTTTTGTAAGAACATTATAAGAAGACAGCAAAGTGAAGATGTTGAAGATGAAGTAACAACGTTGACTATTTCACAACTTTACTTCAAAAGTCTAATTCTCATCACCTGAATCTTGACCCGGGATAGCTCCTAACTGACTAAGAAATGTATACATATCATAATAGTCCGACCAGCGTATAAATTTTCCGTCTTTTATAACGGCAACCGAGGTTCCACGCACAGAAAACGATTTTCCACTCGCCGGAAGGTTTGGGAATTCACCCGTTTGTGTTCCTGTCATTATCCATTGACAGGATAATTTATTATCAGATGAGAACCATTGAATTAATTTAACTTTAAAATCCGGTATTGCGGTCAGAGTTTCCTTAATTAGATTCTTTATTTTTTCTCTTCCCTCTGCTTCAAAATCTGCCGCCACATCTTCATAAACTCCATCCTCAGTGAATATTTCATCAATCAATTCCGGATTATTTGTAGACCAGGCTTCGAACTGCTTATCCAACAGATGCTTAATAGTTGTATCTACTTTAGATTGTTGTGCTAAGGTTATGCCAGTCATTAGTGAAACAAAAAAAACCAGTATGAATATGTGAAAAATAATTTTTAATGAATTCATATAATGCCTCCTTTTTATTGCAGATAGTTATGATTTATCAGGATGTGTATAATTTTTCAAGAAACGCCCTCTCAATTCTATTATTTGCAAACTAAAGTAATTCTTGAAACATTTCAAATAAAATCTTTAAAATCTCTTAAGTGCTTAAGGAAGCTTATAAAATTTTTTGACTAGAGCATTATAAGAAAACATCAAGCGAAGATGTTGAAGATGAAGTAACAGAGCCAGCAGTAATATGAAGGTAAACTAAAAAGGCGTGTTTGGTGTCCTATACATTCTTCCCAAAGAAAACAACAAAAGAATTATTTAAAAATAAAAAACCGCAGAAGATTTTCCTGCGGTTTTGTTTAATTTGTTTGTCTTGCTTCAACTCGACACACTTCGACTCCGCTCGGTGTGACGGTTCGGTTCAGGATGCCAGGGTTTCAGCTATTTACTAAACTCCAGCTTTCCTTTTTCGCCAACGGAAATTTTAATCGTATCGCCGTCGCCAAAGTTGCCTGCAAGCAGCTCTTGCGCAAGAGGGTTTGCAACGTACTTTTGTATTGTTCGCTTCAATGGTCTTGCACCAAAAGTTACATCGTAGCCAACGTTCACAAGCCAGTCTTTTGTTTCATCGTTGATAACTAATTTAATGTCTCTCGCCTTCAGCATTTGTTCAACGCGGTTCAACTGTATCTCAATAATCTGCCGTATTTCTTTGTGAGTTAACGGCTTGAAGAGAACAATCTCGTCAATCCTGTTCAGAAATTCCGGACGGATACTTTGTCTTAGCAGATCGCCAAGTTGTTCACGAAGCTCGCCCATGACGTTTTCAATTTGTGTATCATCAACATTAAACAATTTTTCCTGCAGCAAATGCGAACCGATGTTTGAAGTCATTATAATTATTGTATTCTTAAAGTTTACTGTTCTTCCCTGGTTGTCGGTAAGTCTTCCGTCATCGAGAACCTGCAGCAGAACATTGAAAACATCCGGGTGTGCTTTTTCAATTTCATCAAGTAGCACAACAGAGTAAGATCTTCTACGCACCGATTCGGTAAGTTGTCCGCCTTCTTCATAACCAACGTATCCCGGCGGCGCACCAATGAGCCGCGAGACAGAAAACTTTTCCATGTACTCACTCATATCGATGCGAATCATTGCGTGCTCATCATCAAATAAAAATTCAGCTAGTGCACGTGCAAGCTCGGTCTTCCCAACACCCGTTGTTCCGAGAAATATAAACGAACCGACCGGTCTATCGGCATCCTGCATACCTGTCCTTGCTCTGCGGATTGCATTTGCTACTGCGGAAACAGCTTCATCCTGCCCGATAACTCTTTTGTGAAGTTCTTCTTCCAGTCTGAGCAATTTGCTTCTTTCACTCTCCAGCATTCTGCTTACAGGGATGCCGGTCCATTTGGCAACCACCTCGGCAATATCTTCCGCATCGACTTCTTCCTTCAGCATCTTTTTATCTTTCTGAATTTTTGCAAGCTCCTGCGTTTCGACTTTTAGATTTTTCTCCAACTCAGAAATTTTTCCGTAGCGAAGCTCTGCAACTTTGCCAAGGTCCCCCTCCCTTTCGTATTTTTCAGCAAGGACTTTTGCATTTTCCATTTCACTTTTCATCGAGCGAATTTTCTGGATTCTTTCTTTTTCAAGAGTCCAGTGCGCCTTTAACTCACTTCTCTGTTCATTTAGTTCGCTTAATTCTTTTTTAAGTTCCTGCAATCGTTTTGCTGAAGCTTCATCTTTCTCACGCTTCAAAGCTTCGCGTTCAATCTCAAGCTGCTTAACTTTTCTTTCGAGAGCATCAAGCTCTTCCGGCATCGAATCAATTTCAATTCTTAATTTTGATGCGGCTTCGTCTATCAAGTCGATTGCTTTATCAGGAAGAAAACGATCGGTTATGTATCTCTCCGATAGCTGTGATGCAGCCACAATTGCTGCGTCTGTTATCCGCACTCCGTGATGAACTTCGTAACGTTCTTTTAACCCTCTTAAAATCGAAATAGTATCTTCTTCCGAAGGTTCGCTCACCAGCACAGGCTGGAATCTTCTTTCGAGTGCAGCATCTTTCTCAATATATTTTCGATACTCATCGAGAGTTGTTGCACCAACTGTGTGAAGTTCACCTCTTGCCAGAGCGGGCTTTAAAATGTTCGCAGCATCCATCGAACCCTGCGTTGAACCGGCACCAACAACAAGATGAAGTTCATCGATAAATAAAATTATCTCTCCGTTAGATTCACTTACTTCTTTTACAACAGCTTTCATTCTTTCTTCAAACTGTCCGCGGAATTGCGTCCCGGCAACAAGCGCACCCATATCAAGCGCAACAATTCTTTTTGTCTTTTAAAGTTTCCGGAACATCGCCAGATACAATTCTGTGTGCAATTCCTTCTGCAATTGCGGTCTTCCCTACTCCCGGTTCACCAATTAGAACAGGATTGTTTTTTGTTCTTCTTGAAAGTACCTGCAGCACTCTTCGTATTTCTTCATCTCTTCCAATAACCGGGTCAAGTTTTCCGATTCGAGCCATTTCATTTAAATCTCTTCCATACTTTTTCAATGATTGATAAGTATCTTCGGGATTTTGTGAAGTTACTCGCTGCGTTCCTCTCACTTCTTTCAATGCCGAAAGAACTGTATTTCTTGAAACACCGTTATCGCGGAGAAGCTGTCCTGCTTTTCCTTTATCTTCACTTAATGCAATTAAAAGATGTTCGGTCGAGACGTATTCATCCTGCAATTTTTTTGCTTCGTCTGCAGCTGTGTCCAAAAGCTTTGCAGTGTTCTGCGACATCTGTTGGTTGCCAACACCTGCACCGGAAACTTTCGGCAGTGATTCCATTGATTCATTTATTTTAAGCTTGATAGCATTCGTGTTGCCACCAGTCTTTTTCATAATTGTGTCTGCGAGTCCACCACTTTCCTGTATTAGCGAGGCAAGCAGATGTTCAGGCTCAATTACCTGATTGCCATAATTCTGTGCAATCTCAATCGCCGATTGAAATGTTTCCTGTGCTTTTACTGTTAGTTTATTAAAATTAAATGCCATTGTTTCTTTTCCTTTCCAAGTGATGCTTTACGCACTCACTGACTTAGTGGTAAGGTTAATTACCACTAAGTCACTAAGAACACAAAGTCACTTATACTAAACTAAACTTTTTCATCTTTGCTAGCTCTTCAAATAATGACAATTCTTTTTTAGATAAATCCTTCGGTGTCTCAACTTTAACTCTTACATACAGATCACCTCTTTCATCACCAACACCTGATTTTTTCAAACCAAACTTCCCTATTTTAAAGAGACTACCGCTATCAGTTCCTTTCGGAATATTAAGATTTATAGTTTTGCTATTAATTAGTTTTACTTTTTTCTTGCCTCCCAGAACAGCAGTGTATATATCAATAACCAGGTCGTAGTATAAATCATCAACGTCAATTTCATAAAAAGGATGCTTGGTGATTTTTATTGTTAGATATAGATCACCACTACCGTGCCCTGTTCGGGAAGCACCTCCCTGGTCTTTTAATCTTAGCTTGTCACCATCTCTCGTTCCAGGATTAATTTTTATTCTTAGTTTCTTTTTATTGATTAACACATCCTTGCTCGTTCCATTATACGCTTCTTCTAAGGAAACATATAATGTTGCTTCGAAGTCCTGACCTCTTTCAGCACGACTTTGTCCTCCAAAGAAATCAGATCCTCCTCGTCCACGTTGTCCAAACATTGATTCAAAGAAATCTGAAAAACCACCCGAACCGCCGAAGATATCTCCAAAGTCACCGGAGTATTCATATGTAGTTCCTTCCCCTCCTCTTCTTCCACCGAATTGAGAAGAGAAGAAGTCTTCAAACCCACCACCACTTGTTTGATACTGATTCCAGTTTGCACCGAGCTTATCATATTTTTTTCTTTTTTCTGGATCGCTTAGTACTTCATGTGCTTCAGTAATTTCTTTAAACTTTTCTTCTGCAGCTTTGTCGTTCGGATTTTTATCCGGATGATATTTTAAGGCAAGCTTTCTGAAAGCTTTGCTTATCTCATCTTTGGTAGCAGACTTTTCTACGCCAAGTATTTTATAATAATCTTTGAATTCCATTTTTGTAAAAATTTTTCAGTATCAATTTAACCAAAAGAAAAGGGTAACATAAAAGTTACCCTTCCTAACATTCAACACCGACTCTTAACTTATTTCACCTTTATCTCAATCTCTTTAGGTTTTGCTTCTTCGGCTTTGGGTATAGAGATTGTTAGCTGACCATCTTTAAACTCTGCATTAATCTTATCTGACTGAACGTTTTCAGGAAGATTGAATGATCTGTAGTATCTTCCAAATGATCTTTCAATCCTGTGACATTTAGAATCTTTGTGCTCACTTTCCTGGGTTCTCTCACCACTGATACTTAACTTACCATCGACAAAAGAAATCTTAACATCTTCTTTTCTTATTCCCGGAAGGTCAAGCTTTAAAGTGTAATTCTCTTTATCTTCGTAAATATCTGTGAGCGGCATCCAGACAGCATTTTCGTACTCATTGTCTTCTTCTTTGCTTCTTGAAATGCCAAATCGGTTTTCGAAAGAGTTAAACATTTTGTTAAATTCTCTTTCAAAATCAACAAGGTCTCTCATTGGGTTAAATTTTACTAGTGTCATTTTTATATCTCCTATTTTTATTTTGGTTGTTGAAAATCTTTACTCATATTTATACAATGTGTGTGCCGAACCAAGAAAATCCTTGTAACCCATTTGATTATAAAGAGTTATGGGCACGATATGATTTGCTACCTATCTCGGTCATATTGACATATGATTGGTAGAAAATGATATATGTAAACCAATATAGACAGATATTGATGGCAAAATGACGGACAATGAGTATTGGAATGTCACTCGAGTCTTGATTGTTAATTCACATTAAAATAAGTACGTTTACACCCGTTTTTGAGGAATCAATATATGGCTGAAGGTTTTATTGAGGATACAATTGTAGCTCAGGCTACACCACCAGGAATTGGTGCTATTTCAGTTATAAGGATCAGTGGTCCTGATTCATTTATAATTACAGATAAAATTTTTTCTGGTAAAACCAAAATCCAGCACGCTAAAAGTCATACAATTCACTATGGCAAAATTCTAACTAATGATGAGATTATTGACGATGTTTTGGTTTCAGTTTATAGAGCTCCAAATTCATATACAGGCGAAGATAGTGTGGAAATAAGCACGCATGGAAGCACTTTTGTTGTACAAAAGATAATTTCAGTTTTAACCTTAAATGAAAATATTCGTGTAGCTGAACCAGGTGAGTTTACTAAAAGAGCTTTCTTAAATAATAGATTAGACCTTGCTCAGGCAGAAGCTGTGGCAGATCTAATTAATGCAAGAACTTTAACATCACTTAGAGGTGCCCGTAATCAGCTTGATGGAATGTTATCTTCTAAAGTTGATGAACTAAGAAACAAATTGATAAATATTTCCGCTTCTCTTGAATTGGAACTAGATTTTGCTGAAGAAGAGGTTGAGTTTATTAAGCGAAACGATCTTGTAACGAAAATTCAAAGTATTATTTCTGATATCAATAATTTATTGAGTTCATATTCGTTTGGGAGAATCATTCGGGATGGCATTAATTTGGTTATAGTTGGAGAGCCAAATGTTGGTAAATCTTCCATTTTGAACTATTTGTTAAAAGAATCACGTGCAATAGTGAGCAGTACACCCGGGACTACCCGGGACACAATTCGGGAAGAAATCTCAATTGATGGTTTGTTATTTAAGATTCACGACACAGCAGGATTTAGAGTTGGTGGTGAAGAAATAGAACTGGAAGGCATTGAAAGATCACGATTGGCGGTTAAAAATGCAGATCTAATTTTATTCATTGGTGATATTGAAGTTGGGTTTTCTGTAGCTGTTGAAGCCGAATTAATTAATTTGAATCCAAAGGCTAAAATAATCAAGGTTTTAAATAAGATAGATTTGGATCAAGCAAAATCTTATGTTGAAGATTATAGATTATCAGCGAAAACAAGTGAAGGGATGATGGATTTTATAAATGGGTTAAAGAAAAAGGCTTTGGGTGAAAATGCTTATTCTGAACAAGATGCTGTGGTCAGTAACATAAGACATTTTAATTGTCTGGAAAGAGCAAAAGGTGAATTAGCTCATACAATTGAGACTGTTGAACAAGGTATCAGTGGAGAATTCATTGCCGCTGATTTAAGGACAGCCGAACTTGCACTTGGCGAAATAATCGGGATTGTTACTCCTGATGATGTACTAAACAATATATTTTCAAAATTTTGTATAGGTAAGTAGTTTGTTTCACGTGAAATGAAATTTTTCAAATGAATTGTTAATCGTATACAAACATCCGTTTCACGTGAAAGTCATTGTATTATAATAAGTTATGAAGAACAAATATGATATTCTTGTAATAGGCGGTGGTCATGCCGGAGTAGAAGCTGCTGTAGCACCTGCGAAAATGGGTTGCAAAGTTGGACTTCTGACTATGGATAAGAATGCTTTAGCAAGAATGTCATGCAATCCAGCTATTGGCGGAACAGCAAAAGGTCACCTTGTCAGAGAAATAGATGCTCTTGGTGGGTTAATGGGACGAATTTCTGATGAAACGGGCATACAATTCAGAATGTTGAATAAATCCAAAGGACCTGCAGTTTGGTCTCCAAGATGTCAATCGGATAGAAAATTATATTCGGAGGTCGCAGTAAAATATGTACTCGGTCAGGAAAACCTTGAAATAATAGAAGATTCAGTTATTGAGATTTTAATTGAAGATCACCACGTAATGGGAGTGCGCACAGGAAATGGAAGTGATATATACTCTCAAATTGTGATACTATCAGCCGGAACTTTCATGAATGCGATTATGCATACAGGTTTAAAAGGAACCAGCGGAGGTCGTTTTGGTGAAAAAACTTCAACAGGAATTACTGAAGGATTAATTAAACAGGGGTTTTCTTCGGGTAGATTAAAAACCGGAACGCCACCGAGACTAAATAAAAATTCAATAAATTTTTCTTTACTGGAGGAACAGCCTGGCGATGTAAATCCACAACCTTTTTCTCATTTCACAAATCTAGAATACTTCCCTGCCCTACCACAGGTAAGTTGTCATATTACATATACAGATCCTGAAGTTCATAAAATTTTGGAAAAAGGATTTGACAGATCTCCAATGTTCACTGGTTTGATCAGTGGCACTGGTCCAAGATATTGTCCATCAATTGAAGATAAAGTTGTGAGATTTTCAGATAAAGAAAAGCATCAATTATTTCTTGAACCAGAAGGAATGGATAGCGATCAGATTTATGTAAATGGATTCTCCACTTCCCTGCCCCAAGATATTCAATTAGAGGCTCTGCACAAAATTAAGGGATTGGAAGAAGCGGAAATGGTTCGTCCCGGGTACGCTGTCGAATATGATTTCTTTCCCCCTCACCAGGTTGATTTAACTCTGGAAACAAAGTTGGTGAAGGGACTTTATTTTGCGGGTCAGGTAAACGGAACATCAGGATACGAAGAAGCAGCAGCACAAGGATTGATAGCCGGAATAAATGCTGCACTAAATATTCAACAGAAGAAAGAATTTGTTCTTAAAAGAAGTGAGGCTTATATCGGTGTTTTAATAGATGATCTGGTTACCAAATCAACTGATGAACCTTATCGGATGTTTACATCACGTGCAGAACACAGACTCTTATTACGCCAGGATAATGCTGATAGAAGATTGATGAAGTATGGAAATCAGTTTGGTTTAATTAGTAAAGATGACGCTGAAAGAATAGAGAGAAGGGAAAGAAAAATTTTTTCCGGAATTTCAGCATGCAAGAATTCAAAACTTCATGCTAAAATCATAAATGATTTTTTAAAGTCTAAGGATTCATCAGTTATTGATTCTACGGAGACTATAGCAAACCTTTGTAGAAGACCTGAAATTTCATTACTTGAGTTATTGCAGGTCAATGGTTCATCAGACAACGAAGATATTAAATCAATTCTGGAAGATGAAGTCGTTCTGAAGCAAGTTGAAATTGATTTGAAGTATGAAGGATATCTGAAACGGCAGGAAGAAATGATTGCAAAGTTAGAGAGGTATGAAAACCACTTAATTCCTTTAACATTAAACTATTCTGATATTAGAGCATTGTCCTCAGAAGGCAGAGAAAAATTGCAGCGTTATAAGCCGCGATCAATCGGCCAGGCATCCCGAATCTCGGGTATTACGCCTTCAGATATTTCTGTTTTATTGGTATATTTAAAAAGTTAATTTTTTATTTTTTATGGCCGATAAGCAGGAACAATACCTAAAAGAGCTACATACATTCTGCTGGGAAAATGGTTTTAATCCCGAACCCACCCGGACCGAGCGGCTTGCCTATTTCACACAACTGGTTGTCGATAAAAACAAGAAAATCAATCTTATATCAAAAAGAGATATTGATGCAATTGTTGAAAAACACGTTTTTATTTCAGCCTATATTTCAAAATATCTTCCTGAGAAAGTAACTAAGTTTTTAGACATCGGAACAGGCGGTGGATTTCCGGGCATTCCGATTGCAATTATGCGTCCCGACATAAGAGGTGTGTTAGTTGATTCAACTGCAAAAAAAGTTGATGCCGTAAAAGATTTTATTGACAAGTTGAAATTGAGCAACGTTATTGCTGAGAAGCACCGGGTTGAGAGTGAAGAATTCCTAATAAGACACGGAAATTCATTTGATTTGATTGTAAGCAGGGCAACGGTACCACTGATAATTTTATTCCGTTATGCGATTCCATTAATAAAGGAGAAAGCATTTCTTTTTGCTATGAAGGGCGGAGATTTAACTGATGAATTTATGAAAGCAGAAATGAAGTACAAATCATATATAAAGAAATCTACAGTGTATGACCTTCATTATAAACCATCGAATATCAGAAATCAGAAAGGGAAGAAGTTAGTTCTTCTTGAGCTTCAAAAGTAAATAATTGAAAAAAGTTTAATGTTAAACTATATCGGGGTTCAATAATGTTGAGCCCTTTTTTATTGCTATGAAATCAGAAATATTAAAGCGGATATTAAATTCAAATATTTTTGCTGAGGTTGAATCAAGAATCATTGGAAGAGATGAGAAAGTTAATCCTGTTTATTGTTCTCCGCTTTATGGTGTTTCTAAATCTGCTCTCATTACAAAACTCATTGAAACTGAAAATCAGATTGTTCTACTTTTACCAGATTCAAAGAGTGTAGAAGAATTATTTGTTGAATTAAGTTTACTCGAGTTTTCTGAGCAGACAATTATTCTCAATGACTTTGGAAAAGAAATAGTTCAGGAAAAACTCACCAAAATTTCCAGACAAAAAAAATTTATTTTGATTTCCACATATGAACTGTTGACACTCAAATTCCCATCAAAAGAGTATGTCGAAAAGACTACGACACTTATCCAGGCTGGCGGTCAAATAAAGTATAATGAATTAATCGAGTATTTAAATTTGCTCAATTATCAACGAGACCAGTTTGTTGAAGCTCCCGGTGAGTTTTCTGTGAGAGGATCGATAATAGATTTCTGGTCCTTCAGTGAGGCCAATCCTGCCAGGTTAGAATTTGATGGAGATTTTCTCGAATCAATTCGTCACTTTGATCCTGAAAGCCAGCGATCAATTGAAAAGTTAGAGACTATTTCACTGGCTGGCAGAGTTGAACAAAAAGATGAATTAAACTCAGACATATTTGATTACCTGGAATACCCGATAATACTTGCTTCAACTTTTGAACTTCAGAATAGATCCTTCAAATCAGACAATAATTATTCGGATGAAATCGTTACTGAAATTGAAAACGATAAATCGAATGATGTGGTTGAAGGTGACGAATTCCCGGATGTTGGGGAAGTAGAGCCTACCGAGAATGAATTATTCAAGTTAGCGTTCAATGAACTGATAAATAAAAAGGGAACTCGATGGATACTTGAGGAAGAAATATCAACGTCACCAAATAAAATTGAGCTTGGTTTCTCTCAAGGGCCCACAATTAATTCAAATTATAAAATTCTTTTTAATGTTCTGAAAGAATATTCGGGAAGAGATTATGATGTTGTTTTAACTTCTGAAAATGAGCTCCAGACATCCCGTTTAACGGAACTCCTTTCAGAATATAACGAAGAACTAGGTGAATTAATTGATAAACATAAAATAAAATTTGAAACTCTTCCGATAAAAGAAGGCTTTATTCATCACAACGAAAAAACACTTCTTCTTACTGATTACCAGATTTTCAACAAACCATATCGCACAAAAATATCTTCAAGAAAGAAATACAGCAAATCAAAATCCAAATCTATTGCCTCAATAAAACATGGTGATTATGTTGTGCACGAGAGTTATGGAATAGGGAAGTATGCCGGATTAAAAACAATTACTATTGGTGACGCTAAACAGGAATCAATGAAACTTCTTTATAACGAGGGTGGAGTAGTTTACGTAAATCTGAATTATTTAAATCTTGTTAAAAAATATTCATCGAACGAAAACCTGAAACCAACTTTATCAACTCTTGGAACGGGGGAGTGGGACAGAAGGAAAACTAAAACTAAAAAGAAGATTAAGGAAGCTGCAAGAGAACTGATTGAACTGTATGCAAAAAGAAAAGCAACAAAAGGATTCCAGTTCAGCTCGGATTCAATTTGGCAAAGGGAACTTGAAGCTTCATTCTTTTACGAGGATACACCTGATCAGGAAAAGGTAACCAATGAAGTTAAGCAGGATATGGAAGCAGCAAACCCGATGGATCGACTTGTCTGCGGCGATGTTGGATTTGGTAAAACAGAAATTGCAGTACGTTCTTCTTTCAAAGCTGTTCAGGATGGAAAACAGGTTGCTTTGCTTGTGCCCACAACAATTCTTGCGGAACAACACTATAACACTTTTAAAGATAGGTTAACTCAGTTTCCTGTAAAAGTTGCAGCCTTGTCAAGATTTCAAACAAAGAAAGAGCAGACTAAAATTCTGGAGGATCTTACAGAAGGTAAAGTTGATGTTGTAATTGGAACGCACCGGCTTCTTTCAAAAGATATAAAATTTAAAGATCTTGGCTTGCTAATGATAGATGAAGAACATCGATTTGGTGTGACCGCAAAGGAAAAACTTCGAGAGCTGAAAGTGAATGTTGACACGCTTACTCTTACGGCCACTCCAATTCCCAGAACATTAAATCTTTCTTTGCTCGGTGCGCGTGATCTTTCAATTATTGCAACGCCACCACCAAACAGACAACCTATTTACACAACTGTTTCAACATTCGATGTTTCTAAAATAAGAGAATGGATATACACAGAATTGAAAAGGGGAGGACAGGTTTACTTTGTTCATGATAGAGTTGAATCGATAGGTAAACTTGCAGATTACTTGAACAAGCACATTCCTGATATCAAAATTGGAATTGCACATGGTCAGCTTAAATCGTCACAACTTGAAGAAATAATTCATGGTTTTCTCAATAGAAAATATGATGTACTTCTTTCAACTAAGATCATCGAATCGGGTTTGGATATTCCCAATGTAAATACAATCATTGTAAATAGAGCAGATAGATTTGGATTAGCTGAACTTCATCAATTACGCGGGAGAGTTGGAAGATCAACACGACAAGCTTATGCATATTTTATTGTTCCGTCATTGAGCGGGATTACAAAGAAGGCTATGCGACGACTCCAGGCAATTGAAGAGTATACTGAAATTGGTTCAGGATTTAATTTGTCGATGCGCGATCTTGAAATTCGTGGTGCCGGAAATCTTCTTGGCAAAGAACAATCGGGATTCATAAATGACATTGGTTTTGATCTGTACATCAAAATGATTGATGAAGCAGTCGAGGAGCTGAAATACCAGGAATACAAAGAAATATTTAAAACGCTTCCAAAGCCGGAAGATAGAACGGAACCCGTGCTTGATTCATATTTTGAAATTGGTATTCCTGAAATTTATATGCCGGAACAAATGGATAGGCTGAGTTTTTATACAGCTCTTTATTCAATCAAAAACCTTGATGAACTTGATGAGCTGATAGAAGAAATGCAAGACCGTTTTGGACCAGTTCCTCAATTAGTAACAAGGCTTCTGATGATTGCAACATTAAAATATTTTGCTTCATATGCTTTGTTCGAAAGAATCATTATGAATAAAAATGTTATTACGATTTTATTGCCTAAAGGACAAAAGGAAGATTATTACAAGTTTAAGTTTGTTGAGATGATGAAATTAATTATGAATGAATATAAAAATATGATAAAGTTTGAACAAAAAGGGGAAACGATGAAATTAATTATTAAAAATAATTTTGTTTCACCGGAAAAATTATTGGAGTTTATGATAAGTTTTTCAAAGGATGTTAAAGGATTATTCAAAGATAAAAATGAAAGTAGCACAGACCTGTCTGCCGACAAAGCAGGTTAATAATCTGTGCTACAAATAGGAATATTTTATTTGACTCTTGTGTATTTAATTTCCATTGTTTTCATTTCATTGCCGCCCATATCCACATACATTTCGAACAGAGAATGATCTTTATCAGGTGCTGTAATAACCTCACGCACGTTCATATCAGTACCCATGGGGTCGGTCATCTCACCGGTAAACGTTAAAGTTTTAGTTACCTCGTCGTAGGTACCTTCACTTACCATAATTCCTGTTCCCATATTATCCATCCATACATTAAAGAATTTTTTCTTAACGTTATCATATCCGCTGATCTCATATCCTTCGAATGGCATGCCCATCATCATACCAGTGTGAGTTGATTTGAAATATCTTCCACCAAGAATAGATTCGGTTACAGTTTTTGCTTCCGAAGTTTCAGGCGGCTTGGTTGGATCCATCCACGTTGATACTTCTGCTTTCCATTCACCGACTCTGCTTGCGAGCATTTTGTGCATTGGTCCCGGTGTCATTGATTCCTGCCACGCTTTCATCATTGCCGGATCCATTTCCTCTCCTTCATCCTGTGCGAAGAGTAAATTGGCTGAAACAGAAAGCAAGAAAACAAATAAAAGTGCAAATAGTTTTTTCATAGTACCTCCATTAGTTATTATTAAGTTAATTAATTGATGCGGACTTTTATTACAAGCTTTTTAACATCAGTAATGTCTCCTGTACTTATGCCGGGCATATGAACATCATCAGGGAAAAATATTGCAAACATTCCTGATGAAACTTTAAGGAATGACTTTTCTCCTTTGAAAAAAACAATATCGTTTTCATCTTTATATGGTTCAAGAATTTCCTGATTGCCAAGCGGAGAGTATCCCATCAATTCTTCACCTTCGATTACATATTGAACATCTAAATATTTTCTGTGTGCTTCAAGTTTTCCTTCTTTTTCTAGTTTTGTTTTGTATTCGCAAATCAAAGCAAAAATATTTTCGCCATCAATTTCGTATTTACCCGGGTTAATACTTTTCAAATTTGTATTGTGGATGTATTCAAATGCTTGTTTGATTCTCTCACTTATTATTTCGTAAAGATGTAAGTTTTCAATTTTATCGATTATCATTTTTTATTAGTCAACTATTGATGTCAGAATTTGGTCAGCAAAGATAAAACGTGGCGGAGAAATTAAAAACTTTTAATGATGAATGGGGATTACCGATCGAATCAAAGACAGTAATTATTTATATTTGAGTTCAAAATTGGAGGAAAAATGGCTAAAAATTCATCGTTTGATATAGTTTCTGAAATCGACTTCCAGGAAGCGGATAATGCAGTAAACCAGGCAACAAAGGAAATCCACCAGAGATATGATCTGAAAGATTCCGCAACTGAACTTGAGCTGAATAAAAAAGACAAGTTCATCAATCTTAACACAAAAGACGATTACTCACTAAAGCAGTCAATTGATATTCTGCAGACAAAATTTATAAAGCGCGGCTTATCAATTAAAGTAATGAAACCTGAAGAGCCCGAGACTGCAGCAAGCGGAAGATTGCGACAAAAAATTAATCTACAGAGCGGAATATCAAAAGATAACGCTAAAAAAATAACAAAGATGATTAAAGACCTTGGACTTAAAGTTAACACGCAAATAATGGATGAAAAAATAAGAGTTCAAGGTGCAAAGAAAGATGAACTGCAAACAGTTATTCAAAAAGTAAAAGAAGCTGATCTCGATTTTCCTGTTCAGTTTGTTAATTACCAGTGAGTGGGAATTACTAGAAACACCAATAGTTATATTTCTTAAATTTTATGAAATATTTTTTCATACTTTTTCAATTGATATTTATCATATTATTAACTAATTGTGGAGTGGATCACAACAATTCCTACCAAGAATCTTTGCAGGGAATCTGGACAAATGAAGGGACAACCTTCATTTTTAAAGATTCGCTTGTTAAATCAAAGATCAACACACCATTTCGCAATTATATTTTATCTTCAGATACTTTGAGAATCCAAAATTTTAGAAAGGATGGATATAAAGATTACAGGGTAATTCGCTTAACAGAGAAAACAATGTGGTTACTAACAAATTCCTCTGATACAATCGCATTGAAAAAATATGAGGAATATACTTCAGGTAATATTAAGTTAGAAAAATTAATTATAATGTTTGATCCAGGCACTGTTCAGTTGCCTATCGGAATTGAGTATATTGTTGAGATTAACTCAAATAAATTATGTTATTACGAAGGGGAAATTTCAAACAGAGTATTAGCAAGTCGTGTGGGTATTCCAGAAGAAACTGGATATTATGAAGGAATCATATGTGATAAAGAATTCGATTATTTACTGAATCTAGTGATGAATGTACCACTAGCCTCATTAAAGAAATATTATAATCCACGGCTTGATCATCATAATGTAATCAACATCATATTTTATTTAAAAATTAATGGGGGAAAAAACGTAAAAAAGATACAGACAACAATAAATGGTTTCGAAAATATTCCATTTGAGTTAGGAATATTAACCAGTTATTTGCTGGAAGCTAATAGATACGTAAATTTATCAAAAACTAACATAAAGCATAAATTTGAGTTTTAGCTTTAGTAAAGAAGGTTCCCTTGATTTTCCCGTTCAGTTTGTTAATTACCAGTGACAAAAATTATTGGTTGTAATATTGTGCAAAATATTGTACGTTTATCTGCACAATAAATAATCAGGAGAAATAATGCATAAAATACAATTAGACCAGGATATTCAACCGCTTTCTGAATTTCGTTCCAGGGTAGCTTTTTACTTTGAGAAGGTTAAGAAAACTAAAAGACCTTTAATAATCACTCAAAATGGGAAAAGCACAGCAATATTATTAGACGTATCAGAATATCAATCAATGATTGATAAACTGGAAGTTATAGAAGATGTAAAATTGGCAGAAGCACAACTTAGCCAGGGAAAGGAAATATTTCATAAAGAATTGAAGAAAAGATTTGCCAGGAAAACTTAATTATGAAAATATTCTGGTCACCGCTTGCAGCCGAAAGATTGGAAAATATTTATGATTATATATCAGTTGACAACAAAGCAGAAGCACAAAAAGTGGTTGAAAGAATTTTTAAGAAAGTTGAATCATTAGCGAAGCATCCCGAAAGGGGAAGAATAGTACCTGAAACAAATAGAGCGGAAATTCGGGAGGTCTTTGAAAGTGAATATAGAATTATTTATCGCATTGAATCTAAAAAAGTTTCTATCCTGACAATCAGGAATTTCAAACAATTATTACCAGAAAAGGATGTTAAATAGTAGGTGCAATTTGTTATTCAAAAAGTCCGTTGAGACTCTCCGTCAGGACTTCGTCCTTCCGAGACGAGCGTCTTGCCGGGACGAGTAAAAGAAGCAGATCTCGATTTTCCCGTTCAGTTTGTAATTGATGATTAAAAATTGTCTTGCAATAAAAAATTATTTGGGCAAAATTGAATCCAATATCCTACATTTTAATCTAACAGGATATATAAATCAGAGCTCGGTTTCAGTTGAGTAAAACAGGAGAAAAAGTTAAGAGTGGTTTAGCAGAGTAGATTTTCCCTTCAGAGTGTAATCTTCTCATTTTTAAAAATTATCCAGGTATTAAAAACATAATTCTTTCTCCCATATATGTGCTGATTTGCGTTTTTAATAAGAAATAAATGTACCGGCAAATCCTTTTCCTGTGGTATGCAAATTGAAACCATAAACAATATCTAAGAACAAATGATGCAATTTTGTCAAGTATGAGAACATATCTTTTTGCTTTTATTGGAGTTTTTACACTTCTGTCTATTCCAATTTCCAGCTCTGCTCCCGGCGAAATAAGAATAAATTCAAGCGATGAAATCATTTCTGATTTTGAATACGAACAACTAATTCTTACCAGCATTTATACTGATTGTGAGCTAAAAGATCAACTAGATTATTATGTTTTTAAGATTGCGATGGATGGCTACAACTCTATTGATGCACCAAATAAAAAATTGCTTTCGATAATTGATTATTCAAAACCTTCAAACGAAAAAAGATTATTCATTATTGATGTTGAAAATCGGAAGCTGCTTTATAATACATTAGTTGCACATGGGAAAAAATCGGGTTATGTAAACGCAACTAAATTTTCAAATAAATACGGATCCCATAAAAGTTGTCTTGGATTTTTTAGAACCGGCAATCCATACTACGGCAAAAGAGGCTATTCATTACAACTCAATGGCTTGGAAAAAGGAATAAACGATAACGCTAAACAAAGAGCAATTGTTATTCACGGTGCAAATTATGTGAGTGAGAGAATTGCAAATGGAAACGGTGTTATCGGACGAAGCTGGGGTTGTCCTGCTGTTTCAAAAAAAACATCTAAGGAGATAATTAATTTGCTGAAAGGCGGCAGTCTGCTTTACATTTATGCTGATGATGAACTGTATAAAGAGAAATCAGTTTTAGCAAACCTCAATGTGAATGAGAATTCTAACTTGAATTAACACACCCCTGTTCTGCCCAATAAAATATATCTTTTTGTGATACCTTCGTGATAATTCAAACCTAAATTTGACTTGTTCAATTAAAGGACAGAAACTATTTTAAATTAAAATTTGTTAAGGATATATTATGAAGAACTTATTAATCATATTATTTACTTTTGCTCTCATTGGTTCGAGCTGCTCGCAGAGCAATGAAGATAAATCGGACAAAACGGCTTCAAGTGGAAATCAAAAGGTTAATGAAGCAGCAATGATGAAGGAGAATAACACAACACAGAATTCAGGAAAGGATATGAACGATATGGATAACAAGGTCGTTAATAATAATTATCAAAAGCCAAGTGATGAAGAATTAAAGACAATGTTAACAGATGAGCAGTACAAAGTAACTCAATGCGAAGGAACCGAGTTAGCATTTAAAAATGAATACTGGGATAATCATAAAGCGGGAATTTATGTTGATGTAGTTACAGGTGAGCCGCTCTTCAGCTCAAAAGATAAATTTGATTCAGGGACAGGCTGGCCAAGTTTTACTCAGCCAATAGATTCCAAATACATTGTTAAAAAAGAAGATCATACTTATGGATGGAACAGGGTAGAAGTGCGCAGTAAAAATGGCGATTCACATCTCGGTCACGTTTTTGATGACGGACCTGGTCCAACCGGATTACGTTACTGCATAAACTCAGCCGCACTGAAATTTATTCCAAAAGATAAAATGGCTGAGGAAGGTTATACAGAGTTCCTGGTTTTAGTTGAGTAGCAATTTGTCACCCTGAACTTGTTTCAGGGTTTTTTTTAGATTCCGAATCAAGCCTGCCTGTCGGCAGACAGGTTCGGAATGATAATTCATTACCAATTCTAATTCCCACGCAATAAGAAACTCTCTCATATCTCTCTCTTATTAAGAGAAAGAATTATTATCAATAAATCGCTTGATGATAATGTGCTGACTGAAAATTAATGCTAAGACCTTTATTGTATTAAACCCTTCTCTTTGAAAGAGAAGGGAAGGGATGAGTTCCTGTAATACCATCCAAATAAAACACATTGATACTCTCCCAACTTTGAATTAGTTTTAAGCCAGGATTTTTGCTGTATGGTGAAAGAAAATGAACCCTCAGCTCATCAAAGGTTACTCAGTTCAACACTCCTTTCAAAGGTCACCCAAATTTTATAACCCAAATCAAATTTTTTCAATATTATTTCAGGGAGGAAATATGAAAACAATAAAAATGTTTTTCGTTTTGTTTTTCCTGGTATGCCTGTTTCCTGTTTTATTAATTGCACAGAATATCAGCGTTCATGAGTTTATTGGTAAATCAAAGTCAGATGTTATTAAACAATATGGCAATCCTGTTCACCAGGATAACAGTAATCCTGATATGATGTGTATGTTTTATCAGACCAAAACAATCAGGATGATTTTTGTTTCTAATAAAGAAGGTATTTATCAATCAGAAACCACGGTTAATTATTCTTCCGAAACAAACGCAAGATCAGCAGTCGATGACTTAATAAAAAGTTCTGTTGCAGAAGGTTTTGCTGTTGATACAGTTTCGACAAATGATTTTCAGCTATCTAAAACCGGTGTTAAAGCAACTCTTCAATTAAGTGAAAATAAAATTTCGAAGGGTTTTGAAGTAAGTGTCAAAGCAAATAGATCTGAAGATTAATTGCAGTAGTGACCTCAGTAATAAGCAGGGGAGAAAATCTTACCTTGAGATGAAGATGAATTACGTCCTTTCTTTTTCAACCATCTGAAAATCAAAGTAAAATCCACACAAATATTCGCATAAAATTTGATTCATACGAAGAATGAAAAGGAAGTTTTTGAAATTCTCCTTCTTACTTCTGCTGATTTTATTCTTCTCTTTTTCGTGTGAAGATGATCCTGTAACAAGTATTAATAGTAATAGCGGAACTCCTTCAGACCCAGTTGAAGCTGCGGTTCATCGGCTTGTAAACGAGCATCGTACTGGGATAGGATTGCCAGCACTTGAATGGAATGAAACTATAGCTAACGAATGCAGACAACATAGTGAGGAAATGGCAAACGCCCATACAATCAATCATGATGGATTTAATGAAAGAATAAATAAAATAGGAGAAACAATTTCGTGGAACTGGGCAGGGGAGAACGTTGCATATAATTATAATGCGGAAGCTGTCGTAATTGCTTGGTTAAATAGTCCTGGACATAAAAGCAACATTGAAAGCAATGCAAATCTTACCGGTGTTGGTGTTGCTTATGATGGAAGCACCATTTACTTTACTCAAATATTTATCCGAAGCAGCAACTGACATTCTACTCCTTTCTTTTTTTTTATTTTAAAGGGATTTTAATCTTTCTTTGTTTATTTTTTAAATCGTAAATAAATGAAAATAAAGGCGATAATAACAGGTGTAACAGGAATGGTGGGTGAAGGTGTTCTTCACGAATGTCTTCTTCATCCCGATGTAGAATCTGTTTTAGTAATAAACCGTAAACCGTGCGGAGTAAAACACGAAAAGTTAAAAGAAATTATCCACAAAGATTTTTTTAATCCTTCTTCAATTGAAGATCAGCTTGCGGGATACAATGCTTGCTACTTTTGTGCTGGGGTTTCTTCAGTTGGGAAAAAGGAAGACGAATACAAACATCTCACTTATGATTTAACAATAAACTTTGCAAAGATATTGCTGAGGCTAAAGCAGACTATGACTTTCTGTTATGTATCGGGAGTGGGAACTGATAGCACAGAAAAGGGAAGAAGTATGTGGGCAAGAGTAAAAGGCAAAACAGAAAATGATTTGATGAAACTTGGTTTCAAAGATGCGTATATGTTCAGACCGGGATACATTCAACCAATAAAAGGATTAAATAATGCTTACAAAATTTATAAAGTGTTCGTACCGTTTTATCCAATTTTAAAAACACTTTTTCCAAAATATGTTGTTTCTCTTGAAGAAATTGGAAAGGCAATGATTAATGTAACTTTGTTTGGTTCAGAGAAGAAAATACTAGAATGTAAGGACATAGTCAAACTTTCCGATGTCATCACGAGTGAAACGAAGTGATCTAGATTTATAATTAAAAGATTGTTTCAGCTAATCGCCATCGCAATGACCAATAAATTTATTATATAATCAGCCCTTACGAAGATATTTCATAATCTGAAACTCTGCGTTCAAATCTGACTTTGCTTAGCCATTTTTTAATTGCTTCGTGATCGGGATGGATTTGATATTGATGAAGTGATTCCTTGTTTTTAAATTCAGAGTATAGCACTACATCACAAGAATCTTTTTCGTTGCTGAAATCAAAACCAACTTCTATTTTTATCAAGCCTTCAACCTTATCTTTCATGGCAAGAAGTTTATCTCTTAAGATTTGCGCATTTGTTTTTTTGTCATTTCCATAAGCACTTTCATTTAATCGCCAGAACACAATGTGCTTGATCATAGAATTCCTATAGTAAAGACAATTGATTTATCATTAAAATCGTTGAAGGTTATTATGTATTCAACATTAATAAAAAATTGAATGTTGTAAGTATGTAGAAATCTCAAGCCAGCACCTAATCCTAATTCAATTCCATCTTCATCGTAGTCGGTATTCGGTGTGGGATAATTATTATAGTTATAATCGTACGGTGTGGAATAGTCATGATCAACCCAATGAAATCCCAAACCAGCGCCAAGGTATGGACATATGTCAGTTTTGGAAAACAGGTAATTACCGTAAAGAGCAACCGCAACACCATCCCGGGCACCTAGCATTAGACCAACAGCAACATCTTTAATTTCATAATCGAAATATAAATTTACTGTAAAGGATTTATCATCATTATCGTATCCTTCGGTTGGAAAAAGATAACCAAAGCCAAGTCCAAAATTAAAGCGGGATACTCTGCTTGATGGTTCAATGGTTTCCTGAGCAACTACATTGCCAACTTCAACATTTGCAGAAAAAGGTGTATGCTTTGCAACGCTAAGTGCAACACGTTGCATCACGGCATCCAGATCTTCTAAACTAAGAGCAGTTGCCTGTTCAGCTAAAATATTTTTACCCGTTGACATTTCAATAAGTATGTACTGAACTATTATGTTTTCACCAAGTGGATTTAGTTTGCAAAGAAGCACTTCATCTGCATTAAGCTTTTCACCGATTTCTTTTGCACATTCATCGTCTGTGCATTCATTATCACCGATTTCAGATTGTGTTTTTTTTTCAGAAATAATATCCATTGAACTTACCTTACCCAAATCCATCCTGAGTAGCAATTCGGCTGTTTGGACTGATACCGGATCAATTCCATTTGAGACGAACGGAAGAATGGCAATTTTACCTGAAGTTGTGTCTTGCGCTTTTACAGAAATAATAATTGAAAGGACTAACAGGATTTTGGTAATTTTTTTCATTACAATACCTTTTAGTAGTTGAAAAGTTACTTAAACATAATTGTACAAAACAATAGTTACAATGCCGGATTAATGGGTTCGCCCAAATCATTAAAATCTACTTTAATGTAGGAATAACAAGCTCTTTTGATTCATTATCCCCACCAGTAAAAGTTCTCATATTTTCAGGAATGTGTCCGTAGTCGCTAAAAGTATCAAGCTTCATTGTTCCGTCAGGTTTTATTCGGATGATTGTCAAACTGCAATTAGTAATACTCATTTGTAGCCAGGACATTGTATTAACATTCAACACTCTTGTTACAAGGTATCTGATAACATTTCCATGACAAACGATTAAATCGTTTCTGTCATTTTCATCCGGTGATGGAATAAAATATTTTTTAAATGCTTGTTCAATATTTTCAGCACAATGCTCTTTTTCTGTTGTATCAACACCTGCCATAATATCTTTTCTCCAGGTTGGTGGAGTACATTCACAAATTAGTGAGTCTTGTTTTAATTCTAGTTCCGGAAAATCTTCGTTGATGATCATTGCTGTTTGTCGTGCGCGTGTCATTGTACTGCTGGTTAATGAAGAAAACTCAACAGACATTGCTTTTAATCTTGCCGCTAGTAATTTCGCTTGTGCAATTCCGAGAGGATTTAATTCATTTCCGATAAATTCATCTTGTTCATCTGTTTGATTATAGTCCCCATGACGAATAAGATAAATTGTTCTCGTCCCATTTTTTTCTGTTTCAGAGTTTTGACAAAGTGAAGTCGAAAGAAATAAGAAAAAAAATAAATTCAGCAATAAAACTTTTACTATACTCATAACGCACCTCGTTATTTTTGTAAAACTTACCCTGTAAAATATTTCATTTTAATTACATATTTTAGTTTTAGTTAATAATAATCAGACTTTTACTGGCAGAGTATTTGACTGAATATAAAGCAATTAATGATGCTATAATTATTTTATCAAAACATAGGAGAGAACAGTGAAACATTTAACTTTAATAACCTCAATTATTCTTTTATTTTTTTCCACAACAACTTTCTCACAAATCACATTGCAAGTAGGAGCTGGTGGTGGTTACATGTCACCCACTGGAGATTATGCTGGCTCAACAGTAGATTTTTATAATGGAACAAAATATGGAATGAGCAGCGATTATAATTTCAATGCAAAAGTAAGAGTAGGACTTTTAGGTTTTAATTTATTCGGTATGATTGACTATTCATCTTTCAGTGGTGACGGACAATCTGACCCTGATAATAAAAACAGTCAAATTGAAAACACACAAAATATTTTTTCATTGAAGGCAGGTCCGGAATTCAATATAAAGGTCCCTTTATCACCCATCGGATTTTATTTTGATGGATTTCTTGCATTAAATACTTTCAGTGGAACTGTAAAATTTCAAGGTGTATCAAGTGTGCCTTCCGGCGATTATGATTTGCAAACTGCTACAAGAGTTGGAGCCGGTGTTGGCGGAGGTGTTTTATTGGATTTTATCCCTGTTGTAACACTTGATCTAGGGGTTCAATATAATTGGTACAACCTGTTCGGTAAGCAGTACAATAGTATAAATACAAATCTCCAGAGAGTTGATGCATATACTTCTTTAAATGATGATGTTGATCCATTATACTCTGAAAGTTCTTCTGTACATATTGTCAGTGAATCGAGGTCTATAAATGCCTGGGAGTTTACACTTACAGCAATGATTGGAATTTAGTTAAAGAATAATCACCAGTTCATTCTTTGTTTTAGAGAAGTAATTTGGGCAAGGTGATGATTTCCGTGCCATGCGTAATGGGAAATAGATTCTTTAAGATTTTTCATCCCTGACTCAGGATGCAGAAACTCTTTGTCAAGCTCTTCCTCATTAAGTTGTTTTAGTAAAGTTGTCCATCTAATGTGAAGTGATTTTATTAAATCAAGAGAAACGCTGACATCTACCACTTTTACATCAGGAAGTTCTGCCCAAAGTTTTTCATCGTAAGGTTTTACAATTGGTTTGTTTTCTGTTAGTGCCAGCTTAAAACGAACATAAGCATTAAGATGACTATCTGCGATGTGGTGAACTACTTGTTGAACACTCCAACCTTCAGGTCGATAAGGAGTTTGAAGCTTTTCTTTGTTTAATCCTATTACAGCTTCAGTTAACTTTTTAGGAAACGATTCAATCTCCTTAATCCAATTATTAATTGAAGCCTTGTCAATGACATCTTCTAGCTGGTATCTGCCAATCGGGTACTTTAATTTTTCAACATCCATTTTGCCACCTTAGTATTATTGCCTCGCATTAAATTACTCTTTTTGTTTACTCATTTCAAAATCCGCCGGATTGTAATTTTGAGATTTTAACAGGGAAAATATTTCTTCGATCGTATCTTCGGGCAATTTGGGAGTGCGACTTAAAATCCAACCATATTTTCTGCTCGGCGTACCGACTACTGCCCACTGATAATTTTCATCCAGACCTATGATCCAATAATCTCCCCAGAAAGGACGAATGCCTAGAAAACTTACAAAGCTAACTTCAAGTTTTGCATTTGTATTTTTATCAACAACTTTAGCCAGCCCTTCGGCAATATCTGGTTTGCCATCTTCATCATAACAACTGTTTGTGACAATTATATCTCCATCTTCATCAATTTTATATTCAGCCGTAGTTCCATATACACACTGATCCTGAAATGAATTAGGAATTTTCGCTATTTCATACCACAGACCGATATATTCATTAAGATCAACTTGCTTAACTGTTACAAGATCTGGAAGGCTTTTCTCTTGTGGAGAAGAACATGACGTCAGGAGTATTGTAAGAAAGATTATTAAAATTATTTTGATATTCATGTTTGCACCGATAGTTTAATTCAAAAACAACAAACCCAACTTCCGTAAAGAAGCTGGGTCTAAAAATAATAGTGTGATTATTATTTAATTTTTATTCGCTAAAGCAGCATTCAGATTAGGAATATTATCTGCGCCGTTTGGAATCGTTATGCTTGAACCCTCAAAATCATTTCCGATTGGTTCAACCCGTCCACCAAGATATTGTGATAAAAATATTTCTGTTACAGCATTGAACGACATCCTGTTTTCCGGTCTGGCGAATCCGTGTCCTTCATCCGGAAACAATACATAAGTTACAGGAATATTCTTATCCTGCATTGCGTTTACAATTTGATCGGATTCAGATTGTTTAACTCTTGGGTCGTTTGCACCCTGGCCAATTAACAACGGCTTCTGAATTTTATCAACAAAAAATAATGGAGAACGAGATTCAAGAAATTTTTTACCTTCTGCTGTACGAAAATCTCCAACACGCGAAGTAAACATATTTATCATTGGTAGCCAGTAAGGCGGAATTGTTTCCATAAGCGTTATGATATTTGAGGGACCAACAATATCAACTCCGCAAGCAAATACATCAGGAGTAAATGTTAATCCTACTAATGTTGCATAACCGCCATAGCTTCCACCCATAATTGCAATTTTATCCTTTTGTGCGATTCCTTCTTCAACTGCCCAGTTGACTGCGTCAATCAAGTCATTATGCATTTTTCCACCCCACTCCATATTTCCAGCATTAATAAAATCTTTACCTAAACCAGTGGAAGATCTGAAGTTAACACTCAACACCGCATAACCCCGGTTTGCCAGCCATTGATGATAAGGATTATATCCCCAGCTATCACGTGCCCATGGTCCACCGTGAACAAATAAGACCATCGGTAATGGTTTTGATGGGTGGTAGTCTTCGGAATTACTTCCGTAAGGAAGCGTAAGATAACTTATTAAATCTAAACCGTCTCTTGATTTAATTATCACAGGATACATTTTGGAAAGTTTTGCATCTTCAAGAGCTTTCCTATTGGTGAAAAGAAATGTTGCTTTCTTTTCCGGTCGGTCATAAATGTAATAATTAACCGGGCCGTCATCCTTTGTATAAGCAATTGCCCAAAAGTTATCATCAAGAGATCTGTCAGTAACATTCACATCGCCATCCGTCACCGTTTTTAGGTAATCCATATCAGGCTTAATTGATTCATCCAGTATTTTCCACTCGGTTCTTAAGTAATCGCTTGCGGCTGCCTCAATTGTTTTTTCAGTAGGGTGAATCATTACATCACTGAGATCAGCTTTTGGATTTTCGTAAATTAATTTCTTCTCACCTGTATTCAGATTAACAGCCAATAATGCTGCAGTATTCCTTCCACGGCTGTCGATCATATAAAGTACATCACCTGTTTTATTAAAGCTGATTGGTGTTGTTGTGAGCACATCTCCCATGGGAATTTTATCAAAGGTTTTCCACCCGCCTTTTCCATCGGGGGTGGATATTTCCATTCCACCATCAGAAGTATTTTCAAACGCATACCTTATATTAAAATCATCATCTGTTTGGAACCCGGCGAATTTATCATTCTGCTGTATCATATTCATTTCACCACTGATGGTATTCAATCTATAGACATCAAAATACTGCGGGTTGCGAGTGTTAAGACTAATAAGTATTTCATTGGGATATTTGTAACTAACTTCCTGAATGTTAGCTCTTGGTCGTAACTTTTTTCCGTTTGGCATTGTGACTGGGTTTCCGTCTGGTCCAATTATTTCTTCAAAAGGTGTGAGTGTTACATCATCTTTTGTTTTTACATTAACCGCATGAAGCTGCCAGTTTTCATCTCCACCGAGATCCTGCAAATATAAAATCTGTTCGTTGTTATAGGACCAGAAATAAGTTCGTATTCCACGTAAAGTATCTTTGGTAACAGCAATTGCATCTTCTGGTTTGTCTATTGGTGCAACCCAAACGTTTAACACATCATTAACAGGTGCCAGGTAACTTATCATCTGGTGGTTCGGACTGATTTTTAATGATGCTTTATCGGGATTTCCGAATATATCTTTTCTCGATATCAATGGTTCTTCCTTTGAACAATTGGTTAAAATTAGAGCACTCCCCATAATTAAAAAAAGGGAAAGTAATTTAAAGATTTTAGCATTCATAGCAGACCCTTTCAATTTAATTAATAATGAATTGGACAATAAATAAGAGAGTTATTACACATAAAAATGATTACAAAATTACAACACGCTTTTCTAGTATGGCGTATTTCCTTGATGAATGGTAAAATAGTTACACCATTGGTAACGAATTAATTCATCGGAACTTCTATGAACAATAATTTTGCATCCACCGTAGCACTTACGGAAAGAGTATCAACTTCCCAAATTCCTATTCCATCACGTTTGGATAAGGCTTCATTACCAACGGAGATCATTCCTTCAATTGTAAACAAATAAACGCCATTTCCTTTAGTGTGAATATTATAATTTATTGTTTTATCCTTTTCAATATCAATAAGAGACAAATATGCATCCTGGTTGAGCCACAAATTGTCCGTCCTTCTTTTCTGGAGTAACGATAAACTGAAGTTTGTTTTTTCTCTCCACAGGCATCAAAGGATTTCTGATTGTATCTTGGTTCATGTCCTTTTTTATCAGGGAAAATCCAAATTTGCAGAAAATTAGTTTCATCTTCTTTAGAATGATTGTATTCTGAGTGTAGAATTCCAGTACCAGCTGACATAACCTGGACTTCATTAGGAACAATTGCTTTTTCAGTTCCGGTACTATCTTTATGAGCAAGAGCACCTCGCAAGGGAATTGATACAATTTCCATATCGTTGTGTGGATGTGTTCCAAAACCTTCTCCCCCTGCAACTATATCATCATTTAAAACTCGCAGCATTCCGAAATTAACTCTTTCCGGATCATAGTAATTTCCAAAGCTGAAAGTGTGGTTAGTCTTAAGCCAGCCAAAATCAAAATATCCTCTTGAGTCTGCTTTATGAATTATTTTTTTCATTTTTTTCTTTCACCTTTTCATTTATTAGTCAAATGAAGTAATATCTAAAATCTATTCGTTCATTTGATGTTTTTACAAATCATCTGATTCCAACTACCTACGCAAAGGTGCTTTGAATCACCTTTTATCATTAAAAGCTACGTGATAAAATATATACTTGGATTTAAGGAATAACTAATTGTAAATTATTACTGAAGAAATACTTATCCTAAATCATTTCTGTGTTATAAAACAACACCTGATTCAACTATTATCATAAACTATTTTTAATGCCAGCTAAATTTTAATAATGGGCAAAATTGGGTAAGTAAATTCTATTACATTAGAATTAAAACCGTTTTTCACAATCACAAATAAACTAAGGAGAATAAATGAGTAAGATTAACCCTGTAGTCCATTTTGAAATGCCGGCTGAAGATAAAAAAAGAATGTCGGATTTTTACACCAAAGTCTTTGGCTGGCAAACGCAACAGCTTGGTCCTGAAATGGGAGAGTATATAGTTGTTTCTACAACTGAATCTGACGGAAATGGCAGACCAAAAACTCCAGGTACAATCAATGGAGGTTTCTACCAAAAAACAGAAGATCCGATTTCACATCATCCATCAGTAGTTATTAGTGTTGGTAATATTACTGAATCTATTCAGATGATAAAATCTAATGGCGGCAAGGTTTTGAATGAGCCTACACCAATACCCGGAGTTGGCATCTTTGCTTCTTTTTTAGATACTGAAGGAAATCGTTTGAGTATTCTCCAGCCAGTGGATATGTAATATATAAGTACCTAATCGACAACTAAGTTTATCAGATGAGAAAAGTAATTTTTGCGATTAACTTAACGATCAATGGCTCAGCTAATCACACGTCGGGTATTGTTGACGATGAACTTCACGATTTCTATGCTGAATGGTTTGATAATGTAGATGTGATTTTGTTCGGACGAAAAACCTACCAATTGATGGAAAGTTTTTGGCCAATTGCTCATAAAGATTCAAGAAGCACAAAAAGTATATTGCGGTTTGCGGATAAAATTAATTCCGTTTCAAAGATCGTTCTTTCTAAGACATTAACTAAAGTAGATTGGAACAACTCACAAATATTTAAAGGAAACATTAAGGATGAAATTTTCAGATTAAAAAAAGAAAAGGGAAAAAGTATTTCAATTGGCGGATTGAGTCTAGCATCTTATTTGACCAGCCAGGGATTGATTGATGAATATTGGTTTTTAATTCATCCTATATTTTCTGATAACATCAAAAATCTATTTCAAAACTTAATAAAACCGGTTCAACTGAAATTAATAGACATACAAAAATTAAAATCTGGTGTTGTGGTTTCGCATTATCAAAAAATCAAAGGAAATACATAATGAGCAAAGTTTTTGTTGATGTAGGGATGTCGCTTGATGGATTTATAGCGGGGCTAAATGGTGGCCCGAAAAATCCTTTGGGAGATGGCGGAATTAAAATTCACGATTGGATGTTCAAGCAGAAAGCTTTCCTAAGCCATTTGAAGCTTGAAGGTGGAGAATCGAACAATGTAGATAATAATATGATCGAAACCATTTTCAACCGGATCGGGGCAAACATTATGGGGAAGAGAATGTTTGGAGAAGGTGAAGCAAGCTGGCCGGAAGAATCACCTTTTCATTGTCCTGTTTTTGTATTAACTCATGAAAAAAGAGAACCCTGGGAAAGACCCGGCGGCACAACATTTTATTTTACCGATGAGGATATCAATATAGTTTTAGAAAAAGCAAAAGAGTCTGCCAGTGAAAAAGATGTAAGAATTTCCGGAGGAGCAAAAACGATTCAACAGTATCTTAATGCAGGTTTGATAGATGAATTCAGTATTCATATTGCTCCTATTATTATTGGAGCTGGAGTTCGGCTGTTCGAACATTTGGATATGAGAAAGTTTTCATTTGAAATTAGTGAGGCTGTAAATTCCCCAACAGTTACACATTTATTTTATAGAGTTAAAAATTAACGAATCTTTATTGTACCTAACTTTACTTTTTCTTCCCTTCCTTTCAATTGAAATTCTCCCAATGGTATTTTCTGAAAATCTCCATTCATAGGCATCCTTTGTAATAAGTCAGATGAAAGGAGAATGTTTACATTTTGATCATTACATTCTTTCTGAATTCGAGACGTTGTATTTAATACATCGCCGGAGAAAACAATATCTTTTTTGATTACACCAATTTCCCCAACAGTTGCTTTACCCAGATGTATGCCGGCTTTGAAGGATGGAAGGATTCCATAATTACTTAAGTAAAATTCTTTTTTTGCTTCCAAAGCTTTTTCTATTCTAAAGAAACATAAAAGACAATTACTATTTACAAGCCCGTTTTTAAGGGACCATGTTACAACCACTTCGTCACCAACATATTGATATATTTCTCCACGGGAGTTTATAATGGGTTCGGTTATATCATTATATAATTCTTTTAATAGCTCAAAGAATTTATTGCTGCTGATTTTTTCCGCGATCATAGTTGAGGACTTCAAATCAAGGAACATAAAAATACGCTCTTCCTCACGTGGATGATAGTACTTCCCTGTGATGAATTTCCATAAAATTCCCGGACCAAACTTGTCACTAACCTGAAGCATAAATTGAGTAAATGAAACAACTATTGCCCAGATACCCATGATAATAAAAAAGGAAGGTGAACGAAGATTAACAATTAGATTAGACCACGCACTATCAAACGCTGAAATAAATCCCGATTGAAATGAAAAATAGATAAAGTTAAGAATGAAAATTCCTCCGGCTATTAAACCGAGATAAAAAACAATAAACAGAAGTCCAGAGTTGATAATACCAAAGGCAAAAGATCTTCGTCTGTATCTGGACCCCATTTTAAAGACCAATAGATACCCACCGGTAATTCCACCTAAAAAACCGAGAAATGTATATCCAATAAAATCAGACCAGAATTCATATGAACCCGATAATTTGTTCAGAGCTACCAGGTCTGAAATAAAGAAATATTGGTTGATGAAAGTAAGAGAAGAAAACAATGTCCAACATAAAGTAATAATAATTACTTTCTGAACACCTCTGTTGATATGGTTTTTTATCTTCATAAATTAAAGCTAATCAATTCAATTGATGTAAACCAATCAGTCTTAACTTGCTGAGTGAATATATTGAAGAATAATAAACTTACTATTTTCAATTGAATTGGGATCGATTGAGATTCTCAAACAGTATTTAAATTTATTTTAATTAATTATCATATTTGTTCACATTGATTATATATGCTATATTAGAAAGTATCATCTAGAAAGTATTATATACTATATAAAGTAAGTAATGGGAATTATATGCCTAATATCACTTTTAAAGATAAAGAATTCAACAATTCAGTTGAGTTATCTCTTAACATCATAGGTGGGAAATGGAAAATTCCAATTATTTGGAGTCTGAAAGACGGCCCAATGAGATACGGTGATCTTAAAAGATCACTTCGGAAGGTTACTCATAAAATGCTCACTCAGCAGCTGCGTGAACTTGAATCTGATGAAATAATAATTAGAAAAGTATTTTCAGAAGTACCACCCAAAGTTGAGTATAGTTTGACGCTACTAGGGAAGTCGGCTATTCCTATAATTGACATGCTGCAGGAATGGGGTGAAGGGTACAGAAGCGTGTTTACAAAATAAATAAATTCTCCTCTTTTAGAACTAAATTCTTGTAACAACGTCTATAATTTACTTTTGAGTTTCCGCTATAGATTAGAATGGTTATTTTTCTATTCATAAAAAAACTTGTTTGGGTGCATACCAATGTCATCTTATAGAGATCAAAAAAAATATCTGGAAGCATTAAAAAAATACGAACGAAATTTTACTCGCCAGGAATACGATGAGTACAAATTGTTTATAAAAAGAGATAAAGATGATGACGAATTTGATACTTTATCTATGAAGAGGCTTAAAGAACTTCACGATAAATATCATAAGCCGGTGGATACTTCAAAATATGATAAATTCTTCAAGAAGAGTTCCGATGAGGAAACTAGTAAATGATTTTGAAACCCTAGTTTTCATTGTAAACCAATCGAATTGTAGCTAATTTTGGCTTTCTTTTTCTAAAGAGGAAATAATGAATTTAAAACTATTACACAGATTGTTTGGTGCAGGAGTATTTCTTTTTACTCTTATCGTATTTTGGAATACCGTTCAGCCTTCAGTCTCTTTTTGGGATTGTGGTGAGTTTATTGCCGCTGGCTATTATCTGCAGGTACCTCATCCTCCCGGAGCCCCATTCTTTTTAATACTAGGCAACATCCTTTCTAAGATACCATTTTTTGAAAATATAGGATTTAAAGTCAACCTCATCTCAGTTTTTTCAAGTGCATTGACAGCTCTTTTCCTTTACCTCGTTGCTGTTAAGCTGATCAACATTTTCAAAGGTAAAAAACCAGAAACATTTCTTGATGCAATTGCTACCTACACCGCTTCAGCAATTGGTGCACTTTCACTTGCTTTTAGCGATACATTCTGGTTTAACGGGGCCGAGGCTGAAGTTTATGCTTTTAGCACTTTGCTGGTAGCATTAATTACGTATTTGATTATAAGATGGCACGAACGTGCTGATAATAAAGACAGTGAAAAATATATTCTTGCTATAGCATACCTTGTTGGCTTATCAACCGGTGTTCACTTGATGAGTGTTCTGACAATAGTACCAATTGTTATGGTGATCTTCTTTAGAAAATATCTTGATGATGAAGTTGCTCTGAAAAGGACAGGTTACATTTTACTTACACACGCAGGAATAATTTTACTTCTCGCAATAGTTTGGTGGGCAGGAGAAACAGGTACAACTCCGCCCAGTTCAGATCAATATCAGGACTTTGACTCTAAATTTAAATTGATGGCTTTTGGCATTAGTGCTATTATTATGGGAATTTACTGGCGGAAAGTCTTTAATAAAAATTCATATTATCTCCCGATAATCATTGGCGGTATTGCGCTATTTGCAACTTATCCAGGCGTTGTAAAATATCTGCCTGCTTTTATGAGCACTATTGGCAAAGACAATATAACGGTTGAAATAATAGTTTTTGTTGTGATACTAGCATTACTCGGTTATTTCGTCCATTACTCGGTCAAAAACAATAAGCCAACGCTCCATATGATTTTCATGTCAGCCATTTTTATACTGATGGGTTTTACAACATTTTCGATGGTTATCATTCGAGCAAATCAAAATCCCCCTATGAATGAAAACGAACCGGATACTTTCCCCAAATTAGAACAGTATCTTAACCGTGAACAGTATGGTGATTTCCCAATATTTAAAAGAAGATTTTCAAGCGAGCCACATCAACAAGGCATCTATACAAATTATTCCAGTGACCTGGATTTCTTTTACAGATACCAGATGAATCATATGATGACAAGATACTGGCTATGGAATTATGCTGGTCGTGAAGGTTGGGTTCAGGATGATGGAGCCAATATTGCACCATTCAATTCCATTGGAAATATTTTTGGGAAATTATTTGCTGTTAATTTTGAAGGAAAATTTGCTGATTCTTTAATGGGCATTCCATTTCTCTTCGGATTGTTTGGAATTTTTTATCATTTCAAACGTGATTGGAAAATGGCATCTATCTTTATGGTGATGTTTATTTTGATGGGTTACCTGACTGCTTTTTACCAAAACCAACAACAACCGCAGCCGAGAGAAAGAGATTATTTCTATGTCGGTGCATTTTTCGTTTTCTCAATTTGGATTGCAATTGGAGTACGCGGGTTGGTTGATCTGCTTCAGCAAAAAATCAAAAAACAATCCTACGGAAGCGCAGCTGTTTTTGGAGTATTAATATTTACTTTTATTCTTATTCCAATAAAAATGCTTAGTGCAAATTACTTTACTCACGACCGCTCCAGAAATTGGGTTCCATGGGATTATTCATATAACATTTTACAAAGCACCCCACCCAATGGAATATTATTTACTAATGGTGATAACGATACTTTTCCACTTTGGTATCTGCAGGATGTAGAAGGAGTAAGAAGAGATGTTAAAATTGTAAATCTCAGTTTACTGAATACTGATTGGTATGTAAGACAACTGAAAAATAATGATCCTTATGGCGTGGGAACTGTGAAGATAAGAATTCCTGACTCGAGAATTAATCCCACAGATCTTCGACCAGTACAATGGTCGACTAAAGATATTACTATTCCTACTCCTAAGGTTTCGATACCAGAGCAATTACCTGAAAATATCGAAAATCCAAAAATTTATTACAAAGAACAGTTTGATAAAATCGTTAAGAAGTATGCGATAAAAGATACCTCTGTACTTGCAGCTGGTCAAATGACCTGGAAGATGCCAAACACACTTACCTTTGGCGATATTAAAGCAATTCGTGTTCAGGATATTATCACAAGAGAAATTGTAGAAGCTAATAACTGGGAAAGACCAATCTCTTTTGCAGTAACATGTTCGGATGATAGTAAAATTGGTCTACAGGATTATTTAAAGATGGAAGGAATGACTTTCAGACTTGTACCTGAGAAGCGTAAACCAGGTAGCGAATTTATTAATGAGGAAGTGGTAAAAGCACAGCTGGAAGGAAACACCGTCCCAAGTAAAAGTTATGAGCCGGGATTCCGATTTACCGGCTTGAATGATCCGACAATTTTCTTTGATGATAATCATATTAGAATGGTTCAAAATTATCGGAATGCATTTATGAGGTTAGCAGTTTATTATCGTAGCATTGGAGACAATCAAAACCTGATTGCTACTCTGGATGCTATGAATGAAAAGCTACCTTACAAAGTTTTGGATATGGAAAATGGTCTTTTGTATGAGGTTGCAAATCTTTACCTGTATGCTGGAGATAAACAAAAATTTGATGAGATTTCAGCTGATGTAGAAGCAAGAGCATGGGCTGATCTTGAAAATAATCCCAGCGATGTTCAGTCGTATTACAATCCATACAGGTTGCTTATAGAAATTTATGAGAGTAAGGAACAATATGATAAGCTGCTTGATATTTGGAAGAGACTGGAGACCATGTTCCCTAATGACCCGACAGTTAAATCGAATATTGAAAAATACCAGAAGATGATGCTACCGACAGATTCTTCAGGAAATTAGAATATAAATTTTTCAACTTTTAGGTCCGGCAAATGCCGGACTTTTTTTTGTAAATTTTCATTATGAAAATATTAGTAATTGCTCTATCTGGAATTGGTGACGCATTGATGTTTACACCCGCGCTAAAACTTCTGCGGGAAAATCTTCCAACCGCAGAAATTGATGCCTTGGTTATGTACAAAGGAGCTAATGAGATTTTCGTTCCAAATAAAAATCTTAATAATGTAATTCATTTCGATTTTGTAAAAGAAGGAGTATTAAAATCATTTAAGTTTTTATTGAAGTTGAGAAATAATTATGACGCTTCGATAAATGTTTATCCGTCAAACAGAAAAGAATATAACCTTATAAACTATTTTATTAGTGCAAAACAACGGGCGGGTGTTTTTTATCTTAGAAAAGATAAAGCCAATTTGGGATTTCTAAATAATATACGAGTAATAGAAAATGATGAAGTTCACAATGTTCAAACAAATATAAAACTTTGTGAAGCACTTATTGGAAAAAAGTTTACTGAAGAGCCGCCTCTGGAATTTTCAATCTCAGAAGAGCGAAAAGCAGTTTAGCGATAATTTTCTAAATGGAAATGAAAATAGAAGATGATGAACTAGTAGTTGGTTTTCATCCCGGTTGTGCAACACTAAAGAACCATGTAAAAAGAAGATGGGAGCCGGAAAAGTTTGCAGAGCTTGGGAAAAAATTAATAAATAATCACAACGCAAGAATATTAATTTTTGGCGGGCCCGAAGAAAGAGAACTTAAAGAACAGATATATTCTCTTATTAATTCTGATAAAGTTAATGTTGTAAATGCTGATAGTCTTACTAAAAGTAGTGCAATCATGAAACATTGTAATATTTTTATTACCAATGATTCAAGCCAGATGCATATTGCCGCCTCATTAGGATTAAAAGTTGTAGCAATAATAGGTCCAACAAATCAGTATTATATCCATCCGTGGAAAACAGAGCATCAGGTTGTAACGCTACATCTTGATTGCTCACCTTGTTTTTTCTATTCACCAAGGCCGCTTATTTGTAAACGGACTGATGTTAAGTTCAAATGTATTAAAGAGCTTACGGTTGATATGGTTTATAACTCAGTTTTAAAATACTTGTAAACAGAATCACAATATTAATCTTAAACTATGTTTAGTTTTGATATGCATTTAGAATCAATTATTTAATAATATACAGGGAGAAAATTATGACATCGAAAAAACTTGTCGAAGAATTCCTAGCACAAAGGAAAATAGCAGTTGTGGGTGTATCCCGAAAAAAAACAAAATTTGGAAATGCGATTTACAGGGAGTTAAAACAAAAAGGTTACACTGTTTTTCCAATCAATCCAAATATGGCTGCTTTTGAAAATAATATTTGCTACCCAAATTTACTTTCCCTCCCTGAAAGTATTGATGCTGTTGTAATTAATGTTCCCCCAGATCAAACAATTAAGGTCTTAAGAGAAGCTCATCAAGCTGGAATTAGAAAGGTGTGGCTACAACAAGGCTCACAATCTGAAGATGCAATAAAATATTGTGAAGAAAATGAAATTGACTGTGTTACAAATGAATGCATTTTAATGTTTGCACAACCCTCAGCTTTTATTCATCGGGCACATATGGGTGTGGGGTGTATAAATTGTGGTAAACTTCCCGCTTGATTAAGTTGAATAGGACTAGATTAGCTTACATGCGAAATTCCAAAAATCAAAAAATAAATTACAAATAATATTCAAACATCAATCTCCAAATTACAAATTGTTTTATGTATGTGATTTTGAAATTAGTAATTGTTCGATATTTGGTTCTTGTGATTTGTAATTTATTCGTCAACAATTTTTCAAATTATTAGAATATCTTGCAAACTCATCGTTTCTTAAAAAAATCTGCTGATTCATTCATTAAGAGAAAACATCCCTGGATTTTTTCCGGTGCTGTTGAAAAAGTTGAGGGAAATCCTTCTAGTGGAGAAACCGTTCAAATCTTAACTTCGAACAATAGCTACTGTTGGTTTCGGAAGTTATTCCCCTGCATCGCAAATCAGAGTAAGAATTTTGTCTTTTAGCCCCGATGAAAAAATTGATTCGGATTTTTTTAAGAAGGAAAATATTAATTTCTTCGGAAGCAAGAAAAAAAAATATTGACACATCACAAACAAACGCTTACAGAATTATAAATGCAGAGAGTGATGGACTTCCGGGATTAATTGTTGATCAATATTCAGAATTTCTCGTCTGTCAGTTTCTTTCTTCCGGATCAGAGTTTAATAAAAATATTATTGTTGAAATTCTTAATGAAAAATTTAAGCCCAAAGGAATATTTGAAAGATCGGATGTTGAAGTAAGAATTAAGGAAAATCTTCAACCAGAAAAAGGATTGTTAAAAGGGATTGTTTCTGATGATTTAGTTGAAGTGAAAGAAAACGGACTAAGGTTTTTAGTTGATATTAAAAAAGGACATAAAACCGGCTTTTATCTTGATCAGCGAGATAATAGAAAGCTTATTTCTGAATTTTCAAAAGGGAAAAGTGTTTTGAACTGTTTTTCCTATACAGGTGGATTTTCGGTTTATGCACTTGCCGCCGGTGCAGAAAAAATTACTCAAGTGGAGGCATCAGGCTCTGCAATTGAGATATCCAATCAAATCTTCGAATTAAATAATCTCAGTTCATCATCGGTTGAAAATATTAATGGAGATGTATTCGAAGTCCTTCGAAAATTTCGCGATGAAAGAAAAACATTCGACCTGATTATTTTAGACCCGCCTAAATTTGCAGAGTCAGCTTCTCAAATATCAAAAGCAAGCAGGGGATACAAGGATATTAATTTACTTGCAATCAAGCTGCTTAATCCTGGAGGAATACTATTTACATTTTCCTGTTCAGGACATATTTCACAAGAACTATTTCAGAAAATAATTGCAGGTGCTGCACTTGATTCAGGAAGAGAAGTGAAAATTATTAAACAGTTGACGCAATCTGCAGATCATCCTGTAGCACTGAACTTTCCGGAAGGACTTTACCTGAAAGGATTGGTTTGTTCTGTAGACTAAAAAAGCCTATGGCTCTTACTTCACAACCATCATCTTTTTAGTTGATACGAAATTACCCGAGTGCAGCCTGATAAACATACATTCCACTGGCAATGTTGCTTCCGTTGAACTTTACTTCTTTATAGCCAGCTTCTTGTTCCTCGTTAACTAATGTTGCAACTTCACTTCCCAAAATATCATAAACCTTCAATGTAACTTTTGCATCTTGCGGTAGCTGATACTGTATCGTTGTTGTTGGGTTGAACGGGTTTGGGAAGTTCTGCTCAAGCTTGAATTCTTTTGGTCCTGTGTAGCTGAAGATGAAATTGCTTTGTCATCATTATTCCATCCTGGCTGCTAATTACAAAATCAATTGTGTCTTTTTTGTTAATTGTGCATTTCTGTTCACTCAAATTTGAATTTTGCTTCAGCCTCTGCTTTGCCTCAAACATTCCTCTTTCTTCTTCTTTACTAAAGTTAAGTGATGAAGATTTTCTGGTGAGGAGAACATTTACATTTGTTGCAGGATCTGTTTCCGATACATTCGCCACCGTTAGCTTTATCTCGTTTCCTTTCGTGCCGGGCTGGACTTTGTAAATGGTTTGTGAAAACGATTGAAATGTTATTGCCAATGCGATAAATAATATTTTTATTTTCATTTTGTTTCTCCACATCTATGTCGTCCCTTACGGGACTTTGATGTTTTTTTGTTTTTCATTTTTCTACAAACATTTCGCTCCTACGGAGCTTGTATACTCTATCCTAACTACTAACTTCTAACTACTCAATACCCTTAAAACGCAGAGCTTAGTTTTACTTTTACACCAATTCCCACATCTACATCTTTACCAATGAATGCTCCTTCTACTTCACTATTCTGTCTTAGCCACAAGGTTCCGTTAGGTACATAAAAGTTTGCTTTTACTTTGTTGCTTATTCCTATCTTTGCTGCTTTTGGTGTTGCACCCAGATTGCCGTTATTGCCGTTTATTCCTTCTACATAAAACACTATTTCATCTGCACTTACTATTGTTGTGTCCTCCGGACCAATATAACTTCCCTGTCCTGAATCAAACTTGTCTTTTATTCTTACTTCACTCTCTGATTGGAAGAGAAGTTGGTTATCGTCTCCTGCTGTTAATTTGTTTATATGATACTCACCTCCTGTAAATATCAGCCTGCCGTTTTTCTTTACCTGTATCTCATTATAAGCACCGGGTGTTAGTGTGTATTCTCCGTTTTGGGGTACAACTATGTTTTCTATTCCCGGTGTTGATGTGTGAAACTCCGGTAAAGTTGTGAACAATGGTAGCTCCAAAGGTGTATTTAGTGTTCCGGTTATCGTTCCATTGTTATCAATTTCGTTGTAATAAACATCTGCATTTACTGTTGCGTTTTGTTTTACTTTTATTCTGTTTGCTTTAATTGTGTAACCTGCAGGAGTTTCTGTGCTAATGCCTACTGAAAGCTCAACTCCTGAATCCATAAAAGGCGGCTGACTAATTTCATTTACACCGATGTTACCAGACAGTATCTCCGAGTTTTGCTCGAGCCAAACTCCGTGTGCTGCAAAAACAGAATATGTGCTTATTCCTTCTGTTGATGGAATCTCCGGTAGCCTGTCTAAAATGTATTGCGCATTCCAGTAGAGAAATTTCCAGCCCTCGAGAGTTACAAAACGCGGATCTGTGTTTAGTGAGTCTGCATAAACATTATCCACACTATCCTGAAATGATTTAACCTGCACTCTGCAAGCAAGTGAATCACCACTTTGTAAATTGGTTTTTGCTGATTGGAGAATTGATTGTAAGTCACTTTTAAATTGTAAATCGCCGAGCCAGGTGTAAAACGAAACACTATCCACATAATTAAAAAGATTGTTTAATAAATCATTTGTTGATTTTGTCGAATCTGGTAAAGGTGGTTGAAATATGTCAATTTCGAATTGAATTACACTTTTTATTGTATCATTAGGTTCATTTTGTAAATACTCTGTCACGAAAATATAATCTGAAGGGGTTCCAAAACTATCTAGCAATGTAGATGTAATTTATATCTTATGGTTGGTTCAGGATCGGATAAAAGTCTGTCTTTCAATAACTGATCCAAGTTGGGGCCATTGTTCAGGAACAGTAATTCAAATGCTGATCTCCTAACGATTGGATCCTTGATCAGTGGTAAATGAAATTTCAATCAGTGGCAATATTTCTTGCCCATAGACTTCTGATAAATATAAAAAGAGATAAAGTCCTATCAGAATATCGGGTGTTCTGATTATCCACTAAATAAATTAATTCTTCTTTGGCTTGTATTTCATAATCTGGCACATTTTCAATAATCTGAGGCAACAAACTTTTTGCTAGCGGATCAATTTGATTTTTTGGTTTATCTCGTTCAATTATTTGAAAAACATATTCAACTGTAGAGTAATCTTCATAACTAAATAAAATATGTGTAGCTACAATCTGTAAATCTAAAGGAGTAATCATTGGAACTTTGATAATCATAATTGGGAATGGAATCCAGAAAAGCTTTTGCTAGATTATACGTATTCGTTGCATTTAAACTTAACAATCTTTTTAATATGTAACCTTGTAGTTGAGGTTCCTGTTGCCAAAAAATCGATTCAAGCTTAGGTACCGCTTCAACAATTTGTCTACTTGCCTACAGCATCAATTGCCCAATATCTCGTCATATAATCACTACTATCCAAATCAGCAATGATTCTTTGCTTTTCTTCATTTGTTATTCCCTGCGACAGGCAGTTTACTGACAACAAGACAAGATTTAATAAAATTAGAAAAACAACTTTGTTCATATTGACCTCTAAAATTTCAATAGGTAGTTATTTACATTTTTTATACTTGGATGGATATAATACTTCTAAAGATTTAATATAATCGATCCAGATTGCTTGAACTTCTGGATGATATTGCGTTTTATCTTCATCTTGCTTCCTTTTTAATTTATCAATTGGCTCCGTCCATCCCATATCATCCTGCCATTTCTCATAGTTCTTTGAAAAGTAAGAATTGATCAGAGGATCTAGCTTTTCTAAAGCTCCAGCATAGGCTAAGATTTGATTTGGATATTCTTGCATGTCGGTTGGAAATCAGAAAAAATCCTTTCAAAATCCTCTCTATTCTCAGTCATATACTCTAAATAAACTCTTTCGTGAATTTCTTCGTGCTTTTCAAGAAGTGCCATAATCATATAACCACCATTTCTAACTCGCAGTGGATAAAATTCATGACTTTTAAAATCCTTTACCGCATCACAAACTTCATTAGAATCAACTCCAGAAATATTACTGATAATTTGATATCTGCTTAAATAATTCTGACAAAAATCGACCGAAACATATAGTTGAATATCATTTACAGAAAATCTCCAAACTTGCTCAACACCATCGAAGCAAGGGTGAAAATAGGATGGATTTCTCCAATTGTCTTTACCTTTGACAGGTGTGAAGCCACCAAGTTCTAAAGTGGTAGGATCTTTATCCCTATCTTCACAAGGGTTAAAATAAATATTCTACAGTCTTGTAGTTAGGATATTAGTAAATGGTAGTTCTCCAGTACATAAAGGCGAACACCCATCCCCAGCATCCACAACTAAATTACCATCATCTCTATAATTCCAATAAATTTCGCCAATAAAACAATAGTTGGTCGGATTCATTGGCAGTGGCTCCGGCTCCTTTATGTTGTTACTTAATTTATCATTAGCCATATTTCTTTTATCATTTAATCTTGTCTTCAGTTCTATATCTGTATCATCCGGGTCCCCTCCATTAAAGATGGGTTTGCCTCCAAAATATTCTATTAAGCCAACTCTAATTGCAACTGTTGTACTCTCTGTTACATTGCTGTCCGCCACAAAATATATTGGTTGATATACTTCTTCAAAATACGGTTCAAGGATTCCATCCGAGAGTAACATCCCTGCATCACAACCATCTATCATTCCAATTTCAAAACCTTGATATGACGGAAAATCTGTAAATGTTCCATCAGAATTTTTCATTTTTGGTATTATTTGAGCTGTATCTCCAGGAGAAAGATTATTTGGTACAATAGTTATAATAAAAGATTTTTCAAATTTGATGTCGATTGGATCAATATTAGGATCTGAAGTACTCACTTTTATTTTTATTGAATCGTTGGTGTTAACTAATTCATTTGTTTGTAATACAATGTGGTCTAAACACCCATAGTTGTGTGGTAAATCACTGAATATTGTTCCTGTTTCGCTGGTAATTGTATTTAGTAAATTGCCTAACTCTGCTCCAGATATAATTTCGATATTATATGTTGTCGTATCCGGCAAATCATTACCAAACCAGTATTCCGGATAAGCACAAATAAACAAAGAAAATTCTTGATTTTTGTCCAGGTTTTTTTTCGGGGATTCATCAAATAAAATAAATTTATTTGGTAATAAAATTATCTTAAATATTTGAACATTATCAAACCAGTCTATAGTTCTGATTTTAATTACAGTACTATCTGATGGAAACGTTTCATCAAATGTAGCATAGTAACAGCTATTTACTTGCAAATTTACCTGGTCGCCAACCAACTGATAATTTTCGGCTTCGATACAACTGCCATTATATTCTGTTGCCCACAAGCGTACAAATTCACTTCCCTCGAATACATTTATTGATCTATGAGTGGTTTGTCCAAGACAAAATGCATATTCGTCACCTCCGAAAAATACAGTATTCCACTCTGAACCAAGCCAGCCACCGGGTCCTGATACTGTATCATATAAACAATTTGTGATGTATTTACCAAGAATTATTTCTGGTTTATCGGGGTCTACTTCAACGCGTTCTTCAATTACAATTTGAGCAAAGGAAAGCTGAGTAAGAAATAGAATTAAAAAGCCCGTCTTCGTCAGGCTGAAGACTGACTTTGCCGAGGCAGGAAGTGCAAAGATTTTTTTCATTTCATCCCCGATTGATGATGATGAGAGTTAAAACTACAATTCAAATATATTAGGGGGGGGGGGGTACAAATCAAGAGGTTAGAGAAATATTTTTTAGCATTCAATTATTGTGCAAAGTTATTTTTCCTTTATTATAAAGCTCTTCATAATCGAATCAACAATTAAACAATAAAACATTCTTTGTAACTTAATCCCTTAATAAAAAAAATAATTGTATGAACATCTGGTTATTGGGTATTCTGATCTTTCTCGCGAGAATTATCGATGTATCTATCGGCACGCTCAGAACGATAAGCATTATTCAAGGAAGAACAAAAGTTGCTTTCTTTCTTGCATTCATTGAAACCAGCGTTTGGCTGATCGTACTCAGTGAGGTATTACCTAAAGTGGTAGCAGAACCATTACTTGGAGTTTTTTATGCTTTCGGATTTGCAACTGGAAATGTGGTTGGAATTTTAGTAGAAAAAAGACTTGCTATGGGGTATACTAATTTCAGGGTCATAACTACAAAATTTGCTATAGAAATTACTAACTCCCTGAGAGAAAAAGGCTTTGCCGTTACTAACTTTGAGGGAGAAGGGAAAGATGGAAAAGTAACCGAGATATATGTTGCTACTGATAGAAAAAATCTTTCAACACTTATAAAAATTGTAAAAGAAATTGAACCCGACGCTTTCTACATCGCAGAGCAGGCAGGCATTATAAGCAAAATAAGACGACCAACTATGGTTCCTGCAACCGGCTGGAGAGCTGTTCAGAAGAAGAAATAGTTAATTTCCTCACAAATTTTTTTCTGGTTTTTTGCTCAGGACTAATTAAATTGAATATAAGGATTACAATAGTTGTTGATTATAAATAAATGTGAACCTTAATATTCATTAATTATCAGACGATAGTTGAAAAAACTACTTAGCATAATCATTCTGATTCTGTTTGTCTACAATACCATTGGATTTCTTGCTATCCATCCATTCATTTCATTATATCTTAAACACCTGGGACTGGAACAAACAAAATATTCCGAAGAAAATGAATTAGTTGAACTTATAGTTCTAAAAAAAGATGATATTCTTTTGAAGAAAACAAACTATGTAAGAATTGATACAAATGAGTTTCGTTTGAATGATAACCTTTACGATATAGTAAGAGAGGTTGAAAATGATTCATCCGTTTATTTATACTGTATAAATGACGAAAAGGAAAATTCATTATTTAGTGAGCTATGTAAAAAGATCGATAATAATGTTGCAAACAGAAAACAAAGAAACAACACCCACAATATTTTTAAAAAATCAATTTCCGAACCGGTGAGTGATTTATCAATAAGTAACATCGGGACAAATCAGTTAACATATATTAACCATAACGAGAAACATACTTCTTTCGTGTGCAAAGAAGTTATAACACCCCCTCCGCAGAAAATCATTTCGCAAATCTAATTTTCATGCACCTTGAGTGTAATTAATTTTTAATTATTTAGCTGTTAGCTATTTGCGCTATCAGTTGAGCATTACCTAGTGTGTATGATTAGCAGCGCACTATGTAATCGAAAATTATTTATTTAAATGAAATTTGGAGTACAGATTATGAAATTTTATTTATCACTTTTATTAAGTGTTATTCTTCTTTTTGCAGCTTCGGGCTGGGCACAATTAAAACTAGCTGGCAAAGTAACTGATCAGAAAACCGGCGAAAGCCTGGAATCAGTAAACATTTATTTTCCCGAACTGCAACGAGGTACAGTTACGGGTGCTGATGGTAATTATGAAATGGGTGGTTTAGCGAAAGGATTATTTCAGATTGAGTTCAGTTATGTTGGATACAAAACACAAGTAGTTCCGGTCGAACTTAATGCGGAAAATGTAGTCCTGAATATCCAAATGATTCCCTCTGAAGTAGAAATTGGTGAGGTGGTTGTCTTAGGTAATCTTGTTAATGAAGTAGAAAAATCACCTTACAAAATAGAAAAAATGTCAGCGAAAGATATAAAAAAGGATGGGTTAATTACACTGAACAATTCTCTTACATTACTCCCGGGAATTTCCGAATTATCCAGCGGTCTTGGAATTTCAAAACCTGTAATACGTGGTTTATTCGGTTATCGTACTGCTGCAATAGTGGATGGATTAAGATTTGACAACCAGGAATGGCAAAACGAACATGGATTTGGTGTAAATGAAGTTGGAATAGGAAGTATTGAAGTGGTTGAAGGTCCGGCAGCATTACTTTATGGAGCAAATGTAGTTGGAGGCACAGTAAAATATGTAGATCCAGCATTTGCACCTGTTGGCAAAACTCAAGGAGAAGTCGATCTGGAAATGTTTTCAAACACGCTGGGTATAAATGGAATACTCGGAGCGAAAGGTTCGGGACAAAACTGGAGATGGCAATTATATCTTGGCGGACAAAGTTTTGCAGATTATGAAGATGGAAACGAAAAAGATGTTCCAAACAGTCGCTTTGCTGGGTTGGATGCAAAAGGTATTTTAGGCTATAGTGCTGATTGGGGATATTCGAATCTTTCTTATTCATTCTCCCATCATTTGTACGGAGTTGTTGAAGAAGCAGAATTAGACAGCTCTCAACAAAATGTTGAGGAAGAAGAAGGAAGAGAGTTTGAAGGTCCGCATCATACCATCGATTATAATCTTGTCACATCACGAAATCTTTTTCTTGCAGGAGACTCCAAAATTAAACTGAATGTTGGATTCCAGAATAATCACAGAATTGAAGAAGAAGGCAACGAAAGCGATTTGATGCTGGGAAAAATAAATCAGGTAGAAGGTGATATGGGAGAACTCGATGTTATATTGAATACTCTATCCTATGATGCTGAGTGGTTGTATCCTGTTTTTGACCAGGGGGAACTTACTGTTGGAACACAAGGACAAATTCAAAGCAATGAAAATGAAGGTGGAAGAATTCTTGTCCCAAATGCGGATATGAGTGAGTTCTCAGGTTTTGCATACCTCAAAAAGAATTTTATAAAATATTTGCTCGAAGGTGGAATCAGGTATGATTTTAATTCAATTGAAACTGAAGAAATGGGTGAGGAAGGCGAAGAAGGTTACTTTGCAAAAACAAGTCGTGATTATAACTCAGTGAATGGAGCTATCGGTGGCTCATATTTCCCAACTGAAAACTGGGTGCTCAAATTAAACTTAGCCACAGGTTACAGAGCTCCAAACCTTGCTGAACTTTCATCAAATGGAGTTCATGAGGGAACAACCAGATATGAAATAGGTGATGCAGACCTTGAAAGTGAGCAGAACTACCAGTTTGATTTAGGAATAATTTTCATAACCGATATTGCAAAAATATCTTTGACTGGATTTTATAATCTGTTCAGCAATTATATTTACCTTAATCCAACAGCGGATACAATAGATACTTATTCAGTTTACAGATTTGTACAAGCTGATGCTGATTTATACGGCGGTGAATTTAGTGTTGATCTAAAACCTGCGAACTGGCTTGATGTAAATGCTTCTTATTCTAAAGTAACAGGGAAAGAAAAAGATGGAGCTTTTCTTCCATTTATTCCTGCTGACAAAATAATTGCAAATGCAACATTCTATTTTGGTGATGCAGGGATTCTAACAAACAACTCTTGTTATGTTCGATTAAGAACTTATCTTGAACAAACTGAAGTTGCTGTAAATGAAACAACTACTCCCGGTTATTCATTAGTTGACGCAGGAGTTGGAACCTGTTTCATGATTGGCAGCACACCTTTGAATGTTACAATCAATGCAACTAACATCTTTAACGAAACATACATTAACAATCTTAGTCTGTTAAAACCTCTTGGTGTGTATGGAATCGGAAGGAATATAAGTCTGGCATTAAACGTACCTGTTGCATTCAATTGATAAAAGTGAATTTCGGTTAATAACAAAGGGAACTGAGTTTACAGTTCCCTTTGTTATAGTGGGTTAAATATTCACGCGTACAGAGCTAATAAAGTTTAATCCAGCCGCTGATATGCCGGAAGAATAAGGTCTGTATCTCTGGTTAGTAATGTTTTCTAAACCTACATAAACTTCAAAATTATCAAGTAGTTGATAGCTTAATTTTAGATTTAGGGTGTACCAGAAAGGCTGATAAGGATTACCGTCTTCATCTTTAGCATAGATATAAGTTTTATCTTGTTCACTCGGCGCCAGATTTTCATATTTGATCTCTCCATTGTAAACAGTATAGAGGTTAGCTTCAAACCGATTCATTGCAAAAACGAATTCAGTCTTACCAAACCAGGGTGCTGCATGCCGTAATGGAGCTTTATCGCCGTTATCAAGTTCTTCTTCACCTTTTTGATAATTAAAAGTGCTTATGAGATCAAAATATTTTGCAAGGTTCACATCAAATCCAACTTCAATACCCCAGACTGTTGCAAAAGCCGCATTCTGTATTGCCTGAACTTTACTAAGATCTCCTTGGTACAGAATACTATCCATTCCGTTTAAGGTATAATCACGTCGCACTAATGCGTTATCAAGATAAGTGTAAAAGCCAGTAACATATACTTCAGCAACATTACTAAATCTTTTTGTCAAACTAAGTTCTGCATTGTATGCATACTCAGGCTCAATATCCGGATTTGGTACAACTACAGATCCGGGTTCTGAATCAAATACTTTTCCCATGTCATCAATGTTTGGAGACCTAAAACCGGAACATAGATTTAAATTTACTTGCCAATCATAAGCTGGATGCCACACTAATCCGACATCACCAGTTAATGCCCCGTTTTGCTGATCCGCAGTTGTGAAAGGAAATGGGTAAAAAGTTGTATCGAACTCAGCATTAAGTGTAACATAGTTATAGCGGAGTCCAGCCTGAAGAATATATTGAGGGTTAAACTTGTATTTATATGTTAGATAAATACCGTAGGAATTCCAGTTAGAACCATCGGGATATCTCGATGCATCCGGTGTTGTTTCACCCGTAGCAATATTTTCTATATACCCTGAGGAATTAATATTATTTAGTATTACCTCAACTCCATAATATAAATTCGATTGCTCATTAATATCTTTAATCATATCTAGGTTTAACGAAAACGCACCAACTTTTTCCTCTGTATTTGTTTTATCATTTCTATTAAGTCTTCGATCGTGTCGGCTTTCTTTAAAGAACTGATAAGCTAAGATCAATTTGCTAAGATCATAAAGCGAGGTTTTTGAATAATTTGTTGCGCTTAAGAAATTCATCATCCACTCTTGTGGCCCATAATACCATTCTGCATAACGAAGTGTATTGCCGCTTGGTTGTATTAGTCTGTCGTAACGTGAATAGTCAGAAGTTGTTGAATAGTGAAATGCATATTCGAAGTCCCATTCGGATTCGGGGGAAAAAAGTATTTTCTGCATAACGTTTATTTGATCGTACCCGCAAACAACTTGTTCTTTCGGATTGGGATTAGTTACAACAGAATCCTGATTGTTAATCCTTGTTTGATAAGTTGGTCTCAGGTAATCATCAGGTCCGTGTGAACCCATAACAAGATTATCAAAATCGGAATAAGTAACGCTTGTTAGGAAAGCCCAATTTTTTAATCCAATGTTAAAATGCATGTGACCTGTTTTTTCAAGATCTGCTGATGAAAACCTTGCCATTGCACCAGCATTAAATGCAACTTCATCACTTAGCGAAAGTCTTGGCGACAAGGTGTGAAAGTTCATTACGCCACCAATTGCATCACTTCCATAGATAATGGATCCAGGTCCGAAAATCACTTCTGTGTAACTAAGAGAATTTGCATCCAATGAAATAACATTCTGCAGGTTACCGCTTCTAAAAATGGCAGTGTTCATTCTCACACCATCAACAGCAATCAGAATTCTGTTAGTAGCAAAACCTCTTATCATCGGACTACCACCACCAAGCTGACTTTTCTGAACGAATACATTGCCTGACATGCTCAGCATATCTGCAGTTGTTTGTGGATTTTGAAAATCAACTTCACGCGGTGTAATTGTCTGAATTGAATTCGGAACATCACTTTTATTTTCTTCCCATCGGTTTGAACTTACTACTACGTTACCAAGCGTGACCAATGTTTGAGTAAGCACAACAGTAAAATTATTACTCTCAATTTGTGAGTAAGTAAGTTCGACCTTTTCATATCCAATTAAACTAAACACAATTGGTTTTTCTTTATCAATTCTGCTTATATCTGCCTGGCCATGCGAATTTGTTAAAACTGATCTGTTCGGATCTGAATTGTAAATTGCAACAAGCTCCAAAGGTTGATTCGTATTTTTCTCGTGTACTGTAACAACCTGTGCACAAACCATCAGGTTAAACAGAAAAGATAATAATACTATTTTCATTTGAATTCCTTAACTAATATGTTGAACAAGATTCACCTGCTTAAATGACAAATAATTTTGCCATCGACGAGTCAGGCGAGGAATTTATTGTGAACTATTAGATAAGTTTATGAGCGGGGAGGCGGTGTGTCAGTGAATGTTTCACCATCCAAAAGATCAAAAGATTTGACAGGGAGATAACAGCTGCTTTCTTCCAAATATAACTTATTTAATTCGTGAGCTTTACTAAAATAGAACTCACTAAATAAGTTGTTGATTGAAGTTAGATTTCCTGAATTGGCTGCTTCATCTCCAATAAGTTTATTGAAAATTTCCATTACGGTTGAATATAAAATCGATTCCTCATTGTCATGTAAACAATAAAGGTAAATAGAATCTGCTTTCACTTCACTTTTCACAACATCGTACATCTCTCCGTCTATAATAAATTCACCTTCTTCAGCCCATTCAATATAATTTATACCTTTTTCAAACTCATCTTTATTGAATTTGAATAAGATCAATTCCTCTTTAATATTTCCTTTATCAATTGACTGAGTTATTTCTTTCCTGTGTTGTGCCTGGAAAACTTTAAGGATGAAAAGTTGAATTGTTCCATGAGAAACGATGAGGATTAACATTAGAACAGTAATTATTTGCTTAGAGAACATCGGTAAAAATTTAATTTATAGTTCCGATATAAAATGACAGTATCTTTTCAATTTGACATACAAATTTAATGTTTTGCGTTGATAAATTTGAGATTTTTTGAGCCTAAAATTTTGTAGTAAATTCTCCAAATCTTAATTAAATCAAATAAAAAGCAGATAAGTCATTTATTTTAATACACATTGCCCTCAGATATTGTTATAACGGTACCAAGGTTAATCATACCATTGTATGAACTTCCATTTGCGACCGGACTCGTGGACAGAGTTTTCTTGAAAACCACACCACATTCACTTACCATGGATGAAGCATTAAAACTAACTCCCGGAGGAAACGCATATAAGCCTGGACCAAGCAGCGAATTTTTTGTTAATACAAGAATTAGATTTTGAAATTGTGCAATAATTTTCATTTTATTCTAGATATTGACCGGCAATAGTTTTTTGTCGGTCAATATCTTATCGATTTTTAGATACTTAGTTGAATAAAGGCTAATTTTACGTTATACATTTTAATTATTTTCTTTAAAAGAGAAGCTAAAATTATGTTCAAAATTTCTGTAATTATTGTTGCGTTGCTGATGGCTTTGCCCAATAACCTTTTTGCTCAAGATGAAGAAAATGACGAAGCAGAATCGGACACACTTGAATATGGAATGGAAGAGGTATCCGTTGTTGGCACCCGGACTGAAGAAAAAATAATAGACATCCCGTACTCGGTTTTCAGCGTTGATAAAAAAGAACTCAAGTATGGTAAAAAAGTAAGTGCTAAAGATGTGCTTGCTGATGTTCCCGGGTTGTTTCTTCAAAACAGGTATGGTAATCATGATCTGAGAATTTCGTTAAGAGGTTTTGGAACCCGGTCAAGTACGGGTGTACGCGGCATCAGAATTCTTTATGACGGAATTCCGGAATCGGATCCTGATGGTGAAACAGTAATGGATGCAATAGATTTCACGTCACTTGGCGGGGTTGATGTTGTAAAAGGAAATTTATCATCACTCTATGCTAATGCCCCGGGTGGTGTTATTGATTTTAAAACTGATATTTATTTCCCAGAAAATTTCGTTACCTCTCAAAATCAATTTGGTAAATTTGGATATAGGCAGAACGGTTTCAAGTTTGGACTAAAAGATAATGATCAACGTTTCTTTATTTCTTATTACTATCGTAACATAGATGGATACCGCCAGCATAGCGCTGAATACCAAAACCTGGTAAACACTATTTATGAAGGTTACCTCGGATCCAGATCGAGTATCACAGTTCTTGGTAATTATGTGAATGGTTTAATCCAAACACCTGGTTCTCTAACTCAGGAGGAGTTTGATGCGGATCCATTTTCCGCAGCCCCCTTATCACTTTCACAAAACACTAGAAAGGTAAATAAAAAGGGGAGGATTGCAATCAAATATAGAACAGGATTTGGTGGACCAGATGAAAATCAAATTGAAGTGATGGGCTATGGTGCACAAAAAGAATTTCAAAAAGTGGACAATGAATATTTTACTCTGTCAACACGGTACTCTCTCGGCGCACTATTTAGTTATACTAATCGAACTACTTTATTCGGTCATCAAAATGTTTTTACCTTCGGAATGGAGTATGCAAATGAAGCTGGTCCGGTGAATCAGTTTGAAAACATTGGTGGTAACAGGGGTGTTTCAGTTGAAAATGAATATAACCAAGGCGTTAATAATGTTGGATTTTATTTTCAAGAGCACCTCAATCTTATTAAAGAAAAGTTTGATCTCTTCCTCTCAAGCAGATACGATTTTAGTAAGTTCAGTTCGGATGTTTACATTCCTGTACGGAAGCACAGATTCAGCCAGAGTTTTCAAGGGGTTTACACCTAAAATTGGATTGAACTACAAAATATTCCCAACCATAGCACTTTATACTTCTTACGGTGTGAGCTACGATTTCCCTGCATTGTATGAAATGCAAAATTATATCTTCTCTTCAGATCCTTCTCTCAGTCTGAATCCTGATATAGAATCACAGAAATCTTATAATTATGAACTTGGAATTAAGGGTAGTTTGAAGAATGAACGATCAGAATTTATGAAGAAAGTCTTTTTTGATATTACATTCTTTTATTACAAAATAAATGATGAAATAGTCCCCTTCACAATTAATCAAACATCCTATTATAGAAATGCAGCAAAGACAAATCGGGTGGGTGTCGAATGCGGAGTGAAAACTGAACCTTTCGAGCATGTCGATATGATAATCAACTACACTTATACCGATTTTAAATATAATGAATTCGAGGCGTTGAATTATACTCCGCAGGGATCGACTACAGAAAGCTATTCTGGTAATAAAGAACCATCTGTCCCTGTAAACATTCTTAATTTTATTCTGGAATATGAATTAGAAATTTCAGAATATATGTCTGGACTATTGCTGTGGGATTGTGATTACATATCTGATATGTATGTTGATGATGCAAATTCAGCGATCAGTCCCAGCTACTTTTATGGAAATGCCATGGTAGGTTTAACTTATAATACAGAGGAATTTGGTACAGTCCTTTTCCTTGGTACAAATAATATTTTTGACAAAACTTATGTGGGTTATATTAATATTAATGATTACTATGGAAGATATTATGATGCTGGTGAACCACGAAACTTTTATTTGGGCTTAAATCTTAGTTATAAATTTTAATAGAGTAAATGAAAAGTTATAAAATCATACTATTACAAGTAATTTTATCAGTCAATATTCTATTGGCACAAACGGAAATTAATTTTCCCAAATTCAGAATATATCCAAGCACATTAACTCAAACGGAACCGGTTATGGCTGCCAGCCCCATAAACAACTCAATTTTATTTGCAAGTGCTGTTACGCTTAATGTGGGTGGCGGATTTTCAAGCGAGGGAGTTTATGTATCGACAGACAGCGGAATAAATTGGTCGGGATCAGATACTTGTAAAGGCTTCTTTAATTTTTAACCATGGCGGTGATCCGGGTGTTGTTATAACAGAATCGGGAAGATTTATTATTTCACATATTGGTCTGGTATTCCCCGGAATATATACACATTATTCAGATGACATGGGGTTAACCTGGTCAATGGCTGTGACAGTTACAGATCATCAAACAAGTGATAAGGGAACTATCGAGCTAGATGTTTCGAACCAAAGCAGTTATAAAGGAAGAGTTTATCTAGCTTGGGTCGATTTGCAAACTAATCCGTCAGCTGTTTATACTTCATTTTCAACTGATGAGGGCGTATCCTGGACTAATCCCAAGGTTATAAATCCGAATCCTCCTCAGCGATGTGTTGGAGGTTCCATAGCAACAGCGAATAATGGAACAGTATATGTCACCTGGTCGGGGATAACTTTAGTAAGTCCGTTTATAGAAGATTACGCTGGCTTATCTGTTTCAACAGATGGCGGGGTTTCGTGGAATGTTCAACAAAATATTTTTAATATGAATGGAATCAGTGGAACTCTTCCATCAAAAGGAAATATTAAAGTAAATGGATTACCACAAATAGTTGTTGATAATAGTGGTGGACCGCGTGACGGTTGGCTCTATATCGTAACAACTGAAAAAAATATTTCTCCAGCTGGCAGTGATCCTGATATCCTGCTCCATCGGTCAACTGATGGAGGACAAACGTGGTCTCAAGGTATTAGAGTTAATCAGGATGCGCTAAATAACGGGAAGATTCAATATTTCCCATCTATTCAGGTTGATAATCAAGGAGGAATAGATATTCTTTTCCACGATGATAGAAATACAACTTCAGATTCAACTGATCTTTTTCTTGCACGTTCGCTTGACGGTGGAAACACCTGGAAAGAATTTTATCTGGTTGATTCTCGTTTTAAACCAAAACCAATTGTGGGCGGTGCCTCATCTTACCAAGGTGATCATATTTCTTTATTGGCTGTAGATAATAAATTGTATGCACTGTGGATGGCGGATTATTCCGGTATTTATCAGGTTTGGGCATCAATATTTGATATGAATGTTTTATCAACAAACGAATCAAATCATGAAGTTGTTGAGAATTTTAATTTATTCCAGAATTACCCAAATCCATTTAATCCTTCCACAACTATAAAATATTCAGTTCCGAATGTCATTGCGAGTGGAACGAAGCAATCTCAATTTGTGAGCTTAAAAGTTTATGACGTTTTAGGAAACGAAGTAGCAGCACTTGTTAACGAAGAAAAATCAGCAGGCACTTATAAAATTGAATTTGACGGGAGTGCTTTACCAAGCGGGATTTATTTTTATCAACTACAAGCAGGTAGTCTTGTTGAAACTAAGAAGATGGTTTTGCTAAAATAAATTTTTATACTAATATCATTTAATAATGGGGTAGCAAATGAACTTACTTAAAATATCTCTGCTGGTTTTTAGTCTTTCGATTATTGTCTCTGCACAAAATCCTATCTGGGATAATATTGGAAATGAATTTCCCGGTGACAGCGTTGATCAAAATTTCACAGATGTAGATTTGTATTCACCTTGGGGAATGTGGTGGGTTTCATCCGGTTATTATCCGGAAATTTATCATACTACAGAATTCGGGGTAAATTGGGAAATCCAAAACTTTCAATCAGTAATTAGCACAATTAATTACAATGAAATCAATGGTAAGATGCTGGCTTGTGCTTTTAATGGAAAAATTTATACTGCTGCAGATATATTTAGCGAGTGGGAATTAGATGATTCAATTAATGTAAAAATACAAGATGCCTGTATTACCTATACTACTAATAGTTACGATTGGACGGCCTATATATGTGGAGACAGCGGTGCTGTTTGGTCTTTCACTGAATCAGGTCCTACAGATTTAAATACCGGATTTGATATAAACTTTAAAAAAGTAAGTTCAAGGTTGATTGATAATGTCTGGCTTTGCGGTGATAGTTTGGTTTATTATTATGACGGGAATACTTTCACGGAAAAATTCTCTGCCCCTGTCAACTTGAATTCAATATATTTCAAATATCCTTCTCTTATCTGGTCAGTTGGAGAGAATGGTTATATAGTATATTCTTCTGATAATGGAGAAAATTGGACGGAACAAAATAATCCGGATTTACTAAATAGATCATTGAATGATGTTTTCTTCTCACAAATATATAACTGGGGGTTAGGTTGGGCTGTTGGAGACCAAGGATTAATTTTGAAAACAACTAATTTTGGAACTAATTGGCAAATTGAGTCTGAAGGTACTACGATTAATAACCTTAAAAGGATTAAATTCTGTCATTGGGCTGATTTTTGGGGTGGATCATTTGGGCCAGGAATTATAGTAGGAGAACATAAAACTGTACTAATCAATCCAATTGTTGTTTCTATAGAAGATAACCCAATAGCAGTTGAAAAGTTTCATTTATCTCAAAACTACCCCAACCCTTTTAATCCAAGCACAAAAATAAAATTTGAGATTCCGGGTCAAGCTCGGGATGACAATGCTTTGGTTACACTAAAAGTTTACGACGTTTTAGGAAACGAAATAACTACACTCGTTAATGAAGATAAACCCGCCGGTGAATATGAAGTTGAATTCGATGGGCGCGATTTAACAAGCGGGATTTATTTTTATCAGCTGCAAGCCGGAGCTCTTGTTAAGACAAAGAAAATGATTCTTCTTAAATAAAAAGTTTTAATAGATTTTTAATCTAATGTTTGGAAAACTTAATACAGTTTCTTTTTTCTTTCGGTTTTTAATTATACTTTTCTAAAAACAAAACAATTCAATTTATCATTATTTGCCCGGTCGATGAATTTTCTCAGAACCGTTTCTGTTACCGCCATATCAATCATTCTTTTTTATAACACATCATTTGCACAGGTTGCAAATGATGATCCTTTCGATGTTGATACTGATAAAGAATTAGTTATTAGCGGAATTGGAATTTTGATTGGAACAACTTCACTTATTGTTAATGCAAATAACAAACCATTAACTATTGATGAAATAGATTCATTACATTCGCAGGATGTAAATAAGTTTGACAGAATTGCTATTGGTACCTATGAATCCGATGTTCTTGGTGATGTATTATTTTATGGATCTTTCGCTTTTCCACTTACATTTCTTACGTATGAAAAGACAAAAGAAGATTTTGGAACAATCGCACTAATGTATGGCGAAGCTGTACTTTTGAACGCGAGTATTAATGCATTGGTCAAAGCGATAACACTCAGGGATAGACCTTTTGTTTATGATAAAAATAGTTTGCTTGAGCCAAAACTTGATGTAGATGCACGATATTCATTTTATTCTGGGCATACATCTATGTCAGCTGTGAATACTTTTTATACGGCGAAGATATACTCGGCTTACATATCAAATGGAACTACGAAAACTATTTTATGGACAGCTGCTGCTTTGATCCCTGCCGTTACAGGCTTTTCTCGTATAACAACACACAATCATTTTCCTACAGATGTCATAGTTGGCTACATTGTTGGAGCATCTATTGGATATTTTATACCTGAAATTCATAAAAACAAAAACTATGTTGGCGAGCCAGGTTCAGTGGCGCCGGTAGAATTTAAGCACCAACCAATTTTTGGTTTTAAAATTACTTTTTAAAGGCGTTTAGTTAGAATGAAATACAAAAATTCAAGCAGTTTGTTTGGAGAACACTTAGTTTATAATTTAATAACCAACGATAATTTATGAGCAGAATGAAAATTTTTTCTTTTCTTGTCTTATTATTTCTTTCTGGATCCAATATCTCTTACTGTCAGTACAAAGAAACAAAACCTTTTAATCTTGATTTTACCCGTGAAGCAATAATACTTGGAACTGGATCAGCAGTAGCTGCAACGGCATACTTCATTTTAAAAAATATTCAACCTTTAACTTCGCAGGAAATCAACTTATTAAAACCTGCAGATGTTAATGGATTTGATAGAGGCGCAATAGGTCCTTATAAAGAAGATACTCCCGGAGATGTTCTTCTATATGCTTCATTTCTGCTTCCGGCTTCTTTCCTTGCATACAGTGAAACGAGAGATGATATTTACGAACTTGCTGTAATGTATGCTGAAGTGCTGCTTGTGCAGGGAAGCATAAATGGAATTGTTAAAGAAGCTGTTCTGCGAACAAGGCCATATGTTTATGATGATGAAACTGCAATGGATGAAAAAACCAATACAGAAGCAAGAATCTCTTTTTATTCCGGGCATACATCTATTTGTGCCGCGGCTTCATTTTTTACTGCAAAAGTTTTTAGTGAATATTTAGATGACGAAACCGCTAAAATATTAATTTGGAGCGGTGCCGCAATTTTGCCAGCTGCAATGACATATTTGAGAGTAAACTCGCACTGGCATTTCCCTACTGATGTAATTACAGGTTATGCTGTGGGAGCTTTGGTTGGCTACTTTATTCCCGAACTTCATAAAACAAAAGTTGGTGAGGATGTTTCGATTTATCCTTCAATAGATTTTGACAGACCAGCATTGAGTCTCCAGATAAAATTTTAAACTAAATCTAGGGCTTTGGTTCAAAACAAGAAGTATGTTTACTTAATCAATTTTTATTTTTCTCAAAACCAATAGACTAAGTAGCGAAACAACACACATCAGTATAAAAGCAGGTGAATATCCATAACCCGTAACTATTAATCCAGCTGACCAGACAGTCCATGCTTCACAGCCATTAGTAGCGGCCATGTATGTGCTGAATTGCGTTCCCCCTATTGCAGGATTCGTTAAATCCATAAAGAGGGCATAAGAAGAAGAAGTGAACAGACCAACGAAGAAATACATAACTGTGTAAGCAGATAGAAATACCACATCATTAATCAGAGGCTCAATAAAGTTGTAAACGGAGATTATAATTATTGTAACAACAAATCCGGATAAGAACATTTGTACGGCTGATTTCCTGGGAATTTTATCAGACATATATCCTCCAATTAAACCGCCGATAAACATTGCAATTACAACTGGCAAAGCAAAAAATACCCCAATAGTTTCCTGACTCACTTTCAAATCCGTGAGGAAGGGTCCGGCTAATCCGCCGGCTACTTCAAATGCTGCCGCCGAAGTGAGAGCAAACAAAATTGCAAGCCAGGTGTTTTTATTTCTAAATGCCAAAGAAAAATTTTGTTTAAATATCTCAAATTGATTTTTTGATTTAATTGGCAGTCCAGGATCCTTAACAAAAATCAAAATTAACATGACGGAAATAATCAGCACCACAATTAATCCAATCATATAATTCAAACCAAGTTCGTAAGCAAGAATTAATGTTCCTCCCCCGAACAAACTTCTTCCTATCAGCATACCGGCATTCATAAATCCGTTTAGTTTTCCTCTTTCATTTTTTGCAATTACATTTATTACAAGTGCATCAATTGAAACATCCTGGGTAGCAGCAGCAAAAGAATGAATAAACAAAAACAATCCCCAAATAAAAAAATAATTTTGTGGATCAATAAAAATCAGTGGGACGAGTGCTAGTCCCATAAATAATTGGGAGGTGAATATCCAAAACCTATATCCTCGCTTTTCGTTTCTCAGCGAGTCGACTAATGGTGCCCATACAAATTTAAATATCCATGGTAAAATCAGGATTGCGGTTAAAGAAGTAATCGAATCAATTGCAACATTTTGCTGCCTTAATAAAGTAGGCATCGCCCACCATATAAAACCGATCGGTGCCCCTTCAGTCAAATAAAGAATTGATACGAGAAATATTCTTCCTAATTTCGAATCAAGCAGGTTCATATTTCTAAATTATGTATACTACTTTTAAGATACCAAATGAGTTCATGTTTTGATTATTCAATAAGAAAGTTCCCTTCTCACATCTAAGAAAACTACAACAAAGGCTTTCCATTTATTGAAAAGAAAAGATATAAAAAAGCTTGATTTAGCTCATTTCACAAACCGAATTAGTTGCTCTTTGTGGAATATTTTTTGCCCCTGCAAGATGAATCAATAATCAAAAAGGTACTATGTTAGAACTTAAACTTTCCGAAGAACAGCAAATGCTGCGTGAGATGGTGAGGGACTTTACCACAAACGAGATAAAACCAATTGCTTCAAAGATTGATCAGGAAGCAAAAATTCCTGAAGACCTAATCAAAAAAATGGCTGAACTTGGCTTTCTTGGAATATCTTTTCCGGAAGAATACGGTGGCGGAGGTATGGGAGAAGTTGGTTATTGTTTGATGCAGGAAGAAATTGCACGAGGTTGCATGTCAACTGCAACTTTTATCGGTGCACATCAATCGATTGGTTCAAATGCAATTTATCTGGGTGGTAATGAAGAGCAGAAGCAAAAATATTTAACTCAGCTTACCAGTGGTGAAAAGATCGGGGCATTCTGTTTAACGGAAGCTCAGGCTGGTTCCGATTCATTTCATCTTAAAACAAAAGCAGATATTGATGGCGATCAGTGGGTTATAAATGGAGAGAAACTCTGGATTACAAACGGGGGAATTGCAGGTATACTTTCGGTGTTCGCAAGAACTGAAAAAGGAATTAGCGCTTTTATTGTTGAGTCTGACACTCCTGGTTTTAAAGCCGGTCCAGCCGAAAAGAAAATGGGAATAAAAGGCAGCACAACAAATGCGCTGAGTTTTGAGAACGTCCGGATTCCAATAGAAAATTTATTGGGAACTGATGGGAGAGGATTTTTAATTGCAATGAAAACTCTTGATGCTGGAAGACTTGGACTAGGTGCTGCCTGTCTCGGTGTTGCAAAAGAAATGCTCGAGCTTTCCACAAATTATGCGAAAGAAAGAAAGCAGTTTGATCATCCGATCAGCTTTTTCCAGGCAGTTCAGTTTATGCTTGCAGAAATGGCTACAATGGTTTTCAATATGGAATCAATTGTTTACAGAACTGCGACGGACTATGATTTGAAAAAAGACATTTCAACAAAATCTGCAATGGTAAAACTTTATTGTTCAGATGCACTGGATGAAGTTGTTGATAGAGCAGTTCAAATTCACGGCGGAATGGGCTATTCACAGGAGCTTTCAATTGAACGCTATTACAGGGACTCTCGAATCAACCGGATATTTGAAGGAACAAATGAGATTCAAAAAGGAATTATTGCAAGAGATATTCTTAAAAAAGGCGGAAAAATTTTCTAACTTTGTAATGAGGTTATTTTATGACTTTAACTGACGAAACAATATCAGAAGTATCCGAACAATCTCTGGAAAAAAATATGAGCAACAAAAAATTGTTTTACTACCGGATTTTTGATGACAAGGAAAAATTGAATTATCTGAAAAGTTCTTTGTCGCACGAAGAAGTTGAACACTGGTTGGGTGAATATGAAAGAACTCATCAAAAATATTTTAATCCGGAATTTATTACATATTTACACGAGCACGATCCTGAAGCAGAAATTATAGAAATAAGCGATATATCATATTAACCCACCCAATATTTTATGTCGCTTGATTGTTCCCGGCATCCTGTACGGTTAATTGCTGTCCTCTGCCGGGAATATTTTTTTGTATAGAGCATAACAAAATTTTTTATGAAAGAATTTATCTTCAAGCCTTTCGGGGAGATGACGGAAGCAGACTACCAAACTGTTGGTTTCAAATCCGGTCTCGAAATCCACCAACAACTTTACACGGATAAAAAATTATTTTGCAGATGTCCAGCCGGAATCTATAGTGATAATTATGATGCTGAAATATTAAGGCATATGCGTCCCACACTTTCAGAGCTTGGTGTTTATGACGGCACTGCTTTGATGGAGTTCAAAACAAAAAAAGAAATTATTTACAGAATAAACAGGAACACCGTCTGCACTTATGAAATGGATGACACCCCGCCTTTTCTTATAAACGAAGATGCACTTGATATTGCTCTCGGAATAGGAATGTTATACAATTGTAAACTTGTTGATGAACTTCACATTGCGAGAAAGCAATATTTAGATGGAAGCATTCCAACGGGCTTTCAACGCACAGCGATTTATGCTGTTGACGGATGGATACCTTACAAAGATAGAAAAGTAAAAATCGTTCAGATGTCCATTGAAGAAGATTCCTGCAGGGAAGTTTCTGATTTTTCTCACAACAGAATTTATTTAACTGATCGTCTAGGAATGCCACTTGATTGAAACCGTAACCGGACCTGATATGCGAACACCTCAGGAAGCTGCCGAGGTTGGATGGATTTGTGCGAGCCTTGTAAGAAGCACGCACAAAGTAAGAAGAGGAATTGGTGCTGCAAGACAGGATGTAAACGTAAGTGTTGAAGGCGGAACAAGAATAGAAATTAAAGGTGTTCCAAAAATTGGAATGATTCCTTTGTTAACACATAACGAAGCAATGCGTCAATGGAATCTTTTAAGATTAAGAGAAGAATTAAGAAAACGACGAGTTACTCCTGATACTTTTCAGGCAAAAGATTTCGATATCACTTCAATTATAAAAAAACCTCATTACATTCCACTAAAAAATGCCGTTGAGAATAAACAAAAAATTAGTTGCGTTGTCTTAAAAGGGTTTAAAGATTTACTCCGCTGGCACACTCAACCCGATACATACTTCTCCAAAGAAATTTCTGATCGTGTTAGAGTGATTGCATGTTTGACCACCATTCCAAACCTTATTCATTCAGACAGTAAAACTGATACACTAACTTCTTCAGACTGGCAGAAAGTTAAAAAGTTTGTTGATGCAAGTGATGATGACACATTGATAATTGTCTGGGCGAGTGATGACGACATTAAAACTGCAGTAAATGAAATTATCATTCGCGCAAAAGAAGCAACAATCGGAATTCCTTCTGAAACAAGACAAGCGCTAAGTGATGGCACAAATGGATTCGAAAGAATTCTTCCCGGTGCAGATAGAATGTATCCTGACACAGATCTTCCACCAAAACAAATTGCTGCGGATAGAATTGAAAAAATAAAATCCTGGCTGCCCGAGCAATTCTGGAAAAGACAGACATGGTACAAAGAACTTGGCATTCCTGCAGATACAGTCGACGAGTTATCAATTTCAAAATATGCTGAACTGTTCAAAAAAGCAGTAACTGAATGGAAGTTAAATCCTGTAACTGTAGCGGTTATTCTTATTCAATATCCTAAAAGATTAAAATGGGGAATTTTAAATTTTGGTAAAATTGATAAAGCTATTTTGCCGTCAATTTTAAAAGCGTACGCTGAAGGAAAACTTACTCAGGATTTTATTCTGAGCGCTCTAAAGACAAGTGTTGAACTAGGAATGTTTGTTGAAGAAATTATTCCCCAACCAATTAACGATGCTGATCTTGAAAAAGAAGTTATACTTGCAGAACAGCAGATGCAGAAAATGGAGTTTATCAAAAAAGAAAATGTTGAAAGTATAATGATGGGAATACTAATGAGTAAGCTTCGTGGTAGAATAAGTGCACGAAAGGTTGCACAGAAAGTCGCAACTCTTCAAAAGGATTTTAATAATGTCAAACAATAATGATTTTAAAGGTTACCGGGGGGAAGCATTAAGCACTCTTCAAAAGTTTAATGCTTTAGTCTGGAGCGATGTCGAGATAAGTACTGCCGATGGAAATTTTAAAGGATTAATTCTTCCAAGATCAGAAACAGCAGATGAATTTCATGTTGTTCTGAAAATCCCCGTCGGTTATAATATTGGAATAGCGGCAAAGAGAATTCAGTCGATTAACATTCTCGGGAGAAAAGAAGCTCATTACAAAATTCCTGAAAAAGAATTTCCTTACGATCCGAAAAAACCGAGAGTAAAATTACTTGGTACCGGCGGAACGATAGCTAGCAGACTTGATTACAGAACCGGCGCAGTAATTCCCGCGTTTTCTCCAGGTGAACTTTACGGTTCAGTCCCTGAGCTTGCAGATTATTGTAATCTTGAAACCGAAAAACTTTATGGCGAGTTTAGCGAGAACATCGGTCCTTATCATTGGAAAGGTGTTGCAGAAGCTATCGGAAAAGAAATTGAAAAAGGTGTTCAGGGAATTGTAATCGGTCACGGTACAGATATAATGCATCATACAGCGGCAGCATTATCTTTTATGGTTCAGAATTCTCCTGTACCAATTGTTATGGTTGGTTCGCAGCGATCAAGTGACAGACCCTCTTCCGATGCAGCATTAAATTTAATTCATTCTGTTAAAACTGCTGCCGAAAGTGATATCGCAGAAGTTATGGTTTGTATGTTCGGTCCAACTTCAGATATGTATGCATTTACTTCATCGCGGAACACGTGTAAGAAAAATGCACTCGAGCTATCGCTCAACTTTCAGAACAATTGGTGATATTCCCATTGCAACTGTAAGCAGAGAAAAAATCACTCCTATCCGCGAGGATTACAAACGAAGAAGAAAAGACAAAGATGTTATTATCAATCCAGTGTTTGAGGAAAAAGTCAGCATCGTTTACTACTATCCGAATATGCAGCCGGATATAATTGATTCGTTGGTTGATAATGGTTACAAAGGAATTGTAATTGCAGGAACCGGACTTGGTCATGTTAACAAACCGATGTATCCAGCACTCAAACGAGCGAAGGAAAAAAATGTAGCCGTTTATATGACAGTGCAGACTTTGTGGGGTTATGTGCAAATGTACGTTTACGATACCGGAAGAGATATGATGGAGCTTGGAGTTATTCCTGCAGCAAATATGCTTCCCGAGGTTGCTTATGTAAAACTTGGTTGGGCGTTAGGACAAACAGATGATCCCGAAAAAGTTAAAGAAATTATGCTCACTCCAATTGCCGGGGAAATCACAGAACGTGAACCAAGCAACGGTTATCTGATTTACCAGGGCGGCTTACCTGAGGTCGAAGAATTTATAAAACAGTTCAGGAAATAAGACATCATTTCAAAATTTTTAAATCGAACAATATTTTAATTCCCCCAATTTAGCCGTAATTTTTAAGAGAAGATCGAATACTTCTTTTGTATTTCGATCACCTTCAAAACCCCAATAAATTATTGATAATGGAGTAATTAATGTCCGAAAAAGATATACAACAACTTTCAATTAATACAATTCGTTTCCTTGCTGTTGATGCTGTCCAGAAAGCAACGTGCGGACACCCGGGAATGCCAATGGCTTGTGCACCGATCGCTTATCGACTCTACACAAAATATTTGAAACACAATCCAGCTAATCCCAAATGGTTGAATCGGGATAGATTTATTCTATCTGCTGGGCACGGGAGTATGCTTTTGTATTCAATTCTTCATCTCTGCGGATATAAAATTTCTCTAGAAGATTTAAAACAATTCCGTCAATGGAACAGCATTACACCAGGTCATCCGGAGTATGGATTGACTGAAGGAGTTGAGACAACAACCGGTCCACTTGGACAAGGATTTTCAAATGCGATTGGAATGGCAATAGCTCAGGAATATCTTGGCTCACTTTTTAATAAAGATGATATAAAGATTCTTGATCACTTTATTTATGGAATTTGCAGCGACGGCGATTTGATGGAAGGTATTTCTCACGAGTCAGCTTCGCTGGCAGGACATCTTAAGCTTGGCAAATTAATTTTCTTTTATGATGATAATGGGATTACAATCGACGGGAAAACCAATCTCGCATTTTCAGAAGACATCAAAAAAAGGTTTGAAGCTTATGGCTGGCAGGTTTTAAATATCAGATGATGTAAATGATCTTTCACAAATTGACAAAGCAGTTGAGCAGGCACAAAAAGAAACTAGCAAGCCAACTTTAATAATTACGAAAACGCACATTGGATTTGGTAGTCCGAACAAACAAGACACGTCCGCAGCACACGGTTCAGCACTTGGAGAAGAAGAAGTCAAACTAACAAAGAAAAATCTTGGCTGGGATGAGAACAAATTTTTCTTCATCCCTGATGAAGTAAAAAGTCATTTTAAAAATATGGTGAGCACTTTTGGAAAGAATGAAGATGATTGGAATAAAGTTTTTGAAACGTATAAGAAAAAATATCCCGAAGATGCAGATAGATTTATCAAAATAATGAATGGTGATTTTGGTGACGAGTGGAAAAAATCAATTCCTTCATTTACCAATTATGGAGATAAGGTTGCAACGAGAAGTGCTTCAGGTAAAGCAATTAATGAATTAGCCAAACATCTTCCAACATTAATTGGTGGTTCAGCAGATCTTGAACCATCTAACAATACTTACATTAAAGAGTCTGTTAACTTTTCTGCAGAAAACAGAGGTGGAAAGAATTTTCATTTCGGAATTCGTGAGCACGCAATGGGAGGGATTCTAAATGGAATGGCTTTGTATGGTGGAGTTATTCCTTACGGCGGAACATTTATGGTTTTTTCTGATTATATGAGACCATCAATCCGTCTTGCTGCAATTTCGGGAGTAAGACCAATTTATGTTTTTACTCACGATAGTGTCGGACTTGGGGAAGACGGACCAACTCATCAACCAATAGAACACCTGGCTTCGTTACGAGCGATACCAAAAGTAATTGTAATCCGACCTGCAGATGCAAATGAAACCGTTCAAGCCTGGAAGGTTGCAATTGAACATAAAGAAAGTCCTGTCGCATTGGCATTAACAAGACAAAAGATTCCTGTTCTCGACAGAACAAAATATTCTTCGGCAGAAAATTTATCTAAAGGTGCATACACATTAGTGGATAGCGATGGAAAACCTGAAGTTATTTTAATAGCGTCCGGTTCTGAAGTTTCACTTGCAGTTGAAGCCCACAACGAACTTCAATCTGAAGGAATCAAAACACGAGTTGTAAGCTTTCCAAGCTGGGAGTTGTTTGACGCACAATCTGATGAATACAAAGAATCCGTTCTTCCGAAAACTGTAAAAGCCAGAGTTTCTGTTGAAGCCGGAGTTAGTCAGGGCTGGGAAAAATATTTAGGTGAATACGGAGAAGCGATAAGTATAGAAAAATTTGGTGCATCAGCTCCGTATGAAATTATATTTAAAGAATACGGTTTCACAAAAGAAGCAGTTATTGTAAAAGCAAAATCTGTCATTTCAAAGTTAAAGTATTGACCGCATTCTGTAATTCATAAAATCTGTTTATTATGAAAAAGATTATAGTCCTTGGTGTTGGTTTGGTTGGTAGAACCATCGCTAATGATTTATCCGGGGACTATGCTGTAACTTCAGTTGATTCAAACCCTGAACGGCTCAGTAATTTAAAAGAAAATAAAGTTAGTACTATTGTCGCCAACCTATCTTCTCCATTGGAAATAAAAAAAGTAATTACCGATTTCGATTTAGTAGTCTGTGCACTACCGGGTTTTATGGGATTCAATACACTAAAAGCAATTATTGAAACTGGAAAAAATGTAGTTGATATTTCTTTCTTTTCCGAAGATCCTTTTCTGCTGGATGATCTTGCAAAAAGAAATGGAGTTACTGCAATTGTTGATTGTGGCGTTTCTCCCGGACTTAGTAATGTCATCTTAGGTTATCATAATCAGAGAATGAAAATTAAAAATTATAAATGCATTGTTGGCGGTCTTCCTTACAACCGTGACTGGCCGTTTGAATACAAAGCTTATTTCTCTCCTATTGATGTTATCGAAGAATACACCCGACCTGCGAGAATTGTAGTTGATGGAAAGTTAATTGAGCAACCAGCTTTATCCGAACCCGAATTCATCAATTATGAAAACATAGGTGAACTCGAAGCTTTTAACACTGACGGGTTGCGTTCGTTGCTGAAGACTATGAATATTCCAAATATGATAGAAAAGACTTTACGTTATCCCGGGCATATCGAACTAATGAAAATTTTTAGAGAATCAGGATTCTTTAGCGAAAGAGAAATTGAGGTAAATGGAAAAAACATTAAACCAGTCGATTTAACTTCCAAATTATTATTTCCTTTTTGGGCACCGAAAAAAGGCGAAGAAGATTTTACAATTCTTGATGTTCTGATTGAAGGAGAGGAAAAAGGTAAAAAAACCTCGCACAGATATTTTATTTTAGACAGTTATGATCAGACAAAACAAAACTCATCAATGGCAAGAACAACAGGTTTCACTTGTTGTGCTGCTGCAAGATATTTACTTGAGAATAAATTTGATAGAAAAGGAACCTGTCCACCCGAATTTCTTGGCGAAGATGAAAATTGCTACAAATACATACTATCGTTTATGACTAAAAAAGGTATCACAATAAATCATTCTGAGAAGTAAAAATATCTCACTAATTTTTAGAGGGAATTATGAGTAAAAAGAAAAAGAACAAATCAAAAAAAGAGAAAAAGCAAATAGTTTATTCTGATATCAAATCTGAAAAAAAGAAAAAAATATCTGAACAGAATTACGATGAAAATCTAAGATTGTTACAGGTTGAACTGGTCAAACTTCAGAAATGGATTAGCAATAAAAAACTTAAAGTGGTTGTGATATTCGAGGGTAGAGACGCTGCGGGAAAGGGTGGAGTCATTAAAAGAATCACACAAAGTTTAAATCCAAGAATTTGCAGGGTTGTTGCATTAACAACTCCAACAGAAAAAGAAAAAACACAGTGGTATTTTCAAAGATATGTGGCTCATCTTCCTGCTGCAGGAGAAATGGTTCTCTTTGATCGCAGCTGGTATAATCGTGCTGGTGTTGAATACGTTATGGGATTTTGCAACGAAGAAGAGCATAAAGAGTTTTTAAGATCGTGTCCTGAATTTGAACGGATGCTTGTTCGTTCCGGGGTAAAACTGATTAAATATTGGTTTTCAATTAGTGATGAAGAGCAGGAAGCAAGATTTCAGGGAAGAATTAAAGACAGAACAAAAAGATGGAAGTTGAGTGAAATGGATATTGAATCCCGTTCCAAGTGGGTTGAATATTCCAAAGCCAAAGATATTATGTTTGCCCACACAGATATTAAGCAGGCACCATGGTATGTAGTTAATGCTGATGATAAACGAAGAGCGAGACTTAATTGCATAAATCACTTGCTTAGTATGATTCCGTATGAGGATATTCCTCCTGAAGAAGTAGTGCTGCCGGTTCGCCAGAGAGAGGTTGGATATGTGAGACCACCGATTGAAGATCAGAATTTTATTCCGGAGGTTTTTTAGATACCAATTTTATAGGTTTAATTTAATTTTATTCATAGGGATATTCTTTAAACTATGAATGTATTTTCAAAAATCATTTTTGGGATTTTACTTTACTCTGTTTCATTTTATGCTCAGGAAACAGAAAAGAATTCAATCCAATATTCTGATTCATCAAACAGATTTCAGGGACTTATTCCTCCGGTTGAATATCAATATGATCTCAATCAATTTTTTACTGACCCACTTTTCAATGAACTTCCAGAAGAATTATTATTTGAAAATAATTCATCGAACATTTGGCTAAGAACAGAATTACTAATTTCAAATAATTCACAATCAGAATTTGGTGAAGTAAATACTTTCTTCACTGCTCCACTTTATCAACAATATTTGAAAGATTCAGAATTTGATATGGTTAGGTATGTATTAGGCACAATACAAACTGGTGCGGTTGCCTATATGGCTTACAGACATATTAAAAAGTATGGTTTCTGGAAATAACAAAGGCGGGTTTATCCCGCCTTCATTTTTAGCAAAAGAAATTAATTAAACCAGTACCTTGCACCAATTCCACCGGCAAAATCAAAATCTGTAGATGGTGCTAGTCTAAGTATCGGAACAAGTTCAACAAAAATATCAACAGGAGCGTTTGAAAACATATAATCCAGACCAAGCGGAACTCTTACTCCGATAACAGGATCATGAGCAAGAATTACTTCACCTCCCACACCCACATAAAATGGCAATTTACCTTCAGGTACCGGGATTAATCTGAATATATGCCATACATAGTCTGCTTGCAATAATAAATTGCCATCTCCCGTGAAAGACCATGCAGCAGCGAAATCAAAAGCGTTTGTTCCACTTGTCCAGAGTTTTCCACTAACGCCCGTTGGTTCCCCTAAAATAATTCCGAGACCAAAACCTCTTTCCTGGGCATACGAATTAAATTGTAAAAGTGAAAATAAAATAATTAGCAATCCAAATAATTTTTTCATTATATCCTCTACTTACTGTTAGAAATTTGTTGTGCAAATATAAACCGTTAAATTTCAATTTTAAGGGGCATTAGAAAAAAAATAATCAAAATGCTAAAACTATTAGAACAATCTGAATATAGATTGAGAGCTCATACGGTTAGAAAACCAGAGGAGTTAATATTTTACCGTATATCAAGAATTCGAATATTATGAGCTTAAATAAAAATATTTATGAAACTCTCAAGTTGATCCGACGTCTTAATATTTAGTATAGTAACTATTTAAACAAAATTTATATACACAAGAGAGAGGAGAAATCAATGATAAATTTTACAATATTAACCAAGTCGAAACACCTGGTTCCAAACCTTCTTTTTCCACTTTTGTTTTTATTCTTTAATTCGCTTTCATTAGCCGAAACACCAAGCGATTCCCTCAATAAAGATTCAAACATATACCTTTCGTATTATGAAACAGTCGGAGGTGAAACTATTCATTGGGAAGTTAACTTTGATGGTGACGAAATAACTTCTATTTATAAAAATGGGAACAGAATTCCTGAAGATTTAGTAGCTGATTACAAAGTTAAAGTTTATGATCAGCTGGATGGAATGAGATTCGGCGGAAACAGATACAGTTTTAATATGCCGGTTGTAGTTGGTAAGAATTTCAATTTTGATATGGATGAATTAAATAAAGAACTTGAGGAAATGCAGAAGAATCTTCCAAATCTAGAAGAGAATTATAAGATGTATCAGTTCAACAATGAAGAATTCAAAAAACAAATGGAAGAACTAGAGAAACAGCTCAAGGAGAATAAATTTAAAATTTATAAATTCAACGATGAAAAATTGAAAGAGCAGATGAAAGAACTACAAAAGAATCTCGAAGAACTGAAAATAAAACCGGAAGATTTTAATTTTTACTTTGAGTCCGAAGAAGATAATGAGGCTTAGTTTTCATCTCAATTAGCAGGTTGTTAGTTAGTCTAAATGAGAGAATAACTAAGTAAATTATTTTAAGCTGTCTTTATGACGGCTTTTTTATGTGATAATGCTCAACTGTTTACCCGTAACAAATACTTAATTTTGTGATGAGGAGGTTTATGAATCATGAAAAAGGTCGTAATTATTGGTGCAGGTTTCGGTGGGCTGACGGCAGCAAAAACTCTCGCAAAGCAAAATTTTGATATTACTATCATTGACAAAACAAATCATCATGTTTTCCAACCGTTACTTTACCAGGTCGCAACTACGGCTCTTTCTCCCGCAGATATTGCTACAACAATAAGATCCGTGTTTAGCGGAAATAAAAACGTGAAGATCCTTCTGGGAGAGGTAACATTAATTGATAAAGAAAAGAACAAAGTACTGTTCAATGGATCTGAAATAGATTTTGATTTTCTCATTGTTGGCACAGGATCGCGACATTCATATTTCGGAAAAAATGAATGGGAGAAATACGCACCGGGATTAAAGACTCTAAATGATGCCTTGAAAATAAGAGAGAAAATTCTTCTCTCTCTTGAGTCTGCAGAAAAAGAAACCGATCCGGCAAAAAAACAAAAGTATCTCAATTTTGTTGTTATCGGTGGCGGACCAACAGGTGTTGAACTTGCTGGTGCGATCTCAGAAATTGTAAGTAAGAATGTCATCCCCGATTTCAGAAATATCGATGCATCAATGACTAAAGTTTACCTTGTGGAAGCTATGCCCAAAATTCTAACAACTTATCCGGATAAACTTTCAACGCACGCACTTGAAGACTTAAAAAATCTAAAGGTTGATGTTATTCTAAAGGAAAAGGTAACTGAAGTTAATGAAAAAGGTGTTAGGGTCGGCGAAAGATTTATCGAATCAAGTAATGTACTTTGGGCAGCAGGCAACCAGGTTTCGCCTCTAATAAAATCTCTTGGTACCGAAACAGATAAATCAGGTAGAGCAGTTGTTAGAGATGATTTAAGTTTAAAACAAAATGAAAACATTTTTATTATCGGTGATGCTGCGGCGGTGCAGAATGACAAAGGTGAATATTTACCGGCAATAGCTCCTGTTGCAATGCAGCAGGGGAGGTATGTTGCTAAAGTCATATCAAAAAGTTTATCAGCCAATGAAAGAAAAAAATTTAGATACAACGACCGCGGGACTATGGCAACAATCGGTAAAGCCAAAGCTGTGGGTGTGGTAAAAGGTTTTAAATTATCAGGATTGTTAGCATGGTTAGCCTGGTCTTTTATTCATATAATGTACCTGATTGGTTTTAGGAACAGACTTCGTGTAATGATAGAATGGATATGGTATTATATTACGAATCGGCCGGGAATTAGATTGATTGTAAAATATACAGAAGCGTCGTTTGGCAAATCATAATTCATTTGTAAAAGCTCATAATTTATTCTAACTTTGAGTGTCGACCTAAAAACATGATATACTTCTCACCTTTACATTATCTGTTTTTACAAAGACACAAATCAGGTTACAAAATAATCTTAGCCTGAATTTTTATTATTTTTTTTAAGGAGATTAAAATGAACATTTATGTGGGCAATTTATCCCCCGAAGTTAAAGAGGATGATTTGAATGAATTATTCTCTCAGCACGGTAAAGTAAGCAGTGCTAAAGTAATTCGGGATATGTTCACCCAGGAATCAAGGGGATTTGGTTTTGTAGAGATGCCCGCACAGGCAGAGGCTATGAAAGCTATTGAAACTCTAAACACATTTGATTTGAAAGGGAAAAAACTTGTAGTTAACGAAGCACGCCCTCCTCGTGAAAGAAGAGGTGGTGGTGGTGGTCGAGGCGGTGGTGGTCGGGGTGGTTACGGCGGAAGACGTTAATCTTAGGAAAATATTCAAAATTTGCCGCACATTGTTGCGGCTTTTTTTTACATTCCCGTAAATTTTAAGCGATTATAAATTGAAAAATAATTCTACTTATTTTTTCATTAAGCATTTTGAATATTATTTAAATAAAACACTTTTTGAGGAGAAACAATGAAACTTTGTATAACACTTTCCTTGTCCCTGATTTTTATTAGTATTTCCTGCACAACACTCAATTTACAACCAGCGGATTTTTCCTGGCCAGTCGAATCAGCGTTGAAAGTAGATAATAAAGGCAATGTAACCGAGGAAAGATATTCGACAGAATTTAATATAACAGGATTATTCTATGAGGAGTTTCAAGACTCTTTGGCATTCAAGGGAAAAGAGATCAGATTAATAAGAAGCACGGGGGGTGATTATTTTATAACGGGAAAAGATTTTAAAAATGTTTACGTGTTTAAAGTAAACGAAGGGACCCTAACACTCGAGAAAAAAATATTTATTTCGGAGTTCGGGCTGAAGGAACCAGCCTTTAATCAGAGATCACCGTATATTGAACTTGTAGATGGTGATTACAATATAAATCTTACCAGTAACGGAATTGAGGGAGGTTCGAAATGAGCAGCTCAATTTTAAAGACAGCTATATCACTTTTGTTAATTTTGGGGTTTATTAGTTTAACCACAGCTCAATCAGATCTTGAAATAGTTGATAACTTTAAGGCAGAATATGCTTCAATAGAAAGCACAATAAAAAATGCTTCTTCTTTGGATGAGCTTAAAAATGTTTCAACAAAAATTAATTTACTCAAAGAAAATTTCGTTGACCACAAAGAGCTACTTGATAAAAGTCTTTACCCGGATAATTATCAATCTTCAATCGATAAGCTGAACAAAGATTATTTAATGAGACAGGGAGATTTTACCACTATAGATGTTCTTCAAACGGAAGTAACAGCACTGAATGAGCAGGTTGAATTTCTGAATCAAAGAAATAACGAATTGCTCACACAAGTTCGAACGCTAGAAGCTCAAAGAGACAAAGATGCTAAAACAATAAAGAAATTAGAGAACCTTGTGGCACAGCTTCGTTCTTCAATTAGAAAAAGAGACGAACTTGTTTTAAGTATGATTGACAGTCTGATGCCCCCAATTATGAGAGAAAAGGATGTCCTCACTACCGAGGATAAAAATATGATTGCCAAAGCAGAACAGGAAGATAATGTAATTGAGAATGTGAAGAGAACAATTAAAGATAATATAAAATTTATGCAGGTAACCTCACTCAAACCGAATGATCTTATTGCTATTCGTGAGCAGCAGGAAGATTTTTCTGAAAAGTGGAAAAAGGTTGGTGTAAAGTTGGTTGAAGTTTATTCAGAGGATAAGAAAAAAGCGGAGGAGTTAAAAGAGATAGATGAATTATTCGACAGCTGGTATGCTGCAGTTGAAAATGAAGCTTGGTATTCAATAAATGAAGATTTTTCTCTTAACGGAATTGAGTTGAAAAGTTTCAAAAATGGCAATCAATTTACAAATTCAGTTTTATTGTTTATTGGGGATGAACTTAAAAATCTCGGGATAAAAAGTGATGAAGAATCCAAAAGGATTTATACCGAGTTTGTTGACAGTACCTGGTTTGCAGTTATTCAACCTGTGTGGATGAACTATCTGATTGAGAATAATATGCTTACGGATGAGAACAAGGATAAGATGCAGAGTAAAATAGCAGAATGGAAGAACGCACTTTATCCATCCAACTGGTGGATTTACTTGATTATCGCATTAGTCATTATCGGAGGTGGAGCTTTATTCTTTGTGAAGAAAAGAAAACCAAAAGAGATTACGATTGAATAATTGCAAGAAAGGGAATTGAATTATTAAAAATTAAAGCCCCCCGGTATCTACCGGATTAGCGGGGCTTTTTATTTTATTATTCGTTTATTAGCCAATTAATAGCATCTTCCTCTTTGAAAAACACTCTTGAATTCATTCCCACATTGTATGTAACAGTTTCATAAAACTTAAAGTTTTCTTTCTGCTCATCGGAAGGGATTAGGTACTGCAGCCTTGATGCTTCGGATTTTCTGATCTTGTAATACTGGAAGTGTTCTGGGTAGAAGAAACCATTCGATTACTGATACATTGACCTTTGCTCCTGTAGCATCACAAAGAATGTTATATCCGTGTTCGCTCGCTGTAGTTCGTGTTTTAGTTATCATTTCATCGCCTAATTTTTTTTCGAAATTACCACTGGCTACCACACGGACGATTTTCATTGAATGATCTACTGTGACTTTATATTCACCTAAATTCATTTTTTCTTCGTATAACTACTATCTTTAATCAACAAATTTTAATAAGAATTTATCTTTTTGAAACTTTAAAATATTTTTCAAAGAAAACAACAAAAAGTAAATATACTTCCTTTCTAATTTCATATAAATGAAAGGAAACAAATAATCATTTCAATATATTTATTTCTTCATCCTAAAAATCAGATAAGTAGAAATCAAACCAAAGACAAGACATCCAATCCACAGATTAAATGACCCATAAAGATCAAGAGCTGTAGTGCCTAGCCACGGACCAATCATAAAAGCAAAACTGAAAGACATTTGAAAGTAACCCATGTATTCCCCTCTTTGCTTTTCAGGAGCTATTTTTGCAACATACTCACCTGATGAAGGAAAGAAAATCATTTCACCAAATGTCCAGATAACAATTAGTAATACTATAGGAGGTATTGTATCAGTGAATGCCATTAAACCAAAACCAATACCACTTAGAATTGCACCAAGTGCAAGCGATTTCTTGTCTTCCCAGTTTCGCATTGCATCATTTAATGGAACCTCAATAAAAATTATTAGCACAGTATTTACAGCGGTCAATAAACCAAATACAGCATTTGAGAATCCTAATTCAGAGACAATAAATAATGGAAGAGCTCCAATATGTTGAAAGAATACAATTTCAACCGGGATAAGAGCAAGTAAAAAGTAAAGTAATCTTTTATCCTTAAAAACGTTTACCTTTTCAAGAGAAACAATTTCATTATTAGCTGGTAAATCGGTCGTATCATGTTTTTCCCAGTGTGTAAAAATCATGAAAGATCCAGCTGCGAGTGAAGTGAAACCATCCACATAAAATAACAGATGAAAGTTAATTGTACCTGAGTAATCCCCCAACCACCGGACCGATACTCATTCCAAGATTAATTGCAAGCCTATTCAGTGCAAAAGCAGTTTTTCTTCTGTTCGAACTTATCTCACCAGATATAAATGATAAGCTTGCTGGACGAAATGCTTCACTCAGTATTGACCAAATCAAAGTAAGTGCTAGAAATAACAAAAAGTCATTGACTAAAGAATATAGAAAAAGAAAGCTGCCGGTGCAGAAAAGTGATATCTTCATCATTTTCATTGCACCAATTTTGTCACTCAACTTGCCTGCAAATGGGGCAGTGATGAAGGCACCAATTCCATATGCAGCAAGTACCAATCCGGAATCAGATTTTGAAACATTTAGAATTTGATTCGCATAAAGTGCAATAAATGGAAGTACCATAGTGCCTGCTCTATTGATCAGAGTAGCGATGGAAAGCATCCAGATATTTTTAGGAATATTCTTTAATCCGCTATACGGGTTTTTCAATGCGCCCATCTTAATTTAATTGTAATTCTTAATTTCAATCTTTTGAAACCGTTAAAACGGTTGATATTTATTTAATATTATTAGTAACCCACGACTTAAGTCGTGGGTTAATTCGAGTCTATGTGTATTCAAAACTGTTTTAACAGTTTTTAATTTGATAACTATTTTAATCTTAACAAATATTTAACAATAGCTTAATCATTACTTAACATCTGATGAATAAATTTTGGGAGGTAAAATACAATAAAATGGAAAAACATCATGGACGAAACATTAAGATTCTTAATAGGTGTAACTGTATTTCTTGCAGTTATAGCTTTTGAGTGGTTGAAAGTAAAATCTTCTAAAAAAACCTCATAATCAGGTATTTACACTTAATTTTTTTTCGGTGAACTCCCGTTCACTTTTCTTATTTCAATGATAAGAATAGATTCTTTTAAATCCCTATTTTTCAACTCAGTAAATTCTCTTCTTTTAAATCGAATATTATGAATCATTATAATAAAAAAGCTTGGGTTGTGTCAGCGGATATGGGATATGGTCATCAACGAGCTGTTTATCCTTTAAAAGAAATAGCTGAAGAAGGAATAATAACAGTTGGTTCTTCAGGAGCAATTTCAAAATCAGAAAAGAAATTATGGAAAAGATTACTAAATGCTTATGAATTTTTTTCAAGAGCAAAGAGTATTCCGGTAATTGGTTCGCCTTTATTTTCGATGCTGGATGCTCTACAGTTTATCCCTTCATTTTATCCGGCTCGGAATTTATCCCACACTACATTTCAGGTTAATCTTCTTGAATCGACAATTGAAAAAGGTCTTTGCAATGGAATGCTTGAAAAAATCTCAACGAAAAATATTCCATTAATTACGTCTTTCTATGCTTCAGCCGTTGCAACTGATAAAAAAGGAATTAATAAAGTCTATTGCATTATATGCGATGCGGATATAAATCGTGTTTGGGTGGCAAAGTATCCATGGGAAAGCCGAATCGAATATTTTGCACCGTGTGGTAAAGTGGCTCAAAGACTCAAAGCTTACGGTGTTTCCGACGAAAGGATTCATCTGACAGGGTTCCCGCTACCAATTGAATTGTTGGGAGATGATAATTTATCAATCCTGAAAAAGGATCTTGCACAAAGATTATACTATCTTGATCCTAAGGGAAAATTCTGGGTTCGGCATGGAAGAAATGTTGAACATTTTTTAGGAATAGAAAATTGTGTTTTTCAGAATGATAGAAAGTTAACTATCACTTATGCTGTTGGCGGAGCAGGTGCCCAAAAAGAAATTGGTGAGAAGATAGCTTATAGTTTGAAAAATAAATTAAGGACTGGAGAGGTAAGATTAAATCTTGTGGCTGGAATAAGAAAAGAGGTAAATGATTATTTTCAAAAAGCAAAAGATGAAATCGATCCCGATGGTAACGGTGTTACAATTGTTTACTCAGAATCCCTCCAGGAATACTTTAATCTTTTTAATAAATCATTGCACGAAACAGATATTCTCTGGACAAAACCGAGCGAGCTTTCATTTTATTGTGCATTAGGAATACCGATTGTTATGAGTCCAATTATTGGGTCGCAGGAAAAGTACAACAGGAAATGGCTTCGTGAAATTCAGGCAGCCTTGAAACAGGAAAAACCAGATTACACAGATCAATGGTTGAATGACTTATTAAATAGGGGAACATTAGCTGAAGCCGCCTGGGACGGATTTTTAAAAGCAAGAAAGCTTGGAACATTTAAAATTTTTCAAGTTTTAGAAAAAGGATTTCTTGAAAGAGAAACTGATCCGGTGTTGAGGTAACTGCATTGAACAAAAAGAAAAAATACTTATTCGTTTATTTAAAGACAGGTGGAGGCCATCTTGCACCAGCACGCGCTATCTTTAATTATTTGAATAAGCATTTTCCTGAGAAAGTTGAATCAAAACTTATTTATGGTTTCGAAAAAACTCCCCGGTGGGTTCAATACATCGTTGAGGATGGCTACAGGATACTTCAATACACCGGCAAATGGTTTTTCGAATTTCTCTACGCATTAAATAAAATACAAGTTGTTGCAAGAATTACAAGCAATCTTATTGCTCCCTTTATGACCGGATATCTAAAAGAAACAATATTGAATGAGAAACCTGACAAAATTATAATTTTTCATTTCTTTTGTATAATTCCGGTTTACAGAATTCTTAAACGAAACAAATTATCCATACCTGTTCAAACTGTAATTACAGATCCATTTACACCACATCCAATGTGGTTTCTTAGAAAGAAGCAAAACTTTATTGTTTTCAGCACTGGACTGAAGGAGAGAATCGTAAAAATGGAAATGGAGTTTAATGTTAGAAGCTTTCCATTTATTCTTGATGATAAATTTTCAGAACCTCTTTCAAAAGAAGAAATCATTTCTACTAAATTAGAGTATGGGTACAATCCTGATAAAAAAATGATTCTTATTCTAGGTGGAGGAGACGGTATCCCCAAAGGAGAAAAAATTTTAACAGAAATATTAAAATCAAATATAGATGCTGAAATAGGAATCATTTGTGGGAAAAATGAAGTCTTAAAAAAAGGTGTTGGGGAATTAAAATCGAATTATAATTCTGCAAACTTAAAAATTTATGGTTACGTAGATTTTATTTATGAACTTATAAATATTTCGGACGTGGTTATTACTAAGTGTGGTGCTTCAACAATTATGGAGATTCTGAATTTGAAAAAGGTACCAGTAGTTAATGATTATATCTGGGAACAAGAAAAAGGTAATGTTGAGTACTTGATTAAGAATAAGTTGGGAATATATGAACCACAGATAAAAAATCTTCCCAAAATTGTGCAGAATCTTTTGGAAGATGAAGAATTATATTCCACTTATCAGGAGAATATTTCAAAAGAAAAAATTGAAAACGGTGTTGTCGAAGTATCTAACTATATTATTGAAGTATCAAATCAATAGTCTTAATTACTTCTCTTTTCTATCTAATCCTCTTTATTAAAATCCGCGGGTGCCTTTTATAATTTTCGTTGTATAATTCACTACGTCGTTCCGTATTACAAGTATGTAAATACCAGGAGCAAGATTAGAAAAATTAAGTGATGCCCCGGAATTATATCTTGTGGTCGAAAGATTAATTTTTTCTCCCAGTATTGAATAGACTGAAAGTTCTGCCTGGTCCAAATCAATATTTCTTGCGCTAATGTTCAAAGTATTGCCCACAGGGTTCGGGTATGCTTTCAGTTCAACAAACGAAGAGTTTTGTACTTCTTCAACGCTTACGACCGTGGTATTATAGAAATAATATGTAATTCCATTTCCGGTCCCAATAAATAAATCCTCTTTGCCATCATTGTCTATATCAACAAAAGAAGGTGAAGCATAGGAAACCACGTTAGACAAACCGAATGGATTTGTTATTGGTATTCCAAAATCGGGATCAGGTCCTGGTTCCGTTATTTCTGAAAAAAATAATATCCCCCGATTGGTTACCAATGAAAGCGTCATAGTCACCATCAAAATCAGCATCACAAAAAGCTGGTGCGGAGTAGTTGCCAACATCACTCAATCCAAAAGGATTAGTAAATGCACCACTAAATATTGCATTATACTGTGTCCCTACATTTCGGTAAAAATAAATATTGCCATACAGCTCACCTGTGAACAAATCTAAATCTCCATCATTATCAATATCAACAAGAGCTGGGGTGGTGTAGGCTCCGAGATTTGATATCCCTCCCGGATTATTTGAAACATAAGTGAAGTTTGCTGCGGTAGCGCTTCCAGTATTCCTCAAGAAATATATTGTGGCTGCTGCTTCGCCAATATATGCGTCGTAATCACCGTCATAATCTATATCAGCGAAAACGGGTTTTGCATCATTTCCAACATCATAAATTCCAAAAGAGTTTGCATAATACCAACTATCAAATGAAGGGAAGTTGCTCGTCCCATTATTTTGATAGTAAGCTGTAAATCCATTACCCAGGCCACTAAAACAATCATAATCTCCATCAGCATTGATATCTACAAATGAGGGGGCATTAGTACTTCCCGCTCCTGTCATATTATATGGATTATAGGTGGGCCCGGAAAAACTTTGCGAAAAGGTTAGGGTTGAATATGTGAGATAAAATAATATAATCTTTTTCATTTATGCACCATATTTTTTTAATTCATTTTCCCTGCGTGATTTAATTTTATGATCACTTAATCTTTAAATGAATCAATTTTTATACCTAATAAACTTAATCAAGCCGAAGATAATAATAAACAAACCCGAGATTATTTGCTGTATTTTTCTGGCGGTGGTAATTGTTTCCAATTTTGAGTATTGTTCTGTTAAATGCTTTTAGGTAAATATTAATGGTTTAGGAACAAATTTTTACAAACAGGGAGAAAAAAATGAAAAGATTTCCAAATGTCCTGATTTTAATGATTTTTATTTTAAGCTTCAATGAAGCATTTCAACCGCAAAATAGTATTTCAACAAAAGAGGTGAGTGACTATTCCTTGTATAATACAAAAGCTGAGTATGTTTATTCAGAAATAGTTTCTGACTCTTTTTTTATACTGATAAGTGTGCCGGATAAATATTATTCAAGCGAAAACAGATATCCTGTTCTTTATGTGCTTGACGGTGACATAGCTTATGGAATGGCTGCAAGTATTTCACGTTATCTCGAGATTGGAGATAATATTCCTCAACTTATTGTAGTTGGTATCGGTTATGGATCGATTAGCAGAAAAGCAGCAGGAAATCGTCTCAGAGATTACAGACCACAACAATCGGGTGGAGCAGAAAACTTTTTAAAATTTCTTGATGATGAGTTGATACCTTATATAGATGAAAATTACAAAACAGTTCCAGGGGAAAGAACATTAAATGGTTATTCCCTTGGAGGATTATTCGGCTTATATACACTTTTTACAAAACCTGAAAGTTTCAGCAATTATATAATTGGAAGTCCAAATTTAAGTTGGGATGATTATGTTATTTTTAAATACGAGGAAAATTCTCCCGAAAAAATTGGCGACAAGCAATTGAATATATTTATTTCAGTTGGGCAGGGTGAATCAGAGGAAAGATACTTTAACCCGGTTGATAGTCTTGTAACAAATTTTCAACAACATAATTATCCGGGTGTCTATATGGAAACCAAGGTTTTTAGCGGCTCAACACACTTAATGGGACCACCAGAATCATTAACACACGGATTAATTTCAGTAATTGGTAAATAGGTTAAAAAGGATGGATAGGCAAAAATGGATTGATAAAAAATTTCAGTTTGATTTGTCACAAGATAGTTACAACATAATATTGAATAAGCTTAAGAAAAATCCGGAAATAATTTTCAAACTCGTTTCAAATTTACCAGAGGGGATTCTGATTAACGGAGAAGGGAATCATTGGTCAATTAAAGAAAATGTCGGCCATCTAATCGATCTTGAAGATTTGCACGATGGTAGAATAGATGATTTTATTGTGGGTAAAGAAATTCTGAGATCAGCAGATTTAAACAATAAGAAGACTGATGAAGCAAATCATAATGCTAAAAATATTAATGATCTTCTCAATCAGTTAAAGAATGTGAGAGAAAGTTTTGTAAAGAGAATGCAGGAACTTGATGCACCGGTATTATCAAAAAGTTCAAAACATCCACGACTTAACCAACAAATGAGACCCATTGATATGGCTCAGTTCGTATTAGAACATGATGAGCATCATATTCAAACTATAAAAGAATTAATCTCTAATCTTCAATGATGTTCTCCCCACATTTTTTCTCCTGCAGTAATTCGAAGCTTTAAATAATTATCCTTGGGTGGTAATGGACAGGTAGCAAACCTCGTAAATGCACACGGTGGATTATAAGCTTTATTAAAATCTAAAATAACTATTCCATTTGAATCAGCTTTATCGGTATAAAGAAATCTTCCGGCACCATAAGTTTCTTCGCCACTAGTCTCATCAGCAAAAATAAACCAAATCCTGTTTCCCCCGGCATCCAATGCATCCATTCTGAATGTTTGATTCTCTTTTGTAAAAACAACAACACCAGCAGAGTTTTCTTCGTCCGAAGTTCCGACAATATCCGGTATAGTTATTTTTTTAGGCGGATCATATTTTTCAAACTTTGCTTCAATTCTCCAATCATCGCTAACTGGAAATGTTTCTATCTCCTTAAATGTTTTTACAAGTTCAGCATTTAAATCGCGTAAACGGATCGCGTATCCTTTAGTCCGTTTAATTATATACCATCTTAAAGTTCCAACTTGAAGAATGGTGGGTTCCTCTGAATGATCATCTTTTAATATCATTTCCGTAACAGGATTTTCATTACTGAATACAGGAACATCAGCTAAAATTTTAATCGTTACTATTGAATCCTGAAGAATGAGTGATCCAATATGTGCAGGTCCTGATGGGAAGATAATATCGTTATCTTTTGCTGAGCCGAATCTGTTCTCACCTTGACTTAGCCAGAACAATCCTACAAGATTCAACCAGCCGGTATCTTCCTTTAATCTTGAGATCCTTTTCTGATGCCATTGTTCTATTTCAGAAATATATTCCGGCGAACCCCTTTGGATTAATTGTTCATCTTTGCAGGAATAAAAAGATACGATTACTAATTGGATAAATATTAATGCAAAAAATTTTTTCATCTAAGAATTCCAGATTATATTTGTTTTATAAAAGCTACTTGATTGATGTTGCAAGTTCAATTCTTTTACTTAGTTCTTTTTACTTTAACTTCAGGAAACGGGTTGTTCCACTGCCATCCGGTTTTACCCGTTTCACGGTAATGTTCGAGTCTCCTTATTGAGAGCTCTGCAAATATTGGATCAATCTCCATTGCGTAACATCTTCTTCCCAGCAACTCTGAAGCTAAAAGTGTAACTCCACTGTGACTAAAAAAATCTGCTACAAGGTCATTCTTTTTGCTACTTGCCTCAATTATTCTTGAAATACTTTTTAGTGGTTTCTGTGCATAAGCACCGGGAACGTTTTCTTCCATTCTGTAAAATACCTGTTGAATATCAACCCAAACATTTCCGGGACGAATGAATTCCGATTTACTCCGTTCAAAATTATCGGTCATTTCACCATTGACTTCTTTATAATAACCACCGAGAATTTTTGGAATGTCAGTATAATTAACTTTGAAGAGAGGATCACCTTTTATGTAATATAGAAGCTCCTGTCTAACAGACATCCAGTTCTTTTGTGTGCCGTATCCTCTTTGATTTCTCATCGTAATAAAGCTCCGGCTTTTCAAATCTTTAAAGCCTCTAATCATAAGTATAAATTCAGGCAAAGGCTGAAAGCCATCATTTTGATCAGCACCCAGCCAGATATAAAGTGCTGAGTTTTTATCAAGAACGAAATTAACATTCGAAACCCACTTTTTTGAGAAAGTAATGTATTCGTCAACTTTTACCTTAGAAAGATTCTGTGTATTGGCATTTCCAACAACAACATTGTAAGGCGGGTCGTTAATTACAAGCTGTGCTTTGTCTTTCCCAAATAAATTCTGTGTGTCTGCGGAATTTGTTGCATCAAGAACACCAATTTTGTGTTTACCTTTTGGGTCTGTCCAGATTTCACCCTTCTTCAATCTGCAATAAGGTAGAATTTTTTTTCTTAATTTATCATCAATATCCAGACGAGTTAGCTTTTCGCTGGTTCTTGTTGATCCGGATTTTTTCTTTAACAATTTATAAAACCTGATTCCATAATTGTGTATTTAAAATTAATAAAAAAGGATAGTAAGTCTAAGTAAATTATTTTTAAAGATGGTATCTGAAAGATACGCCGGGACTTGCGGTAATGTTGGTAAAAATTTAATTTTAGTTTGAAAAGTTTATCAAGCAACAATATTGAATTATTTATAAATGCAACCAACCCCAGATATTATAGGAAAGACTTATTCGCTATATGCAGGAAAACCTGATACAGATGAGTTCTATGAGATATTATCTGAATTAGTCGATTCTTTTCTTTTTCATACTCAATCTGGTGAAGAATTGATTTCCATTATTCGAATATTCACAGGCAAAAAAAGGTTCTTAAAAACGCAGAAGAAAAAAACCGATTCAGATTCAATAATTACTAAAATATTAACCGAGGCTGAGAACAAACTTTCAAAATATTTTACAGATATTGATTCTCATCTTCAAAACCTTACATTATCTGAGAAATGTGATACAACATTATCGACCAGTAGGGAACAATATTTACTTTATATGATCGAAATAGAACTTGTCAATAGAACAAACCGAGAAAAGTTTAACTCATCCCGAATTAAGTATGCTTTTTTACCTCACTGTCTACACGATCTCGACAAAGAATGTTTGTCGGCTCCAGACGAAATAGACTACATTTGTAAAAGCTGTTCAAAAAATTGTTCAATAAATTCAATCAGCAAATTAATGAACCTAAGAAATATAAAGGCGTATATCTGGAGAGAAGCAGATCTGAAGGAAATTTTTAAACTATCAAGTACAAATGGTGAGAGCATTGCTGCTTTTGGTATTGCCTGCATCCCGGAACTAGTCAGCGGTTTAAGATTATGTGCAAAATATGATGTCCCTGCTATTGGAGTCCCTCTCGATGCGAACAGGTGCATGAGGTGGACGGGAGATTTTTATCCAAACTCTGTAAATGAAAAAAAGATTTTATCACTTTTGAATTAATAAGGAAACAGTTATGAATTATAAACTTCTTGGTAAAAGCGGCTTGCGTGTCTCAGAACTAGCATTAGGCGCAATGACTTTTGGTGAAGAATGGAAGTGGGGTGCGAATAAAGAGGAAAGCAAAAAAGTATTTGATGCATTTGCAAACGCTGGCGGGAATTTTATTGATACAGCAAATCGTTACACCGAAGGAACATCGGAAAAATTTGTTGGCGAATTTATTTCATCAGACCGTGAACATTTTGTTGTTGGTACAAAATACACTCTCTTCACTCGTAAAGATGATCCTAATTTTAGCGGTAATCATCGCAAGAATATGATGCAAGCACTTGATGCAAGTCTGAAAAGACTTAAGACGGATTACATAGATCTTTATTGGGTTCATGCATGGGACTTTACAACTCCTGAAGAGGAAGTTCTCCGGGCACTTGATGATATGGTTAAAGCGGGAAAAATTTTATACATCGGAGTTTCAGACACACCTGCCTGGATTGTATCACGTATGAATGCAATTGCTGAGCTAAGAGTATGGACGCAGTTTGTCGCGCTTCAATTAAAATATTCGTTGTTGGAAAGAACTGTTGAAAGAGAGCTTTTACCAATGGCGCGAAAATTGGACCTGGCTGTAACACCATGGGCAGTTCTTGGTGGAGGAATTCTTTCGGGAAAATACAATGTAAATAAGGACGAATCAGGCAGAGCTCAAATGCACAATTCAATTAATGAAAAAAACCTGAGTATTGCCTCTGAAGTTATTAACGTAGCAAAGGAGATTGATTGTACACCTTCTCAGGTCGCACTAAATTGGGTAAGACAGCAACCCGGAGTAATTATTCCAATTGTTGGTGCTAAAACTGAAGACCAGTTGAATGAGAATGTTGATAGTCTTAAATATTCCTTAAATGAAGAACAGTTAAATAGACTAAACGAGTTAACAAAGATTGATCTTGGTTTTCCTCATACTTTTTTGAATGGAGATCATATCCGTACTCTGATATATGGCGGCACGTATGAGAAAATTGATAATCATCATAAACGTTAATTTCTGAATCATATTATCTGAAAATTATCAGGATAACTACTAGAAGTACCATTAATGCTGCCGCCTGTACTCTATAGTTTTTATAAAATGGTAGATAAGTTAATTCCTGAGTTTCATTTCTGTAGAGCTTTGTTGACCAGGTAATATCTTTAATTTTTTCTTCAGAGGGCGGTGGAGTTAATAAGCTAACAGTCACTATACTGATAGTACAAACAACAAAAAGAATTCCCGTTGTATAAAGAAAGTGTATCTGTGGAATTAAACTTGTATTTGTTGCAATTAAAAAAAATACTGAACCTAATATGCCGGTTACAATTGCAGCCATTGCCCCCTGGTGATTTGCTCGTTTCCAGAAAACTCCAACAGCAAATAAAGAAACTATAGGTGGAGCAATATAGGATAATGCATTCTGGAGATATTCCCAAAGTGTTGGAAACTTGTCTATTTGCGGAGCCCAAACTGCGGAGAGAATCATAAATACAAAAGTAACTGCACGCCCAACCCACATTAGTCCTTCACTTGAAATATTTGGTTTAAGTTTATTCACAAAGTCCATCGTCACTAAAGTTGAAGCTGAATTCAATGCTGAATCTATGCTTGACATCATTGCAGCAAGAAGGCCTGCCAAAACTAACCCTAATAATCCAGGTGGAAGAAGATCAAAAAGTAAAGTTGGGTAAACCAGATTAGCCTTTTCAATATCAGGATATAAAACCCTTGCAAAAATTCCGGGAAAGACCATGATGAAAAGAACGGTTAGTTTTAACAATCCGGCAAACAGGGATCCCCACTGGCCATGCTTTTTATCTTTTGCACCCAATGCTCTCTGAACTATAAATTGATTTGTAGACCAAAAATAAAATCCCAGTAATAAAACACCTGTTATTAATCCCGGCCATGGCAAAAATGGATCACCAATCGGTTGTATTATACTGAAATGCTCTATTGGAGTTACGTTAAACACCGCATCCCAGGAACCAACTTTAATAAATGCAAGAACAGTAATAATGATTGAACCAATAACTAAAATAATTGCCTGGAATGCATCTGTAAATACAACTGCTTTCAAACCACCCGCTATAGTATACAAACCAGATAAAACTGCCAATACAAGTATAGATTGCCATAATTCTATTTGAGGAAAAATAATTTGAATTACCAAAGCACCAGCGTAAAGTGTAGCTGCTGTATCAATTCCAATGTTACCGATTATTGTGAGTGCAGAAAAATAATAACGGGCTTTTGAATCATATCTTTTTTCCAGGAACTCCGGCATTGTATAAACTTTTGTTTTTAAGTAGAACGGAAGAAAGAACACAGCAAAAATGATTAGTACAATAGCGGCCATCCACTCATAACTATAAACAGAAATCCCGGTTTCGTAACCGCTGCCAGCAAGTCCCACCAAAGAACTGCTGGACATATTCGATGCAAAAAGTGAAAGTCCTATTAAAGGCCAAACAAGAGTCCTGCCTGCCAGGAAATAATCCTCAGCATTATCGTGTGCTTTAACATAACTGAATCCTTTCCATAAAATAAAGGCCAGGTATGCTACTAATATTATTATGTCTATAATATCAAGATTGAATTGCATGGTTATCCCGATAAGTGACCAATTTCTTTAAAGATACAAAATGATTTAATGAATTGAATTATATTTAAAAAGAAAAAAATCATTATTAGCTATCCATAGTTATAATTTATTGTACAGTAGAATAATCGGCAATTTGAATAAGAAAAAACACCTCAGAATATTAGTCGCACGGATTGATCGCATTGGTGACGTAGTATTGTCAACGCCCATTCCCAGAGAAATAAAAAAAGCTCATCCAAATAGTTTCGTATCCTGTACTTGTAAGAGAATACACACGTGATATTTACATTAATAATCCTCACGTTGATGAAATTATTTTGTTTGATGGTGATGATGGTAAAAATCCAAAAACCTTTTGGGAATTAGTTGCAGTAGATAAGAAAGTATAAATTCAGTCATGCCTTTATGCTGCTGCCTAATGAAAAATTAAACTGGATTTTATTCTTCAGTGGAATTCCAAATCGAATCGGAGTTGGACATAAACTTTATCAGTTTCTTAGTTTCTCAAAATTTGTTGATCGTAAAAAATATATTCCACTAAGGCACGAAGCAGATTACTGTCTTGATATGGTAAGAAAAATTGGGATTGAACCTCAGAGTATAGAGCCAGAAATATTTTTATCGAATGAAGAAATTGTAAAGAGAAATGATATTAAAAAGAAATTTACTTCAAATAATGAAATTCTTATTGGAATTAATACCACAAGTGGAAAATCATCACCAAATTTAAAAACCGAGGAGTATAAAAAGTTAATTCTTAAACTCATTCAAGAGAACAACATTCGTGTTGCAGTTACAGATGTTAATCCTCCTGAGCAAATAGCTAATTTAGAACACATCATTTATCCTAATCTGGGAAGTTCATTAAGAGAATCAATAATAAATTTCAATGCTCTGGATGTGCTTGTATCAGCCAGCACCGGCCCAATGCATATATGTGCTGCATTAAAGATACCAACGATTTCTTTATTCTGTCCTTTGACAGCTTGTTCTCCTAAACTCTGGGGCCCACTTGGTAACAAATCAGAAATAATTCTACCGGAGAAAAATTATTGTTCTACAGTTTGCCCTGGAGACCCTCATATTTGTGATTTTAGTGGTTATGGTGGAATTGATTCAGAAATAGTTTATCAAAGAGTGAAAACATTTCTTAAAGAATTCGGAGTGAAACGTTAATATTCATTATTATTTTTAGTAAGTCTTGAAAAAACGCCCTCATCTTAAAGCTATTCTTCTCGCTCTGCTCGTAACCTTTCTCTGGTCAACTTCATTTGTGATAATAAAAATCGGACTTGCTGAAATTCCTCCATTAACATTTGCCGGACTGCGATATACTATCGCTTTTTTTTGTTTACTTCCATTAGCATTCATAAATAAAAACAGTGATCAAATAAAAAGTTTAAATCTTAAGGACTGGCTAAAACTATTTTTACTTGGATTATTGTTTTACGCATTTACCCAGGGGACTCAATTTGTAGGTTTATCTCTTTTACCAGCTGTAACGGTTAGTCTTTGGTTAAACTTTACTCCTTTAATTGTGGCAGTCATGGCAATCTTTCTTATTAAAGAAATTCCCACGACACTTCAGTGGTTTGGAGTAATATTTTTTCTAATTGGAATTTTCATTTATTTTTTACCCGTTGAATTGATTCAAAACCAGGTAATTGGTTTAATTGTTATGACTGCTGGTGTTTTTGCTAATTCAGGCTCAGCAATTCTGGGGAGAAGCATAAACCGGGATTCAAAAATTAATCCCGTTGTGGTAACTATTATTAGTATGGGGATTGGTTCAATAATATTATTAATTAGTGGAGTATTGATTCAAGGTTTACCCCCAATTAGTTTCCAAAATGTATTATTCCTCTTCTGGCTTGCCGTTATTAATACTGCGCTTGCTTTCACAATCTGGAATTTTACTCTTCGTACACTTTCAGCAATGGAATCCAGCATTATCAATGGGACAATGTTAATACAGATTGCAGTTCTTGCCTGGGTATTTCTTGGGGAGGAAATAACAATTAAAGAGGGAATAGGAATGTTGATTGCTGCGCTTGGGGCATTGTTAGTTCAGGTAAAACTTAGAAAACAAAAAACCCTCATCAATAATTGATGAGGGTTTTGAAAGAATTAATTCAATAATAATTAAAATCGATTATCGAGCGCAGTATCATTATAATACCATTGAACTTCAACCCAAGCAGGCACCCCAGGAACACCGCCACCCATATTAACAATTTTTAGTTTTGAGTAATGGCCATCATGATCATAAAGGAATACATAATTGGTTGTTGTATCGCTGATACTGTTTGTCCAGGTTCCGACACTTTTATCTGGAGAATCAGTCCCATCAAATAAGTTGCTACCCGAACCTACATTGAATTTTGTTACCCTAATTAAACCAGGATAAAGATCTGCACTTTGAACAAGAAAACCATTGCTTGAGTAATATATATCTACAAGATTTGCATCAGGAGAAGAAACGCCGTAAGCCATTCCACTTGATAAATCCAATCCACTTGGCTCATTGGCTGTTGTTCCCACAGTTTCATAAATTCTTACAGGTCCATATAATGTTGTATAGATATCTGAGACCATTACAATGTTTGTAACAATGCTTACCTGATCAGCAGTAACACTAATCGCAAAAGTTGTGTCAATATAGTCCTGTAATTTTAAAGTCACATTTCGCACACCTTGTTCAACATTTGTTACAGTATCTGGTGTAACTAAGTTAGTATTAACTCCATCAATCCAAATTTGGGCTCCAGCTGGATTTGAAGTAAGATAGATACCTCCCTTGGTATTGACAGGAGTCATTGGATCTTCACTGGAATCACAAGAGGAAACAATGAGCGCAATAATTGGAATTATTAATAAAAGAGATATTTTTTTCATGTTAGCCATCCTTTATTTTTTATTTAAGTTAAATGAAAATTTCTTGCCATCAAGATCCATTGTAAAAGTACCGGAAAAATTATTTCCATCTTCTGACAATGATCCATTGTATTTTCCCTGATAACGGCTGTGCAATTGATCTTTCATTGAGATCTTCATTGTAGTTGGACTAATAGTACCTTTTACTTCTTGATTAATTACTTGCCTGTAGTTTATAGTGATTTTTCCAGAAAAGCTGCTATCTGTCTGCTCGGTTATGGTAAGAGATGTTGATCTTTTATCGAATGTTCCGGTCCACGTTCCTGTTAAGTCTGGAATTGTGATTTCTTCATTAACCACCGGCTCGCTAACAGATGAAATAGTGTCAGGTACATTACTTTCATTATTAACATCATTTTGCTGTTGCTCGGATTTTTTCTCGCAACCAATAAAAGTTATTACCGCAAGAACCATCATTGCAGTAACAAACTGCTTAAATGATTTTTGTTTTAGCATTTATGCTCCTTATGTTTTTGTAATAATAGTTTTCGTGAGTTCAAATGGAAAGAATAAAATTCTGCAGAATAATTGTATCTATGTTCAGAAGGATAGTTCTCTCATTATAAGTTTTCTTAATCTTTTACCGGTGAAAGTTAGTATAAATTATCTTATTGAAAAAGTGAAATTGAAGTATACAATAAAAACAGCTTTTTATTCAATATTGTAGAAATGCATAGCTAAATTTATAAGAACACCATTAATTATGTCCATCAGCAACATAAATTGCTTCTCATTCTTTTCCTGAATAGTTTCGTGTTGGTTTTGGGTGGATAATTTAACTTTCATCATCTATAATAATACCACCCATCATATCATCCCTCTGCCGCACAGCTAACGGCCAGGCTAAATAAATATCTAATAAAATTTTCTAAGGAGTTGCTATGCGCAGGTATTATTTTGCTGCTTCAGCTGCAGCAGTATTTATTTTATTAATCTTTCTTCAGATAAGTTGTGCTGGTGGAGAAGAAAAGAAACCACTCACCCATGAAGAAATGGTAGCCCGCGGTAAATATCTGGTAACTTTTGGTGGATGTAATGATTGTCACACACCAAAGATTTATACAGATATGGGTCCGGTGCCGGACACTACAAAACTTTTTGCTGGCTATTATGAAGGTACAATGCTTCCAAAAGCTGATATGAACATGCTTACACAGAATGGATGGGCGATGACAGAAAGTAATTTCACAGCCTGGGTCGGTCCCTGGGGAATTTCATACGCCGCAAACCTTACTCCGGATAATGCTACTGGTATTGGAGCTATGTCAGAAGAAATGTTTATTAAAACTCTTCGGGAAGGAAAGTGGATGGGTGTTGGAAGACCACTTATACCGCCTATGCCATGGCCTGGGATTGGTTCTGCGACAGATGAAGATTTAAAATGTATGTATGCATATTTTATGTCTATAAAACCAATTCATAACGCAGTCCCTCAACCTACACCACCGGATAAAGCAACAGAGACGTTAGCAAAAAAATAAATATTAAATATTTATTATCGTTTTATAAAAAAGGCACTCTCTTTATTTCGAGTGCCTTTTGAAATTTCAATATTATTGATTCATTTCTCCTTCCATCATTCCCTCTTCTTCGCCCACCATAGCACTTTGCTGCATCATTTTCATTACATCACCCATATCCATAAAACCCCAGTGCTCATTCATTTTTCCTTCTTTAAACACTACCACATCTACAGCATTCAAAGTCATTTGTGAACCTGCCTCCATGCCCATAAATGGCTGGGAAGCGGTTCCAACAGTTGTACAATATCCAAACAACGTGTCACCTGAAACAGCCATAGAGTGTATCGTAGTTTTCATATCAGGAAAAATGTTGTGGTAGTATCTGAAGACATCTTTGATTCCGGCAAGACCAGCTTTACTCGTTATGTTTGGATCAATCTGGTGATCAACAGCATTTTCAGAAATGTAGTTGTCAAGCTCATCAATATTTCCACTGTCCATTATACCATTAATGGCAACATATGCTGCTCTATATTTTTGTTCCATCTGATTGCCCTGGCAGGACACTAGAATAATTAATGAAAACAGAATAAAAAAACCTAGGATTTTTTTTAACATAACAGCTCTCCTTTTATTGTTAATGAAATTAATTAGTTAAGAATCCGTTCAAAAACGGAAAAACTCGGTAAACATTATTAAATTTTTTGGGGAGCGTATTTTACGCTTCAGAAACAACTATTCCGAAGATAATCTGGAAGAATATTTAATCACAATTAAAGTGATAGTTAAACAGACAGTGAGAAAATAAGAATATTATTTAACAAATGACAAGAAACTGACTGACAATTGAAATTAAGAGCAAAATATTCGAAAAAAACACTATCTTCCAATTTAAAAATTCACGATATGCAAAACCAGTTTAAAATCAGAAGTGAGAGTCCTTCGCGGCTTGAGAATTTTAGTGATGCAGTATTTGCCTTCTCTATTACGTTGTTGATGATTTCTCTAGAAGTGCCAAAAACATTCACCCAAATATTGTCACTTTCTGATGAACTTATTGCTTTTGCAATCACTATCATTCCTTTGTTCATTATCTGGCAGCAACATCGTTTATTTTTCAAAAGATACGGATTGGACGATAAAAATATTCTTGTCTGGAATACAATTCTGCTTTTCATAGTTTTAATTTTCATATTTCCGTTAAAATTTCTTTCACTTTTTCTCATTAGATTTTTTGGATACATTTTTCTTGGAACTGAAAACGTATTTAATACTATGATTGAAGGAATACAGGTTCCGTGGTTGATGGTTTATTACGGAATCGGGGTCATTGGAATTTTATTTGTGTTTTCACGTTTTTACGGTCATGCACTCAAGATGAAAGATAATCTCAGTCTGAACACTTTCGAAACAAACATGACACAGTACTACAAGAGATTATTTACACATCTCTGCTTTATTCCAATAATATCTATAATTTTTGTTTTAGTGTTTATGAATATTGACGTCACGATAGCAAGCATTATTTCCGGAATACTTTATGCACTCACAGGTGTTGTGTTTGATATTAATAGACGTTGGCTAAAAAAAGCAGAGAAAATTGGTTAAGTCTGAAATTCTATGATGCGACTCAAAGATAAAATCAAAAACATCAACTATAAATATTTTTTTTCGGAACTATTTATAGTAGTTGTTGGTATTCTGATAGCCTTATCTCTAAACAGCTGGCAAGAAGATAATGCAAGCAAAAGTCGTGAACAGTTTTATCTCAAATCACTAAAAACTGATTTTGAACAGTCACTTGCGAGTCTCAATGAAATATATAATCAAAATCAAAACAGTTATTCAGCCGTGAAAATCGTACTTGAGGTTATTGGACGAGGAGACTTTAACCTAAATTATGATTCGTCAAAAAGTTTAATGAGTAAAAATCTTTTCGGGTTTAACAGATTTGTTCCGACAAGCGGTACATATAAAGAAATTATTTCAACGGGAAGTCTTCAGATTTTAAAGGATGATGAACTAAGAATCGCTTTGTCTTCGTGGGATGATATGATATTGCGTAACCGTCAGCTTGAAGATGTAATGTTCTGGCAGTATCATATAATTAATATTCCATATCTGAACAAGCATATTGCAAGAGCAGATTTTGCTGGAAGATACAATTTATCAACTTTCGGCAGAAAGGATAAAACAAACTACAAGGCGCTTTTTACAGATGTTGAATTTGAAAACATTCTAATTAACAGGGCTGGTGCCTTAATGGAAACAAATAACTACATCCAACAAATGATTAAAGATGTAAAACATATATTGGATTTAATTAATAAAGATATAAATGGTGAATTATGAAATTCTATTTTTCGTTTTTTCTCTTTCTTATAATTAGTATTACAGTTTTCGCACAGTTTCCCGACAGTAAGATCGATGGAAAATATTACGAAGTAAATGGTGCAAAACTCTGGACGGTTAGTTTTGGAGAAGGCGAACCATTGTTCTTTATTGCAGGTGGACCCGGTGGGACACATTATGGCTTAAGAAGATTCGACTCGCTCTCAACAACAAACACTTTAGTTTATTATGATGCTTTTGGAAGAGGGAAGTCCGATACCGCAAAAGTTGTCACGGAATACACTCTTGATAGAGATATTGATGATCTAGAAGGTCTGCGAATCGCAATGGGCTTTGGTAAAATTAATATTCTTGGTCACTCATACGGTGGTGTGGTTGCACAAGGATATGCAATTAAATATCCTGAAAATGTTTCTCACCTGATATTAGCAAATTCGTTTCATAGTTATTTAATGTGGCAAGAGAACTGTGATAACTCCAATCACGAAATAAAAGAAAATTATCCAGAGATCTGGGAAGAACTGATGAAAGTAAGATTACAAGGTTTTGTCTCAAGCGATCCTGAACACTACAAAATTTACGACCGTGTGCCATACGGTTTTTTATATGCCTATAATCCTAATTATTTTAAACCCGGCACAAGAAAAGCTTATCCGTATAAAAATAACAAAAAATTGTATTACCAGATGGTTGGCAGGGACGGTGACTTTGAGCTAACCAGTGATATCGGGACTTTTGATTATAGAACAAAGTTAAAAGATCTGAAGATGCCAATATTAATTTACGGTGGACGTTATGATCGTGTTGCAGTTCCGAGAATGATGGTTGAATTTAAAATATATTGTCCGCAGGCAGAATTTGTTATGTTTGAACAAAGTGGACATAATCCCCAGGTGGAGGAGCAGCAAGCAACCATAGCTTTAATCAGGGATTTTTTGAATAATTAAGAACAAAAAGCACTTCCTGTTCAAAGGAAGTGCTTCTCAAAATCACTCTAACAATATTTAATATATCCACGCACCTTTTAATTTAACTGTGATGTCTCCGCTTTTAATTGTTTTGTTAAAGTTCGTGGCATTATCCTGACCATATAGTGAAGTAGGCTTAAATGTTACAGAACCCATTTGGTCGTTATCATTTGCAAATCCATCAATATCTACAAGACTTACTTTCCACTTTTGTCCGTAAGGTACGTCATGAGGTAGTTCTCCATCATATTCCGAAGCAGGCTTAGTAAAAACATATGTCTTTGTGTAAGTAGCATTCTTTCTCTGATCAGACCAGAATGCCGGCAGATAGTTACCCGATCTTTGTAAAACTACTTCGACATCAGGTTTTCTTTCGGTTGATGAAAACGGATCCCAATCCCATGTATCACCATTTGATTTATTTTTAGGGAAATGTGTAACCGATATACTTTCGATATGCATATATCTTGGAGTTTTTATCACAATCGGATCTGGATCCTGTCCACCATTTCCCTGATCATTGGGGCCAAGTGGATTACTTTCATTGCTGCAAGCTGTGAAAAATATTGCTGCAAAAATCATCGTTAAAAAAAATTTGATTAAGTTTTTCATTTTATAGCTCCTTAGTTTGGTTAATAAGAATTTGTGCCTCTATTATTAAACGCAGTAAAAGGAACTAAAAGTGATAATGGGTTTTGATTTATTTTTAGATTATTTGAAATTGGGCTGAAATGAGCAAAAATCTGCTAAAGAATTAAAAGCATATTGTCGGGAGGAATAAATGGGCAATAAAAATTTAATTTTATTGCCCGATCTTCATCTAGTCGGAGGGATACCAGCAAGATGAGAAACTGCTAGTTAGAAAAAACTATTTGAGAAGAATCATCTTTTTAAGTGAGCTAAATTTTCCTGCATCAATCCTGTAGAAATAAATGCCACTTGATAAATCAGCAGCGTTAAATTTTACTTCGTGTGATCCTTCTGTTTTATACTCATTCACCAGTGTTTTCACTTCTTCACCGATTGAGTTAAATACTCTCAGTTTGACAAATTCACCCGAAGGAATCGTGTATTTAATTGTTGTACTTGGATTGAATGGATTTGGATAATTCTGCGACAAGCTATAATCTGTTGGCAAAGAATTTATTTCAACATTTACCACATCCGATTCTGTTCTTGTTCCATCAAAATCTATCTGAACTAGTTTATATGAGAAATTGCCCGACCCAAGATTTTCATCTTCATATGAATAGTTATTCTCCTGTGTTGAGGTCCCTTGTCCTTCAACAAAACCTATCTTTTCCCAGTTATCGTTTTGAGCGGAGCGAAGAATTTCAAATCCCGAATTATTTGTTTCTGTCGAGGTTGACCAGGAAAGAGTTACATTATTTTGATCAGCAATTGCGCTAAATGAAGTAAGTTCAACTGGAACAGTAGCATCCGTTGCAATGATAGTTCCAAGATGACCGCTTGCCCAACCATGATTTTCGTCAAAGAAATAAACCTGATATAGAAATTCAACTGAAGGAATATTTTGTTGAACCCAATTATCTCCTCCATCCGATGTGTAATAAATTGAACCTCCGCTACTAGGACTGCCACCGACTGCCCAGCCATGCATCATGTCAGTAAAGTAAATTCCGCTTAAAGACTCATCTATACCTAGCGATGTTTCATTCCAATTAACTCCACCATCAGTTGTTTTAAAGATGGCTGCATAATGTGGTACACCCAGGTACTCTCCAATCACCCAGCCGGTGGTGGTGCTAGCGAAATAAACATTGTAAAGATGAAATGAAGAAATAACCGTTTGCTGAAGCCAGTTTGTTCCTCCATTGGTTGTTTTCATGATTATTCCATTTTCACCCACAGCATATCCTGTGTTTTGATCGATCATATAGATACTTCTCAGCAGGGATTCATATGCTGCAGAGTATTGCACGTTCCAGGTAGCCCCACCGTTTGTTGTATTTAGTATTGCCCTGTGAGGGATATAACTTGGAAAACCACCCGGGTCCCCTCCTGCCAGCCAACCCATATTCGAATTTACAAAATAGGAACCATAATAATCCGTGCTATATGGTGCAACTTGATCAAACCAGGTTTCACCACCATCTGTTGAGTGAACTATTTTACCCGCATAACCTCTTTAATAAGTAAAAAGTCAATAGGTTCAGAAAGAAAATAAAAATCCCTGTCAATAAAATTTAGCAAAAAAGTTCTTTGATTTACTGTCTTTAACTTAAACAACAATCAACCTGCCTACCGGTAGGTAGGTGCCGTAATATCAGTAAGGCTGCAGGATGGCAACCAAACCTCTTTTGGGACTTGTCCCACTGATAGCGAGACTGTTCCATTTAATGGAACTATTCCAGATATTTAATAGGCAAGCGCATTACTTCCCAATCCAGCGCAGCGGCTCAAAGCACAAGGATGAACCAGTTATGCGTACGGGCTTGTAATGCGCGGCCATTGTAAAGATTTAGTATGTTCTAATTCTTTACCCTTGAAAATATTGTTGTAGTTGGTTTTATATTTAAGAACAAAATAGACAATACTGGCTATTTCCTTTGCGATGATAGTCTTAGCTATTTGTTTGTTTTTCTTTCTCAACAATGAGTTGTGGTATTTACGGATTACCGGATAGTATTGGACAGCGTGAACAGCAGCATCAGAGAAAGCAACCTTGAGATATTTGTTCCCGTCCTTAGAAGAACGCTGCTTTGATTTACCACCTGAATTACGAGCAGAAGGAACAAGGCGGCAGTAAGAAAAGAAATTTTTAACATCTGCAAAACGATTTATATCGTCAACTTCCAAAAGGATAGTGAACGCATTCATCTTCCCTATACCTGGAATCCAGAGCAGACGTTGAATATCATCGTTAGGAATAAGAAAAGGATAAAGCTGTTTTTCAAGATCAAGCATTTGTTCATTGAGCAGAGCTTCAACTTCCGATAGCTGTTCGTATTGAAATTCAGGAATACCGGTCAGTTGAGTTGGAGAATCATAATTATATTTAGCAAGCAGAAGGTGCATAGAGTTGGTAACTGAAGTGTGGCGTTGAACTATTTTCAGTCTTGCACGAAGAGCATCACGAAGAGTGCGTTTATCATTAGAAATTTTATAAGCAGCAGGAATAAAATTCATTCTGAGAAGTTGAGCGAGAGTATGAGAATCGACTTTGTCAGTTTTAACCTTTGCATAAGCAATAGCTTTTACATATTTAGCGTGAGCAAGGACCAGAGGGATTTTAATAGAAGAAAGAAGATCGTTTAACCAGTACCAGGTCATGGTCGATTCGACTGTAGTTTGATGATCACCTGGAATTGAACTGAAATACTGAATAAAATTATGAGCTACGTTTTTAAGGTTTTCCTGTTTAACGATAGCTCCCGAAGAATCGACAGTTGTCAGGTAAGAAGAAAATTTATGAAGATCGATGCCTGTGTAATACATTTGATACCTCCTAAAGTTAAAGTTATGAATAATAATAAAATTAACTTTTTACTTATTGGAAATATCACGTCGCCCAACCGTTGAGTAGATCAGTAAAAAACACGGTGTAGTAAGCGTTGTTTGGAAGAATATTTTGATTGGTCCATGTTGCACCCCCATCCGTTGTGTGAAGCATCGTTTCGGTCCAGCCCGAAATCCAACCATTATTTTGATCAACGAAGCATACGTCAGTGAGCTCTCTGTTCCCACCTGAGTTTTGCTCATACCATTGGGGCTGTGCAAGACTAATTAATGAGAAAAGGAAAAAAGAGAAGAGAATCGGAATAAATAGTTTTTTGTTCATCATTAAACTCCATGCATTTTATTAGTGAAATTTTTTACACTTTGATTTTAAAAGAAAAGGTTCACAAAATCGTCACAATTCATGTATTCGAACCTTTTTTTAAAAAATGTTGTGATCAACGGAAAAAATAGCTGAGGAAAATTAGTTTATATGTAGCAACTCAATTGCGGTGAGGATGGTAGGTCAGCTACGAATTAATTTGCAAGATAGTAAATGTTGTTAAAAACAAATTTACTTTTCCTTTTTGCACTTATCTATTTATGACCAAGATTAAGGATGTACTACCTTTATGAAAGTAATGTTATAACTTTTGTAATAAACTTGTTTGCGATTAAAGATTTTTTGACCACGCATCTCTTAGCTGTTTCTGGTTTTCCGTTAATGTATCCATACTTTCAAATATGTTTCTGTCCATCCTTTGGTGAAGTGTAAGATTTATTTCAACTTCTTCATTACCTCTTTGCACAACCATATCTACACTTTCACCGGCCTTCATTGAACGAATGTTTCCAAATATTTCGCGAATATTTTGGATAGTTACTTCAGTGCCCAGAACTTTTATCGGTACGTCGCCTTCTTTCAATCCGGAATTTGCAGAAAATTTCATCAGTCCCCATTATTGTCAATTGCTGATGATCATTCATTCCTATCTGCACACCAAGCGCAGGAGTGGGATCCTCGGAGGGTCTCTCAGCAATATAATCGAAACCAAGTTTAGCCATATATTCCTGGAAAGGTAAAGGCTTTGTGCCTTCGATATAATCTTCAATAAACTCTTCAATTTCAGGATAAGTATTTTCAACAAAGATGTCAAAGAATTCATCTTCGGGGAAGGGTTTGTTTTTACCATACTTTTCGACCAGATCAAGAAAGACCTCTCTTAGTCCGCGTTTTCCGTTTGAAAGTTCGAGAAGTCTTATATCCAGCATAGCTGCTGTTACAGCTCCCTTTTCATAAATGTTAAGAAACTGCATTGTGATTACATCAGAATAAACGTCCTCGCTTAATTCAGTTAAACTAATATCCTCTCTGAAACCTTCGCTATGAGTAATTTTTCTTGATAATATTTTCAGGTATTCATCTGTGGTTATCAAACCTCCACGCATCTGAACAATATCGGACTCCCATTCTGTTACTCCTTCATACAACCATAAATGTTCTGATGCTTTCGGGTTTTCAAAATTGAATGGTTCAATAATGTTGCTGTGTAAATTTAGCGGGGTGAGAATATGTAGAAATTCGTGTGACATATCATCCTGCACACCTGCTGCGAATCTTCCAAAGCCCGGATAAACAAATAAAGAACTATATGAATGTTCAAGCGCACCAGCACCCTGGAATCCTACTTCCTGGAATGACTGTTCATCCAGAAAACACATAAGGTAATTGTAATGCGTCACAGGTGAATATCCGATATATTCTCCTATTGCTTGTAACAGAGTATCTGCTACTTCGATAATATCATCTGCGTTCTGTGAACCATCAGGAGAGTAAACATAAACACCAACTTCAATATCGTTTACCATTGTTGTTGCTGTGGTAAGTTCTCCCATCAATATGGGTGAATCCACAAAGTAATCATAATCTTCTGCAGTGAAATAATCATCATCATCACGAAGCAATGATGTGCCTAAAACCCAATCAGGGTTGTAGTCAAGTTTCATTTTAATAGGGAGCGACTGCAATCCTTCAAAAAAACCAATTACTGCAAAAGTATTAAGTACAATGCAATCTTTATTTATTCCGGTTCCCGCCATAGGTATAACTTTATGATCGGCGACATCTGAATCAAATGTATCTTCGACGTCGTATTTTATTGTGGAAAGATTTCCGATATCCGAAATTTGCCAACGGTTGGTTGAAATATGATCAACAGCCAGTTCATTACCATTTACATCATATGCATAAAATGATTTTACAAACCTTCCGAAGTCCAGCAGTGAATATGTCCCGGGCACTGTTGATGGGAGATTGTAGATATTGTTTTCGACATTCAGCCCTTCTGTGTAAACGGTTACGTGGAAAAGATCATCCTCGTAATTCAGCACATTTACTTCATAAGTTACTTGTGGTGAACCTGAGTATGCTGAAAGCGTTATACTTGCAGTAATGATATAAAATATTATAAAAAAGTATGATAACCGTTTCATTGGATTCCCGATTTTATTTTAAAAACTTTACAATTTTAATATCATTCGGGGTGAAACGGTGGGATTATTTGATAAGAGGAAAATTGGTATGATTAACAAGCAAAGGTTAGAAACGACTCACTATAATAAGCACTTCCTGTGTAGTCAGGGAGTGCTTTGTAAAAAAACTCGTATTATTTAATTCTTTAGTTCAGTTATTTTCAATAATAGCCAACCTGCGCCTCTTCCAAGATTGGGTCTGTCCCAAAAATGACATTGTGTAATTGCACCAAATAATCCTGACCATGCTTCAACTTTCATTTTAAATCTTACCTTAAATCCTGTCTTTCCGTTTGGCAGATTAAAGTCAACAGCAATATTTTTATTTCCTTCATCAATTATTCCCCCTATCTGTAGGAAGGATTCTTTTACTTCTTTATCGTGTATATCTAAAGTTGAAATAATATTGTTATTAAAGTCAAGTATTTCCATAGTAATCTCAACGTGAGCACCTGCCCCTGCAAGTCCGTTACCGGCAATAGAACCTTTCCAGTAGAATGTTGTTTCTACTCTGTAATTTCCCGGATTTCCGGTATGGTCATTTTCAATGAATGTCGTAACAACCGGATGTTCAAATATTCCGATATTAATATTTGAATAACCTGTCATCCAACCGCCGCTTCCAGCGTTTGGTGAGATTGCATCACCTGTGCTTGTTATGCCATTTGTATTGTTTATGCTATACCACCCGCGTGTGGCTTTTACATATTCAGTTATTACAGGCTGGTTATTATTGGTACCGGTATTTGGATCTGTTGGGTTATCATCACTGCTGCAGGCCGTAAATAATAACGCTACCAGTATCACTGCAAAAGAAAGTTTAACAAAGTTTTTCAATATAGCTCCTTAAGTGATTAATGATATTTAGTGTTCTGTTATTAAACGCAGGATTTTTTTTTGAAAGTGATAACGTAATCCGAAATAATTTTTTTATCTGATTTAACTAATTTCAAAAACTGAAAAAGCACTTCCCCTGCAGGAAGTGCTTCTTAAAAAGTTTATCAAGTTAGTCTTAGTAAACCCACTTTCCCTTTATTGTAATTCTCAAATCTCCACTTGTTAAATACCTTGTAAAAAATTCTGCGTTGTCATTGTTATAAAGTGTGCTGGGATTAACAAGTACATTTCCCATCCAGTCATCTGCACTCAAACCATCATCATCCATTAGATCAATTATATATGTTTTGTTCAATGGCACACTATAAGGAAAAGTTCCACCATCGGACGAAGCTGGTTGTGTAAATACGTAGCTGTCGTAGGCATTTTCTATAAGTGCATCCTCTTCTACGTTTGAACGGAAAACATGATTGCTACTGCCTGATGCGCTTAACTCCACATAAATATCAGGTCTGCGGGTAGGTGAATTTGAGAAAACGTGATAGTCCCATTTATCACCATTTGGTTTGGTTGTCGGGAAATTTGTAACCGCTATACTTGTAATTCTCATTGCAATTGGTGTATTAATTGTTGGTCCCGGATCTCCACCGTTTCCCGGATCAGGAACAACCGGGTTATCCTCGTTACTGCAGGCGGTGAATAATATCGCTGCAGAAATCATTATAAAAAAGAATTTAATCACCTTTTTCATTTATAGCTCCTTAATTGATTGTTAAATAAATTAGCCTCTAATACTAAACGCAGTAAAAAGAACTGAAAGTGATAACGGGTTTAAAATTTTTTTTATTTTACGATTAAATGGAAAAAATGAAAGTTTTATACTCCCTGTCATACTGGCGAAGCCCGAAGGACGAGTCCGGAATCAGCGGTCAGATTCCCGAGTCGCTTTGCTGCCGGGAATGACTACTCTCAACTTTGTCATCACAAGCGAATTGAAGTGATTTCTAATTTTTAGGCGAGATAGCTTTTTCCAGCGATAATTCTGAATTCTCAAATCTTAATAACAACTTTTTGCTTTAAATAGCTCATTTTGTGAAAAAGTTCGAAATATTCTAGTAAAATGTATATAGCGATTTTGATAAAACAGTTGTAACATTACTGGAGTTAGAAATATAATTGGAAAAAAATTATGAGTAATGTAGCAAGACAAATACTTTTAGAAACCAATAGAGCACTGGCTGAACATCTAAGAGACCAGTTTATAACTTTTCTGGATGTGACAAATCAAAAATCTTTTATTGAAGTAGCACAAAAAATTGATTGGAGTAAAGCAGCAGAAGCATTCCAGATAGAATTTGGTAAATTGTGGAATAATATGGCTGTACCAAGGACTATGAAAAAAATCGACGTGTTAAAGAATGATTTTGCAGACCTGTTGCTGATAAACATCAAACAAAAATTATTCTATGATACATTCGTTTACCTAAAGTCATTGACCGCAGAGAAAGGGTTAAAAGGTAAAGAAATTAGTTCAGAGTTAAATCAGTTTTTCTATTCTGGTATGTATGACTTATTCAGGGTGTTTGATTATCAATTTACTTTGTCATCATTAAGTAAGAATAGTGATGCTAAATTTATGTTAAGGAAACTGGAAGATTTAAGAAAAAGGAGTGAACACGTAGAAAAGATTGTAGGTGATAATCAATCGGTAAACGAGTTAAAAGTTTTTCAGATGATAGATAAAGAATTGGATAGAAGAGAAAGAGCAGGTCAAAGATGGAGCATAAGAGCTGCCTGCGATTACTTTGGAAAGAATGAGCTGGGTTACGGAGAGGATAATAAAAATCAATCCGAATTAGATCAGTTCTATGATGAGATATCAAACCTACAAACAAGAAAGCAGCCAGAAGAAATAAGTGAAATTCCATTCGAAGAATTTCTTTTTTTTAATTGCTAAAAAGGTGAACAGCTTATCGAAGAATCAACGGTATGTTCTATAGATAAGTAATAGAAAAATAAAATGTTCACCTGTTATGCTTGCTTCCACCTCATTCTGTGTTTCTTGCTGATCTCCCAGAACAAAACAAATAAATAACACATTCGTGACATTCTCGTTACAATCTCCGGTTAAGTTGAACTTCGAAATTATTTCATAATAAAAAAAGGAGTTCTGTTATGTTTAAAAAACTTGTGTCAATCTCATCTTTTCTACTAGTTCTGTTAGTTCTGGCAGGATGTCAGGATAATCCGGATCCCATTACTGGGCCAAATGATTCACAAATATTATCCAAAAAAGGCAGCAATGTTTTTGCAGTATATACACTTTCCAATTCACCAGCCGGTAATGAAGTTATGATGTATACAAGAAGTTCTTCAGGTAGCTTATCGTTTGCCGGTTCATATTCAACCAATGGAAACGGAACAGGTTCTGGTTTAGGATCTCAGGGCGCTGTTGTTTTATCAAACGGATTTTTATTTGCTGTTAATGCAGGAAGCGATGAAGTTTCTGTGATGAGGGTTAGCCCGGGCGGTTTGACGGTAGCCGATAAAGTACCTTCCGGCGGTACAACACCAATTAGCTTAACTGTGCATAATGATTTGCTTTATGTTTTAAATGCCGGCGGTGACGGAAACATAACCGGTTTTAGAATTTCCGGAAGCGGACACCTCACTTCCATCTCCGGTTCAACACAACCTTTAAGCGGTTCAGGAGTTGGTCCTGCACAGGTAGAATTTAATCCCTGGGGAAATGTTCTTGTAGTAACAGAAAAAGGAACCAACTCAATTGATACTTATCCTGTTGGATCAGATGGAGTTGCCGGTGCACCAACTACACAAGCTTCTTCCGGAAACACACCATTCGGTTTTGAGTTTGATAAAAGAGGACATCTAATTGTTTCCGATGCTTTCGGTGGAGGAGCAAATGCTGGTGCAATGTCTTCTTATAATGTCAGCCCTGCAGGTATTGACTTAATAACAGGTCCGGTTGCAAACTCACAAACAGCTCCCTGCTGGGTTGCTGTTACTAAAAATGGAAAGTTTACTTATACTACCAACACAGGAACGAATAACATCTCAGGATATTCTATTAAACAGAATGGAAGCATAACACTTTTTAACGATGGCGGAAATACTGCATCTACAGGTGCCGGACCGATTGATATGGCTGTAAGCAATAACTCACAATATCTCTATAGCCTTAATGCAGGGGACCATTCAATAAGTGTATTCAGAATTGATAACGGACACGGCGGACTTTCATCTGTGCAGACCGTAAGCGGTCTTCCAGCAGGAGCTGCCGGTCTTACCGCAAATTAATCCCTCATAAAATAAATTCCTTCATACAAAAGGACCGGTTTACGCCGGTCTTTTCTTGTCTGGCTTAAATAATCTAAAATGTAATCACGACTATCCCGTAATCTGCATTTGCCTGCCCCGACCCTGTCGGGGTCATTGCGAGTGGAACGAAGCAATCTCCGAATGTCATTCTGAGTGAAACGAAGAATCTCCCGCCGGTTGCCTGCCCGGCGAAGTGAAATGAAGACGGATCATTTCGAATGACCTGCCTGCCAATAGGCAAGGAATGAGAAATCTTTTACATGGTCATTCTGATCCCGCCTTAGCGGGAGAAGAATCTACGAAAGGAATGCTAGCGGGATGGAAAGTATTCTTCCCGACCACAAATCACTTAGCGAAGTAGAATCATCTTCTTAGTTTCTGATAAACCATTGGAAGTCAGCTTATAAAAATAAATTCCGCTTGTTAGTTTAGTCCCATCGAACTGGGCTTCGTAAGAGCCTGCTGGTCTTTCTTCATTGACTAATGTTGCTACTTCATTGCCGAGAACATCGTAAACTTTTAGGGTTACAAGAGAGTTGTCATTTCGAGGAGATTGCGACGAGAAATCTTTTAGATTCCTCACTTTGTTCGGAATGACAAATCGGATTTTTGTTGTCGGATTAAACGGGTTTGGATAATTCTGCATTAATAAATAATCCTTGACAGCATTGCCGGTTAATTCGTTTTCAACACTCACGGGAGTATCGAACGTAAGTTTGGCAAGGAACAGATTCATATATTCGCCGGCGGTAGAAATTGTATCGAAAACTGCATTCTGACTTACTGCACCGGACACATAACAGTTCCCATTGTTGTCTGTAATAATTCCGCATCCCTGGTCATAATTATTACCACCCGCAGCTTTTGCCCATTTTACTATACCATCCTTATCATAGCTTATAACAAAAATATCATTGTAATCTATCGGCTGTATGATAACACCGTTCCCGAAATTAATTTCGCCTCTGCAAAATCCTGTAATGTAAGTATCTCCGTTATCACTGCAGGATAGGAAATTACTATTGCCGATGGTTGCGTCGCCCAATGTATTTCCAGGTGGAATTTCATTAAGCCAGAGATAATTTCCATCAGGGTCTATCTTAGTTACAAAAAAATCGTAAACCCATTGCGGACCGTTTGCTGTCAGGTTTCCAAACTGAGTTGGTGCAAAAAGGTTTCCGCTTAAGTATGCATTACCGGAGATATCGGTTTCAAGATTGTAATCCTGAACAGTAATATCCTCAATAAAATTTACCCACTGAGCTGTACCGGCTGAGTTGTATTTAACAACATACTCATTGTAAGTAAACGGGGCGATCGTGTCTAAACCGTTGAATGATATCTGACTGCCAAAAACAAAACCCGCAGCCCAGATATTGCCTGATTCATCTTCATTTATGTCGCTGATAGTTGTAACTTCCTGTTGTTCGATTGTGGATACCAGGTTTCCTGCGGGATTAAAAACATAAATGTTCGCGTTAGTGCCGTAATTGGTAACACCGACTAAAAAGTCATCCGGGGCTTTTATTTCCAATGCTGTTGGAACACCGTACTGCGGAAATTCTGTTCCGGTTTTTAGCCAGACAATATTTCCTGTGCTGTTTAATTTTAATAAAAAGTTGGCGGTGCCGGAACCGGGATTAATTAATTTAGCAGTGTCAATCTGCATTGTATCTCTGTAAGTGCCGATGCAGATGATATTGTCCTGAGAGTCGAGGACCAATTCAGAAACGTCGGCTGTACCGTATATCGTATTCTCACATATCAGTGAACCAGAAGGATTCCTTTTTTCTATTTTAACGTCGCCGTACGTTCTAAGGTTATAACCCTCCCTGAAGTTTATTAGTCTTGCACAGACAGGGTTTCCTGAATTATCAATAGACGAAGGAACATGTAAGTATGACGGGTTAAACTGATAATCAGGAGATACGAGATTTACCCACTCGTATGATTGAGCAAATGCCGATGAGCACAATAACGAAAAAGACATTAAAAAGTATTTAAACATAATCCTCAACCTCCTTTAAAATCTTATTAAAGTTAACAAATGAAAACATTCACTGCAACACAGTAAAGAATTAACTTCAATTTTGCCCACAATCTGAATTTGTTATATTTGAAAACAGCAACCACAATTCACAGGCAGAAGAACCAAAAAAAACTATTTGCTTTGAGAGGAGAGATTTCAAGGGAATTTGGAAGGCTGAACTCTCACTCAAAATTAATAAACTCAGTTGTTAATTCTAAAAAGTAATTTAATTGAATAAATTACAATTGAATAATAGAAAGAATAGAGGGAATAAAAATGACAAAATGGATTATGAAATTTGAAGTCGAAACTAATGCAACATTTATTATTGAATCAAAAGAAAAAGCGATTATAAACACAAGGAATAATTATGAAGTCTATATTCAAAATAATAGTGATCGAGAGGATGTAGGCAAGACATTTTTATATATTTATATAATTTATGAATCAGAGAATATTGACACAGCCGAAAAAGAAGGGATGAAAAACTTAGAGGACATTATAGACATTCTTAGTTTTTCAAGTTGTGTTCTTATTGAAATTAAAAGAAGAATTGGTCTTTATGACTGGACTCCAAACCTTGCAGCGAGACCGGGAAGAGCCTATAGGAGTATTCTAGATCCTAATTCACCTCAATTGATTATTAATAGAGAAATTGTTGGGACTTTAGAAGCTCTTTTGCGAATTGAAAAAAATAAAACATTAGAACGAGCTTTAAGATGGTTTAGATTAGGTGTATCGTCCATATACCCTGAAGAACAGTTTCAATTGTTTTGGTTTGTTATAGAATCACTTATACAAGTGGATGCTGATAAACAAAGGGTGGCAGATAAATGTCCTCGATGTGGTGAACCACTTTTCTGTAAGGAATGTAACGAAACATCATATCACCGTCCGTATCCTATTCAGGCAATAGGTAGGATATTTGATAAATATGTACCCGACGATAATGAGAAAACTTTTATAATATCTTCTAAAACCCGTAATGCTTTACTTCATGGCGAAAGTATAAAAGAAATTGAAGAAGAATTTGGAATTACAATTCATGACATAGTCACTAAAGTCGGAAAAGTTGCTCAGATTGCATTACTTAATTGTATCATGACAAATCAAAGCGATAAAAATCAAGTAAGGGAACTGAGTTTGTATCAGTCTAGTAATTTTTCGTTTTATGTTGTAGATGTATGTGCAAATGTCACTGCGGTTACTTCAGAGAATAACATTTTAACTGTTAATGATTTTCCAGATATTAAAATTGATATCAAAGTGAATTAAATAAATATATTTTTACCTATCACAATCAAGATAAATATTTACTATTAAAACTATTAGTTTGATTATTTTATTTATTATGAGATGAGCACAGGTTTTATTAGTATGAATTCTCCACAAGTTCTAACATATGGATAGAATTGATTATTCATTTTTAATTGGCGCGTTAATTATCTAGTAAATAGAGAATTTCTTATTTAGAATATTATCAATTTCAGTTGCCATATCTCATAACTTCTTGATGACATTGATATTTCATAGATATTCAAAACATTTCTTTTATTGTACTGCAAACTTTTGCAATAGGACTCGTAAGCTTCCATGGGGTATTGCAAACTTTTACATCAGAAAATGAACTGTTTTAAGGCTTTTTGAAAACTTCCTTAATTTTAAGCTTGCGAAACTGATCGGTTGCACTTATATTTGCAACCAGTTAGTTGCACAATAAAGAAACAACAAAATGAACAGAGATATATTCCAGGCAATAGCAGACCCAACAAGAAGAGAAATACTTTCTCTCATCGCTGCTAAAAAAATGACACCAAATGCGATTGCAGAAAAGTTTTCTTTTAGCAGGCAGGCAGTTTCAAAACATATAAAAATTCTTATCGAGTGTGATCTGCTTGAGCAGGAAAAAGTCGGCAGGGAGATTTACTACGAATTCAACCCGGAGAAAATGCACGAGGTTGATAAATGGATAGAGCAGTTCAGAAAAAAATGGACGGATAAATTTAATCAGCTTGATGAATTATTAAACAACTCAGGTTGACCGTTTAAATCATTGATTAGTATAAACTGTTGAAACAGTTTTAAAATACCTACTATCGTTTCAATAACCCACGGATTAATCCGTGGGTTAATAAGGAGAAAAATAAGACACTTAACCGTTTTAACGGTTTATAACCCTTAGCGGTCAACTAGTGTAATCACAAATAAAAGCGAAAGGAAGCTATAATGGAATTCGTTATTGATAAAGAGAACAAACAAGTAAGAGTGACTAGGGAGTTTACCGCACCGCTTTCAAAAGTCTGGGCTGCATATACTCAAAGTGAATTACTCGACCAGTGGTGGGCACCAAAACCGTGGAAAGCAAATACAAAGGAAATGGAATTTAAAGATGGTGGTCATTGGCTATACGTAATGGCTGGTCCGGAAGGTGAAGAACATTGGTGCCGCGAAGATTTCCAATCGGTTACACCAATGAAAAGTTTCAAAGCAGTAGATGCTTTCTGTGATCCAAGTGGAAAAGTTAATGATGAATTTCCCAAATCAACATGGGTTATCGAATTCAGTGAAGATAATAACAAAACCACAGTAAAAATTGAAATGCAATGCGAAACAGTAGCCGATCTTGAAAAATATATTGAGATGGGCTTCCAGGAAGGATTTACTATGGCTTTAGGAAATCTGGACGAACTGCTTGCATCAGTGAAAGTGTAATTAAATAATAATTTATGTCATTCTGGCGATGTCCCGCATAGCGGGATGAGTCCAGAATCTGTTATCGTCCGATTCCCAACAACCTGCCTGCGGTAGGCAGGGAATGTAATTACGAAGCAATCTGTAAAATGCAACTTGAGATTGCTTCCCCCGCCAAGGCGGACTCGCAATGACAAGTTATTTTCGTTGTTTATCGAATGTAAATTACGCCGCAATCATTATTCATATTATTTATTACAAATTTGTTTTATATTCATTTACGGAACCGGGAAGTATTAGATTCAAATTAAAAGGAGGATTAATATGAAGAAGATTATTTCCTTAACTATTTTACTCTTTATTTTTTTTAGTTCGTTTTCATTTGGACAAAACTCACTAACAGATCTGCTGGTTAAAAAATTCTTTCAAGCCTGGAATGCAGAAAACATTAACGAAATGATCTCACAACTTCAACCCGATGCATTCTTTAAATCACCTTACCAGCTAAGATACGGGAGAGATAAAATGGCGGCAACTGTTTTAAAAACAAATCCGCCTGCGTATAAGGTTGCAAATACAAAAGAACTGCATTCAAAGGTTGAAGATGATATCGCCTGGTCAATTGGCGAATTCACGGCTGATGTCTATGACGATTATGGAAATAAAACCAGTGAGCAAATTAATGGTTACTTATACATACGTTTTCACAAAAAAGAATAAAGGCGACTGGAAAATCCAGATGATAATTTATCACGAGGAATTACCTAAAGACGAAAATTAAATATTGTTTTCCGCCGACAGTTACTTACTGTTAATGTTGTAGAAGTCGGCTAATTACTTTTTATCTCTGGCTTCATTCCTTCTCATAACCTCTTCGGGAGAAACATCCTCCACGTGAGAAGCAATCCACCAGCTAACTCCATCTTTGTCTTTTACACCGGCATTACGATCACCGTAAAACTGGTCGGCAGGTTCCATTACAGAAACTGCACCTTTTTCAATTGCTCGCTTGTATGCTGCATCTGTATCTTCCACATAAATGTATAGCATAGCATTCAGCGGCTGATGTTCTTCGGTAGCTTTGCCCATCATAATTACAGAATCGCCTATACTCACTTCACCATGATTAACGGAACCATCCGGCATCTTCATTTTTTCTCTTACTTTTGCTCCAAAAACATATTGAACAAACTCCATTGTTTCTTCAACACTTTTAACCACCAGGTAAGGTGAAACTCTCGGATAATTTTCGGGAATTGCTTTAACAGCCATTGGTAAACCTCCTTAATTTTAGTTTGAGTAATTTAAACATTAATATAATTGAAAATTTATTTTTATCTTGTTTGTAAAATATAGAGTACTAGGAGGATGTATGATTTTAATTTATGATAAGTGGTTTCGTATTCTGTTTTTCTTCTTTGCGTTGATTTTATTAAATAGCTGCGGAGGCGATAAGCAGGGAAACAGTGATGAAAACAAAAGTAAAATTCCTAAAGCAGACAAGTCTACCTACGAAGTTGAATATTCGGACAACACTGAAGTTATTGATGAGGATGCAATGGAATCGTTCATTTCATCGGATACAAAAACAGGTGTTTATAGATTTAAAAATGATGCCGATGATCTTCTTGATCTAAGACCGGGTGAGATTGTTTTTTTCTACGGTAATTCTGTCCGCAGAGTAAACAATGTTGTTGAGGAAGGTGATGAAATTATAGTAAACACTGAATATGTAACACTGAATGAAGCAATTAAAAACGGAACAATAGGATGGGAAACAAAGATTGATTGGACTTCAGGTCAGTCAGAAGTTCAGAACGCATCATTAATTATTGGTGATGTAAAATTTGCTTCAGAAACGGAATCAGATTTGAAGATTCATTACGAAGGAAAAATTCAGGGATGGGATTTGAACATAGATCTTGTTCCCAAGGATAATAAACTTACGATTGATTTGACAGCTACAAAGTCGATTGCAGGCCAGCAGGTATGTACAATTTCAGGTAAGGGATTTATTTCCCAGTTTACAAATCAATGCCATTTTAGGTTTGCAGATTCCAATCTTGAAGAATTCGAATTAGTAAATCACGGCTTGAATGGCGAACTTGAAATAAAATTTGCAGCAGTAGCGCTTGGTTCACAGGTAGCCCAACTTGTAGTTCCGGCAAAAATAAAAATCCCGACTATGGTCTATGGAATACCAGTCTCAATAAATCTTGGCTGCAACTTAAAAGTTTATCCTGAAGTTGGACAGGGTGCAAGCAGTCAGGCAAGTTATAAACTGACTTACGATAGTGATATGGGTTTTAAATATGAAAAGAATTTAGCTGAAGCCACGAGCAAACTAAATTCTGAAAATATGGAAGTAACCGGAGAGACAGTAAGTGCCGGAGCAATTACTACAGGCGTTGGTGTTGGAATTGAATTCCCGCGAATTGAAGTTGCAGTTCTTGGTGAAGTTATAGTCCCTTACTTTCTTTACAATACGAGCATCACAACATTTTATGAGCCCGGAATTGCAAGTAACCTGCCGCCCTGCCAGGAAGGAAAAATGACAATAAAATGTGTTTCGGGTGTTGATCTGAAGTTTTTTGGTGCAAGTTATGCATTTAACAAAGAACACTTTTCAAAAGAAAAAAAATGGCAAACCGAGGGTTCTCATTGTGAGGATTGATAAAACACCCTGATCTATTTTGATTGAAATCAAAGGGAAGTAAATGAAAAACATTCATTCTTATATAAGACTTATTTTTTTAATATTAAGCTCAGTCGCGAATTGCCAAAGTTCCCTCACCGATATTCTCTCCAAACAATTTAACCAGGCATGGAACAAAGAAAATGTTAACGAAATGGTTTCGCTCCTTCAACCAGATGCATTTTTTAAATCTCCTTACCAGTTACAATATGGAAGAGATAAAATGGCAGCGACAGTTTTAAAAACGAATCCGCCTGCGCATAAAGTTGAAGATACAAAAGAACTACATTCGAAGGTTGAAGATGATATCGCCTGGTCAATCGGCGAATTCACAGCTGATGTTTACGATGATTACGGCAACAAAACCAGCGATAAGTTGGAAGGAACTTACACATATGTTTTTACAAGGAAGGATAAAGCTGATTGGAAATTGCAGATGATGATTTTTCACGAAAAATAAAAATCCCCGGATGCAACCGGGGAGTGAAGATCTCTGTATTTAAAAAAGATCATGCCCCTTCTTTTACTTCTACTATATCTTCAGGCATAAGTCCATGAGCTTCTTTATGAACCTTTAAAGCAGATTCCTTATTGGGAGCTTCGGATAGACAAAATACATTTCCATCCTTTTCGTTATACCAGTATTTCAAATACTTAACTCCATACTTCCCCTGTTTTTCGAGATCTTTTTTGTGTGCATTGAATACAGCATCAGCTGTTAAATCATTCATACCTTTATGAACATCCATGAATAACGGCATTATAAACCTCCATTAGTTTATGTTTGATAATAAATTATCCTTAGTGGATATTTTCTGCAAAACCATGTTTTTTAGGCGGCATAGGAATAATTTGTGACACTTCACGTTGGTATCTTCTGTATTGTTCGCCGTGAAAAGTAACAAGATCTTTTTCCTCAAGCTGGATTGCTACGAGTATGTAACCTGTTGTAGCCAATGCAAAAAGCAAATGTCCGATAGTCATAACTGGTGAGGCCCAGAATGCAATCATAAACCCAACCATCAAGGGATGCCTAACAACTTTATAGAAAAATGGCACTACAAATTTCGGATTTGATAATTCCTTGTTTCTCAAAGTCTGGTAAACCTGATGCATTCCAAATAAATTAAAATGATTGATTAGAAAAGTGCCGAGTAGAACAATAGCCCATCCGGCAAAATATAGCGCTGTAAGAATTGGAGCCAGGAATGTGCCTTGTGAGTTCCAAAAAGTATTTGTCATCGGTCGCCAGAAATAAAAAAGAAGGATAAGTGCAAAACTTGAAAATAAAACATATGTGCTTCGTTCAATTGGTTTTGGAACAATCCTTGTCCACCATCTTTTAAATCCTCGTCTAGCCATTACGCTATGTTGAATTGCAAAAAAGGAAAGCAACAAAATATTTACAAGGAGTGCTGCTCCCGTTCCATCCTGATTACCGACGTCTATTGATTTTGATACAACAAAGTTTCCAACAAACCCAATTGCATATGCGAATGTAATTAAAGTGATCGCATAGCAAACAGTTCCATAAATGAAAAAAGCGATCCTTTTCATTTAGCCTCCGGATAGTTTTTATTTAATTAATTCGTTACGAAAGTAGGAATGTTTTAGAGGGAAGTCTATCAGTATTCGGTCAATTAATATTAAAAATTATTCACTATTGAATATCAGGAAACAAAAGACTCGTATTCTGAAGGAAGCAGACCAAATCTTTTGTGAAAACATTGTGTAAAGTAAGAGGGGTTACTGAATCCTGCTTCAAAAGCAACTTCTGAAATATTGCCTTTGTGTTTTTCGATCAGCTTGAGAGCTTTTTTTAGTCTGAACTCGCGGATGAATTCATTTGGAGAAATTCCGGTTAATGAAAGAGTTTTCCTGTAAAGCTGCGATTGACTAACTCCAATTTGTTTTGAATAATCGCCAACTTTGAAATTTACCCGGTTCCAGAATTTGTCTGTGATATCTAAAAGTTGATTGAGGAACTTTTCTTCATCTGGTTTTAATGATTTAACTAAATTATCGTTGAATCGGATGCCCGAAATTTCAGAAGAAATTAATATTTGTCCATCATCTGCAATATAGCAAAGTCGTTTAGCCTGCCAGATAGTTTTACCAAATAAATCTTCTCTTTCGGTTACAGGTGCTCCTGAACTAATACCTATAGCCGCTTTTATTTTTGCTTTTGAAGTGTGCTTGTTGTGCTCTTTAAATTTTCTTTGTATTTCAATTGCACATTTAATTGCATTATCTACAGAAGTGAATGAAGCTAGAAATCCATCATCGGTATCTTTTATTTTCCTGCAACCTTTTTCTTGCATCGTTTTGTGAATGAAATTATTGAAAGCATCCAGGCCGGTAGGATTTTTACTGTTTTGTTTTCTTTGATAAAGGAATTCATTCATCTGGAACTCGATATACATAATTGTTCTAACTGCTGATTCATTGATTATCAATTCAGGTTCAGAGGCTGGTTGTTTAGGATCTGCTATTCTTCCTAAAAATGCTTCTACAAGATGTGCTTCTACTTCAATGATCTGATTTGGAATTACTCCGTGCGCATTGTTGTGCATTTCAACAACAGCATTTTTCTCAGGTGCATCAACGAGGCAAAATGCCATCCCCGTTTTCTCATCAAACCAATATGTAAGTGTTTTGCAACCAAATTTGTCCTGAACTTTAAGATCTGCCTGGTGGACTTCAGAAACATGTTTTGCTGTAATCCCCTTTATATCATGACGATCCATAAATATAGGCATGATACATTCCTTATATTATCTATAAAATTATACTTCTAATAGCATCAATAGAAGATTTACAGTAAACGCTAAGATATTTGAATATAACAATTCTTTCGAGAAATTACAGTGTGTACATTTGGTAACAAAAAAGATCAGGTTTTCGACTAAGTATTTTTGGATCTTGCTTCGTTTCTTCTCTGTAGTTCTTTGGGAGAAATATCTTCAACGTGAGACGCCATCCACCAGCTTATCCCATCTTTATCTTTTACACCTGCATTTCGATCTCCGTAAAATTGATCAGCATGTTCCATAACAGATTCCGCACCTTTTTCGAGTGCACGCTTATAAGCTGCATCTGTATCATCAACGTAAATATAAAGCATAACGTTTTGGGGTTCGTGACTCTCCGTCGCTCTGCCCATCATAATTACTGAATCACCAATACTTATTTCTCCATGATTTACTGAACCGTTAGGTGTTTTCATTTTCTCGCGTACTTTTCCATCGAACACATATTGAATAAAATCCATCGATTCTTCAACATTCTTTACAATAAGGTAAGGTGAGACTCTTGGATAGTTTTCAGGAATAGGTTTTACAGCCATAGTAGTACCTCCTTGCTTTTATAATAGTTTTATGAATATGCACCAACTCTTAAATTAATTCCGTACTCCAGATATGCTTTCATACAGCAAAGGAAGTGTGTCCATCCTTCTACCTGTCCCATACATTGGTTTGCACCTTTGTAATCTGCTGGCCAGTCCGATTCAGTTATTTTAACTAGAGTTTTGTTTTCACCTTTCTCTTCAATAGTAATAACAACAACACAATTAACTCCGCTTCCACTCCATTCGAAAGATACAACTTTGTCTTTTTCGATCTTCCCAACTTTTACTTCGTGCTCACCTTCGTAGTCAGTCCAGGTCCAGGTAAGTGTTTTTCCGCTTTCCATTTTTCCGGTGCTGCCAGAAATAAAATATTTACCCATCTTTTCGGGTTCAACAATAGATTCAAAAATTTCTGAAGCAGGTTTTGATATTCCCAGCTGAACTTTTGCTCTTATTTTGTCATCTGTCATTTTGTTTCCTATGATTTTTATATCAAAAGGAATATAATAAAATTAAAGCATCAAATAATTATATATTTTTTTCATTTATTATATTTTAAACAGTTACATTTTAAAGAAATTCACATTAGGGATAGATGGAGATGGATATTAATATTATTATAAATCAGTTTACTGTTGCTGTAACTATTATCTCGTGGATAATATTTTTCTTTGGATTCATTATTCTCAAACGACGTATTGCTCAAAGAGAAATGAAACGTAGCAAGTTAGCAGTAGTTGGTTTTATTTTGCAAGCAATTGGCTATGGACTTGTATTTGGCGTTAGACGTGAATTCTTTTCCCATATCATTTCAATGAGTATCTCTGTTGCTGTTATTCTCGCTATTATTAATCTTTGTTTAGCGTCATTTTCCCTTTGGATTACATTGACAGCAGTAAAAACTTTAGGAAAACAGTGGGATATGCGTGCAAGAATTATTGAGGGGCATGAACTTATTGTCTCAGGACCATATAAAATTGTTCGTCATCCAATTTATTCAGGTATGTTTGGTCTGCTTATAATTACTGGATTTTCACTTTCGCAATGGTGGGCATTATTAGTGGCTATTGTCTTTTATTTTATTGGTACAATTTTCAGAACAAAGGTTGAAGAAGGACTGCTTATTCAACATTTTGGTGAAAAGTATGTTGATTATAAAAAAGCAGTCCCTGCAATAATTCCTTTTATATATTAACTTTCATTCCTTTTTCTCTGATCACGGTTGAGACCGCTTCCTTAATATCTCCCTTAACTTCAACCAATACAAGTTCTTCGCCATCATAATTTATAATGAATAACCGATTAAGAATTTCTTGGGAATTTTTTCTTACATAAACTGCAGATAGATCATTATCTTCACTACTCATAACTATGGATTTCCATCCGCTTTCAAGCATATTTTTTTCAATATCATGAAGGGTAGAAATATTGGGAGTTGAGCTACCTTTCAATTTTTGATATACTCCAACCTGGATTGAGGAAACATCATCCAGTATGTCAGAAGCCAGGTCATCATTTTCTGAAGTATTCACTATCCAGCTTGAAACGGTTATTCCAACAGAACCCAAAGAGAACTGAACTTCAGATTTATAATCATCACCAAAATTTTCAATTACTTTATTACGAACGTTTACATATTCGTCATTTACATCAATACAGCTATTCAAAGTGAACAATAAGATAAAAGAAAGAAAAAATACTTTAATTTTCATTTTCTTCCTCTTTGTTATGATTAACACCATTGAGCTGTGGGATATTAAACTGTTTACCGAGCTTACCGATTGTAGCAAGGTCAATTGTTCCAACAATATTTACAAAAGCAGCTTCGTCATCATTTTCAACAGAAGTAACCACGAGTCCGACAATTTTTTTATTACTTCCTTGTTTTATGTAAACATTAGCCATTTCATTATCGCTTCTGGTTTTTACTATTCGCTTCCAACCGGAATTCATAAGTTTTGAATCGATAGTATTTACTTTTGCTTCCAGCTCGGTTATATTTTTTTCATTTACTTCAAAAACATTTGCTTTTACAAGCTTTAAACCTGCTAAAATTTCCATAACATTCGGATCTTCATCAGTTGATATATCAGCCAGAACGGATAGCAAATCTTCATCAAGTAAAACTTCTGTAACGCCTGTAGATTGTTCAAACTTCGCCAGGTCTCCGAAATCCACGTAACCAGGTTCTTTTGTTACGTCACTACTTTGAGCGACTACCTGCAAAGCGAAAATAAAAACTAACAATGCGATTGATTTAAATGTTTTCATTCTATCCTCCAATTAAGATATTGTTAACTAAATAATAACCCCTGTTCAGGTTTTTGTTTATTTGATCTTTTAAAACTTCTTTGTTAAAACTATTCTCAGCATTTTGGAAAGCTTTTCCCACAATGGCTAGCGATTTCTTTAATTGTTTCTCCGCAAGTTCAATTTCAGCCTTGGAATATTTATGTGCAGGCGTTGGATTTCTAAAAAGAAAAACTGAAATAATAAACAACGCTAATATTGCAAACACAGTTGCCGGAATTGCTTTCTTTCCGAAAAAATAATAAAGAGAGTATGCTGTTCGTGAAAGAAACGACTCGCTAGAATTGGTACTACCCGTGATGTCTTTAGTTTTCTCTAATATTTGTTCAGGTATATCTTCTTGCTTTAGACCATGAACTGCTTTCGCCGATTTTGTAGTATTCGTTCAAAAGCGATTTAACTTCATCACTCGTTATTGCTTTAAAGTGAATATAAATCCAATCAATGAATCCCGAATCACCATACGCAACACTTATAATTTTGTCAATTAGGTTTTTATTTAACTCGTTCATCTGCATATTTTTTTAGTTCTTTCTGAAGCTGTTTTCTTGCTCTCATAATATTCACTTTGACCGTGTTAAGAGGCACATCTAATATTTTGCTAATTTCTTTGTATTTAAGTTCCTGTAATTCATACAAAACAAATGGACTTCTTATTCTTTCCGGAAGTCTTTCGATCGCTGTCTTTATTTCATCATCTGTGAAAACTTTATCAACTAATCTTTCCGGATTTCCTTCGATAGCATTATCAGCAATTTCTTCGTGGTATTCTTCTTCAATCCGAACTTCATTGTAATTCATCTTTTTATTTTTTCGTAAGTAGTCAATACACAAGTTGTGTGTCGTTCTCATCATCCAACTTTTAGCCGCATAGAAATTGAACTTATTAATGTTCTTCCAAGTACGAATCAGAACCTCTTGGGTAATATCCTCTGCGTCCATCTGGTTTCTCATCATATAAATAGCATAATTATAAATTTTCTTTTTATGCTGTTTGATGAGATAATCAAACTTTGCTGTGCTTATCATTTATTATAAAGACGGAGCTGTAATTGTAATTGTTACAAGAAAAGAAATTAATCCTTAATAGGTGGGAATATATTGATGTATGGATAAATTTGAGTATCTGTGGTCGATTTTATCTGAAATAAAACACTATACCAATCTGCACTGCTACAAAGTTTATTTGAGATTTATTTACATCATAATAAAATCTATCGTTGGCATAACGAATAGAATTTCGGTCGAGTAAATAGACATCTGAGCTCATTAAATATCTTCCTTTTAAATCAAGAAATAAAGAACCATTTTCTTCAGGACCGAGGAGAAATTTTAATCCTCCACCAACTCCGTAAGTCCATGCCCAATCGTCAACATAAAGATTGACGGATGTATAGTTTAATGTGAGAACCTCAGTGTTTGAGAATATATAACTTCCTCCGAATAAAGTTTCCAGATAAGGTCTGACTGTCCCACCTGTTGGTGCAACCTGGAGAATCATATTAAGGTTAATAAAATTATTTGCGCGATTGTTACTCAAGTATGTTTCGCAATTACAAGGGTCATCATAAAAATAAAGTCCCTGACCAAAGTATGATATACTTGCACCGATCCCGATGGGTTTTGATTTGGAAGGGGACATAAAGAAAAATTCAAGATTTCCTCCGTATCCTACTTCGTTATCAAAATTCTGGTATTCATTGACGGGAATAGCAGTCGTAAAGTAAAAACTGACTGATGGCTGTGCTATTAATTGGGTAGTCCCAAATAGTAGAATTGGTATGAATAGTATTTTTAGATTTAATTTCATTTTATTGTCCTCTGTTTCTGATTTTATAGAAGACAAATTCCTTGCCTGAAATCTTCGGATATGTTGGAAAAGATTAGATCTCGAAAATGGCTAAAAATGAATAGATGTTGAGTGGTACGTGATATATATCAAACAACTAAAATCGACAAGTGTATAATGAATTATTCATCAGATATTAATAAAATCGACAGTAAGAAGTGTTAATGAGGAAGAAATTATTTAGTGAATATTCTGTATTCCCATGGTCGGAAGTTGTAGGATTCTTTTGATAAGAATGATTCCAACTCACTCGTAAAAAGGTTTCTATAGGATCCTTGAAGCGTTGTCCCCAATTAAATCAAATTCAATCGGTTTATCTGAAAGATTAAAGATCGCAAGAATTTTATCCTGGTCGGCTTTTCTTGTGAATGCAAAAATATTTTCTTCGTTTGTGCATTCTAGAAAAACCATCTCCCCACCACGATCTCCATTGAAAAGAGCTTTATTGTTCTTTTTTAAATGGAATAGTTTTGAATAAATATTGAACAGCTTAGAATCTTTCCATTGAATAGTATCCTTGTCAAAGAAAGAAAGTCGTTTGGAATTACCTGCCTCCTGACCTGAATATACTAGCGGCATATCCGGGATAACACTTGTTAATGCTGCAAAAGTCTCTACACCATCTCCCAATCTTTCAAAAACAGTTCCATTCCAGCTATTCTTATCGTGATTTGAGGTGAATTGCATTCTGAAAGCATTTTTAGGGAAATCAGTTTTGTTTTTTTCAATTTGCTGTATTAAATCATCAACAGTTTTTTCTTTTTTAGCAATCCCATTTATGATATCGTGAATTTTCCAATCATAAGTCATATCAAAGACTAAATGAATTTCAGGAGTATCCCACTCAGCTAGCATGAAAACATCTTTAATCTTTTGTAATTCAGTTCTTGCTTCAATCCAGAATTCTATTGGGACCATTCCGGCAACATCACAACGAAAACCATCAATGTCACATTCTTTTACCCAGAATTTTAGTGCGTCTATCATTTCAACCCACAGTTCTTGATTATCATAATTTAAATCAGCGACATCAGTCCAATCATTATTCGGTGGGATAATATTCCCCAGAGAATCTTTCGTGTAAAATTCAGGATGATCAATAATCCATTCGTTATCCCAGGCAGTATGATTAGCTACCCAATCAATGATTACGTACATCCCCATTTTATGAATCATCTTTACTAAAGATTTAAATTCTTCCAAAGTTCCAAATTCGGGATTGACTGCTTTATAATCTTTAACAGAATAGTAGCTTCCAAGAGTTCCTTTTCTGTTCTTTTCTCCGATTGGATTAATAGGCATAAGCCATAAAATATCAGCACCGAGTTCTTTAAGCTTTGGTAAATGCTTTTCAAAAGCTTTAAAATTTCCTTCCTTTGTGTACTGTCGAATATTAACTTCATATATTGCTTTATTATAACTCCATTCTGGCGGATTAAATTGCTGTGCCGAAAGCATAGATGGCAGCAGTATAAAAAAGAATAGTCTTTTAATTAGCTGAATGTTTTTAATAAACATAAATGAAAGCATTAGGTTAGAAATTAATTAAATCTATTTGTTGTTTACTGGTTTGTTGACACAAAGGAACGGAAAATATTTAAAGGGACAGTTTAAAGTTTAATCCATTTAGGGTTATGCTGTTCCAAAGTTTTACTTGTGTCATTAATATTCTTAGAAGCTTTCGCAGATAAAATATCATCTCTTCTCATTTTTATCATTTCCTGTTCTTCTCTTATCTTTTCTTTTATCTTAATATACTTATCAATTACAAGTTTATAATTATCAATTTGATCTTCAAGCTTTGTTTTTACAGCAGCCAATTTATTCATGGAAACACGGTGATCTTCATGTTCAATTTTCAGTTTACTTACTGAATTCTTTAATTCGGAAAACTCGCTAGTTGAATGTCTTATATTTTGATTCAATTCGTTTAATCTGTTTTTATTATCTGCTATTTCTTTTTCAAGTGAAGTTCGCTTTGTTATCAGATCTGAAGCATATTTATCTGAACTGCTTATTATTTCTTTCAAAGCATTTTCGTATTCAATAAGTTTCTTCTGAGAAATTGATTCGTTTAGCACATTCAGATTCTTATGGTCTATTCCCTCAACACTGAAACCGCTTTTTTCCAGTATCCCCCTCTGTTCAATTATTGCGCGTGTTAAGTCTCGAATAGTCTCAGACCTACGATGTCTGACAAACAAAATGTTTTCCATCTCGTTAAGCTCAGACTGTTTTACATCAATTAATTGCTGTTTGTCTTTTAAATCTTTTTCTTTTTGGATCAATTCTCTCTCAAGAACAGATTTCTTCTTATAAACATCATTTATCATTGTGCTGTAATATTGAAGCACTCCTGTAAATCTCTTTGCAGATTGTCCGCTTCCGGTTTCAATATCATTTTTTAGCTGAGCTAGTATTGTCGTAGTTTCTTTCAAATCTTTCAGAATATCTTCGAACTCAACTTTCTGAATCTTTTTCTCTTTTATCTGTATGTCAATCTTTTCTCGGATATCCATCTTATCGGAAATTTCTTTACTTAACTTATCGAATTCATTTTCCAGGATGGTTAAACTATAGTCAAGATCAGTTAATCTTATAGTTCCAATTTCAATCGATTCATTTAACTTAGCCAGTTCTTCCCTTCCGGATTTGAGTTCTTCTATTACTTTTTTATTCTCCGTGTCTATTTCTTTGCGAAGTTCTGATTTAGCATTGAGTTCTTCCGTTAATGCAATTAGTTGTGCTTCCTGGTTCTTGATTTTTATATCAAGTTCAAGATGGAGTCCTTCTTTTGGTGAGTCTGGTTGGGTTTTTAAAATTATTTTGTTTCTAACAATCTGTCGCTCTAAATCATCAAGCTGATTCTTACGATCTGTTATTTTATCAGAAAGTTCTTTCTCCTGATTTGAGAGAATCGATATCCGTGTCTTAAATTCTTCAGTATTTTGTTTGTCTAAACCTGACACCTGATTTTTATTCTGATTCTCAGTCAACAAGCTCTTCCTTTCCATCAAGCTGCTGATTTCTTCTTTCTTTCTTTCAATATCAGCATTGAGCCTGTCAACAACTTTTTTACCATCATTTATTTTATTCTCAATCGATTCAAATTTTTTTCTTAGTTGAAATGTTTCCAGAGCGATGTCGTTCTTTCTTTTTTCGGCGGCCTGGATTTCGTTAGAAATAAGAAGTCTGGATTTTAATGAACTATCTATTACGTTTTCGTTATTGTTATTAATAGCGTTTCTTAATGAAATAATCTGATTGTTTTCAGTTATTTTCATTTCCCTGAGCTGTTTTATTTCCAGGGTAATTTTATGCAACTCTTTGATCAGTTTTACTTTGTCTTTTTCAAGAGATTCCAGTTTTTCTGCAGTTTGATCTTTCTTTGTTGCTATTTCAGCATACTCTAAGCGTGCTTTTTTAACTAAGTCATCAAAATGTTTGAGCTGTTCCTCCCTCTCGGAAAAGTTATCAACAAGTTTTTTTAGCTCTTCATTCTCGCTCTCGAGTTCTCTTAGCTTTTTACTATTTAGAAATGACATTTGCGCCCTCTTTACCTCTCTTAGCGAATTTTTTTAATACTGAAATTCTGGAATATGCGACAATCGAATATGAAGTGTAAATTGGTAAGTATATCATATAAATAAAATGGTCTAAGCATTGTTTTAAAGCTAATTACTTATTTTATTATAAGCAATAATACCTGATGATTACTTCGTTGGAAAAAATTACCACGACTCACACTAAACAGTCAAAAATATTGGAGAAGAAATTACAACAACTTAATAATTTGTTTAAAGTTTTCCTTCTTTGTACAATTTTCTCAATTTAATCTTTTGAAGTTGCCGATCAATAATTAGATCTGACAAAACCGCCGGAATATAATCTCTGTTTTTACCAGAAAATAATTGATTTAACTTTTTTTCGCTGATGTCAATCCGGTAGAGAATGTTTACTAAAGTATCAAATTTCTCGTCTAATAAAATCCTCAACTCTTTTGTCAGGTATTTTCTAAACTCATTTAATGAATCGATATCAGTCGATGGGATTAAGGAATAGTTATCACTAATTGAAAAATCTTTTTCCACGAACTTAATTATTTCACGAACCGGTTGTTTCTCTTCTTTCATAAAAAGTATCTCAATATTTATTGTACTTTATCATTTGAAAATTTTATATGCAAATATTTAATGATTCGATACGATGCATAAGCCACAAATGGAGCCACAAAAACATCAATGCTGTAATGCACGTGTTGAAATAAGACAGCCGAGCCTACAATAATTGTTGCTGAGAGAAAAATTACTTTTAGTTTTTTATTCTCAACCATAAGAAATAATAAAAATAATGTTCCTGTGTGTCCTGAAAAAAATAAATCCTTTGTCAGGATATCTCCCTCGCCAAATAGCTGGACAAATGGATCATTGAGCAGAATAAGTTTTTCAGGTGCGGAAAAAGGAGTAAGATACATCGCAATTACCCTGAAAGCTACCATCAATCCATAAGCTTGTAATGCTATCATCAGCTTTTTAGGATTTTTAATGACATTAACCAAAAAAAGAATTAGTGAAAAATAGATTAAGGCAAAAGTCCACCAGGTCAAATCAACTGGAATTAAGAGATTAAGAATTGGATCATTCAGAACCACTCCATTTCTTTTTTCTATGAATGCCAGGAATTGTGAGAAAGTGAGCATCAAAGCGACTAACACAATAAGAGTGATAATAAATTCTGTTCTTGTTCTGCTGTTTTGAAAAAAACTTTTCCAGGTCATGATTTCAATTATTGATTAGAAAAAATCATCAATCAAACTTACTGAGAAAATAAGGAAGCATCCTTAACCATGTTGACCACTCGTGTTTAATATCGTGGCCCCATAAGTCAAGCCAGTGGTTAACACCTTTCGAGTGAAGAATATCTGATAGTTTCCGGGATGCATTAGGGTCCTCGTAATCTCCCTGTCCTGATGCGATAATAATTTTTCCATTTCTAATTTTCTCAAGCATATATTTATCATTCCAGCCCGGTAGATAGTGAACAGGTGAGTTGAAATGAACATTCTCATCAAAATAACCTTTGCTGTAATATTTAAGATCGTAAGTACCGCTCATTGCAATTGTACCGGAAAATATATCGGGTCGCCTTAAAAAATTATTAATTGCATGAAGCGCACCGAGCGATGCACCGGTCGTAATAATCGGAACAAGTCCCTTACTATGCTGGTGTATAAATGGAACAACTTCCTCAACCACGTATTTATTATATTGCTGATGGCGTAATGCTTTATCTGCCGGGTGCATGTTGTTATTCAGCCAACTTTCGTTATTAATACTGTTAATTGAAAATGCTTTTACCTTTCCTTCACCAAGAAACCAGCCGATACTATCAATCAATTTAAATCTTTCATACTCTAAAAAATCTGCCGCTGCGGTTGGAAACATTAAAAGTGCAAAACCATAATGTCCGTAAACAACAATTTCCATTTCTTTGTTGAGATTCGGACTGTACCAACGATATATTTCTCTACTCAAAAGTGCTCCGGATTTTAACTTAAAAAGGTTATTTATCTATTATAGAAAGGTAATTATTTTTCAGATTATTTTGGAAAACCAACAGATTCTTTTTCATTCATTTTCTGTAAATCTAAAAACAATCCAGAATATTTTTTCTCAACCTTAAACCCGAATTTGTAAAAATATTCCGGTCTGAAAAATCCTGTTGTTACATACTGGATATGTTCACTTTTTAATCTTTTAAGAAATTCACTCATCAAACTTTCACTTATTCCTGTTTTTCTGTAACGGACTGACACAACAATTTTTTCCATATGAACGGTCTGCTCATCTATCATTTCATAAAACAATCCACCGATAATAAAACCTCTTTCAGAAAGAGCAACAAGAAATCTGTGCTCAGGTCTGAAGTTAACAATCAGATTCGATTCTAAAAACAATGAATGTAGCCGTGATATTTCTTTTGGAGAAATTGGACTGCGTATAAGGAATGGATTTCCTTCCTCATCAGTTAATTGAACAACGAGATTCGATGTATCTTCACCAAAACTTTCTCCACGTATCAATGCTGCGGTATCCTGTGGTTTTAGATAAGGATAATTTAATCTTGTTAAAAAGAATGTTTCTTCTTCAGTTAAGTTTGGAAGAGAGAGGAGTTCAGAATAAAGTTGCTGTGATTTTTCACCACTGACTTCTCCAGAACGCAATTTTTGATTTATATCCTTTAGAGCATTCTTTATTGTTTCGGATGATTCAGCAAAGGCAGTATTCAAGAAGAACTTAGATCTTGTTGTTGCATAGTCTTTTTCGAAATCAAACAACTGATATGTTTCATATAATTCATACAACATTTGAGCTTGAGCATTTCTGTCGGCGTCTGGATTCAAGGCTCTCCAGCGATGAAATCTTTTTATTGCAAAGAAAACATTTTTTGGTATAAAACCATCATCTTTCACACTCTTAACAAATTCTTTTGCCCTATTAATTATTTCTTTTTTGTTTTTGACGGTGTTGTCTGATTCAATTTCTTTAATAAATCTATTTATAAGATTTATAGCCCTTTCCTCGCCTTCAGTCTCAGTTACTCCTGAAAAAATATAATTCCAGATAGACTTCTTATCTAGAAATGAATACTTATCAAGTGTTTCATTAATAAAAAGTTTATAGAAATTAGTAAAGAAAATTTTTGGTGAGTCGGAAACAGTTCTTTTTGAAACCGAATAAAGTAAAGTGCCTGTTTGGTAATCGTGGGTAGGGACGGTTACATTTTCCGGATGTGGGTTGTCAAGTTGAATTTTATAATTAGTTACGTCCCAGAAATTCATATAAGCTGCAGAAGAATTCCATACAAAGTGCGGCCAGAGTTCGCGTAACCGTTGCCTGGCTTCATCCTCATTTTTCCTGTTTTCTTTTTCAAGAAATCGGGCAACACTATCTCGCGGAACGAATGCTTCTGTCCAAAGTTCATATTCTTCCCAATATCCCCCGAAATGAGGAAGTAGTCTCTCACCTCTTTTGTTCATTCCACCGACTATTAACCACTTAATTTCTTCTTTTACTTTTGCAGGAGGTAAGTTTCTATTCAAATGGATTGTTAAGTCAAATGCACCCTGGAATCTCGTCTGAACAGTAATTCTGTAAATTGATTTATCTGATCTTAGTTCAAGCTTGCTGATCCAGATTCCACCGGGAAGAATATCATCAAGTCTGATAAGAAAACCTTTTGAAAACATAAATACAGATTCTTTAATTACAGCAATTTTAGAAATAGCATTTTTTAACCTTTGTCTGTCATCAGGATCAATACCTTCTTCAAATGAAATAACATCTTCCCAATTATATTCTTCACCTGTTTCTAAATCCACTGCTATTCTCTGGTTTGGTCCCAACCATTCCCGAAACCCTATATTTAAAGCATCAAGACTTGAATCAGAAAACGATTTTAATTCTGGATTTTCTTCAAGCGCTGAAATATGAGTTAGAAATCTTCTAATTCTTCGGTAAAGCTGGGGGTGAGTTACACCGTAGGCAGTTATCAATTCAAAATAATGAACGAAATTTGTTTTTTCTATTGGTTCATTATTATCTGATTGTTCCCACTCATTTTCAATAAACTTTTCAATGTGGTCTAATCTCTTTTCGCCTCTTGAATTAACAGCAATGTGATGTGCGAGTTCAGAGTTAAGTAGAAATCTATCCTCTCTGAGGAATGAATTAAAAAGTTCGCCAAATTTTCTTTCATCAGTTCCTTTTATAATCGATGAGAATTGTTTTCTTTTCAGACCAGTGTCAGTTACAATGTTTGGTCTGGAAAGCAGGCTGAATACTAATTTATAATGGTTATGTTTTGGATCATCTAGTATATTATTAAAATATTCTATAGTCTTGAATGAAATGTTTGTAGCATCTGATAAAAATAAACTATACGCAATATGAATACCTTGAAGTGAGTATTCAGATGATTTCAAAATTTTATGGAAATTAATAACATTATTTTCAGCAGGTGTTGGTCTTTCAGCAATTGAATGAAATTGTATTTGAGTTGATTCCTTAATTTGCCTATGCCATTGAACAATCGCATCTCCGGTGAAATTTGTCAACTCATAATTACCAATCCATAATAACGGATCAATAAGTAGCAATTGAAAATCAATGAAATGTGAATTTATTGAGTAATAAAAACTTCCTATCCGGAACAGTTTTTTTTCTTCAGTTTTAAAAACTTTTAATGAAAGGCCTAACTTTGGAATAGATATACTCTCTTCATTTGCAATTATATCTCTCCCAAGACAACCTTTCTCTCTCAAAAACCAGTTTGGGATTTTTACTTCCATCGTACCGACGAAAACGCTGGTATCATTTTTAGCGTACATCGTCTGAATCAGATCCGAAAAATTTTTCTCGATTATTTTTCGTTTATACGTTTGCTTTGGTGTCAGTTCACCGTGTGCATCATCAAAAGGTCTGTCGATAATTCTGAAATCTATAATTCTCTCAAAGGGAGCGAGAAACTTATTTACGGTTACAATCAATGAGGAGAAATATTCCTGCTTTTGTTTTTCATCCATATTTAAGAGAAGGGAATTTGCTTCTTCTAAATTTGGATAGATAAGAATTGTGTTGAATGGTCTGTGGTCTCCAACAAGAAAAACCTGCTTTACATTTTCAAAATCTCTGAATAAGTTTTCAATTTTCTGTGGAGCAACAGTTTCACCTCTGATATTCTTATATATTTCTTTTTTACGATCGATGATTTCAATAAAACCATCTTCATCCATTTTCATTATGTCACCGCTTGGCAGCCATCCGTCTTCTGTAAAAGTTTCTTTGTTATCAATATCATAATATCCAAGCATCACATATGGACCTTTTATAAGAATCTCTCCATCATCACCAAGCTTTATTTCAATTCCCGGTAAAGCTTTCCCGAGTGAGTTTGGCTTGTATTGTTTCCAGGGTGTCATTGTTATTCCTCCTGTAGCTTCAGTCATCCCGAAGCCACTCATAAGCTCAACACCGTATTTCTGGAAAAACAAAAAAATATCAGGAGGCAGATATCCAGCTGCAGACAGTCCCCATTTTAATTGACCGCCAGTAATTTTATCCAGTTCATTTTTTATTTTTTGATGCTCATCTAGTTCGATATCAACTTTACTTGTTACATAATCATAAAGCTGCATCCATTTTTTGGGAATGCTGATGAAAATTGTCGGCTTGACAAGCTGCATATTTGAAATCATCGCTTCAACGGAAGGATTTTCGAGGAAGCAATATTCAGCAGCCCAGAAAACGCTTCCCATCATTTCCAGGTATCGTCCGAAAGTATGATATAAAGGAAGGAAGCAAATAAATCTGTCTTCATCACCGATTTCTGGAATTGCCATTGCTCGGCAGAATCTTTTATAAACGATGTTTGTTTGAGAAAACATTATTCCTTTTGGTTCGCCTGTAGTGCCTGAAGTGTACATTATCGTAGCAAGCTCATCAATGTCTCTTTCAAATACAGATGATGTGTCTTTTCCCGAGTGTAAAAACTCTTCAAAGCTGATTACCCAATCTTCACTTGAATTTCCCTCAACTAAAACCACGGTCGTTAAATCAGGAAGTTCATTCTTTATGGATTTTATTTTTGAAAGATGTTTTTCATCGTGTGCAATTAATAGTGAAGCTTTGCTTTGCTTAAGAATAAAGCTGATATGTTCAACAACAGAGTTGCCGGGAATCATCACGTTTACAATTCCGCCGGTGAGACAAGCGAGATCGAGCATAGCCATTTCCAGGCAATTCTCGAGAAGGAAAGCTACCTTCTGTTCTTTATTAATAATTGAATAAAATGCTTTGCGGTAATTATAAATTATTCCCGCAGACTTCTGCCAGCTATACTCGGTGACAGAATTTCCCTTAATTACTTTGAAAAGTGGCTTGTCTTTGTAATCGCGAAGTCTCTGGTGGATAAGAATATTTGTATTGTAATTACTCTTTGTGACTAATTCGTGAATTAGTGGTTCCCATTTTTCCTCAGTATAAATTCTCCGAAGGAGAGAAGGGAACCGGAAAAAGTTTAGGTATTCGTGAATGATGATTTTTGTGTTACTGTTTTTTTCAAGCTGTTCCTTTAGAAATTTTCCAAACGAAAAATAAACCTCCTTATCGATCTCATTCATAAACTGTTTGGCAAAAGCTGGTTTTGCCGCAGCGATAAAAATTCTCAGCAGTGCATCCGATTCTTCTTTTGTAAGACTTCTTTTTTCCTCGGGAATTTGTCTGAGAGTTTCTGCTAAACTTTCGAGCTGTTCACTAACATCCTTTTTCCCAAAAGAGGTGAGACCGGTAATGAACTTATCAGCAACTGAAAATATATTATCTAAAATGCTGCCAGCTATTTTGATTGGGTTTAGTTTTTCATCCATAGTCTTAAAAATAAATATATGAAATGCTAGTGCTAAAATAGGAATTTATAGCAAATCGGTTGAAGCCAAATTTGGAGGGAAAAACGCTGCCACGGTTGAACCGTGACAGCTATAAATTTATTAAACTTTTTCTTTTACTACAGACTTAGCTTTAGAAGTCAAATAATAAATTGCAGGAATAACAAACAATGTTAAAATTGTAGAAGCAATCAATCCACCGATTGCAACGATACCCAAAGGCATTCTCATTTCTTTTCCTGCGTCACCAATTCCCATTGCTAGAGGAAGCATACCGAGTATAATTGCAATCGAAGCCATTATCTGCGGTTTCAGTTTTGTCGGTGCAGCTTCCATCAATGCATCTTTTGGTGAATATCCTTGTTCTCTTCGCAACTGGTTTGTGTAATCGAGGATTAGGATAGCGTTGTTCACAACAATTCCTATCAACATAATTATTGACATTAAAGATGTAATACTGAACGCAGTATTAGTTATATATAATGCAAGAATAACTCCAAGCAAGCCAAGCACAACAGTAATCATAATCATTACCGGTTGCCAAAAGCTTTCAAGTATAGCAGCCAGAAGCATATATGTTAATAGAACCGCGAGGAAGAATGCGAAGATCATATCCTGCACCATATCGTTCATCATTTTTACGTTACCGCCCCATTTGAATGAATAACCGGGCGGCAAATCAAGCTCGCCCCACCTTTTTTCAAGTTCATTTGTGACGTTACCAAGTGGATAACCCGGAGCTGAGGCACCTGTAAACATTATTGATGTGAATTTATCACGATGCAGAATTTTTGTAAAACCGGTTGTGAATTCAACATCAGCAAGTTGGGTTAAACGGAACGAACCATATCTCGATGCAACAGAAATGTTCCCTGCTTTTTCAGGTGAGTTTACAGACTCATCATCAAGTGTAACAGTAATGTCGTACTCATCGCCAGATTCACGATATTTTGCAGATTGTATTCCTTCGATACCTGCACGAAGTGTGAAAGCGAGATCAGTTATCGTTAGTCCAACCTCAGTCAACTTTTCTCTCTTCGGATAAATTGTGATTTCAGGTTTACCGGCTCGTGAGCTGTTATCAAAGTTTATAAGTCCCGGAACATCTTTGAATTTTTCTACAGCTTCATCTTTTAATTTTTCAAGTTCATCAAGGTCCTGACCGAGTAGGAAAAATTGTATCGGTGCTTCCTGACCACCCATACGAGAGCCAACATCAACTTTAATTTTTGCATTTGGAACATCAGCAAGATCCGCAGTTAAAACAGATATCATGTCAAGTAAACCTATATCACGATCTTTTGCATCAGAAAGCTGAACATCAACACTTGCCATATTTGTTCCGACATCGAGATCACTGAGTTTTCCGAGGTTAGTGAGAATGTGTTTTACTTCTTTATGATTTTTTACTCTTTCTTCAATTGAGCGAACTGTTTTAGCAGTTTCGGTAAGATTATATCCTGAGGGAAGTTCAACCGAGATTTTTATTTTACCATCATCTGTCTGAGGAATGAATTCAAAACCAAGCTTTGGACCGAATGTCATCATCACGATTATGAAAAGAAGAAAAGAACCGACTAAAATTAATGTACTTCTCAATTTAGAATGAAGAACGTAGCCAAGCATTTTTCTGTAGAGTTCAGTTTGCTTTACTTCAAACTTATTAAACCATGACGCAAGCTTTCCTGTGGCATGCTCTTTTGAAAGTATAAGTGACGAAAGAAGTGGAGTTAATGTGAAAGACATAATCAAAGAAAATATTGTAGCAAATACTGCTGCAAGAGCAAGCTCCCTTAACCAAAGTCCAACAAGAGATGACATATTTGCTATAGGGAGAAACACAACAATATTGGTAAGTGTTGAAGCAAGAACCGCAACTCCAACTTCCGAAGTACCTTTGTATGCAGCTTGCCTTATAGATTCTCCCATCTTTTTGTAACGGAATATATTTTCAATCACGACCACGGAGTTTGCCACAAGCACACCTACGGAAACAGATAATCCCATCAAAGTCATCATATTTAGTGATAATCCGAAAACCTGCAGCAAAAGAAATGTGGAAATGATTGAAGTTGGCATTGACAATGCAACTACTAAAGTTGATCGCCAATCGTGCAGGAATAAGAATAGTACAAGTGCAGTGAAAATAACTCCGAGATAAATGTTGCTCATCGTGTCATCAAAACTACTCTGAACAAAATTTGAAGCGTCATTCACGATTTCGAGTTTTGAACCTTCGGGTAATGCGCTTTGAATTTCAGGTAGTGAACTTCTAATTGCTTTAGCAACTTCTACGACATTTCCATCACTGCTTTTTATTATCCCAAGACGAACTACGTTTTCATTTCTAAAATTTTGTTTTACGTTAAAAAATGTAGCACGCTGTCTTATATCTTTCCCCGAATCTTTAACATCAGCAAGCTGTCTAATTTTTTTAGGTCCGAACGCAGTCGGGATTTCAATCTCGCTTATACTTTCAGGAGTCTGGAACTGTCCCTGAAGTCTAACTGTATATTCCTGATCGCCAATTTGAAAATAGCCACCAGGGATATCCATATTTGCTGCTTTAAGTATCTGTGTAAGCTGTGGCAGGGAAATGTTATTTTCGTAAACAACCCGATTATTTAGAACAACACGTATTTCTCTTTCCTGTCCACCTGTTATCTGAACATTTGCAACACCATTGATTTGAGAGAACCTGTCCTTTAAAGTTTTATCTGCAATTTCAAAGAGTTTACGTGGACCAAGATTACCACTCAACACAACATCAACTACCGGGAACAATCTTATATCAATTTTTTGAACAACTGGTTTATCAGCATCTTCAGGAAGATCATTTATGATCTCATCTACTTTGTCTTTTGTTTCCTGGTTTGCAACGTTTACATCTTTGCCAAGCTGGAACTCGATAATAATAATTGAAGCACCATCGAGTGAATAGGATTCTATTCTTTCTATCTGGCTAATTGTAGATACTGCGTCTTCAATTCTTTTTGTTATCAGAGTTTCAATTTCTTTTGGACCAGCCCCGGGATAAATTGTTTTGACTGTAACATATGGAATTTCAACATCGGGCTGTAGATTTAGATTCAAACTGAAGTATGCAATTGCACCGAAAATTAAAAATATAAGTATCCCAACTGTAGTTAAAACGGGACGATTAATAGATACTCTGGCTAAAAACATTTTGGTTTCCTTATTGAATCACTTTTAGTTTTGCATTGTTAGTTAACTGTGAGCCGCCGTGAACTACAAGTTTGTCACCAACCTGCAAACCGCTAGAAATTTCATATTCAACACCACTCTCCTGTGCATTAGTGATATATCTTTTTTCTGCAACACCGTCTTTATCAACAAACACATACTGTCCGCCGTCATCACCCATAACAATATTACGCGGAATTATTATTGCTTTTGGGTTTTTATAAATTAATACTTTCACTTCTACCGTTACTCCGCTCTTTATTTCTTTTTTTGAATTATCAAACTCAACTTCTGCGTAGAAGGCCTGCTTTGCCGGATCGAGAGCAAGTGATTTATCAACAACAGTTCCTGTATAGGTTTTTCCGCCAAAAACTATTTCGGCAGTCAATCCTTTTTTAATTTGATTAATTTCTTTTTCTGTAATCCAGATTCTCACCCTCATCTTATATAGTTGAGCAACTGTAAATAGCGGGGCATCCTTATTAACGTTATCTCCTACATTAACTTTTATATCTATAATAGTCCCGCTGAACGGCGCTTCTATAAAGGTCAACTGTTTTGCATTTTCATAGTTTCTTTTGTTTACAAGATATTGAGCTTCAACATTATCAAAATTTACCTGTGAAGTTTCTCCTGCTTCAAGAAGAACTTTCGTTCGTTCATACATCCTTTTTGAATTTTCATATGTAACTTTAGCAGTCTCATACATTGACCCGGGTTCATCTACAGGAAATTCAACTACAACCTGGTTTGCTTCTACATAATCACCGACTTTGTAGTTTATTTGTGCAATCCTTCCACCAAACGGGCGCGCTTTTGGTTGCTTCTTTTATACCAGCAAGCTTTCCAAAGTAGTTCTGATATTTTTCGAAAGGCATATACTCGATAGTTTCAACCTTTACAGGTATACCATCTTCCTGTTGAATCTGAGCCATACTTTTTGCCGGTTCCTCATCACCACCGCATCCAATAAAAAATAGAACAAATACAATTGGCAGAAGTGAGAGCACCTTCACATTTTTGATATTTAAATACATTTGGATGATTCTCCTGATAATTTCTTATTTATTAATTTTCGTCTGTTTTAAAGTTGGCAAAATATTCTGGATTAGTTCTGCCAAGCATTTGATCAAGCTCATACTTTGTTACTAGATATGAATGAATCGCCTGTACCCTGTTAAGTCTTGCATTACGCAATTCCTGGTCAGCATTTCTTATCTCAAGTTGACTGCCAGTACCTTCCTGGTAGCGAACCTCCGCAATATCATATGCTCTCTGGGCAATTTCCACAGTTCTTTCCTGCGCTTCTACAAGAGATTTAACACGAAGCAATTCCTGAACTTTCGCTTTTACCTCCAGCGTCGTGTAATCTTTTAACTGTAATAATTGTTCTTCTGTTTGCTTGTATGTAATTGTTGATTGCTCAACTTTATTTTTTGTACGGTTCCCTTCCCAAAGATTAATTGAAAGGTTTAATCCGATTGTGGAGTATGAATAGTTCTGAAAATTCCATGTATCAGAAGAGCCTGCATAAGTATAGTTGGCGAATCCAGCAAGAGTAGGCCAGTATCCTGCAACATCTAACTGGATAAAAGCTTCATCAACCTGTTTCTTTCAAATCAAGACTTTTAATGTTAAAGTTTGATTCCATTGCTTCGGCTATCAATTCTTTCTCATCGCTGACATCAAAGGGCTCTAAAACAATATCTCCGGACACATCAATTTCTGTAGACTGGTCAATTCCAAGAGTGATTTTTAATCCATTCTTTGCAGACTTCAAAACATTTTCCATTCTTAAAAGTACTGGTCTTATATTTTCAACCTGAACTTCTGCTTGCAGTTTATCAAACTCGGAAACCATTCCCTGACCATATAAAGCCTTTACATTTTCAAAATTTTCCTGTGCATTTGTAAAACTGGAATCAGTTATATCACGGACCGCTTTTGCGAGCAGTACCCCATAGAATGCTTTTTGAACCGATAGTACTGTTTTAGAAACAGTATTTTTCAATTCAGCTTTTGCCAGATCATTATATGTTTGCGAGGCACCAATACCTTCAAACACAGCTGAGCTGAAAATAATTTGTGTCAACGTTAATGATGCATCGTAAGTATTACTTTGAACAAAAGATTGAAGCTGAGTTTCAACGGGTACGAATTTGCTATTATCTCTTGGTATAACTCCTTCGTCAAACAAAATAGAATAGGTTGCATTAGTAAGGAGCGCCTGAAAATTAGGAAATGGTGTCTTCGGTTTATCGAGAAAATGAGAAAAGCTAGCAGCTGCGTCGATCGTCGGCATTGCATAACCGTATGCTTCGTTTACTGCAGCCTCAGATTTTTTTGCATTCAGCACAGATATAGCTATATCACGGTTGTTTGAAAGAGCAGTGTTTATGGCTTCATCGAGCGTATAAACTTTTATCTGTGCAGATACTAATTCAGGAAAAAAAAATATTGTCAATAAAAAAAATAATAAAACCTTATTCATTAGTAACTCATTTTTAATTTGAATTATTTGATCATATATGGTTGATTTGCTGTAAATGGTTGAAGAAACCATCAGTCGATAAAAAATTAAATTTGCAAAACTAAAATTAGTTAAACCTTCATTAATAAATCGGTCAATTTAAAGACGTTCTAAAATCAAAAATATTTTAAATGTAATATTAAATGTGGTGTCAGTATTAAGATTTGATGAGAGTCACATAAGGAGGGAGGGGATAACTTCAAATATCAATATCACAATTCTTTAATGAATTAGTTTTTATAGTAAAAATTGCTTTTTAGCAAGTGAAATATTTTCAATTTTGACCTGTGATTAACCCTTGAAATGAAGCGACAAAGCAATCACTAACGATACAGGTTTTGACGTCTCAAAATTGTATCTGTAAGAAGTGCCAAGTGAGTTAAATATTTACAACTGAATCACTTAGATATTTTTCAATTAACCACGAGTGTTGCGAATTATCAACTGTTATTTTTTGGCATATTATTTACAATTATATAACGTTCTTCTGAAGTAAAACGTATTAAAACTAAGCGAGGCTCTATGGAAAAAAGCAATACCAATTTTAATAAGATTAGTGTATGGGATGAAAATGCGGCAAGACACATCCTTTCAAGAAGCTTGTTTGGTTATAATAAACAGGATGTAGAGTTTGCTCTTTCCCTTTCCCTTGACGATTTTGTAGACAACTACCTTCTTGCCGATCAACCAGAACCTGATCCCCCGGGTTTTTGGGTCAATGATCCAACTAATGAAAACAACACTGAAAGAGTGAGAGAGATGATTTACTGGTGGTACAATCTGATGATCACTCAGGGCTACAGTGTTCGTGAAAGAATGGTTTTATTCTGGCACAATCACTATGTAAGTGACATTTCAAAAGTTGGACTTGCACAAAGGATGTACTGGCAAAATCAATTATTCCGTACTCATTCAATGGGAAACATAATTGAGTTAACTAAAGCTGTAACGATAGATCCCGCCATGCTTATCTATCTTGACGGAATACAAAATAGAAAAGGTGCGCCAAATGAAAACTACGCACGAGAACTTATGGAGCTCTTTACACTTGGAATCGGAAATTATACTGAAGTTGATATTCATGAGGGAGCAAGAGCATTAACAGGCTGGAGAGTTGATGGAATAACATCCTACTTTTCAGAAAACAGGTTTGATGATGGAATAAAAACATTTCTCGGCCAAACTGGTAATTTCAATCAGAATGATGTCGTTGATATAATTTTTACGCAGTCAGCAGCCGCAACATTTTTTTGCCGGGAATTGTATCATGAGTTGGTACACGTTGATGTAGATAATGAAAGTGTAGATGCTATGGCTCAGATACTTCGAGAAAATAACTATGAACTTAAACCAGTAATATCAGCCTTGCTGAAATCGGTAATGTTTCATACTGAAGAAATTCGGGGAGCAAAAATAAAGAGTCCGGTAGAAATGATAATAGGTTCGATACGACAGTTAAATGTTGAAACACCTGATTATATTTATATGCGACAGGTTGCTGCACAAACTAAACAGGAATTATTTGCCCCACCAAATGTTAGTGGTTGGGATGGAGATAAAGTTTGGATTAACACCACCACTCTTCCAGCAAGACATATTTTTACCGATGCGGTAATCAACGGGAAAAAATCTGGTGGTGGTAATTTAACATTCCAGGTTAATCTAGTTGACTATGCCAGAACCTTTCCTAGTTCAGAGGATGCGGTTCAACTTATCGATGACATTGCAAAAGTATTACTCCAGTATCCACTAACTGAAAATCGCAGACAATATTTACTCACCACATTGCTTGATGGTGCTGAGGTTTATGATTGGTCAACAAATGATCCTCTTGCAGAAGACAGGCTTAAACTGTTCTTCAAAGCATTAATGAGATTATCAGAATATCAACTTTCATAATCAGGAAGGAAATTATGGACAGAAGATCATTTTTACGAAATTTAGGAATGTTAGCCGGAGCTGGTACAGTTTCAATGGCGCTCGGCAATATTCCAATAAGAGCATTTTCAAAATCCTTCCTGAATATTCAGGCAGTTAACGGAAAGATCATTGTGCTTCTTCAGTTAAGTGGAGGAAATGACGGATTAAATACCATTATACCGATTGAAGATAATCTGTATTATAATGCGCGACCATCACTCGGTATAAAAAAGGAAGATGCAGTTCATTTAAATTATCTAACAGGAATGCATCCTTCATTGCAGCCTCTTAAAAGTTTATATGATGAAGGAATGGTAGCAGTTGTGCAAAATGTCGGTTATGAAAGTCCTAACAGATCACATTTCCGATCAACAGATATTTGGTTGAGCGCTTCGGACTCTAATGAAGTAATTGATGACGGCTGGGTCGGAAGATATCTTGCAAAAGTATTACCCGATTATTATCCAATTAATCCTGAGCACCCGATGGGAATACAAATTGGGTCATCACAATCCGCTTTACTTGAATGTACATGTCAAGGCACAATGGGAATTTCATTTGAGAGTCCAAACCAATTTTATCAATTGATAAATGGAAGTACTGCAGATAACGATCCACCACCGAATACAGTTGCTGGTAATCAGTTAAAGTACATAAAAGAAATTGCTGCTCTTTCAATCAGGTATGCAGAGGTTATAAAGGATACCGCAGATTCAGTAGAAAATAAAGCAACTTATCCGAACAGTTCTTTGGGAAGACAGCTTGCAATCGTTGCTGAATTAATAGCTGGTGGACTCGAGACTCCAGTCTATCTTACCTCAGCAGGTGGGTTTGATACTCATGCTAACCAGGCTGGGAACCATGCTAATCTACTTGGTAGTGTTGCACAAGCAATTGAAGCATTCCAAACAGATTTAAAGCTCCTTGAAATTGAGGATAAAGTTGTTTTGATGACTTTCTCTGAATTTGGAAGAAGAGTCAATCAAAATGGAAGTGGAGGTACAGATCACGGAACTGCTGCACCATTATTTGTTATTGGAAGAAATGTTTATGGTGGGGTTTATGGTCCCAACCCGGATTTAGCTGATCTTGATAACAACGGAGATATTAAATATAAGTATGACTTCCGACAACTTTATGCTACACTTCTTACTCAGCAATTAGGAATGCCTCTGGATAGAATGGCTGATGTTCTTCAGAAAGATTTTGATACCATTCCTCTTATATCCGAAAAAGCCGGTACCTTAAATGGACCAACTGCTTTTCAGCTTGAACAGAATTATCCAAATCCGTTTAATCCTTCAACAACAATTAGCTATTTCTTAAGAGTTCCGCAGAACGTAAGACTGGAAGTTTTTTCACCAGCAGGAGATGTAGTAGCAACCTTGGTGAATCAATTTCAGGATGTTGGAAGTTACAACATCAAGTTTGATGGAACTCGTTTTCCGAGCGGAGTTTATTTTGCACGTCTCGATATAGGTTCATACTATAAGACGATCAAAATGGTACTATTGAAGTAAAGATTTTACAAATTATCGTAAACACAAAATGCCATCCCGAAAAGGATGGCATTTTTAATTTAAGTTGTAGCACAGATTAATATTCCATGCTACAAAAGACTGAAGACTATTTCTTTATACCGGCAATCTCTTCCATCATTGCAGTAGTAATTGATTTTGGTCTTTCAATCGGGTAACCAAGTGCACGGTCCCAGATAATGTTTGCAATCACACCAAGCGCTCTGCCGACACCAAAAAGGACTGTGTAGAATTCATATTGAGTTAATCCATAATACCACTGAATCACACCTGATTGTGCATCAACATTCGGCCATGGATTTTTAGCTTTACCCTGTTCCTGCAAAATTGGTGGAGTAACTTTGTAGAGGACATCTACATATTTAAATAACGGATCCTCTGGTAAATGTTTCAGGCAAAATTCTCTTTGTGCCATATAGCGAGGATCAGTTTTTCTTAAAACAGCGTGTCCGAAACCAGGAATAACCTGTCCTGAGTTCAAAGTATCCCAAACGAATTTTTTCATTTCTTCTTCAGTAGGAATCTTTCCGCCCATTTTCTCAAACACATCTTGGGTCCATCTTAATACTTCTTCGTTTGCTAAACCGTGAAGTGGTCCAGCAAGACCATTTATCATTCCAGCAGTTGCATAGTATACATCTGATAGAGCGCTTGCAATGAGGTGTCCTGCGTGTGCACTTACATTTCCGCTTTCGTGATCGCTGTGCAAAATGAAATACATTCTCGATACATCATCATAAGGTTTCTTTATTCCCATCATGTGAGCAAAGTTGCCACCGAGGTCCATATTCGGATCCGGATTAATTATATCACCATTTTTATATTTCAACCTGTAAATGAATGCAGCGATGGTTGGAAGTTTTGCAAGCAGATTCAATCCATCCTCATAAGTTGCTGCCCAGTATTCCATTTTGTTTAAGCCAGCATTATATTCTTTTACGAATACCGATTCTTTTTGCATTGCTACAATCGCAGCTGAAAACATTGCCATTGGGTGAGAATCAGCTGGAAGCGCCCTTATAACATCATAAACATATTGTGGGACTTTAGACCTTTTCTTAAATTCTTCAGCAACTTCTTTTGAATCTTTTTCATCAGGGACTTCACCTGTAAGCAGCAGATAGAAAAATCCTTCAACATAAGGCATCTCTCCGCCGGGTACTTTAGGAAGTTTTTCCATCACTTCCGGAATTGTAAATCCTCTGAAACGAATTCCCTCAAACGGATCCAGATATGAAATATCTGTTGTTAGAGATTTAACACCCCTTGCACCACCAATGACCTGAGAAATAGTTACCTCGCCAACTTTTACATCACCGTAATCTTTTAATAATTTTGTAGTACGAGGACGCCATTCCTCAATTTTTTTCCCTAGTTTTTCTTTTAATCCTGACATTTTATCCTCCAGTGATTTTATTTATAATTCAATGAATAATGGATTTGCATGATTGGTCAAAGCAATAATTGTCAATTTACTTTTTTGATTAACGCACTTTTGAGAAAAAGAGAAGCGTGATTCTTTAATTAAAAGCTTCAAGTTTACCCCTTGATTGCAAAAAAAATGAAAAATTACTTAGTTCAATATATCAATAATTTGTGCCATTAATCAAATATTATCTCTCTGTAATTCTCGACGGCGTATACTTTTTTCTTTGGAGAAAGCTTAAGAATTGAAGCCCCCATCCAATTAATTGCCTCTTTATCCCCGTGGATCAAAACTACATTTTCGGGGTTTAATTTTTTAACAATTGATACTAATTCCTCTCTTTTTGAATGAGCAGAGAATCTAAAATTTCTTATTTCACATTTCACTTCAATTTTCTTATCTCTATCTGTCAATTGGATTTGATCACCTCTTTTAGACCCGGCAACAATACTTCCGGGAGTTGACGGGTCCATATAGCCAACTGTGAAAATTGCAGAATCTATTTTCTGAAGCCATCGCTTTGCCAACATAAATGAATTTGTTAACTCAACCATCATTCCACTTGATGCAAGCACTATACAAGGAAACTTAAAAAGCTCATCAAAATCTTTTAACTCGTTTAAATTTATTTGTGGTATCTCAGATAGTAATATTTCTTTTTCATTTCTATTCACAACGTAGCGGTTGTAGTCATATACTCTATTTATTTTATTGCCAATTCCAGCAGTATAAATATCAACAGTTGTAATTTTATTCTTCTGCATCTGAAGCCAGATCATTGCAAGCATTTCCTGAAGTTTTCCCAGTGCAAAAACTGGGACAAGAACAGAGCCACCACCGTTTATCACCTGGTTAATTGACGAAGAAAAACTTTCTACTTCTTTTTCCCAAATTTTAAGTTTTGATGAGTCAGTTGCGCCATAGGTTGATTCTGTTATAAGAATGTCAATTTTTTCTATTGGTAATTTTGCACCACATAAAATAGTTTGAGATGATAAATTGATATCACCCGTGAAAAACATTTTTTTCTCTTCAACAGTTAATAAAATTCCTGCAGAGCCAATTATATGTCCGGCATCAAAAAACTCTGCTTCAATTTCAGGTACTGCTGTTCATCGATTCGAGAATGAATTTTTCATTGTATGATTTATAGTTAATTGATTTTATAAGAAGATCCACCTCGTCACGCGAGTAAATTTCAAACTCACTCTCATCAACCTGTCTTTTCAGAATTGAAATTGCATTGTGAAGTGTCAGCTCAGCCACTGCACGTGTTTGTGGAGTTGTAATAATCTTTAAGTGAGGAAATTGTTTTATCAGAAAGGGAAGAGCATTTAAGTGATCTTGATGAGCATGGGAAATTAAAACAAAATCAGTTGGTTTATCCTCAAGTAATTGAAACTTCGGAAGGGAATCTAACCCGGTTTTCTGCGGATGCATTCCGCAATCGAGAATGATTCCGATACCATTAATATTCAGGTAGTAACAGTTAGCACCGATTTCACCGGCACCACCGAGCGGAAGAAATTTAATCATTTCATGAGAGGTGAATTATTAAGCTGAAACTATTAACTTAACAAAATTAGTGAAAAGTATCTGAAGAAAAATTGTGTAGACCCAGTTTGATTCTGCGCTACACTTTAGGATTGAAAAATAAATTGATTTTATTTTAAAAGTATCATCTTAATCGTTTTTAGTAATAATTACCGGCTTGAAATTTTGCAATATACATACAGCTTGAAAGATCAGCTCGCTGAAAAATCTGCTCTGTAACTTCCGGCAGATTGTTCTTCATTCACAAGTGTTGCAACTTCATTACCCAAGAATGTCATACACATTTAACTGAACAAACGATACTTCAGGAATTCTGTATTCAATTTTTGTTGAGGGGTTGAATGGATTAGGATAGTTTTGTTCTAAACTATACTCGGTTGGAATTTCATTTGAAATTGTTTCAACAGCTGCCGGACCACCAATTTCAATGAATGCATCTCCTTCCAGATCGACGTGATTTCCATTAATTGATAAATCACGAACATCATCTGCACCATCTGAATTAACACCCAAATCTTCCAGCTCTTCAAATTTCCAATATGCGACTAATCCGCTATCACTTGTTTGATAATACGCAGCACTTAGACTGTCATTCATTACCGTTTGTATTTGCGATTTAGTGAGAGCTTTATTCCATACGCTGAGTTCATCAATTAATCCATTAAACCATTCCACTCCAACCGTACCAACATCACCACCTATATAAAAATTATCAGTTGTCGTTGATATAGACCCGGTTTGAGACCTACTTGCCTCAAGAACCGCATTCACGTATATCTGAATTTCCGCCCCATTATAAATACCTGCAATGTGATACCATTCACCAACAGTGGTTACTGTTGTAGAATTAAATGAATCTAACCAAGATCCCAAATGAACATAGAACTTAAATTGGTTAGAGGATTCTCTGTTCAGTGAATATGCAGGCGTAAAACTTGCACCTTTGCGTGCAATACTGCTTGTAGAACTGTTTGAGTTTATTTTTACCCATGCCGCAACTGTAACAGCATCCGTTGGTGATAGACTTATATCATCATTCGCAAAAGCGTAATCCGCATCGCCATCCAGATTCAAAACACTATTTTGAGCATTAATAAAAAAGGAAGCGCCAATAAAAATTAATATAGAGAGTGTATATTTTAACATTATTTTATTCCTCAATTTTCTTAAGATTTAAATACTGAAAGTTCTTTGCGAATTATTTTAACAAAATCATCTTTTTTGTTTCAACAAAACTTCCGGCTTGCAGTTTATAGAAATAAATTCCGCTGGTTAGATCATTGCCAATAAAATCTGCTCGATAGGTGCCCGCTGATTGTTCTTCATTGATAAGTGTCTCAACTTCATTACCAAGAACATCATAAACTTTTAATTGAACCAACGATGCTTCAGGAATACTGTATTCAATTTTTGTAGAAGGATTAAATGGGTTTGGATAATTTTGTTCCAATTTAAAGGATGATGGAATTTCATTATTATTTAATCTAACACTAGAAACGTTTTCAAGAGAAGCATTTCCCGCAAGATCTCCGTGATTCTGAAATATTGAAAAGTCTCTTATATCATCCGGACCATCTGAATTTATCCCAAGATCCTCTAAAGCATCACATCGCCAATATGCTACCAACCCACTATCCGATGTTGAATAGTAATCAGCTGCCAATGTATCATTCATAGTGGATTGAATTTGAGATTCTGTTCGAGCAACATTCCAAACTCTAACTTCATCTATATTGCCGCTCCAAAATTTGGATAGATTCCCATCAATAGGAGTTATTGTTCCAATACGCACTGGTGTTTCACTGTCAGAAATAAATGATATACTTCCTGCGCTTCCTGGATCAAGGGTTGATTGTAACTTCTTCACCATTTAAATATATATGTAATTCTTGATTTGAAATATCAAATGTTGCTGCTATATGATACCATTCATTTGATTTAATCAGTGCACTATCTGATAGTACCGTTCGCCATGTATTGAAGCTCTCATAAACACCAAAAGAGATTATCCCATTATTACGAACATCAATAGCCCAACTTAGCTGATCGACCCCAGCATTACTGTTATACTTTGATATTATTGTTCTGACCAAGGAAGGATCATCAGTTTTTATCCAGGCTTCAATTGTTATTTTTGATGTCAATGGGGTTAATTCTGGACTATCATTTACTTCAACATAATCAAAATCACCGTCTAGCAGCAATGACGAGCCTCCAAATATCTGAGCGTTCATATGGCTGCTCATACAATAAAGTATAAACAGCATTGAGTATAAATATTTCACACATATCTCCTAATAATTTGAAATAAAATTAATTAATTATGAATTATCATAACTGAAGTGGTATATCAGTAATTTATTATCACCATCTTCTTAGTTATACTTACACTTATTTCCCATTCAGCTGAGTCATTAAAGCAGGTCCTTCAAAGTATATTCGTGCTCTTTTAATTTTATCATTTTCTATATCATAGACTACACAAAGCGGAACTTTCACAGATTTATTTGTTGCTGGAGTGCCTGCAAACTCTCCAATGTGTTTCCCAACAAAGTCCGCTTCAAACACAGCATTTGTTTCATTAATTATTAGATTCTTAGTTTCAGCGTGAGCATCAAAAGCAACGTGATACATAAAGTTTAACATTTGTGACACTGCTTCAGGTCCGTTGTGTTTTTCTCCGCTTGCCATATTTGTAAAGACCACATCTTCGGCCATCATACTTAAATCTGAATGATTGGAATCAAGATACCCAGACATAATTTTTCTGTTGGATTCGACAGACACTTTAGCCTCCGTAATTAGTTATTGTTTTTAGTTATTTGAGCAATATCATTTTCTTAGTTTCGATAAAGGAACCCGCCTGTATTCTATAGAAGTAAACGCCGCTTGGAAATGCCGCCGCGTTAAAATCAACTTTGTAATTACCAATTGACTTTTCTTCGTTTACTAAAGTCGCTACTTCATTTCCCAGAATATCATACACCTTTAATTCAACGTATGATTGTTCTGGAATGCTGTACTCAATATTAGTTGTGGGATTAAATGGATTGGGATAGTTCTGTAATAAGTGAAAATCAGTAGCCATTATATCCTCATATTCAACACTTGTTACACGTGGCAAACTATCAAGGTATGTAGAGTCTTTAGCAACAAAAATGTCAAAACCATTTTCACCAACAACGAAGCCATAATTTTTACTGAATGGGAAAATCCGTTTGATCGTTTCTCCGTTTAGAAACGTTGTAAGTGAATCATCTTCGAACCAGTTATCTCCACCATCAGTAGTTAAACGAACAATACCGTTTGGTCCCACAGCAGCGCCGGAGTCTGGCGAGATAAAGAACAAATCATTAATTTCAGGAAAGTCTGAAGCATACCTTTTTCCCCAGGTTAAACCGCCATCAAAAGTTTTTAATATCAATCCGTTTGGTCCTCCTACATAACCAATATTTTCATCATAAAAGTAAATTTTGTTATAACTGCTGGCAGGTCCGTGAACAGGGGCATCACTTGGTCCGGTTGGTACCCACGTTTCACCATCATCTGTGCTTTTATAGAAACAGTAATTTTCACCGGAAACAAATATTGTATTTACCTCTAGAGTGTAGTTATAATGTTCAGCTATATCATAAAGGTTATCGGTTGTAGGAAAATCTAAAACAATCCAGCTTTGTCCCGCGTCAGAAGATCTTAGCACTGTACCAGCACCTCCAACGACTAATATTACTTTTCCAAAGCTAAAATGTTCTACCAGTATTTTATTTAAATGGTTATTAACGTTACTGGACACAGTCTCCCATACCGAATTATCAATATCTAACCGTGCAATACTCCCATTATCACCAACACAAAATATTAAATGTCGGAAAAAAGAAAATTTTATATCATGTAAATCGGGATTACCCGGTACTGTATAACTAATCGACCAGGGATCCCCATCATCCCCTGTCCATTTATAAATAATTCCTCCGTTTGATGCATAATAAAAGTAATCAATATCACTTGTAACAGCATTATAATTATTTTGCGATCCATAATTTCCAGATAAGAATATATGTTCAAGAAAACTACATTTACCAAAGCCCATTACGAAAAAGAAACTTAGTACCAACATAAATTTGTAAATATATTTTTTCATTTTATGCTCCTTAAATTATTATTTCATTAAAATTTGTTCCTAAAATATTTAGTGCAGGAGAACCATTTTTTTAATTTCAGAGAAATTTCCCGCCTGTATTCTATAGAAGTAAACTCCACTTGTTAAACTGCTTGCGTCAAATTCAACCTCATAACTTCCCGCAGGTTTAAATTCATCAACAAGTGTTGCAACTTCTCTTCCAAGCATATCATAAATTTTAATTGTTTGATGACTGCCGTGTGGTGACTGCCAACTGATTTTTGTTGTTGGATTAAATGGATTAGGATAATTCTGCAATAAAGAAAATTTTTCGGGAGCTGTTGGTTCGCTTTCATCCTCTTCAAGTCCTACTAAAATTGTACTCATACCTGTTTCGTATATATCGAGTGACATTGGTGGTCCATTTTGGTTAGAAGATGGATCGACAAAACCGGATAAAAGCAGCAAATTAAATTGATCCGCATTTGAAGAAATATCAATATCGAAGGATTCTATAAGCTGACCATTATCATTTCTTTTAACATCCAGAGTATAATTTCCGGGTGACAGACTAATCTGATCAGCAAATTCACCAAATGGAATATCGGCGGCTAACTGAGCGCCCCCCTGGATAAAAATATCAACAGCCGGTGCATCTGTGACAGCATTCGCAAAAATTAATTCAACATTGCCCGGTTGAAGTTCATCGAAGTTATAATTTTTAACAATTACATTAGCACTGATAGAGCGTCCGTCAGGATTTGGAACGTAAAGAGAAGTGTCCTCTACACCTGTAAAAATCATTGTCCCGGGGAAGTTGCTCTGGATAAACAAACTATCAAAACTAACAAATGGGTTTCCCGGGTTTCCGGCAGGAAAAATTGAAAGATCAAAATATCGTTGTATCCAAAGACTGTCTAAAAGAAAATTTTCTTTGAATTCCAGGCTATCAATCATTAAAGTTTCACCAAACAGACTGTTAGTCATTAAATCCGTACAAACCTGGCCTGAAATTGCTACACCAATATTACCTCCCATTCCGCCTCCGCCACTTCCACCAGCAACCAGGTTAACACCAGAATAACATGGTGTGTAACCGAAATACCATCTTGCAAGTAAATTTGCAGGAAAATAACCGGCTTGAGTAAAGTCCCCGCCTACATATAAATTTTCACCAGCCTGTCTGCATAACCCAACCGGTTCGATAGCACGAACAACATCATTTGTTGCATTTAAACCAAGCTGAGACCAAATCAAAGGACCGGCACCGGTTATAACTGTGCTAAGAGAAATTTTTCCAATATGATTTAAATTGACCGAAGCTGTTTGTCCGAGATAACCGGTAGTAAATTCTCCTCCAACGACACCATTGGATGAAATCGTATAAACTATGTTATCTACTCCACCTCCAACCGGCAGCCATTGTTGTGAAAATTGGTTCCAGATAGAAATGTATTTTGTTTCGATTGAACTTCCGCCAGGATTTATCGAATTCTGAAATTCTCCTCCCACAAATACAAACACCTGCTCATCAAGCGGAACACCAAATGAAGTTGGATCTGCAAGAGTAACTACATAGACTTGATCATCAACTCCCTGACCAACAGATTCCCATTCATCAGAATTATTATTCCAGAAAAGGATATTGCTGCTGTTAACAACACTTTGATTAGTATTGATTCCCCCGGTAAATTCACCGCCAATATAAAAATTGGGCTGACTAACAGGATAATATCTTGAAGTACCTTCGGTAATTGATCTGATTAATTTGGAACCACCAGTAACCCCATCACCAATTTTAGCCCACTCGTTTGTCTCCCAATCCCACCAGGCAATAGAGTTTACCTGAACAGTTGTTCCATTTAAGTTTTTCGCCTCAGTGAAATTTCCGGCTACCACAATTCCACCGTAATAAGACCCGTTGAAGTAAGAAACTTTCGGAAGGACTGCTGTAACTACTCCGTTAACTCCTTGTCCCAAAGGCATCCACTGTCCGTTCCAGATTGCAACATTATTTACAACAACGGCAGCACTATCATCATCAAATACAATTGAGAAATCTCCTCCCACGACCTGAAAGTTCGCAAACGGATCAAAATTATCTTCTATATCATAAACTTCTCCGCCAACTCCATTGCCAAGTGTCCCCCAGGAAGTTCCGTCATAGGTTGCAATATTATTAACAGGAAGGTTTGATACCTCATTAAAAAGTCCGCCAACATAAAGCACGTTCTGAACTGCTTTTTCAACTTCAATTGCATTAACTGTACCTCCTGAACCTCCCCCAATTCCAATCATCCCGTTCCACACAGTTCCGTCCCATATTGCATTGAAGTTAATCGGGAAAGTCACTTCCTCCACCTGGTGAAGTTATTTTAGTAAACTGACCGCCTGTATATAATTTCGTACCCGGAACAGAGGTGTTAGTTGCTAAAGTTAATACATAGTCCGCGCCAGTATATTCAGAAATATCTGTCCACTGTGAACCATCCCAGAAACTAATTTTTCTTGATGTGTACATACTATCAGTAAAATAAGAAACAAATAATTTCCCTGTGCCATCTACAACGGCTGATGGACCAACACCTGCAGTTCCGGTTAAAGGCAGACCTGTAAACGCAATATTATTCCATTGGGAACCATCCCAAAATATCACGGGCCCATCTACCTGAGAACCATTACCATTAACTCCCGTTACTTCGTTGGCAACAAGATACAGATTTCCGTTTGGTGCAGACTGAAATCCTGAGGTTGCATATAGAACACCAAACGATAATCCCTGACCCAAAGTAGACCACTGGTTCCCATCCCATTTGGCTATTCCATTTACATTAACGCTTCCGCCGCCGGAGTTAAATGCCTGCGTAAATGTTCCTGTGTAATATGGATTCTGGTTTGAGTCGAAGGTAATTTTCTGTGCATTCCAATCTAGGCCATTCCCAAGATTTTCCCATTGATTAGTATTTGGATTCCATCTTCCTGCATAATTGAGTTGCAATACAGATCCATTTGGATTTATACCACCTTCTGCACTTACATAAACCAGATCATTGTTATCTATTTTTATTTCCCATACAGCATTTGTAGAACCTTGCCCGACTGGTGTCCATTCACCATTTGCAGCATCCCATTTTGCTATATACTGCGTTGGGACGGGTGAAGTGTTCAAATTACTTAACGCATGAGTAAAATTTCCACCAATATAAACATCACCATTTGATGCAACATCAATCGCTAGAACCAAAAGTGTTCCACTACCAACCCTGTACAACTTTTCTCCTAATTGAGACCAACCGGCTCCATCCCATCTTGCAACTTTAATAGCATTATTTGTAATTCCTGCAAAATAGACATCACCGTTATCTGCCATTGCACTAATGCCTGGCTGAAATACTGGGCCGAGCGAATTAATTTCGACACCAGTCCAGTTAAAGTCACTCGATGCAGGTGTTGAACATTGCTGCGGGAACAATTTAAAAGAAATAACGACCGATAGAATAACCGGAAAGATTAATGCTAGAGTATTCCTAGTTTTTTGCGAATACATTTTATTACTCCTTTAATTATTTTTATAAAGCATGATTCAATCAGAATCTTTTATTTGTATTCTTTTATTTTAGCAATATCATTTTCTTAGTCGCGACAAAAGAACCAGCCTGTATTCGATAAAAGAAAACTCCACTCGACAATGCTGCCGCATTAAAATCAATGGCTCCTTCGTCAAACCCGGGTACACTTGTAGATAATGTCGAGGCATAATCATCCAATCCGTCCAGACTTAGTGCATTGCCTGCATTTAGTGCATTTATAAAAGTTATGGCCAGAAGCAGAAGAAGATTTAGCAAATAGAAAATTATCATTGAACTTCTCCTTTTATTAGTTCTATGACTTTTGAAAGATTTTCTTTGCTCACAAACCCAACAGCTCCTGCACTTATTGCAGTATCGATTGTCGTTTCATCATTATACTGCGATACTATTATCACTTTTGCATCGGGATTAGTAGAAATAATTTTTTTTGTTGCCTCAATTCCATCCATTGTTTTCATTCCTGCCTTGCCGGTAGGCAGGTTAATATCCATCACAACCCAATCGGGTAGAAAATCATTAAAAGCCAAAACCGCATCTGCTCCATCACTGCACTCAATTACTTCTTTAAAAAGTGGTGAATAAATATTCTTCATCACATTTCTTATTCTGTTGTTGTCGTCAACTAAAAGTAGTTTCATTGTTTCCATATTTTTTAATGTAAAGATGGTATAATGGAGAAAGGAAATAAATCGGTGAGAGCACTCATTTTATATAGGTGGAAACACCTATATAAATTAAGAATGAACAATGAACAATTTAGAATTTTATAGAATTGATTTATTAGATATTGCGAACTTCACAAGGCTATGGGAGCCGCTAAGGCGTAGTTTTTTTGAAATATTGTTACGGTGGTTCTCTACGGTTTTATAACTAATGTGAAGTTCATCAGCAATTTGTTGTGTGGTTTTTTCGAGTGAAATATGTTTTAAAATTATTCTCTCGGCTTTAGTTAAATCATTTACGGATGGTGATTTTTGAGAGAGTGTGTTCAGCTTGTTTAATCTGTTAACAAGATAACCTGAAATCATTGGGCTAATGTAATGTCTTCCCTCCGCAACAATCTTAACACTTTCTAAAACATCTTCAACAGCGTTCTCTTTTAAAACATAACCGAAAGCACCGACATCCATTGCTTCGTTAAACATATCTTCTTCTTTATACATAGTTAAAAAGATGAATCGGGTTTTAATATCTTCTGTTGAAATTCTTCTAACGATTTCTAATCCCGTCATCTTCGGCATTTCTACATCTATCAATGCAACATCAGGCTGATGTTTGAGTATTAAATTATATGCCTCTTCGCCGTCTTTAGCTTCTGCAAGAATTTCGATTGTGGAATTGTTAAGCAAAACGGATTTAACGCCGCTCCGCATAACCGGGTGATCATCTGCAATTATTACTTTTATTTTTCTCATTAGCCCAGGGGTATCTTAACTTTTATCTGTGTTTTAAATTCTTTGTTCGATTTAAACTCTAAATTACCACCCAAGAAAGAAACACGGTTTTCAAGATTTTTTAAGCCGAATCCTTTTGATTCGGACTTAGTTGATTCAAAATTAAAACCTTTTCCATTGTCGCCAATTTCAAGTAATAAAACATCTTTTTCCTTTTCAACAACCACTCTTGCTTTATTTGCACCCGAGTGTTTAATAATGTTAGTCACACATTCTTGAACAATTCTATAAATATTTATTTCTTTTTCCTTTTCAAAAAGATTATCAACGTTACCAATATTGATATCAAACTTTATTTTGGAAACACTCTCAATATTTGTAAACATTGAGTTAATAGCCCTTGATAGTCCAAGCCGGTCCAACTGGTATGGATGAAGATTGTATGATATTCTTCTCACCTCGTCTATTGCGAACCCGGCGGTTTTAGAAATTTCATCAAATTGTTCGTCTTTATTCTTGTTCATCAGAGCAAGATTTTTAATTACCAAAAGATCCTGTCCCAGACTATCGTGAAGTTCTGAAGCAATTCTCTTTCTTTCTTCCTCTTGCGATTGAATAAGCTGTTTTGAAAATGCAACCTGCCGATATCCTTCCTTTTTCAAATGATTTACCCTTCTGTAATAGATTATAGGTCCGACAGAAAGGAATGCAAAAATTATTAATCCTCTGAACCACCATGTCATCCAGAAAGGAGGTGTAATAATTATGGAAATCGATTTTGCATTTTCATTCCAAACCCCATCAGCATTGGTTGATTTAAATTTAAAAGTATAATCACCGGGATCGAGGTTTGTATATGTGGCTAGTCTTCTGTTCCCACTGTAAACCCACTCTTTTTCAAACCCCTCCATAATATATGCGTACTTTATTGTCTTAGGTGAATTAAAATCCAAAGCAGCAAATTCAAAAGAAAAGACATTATGGTTATAGTTGAGAACGATTTCTTCTGTGAGAGAAGCGCTTTGTTTTAAAACCGACCCATCACCAGCTTTTACCCGAGTATTAAAAATCAGAAAATCTGTTAATGAAAGTGGAGGTTTGAACGTGGATAATACCATTCCCCCGGGTTTGAATATATTTATACCGTGTGTGCTTCCAAAAAGCATCAGGCCGCTATTTGTTTTTAAGGCGGACTCAAAATTAAATACACTGCTAGTTAAACCGTCGGATGTGGAAAAATTTGTAAAGATTTTTTTCTGAATATTAAAAAATGAAATGCCGAATCCCGTACCCAGCCACAGATTACCATTATCATCTTCAAGAATACTCTTTACTGAATTATCAGGTAGACCATCATTAATCGTATAAGAAACAATAGCGACTTTAACGTCATAAATATCAGCGCCCTTATTTTTAATGGTAACTTTATTTAATCCGTTGCTTGTACCAATCCATAAAACAGTTTCGTTTTTCTCTAAGGAGAGATGAGCGGCTTCACACATTGAATATATGTTGTTGCTGTTTAAGCCTTCCATGTTTGTCTCTTGCTTCGTCCAACGATGAAAAATTACTTTATCTTCGTCTTCAAATAAATTCAAACCACCGCCCTGTGTACCTAACCAAATTCTTCCTAATCTATCTTCCTTAATTACCCAAACATCATTGTTACTTAAACTATTTGGATTATCAGGATCATTCAGCCATAAGTCATACTTATTTGTTTTGGAATTAATTCTACTGACACCAGCTCCCCAATAACCAACCCAGACATTATTCTTTCTATCTTTTAGCAGAGATTTATTATAGTAAACAGCCTGAGTTTGAATGTCCGGGTGATCCAAATCCCATGATTTATCAAGGCCGGTTTTTAGAAATATTTGTTTTAGCCCGGTACCAAAAGTACCTACCCATAAATCGTTGTCGTTTCCCGAACCCAAACTCCACACGGGTGTGTTTTCGAATTCCGGATAGGAAGACACCTTATTATTTATCTGAGAGAAATAATACAAGCCGTCTGTTGTACCAAACCAGATTTTATGGTCAGGAGTTTTAACAATTGCAGTAATGTTCTTTCTTAACAGAATATTGGACGATTCTGACCCCAATAGCATAGAGCCTGCCGAATTGAACCTGGCATTCTTAGGTGACAAGTAACTGATACCATTGTCCGTGGCTAACCATACTACCCCTGAGAGGTCTCTGAAAATTTGGTTTATCTGGTTATCAATTAAACTTTGCTGGTTGTTTTCAATGTGAAGAAATCTTTTGGTTTCACCTGAAGAGAGATTCATTTTTAATAGCCCGGCATACGAGTTTACCCAGATTATTTTTTCGCCATCAATCATCTGCTCAATTACCTGGCCTACACTTGTTCCATATAAAAGATCTTGTGGGTTGGGAATCTCAATTCTGGAGAATGTATTCTCAGCCATATTGTAAATCGTTAGACCATTAGCAGTACCCAACCAGATTTGATTTGAATCCAAAGAAGATTTGGAAATAGACCAAATAATATTGTTACATATACTATTCTTTTCGGAAGGATTATGATAATAACGTTCAAACTCATTTGAGACAGAAGGATTAAATTTATTGAAACCAATATAGGTCGCCACATATATATTCCCGAAATCGTCACCTGTAATAGACCGAACATAATAATGACTTAAACTTTTTGAGTTATCTGGATCAGATGACCAATGCTCTATTGTATTGTTAAGTGGATCCAATTTATAAAGACCATCTCTATAAGTTCCAACCCAGATATTTCCCTTTTTATCTTCATAGGAACATGTGATACTATTTTCTTCAGCCACATCAGATTCAATTTTCCAGCTAACAAACTTCTCGCTTCGAGGATCATATCGGTTAAGTTCCCCGGTTTTTGTTCCGACCCAGATGTTGCCGGAACGAGCAGTCATCAAAGACCAAATATTATTACTTGAAATACTATTAGAGTCATCAGGGTCATTCCTGAAAACTTTAAAGTTATAACCATCATAGCGATTTAGACCGTCATCGGTTCCAAACCATATAAACCCGGTGTTATCCTGGAATATGGCATATACGGTATTAGAAGATAGTCCCGTTTCAACATCGATCCGTCCGAAAACCAAATGATTTTCTTGTTGTTGTGAAAAGATCAAAGTGCTCCAGAGAAGTATTAGTGCACACAAAAAATATTTAGCTTTTAAGAATTTCACGTGTCTTAATATATAAGTAAGCATTAAAAATTTTTATTGGAATTTAGGCAAAATAAATTCTTTTATGCGATTATTATTGAGTGGCCTTAATTAAATAAAAGGGCGGACAATTGTCCGCCCTAGTATGAGAAGCCGTTGTATTATTTATTTAAGCAATATCATCTTCTTTGTCTCAACAAAGGTTCCTGCCTGTAGTTTGTAGAAATAAATCCCACTCGTTAAATCGGTACCAATAAAATCAGCACGATAGTTACCCGCAGATTGTTCTTCGTTAACTAAAGATGCAACTTCGTTTCCAAGAACATCATACACCTTTAACTCAACATTTGATCGTTCAGGAATTCTATACTCAATTTTAGTAGTTGGATTAAATGGGTTGGGATAGTTTTGACTTAATGAATAATTTTCCGGAATAGCATTCGGAATTTCAGAAATTCCTGAAACATCAACAGTATCTATATACATCCAGGTTTGGTTTGTTAGTGCTGGTCCGGTTGTTATTCCACCTGCTAGAACAACACGTTGAATAACTGTACCATCAGGTGCACGCTTTATTATTTTTGTGTATCCACCGGAAGCTGCCATTAAGTTATTCGGTAGCTCTTGTTTCATCACAAAATTATTTTGTAGGATGCTATATCTAAAACTTTCAGTAATTGGTGTAAATCCTGTAGTCGTGCTGCCGCCCAGCAAACAATGTTCTTCATTATCTTCCAAAGCATAGTTATACGCAGCGTACTGTGAAAATGGTGAGTTAGCTTTAAGACTCCAGGTAATAGGTACTTTTTATCGTTTGATCCACTTCGCCCTCCATTTGGTCATCCCAGAGTTCTGTTTCACTCTTCAATCCTGCGGTGATATAAAATTTAGAGCCAATTCTTACATGACCAAACGATGCAGTAGCATTTAGCATAGGGGTTGCCTCTCTAAACGAATTATCAACTCTATTATAAAGAACAACATTAACGCGCCACAAATCTGCATCGATGGCATTATCTTGAATCCCGCCAAAAATATATATTAGTGAATCTTCAAAGCCCTCTGCACCCGCAAAAAATAATGGGTCGGGAAGATCTGGTAGTTGAGTCCATGTGTTATTATTTACATCATATTCATAAAAACTATTTAATGCTGGTGAGGGAAAAGGAGCATTAAATCCTCCCATAGAATAAAGCTTATCGCCCAATTTTGCTACCGCATTGACCCTGATTGGTTCTGGCAGCGGGGCTATGTACTCCCATGTATTTGTTTCCAAATTATACCGCAGGCAGGTTGATGTTGCAACACCACTGCCCGTAGTATCTCCACCAAACACATACAACCAGCTTGTATCACTTCTGGTATACATTATTGATCCGCCATAATATCTGGCGTACGGCATGTTTGCCACCTGCATCCAATTTCCCGAAAGTGTTTGTTGATCTGAATTGTCGTCATTAATTATAGTGAATCCGTTTTTACCGTACATCTCACTTAGAGATGTAGAAACCTTCTGTGCCTCTATTGAAATAAACATGAGTAAAACGGTGATTACCACAGTAATAAGAAAGTTTGATTTTCGCATTATTCAGCCTCCTCAAGTTAAATTTATGATGAGCTTACTTTAATAAACTCATCTTAATTGTTTGTGTATAGTTCGCAGCAGTTAATTGAGCAATGTATAAACCACTAGCTAACCCTTCTCCATTAAAGTCTGCTCTATAAGTTCCAGCAGATTGTTCTTCGTTAACTAAAGATGCAACTTCGTTTCCAAGAACATCATACACCTTTAATTCAACGTATGATTGTTCTGGAATGCTGGACCAATATTAGTTGTGGGATTAAATGGATTGGGAAAGTTCTGACTCAGGGAAAAATCATTAGGTAAACCATTAATCTGTTCAACTGCGGATGGTCCAGTAAATGTCAGATAATCAACATAAGCCATTGAACCAATTGTACCCGATTCGCCAGAACCTGATGTATCAGCCATTTGAATTGTAATGATGGTATTATCAGGAATTGGAGATCCAGGGACATAAAAAATTGGCACACTAAATTGAGCCCATCCTGAAACTGTTCCCGGAATTGTCATTGCTCCTGAGCCAACAGGATTTGATGGTCCTTCGAGCATTATTACTGATACAATTAATACATCATTTCCTAAAGGCATTGATTGGTACCAGCCCTGTAAACTTCCGTGTCTTTCAGATACGGGATGACCGCCGAATGATGAAGTGAGTGATTGCATTATGGGTATAAATGCAAAACCTCCAAGGTCAATAACTTCTAATTTTGCTGATGATGCACCATTGTAAGCAACACTAGCCTGGCTTACTGCCTGAGGACTGTCAATAAACCAATCGTCCAGCATTCCACTTGTCCAGTTTTCAAAGCTGTTATTTAGTGGTTGGGGAAAAGAAATTGAGATGAAACAAAAACCCAAAAATGCAAACAGTAATTTAACTGTTGACATAAGGCCTCCATAAGAAATATAATTGATTGTTGTGGATTATAAAGGTGAGTAGTTTGCTCACAGGTTAACTTTAATATAGTTAATCAATAATAATGAGACAAGCATTCTCTAAAAAAATAGGCCATCCTGCTTTCTAAAGTTCTCGCAAGAATGATTTCCCCTTCAAAAAATGGTTAACGAAGCAGGGTCATTTTAATTGTCCGCATAAAATTTCCTGCCCTCAATTGTGCAACGTAAAGACCACTGGAAAGATTATTTGCCACAAATTCTGCTAAATAAGTTCCCGCAGATTGATCTTCGTTCACAAGAGTTGCAACCTTATTCCCAAGAACATCATAAATATTCAGTTGAACAAATGATTCTTCTGGAATACTATATCCAATTTTGGTTGTTGGATTAAATGGATTTGGAAAATTTTGTTTTAATCTGTAGTTATCAGGAAATTCATTTGAAACCTGTTCGACGCCTACAATGCTTAGATTCTCATACCAATTAATTTCACTATCAAGTGCAGAAGCTGAAAGAACATCCATATCGCCATCGCCATCAACATCTCTGGCTAATACACAGACAGCTTTAACGGCGTTCGTTGAAATAATCCGTGTTGTAAAATTTTCATCACCGTCATTTTCATACCAGGCAATCGTATTGTCATCTCTTGAAGCTGAAAGAACATCAATATCGACATCGTCATCAATATCTCCTGCATCTACTGAATAAGCATAATCTACGTCTGTAGTTATATATATGAGTTGTGAAATTTTCACTGCCGTCATTTTCATACCAGGCAATTTTATTTTGAGTATGAGAAGCAGACAATACATCTATATCTCCATCACCATCAACATCAATAGCAAATACTTGACTCGCACCGACCGCTTCTGTTGAAATAACATGTTCTGTAAAATTCTCATTGCCATCATTTTCAAACCATGCAATTTTATCGTCAAATGATGATGCGCAGAGCACATCTATATCAGTATCACCATCAACATCTATAGCAAATATTGACTGTGGTCTGTCAACAAAGTTGGATATTACATGTGAAGTAAAACTTTCATTCCCATCGTTCTCATACCAAAAGATTCTATCATTAAATGCTGAAGCAGCGAGGACATCACCATCGCCATCTCCATCCATATCGATAGCAAATACTGAACTGCCCTGATTCGCATTAGTTGCAATTATGTGGTATGTAAAATTTTCATCCCCATCATTTTCCATCCAGGCAACTTCATCATCTCTATTTGATACTGACAATATATCCATATCGCCATCTGTATCGATATCAAATGCATAAACTGAAAAAGGTCCATCTGCTTCTTCAGTGATCAAAATTTCTGTAAAATTCTCATTGCCGTCATTCTTATACCAGTATATTTTATTTGTCACAAAAAGTGCAGATACCACATCAAGATCTCCATCACCATCGATATCCTCTGCATATATTTCTTCTACATTAGGTGCGTTAAATGTAATTGTATGTGAAGCGAACTGTACTTGAGGAAAAATATAACTAACAGTTAGTAAAAAAATGAGTATAAAGTTTTTCATTTGCGCCTCCTTATGTTTCCTAAATCTTAATTGATTTTTTGTCTTATTTAATTAGTAACATCTTTATTGTTTGGACGATACTTGTTGATGTCAATCTTGCTATGTAAATCCCACTTGGAAGATCGTCTGCATTAAAGTCAGTCTTATATGTACCAGCAGCGTAATTATTTTTGGCTAAAGTGACTACCTCATTTCCAAGAACATCAAAAACTTTTAGTTCAACGAATGATTCTTCTGGAATAGAAAATTCTAATACCGTTGAAGGGTTAAATGGGTTCGGGTAGTTCTGGCTCAGATTAACCTCAGTTGGGATTTCGTTTGAGATTGATTCGACACCGACGATGCTAAGATTCTCATACCAATTTAATTCACTATCAAGTGCAGAAGCTGAAAGTACATCTGTATCGCCATCACCATCCACATCTCCGGCAAGAACACATACGGCTATTACTGCTTGAGTTGATATGATATGAGTTGTGAAGTTTTCATTACCATCATTTTCATACCAGGCTATAGTATTATCGTCTCTGGAAGCAGATAGCGCATCAATATCTGAATCTCCATCTATATCAGCCGCATAAACTGAAGTAGGGTAATCCGCGTCCATTGTTATTATATGAGTCGTGAAATTTTCATCGCCATCATTTTCGTACCAGGTTATTTTATCCTGAAGTCCTGTGTGTGAGGCTGAAAGTACATCAATATCACCATCACTATCCATATCTATAGCATAAACTTGCACTCCCCCGTCTGTATCTGTTGCAATAGCATGTTCTGTAAAAGTTTGATTCCCGTCATTTTCAAACCATGCAACTGGCAGATCATCTAATGAAGCTGATAAAACATCAATATCGGAGTCACCGTCAACATCTATAGCAAAAAGCGATTGGGGAAGGTTCACGTTTGTCGCGATTGTGTGATGAGTAAAGTTTTCATTTCCGTCATTCTCGTACCAATAAAACCTATCATTTATTCCGGAGGCTGCGATTACATCAGCATCTCCATCGCCGTCAAAATCTATAGCCAACACACAACTGCTAGCATTGGTAGCAATTATATGGCGAGTAAAATTTTCATCACCGTCGTTTTCATACCAGCATACTTCATCTTGCCCTCTCGAAGAGGCTGATAGAACATCCATATCGCCATCAGTATCAACATCAAATGCATATACTGATGTTGGTCCATCTGGTTCGGTAGAGATTAATAACTCAGTGAAATTCCCATTACCATCATTCTCGTACCAATAAATTTCATTAGCAATATAAAGTGCAGACAGTATATCTAAGTCGCCATCTCCATCAATATCCGCAGCATAAATATCGTATACATTAGGTGCATTAAAGGTAATATTATGTGAAGTAAATTGAACCTGAGAGAATAAATGTGTTGTAAAGCTACAAACGGTTATTAATAATAAGATTATAAAGATTTTCATAATGTGTTACTCCTAAATTTATTTGATTAAATTTTTACGAATTCAACTCTTCTATTGTTAGCCCTACCTTCCGGAGTTGAGTTAGTATCAATCGGATTGCTTTCTCCATATCCTTTTGTTTCTAATCGCGATGCATTGATCCCTGATTGAATTAAAAGTGACTGAACAGCAGCTGCACGTTCTTCAGATAATTTTTGATTGTAAGATTCTTCACCTTCGCCATCGGTATAGCCATCTATCCTGAAATTTAGTTCGGGGTGTTCAGTCATTAATTCTACAATTTCGTTTATTGTTCCCATTGATTCGTTCTTTATAGTAGATTTATTCACGTCGAATAATATTCCGTGTGTAACAATTTTACCTTCAGCTACAATTCTGTCATATAATTTTTTGCCTCCTTCATTTATCCTGATGTTTTTTATTGAACTCATATTTATATTTCGGTCATCATAGTGTCCACCAATTGAGAACATTTTAGGTTTATAACCAAGGTTTGGAATATTAAGCATCCGTTCTTCATTCATATATACTTTCAGTGATCTTTTATTAAAAGCAATTGCAATGTGTTTCCATTTCGGTCGCCAGTTCTTTTTCTCATCAACGTAAGATTTAGTTTTTCCACCAAACTGTCCCATAGTAACATGATTCCAACCAATTTCTATTGGTGAAACATTTTTCCCATCTATTCTTGCAGAATTACCAATACCTTCATAGAATCTAATTTTATAAATATCCGACCATTTTGCACCACCATCTTCAAAAAAAACATCAAATTCAACTGTGAACACTTCAGGAAGAAAATCCTTTTTATCCATTAAAGGGAAAACTATAGAGTTGCTATTACTGAAATGAATTACATTCTCTCCATTTAGTGAAGCAATTTCAGCGCTTCCACTAAGCAAATCCCATCGTGAAGGGAATTCACCGTTTTCTTCTCCAACGAGGAGATCTTCAAAGATTATTTTTTCTCCGGCTACGAAATCATAGTTTGACCAAATTACCAGTTCTGTTTCAATTACATTATCACTAGTAGAATTTTCAGAAGAGGTTTCAACATTCTCGTCAGGGGTGTTTTTTGATTCAGTTGTAGTAGTTTTGGTTTCCTTAGTTTCATTATCGTCATCCTTACCACCGCTTTTTACAGTTTCAGCAGTTTCATCAATTGCATCATCGACCGCATCGTTCATTTCCTTATTTACCTTGTTGGTTACTTTTTTCTCAAGGTCAATGTTAAATTGAGCTAAGACACTCACGGTAAAAGTTGAGATGAAAATAATTGTTATAATCAGATTAATTTTTTTCATTTAAATTTCTCCAATACTTATGCATTAAAAATTTGATTCTATTTGAGAAGAAGCATCTTTTTTGTCTGAATAAAATTACCAGCCGTCAATCTCGCTATGTAGATCCCACTTGGAAGATCGTCTGCATTAAAGTCAGTCTTATATGTACCGGCAGCGTAATTATTTTTGGCTAGAGTGATTACCTCATTTCCAAGAACATCAAAAACTTTTACTTCAACAAATGATTCTTTGGGGATAGAAAATTCCAATACTGTTGAAGGATTAAACGGATTAGGATAATTTTGCGAAAGCGCATATTGCTCTGGCATCACAATTACTTCAACTATGTCAGAATATTCAAAAGAACCATCATAGTCTATCTGTTTTAGTCTGTATTGAAATTTAGTCCCTCCAGAAAAAAGATCATTATCGATATAACTATATTCTTTTGGAGAAGTAGAGTTGCCATTTCCTTTAACGAAGGCAATACTTTTCCAATCATTTTTATCTATACTTCTCTCTACATTAAAACCTTTATTATTAAGCTCAGTTGCTGTTTCCCAATGTAAAGTAATATCAGTTTTATTATAGATTGCACTGAACGATGTGAGTTCAACCGGAATTGATGGGGAGGATAAATAGAGATATGCTTTCCCGGCATCAACACCTCCGAAATCATTATAAGGTGCGCCAACTATTATATCAGCAATTCCATCACCATTAACATCGCCAGGTGTAGATACGGAGAGACCAAATAAATCTTCATCGGCTTCTCCGGTAAATATCCAATCTGCTGTGCTATCCATATTTGCAGCACCAAAATAAATATACGCTCTTCCCGCATTGCTACCACCTGCGTCATTACGTATAGCACCCACAATAACATCACTAAATCCGTCTTCATTTACATCTCCTGCTAGTGATACAGTACCAAAATTATCACCAGGAGCAGATCCGGTCATTATAATATCTGGTATAGCATCCATTGATGGACCACCAAGGAAAATGTAAGCTCTTCCCGCATCCGTACCCCCGGCATCATTATCAAGAGATCCTATAATTACATCACTATATCCATCCCCGTTTACATCACCAGCAGACGATACGGAAACACCAAAGTGATCAGGTGTCATTTCGCCATTCATAACAACATCTGCAGTACTATCCATCGATACTCCGCCAAAATATATATATGCTTTACCAGTAGAATTTGAGAATGCATCATAAGCACCTATTAATACGTCTGCAAAACTATCGCCGTTTACATCTCCTGCGGATGCTAATGGACCGCCGAACGAATCTCCGGGATTTACACCTGTCATTGTAACGTCTGGTATTGCATCCATCGATGTACCTCCATAGTAGATATAGGTAATACCAGTCACACTATTATCAAAAGGTGCTGATGCTAAAACATCGTCAAAGCCATCACCGTTAACATCCCCGGCACCAGTAACAACCTGACCAAAAAAATTATTTGGAACTGTTCCTGTTATTATTACATCTGCTGTATCATCCATTAGAGCGCCACCAAAATAGATATATACTCTTCCGGCATCTGTACCTCCGGCATCATTATGAGATGCTCCAATAATTATATCTCCAAAGCCATCTCCGTTGACATCTCCTGCTGATGCAACAGAGGCTCCAAAAACATCATTGGCATATTCACCGGTCAAAATCAAGTCAGGTATACTGTCCATAGCTGACCCACCAAAATATATGTATGCTCTTCCTGCATCCATACCTCCGGCATCATTTTGATATGCACCAATAATTATATCTTCAAAGCCGTCTCCGTTGACATCTCCGGCAGTTGAAACCGGTGCGCCAAAAAGATCACCAGCAGCTTCTCCAATGAAGGTTATTTCTGTTAGTTCTCCGGGAATTTGGTTGTCATTGTGATCAACAACTTGTGAGTAAAGAATTGAAGTAGGGATTATAATTAAAATCAGCAATGCAGTTAATGTTTTGTTTTGTTTCATTAATTTTCCAATTTATCATTTATAAAATCAAATTATTTTCAAATATTCTATTCACTTTACTTTTATAGCGGTTAAAATCTATTTGAGAAGCAGCATTTTTTTTGTCTGAATAAAATTACCAGCAGTCAATCTTGCTATGTATATCCCACTTGGAAGATCGTCTGCATTAAAGTCAGTCTTATATGTACCGGCAGCGAAAATATTATTGGCTAAAGTGACTACCTCATTTCCAAGAATATCAAAAACTTTTAGTTCGACAAATGATTCTTCTGGAATTGAAAACTCTATTGATGTTGATGGATTGAACGGGTTAGGATAATTTTGTTGTAGAAAATAACCTGTCGGATTTTGATTTATTAGTTTTACATCAGAAGTCCCTCCAAGACTTAACTGGTCAATAAGTGCATAACTGCCAATACCGGTATTGCTGCTGCTATTACTTACAATTTCGAATTGAATCCATAATGAATCTGCCGGTCCATTATAACCTCCACTTGGGTCAAAACTGAAAGTTGTATACGAAGAAGCAGTATTCGCTATATCTATACTGCCACTACCAGCCAGCAGCCCATCTTTAAAGTAGTATGTGTATACTGACATAACCACTTCATTGCCAACCGGATAAAATTGATAGTAACCAGTAAGTGAATGAGAATACTCATTTACTGGGAATGTTACTGTTAAAACCGGGAAGATTGGAAATCCACCATATTCTGGAATTTCAACTTTTGCGGCATAAGATCCTGCATGGGCATTAGTAGATCTTGAAACTGTGACCCATGCTGAGGGTGCATTATTAGTACTCCAATTCTGTGGGGTGTATTCGTCAGTCCAATTTTCAAAACCTGCGTTTGGAATCTGAGCTTTTAGAGTAATTGTTATAGAAAGAATCAATAATATAGGTGTTAAAAATTTCATTGCATCTCCTTAATTATTTAATTGAATTAAGCTTTATTATGTAATTATTTTATTAGCAACATTTTCTTTGTCTGTACAAAACCATCTGCACGCAAAGTATAAAAATAAATTCCGCTCGATAGCTTAGCAGCATCAAAAGTAACAGTATAAACTCCTTGATCTTTTTCTTCATTAACCAGATTTGCAACTTCATTTCCAAGAATGTCATATACTTTTAATGTTACATTACTTCGCTTAGGAGTCGAGTATCGAATTGATGTTGTTGGATTAAACGGATTGGGGAAGTTTTGTGCCAGGTTATAAGTGTTCGGACTTAGAAGTTGTCCCTGATCATCTCCCACACCGGAAACCTGGTTTTCAAGTGAGAGCGTATCATCAATTGTTCCATCGTTACCCAGGTCAATAAAAATAGTTACTGGTTCATTTTGAAGATTAGTCCACTCCGGGATAATTTGATGTGCTGAGTTTTGGGCCATCGGAATGGACATATGCAAGAAATTTGTTCCTCCGTTTGCAGATGCATATCTAACTTGTAAATCATAGCTCATAGCATCACCATAATTCTGAAATAGTAACTCATTTCGGTTTTTTTCTTGGAAATGAATTGAGTCACCGGATGAAACCTGAATATTATTTGTTACAAAGACCTTTTCACTTGTTGTGTCTTCTCGAATTATAGCTTCAAGATTTATATTCTTAATTACTGGATCAGGATTAGTTATATTTATCCCGTTTTCGGAAAAATTTAGTTTATCAGATTGACTACTACTCGCACTAAATCTGCTATATGTGTAGATGGTTGAATCAGTAAAAAATAAAACATAAGATGTAGTATCAACAAAGTTGTTTAGTTCAAGAGAGTAACTGTCTTCGGGTACATCATAACCAATCGGTGGATGAAAGCCACCTGTTAATGGTATTAAGGGAATAGCGTCTGGAATATTATTAAATGCTATACTATCCTGATAACCAATTTGTTCGCCGGTTCCCGATGTTATGATAATTTCAGCATTTGGTGTATTATTAATTTCTAATCTGGAAAATCCTGAATTGTCCGAAGTCGGTGAAGACAGCGAATTTTGTCTGTCAAGTGTTTGAATGGATAAGAAATCGGAATTATCCAAATTAAGCAAACAATGGGAAGAACCGGTTCCCCAGCCCAGTCCTGTGCTGTCTGACCAAGTATTAGCAACAGAATCAATAAAAATGAAATTATTTAGATCACCGGGTGCATTGCTATTATAAAGCTTTACATTAAATGTTGATGTATTGCCAATTCGTTCCATTTTATAAGGAACAACTGCGTGACCTCCAGAACCATTGTTATTCCAGAAACCCAAAGTTTTCCCATCAACATTATCCTGACCAAGCATTTGTTTTAATTCGCTTAACAACTGACGAGGTGTGCTATTCCACTTTATGCTAACGTTGTTACTTGATTCTTTACCGTATTGATAATTTTGTAAAAGGTTTATTACATATCTTGTATCATCATTTATGTCTTCGTCAAAAAGTTGATCGAAGGTTCCAATATATTGACTTAGAGTTTGCTTATTATAAAACCCGAATAAACTTGAAACTGCAAATCCAAAGCAAGAACCACCCCACCTTCCATATTTTGCTCTCCATTTTGTAGTCGCGGCAGAGTTATATATTGAGGGCGGGTCATCTGTATAACATTGTGAGATGCTAAAAACATCAACGAACAAGGGCCAATCAGGAAAGTCAGAAGAGTAAGTAAGACTGAATGGACTTTGGTTAGGATATGCATTACCCGTTTTGGGGTCAGTACCCGGAATAATTGAATTGCTGCCACCAAGACATTGGCCACTGATTTTCCGGGCAATTACAAAACGACCATCCATCCTGATCCGGTTCATACAATTCAAAATCATCATTAGCACCCAATCTTGTTAATTGCCAGGGTTTGATTTTGAAGATTTTGCTTTGAGCTGTATCCGGCGAGGAATCAACAATTTTTATTACTGACATTCTAGAAAGAAATGAATCGGGAACATTCCAGTAATATTGACCAACCAATGAAAAATAATTGCTATCAATTACTTCAAAATTCTCTCCATTATCCAAACTGTAAAATAAATCAATACCACCTTCCCAATTTGCATAAACAATTAGGTTTGACTCCCCGGCAATCAGCACAGAAGAAGAATCCGGATAGTTAATTACTAAATCTAATCCTGCACCACTAAACTCAGAATTCCAGGAATATTCATCAACACCAATTATCCCACTATTTGGCGGATTTGAACTGGAGGCGGATAAAGCGACTTGTACACCATTAATTGCCAGAAATGAATAAGTAACACTGGTTATTCCGGCGATAGTAAGTGATTCTCTTATTCGTAATGCATCATAACTGACTCCACCGGGCATAGTCATAGTTCCATAAGCATCGACGATAACACTTAATGAAACATTCTCACTACTCAAAGGTGTGCCGTTAAGCAGAGTTGTTTGTAGATATGTCTCTGTCCACTGGGAGTTAAAAGTCATCGGATCGATGTAGGTCTGTCTGGGGGGATCATTTTTAATTGTTAAGACGGTCCCTGGGAAAGCACTAATAATTGTAGCGCTCCCATGATTATTAATAAAATTACTCAATGAAGAGTAAGTCCAGATTTCAGCATCATAACCTTGTGAAAAACCTTCGAAGTGTGTACAGATAGAAGTTCCGGGGAAATCGTTATAGTATGGTGTGGATGAAGGATTAACACTCGTAAAATCGACTGTCAAATTACTTTGAAGTGTTGAAAAATTCCAAATATTTCCTCCACCCGGAGTACCGATATCGATGTTTGATTGTAAGGTATCCTGATGAATTATTGTGGCATTACCAACGGCAAATATTGCTTCAACATCCTCACCTGTTATAGTAATTTGTGCAAGCGATGTGATGGATGTTAAAAAAAACAATATTAATATTTTCTTCATAACACTTCCTTAATTAATTCTATTAAAACGTTTGTTTTTTCAAGGTGATGTTGAAATCACTTTTATACTTCTCCAGATATTCTCGTTTCCACAGCTAATAATTACAGCCCAAATTTTGCTCCAGCCCAAAGCTGAAGATTGTTAAAATCGCTGATCAAGTTAAAAGTGCCGTTGAAATCCAAAGAAATATTTGACCCTACTGGAAGTTCATAACCAGCACCAATTACAAAGGTAAATTCTGTTGATGTGCTACTAACTGAACCTCCTCCGTAGCCGCTGATCTCTGGAATATCAACGCTGGCAGAAAAGAAATTAAATCCAAGTTGTCCTACCCCATAAAATCCAACTCCCGGAACAAAGAAATATTTTACACCGAAAAGCAATGGCACAGTACTAAAACTGACTTCGTCAACGTCGGTTCCGTAAGATATGTATCCAATGTTAGCAACACCCACAAGCTGGGGCATAAAGCTTAATTCAAAAACTGCGGTGGCTCCAAAACCTGTATTTGCAGATTCACCAAAATCACCCATTGGAAGAGATACAACTAATCCTCCCCCAAGAGACATATTATTTTCGGCGTTCAGACTTGTTAAAGAAAAAAGAACAACTATGAGAAGTGAAAGAATGATTTTCATGAATATTACTCCTTGTTTGATATAGTTAATTATGTTTATTGATTATTTGACAAAATCCAGGATTCCAGTAATTAAAAATGTTATAAGAACTCCAACAATGATGGCTATTACTACGATTAAACCGGAAACAAGTTTTTCGCGTTTTTGTATCTCTTCAGCCGAATTATTTTTGTCTGATATCTTTTTCAATTAGCCGGATAATTAGTTTTTGTATAATTCCAACAACTAATACAAAGGTAGAATAATAAAGGAGGGTCTGCTGTCTGATTTGTTTCAATGTTTTGCTTTTTTGTTACAAAACATTAAAAGTTTGGCTTTTAAGTGTTAATTGAAGGTTTTATGTCGGGACGGAAACTCGGATGGAAGACAATTGAATTGTTTTGTAAATGCTCTTGTAAACTGAGCCGGGCTTGAAAAACCTATTTCGTAAGCAACCTGTGTTACTGAAAATTTTCCGTCAAGGAGCAATTGAGCTGCACGTTTTAATTTAAATATCCGTATGAATTCACCGGGAGCCTGTCCAGTTATTGTAAGAATTTTTCTGTGAAGCTGTGTCCTGCTTACAAATAATTCCTTTGCCAATTGTTCAGTGCCGAAATTTGTTTTATCAATATATTTTTCAAGTAATTCTAATGCTTTATTAATGAATTCTGAATCTGCAGAATTTAAGTCGCTGGTTTCAGCTTTAATTTGAATGTCTTTATTGTATTTGTCTCTTAATCTTCGCCTCTGCTCAAGTAAGTTTTTAATTCTTGTAAATAGCTCTCTTGAGTCAAAAGGTTTTGTCAGATAATCATCAGCACCAATTTCTAAACCTTCGAGTTTACTTTCGGTTGAAGCTTTGGCTGTAAGTAGGATTACAGGAATGTCGCTTGTCATCCAGTTTGATTTAATTTTATTACAAAACTCCATTCCATCCATCGAAGGCATCATAACATCACTTATTATCAAATCCGGATTTGTTTCTGAAGCAACTTTAATTCCTTCCTCACCATTTTCAGCCAGTGAAATCTTGTAATCATCTTCAAGAAGGCTGTATAAATATTTTCTCACATCTTCAGAATCATCGACGATTAAAAGTGAAGGTATATTATTTGGATTTTCAGCGAGTTGAACTTGCTTTTCTATTCTCGATGTGTGAAGAGGTTTTTCCTGTTCAGATTTTTTTATGTTTGAATTATTTAAAGTTTCTATAGATTCAATATCAATTTTTTCGTTTGCACTTAAATAATCATCCCACATTGGGATTCGGATTTTAAAGTCTGTTCCTTGTCCTACAACACTATCCACAGATATATTCCATTTATGTAAATCGACAAACTCCTTAACTAATGCTAAACCTATTCCTGAACCTCCATACGAACGGTGCATTGAATCATCTACCTGAAAAAACCGATCAAAGATTTTATCAATTTTTTCTTTTGCGATACCTGATCCAGTATCTGAAATTTTTAATTCAGCGAATTGTTTCCCATCTGATAATATTTCACCCACACCAACTATTACTCTTCCGCCTTGTGATGTAAATTTAAAAGCATTTGAAAGAAGGTTGTTTATGATTTTTTCAAGTTTATCGCGATCAATCCAGCAACTTTCAGAATTAAAATTATTTTCAAATTTCAACTCAATATTTTTTTGAATAGCTAAAGATTCGAAGGCAGCTAAAAGACCTTTAAGAGTTGCTACTAAATTTATTCGTTTAGCTTTTAGAGGAATCGTAGCTTTTTCTAGCTGTGATAATTCCAGGAGTTGATCAATAAGTCCTTGGAGTCTTTCACTATTCCTCTCAATTAAATCAATACTTTCGGAATCTGATTTGTTCGTGCCTTTATTTTTTAGTTTTTCAAGTGGACCTTTTATTAACATTAGAGGAGTTCTGAATTCATGAGAAAGGTTTGCAAAAAATCTCGACTTAACTTCTTCTAATTCGGACTTGTTTCGAACCTCAATTTCGCGCAATCTTAATTCGTTACGAAGTTTTGTTCTGCTTAATTCGAATTTCCTGATGCCTAAAAGTCCAAGAACAATTAATGCCAGGTACAATCCATACGCCCATAATGTTCTCCACCAAGGTGGATTCATCAGAATACTTATCGAAGTTATATTGTCATTCCAGATACCATCTGCGTTAGTAGATTTTACTTTAAATTCATATTCGCCCGGATCGAGATTCGTGTATGTAACAAACCTTCTGGTGCCACTATAAACCCAGTCCTTATCAAATCCTTCCATCTTGTATGCGTACTGAATCGACTTGGAGGAATTATAATCAAGTGCAGCAAACTCAAATGAAAATACATCCTGATCATGGGAGAGTGTAATTTCATGCTGCTTTATTGTACTTGTCTTTAATGGTGAATTGTCTCCAATATGGACGGATTTATTAAATAACAGAAAACCTGTGATGACTAAATTTGGTTTGTAGGATGAGAGCTTAATGTGCTCAGGATTAAATATGTTTAATCCTTTTGTGCTTCCAATCAGGATAAGACCATTCTCAAGTAGTAACGAAGATTCAGGGTTCATCAATGTACCATTTATTCCATCCGCGGAAGAAAAATTTGTAAATGTATTTTTGCTCACGTCAAAAAATGAAATTCCTGATCCCGTACCAAGCCACAAATTTCCATTCTCATCTTCTATGATACTGTTTATAGAATTGTCGGATAAACCATCTTTAACAGTATAAAAACTATTTTTGGCTTCAACATCATTGAGATCAGAATTGAGCCCGGTATTTCTAACAACAAACTTATTTAACCCATCGCTTGTTCCTATCCATAAAACAGTTTCTGAATCTTTGATATCATTTAAATTTTTCGCTTCACAAATTGAATAAATATTATTGCTACCTAGACTATTTTCACTTTCTTCTGAATGTATCCAATGATGAAATATTCCACCGTTTTTGTCTTCGAATAAATTCAATCCACCGCCATTAGTTCCAAGCCATATTCTTCCGAAATGATCTTCTTTTATTACCCATACATCGTTATGACTTAAACTATTTGGATTGCCCGGTTCGCTCAACCAAACTTTTGATTCGCCAGTTTCAGGATTGATCCTCGCAGCACCAACACCCCAATACCCAACCCAAATGTTATTTTTGCTATCGGTAAGAAGTGTTTTATTATAATATACTGATTGAGTCTGGATTTTTGGATTAGATAAATCCCAACTTGTTATTTTATTTTCTTTATAGTTGAATTGTTTTAATCCTTTGCCAAACGTACCAACCCATAATTCATTATTCTTTTGGGATGTGAGTGACCAGATATGATATCCTTCAAACTTTGCAACTTTTTCAAGTTTTGGATTAGTTTTTATCGCGTCCAGTAAGTAGAGTCCATTCTCTGTTCCAATCCATATCTTTTCATTATTTGATCTGTGAATTGCGGTAATATTTTTCTTTTTTAATTCTATTAAAAAATCGGAATTGGTTACACTCGTGATGAGATAATTAAACGAAGTCGATTTAGGAGTAAAATAGTTTACGCCATCCTCTGTGATAATCCAAAGTACTCCGGTTCGATCCTTAAATATTTTGTTAATCTGATTGCTGTTAAGACTCTGAACATTTTGTTCATCATGAAGAAACCTTTTTGAAGAACCCTTAGTAAGATTTACGCGAATTAATCCGGAATAAGATCCCAGCCAAATAATTTCATCACCATCAACAATTTCTTCAACTACTGAATTAATACTTTCTCCATATTGTAGATTATTTGGGTTATCTACCTTTATTCTTTCGAAGGTTAAATTTTTGGGATTAAATTTTGTCAGGTTATTTAATGTGCAAGTCCATATTACATCAGGATGTAATACTGATTTCGAAAAACCCCATATCAAATTGTCAGATAAACTATTTGGATTTTCAGAGTCGTAATAGAAATTTTCGAATCCATTTTGAGGAAATTCGGGATTAAATTTATTCAGCCCAATGTATGTTCCAATAAATATATTTCCATCGTCATCTTCTATAATATCCTGAATATAATTATGGCTCAAACTCTTTTCATCATTCGGGCTTGCATTCCAGTGATCAAATTTATTTGTAGAAGGGTTAAATTTGTATAATCCATCTTTATAAGTTCCGATCCAGATATTTCCTTTTCTATCTTCATAGATTATGTTTATGCTATTTTCTTCCGCGACTTCTGATTTAATTTCCCAGTGTGTAAATTTTTCAGTAATTGGATTATACTTATCCAGTCCACCTGCTTTTGTCCCAATCCAGAGATTACCTTCACGATCTTCGGTTAATGCCCAGATACTATTGTCAGATATTGTGTTTGGATCTTCGGGGTCGTGTCTGAATATCTTGTAACCATAGCCATCATACCTGTTCAATCCATCTTCCGTTGCAAACCACATGAATCCATATTTATCCTGAATTACTGAGTTTACAATATTATTAGATAAACCATCCTCAACTGTGAGTTGATTAAATCTGATTGACTGAGCAAAGTTTTCAGAAACTTGGAGACTGACAACTAATATCAGACAAACTATTAATAATTTGCTAAGTGAACGAAACATGTTTCAAATATAACCAAGCATTTTGTTGAAGCAAATAGTAGTTGTTATTTGTAGTTTTTGAGTGGCTTAATATTCAATGGTGTTCAATAGAATGCATTAGTTTCGAATTGCCCAGATTACATCAGCTAGCGTTTCGTGATCTTTTTCAAGTGGAAATTTTAGAAGATAATGAGGATTAAATCCTTCCATATATTTCTCAATTCTATCTTTCAACCAAGAGATTTCTGATTTCAATTTCCAGTGCTCACCATCAGCAGAGTAAAGGACGATGAATAATCTGTTCTTCAAATGTTTTCTTTGCTGTTGGGATTGATGTTTATAAAGCCACGTGATTAGTTCATTAGTCTTTTTGATTGATTCATTAATATTGTAAAGAAAATTTTTCGGAAAGATTGAAGTTTTATGATCGAAAGTTACCCCATCGATTGCGAAATCGACAAGTCGATCTTTTTCATCAAGAGCTGGTTTTACATTTGGAAGTGAACAAAATATTTTTTCAACTGCTTGTGCTGACCAGAAATTATACCACCTGTTAAGTGCATAGTTTGCTATGTTCTGGTGCTCTTTATCCTTTCTAAATTTATTTTCTGTTTCTTTTAAAATTTCATCAAAGCTAGAAATATGATATATGTAATTTGTCAATCTGTCAAAGTCATCATTTTGTTTTCTTCCCCACTTGTATGGATATGGCAATCTTTTCTTTAATTCCTTTTCAATTTGGATTAAGTTTGACTCCATTGAATAGAAAATCTAATCAACTTTTTGAAAAATCATTAACTCTTCATCATCCTGATAAAGATGAAGTTTCATTTTTTCAATTTTGTAATTGTTAACCATCCCCAGGGCTATAAGAAATTCCGGTTCGATACCTCTTGAACAAAACTTTTTCGTCGTTACAATATCTGAAAATGTAATTTGATCTTCTTCAATCGATACAGTGCCATTCATGCTGTTACAACCAGTATTACCTGTTACTTTATTATCTTTTAGATGAATCTCAATATTAGGACGCTGGTCGGTTTCAGTTTGAGGATTGTAATTAGCATCTTTTAAAAATTCGAGCATCCAAATATCATTAATGAGAGGATCAACTGTTTTATTGCTCGACGAACAGGAAACTGAAAGAATAGTTATGACAGCAAACATAATGATATTTAGACTTTTCATTTATTCCTCTATTTTTTTTGAAATAAGAAAATGTATTCATGCTTAAAGATGTAAAAACCTCCCGCAAGGGCACGGTAGCGCCACAGTTCTTTTTGATTTCTTTTAGCTGTAGTTTGATCAAAGTTTTTTACAATTGTTGACTTCAACTTGAACCCCTTATTCAACATTTCCTGCATAACGTAAAATCCAAGCGGAATCCATTCGCCTGATTCATATTTGTCTCCGATAACTACAGCACAATATCTTCTCTTTTCAAGTACCGGATAAAAATTATCAACTATGTCACCAAACATTTTCAGGAAAGACTTTACTGAATCTGCATTCGATAAGTCATTCTTTTTTTTACTGAATCTAATTATATCCCAATAAGGTGGATGCATAATTACAAATTGAAATGATTTTAATTTTAACTTATTCATTTCTTTATGAAGATTCATTTTGCCGCTATCACCATTGACTATTTTGGTGATAACCTTATTTGGATTTGCTTCTTTTTTGAGTACCGACTCTGTAGCCTTAACAACGGATGAATTTAATTCAATACCTATTCCATTTCTACCGAGCCGTTTGCATTCAATCAGAGTTGTCCCGCTTCCAAGAAATGGATCGAGAACCCATTCTCCTTTTTTTGTAAATCTTCTTAAAAGTTGATTGGGAATCTGCGGAATAAAATTTCCCCAATAGCCCGCTCTATGCACTCCGGAAGTATCTCTTTTATCAAAAATCCACAGAGCTGTCAGTGATAATATCATCATATTCTTTCCATCGATTTAAATTTAGCTCGTTAATTTTCCCAACCTTTTTCTCAGATAAACTTTTTAATAATCTTTTTATATAGTATTTAGTTCTTTCGATTGTCTTTGTGTTGAGTATTTGTTCAAGTTCATTTTGTAAAAGTTTGTTTGAGTATTCGATGAAAGAACTATCTGTTTTAATTATAATGACATTATTATCTTCATTAGCAAAAATGGGGGGACTGTTTTTTAATTGAGTAATAACATTTTTAATTTCACTAAGGGATGTTTTTTTCAGGCAAGATGTAATGATAAGGTAGAAATCATCACGCTTTAAGTCAGGTTTTTTCATTTTATAAAGCGAGTAAAAAATAAAATCCTAATAAATAAATAGTATACAACATTACAGAGCAGATCTTGCTAATTATTATTTATTGGGGGTGTATCTTTGATATAATGTACAAGCTGGTCAATCATAAATTCTTTTTCATCAATCAGAGCTTTTACTACATCACCAATCGAAATAAATCCCACAAGTTTTCCTTCTTCAAATACCGGCAAATGTCTAATACGCTTGTTTATCATTAAAGCCATACAATCTTCAACACTCTGCGAAATTTCTATATACATAACATTGCTTGACATTATTTCACTAACTTTAAGTGTTAATGATGACTTACCCTGCAAAGCAACTTTTCTTGCATAGTCTCTTTCTGACATAATTCCAACCAAAGTTTCATTTGACATGACCAGGACAGCACCGATTCCTTTTTCAGCCATTAATTTTAACGCAGCATAAACGGTTGAGTCTGGCGTAACAGACCAGATCTGATGCCCTTTATTTCCGAGTATTTCCTTTACTGTTTTCATTTTTAGAACCTCTTAGTTTGAAGAAGTTTACATCGGGAAAATTTATTGAGCAGATGGTTCCGCAATCAATATAATCTAAACTCTGTAAGTCCAATATTTAGTAGGTAATTTTAATTTAATGAGAATATAAAATTCTAATTACTTTTAATCAATCATTAATTTTGAACAATTATTCAAATGGTAAGCTATAATACTAAAAATAATTTTAAAATTTACTTAGAATAATTTCAGCTATTTTTTGCCCAATACTTAATGACGCAGTAGCAGCCGGGGAAGGTGCATTAAGCACATGGACCATTTTATCCGTTTCCAAAATCCTGAAATCATCAACAAGCTTTCCATCTGGTTCCAAAGCTTGTGCGCGAACTCCTGCGCCACCTGGCTCAATATCATCTTCCTGAATTTCCGGAACTAATTTCTGCAATGCTTTTACAAATGCTTTTTTACTAAAGGATCGATAAAATTCACCAAAACCCATCCCATAATGTTTTGAAGCCATTTTCCAGAAACCTGAATAAGCGATCATTTGTGACATATCAACAAAAGAAAAATCTTTTTTGGAATAGCCTTCCCGCTTAAAAGCGAGCACTGCATTTGGTCCAGCTTCAACACCGCCTTTCATCATTCGTGTAAAATGAACTCCGAGAAAGGGGAACCTTGGGTCAGGGACAGGATAAATTAAATTGTTTACTAAATATTCTTTTTCTTTTTTTAGTTTGTAATATTCTCCTCTAAATGGGATAATTTGTAATCCTGGATTTACCCCACAGAGTTTTGCGATTCTATCGCAATGTAAACCCCCACAATTAACTAATATTTTTGTCTCAAATTCTTTTTTGCTAGTTATTACAACTTGATTACCATTTGATTTTTTTAATGAAAGAAACTTGCAATTTGTTTCTATGCTTCCACCTTTGTCTGAAAAAAGCTGCGCATACTTTTCTGTAACCTTTGTGTAATCTACTATTCCCGTTTGCGGAACAAATAATCCTGCAATTCCATTGGAATGCGGCTCATAATTTTTAATCTCATCTGATCCAAGTTTTTTAATTCCAGTTAGTCCATTAGCAATTCCTTTTTTGTATAATTGATCAAGAGGATCCAGTTCTGATTCGTTTGTGGCGAGAACAATTTTTCCGCACTTTTTCGAAAGGAATATTATTCTCTTCACAAAATTGATATAAAAGTTCTCTTCCCTCTGAACAATTCTTTGCTTTTAACGAGCCGGGTTTGTAGTAAAGTCCGGAATGGATTACACCGCTATTATTTCCCGTTTGATGATGAGCTAGTTCATTCTCAGCCTCGATTACTAAAATGCTTAATTTTGATTTTTTTTGAAGGGAAAGCGCGGTTGCTGTCCCGATTATACCTCCACCAATTACTATAATATCGAAACTATTTTGTGACATTTTTTGTTTAGTTTAAAGTTGAGATTAGATATTGAACTTTAGTGATATATGTCGTAACATAGAAAAATACTTTTTGCAAAGTAGTTACCACATTTATTTAAAAGTTTGATAATAATCCCATATAATTAAAATCTCCAATTAAAATTTAGATAATTAATAAATTAAACCAATTAAGGATCTATCATGAATAGCAAACAAAAATATGTAATCGTGGTAGCACTTGTACTAATTGCCGCAACTCTAATATTATGGATTGCTAATGGGGGAGATGTTTTATCTAAAGACGGAATTTGGGTTGAACAGCCAATGACAGAGCTTGACAAAGCCCTGGGACAGAAACCAAAACTTGAGTTTGTTGAACAATTTACTCTCGGTCTATTACCACACACTGCGGTTTTTGTTGGGGGTGTTGTGTTTATTTCGGCAGTTCTATTTTTTATCTTCAAAACAAAAAAAGAAAAGGATATCAAATGAAAAAAATAATTCAAGCTTTTACTTTAGTAATTATTGCGATCACAGTTTCACTTGCTCAAGGTTTTAAAGTTAAAGCCACGGGAGAGAAAACTTTTAATTTTGAAGATAAGAAAGGTGCTAATCAGGTTTCTTTTTTTAGTACTACACCCCTTGAAGATGTAACAGGGATTTCAAATGCTGTTAAAGGAAAAGTTACTTTTAAAGTTGATGATATAAAAACATTGAAAGGTTCAATATCGGTACCAGTGGCTTCGCTTAAAACAGGGATTGATTTAAGAGATGAACATATGAAAAGTGAAAACTGGATGGATGCTGAAAATTATCCTGATATCACCTTTGTAATTAAGAATGTAAACGATGTTAAAATTGAAACAGATAATAGACTGGAAGCAAAAGTGACAGGTGACTTTACTACTCACGGGGTTACAAAAGAAATTGTTGTTCCCGTTACCATGACGTATCTTGATGAAAGTGAGCAAACTAAACAGCGGGCACCAGGTGATCTGTTAGGTGTACAAGCGACTTTCAACATAACTCTTTCTGAGTATGATGTTGAAAATATGGTAATTGGTCAAAAAATGGCTGAAGATATTAAAATAACTGTCAATATAGTTGGTTCAAGTTCAATGTAGTAACGGAAAAATATTTTAATTAAATCCGCAGCTTTACAAGGGTTGCGGATTTTTTATTTTATATTTGAATAAAAAATCATTGTCTTTTATATGAAAAAAGTCATAACTGTTTTCGGTAGTTCTAAACCCATTATTAATGAAGAGCAATACACAACCGCTTATAACCTCGGAAGGCAGCTTGCGCAAGAAGGTTTTAACGTTTGTACCGGCGGCTTTTATGGGATTATGGAAGCCACATCTAAAGGCGCGGTTGAGGGTGGTGCTGAAGCAATCGGAGTTACGGTTAATTTATGGAATGGTCGAGCAAACAAATACATAACAAAAGAAATTGTATGTGATACATTGTTCGAAAGGATAGATAAATTAATTGAAATGGGGGATGGATTTGTAATTCTGCAAGGTGGTACCGGCACCTTACTTGAACTCGCAGCCGTTTGGGAATATTTTAACAAGGGATTGTTAAATGAAAAACCAATTGCCTGTCATTCAAGCATATGGAAAGTAATTGTATCCGAAATGAACCAACAAATGAAACTTGAAGGAAGAAATTGTGAAATGGTAAAAACGTTTGACACTATAGAAGAAATTGCAGATTATTTTAAATCTTACCTTTAAGAATATTTTCTTTCCCCGACGTCACTTAATTTTAAACAATCAACAATTGCAATTAAACCTTACTTAGAACCGAAAATCTTATTCGTTTTGGATTAACCAGCTTTTCAAAATCGGAATACTTCATCTTGATAAGTTCAGTATGATTGCAAGCATTAAAGGCAATTTCCTCATCTTCCGCTAAGCTATCTGCCACATAAACATCAATACCATAAATATTCCCAAATGGCGGCATTGCTCCAATTTCACAATCTGGAAACTTATCCACAAACTCTTGTTCATATGCTAGACGAACTTCTTCCATACCTAAGATTTCTTTCAAACTTTCGAAACTGACTTTATATGAAGCTGGAAGAACTGCCATTGCCATCTTGCCGTCAATTTTTATAATAACTGTTTTAGCAAGGTCCTTCCCCGGAATGTGAGCAATTGCTGCAATCTCCTGTGCAGTATATGCGGATGAGTGTTTAATAGTTATGTACTTAACTTGATTCTCATCAAGATAGTCTTTTAATTTTTGTAACGGCATAACAACCTCATTTTTATAACTTGAAAAATTATCTATCGTATTTTTTTGCGATAAATGTTCCTACTATTATAACCGTTGGATCCATTGAACTTAAATGTCGTTCACCTGAAAATAATGAATCAGTAAAAACGCCAACAAGGTCCATACTGTAATTATTTAAACCATTGTAGGTAACCATATCGCATCTTGTTATACGTAAAAATGATTCCCCAATTGTATTAATACTGCCTTCTGTAAATCCTTTCCCTTTTTCATATGCTAATTCTTCAACGATAGGTCGTAAATCTCTTCTCCCTTTTATTTCGATAAAATTATAAACAGTATCAGTCTTCATCAATGTGAGTAATCCTTCAACAACAAGATTAGAGTCTAAATCATATCCTTTATAATCGTATTTTGTTAAAAGATTATCTGGAGGTAAATCCTTAAGGATAAATCCAGTAACTTGTTCTGAATTAATCTTATTACCATCTACTAAATAAGCGATTGCATAAAATTTTAAGAGGTCATTTTCGGCACAAATAATTTCAGGCATTCTTAAATATGTTTCAAAAGGTCTATGGCGGAATGTAAAAACTGCATTTGAGGTATCATACCAAGAGCCCTCATCAATAGCATACAATTCAATGAAATCAATTTCGCTTTCATAATCAGAAGTGACTTTAATGAGTAGACTATCCTTCTCAGTTGTATAAAAACCGTTTGAAGGAGTTGTAATTTTAATTGTTGGCGTAACAGTTATAATAGGAGACTCTTCATTACAAGAAATAATCGCGAAGATTAAAAACATGAACAAAAATATTCTTCTAAACATTTTTAGGTTCACCATTGTACCTTTAATACTTATTTAAGAAATTTCATCAGCTAGTTCAAGAAATCTTTTATACGGAATAGCAGATAAACTTTCAGCCTGGAACGCTCCATTCGATAAACTGATCATAGAAACTTTTGCTGCGGTTTCCTCGTCCGGAGATTCGTAAATGTCAAGGAAATCATAATGACCAAGTAGAGCATAATGTGCAATGAACTTTACTTCCGGACATTTCTTTTTAACTTGGTCCAGCCAGTGTCTGCCAAGTTTTGCACGATCTTTCATTTGTTTGGAAGATTCAGGGGAAAGTTTTGTGAGCATAACGTAAGTTTTCATCGCTTAATCCTTTCCGATTTGTTAAATAAATCCTTTTAAATTAAGCATACTTCTTAAGCTTGTGCAGTTTAATTAGTAATGTTAAATTAAATGTAATAAGTTGTTTGAAAATATTCAAAAGTAAAATTTAATATTGGTTGGCAAAGAACAATTGTTATTGTTTATTAAAGTTGTTTCAGGATGAGAACTAAGCTCGTTTATAATAAATTATATTGGCAGGTGCTTATCAGCATTTGCACAACTATTCTTTCTATTTACATTCCGCTTGATATTGTAATTGAAATAAAACCCGCAGTTTCTATTAATTTCTTTTACTGGTTTATCACATTTGTTTTTATTGTTGACCTGGTTTTGCATTTGGTTTATCCTCCGGGAGAATCGGAATTGCAAATCAATAAAAAAACCTTAAGAAATAAATATCTAAAATCCTGGTTTATAATTGATCTCCTTTCAGCTATTCCATTTGAAATATTATTTCTTAATCCATTATTCGGATTATTGAGGCTTTTAAAAGTTGCACGCGTTGCTCAGTTCATGTATTTCATTCGTCAAAAATCCGTGAGGTTTAGTGATTATTTATTACTGGCATATTTCTTTTTTGGCTTGACTATTATTGCTCACTGGCTAGCGTGTGGATGGATAGAATTAAAATCATTCCCGGTGGAATTGGACAATACAACAAAATATGTAACATCACTTTACTGGGTAGTTGAAACTTTATCGACAGTAGGTTACGGGGAGACAAATCCAACTACAAACATTCAGTACATCTATGCAATGATAATTATGTTATTCGGAGTAGGGATGTACGGATTTATAATTGGAAATGTTGCAAATATATTATCGAAAGGTAATCCAGCAAGAACACAATTTTTCAGTAACCTTGACCAATTAAAAACTTTTGTAAATTACAGAAATATTCCAATCAGCCTTCAAAAGAAAATTCGCGACTATTATAATTACATCTGGAAAAAGAAACTCGGATTCGACGAATCAATCTTTCTTTCCAACCTGCCTGCGGGATTACAGAATGAGGTCTCCATATACTTGAAAAGAGAAATACTGGAAAAAATTCCTTTATTTTCCGGTGTCAGTGATGAATTTTTAAAAGATGTTTCACTTTATATGCGTCCGATAGTTTGCGTTCCGGATGAATTTGTTTTTAGAGAAGGAGATTATGGAAACGAAATGTTTTTTGTTATTCGGGGAAAATTAAAAGTTATTACCGGCGGAAATGAAATATCAGTGTTAACTGACGGAGATTTTTTTGGTGAGATTGCTCTGTTTGCAGAAAATAAAATAAGAACTGCATCTGTACGAAGTGAAAGTTATAGTGATCTCTACAGGCTTGACAAAGAATTGTTTGAGGAAGTGCTAAAACAATATCCTGATATTGCAGAACACATCAAAGATGTTGCTCAAAAAAGAATTGGGAATAATATTTAAAAAAGATATTTAATTACAACGAACCCGCCGATTAACAACACTGTAAAAGCTATCGCCAGCCAGTTGAAATACGTATCAATAAAAGATTTTATCTGCGGACCAAACTTCCAGATTAAAGTTGCAACTAAAAAAAACCTGGCACCCCTGCTTATTATTGAAGCAATTATGAACATAATAATATTAATATTAAATGCACCGGAAGAAATTGTGATTACCTTATAAGGAAGTGGTGTAAAACCAGCCGTAAAAATTATCCAAAAATCATATTGCTCATATAATTTTTGAATGTTGAAAAATGTTTCGGGAGTAAAGCTTGGAATGTTTTGAAAAAAAAACTTTGCGATATCTGTAAATTCATTTGATGGGGTCCACCATAAAAAATGACCGATCGCATATCCAAATAATGCACCTGTTACTGAACCCAGTAAGCAAACCGTAGCAAATTTAAAAGCCTTTTTGCTTGAACCAAGTACAAGTGCAATTAGCAATGCATCAGGCGGAATAGGGAAGAATGATGATTCGGCAAATGCAAGAATGAATAGTGCAGTTGTCCCATACGGAGTTTCAGACCAATGAAGAACCCAGTCGTAAAGATTTCTAAGAAGTTTCATTAATTCCTTTGAATGAGCGTTAAAGTTAGCGAAATCAATGGTTTCTTTAAAGCTTTTCTGGCGTAATTATTGTCTAGTTGGCGTAACCAGCTTTGAAAATGAAATATTGACGTTTACAATTTTCAGTGGTTATAAAAATAATCTTATAAATAATTTAGGAGAGTACATATGAAAGCGATTTTAAATTCAATCGCAGCAATCCTTTTTTTCAGCAGTTCTTTACTTTTAGCACAGGCAAACAAAAATTATGATGGACCCAGACCTGAAGTATACCAGGGTTCTCAGGCTTTCGTGTTTCAGTATACTCCGTTTCAAAGTAATCTTGAACCTGTATATGTTGGAACAGTGAGTGTTCCTGGGCAGACTCTGGCAAGTATGGATCTTTTCGGTGCAGGATATCAATACTACTTCACAAACCAGATAGCGGTTGTTTTTGGTTTTAGTTATGGAACAGCATCCAGTACACTCGAAGATGATAACGGCAAAACTGAAATGAGTGAAACAGTTTTTGGAATTGCAGTGGAAGGAAATTATCATCTGCACTCACTTTATAGTGTTTCCCCTTATGTTGGACTTAGAGCAAATTACGGATTGTATTCAGGAAGCGATGAATTTACTCCTGATGGCGGTTCAAAAGAAACTACAGACTATTCCGGAAATGGTTTTGGGATTGCTGTCCAGTGCGGATTTGATTGGTACTTTACAGAAGGATTATCTCTAGGTGGTAAATATGCTCTTGGGTTCCAAAGTTTAGGATCGCCAGAAGTTACAGACGAAACTAATACTACTGTTGAAGGACCAAGTAGTACATTTTTTGGTGTCAGTGCATTTAGTGTAATTCTTAATGTTCATATATAAATGATTAAATGTTATTTCTAGATGAGCATTGATTCGATAAACAAATTTTTAGTTAAAAAAATAATTTTGTTAATTTTAATAAGTCACTCTAAATAATTTATTACAAACAAAATAGGAGAGAACAATGAAAAAGTATTTAATACTTTTACACATTTTTGCAGTATTCACTTCCATTTCATTACCACAAGGAATGCAGCTGGGTTTAAAGGCTGGTTTGAATATAGCCAATATTGGTGGCAGTGATGCGGATAATATTATCGGTCAAAGCTTAGATTCAAAAACAGGTTTTGCTGGTGGTATATTTTTTATGTATCAGTTTAACAAGATGTTCGCTATTCAACCTGAAGCGTATTATTCAATGAAAGGAGCAACATATAGTGAAGGTGGTGGAACGTTAACTCTTTCGCTTGATTATTTTGAGGTTCCCCTGCTATTTAAACTTCTTATACCAGTAGAAGGATCGAGTGTGCGCCCTTCAATTTTTGCAGGTCCTGCTGTTGGTTTCAATACTACTGCAAACTTTAAGGTTGAAGTTGATGGTCAATCAGAAGAAATGGATATAAAAGATCAAGTTACATCCACAGATTTTTCCTTGGTCTTCGGAGGGGGAGTCGGTTTTATGGTTGGAAAAAATGAACTTGGGGTTGATATAAGATATATACTTGGATTATCCTCTATTGACGATAGTTCTGATAATTTTGACTTAAAAAACAATGTAATAAACTTTAACGCATATTTCGGTTTTAACCTTCACTAAATAATTCAGTCTTTATCTGTTTTTATAAAGCAGTGTTTCGGCACTGCTTTTATATTTTAAATAGTGAAATTCACTCCAACGTAAAAACTTTTTCATTATTTTTACACTTAAAAATTATTAGGAAACTATATGCAATTTGAACGCAGTGCAGGAATTTTACTTCATCCAACTTCTTTGCCGGGTAAATTTGGCATTGGAGATCTGGGTAGTGATGCTTATAAGTTTATAGATTTTCTAAACGATGCTGGTCAAACTCTCTGGCAGGTTTTTCCGCTTGGACCCACAGGCTATGGAGATTCACCCTATCAATGTTTTTCAGCATTTGCAGGAAATCCTTTGTTAGTCAGTCCGGAAAAACTAAAAGAAGATGGTTTCCTTTCAGATGTAGATTTACAAAACTCTCCCCAATCTGATCCAACTAAAATAGATTATGGACAGGCAATCAATTATAAAAAATCAATTCTTCAAAAAGCGTACGATAATTTTAAAATTAATTCAAATGGTCTGGAAAAAGATTTTGAAAAGTTTTGCGAAACACACAAAGAGTGGCTGGATGATTTTACTTTATTTATGGCTTCTAAAGAACATCATAGCGGTGCAGTGTGGAGCAGTTGGGAAAAAGGTCTTGTTCAAAGAGACAAAAAAGTATTGGATGAGTGGACATTAAAACTAAGTGATGAGATTCAATATCAGAAATTTGTGCAGTTTAATTTTTTTAAGCAGTGGCAATCGCTGAGAAAATATGCAAACGAGAAAGGAATTAAGATAATTGGTGATATGCCGATCTTCATTGCCTACGATAGTTCTGATCTCTGGGCAAACAAAAAATATTTTACTGTTGATGAAGAAGGTAATCTAACTTTCGTGGCGGGAGTTCCACCGGATTACTTTAGCGCAACAGGACAGCTTTGGGGGAATCCTCTTTACAAATGGGATGAAATGGAAAAAGATGATTTTCTCTGGTGGAGAAAAAGATTCAGCAGTCTTTTTGAACTCGTTGATATTGTAAGGATCGATCACTTCCGCGGATTCGAAGCTTACTGGAAAATTCCAGGTGGTGAAAAGACTGCACAAAAAGGTAAGTGGACAAAAGCTCCAGGTGAAAAACTTTTTATTTCATTAAAGAAACATCTCGGAGAACTTCCTATACTTGCAGAGGACCTTGGGGTCATAACTCCTCCGGTTGAAGCACTACGTGATCAATTTAATTTTCCGGGAATGAAAGTTCTGCAATTTGCTTTTGGAACAAAGATGGAAAGAAAATTTTTACCACATAATTTTGTTCCAAATTGTGTTGTTTACACTGGCACTCATGATAACGATACAACGCGTGCGTATTTCGAAAAAGAAAAATTAAACAAAGAAAAAAATGATATTTATGAACACGCTCAGATTTATTTAAACTATTTTGAAGATGATATACTTAGCGAACTAATTAGAGTTGCATATTCTTCGGTTGCGAATATTGTTATCATTCCCTTGCAGGATATTCTGAAACTCGGTTCTGATGCAAGAATGAATTTTCCTAGTACAACGGGAGGAAACTGGACGTGGAGATTTACGTGGGATCAAATTGATAAGAATCTGGCAAAACATTATTTCGGACTTGCTCAGCTTTACGAACGTCCACCAAAACCAAAAGAAGAAGACAACATTGAAAATGGGGATAAATAATTGTATAAAATTTTATGATTTTGTGATAATTATGATGAATCTTAATCGCTATTTTTGTATCAAATAATCGTAGAAAAATTGCAGATAATTATTTAGAACAGGAGAACAACTTTGAAACAGATTTCAACACTTTTTATCTTATTTATATTTTTATTTACAGCCTGTAATAATGGTCAATCAGCTTCCGCTGATGGATTAAATTGGGAAGACAATCTTGAAACCGCAATACAACAGGCAAAGAAAGAAAACAAAGCTGTACTTGTAAACTTTACTGGTAGCGATTGGTGTATTTGGTGTAAAAGATTGAGTTCAGAAGTTTTTCAGCAAAAAGAATTTGAAAAATATGCAGATGAAAGCCTTGTTTTAGTAAAGTTGGATTTTCCCAGAAGCATTGAGCAGTCAGCCGAAACTCAAAACTATAACAGGAATCTTGCACAAAAATACGGAATACAAGGATTTCCAACAATTTTAATATTTAACAGTGAAGGTAAATTAGCGGGTCAGACAGGTTATCTACCCGGTGGTCCTGAAAAGTATATCGAAAACATAAAATCCTATTTATAAAATAAAAAGGCGATCACTAGATCGCCTTTTTTATCTACCAGTAAACACTAACCAACCGCCAACCTGCATTAGGATGGGATTTCATGCATTCCATCCGATTTTCCATGCATTCTATTATCATCACCAATCCCAATAATTCCTTAAAAGTAAAGGAGTTAGCAATCCATGCATTTACTGGCATAATTGTTTGAGAATAAAGAACATTAGAAGAGAGGAACTGGGAAAATAACACATTATTATCAACAAATTTTAAGGAGTTCTGAAATGCAAAAACGAAACAATCTTTCTCGTTACATACTGGCTTTCTTTGCATTAATGATGGTTGCACTATTTGTCCGCTGTCAGGATGAAATGTCTGTTGATCCGGTTGATAACGAACCAACCACGGATCAAGCTGCATTGGAAAAACTTGTGGATGAAGATTCCTCGCTAACTTCATTCGATTATAATTACGATGAAGAAGGAGTAATGGATTTTCTGGGTAAAATTGATATAGCCATTTATCCTATAAGAGTTGGACAGAAAATGCGACTCGTAAACAGGACTGTTAGTATTGATATTCAGGATACGATTGCCTATGGAACAATTACAAAAACTTTTGAAGGATTATTATTGATAGCTGCTACTTATGATTCGCTTGCGACTGAACCGGATACGCTAATCGAAAAATCTTTTACTGCGGTTGTTACCCGAAATGTAATCTTTAAAAGAATTAATCGAACACCATATCCCAGAAAAAATTGGTTGATTGCAGCAATTTCCTTACCTGAAGGTGGAACACAAAGTCCTAACATTGATATTCAAAAACTTACCATATTCTTACCAAACAATGATACGCTTATTATAGAATCTCCAAATGATTATTACCTGAGAAGAGGTTGGGGTTGGTGGCATAGAATTCCAATTATGGGTACTGGTGAATCCGTTACCTTAAGAGTAGAACTTTATAGTGCCTATGAAGAAGATGATTTCGTTACGCTCACTTATGGTGCAAACAGATGGATCAAACATAGAGTTAAAAAATTATTTGATTTGGTTTCATCAACTCCTAATGGTAGTGGATTTGATAAAGTTTATGAACAGACATTTACAACACATCAATGGCCAGGATTTTATCATGCAATAATAAATGCGATGCCAAGACAAGTTGTATTTGATGATGCGACACCTGTTGAAACTGAAGCGTGGGGAGTTCCATATTTTGTTCATCAATAATTTGAAGAAGAGGAATTGATCTTCCCTGCACACGTCCTCTCCACATCCCCCTCCTTTTAACGCAGGAGGGGGAGATTTAATTAAAGGGAAGTAACTTTTAGTAACTATTGAATTGATAATATAATAATTTCAAACATAAATTTTAATTGCGATGAAAAAGATTTTGACATTTTTTACAATTTCAGCAAGCGTGTTTCTGCTCGGTAAGTTGTGATAAACCGGCCCCTACTCAGCTAATTGATGACACAAACAACGATTACGAAGTCGAATTGTTGAATAAGGATCTTGAAAATCAATATTATACAAGTGGATCCGACACCTCTGGAATTATACAAGATATAACAGGTATTACAAATCTTATTTCTGTTAGCGGTGTAAAGTTCACTAATGCTATCGGAACCAAGTATTTTTCATTAGCACAAGCTATGTTTTTTGATAAATCAAAATCCATCAAGTATTCGGATGGAAGATTGCTTGCTTATCAAACTTTTCTTCCCGGAACTATTAAGTTTAATGGAACTCAAAGTAATATTGTTCCCTATAAGATTAGATTTAGAGATAAGGGTATCCCAGAAGACACTTTAATTGGCTGGAAATATGTTTTACTCAATCTTCATAATGGTCAGCCCGATCCATTCTATTTTAATTACGATGCTTCAGTAAGTTTTGAATTTGAACCATTCATTGGCGGTAATAATCTTTCGTTCAATATTCTCACACCAGAAGAAATAACGGGAAGAGTAACCCTATCTGGTAAGAGAATGAACCACAATTTAGAAGTGGAATTAAATTGGAATTCTGGTAAAACAAAAAAGATTTCTGTTATAGTTGGGTTAATTCGACCAGGACAATTATTCTCAATTCCACTTTATAAATTTAGAACTTATGATGATGGTGATATGATAATTCCTTCAAGATTGTTGAATAAAATCCCACTCGATAGATTTGAAAAAATTGTATTTACATTCGTCAGAAGCTATGAAGTTTATCAGGGTGCGGGAAACAATGAAATGTTAGTATCATCACAAAGCATTCACAGCATAGTTATAGATATTCCTTGAGAAAATTATTATTCATTTTAATCGGAATGATAGCTTTTAACTTTAAAATATTGCCTCAGAGCTCATTTAACTTTAATGGTTATTATGGTCTACAAGATTTTCTATCAATCCCATTCTATAATTATCAAAGCAATCCTTCTAATTTTGATAATACTAAAGATTGGGGAGTTTCTCTTCAATATGGTGCAGAGTTCTCGGGAAGTTTTAATTCAAGCATTTATCTTCTGGCAATATCAAAACGAATTGGAAATAATACTCTTTCCGCAAGATACACTCCCGGTTATCAAAAAGAATTTCTCTTTGCCACGGGTGAAACAATAGTAATTAATGATTCGACAACAAATGCCCTTGAAGCCAATTATACATATAAAGAGATTTTTGGTCTCGGTTATTCATATAAATTTGATAAACAATTCAGTGCCGGGTTTACTTTAAGATTCTTTAATGAAGATTTTAATCAGCAGATAGTAAAACCTGTTTTCGGTGATACCCTCGTTTATCTTGATACCGAAACACTTAATGAAAAACTAAACTTTTGGCAGGCTGATTTTGGAATTGATTATATTCTGAATGAGCAACTTCAATTCAGACTCGCTTCTATCAATCTCATTAACTTTGGTGATAATCCAACGGTTGAAGAGTTTGATCATTTTCAAATGATACAGGAAAAGGGAGCCTTTATTGCCGCAAGTTATTTCCCTTATAATTTCTTAAACATTAATTTCATTTATGAAACAATTAGTTCATTTCAGTTTAGTACGACGGGGAATGCAAATAAATTTGTTTATGGAATAAATTTATTTCACGATAAATTCCAAAATCCATTTATAGCAGGAGTTATCCCATCATTCGGATATCGAACAAATATGTTTGAAATTTTGTTAAGTGGAGTTTATTATTTCTCGGATAGAAATGCAGATGCAGGTTTTTCACAATTCTATGAAGATGGAATTAACAACATAGTTAATAATCGATATAGTTTTAATAAAATAATTTTGTCATTTGCATTAGATATCAGTAACACACCGGAGAAAAAAGTTGAATTGATTGATGTAGAAATAGTTCGGGAAATTTATCCTACATTTTATGACAAATATTTGGATGAACCCTTTGCGTATGGAAAAGTTGTGAATATTTCGTCTGAACCGGTTAACGTAACTCCATCGGTAAAAATTGAAGGAGTCACAGATGGAAAAATTGATTCACCTCAGCTTAAAATAGAGCCCGGAGATACTGTAAAAGTTCCTTTTTATATAAGTATTCCTGAGAAATACAACGTGGAAAAACCAAACCTATCTTATGCAGACTTTTATATCATGGTATCTTCTGGCCGACCGGATGATCAGATTCAAAACCCGACGTTGATCAATGGTGTAAATGCATGGGATGGTAAGGTAATCAATCTAAGATACTTTATCATGAAGAATATTAATTTCTCAATGAACTATGCCAAGAACATATTAAGCGAAAATAAAGTTGTACTGGATACCCTGCCGAATTCGATTTATAATTTTGAAAAAGCTAAAATCTTATTTAATCATTTTGTAAAAAATATGGTTTACGTCTCTGATCCGAGAGCCTCGGTTGAGTATGTCCAATTCCCAGAACAAACATTTGAGTTGAAAGGTGGAGATTGTGACGATCTTGCTGTTGCATACTGTTCTGTTCTTGAAAGTGTTGGAATAGAAACGGCGCTGGTTGATTATAAGGGAAATGGTGAGCTGAGGCATGTGAATGTTTTGTTCAATACAAAGCTTGCACCCGGTAATGCAAGATTAATAACAATGAACGATTCAAAATATTTTATACGAAAAAATGAGCAGGGTAAAGATGAAGTCTGGATTCCAGTTGAAACAACTTCCCTTACAGATTTTAATAAGGCATGGAATATCGGAGTAGAAAAATTTAATCGTGAAGCTATAGATGAGTTGGGTATTTCTACGGGGAAAGTTGAAATAGTAGATATTTATTAATGAGGAGAAATTAAAATGTTAAACAAAATGAAACCTGGTGGTGTAGTAAAAATAATTTTGATCTTATTGTTATTTATTCCCTCACTTTTAGCACAAGAATATAAAGTTATATATATAAAAGGAGATGTAAAATTCAGATCAAATACATCTGAAACGTGGACTGAGTTAAAAGAGGGTCAGGTTTTAAATTTAGACGAATTTATCTCTACTGGAGTAAAAGCTTCAGTTCAGATTGAAAACCTCGGCAACATCATTAGTATTGGAGAACTTTCTGCTGTTTCCATCGCAAGCATAAAAAGAATGAGTACTGATGAACTACTCCTCGCATTGGCAATGGAGGATATGATAAATGTTCCAAAATCCGACGGGAAAGGAAAAGGAAACTCAGGCAGCACAGCTGTTTATGGAGAGAAAGAAGGAACGGAAATTAATACAGAATTAAATTTAGATGATTTTGGTATTAAAAGATTGAATGGGGCAATTCAACTAGCTAAAAATGACTTATTGGGTTCGTCGGTTATCTTTGCTAAAGAAACTTATAGAAAGTATCCTAATACAAAACAGATAGCATCCTATCGAATTTTCTTCGCTGATGTCTTGTATGAAAAAGGTTTGTATGAAGAGGCTCTCGGCGAATATCTTGAGATTCAAAAACTTGAATTGAATAAGGAACAATTCGCTGGTGTTGAAAAACAGATCAACAGCATAAATAAAATACTATTGAACAATTAATAAAAAATTTTCCAGCGTTATAAAAAGAAAATAATTCCCACCTAAAATTTATTTTTATTTGATCCACTCGATTTATTATCACTAAAGAAAATGATAATAACGTTGGTAAACCTCTATTGGAAATCTATTTTCTTGGTTAAGAAAACATCCTGCAATGAAATCAAGAAATGGTTTTAATGAGACATAATTAAAGAAAATTAAACTTTATTTGACATTAGATGAAAAATGAAACATATTGAAAGTTATATTGAGAACTTCTTAATCAATTAAAATAATATGAGGTACATTATGAAGAAATTCATTACCGTTTTATCACTTCTTTCAATTCTTCTCATAGTTTTTTCCAGTGTCGATGCCCAAGCTCAGTCTTCAAAAATAAATCCCTACCTTCAGACTGTTTTGCTTGATGCTGGCAGCAATGAAATGATTCCGGTTTATGCAACTTTAACTGATCAATATCCACTTAATGAATTGATTGAACAGACAGCATCTCTTTCTAAAAAAGAAAGACAAAAAGAAGTTGTTAGGATTTTACGTGCTTATGCAGCTGAAAAGCAACAAGCTGTGCGTGGTTTTCTTGATAATGCAAAACAACAAAACCTGGTAAGCAGGATGGATATTTTGTGGGCGGCAAACACAATCGTTTTTTCTGCGGTACCTGAGGTAATTTATTACCTTGCAGAAAATTTTAATGAAATTGCTGAGATAAGGTATAGTCCAGGAATGGATGAGAATATGGTAATAGACCCAACAGAGGACGCCCAGATACTTTATCCCCCCAACCTAAATGACAACCCCGCAACACCACAGATAGGATTGATATTGATAAATGCACCGGCTGTTTGGGCTGAAGGGGATAGCGGGCAGGGCGTATTAGTGGGAACCTTGATGAGGTTGCGATTGGCATCACCCGGATTTAGTTCATAATATTTTGAATAATCTTGGTGAAGATGCGGATAACGACGGACATACCCTGGAATAGAATGGTTCAGCCTGGGTATTTGATCCCGGTGATGTAAACAATATTGATGATGATGGTAACGGATATACCGATGATTTTATTGGATGGGATTTCCAGAGTGGAATAACAATGTTTATAATACAAGTAGCACTCACGGGACATCAACCTCAGGAATAGTTTGCGGTGATGGGACGAACGGTACTCAAACTGGCGTAGCTCCGAAAGCAAAATTATTGCCCTGTCGTCCGAATGGTGAAGCACAACTGGCTGGCTCAGCAATATGCAGTTGCAATGGGTGTAGATATAATTACAAGTTCGTTAAGTTATAAATGGTATTTCAGTCCTCAACCAAATTATCCAATGTTTCGGCAGATGAATGATTTTGAATTAGTTTCTGGTGTTGTGCATACAAATTCAACGAGTAATGATGGTAATAGTACTGGAATTCCGTTTAACATTTCTGCACCCGGGAACACACCAACTGGCTGGATTCATCCTGATCAAACATTGATTGGTGGGATTAGCTCAGTTATTGGAGTTGGTAATGTAACTGCACAGACGGATGTAATTGCAAATAGCTCACCCTGGGGACCAGCGACTTGGGAAGATCTCCAGATTAATCATCCAAGCTATCCATATCCAATGCCATTAGCCTACCAGGATTATCCATACGAAACCTCGCCTGGATCAATAGGCTTGATAAAACCTGATGTAAGTGCACCAGGTAACGGAACTACTTCAACGTCAATGGAACAGGTTACGGTTCATTTAGTGGAACTTCCGGCGCAACACCTCACGTTGGAGGAACCTCGGCATTAATTTTATCTGTGAATCCGAACCTTACTCCATCAGAAGTAAGTATGATACTTCAAACAACAGCTGTTGAAAAAGGAGACCCCGGTAAGGACAATAGATATGGGGCAGGAAGAATTGATGCTTACCAGGCATACCTGCTAGCTGCATCAATGATTCCGGTTGAACTTCAATCTTTCACAGCTTCAGCAAGTGAAAACTCAGTTACATTAAATTGGTCAACTGCTACTGAGACGAATAACTCAGGATTTTCAGTTGAAAGAAAAACTTTGCTGGATGAAACCTGGACTGTAGCTGGTTTTGTTCCCGGACATGGAACAACAACGGAGAGGAAAAATTATTCTTTTACTGATGAAATTATGCAAATGGGTTCTTACACATATAGATTAAAGCAAATTGATTTTGATGGTAGCACAGAATACAGCAATGAAATAATCGTAGAAGTTGCTGCACCTGAAAAATTTGTTTTGTTGCAGAACTATCCTAATCCATTTAATCCTTCTACGACGATAGGATTTTCAATTCCACAAACGAGCAATATCTCTATTGATATATTTAATGTCGTTGGTGAGCGAGTCGCAACAGTTATTAACCAGACTCTCGAGGCTGGTTATCATCAAATAGACTTTAAAGCCAGCAATCTTCCATCAGGCACTTATATTTACCAGTTGAAAGCAAGTGGACAGTCTGCAACTTTTGTTGAAACAAAGAAAATGTTATTAATGAAATAATATTTGTTCAGTAGCAGAGATTATTAATCTGTGCAACCAGCATTTTTAAAGGCGATTCTTATGAATCGCCTCTTTTATTTATATATCAAAAGAACTCAGTTTTTTTACTTCTATATGAATTCCGGAATTATATTATAACCAGAGAAAAGATTTTAATGCAAAGTCAAAATTAAAACTTTTTTTGTGGACGTTTGATAACAAGCAACAGTTGCTTGAAATGATTTTTTTTTTTTTGAGTATATTTACAATAGTAAATATTTGATTTGTCAACACTGGGGTAAGACAATGTTTTCTAATGATAGTTCGAAAATAGAACTCCTGCAATATTACACTTCTAAAAGTAACCACAATCTTTGTACTAATTTTTATAACGGAGTATTTATATGAAGAAATTAATAATAATACTCATAGTTTTAATTTCAGTTTCTTTATTAAATAGCTGCAAGGATGAGCTGCCAGTAGTACCACCACAACCTCCACCGCTCAATGTTAAAGATACTTTAAAACTTACTTTTGAATATGCAACCCACAGAAGCATTATTATAAATTCTAAAACCACTAGTCATAATAAAAACTCTATTATGGAGCTTTACCGGCAATTTAATAATGCAGATACACTTGTAGCAGAATATCCAATTACTACAAATGATACCAGCATTATTGATGATGGGCTGCAGTTAAATACTACATACCAATACTACGCTGTAAGAATAGACACAACAGGAGAAAAAAAGGACAGCAGTAATTTTGTAACTGCAAAAACACTTGAAGCTACAAATTTTAACTATACGTGGCAGGAATTTGCATTAGGTGAGCCCGGAAGTGATCTTTACGATGTATGGGGAACAGATGAGAATAATGTGTATGCAGTGGGAAGAGTAAGTTTAAATGATACTGTTTACGGGATTATTAAATGGAATGGAAATAACTGGTTACCAGAGAAAAAGATTGGGGGACTTCAAGCAATATATGGATTTTCCACATCAGACATTTGGGCAGTTGGGGGCGGGGTATGGCATTATAACGGTTTTGTTTGGGAGGAATATACATATTCTGATCCTGTGATAAATGGGAATATCATTTACTATAGTGTATGGGGAACCAGCAGTTCTGATCTCTTTATGGGTAGTGGAAGAGGAAAAATCATACACTGGAATGGAAGCAATGCTCAAATTGTTTATAACAATACTGATGAAGTATTTGTAAAAGATTTAGATGGATACTCATCTGATTTTATAATTGGCGTTGGTACAGGTATGGTACCACCATTACTTGCTGTTAAGTATGACGGAACAAATTGGAATGATCTTCCCATAAGTAGTAATTGGTCATTAAACGCGGTAAGCATTGCAACAAGAAAGCAAATCTACTTTGGGGGTGATGGTGTATTTGAATTGAATGGAAATAAATTTTCACGGATACAGAGTTTTGGCTACTATATCTGGGATGTTAAATACAATAGGCAAACAGGTGTAACAGTAGCTTCAGGAGCTTATGATGGGGTTTACATCTATAACGGATTAGAGTGGAGGAATTACAATGGACAAATTTCGTCAGATAATACTTCATACTCAGGGATATTTTTAATAAACAATAAAGTTTTTTGTGTTGGTAGCACTACTAATGAAGCCAAGATAATAATTGGAAGAAGGATATGAAATAATAAATTAAGGAGAAATAAAACTATAATTAAATAAACGGGGCGTTTGCACCGCCCCGCTATAAGTGACAATAAGTACCCTTTCATGGCTGGTAACCAATTTAAACTGCAACGGCAAAACCGGTGCTGTTTGGGGTTTATCCGGATTTGATTTTGATGGAACAATTGAATACAGCAATGAGATTATTGTGGAAGTTTCTGCACCTGAAAAATTTGTTCTGTTGCAGAATTATTCTAACCCATTTAACCCATCAACGACTATTGGATTTTCAATTCCGCAGACGAGCGATGTTTCAATTGAAATTTATAATGTAATTGGAGAAATGGTTGCGAGTTTGGTGTCTCGAACTCTTGAAGCTGGTTATCATCAAATAAACTTTAATGCAAGTAACTTACCATCAGGAACTTATATTTATCAGTTAAAAACAAATAACCAAAGCGGAACGTTTGTCGATGCGAAAAAGATGATATTGATGAAATAGATAGATTGGAAATAAATTTATATTTATAAAAAGGCGATTCATTCGAATCGCCTTTTTAATTTCAAGATGGTCAATTGCATCATTAGAAAAATAAATACATATATTTATACAATTCAATTTTCTTTTATGAGGATACTATGCGTATAAAAATAATAGCTATTTCGATTCTGTTTTTAATATTTGCAATTATCGCTGCACAAAATACTATTACGACTCAGCTGAAATTTTTATTCTGGTCACTTGAAGCTCCTTTAATAGTAATGATTGTAGTAATTTTTATACTGGGATTAGTTATTGGGCTGGTTTTCAGCAGCAATTATGAAAGGAAGAAAAAGAAGGCAGAAGTTGATTTTCAAAAGAAAAAGGAAGAAAAAACAGATCAATCAGGCAGTTCAAAATTGAGTTAGGTCATAAATAAAGTTGCTTTGGTTATTGGTTAAATAACCTTATCTTTGATAGACCTTTTTCGCCCTTTTTGGGCGATTTTTGTTTATATGAATCAGAATCTTGAAAATATACGTGAAATTTCCCGGCAGGTTGCTGAACAAAACAATCTTTTTTTAATTGATTTTATTGTTCGTGGATCTGAAACCAGTCGGGTTATTGAAGTCTTCATTGATGGAGAAAAAAATATTTCCGCCGATGAGTGTGCATAGGTCAGCAGGGAAATTACTAAAATAATTGACGAACAGGAATTGCTGAAATCGTATAGGCTCGATGTATCTTCTCCGGGAGTTGACAGACCATTAATTTATTTGCAACAATATCCTAAACACCTTAACCGGTTGTTTGAAATTGAGTTCAAAGCTTCTGATACTTCATCAACATTTAAAGGAAGACTTGTTTCAGTTGAAGATGAAGTGCTTACTTTTAAATCGGACAAAGAGATAAAATTGAAATTCTCAGATATAATTAACGCAAAAGTTTTAGTAAGTTTTAATTAAAGGAGACCTAGTTAAATGAATCGCGAAATAGTTGAATCATTCGCCGACATGGTGAAAATGAAGGGCATCGATAAAGATGTTCTTGCCGGCATTCTGGAGGATGTATTCACACTTTTAGTTCGAAAAAAATACGGCGAAGAATCAAGGTGTGACGTTGTTGTGAATATGGATCGCGGTGATATAGAAATTTATCTTGAAAGACAAATAGTTGATGAAGTAACCGACCCGGGCACGCAGATAAGTATTGAGGAAGTTAACCGCAAAGGAAATGATGATGATCTGGAAGTTGGAGAAGATTATGTTGAAAAGCTTGAACTGGTTTCTCTTGGCAGGAGGTTAATTACTCTCGCAAAGCAAAGTCTTAATCAAAAAATAAGAGAAATAGAAAAAGATATTATTTTTAATGAATACAATGAACTGATTGGTGAAATTGTAGTAGGAGATATTTATCAGATAAGAAAAAATGATATACTCATCAATCATAATAAAAACGAACTAATGCTTCCCAGGGATGAACAGATTCCATATGAAAGATATAAAAAGGGAGAAACTATAAGAGCAATTGTAAAGGAAGCACGAAAAACTGGAAGCAGTCCACAGATAATTGTATCTAGGGCGGATAATATGTTTTTGAGAAGATTGTTTGAAATTGAAATCCCGGAAATTTATGACGGAATTATTGAGATAAAAGGAATTGCCCGTGAACCCGGTGAACGAGCGAAGGTTGCCGTAGAATCTCAGGATGCACGAATTGATGCCGTTGGTGCTTGCGTTGGTATGAAGGGAGTAAGGATTCACGCAATTGTAAGAGAGCTTAATAATGAAAATATAGATGTGGTTAATTATACAGATGATCCAACTTTGTATATTCAAAGATCATTAGCTCCAGCTAAAATAAAACAGGTTGAAGTTGATGAAGAAGCAAAAAAAGCAACGGTAATGGCAGATTCCGATCAGGTTTCATTAATAGTTGGAAGAAATGGTGTAAACATTCGTCTTGCCATGAAACTAACAGGTTATGAAATAGACGTATTACGTGAAGCAAAAGCCTTTGAAGAGTACGAAGAAGATGTTGAACTTATTGATTTAAAAGAAGAACTTGGTGAAGAAGTATACAATACTTTAATCAACAATCGTTACGATACTGCTCTGGAAGTATTAACTGCTGGTGCTGAGAAGTTAATAGAAATAGAGGGATTTGATGAGGAACAGGTTAATAAAATAATTGAGATATTAAAGGCTGAATTCGAGGAAGAAGAATAAAAATACTAAAGAATATTTATGGCTGATACAAAAGAAAAGAAAATAAGAATATACAAGCTTGCAACCGAATATAATCTTTCTGCAGATTCACTCGTTGAGTTTCTGAAAAGCAAAGGCTTTAAAGTAAAGAATCATATGTCTCAGCTTAATGGTGAGATGATTACTGCGATAAATGCTAATTATAAAAAGGAAATAGAAAAAGCAGAACATCACTATAAAAAGTTAGCGGAGTTTCATAAGAAACGTACAGAAAGAGCAACAAAAGATTCAGATGAAGAGGGGACAGAAACAGCCGCACAGGAAGTTGATTCGGATGATGATAAGGTTGAATCTGAAACTATTGTAAAGGCAACAGAAAAAGCAGTTGAAGAAGTTGCCCAGATAGAATATGAAAAACAAGATCAGGCTCCAGAAACCGGACAACCAGAAGAAGTGAAAGAAAAAGCTTCCGAAGATAAAGATACTAAAGATAAAGAAAGCAGAATCCCTAAAGCCAGAGGTTTAAAGGTTGTTGGCAAAATGGATATTGATGAAAAGAAAAAGAAACAAACCTCAAAGCCGGATGAGTCGAAAACAAAATCTGAAGGAGAGAAAGAAGAAGGAACTAAGAAAAAACGGAAACCACGAATAAGAAAGAAAAAAGCAGAGGGTGCTGCGGATGATACTCCGGAAGCAAAAAAGAAAAAACGTGTTAGACGATTCGAAGTAGATGAACGTGAAGTTAAGGAAGCAATAAGAAAAACTCTTATGAGCATGGATGATGTGTCAGCATCAGGACGTGCAAGTGCGAGGAAAAGGAAAAGAAAAGAAAGAGAAGCGCTAGAAGAGCAAAAACTTGAGGAAAAATCTCTGGCAGGAAAGAAACTAAGAGTTAACGAGTATATCTCTGTAAGTGAATTAGCTAACCTGATGAATGTTCCTGTTAGCGATGTAATAACTAAATGTATTGAACTCGGTTTGATGGTTTCGATTAATCAACGTTTGGATGTTGAAACAATAACTCTTGTTGCTGATGAATTTGGATTTGAGATTGAACTTCAGGAAGAATATACTTCCGATGCGGTCGAAGATATTGAGGATGAACAAGAAGAATTACAACCAAGATCTCCGATTGTTACAATAATGGGTCACGTTGATCATGGAAAAACTTCTCTACTTGATTATATAAGAAGAACTAATGTTGTTGCCGGTGAATCAGGAGGAATTACTCAGCACATCGGGGCCTATAAAGTTGAACTTGATAGCGGTCGTTCAATTACTTTTCTAGATACACCCGGTCACGAAGCATTTACGGCAATGCGTGCCCGTGGTGCCCAATTAACAGATATTGTTATTCTTGTTGTGGCAGCAGATGATGCGGTTATGCCTCAGACTATAGAAGCAATCAATCACGCACAGGCTGCTGGCGTTCCAATTATCGTTGCAATCAATAAAATTGATAAACCAGGTGCTAATCCGGAAAGATTGAAACAACAACTTGCAGACAGAAATATTTTGATTGAAGAGTGGGGAGGTAAGTATCAATCTGTTGAAATATCAGCAAAACTTGGAACCAATGTTGAACAATTACTAGAAAAAATTCTGCTTGAAGCAGAAATTCTTGATCTAAAAGCAAATCCTGAACGATTAGCACGCGGAGTTGTAGTTGAATCGGAACTTGATAAAGGGAAAGGAATTACGGGGACAATTTTGGTCGAGAAAGGAACATTGCAAATTGGTAATCCTTTTATAGCAGGTATTTATCAGGGCAAGGTTCGGGCTATGTTTGATGAAAGAGGAAACAAGGTAACTGAAGCGCCTCCAGCCACACCTGTTTCAGTTCTTGGATTTGAAGGTCCGCCACAGGCTGGTGATTCATTTGTTGTTGTTGAATCTGAAAGAGTGGCAAGAGATATTGGCTTAAAACGACAACAGCTAAAACGTGAACAAGATCAAAAACAAATTCATCATCTAACTTTAGATGAAATTGCAAAACAGATTAGCATAGGTGGAGTAAAGGAACTTCCACTTATTGTAAAAGGTGATGTTGATGGATCTGTTGAAGCACTTGCTGATTCTTTACTAAAATTATCAACTGAGGAAGTTGTTATAAAGGTAATCCACAAAGGAGTTGGAGGCATTTCTGAAAGTGATGTTCTTCTTGCAGATGCTTCCAGAGCAATTATAATTGGTTTTCATGTAAGACCAAACCTGAATGCCAGAAAGCTTGCTGAAAAACAACACGTTGATATTCGTCTTTACAGTGTTATCTATGATGCAATCAACGAAGTGAGGTCTGCATTAGAAGGATTATTATCACCAATTATTTCAGAAGAAGTTACTGCGACTCTTGAAGTCAGAGATATATTCAAAGTACCGAAATTTGGTACGGTCGCTGGTTGCTATGTGCAGGAAGGAAAAATTGCACGAAATAATAAAATTCGATTGGTACGAGAAGGGATTGTTATTTTCGAAGGTGATATTGGTACATTAAAAAGATTTAAAGATGATGTAAGAGAAGTAGATGCTGGCTATGAGTGCGGACTAAATATTGCTAATTATAACGATGTAAAAGTTGGCGATGTAATTGAGTCATATAAACTTATTGAAACCAAGAAAACCTTATCTTAAGCTAATTTTTATTTAAACACCATTATAAACCATGTCTTCACACAGAGTCGATAAAGTTGAGCAATTAATTAAAGAACAAATAAGTTATGTTCTTCTCCATAAACTGCAGGATGACGATCTCGGGTTTATTACTGTAACAGATGTTAAAGTAAGTGCGGATTTAAAGATTGCAAAAATATATCTCTCCGTTCTTCAGAAAGAAAGAAGAGAATTTGTACTGAACAAAATTAATTTGCGATTAGGCTTTATTAGAACAGAACTGGCTCACAGGATTAGAATAAAATTTGTCCCTGAATTAAAATTTTTTATTGATGACACACTCGATTACGTTGAGAAGATTGAAGGATTGATTAATGAAATTCACAAGCAGAATAATAACCAATCAAACGACTGATCTTTCTAATGCAGATTTTTCCGAAGGTGAAATAATTTTAATTGATAAACCTTCCGGTCCCACTTCATTCCAGGTCGTGAGCAAGATTCGAAAAATTACGGGTGCAAAGAAAGTCGGACATTCCGGGTACTCTTGATCCAAAAGCAAGTGGGTTAATGATTCTCTGCACGGGAAAAAAAACAAAAGAGATGGATCGTTTCATAAATCTGAATAAAAAATATTCTGGAATAATCCGACTCGGACTTAGTTCTCCATCAATGGATATTGAAACTGAATGCAGTGAAATTCCTTTACCAAAAAATCTTGATGAGAATAAAATTTTTGAAGTGCGCGATAGTTTTTTAGGTGAAATAGAACAGACACCACCGATGTATTCAGCAGTTAAGGTTGGAGGGAAAAAACTTTACAACTTGGCGAGAAAAGGAAAGCAGATTGAACGAGAACCCAGAAAAATATTTATAGAAAAGTTTGAAATTAATAAAATCGATTTACCGGATATCTACTTTTCAATCACTTGTTCAAAGGGAACTTATATAAGAGTTATTGCTGATGATTTTGGGAAAAAACTTAATACAGGTGGAATATTACTGGAATTAAGAAGAACAGGGATAGGTGATTTCAAGGTTGAAGAAGCATTTTCAATTAATAGCTTTTTAAAGCATTTTTCAGCTCAATTGGTTTCCGAGTAATGTTTCATCTGGAATTATCACTAGTTCAGAACTTTTATTTCGGAGCGGAATAATTTAAATTTACAGCCTTTTGAAAATACCATTTAAGATGAAGATAATAAAGGATTTAGCGGAAATAAAACGGGACGATAAGAGTGTTATTACTCTTGGTACCTTTGATGGTCTTCATCTTGGTCATCAGCTGATTGTAAATGAAGTTATTAGAAAATCGAAACAAATTAATGGAAGAAATTTCCTTCTGACTTTTGAACCGCATCCAAGAAAAATTATTCCTGGAAGAAACGACGTGAGGCTTTTAAGTACACTTGATGAAAAAATTGGAATTTTAGAAAATCTAGGTCTTGAAAATCTTTTTATAATTAATTTTACCACGGAATTCTCAAGGCAAACCCCGGAAGATTTTGTAAAAAAATATCTTGTAAATGGTATCGGGCTGAAGGAAATCGTTATAGGTTATGACCATCACTTTGGTAAGGAAAGAGATGGAAATGTTGAGCTTCTTCAAAAGTTGGGAAAAGAATTTAGCTTCTCAGTCACTCGTATTCCTGAATTCTCGGCAAACGGTGAAGTTGTCAGCAGCACAAAAATAAGAAATGCACTTCTTAGTGGTGATGTTGTTAAAGCTGGAGAAATGCTCGGCAGATTTTATTCATTTAAAGGTGTAATCGTAAGAGGAGATGGTAGAGGAAGAAAGCTTGGATTTCCTACTGCAAATATATCTGTTGATGATCGGGACAAACTGATACCGGCAAAAGGAATTTATGCTGCTGAATGTATTGTTGAAAATGAAAAACATTTTGGACTCTTGAGTCTTGGAAGCAGACCAACTTTTCACAAAGATGGAGAAATCATCCCGGAGTTCTACATTTTCGATTTTGATAAAGACATTTATGATCAGGTAATGCAGGTTAATTTGGTAGAGAAAATCAGAGATGAAGAAAAATTTAATTCAGTGAATGATCTAATTATCCAAATGAAAAAAGACGAAGAAACAGGAAGAAAAATTTTAAGCAAATTAATTAATTAATCTTGGTTTATCTGTTTTAGAACAGAATGATTCTGGGATTATATCGTACAAATAATAATAAGGATTAATAAAATGACAAAAGAAGAAAAAGCCGAAATCATAAAGAAGTACGGCGGAAATGAAAAAGACTCTGGCAAGACTGAAGTTCAGATTGCCCTTCTCACAAAAAGAATAAATGATCTGACAGAACACTTTAACAAACATGCAAAGGATCATCACTCGAGAAGAGGTTTGATGATGATGGTTGGTAAAAGAAGAAGGCTCCTCGACTATCTTACTAAAAAAGATATTGAAAGATACAGAGCAATAATTAAAGATTTGAACATTAGAAAGTAAGGAATTTGAAATGATAGTTAAAAAGGAAGTTGAAATTGGTGGGAAAATATTTTCCATTGAAACAGGGAGGTATGCAAGGCAGGCAAATGGTGCAGTCATGGTTCGTTACGCTGATACAATGGTTCTTGTTACAGCAGTTGCGTCAGCCGAAGCAAAAGAGAATCAGGATTTTTTCCCACTTCAGGTTGAATATAGAGAGAAAACATCCGCAGCAGGAAAATTTCCTGGCGGATTTATAAAAAGAGAAGGTAGACCAACCGAAAAAGAAATTCTTAGTTCAAGATTGATAGACAGACCGATCAGACCTCTGTTCCCAGAAAATTTTATGAACGAAACGCAAGTAATTGCATTTGTAGTTTCCTACGATGGTGAGAATGATGCTGATGTTCTCGCTGCCATTGGTGCTTCAGCTGCCCTGACAATTTCTGATGTGCCATTTGATGGACCAATTGCGGAAGTTCGAATTGGCAGAATAGAAGGTCAGTTGATCGTAAATCCGACACACATACAAATAGAACAAGGTGATCTTGAATTGGTAGTTGCCGGAACCAGCGATTCAATTATTATGGTTGAAGGTGAATCTAAAGAAGTGAGCGAAGATGATTTGTTGAATGCCCTGAGGTTTGCACAAGCCGAAATAAAAAAACTGGTTCAACTTCAACTTGATTTGAAAAGTGAAATCGGGAAAAGCAAATGGGATGTTAAGAAAGAAGAGATTGATCCTGAACTAAAGAAAGAAGTGCTTGAACTAGCTGGAGAAAAATTCAAAGGGATTGTTCATTCCGTTCTAACAAAAGAAGAACGCTCGGGCAAGAACAAACAACTTCAGGAAGAAGTTAATTTAGCTCTTGCAGAAAGATTTCCAGAGCAAGAGAAAGTGATCGGTTCAATTCTTCATGATCTGGAAAAAGAATTAATGCGGGAAAGAATTCTTAATGAAGGAATTCGTCTCGATGGTAGAAACACAACTCAGGTGAGACCAATAACGATAGAACTGGGTGTTTTACCAAGAACTCATGGTTCTGGCATTATTTACAAGAGGTGAGACACAAAGCTTAACCACCATTACACTTGGCACAAAGAATGACGAACAGATTATCGATGGTCTACGTGAAGAATACACAAAAAGATTTATGCTTCACTATAATTTTCCTCCATTCAGCGTTGGTGAAGTCGGAAGAATGACGGGAGTTGGAAGAAGAGAAATCGGGCACGGAAACCTTGCCGAAAGAGCTTTAAAAATGGTTCTTCCGGCTGAAGAAATTTTCCCATACACAGTTCGAGTTATTTCTGATATACTTGAATCGAATGGCTCATCATCAATGGCAACAGTTTGTGCTGGCTCACTTGCAATGATGGATGCCGGAATTGGAATCAGCAAAAGTGTTGCAGGCATTGCTATGGGATTAGTGAAAGAAGGCGACAGGTTTGCGATTCTTTCGGATATTCTTGGAAATGAAGATCATTTAGGAGATATGGATTTCAAAGTTGCAGGTACAACAACAGGAATAACAGCATTTCAGATGGATATAAAAATCCAGGGAATATCATTTGAGATAATGGAGAAAGCATTGCAGCAAGCTCGTGATGGTAGACTTCATATCCTCGGAATAATGAACGAAACAATTGGACAGGCACGTGAAAACCTTTCAGAATTCGCTCCAAGATTTAATTTCTATGAAGGTTGAACAGGATCAAATTGGATTAATAATTGGTCCCGGTGGCAAAACAATTCAGGGAATGCAGCGATTATTCGGTGTTGAGATAAATATCGAAGAAGATGGAACAGTTAATATTGCATCACCGAACAAAGAAAATGCTGTAAAGTGTAAAGAATATATCAAAAAAATGACTGCTACGCCTGAAGTCGGTGAAACATATGATGGCGTTGTTACAAAATTGATGGACTTTGGTGCATTTGTTGAAATAATTCCTGGTAAGGAAGGACTTTTGCACATTTCCCAGATCGACAATAAAAGAGTTGAGAAAGTAAGTGATTACTTTAAAGTTGGTGACAAGGTTACAGTTAAACTATTAAAAATCGAAAATGGCAAATTTTCTTTAAGTAGAAAAGAGTTATTAAAAGCTGAAACTAATAAAAAAAGTGAAGGCTCCTAAAAATCCGTACTCGGCTATTATATTATTTATTCAAAGTTTATTCATAATTAATTTTTATCGAAAAGCCCGTTATGCAATTTGAAATAGTTTTATTGGGTGTCTTATCAGCATTACTCTTATTTTGAGCTGACTGAAAGAAGATACCGAAGAACATGCGGGCTTAATATTTTTTAAAAGTTTTTCAATGAAATATTTTATTTCATTAAGCGAGTTTATACCAAATGGTAAAAGAAATTATTATCAATTCCACTTCCTCACAAACACGTGTTGCAATTACGGAAGATGGAAATTTAGTCGACTTCTTTGTAGACTACCCTGAAAACCGCCGAATGGTGGGGGACATTTATCTTGGAAGAATCGCAAGAGTTCTTCCGGGAATCCGTGCTGCATTCATAGATATCGGAATGAAGCACGACGCCTTCCTGCATTTTTCTGACATAGGTGAAAGAACACAACAATTACAGGACATGCTTGGCGACGAAGATTCTGATCTTGATGATGAAGATGATTCTAACGGGACTAATTCAACTCAGGTAAAGCCAGAAGCAAAGAAAGCTGAACCCCAGATTCCCACTTTGAAGAAGGGACAGGAAATCCTGATTCAAATTATCAAAGAGCCAGTCAATAATAAAGGTGTCCGCGTTACATCTTCAGTATCTCTTCCGGGAAGATTCTGTGTTCTGCTTCCTTATGATAATAAAGTTGGGATTTCAAAAAAGATATATGATTTTAAAGAAAGAAGAAGACTTCGACACATTGCACGCCAGATTGTTCCAGAGAATTACGGATTAATTATTAGAACAGTAGCTCAGAAACAGGACGAAGAAATTCTTAAAGATGATCTTAAGAACCTTATGAAGACATGGGAGAAGATTGAGAAGGAAGCAAAAACTCAAAATCCTCCTGCACTTGTCTATCAGGATTTAAATACTACTGTTAGTGTAATTCGTGATCTATTCAATGCTGATATTTCAAAAATATTTGTCGACTCAAAAAAGCTCCACAAAGAAGTAAAAAATTATCTTGACCTTGTCCAACCAGCAATTGCTGAAAAAGTTGAGCTATATAAATCTACTTATGGAATCTTCAACACATTTAAAATTGATGAACAGATTAAAACACTTATGGGCAGAAGAGTTTCTCTTCCTAGCGGTGGTTATCTTATCATCGAACATACTGAAGCGATGGTCGTCATTGATGTTAATAGCGGCAAGTACGCAAAAAGCAAAGATCAGGAATCAAATTCTCTCAAAACAGATCTTGAAGCATCGAGAGAAATAGCCAGACAATTACGATTACGAGATATTGGTGGAATTATTGTTATTGATTTTATAGATCTTGAAGATGATAAGAACCGTAAAAAAGTTTATGATGAATTGAAAAAAGAATTTAGGAAAGACAGAGCAAAAGTTTCCATTTTACCGATGTCTGATTTTGGACTAATTCAAATCACCAGACAGAGAATTCGACAGAACATCGTTCAGGCCATAAAAGAGGTTTGTCCGGAATGCCACGGAACTGGATTGTTAACTAAAAGCTCTCATCTTGTTTATGATCTTGAAAGCTGGTTGAAAAAATTCAGAAGAAAATCACGTGAAAGAAGTATAATAGTTAAAGCACATCCTTCAACGGCTGCAAAGATTAGACAAGGAAAGATAAAATCTTTATTCAGGCTCCAGTTGCGATATCTTGTTAAAATTGAATTACGCGACGATGCCAGTATTTCACCTGATACTTTTGAGTTCTTATCAGGAAAAACCGGGCGTGAATTAACCAGAGAATTTGATTAGTTTTATTTATTCGATAATCAAAAATTGGATTATAAAATATTTTAAAATTTGAAAAAAAATAGTTAATGCAGAACTTTTACCAAAACTATTTCTCTAGGGCAATGGTATGAAAAAAACTACATTTAATGGCATACATAAAAAACTTGGTGCTAAGATGGTTGAGTATGCAGGGTTTGAAATGCCCATTCAATATTCATCTATAATTGCCGAACACAAAGCGGTTCGTAATTCGGTTGGTGTATTTGACGTATCTCATATGGGGGAAGTATTTATTTCCGGAGATAAAGCACTTGAATTTGTACAGTATATCACAATAAATGATGCATCAAAACTTTTCGCGGGAAGAGTACAATATTCAGCAATGTGTTATCCGGATGGAGGAATAGTGGATGATCTTCTGGTTTATAGATTGTCTGACACTGAATTTCTTCTCGTGATAAACGCTTCGAACATTGATAAAGATGTTAGGTGGATGAAAGAGAATAATAAATTTGGAGTATCGATTGATGATCGAAGCGATGAATATTCACTTTTAGCTGTTCAAGGGCCCAACTCAGAAGAAGTTATAAAAAAGTTAGTCAAAGAAATGCCCGAACTTGAATATTATCATTTTACAAAAGGTAAAATTGCCGGAATTGATATGATTATTTCCAGGACGGGATATACAGGAGAAATAGGTTACGAACTTTATTTCACAGGTGATGTGTCAGATGCTGAAAAAGTTTGGAATGAATTATTCAAAGCAGGAAAAGAATTTGATATTCAACCGGTTGGGCTGGCTGCACGTGATTCGCTTAGATTGGAAATGGGATATTGTCTATATGGAAATGATATTGACCAGACTACAAACCCAATTGAAGCCGGACTTGGCTGGGTCACAAAAATTGATAAAGAAAATTTTATTGGTAAAAATGCAATACTAAAAGTAAAACAAGAAGGTCCGGGCAGAAAGCTTGTTGCAATGATCTCAGATGAAAAAACTTTCCCGAGAAAGGGATATGATATAACCGCAGAAGGTAAAAAAGTTGGTGTAGTCACAAGTGGCACTGTTAGTCCGGTTCTTGAAAAACCAATTGCACTCGGTTATGTAAATAAACCATTAAATACAGCAGGAAGTAATGTAGCTTTTAAAATTAGAGACAAAGAATTTCCTGCAACTGTAACAAAACTTCCATTTGTTAAAAAGTAAAGAATGAGATGAAACTTGATGTTCTGTTTTCTCCCGTGCAAGCTGATGAACTTTTCTTTACCGGAAAAACTACAGTAGTTATTGATGTTTTGCGTGCTTCTTCAACAATAATCACGGCACTTGCAAATGGTGCAAAAGAGGTTGTACCAGTTGGCACCATTGAATTTGCTGTAAAGGTTTCAGGTGGGATATTTGGCGGACAGACTCTTCTTGGCGGTGAACGAAATGTAAAAAAAATTGAAGGTTTTGCCTTGGGTAACTCTCCATCAGAATACTCAGAAGAGGTTGTTTCTGGTAAATCGATAGTATTTTATTCTACTAATGGATCCCGGGCGATAGTAAAAGCAAAATATTCTGCCAATCTTTTTATTTGTTCATTTAATAATTTAAGTGCATTAGCGAAACATTTAGAAAAATTAAATGAGGATATAATTATTCTTTGTTCAGCGAATAATAATTTTCTTAGTCTTGAAGATTCTGTTTGTGCTGGAATGTTGATTGACAAATTGACTTCAAAAAATAACAGTGTTGGTTTGACAGATTCTTCAAAAAGTGCACTGACCTTGTTTAAATCTTATGGGAAAAATATTTTTAAGCTGTTATCTGAAACAGATCATGGTGAAATTCTAAAAAGTAACGGATTTGAATCCGACTTGAAAACTTGCGCTGAGCTTGATAGTACAGATGTAATTCCATTTTATTCTGGCAGCGTGTTAAAAGTGTTAAAATAATTTTGATATCCGAATGGCCACAAAGAAAAAAAACGGAAGAGATAAAAAAAACAATTCCGGGAAAAACTATTTCACTTTTTCTTCGGATAAAAAGAAAAGAATTATTGGAATATTCTTAATCCTCTTTTCAATATTTCTCCTCCTTTGCATAGTATCTTACAACCGCAAAGACACGGTACTGTTAAATAATTCAATATTCTCAGGAATAGACACGCATAATTGGCTGGGTATTATTGGAGCACATTTTTCATATTTTTTCATACATTCAACAATAGGCTACTTCTCAATAATATTTCCTGCAATAATGTTTTTTTGGGGAATTTCATTCTTTAAAAAATTTACTTTCAAAACTCTGATTCATACTACGAACTTATTACTAATAATGGGTCTTACTTTTGCGGCATTTTTTGGAGTACTGAATGCTGGACTTGATTTTCTTCCCGGAGTAAATGAGCTAAGAGGAAACATTGGTGATTATCTTGGTGGCTGGCTTGGTGGTCTACTCGGAGCAGTCGGAAGTATTCTCTTTTTATTATTTGTTTCTGCTACCGTTCTTATTTTTGCTTTCGATGTTAAAATAGAAAACATCTATCATTTTCTAAAAAATATGTTTGCCTCTGGTTCAGAGGGTAAAATAAAGATTGTTAAAAATGATGAAGATAATTCATCCAATCTTGATAAAATCAAAAAGTTAAGAAAGGAAAAGAAAAAACCATCAGTTGTTGAAGATGATGGACTGTCCCCCGAAGATTTAATGGAAAAAGAAGCACAAACTCAAATCCAGATTATACGAAGAGCTGAAACGGAAGAGATGAAAGATAATGAGATTTCCATCAGCGATAGAAAAAAAGTTGATCTTGAAAAAACAGGAGAATTACAAGCCCAAAAGATTAATGACGAAGAAACAAAACTCCCTGATCCGTGGGAGGAGGAATTGGATTATGAGCTGCCTGGTCTCGATTTGCTTCAACCAGCTGTTGCCGAAGACATTAAAGTTGCGGAGGAAGAGCTAACCAGAAATGCCGAGTTGCTGAAAGAAAAACTTAAACTGTTTGATATAGAAATTCAGAATATTTCTGTGACGCCTGGTCCGGTTGTAACGCTGTATGAAATTGTCCCGGCACCTGGAGTGAAAATAAGTAAGATCGTCGGGCTTGAGAATGATATTGCCTTAGCCTTAGCTGCGAGAGGAATCAGGATTATCGCACCTATTCCCGGTAAAGGTGCAATAGGTGTTGAAATACCAAATGCCGAAGCAGCAATTGTAAATGCTCGTTCTGTTGTTGGGAAAGTAAGAGACTCGAAAATGCAATTGCCTCTTGCACTGGGCAAAACAATAAGTGGAGATGTTTATCTAACAGATCTTTCGTTAATGCCCCATCTTTTGATTGCCGGATCGACAGGCTCTGGAAAAAGCGTTGGTATCAATATGATTATCAGCAGTTTGTTGTATTCAAAGCTTCCTGCCGATATTAAATTCATTCTTGTCGACCCTAAAAAAATTGAACTGTCTTTTTACAATAAATTACGAAGACACTACCTTGCTGTTTCTCCTGACATAGAAGAAGAAATAATCACAGTTCCGCAGAATGCTGTGCTTATGTTGAAGTCAGTAGAAATTGAAATGGAAAAAAGATACGACCGCTTAGCAAAAGCAGGTGTGAGAAACATTGTTGATTATAATAAGAAAATTGATAATCCAAAAACAAAGCCACACGATACTGAAACAATTAAGCATCATCATCTTCCATATCTTGTTGTGATTATCGATGAACTTGCTGACTTAATGATCACCGCGGGGAAAGAAGTTGAAGAACCGATTACGAGGCTTGCGCAACTTGCACGAGCAGTTGGAATTCATCTTGTGCTTGCAACTCAACGCCCATCCGTAAATGTTATCACAGGATTAATCAAAGCTAATTTTAGTTCCAGAATTGCATATCAGGTTGCATCGAAGATTGACTCGCGAACAATCCTTGATATGAATGGCGCCGAACAATTATTGGGAAGAGGAGATATGTTATTCCTTCCGACAGGTCAACCCAAGCCAATCAGAATGCAGAATGCATTTATTTCTACCGATGAAGTCGAGAGTATTACCAATTATGTTTATTCTCAACCGTCCTATTCCAAACCATATTATTTGCCTTCAATTTATGATAAAAAGAAAAGCACTTCATCGGGATTATCTGTTGACTTGGATCCTATGTTTGAAGAAGCAGCAAGAGTAATTGTTCGTCATCAACAGGGTTCCGTTTCGCTTTTGCAAAGAAAATTAAAATTAGGCTATTCACGTGCTGCCAGAATTGTTGATCAGCTTGAAGATGCTGGAATTGTTGGTCCAAATGATGGAAGTAAGGCGAGACAAGTCATGATTGAAAATGACGAACAGCTTGAAACAGTATTAAGAACACTTTAGGGAGAGTCGAATATGAAAACTAAAATATTTATTGAATGTATTGCTTTTATGTTTTGCTTAAGCAGTTCTTTTGCACAAGATGATGCACAAGAAGTTTTAAATAACGTACAAAATAAATTTAATACTATAAATGATCTTTCGGCTGAGTTATCTCAATCAGTTAATGGCTCTGTGAACTTGAATGGAAAAATATATTATAAAAAAGAGAATCATTTGAGGTTTGAATTTAAAAATGTTTTAATTGTATCTGATGGAGAAACTTCCTGGAGTTATAATAAAAAAGATAATAAGGTTTTCATTACGGATTATGAAAGTGATGGAAATAAAATACTTTCAATTAATCAGATAATTTTTGAATATCCAAAAGATTGTGAGATGAACACTTTTGAATCCGATGGAAGAAAAGTTCTTAAATTAATTCCAGAGGATGACACTTTCAATTTCAATTCAATACAGCTTTTTATTGATTCCGATTATCTCATAACAAAAGCATTAGTTGATGATCCAGCCACTGGTGAAATTCAAATCGATCTTTCAGACTATAAATTAAACACAAATCTACCCGATAGTTTTTTCCAGTTTTCGCCACCTGAAGGAAGCCAGGTTATTGACTTCAGATAATTTTAAAAAAATACCAGCCTTAAGAGGGATACTAAATTTTTCAATTTCCATTGGACTGGCTGTACTCTTTCTCTATTTGGCTTTTGCTGACGTCGATTTTAAGGAAGTAATAGAATTAGTTTCACAAGCTTCTGTTATTTGGATTGTAGTATTTTCCGTACTCATAATTTTTGGACATTACGTTAGAGCAATTAGGTGGAAAATTATCCTGCACTCAGTAAAGCCTGATACTAAAATGTCAAACCTTTTTGGCGCTTTGATGATCGGCTATGGAGTTAACTGTGTAACCCCAAAGCTTGGTGAAGTAACGCGAGCTATAATGATTGGGAAATATGAAAATCTTTCAAGATCATCAATGTTTGGAACTGTAATAGTTGAAAGAGTAATTGACATTATTTCCTTAGGATCAGCAGTTTTGATCTCAGCATTTATCTGGAGCGCAAGTCTTTATGAAACTTTTCCCTGGCTGGAAGCAACGCTTTACATATCCGCAATCTCACTGATTGCAGTGCTGTTCATGATTTATTTATCTGTCAAATTTAAGGAGAAATTTTACGGTTATTTCGTAAAACTAATTGGGAAAATTTCTAACAAATTTGCTGAACGACTTGGTTATATTTTTGAGATGTTAATCCAGGGATTTACAACTCTCAAAGGAATAAAAAACTACATACTCACTTTTGTAACATCAGTAGCACTTTTACTTATTTATGCTTTTACTTCTTATGTCGGATTTTTTATGCTTGACATGCAGTCCGGACAAAATGTAACGTTTGAGATGGGTTGGATTTTGATGAGTATTAGCGCAATTGGAGTTGTCATTCCAACACCGGGTGCAACAGGTTCATATCATGCGCTTGCAAAAAACACACTTGTCCTACTTTTCGGATTTGGAGAAACCATAAGTGCTGCGTACGCTTTTTTGACTCATATCATCTCATACATTTTATTTATTGTGGTGGCCTTAATTATGTATTTTATTCTTGACAAGCAGCATACAAGTATATTCAATCTCTTCAAAACAAATTCTGATATTCAATGAAAAAAATCTTATGGATATTTACAGTAGTATTAATATCAAATCTGACTTTCTCTCAAACAGAACTTAAAGCTACTATGGGAATTAATTTAATTAGTATTCCATCTGCCCAGGATTATATAAACCAGAATTACGCACCTCAGGATGATCAACTCGGCACCTTCAATACAGCAGTTATTTTTAGTGGTGAAGTTGGATATTTTCTGAATGAAAAATTTGAAATGAGTATTGAGTTTCCATATCAAATCTATACATATACTACAACAATAGCAGGTGCTGGTCAGTATAATCTTTCATATGATTCATTTTTACCTTCAGTAATGGCTTACTATGTAATATCCGGCAATGGTTACAATTTTAAGTTTGGAGGTGGAGTAGGTCCTCGATTTGTAAATGTGACCGAAGAAAAAAAATGGCAAGGAACCGAAGTTGATTATTCTTCAATTGGATTTGGTGGTATCCTAAGAATTGAAGCAAATACCGCTTTGTCAGAAAATCTCTTTGCAAATATTGGTGGTGATTTAAGATATGATATAAATGGGAGTTCCGGAAAATGGAAATGGAAACACTCTGTATAATAATGTTGAGAATGAAAAAGTAAATTTTAATTCATTCTCATTAGGTGTAAAACTTGGTATTCTCTTATTTAATAAGGTAAAACAAATTGAATTTATTTGAAGCAATATTACTTGGAATTATACAGGGTCTAACTGAATTTCTTCCCATCAGCAGTACAGGCCATTTGACTGTTGCAGGAAAGTTTATGAATCTCATTTCAACAGATAATCCAGAACAATGGACTGCATTCATCGCCATTATTCAGCTCGGAACTCTGCTTGCTGTACTTGTTTACTTCAGGCAAGATATAATTTCAATTATTAAAGATTTTTTTCAGGATAATATTATTAAGCGGGTTAAATATTCTGAACAAAGAATTAATTCAAAGCTTGGGTGGCTGATCATTATCGGAACTATTCCTGTTGTAATAATTGGATTGGCTTTCAAAGATGCAATTGAAGGTGCATTAACAAAGAATCTTTACGTTATCGCAATAAGCCTGATTGCGTTGGCACTTATCCTGGCTATTGCTGAAAAGATTGCAAAATTCAAAAAAGAATTACAAAATGTCACAATGTTTGACTCCATTATTATCGGAATTGCACAGGCATTTGCCTTAGTTCCAGGATCATCGAGGTCCGGCACAACGATTACTGCAGGATTATTTGTCGGGTTGAAACGTGAAACAGCAGCAAGATTTTCATTTTTGCTAAGCATCCCGGCGGTTTTTGCAAGTGGTGTTTTGCAGATACATGAAGCAATGAAATTTGTAGATCAGTCCATGGCTTTAAACATTATTGTTGCAACAATAATTTCCGGACTTAGTGGATATCTCGCAATAGATTTTCTTCTAAAATATTTAAAGAAAAATTCAACATTCCTTTTTGTCTATTACAGAATTGCGTTAGGAATATTAATTTTAATATTATTAATTACTAATTTCATTCAACCATAAAGGAGCAATAATTATGAAACAAATTATGATCGTATTAATGATTACACTTGGTGTCTGGGCTTGTAAAGGACAGGATGCCGAAAAGTTGAAACAACAGGAAAATCAAACAAAAAAAGAAGGTAAGGAAATGACAGTTGCAGTAATGAAAACAAATATGGGAACAATTGATATTGAACTATTAAGCAGATCAAACACCAAAAACTGTTGAAAATTTCGTAATGATGCAGATAGTGGATTTTACAATGGATTAATATTCCATAGAGTAATTGAAAACTTTATGATTCAAGGCGGAGGATTGACTCCAGCATGGAAATCGGAAAAGGTGGAGCAATGCTGGGGCAATCGAGTTTGCAGATGAAATTGTTCCATGGACTAACTTTAGATGAGCTAGGAATATTGGCAATGGCGAGAGCAAATGTCCCGAACTCAGCGACGGCGCCAGTTTTTCATAAATGTGGCCGATAATCTTCATGGATTATGCAATGGAAACCAGGATATGCTATATTTGGAAATGTAATTGCAGGAATGGATGTGGTTTATGCAATCAGTAAAGTTCCGACAAGCAAACCTGGTGATAAACCTCTTAAAGATGTATGTGATGGAATCAGTAACAATTGAGAAAAAAGAAGTAAAATAAATTTATTAGAGCCGCATCTTTTACGATGCGGTTTTTGTTTTTAAATAGATGATAGAAAGCGAAACCAAACAAGAATTCTTTTCTTCGCGATGGGCGTTGATCATTGCCACAATTGGAATTGCTGTTGGCACAGGAAATATCTGGCGTTTCTCGAGAATCGTTGCTCAAAACGGTGGTGGTTCTTTTCTTATTCCGTGGGTAATTTTTCTTTTAATTTGGTCAGTTCCTTTAATAATTGCAGAATTTGCGATAGGAAAGTCAGCACGAATGGGGCCAGTTGGTGCAATTACAAAAACTGCTGGAAATACAATTTGGGTGGATGGGTGCGTGGATTGTTTTTGTTTCAACTGCAATAATGTTTTACTATTCTGTAGTAACGGGTTGGTGTATCAGGTATTTTTATTCGGCGGCATCAGGAAATTTATTCAACACATCTGATCATCTAAATTATTGGAATGAATTTTCTACAAGCTACCAGCCATTATTATTTCATTTTCTTGCAATGTTATTTGCAGGGTTTGTAATTCTTAAAGGAGTTACAAAAGGAATAGAAAGAGTAACAAAATTTCTCGTCCCATCTTTACTCATAATTTTATTGATTTTATTTTTCCGAGCAATCACTCTTCCAAATGCAATTGAGGGGATAAAATATTTCTTTACACCAGATATCAATATAATTCTTGATTACAAAGTCTGGCTGAATGCGCTCACACAAAATGCTTGGGATACAGGGGCTGGCTGGGGACTTATTCTCACATATGCAATTTATATGAAAAAGAAGGAAGACATTTCACTTAATGCGGCATTGATCGGTTTCGGGAATAACAGTGTCTCCCTGATTGCAGGTATTACAATTTTTTCAACAGTGTTTGCTTTAAGTTCGGTCGATGCCATGGAGCAAGTTGCACAATCCGGTCCTGCAAACACTGGCTTGACATTTATTTATTTACCGATATTATTTACAAAGTTATCCCAGAGTAATTTTGTGAATACTTTTTTTGCAACACTATTCTTTCTTGCATTATTTTTTGCTGCATTCACCTCACTTATTTCAATGTTAGAATTATCAACGAGAACTTTAATCGATTTCGGAATCAGACGAAAAAAAGCTATAATCATTATCGCTTCACTGGGATTTCTACTTGGAATTCCTTCCGCTTTAGATTTAGGTTTTCTTGCAAACCAGGATTGGGTTTGGGGTATTGGATTAATTCTCAGCGGTGCATTTATTTCTTTTTCAATTATCAGATATGGAGTTGATAAATTCAGAACAGAAATAATTAATGGCTATGGTAGTGATGTCAAAATTGGCAAATGGTATAATTTTGTTATCAGTATTTTAGTACCCGCTGCAAGTTATTGTTTTGATAAGCTGGTGGCTGGTTTCATCAATAGGATGGGATGCCGAGTGGTGGAATCCTTTCCATGCAGAAAATTTTGGGACAGTTATTTTTCAGTGGACAATAGTTCTATTAATATTTGTGTTTTTGAATAAATATATGACAAATAAAATTATCATTAATAATCAAATTGGTGAAAGCACTAAATAACAAATTTCAAATCTCCAACAAAAACTAAGCACCAAATTCAAAGAGTTTGGAAACTTGAAATTGTAACTTATTTGACGTCTGTAAATTGTGTTTGGAATTTCAAACAAGCAATGAATATATATACTGTACTTACAATAATAATAGTTATCAGTATTGTCTGGGGTGGAGTAATATTTTTCCTCAGCAGAGCATGGAAATATGAAAAACTAAAGATGAAAAATGGCAAAGAGTAAAGCACCCTCAATACTTGAAGTAATTCCGGACATAAAAAAACGAAAATTCAAACCTGTTTATTATTTCTTCGGCGAAGATTCATACAACCTTTCCAATACTCTCCATACCCTTGAAGAATCATTTGAACCATTACTCACATCAGAGTTCGATAAAGAAACTATTTATTCAGAAGACAGATCAATTAATGAAATACTGGATATTGCTTCATCTTTTCCATTCGGCTCTGAAAAAAAATTAATGATAGTAAGAGAGGCAGAAAAATTTAAAGACAAAAAACCATTGAAAGATTATGCTTCTTCTCCGGCAGAATTTACTGTGCTTGCTTTTTTTCACAACGGCGCAATTACAAATCTGAACTCCGAACCATTCAAAACTCTTGATGCAAACAATTTCTTATATGAAGCAAAGGAATTAAAAGGAAAAAACTTGATTGCCTGGTTAATTAGTGAAGCAGAAGAAAAGGGGAAAAATCTTTCCGAAGAAAACGCACAAGTACTTGTTGATATTGTTGGTGAGAATAGAAGTATTCTTGAAGACCAACTTGAAAAAATTTGCATCTTTCTGAATGAAAAAAAAGAAATAACAATTGAAAATATTGAGCACATTTCTTCCGAGTTAAAGCAGTTTAATATCTTCGATCTGCAGAATGCAATCGGTTTAAAAGATAAAACCAAATCTCTTTCAGTGGCAAATAATTTACTAGATAACGGAGCCGAACCTACCTTTATTATTTCTATGTTAACACGTTACTTTACCGGACTTGCAAAAGTCACTGAATTGAGAAGCAAAAACATTCCTGATAAAGATGCCGCAAGAATCGTTGGAACCCACCCATTCTTTTATCCAACCTATATCAAAGCAAGAACTCTCTTCTCTGATCAAAAACTTGTCGAAGTTTTTCGTTCATTACTGAAAGCCGATATTTCCATTAAAACAACCTCAGCGGATGATAAAACCGTTATTACCCTCCTTATCACTGAAATACTGCAATAATCTACTTGGTGATCAGCAACTAAAATTAATCTTCAAACTATTGACAATTAACAATATTAGATTAATTTAGTATTTGTAATAAAGAGAACTTTCCGATGCTAATAAATTTTAGATCTGAATTACTCCCAGCAAATCTTCTATACTTTCTTTCCCGGAGTAAACCAACAGATAGAACATTCCGGATTAATACACGCTTCAGCAACTCAACAATTATATTTTACATTCTAAAATTTTTCCGAATGATATTTGGGAATTAAATAATGGAAATACTTGAATTGAAAAAAATAAAAATAATATTCCTTTTTTTATTGTATTGTTTTTGTACTAAAGCACAATGGGTTGTACAGCAGGTACCAACTACAAATACACTCTATGATATTTACTTTGTAGATTCAGCACAAGGCTGGGTAACCGGACACGACGGAATCTTTCATACGCTTGATGGTGGAAGCAATTGGGAAATACAATATACAGGGCACTCTGGACAATTAAGCGGTTTGAATACTACCGATCTTTGGGTAACTAGATTTAGAGATACTTTATTACATTCAACCAATGGTGGTATTTCATGGGATATTGTAACAATCAATGAGTTTACTGATTTTGATAGCACATATTATATAGCAACGGTTTATTTCTATGATATAGATATAGGATGGATACAAGCAGGCGGATGGATATCAGGTGGTGTACAATATCGGTTATTAAAAACTACAGATAGAGGGCTCTCTTGGGAAATGAATACTGATCCTTGGCTCTCCTGGAATGCACACATTCAATTCCTTGACTCACTAAATGGGTTCAGAACAGGCAGTGGAATACCTTTTTTTAGAACTACAGATAGTGGTAATACATGGGATTTAGTTACTTGGTACGGGTATATGGAAACGTTCAGCATGAAGTTTCTAACAAAAGAGATTGGGTGGATGAGTATAGACGGCCCCGTTTTAACCACCTCAGTTATTAAAACCACAAATGGAGGAGAAAATTGGATTTGGAATATTACTTTCCAATGTTCTGATCTTTCTACATACCTGAGCTTCGTGGATACACTTAGGGGTTGGGTAGTTCAGGCGACCTGTATTAGTGGAGGAACTGAAATATTGCATACTTTAGATGGAGGTTCTTCCTGGGAATTGCAATTTATATATTCGCCATCATTTTATTTTCGACCAAGGCAAATATTTTTTGTAGATTCGTTGCACGGCTGGGTTGTTGGTGATAATGGAATTGTATTACATACATCCACAGGCGGAATAATTCCTGTTGAACTAATTTCCTTTACTGCAGAGGTAGTTGGAGATAGAGCGACTCTTAATTGGACAACAGCAACAGAGACAAATAACCAGGGATTTGAGATTGAGAAACAAATAGGCAGTAAACAATCGGCAATAGGCAACTGGGAAAGTATCGGGTTTGTTACAGGAAATGGTACAACAACAGAACCCAGATCATATTCATTCGCTGATGAAAATGTAACTACAGGAATATATAGTACCGTTTAAAGCAAATTGACTACGACGGCACATTTAGTTACAGTGATGTTGTTGATGTTGAGTTGAATCTGATACCGGAAGAATTTAAGTTGTATCAGAATTACCCGAACCCGTTTAACCCAACCACAGTGATCAGTTATCGGTTACCTGTTATCAGTAATATAGCTCTGAAAGTTTATGATATACTTGGCAATGAAGTAGCTACATTAGTAAATGAAGAAAAACAACCCGGTGTTTATGAAGTTGAGTTTGATGCATCTTCACTTGCTTCAGGGATTTATTTATATCATCTTAAAGCAGGTTCATTTGTTCAAACAATCAAAATGATTGTGGCAAAATGAAGACAAATATCATGAAAGATAGATCGCCACCTAATAAAATGATTTGAGAATATGTGAGAGAATTGTTAGAAAATTGACTTGGATACAAATTTTAGTTTTATACAAACAAACTTATTATAAATAATTTTTTTGAAAGGGGTTTCAAATGAAGTACAGTATTAAATATCTGTCATTTCTTAATATTCTTCTTTTCATTTCTACAATTGATGTATTTACACAGGATTCACTTGATGTGTCGGGCGTTGTACCTAAATCCAACATCTACACCAGGTGATTATGTTACTCCCGAATTCTTATTACCAACACTATTCGATAATATACGAGTGTGTCAGGATGTGACTGATCAGAGGCAAGTAGAAGTAAGTATAGATGTTAATCCCACTGATCCTGACAATGTTGTAGCTGCCTGGATTGATTATAGCAATGACGATAAAGCCCATGTCGCGTATGGATATTCATTTGACGGTGGTCAATCCTGGACTGATGGAGGATTTTTACCAACAGATATAGGTGGATATCCTTATCAGGGTGATCCTGCAGTTGCTGCTGATAAAGATGGAAATTTCTTTATTTCTTTTATTTCATTCAATAGCATAGGAGGATATAAGGGAGGAATCTATGTTGCAAAATCAACAGACGGTGGTGTAAACTGGCCTGAGAACGCGATTGTGAGATTAGATAGTGTACCCTATGATGAATTTGATGATAAACCTTATATAGCAATAGATAAAACAGAAAATGAAACAGCAAATTATATTTATGTTGCTTGGAATCATAAATGGGTAGAAGAAAATGAAATCCACTTTGCAAAGTCTACTGATCAGGGGTTGACATTTCAACGCCAAAGAATTGATGATGTGAATGAACAATAAATAAAACAACTGGGTGCAATGCCGGCAGTTGATGCAAATGGTGATGTTTACGTTGTTTGGATGGGGCAGGAGCCAGGTCCTTTTACATTAGAAAGGAACTATTATTTTGCAAAGTCGACCGATGGTGGGCAAAACTTCGAAGCAGAAAATATTATCGTTGAAGATCTAGAAATATTTACAGGCTTGGGGATTAACAATCTTAATAGAATTTACCCGTTTCCTATTATTGCTACAAATCCTGTTATATCTGGACATGTGTACATAACTTGGAACAATAAGGTTTTTGGACCTGATCCACAAAATCTTCCCGATAGTTCAGATGTTCTATTTATTCGTTCTACAGATTATGGAGAAACCTGGTCTTCACCAATTAATATTATTAACAATGGTTTAGACCCGTCACCAACACTGAATGATCAGTTTTTCCCATGGATAGCAGTAAATCCAGAAGGAGACAGACTAAGTATAATGTATTATGATAGAAGTGATTTTCCTGATAATGACTCAATGCATGTAAAGATAATAACATCAATTGATGATGGTTTATCCTTTACATCACCTTTACGTATTACTAATGTTCCATCTTATCCTGGCTTGTTAACACATCAATTTCTATTTATGGGAGACTACAATGGAATGGCATATTCTCCTACAGGCATACTTTATCCAATCTGGGCAGATAGCAGACACGGCAACTGGGACATATTCACTGCTCCGGCTCATTTGAAAGTTGTTTCAAACTCAATTGACAGTGGTTGGGTAACTCTTAGTGTCCCTGTTGTTGTTGAAGATTTTACAAAGACCGTTGTTTGGCCAACTGCCGATCCTAACTCCAGTACATACTCTTACTGTGGTTCCGGCGGATATGTACCGGAGAGTATGCTAGAGAATGGAGTTGGATACTACGTCAAATTCAATTCTGATAAAGATTTAATTTATGCTGGTGATTTCGTAGAACAATATGGAACGGAAGTCTGTGCGGATTGGAATATTGTGGGTTCCATTTCGGAGGATGTTCCTATTTCAACAAACGTATGTCTTTTCCCGGGTGCAAACAGCTTTACATCTTCATTTTTTATTTATCAAAACGGATATCAGTTAACTAATACCATAAAATCCGGGATGGGCCATTGGATTAAAGTGGCAATGGATGGTGGTTTGTTAGTTTATATTGATCCAATAGAGTGTGATACTGAATCTCAAGAATCTATCGAGGAAGAAACAATGGATCACTTTATTGTTACGGATGCAAATGGGAAGCAACAAGATTTGTATGTTGCAAATCTGGATTTAAATCCATCACTTGGCGGGACGGATTTAACTATGCCTCCACCATTACCTGAAGTAGGTTTTGATGCACGGTTTGAAGCAGGGGAATTTATAAAACCTGTTTCCCCAGATAGCGGTGTAGTTGAGTTAGTCATTGATATAGAAACGCAAGCATATCCCGTAAATGTAAGTTGGGAATTAAATCCAGAAAACGGAATTGAGTATTCAATAGTAACTGAAGGTATGGGTAAAGAATCAAACAGCGCACGAATTAGTCATTCTGGTTCTACAACTTTGACAAGTTCTTCAAATGGCAAATTCCTTTTGAATGCACAAGCAAATAAGAGCATTGGTGAGGATAATTTACCAACTGTTTACAGTTTAGAACAAAACTATCCAAATCCTTTCAATCCAGTTACTCAAATAAGATACTCAGTTGCAAAAGACGAATTGGAAAAAATAAAAGTTTATGGTGTTCTCGGGAATGAAGTAGCAACTTTAGTTAATTCGCAGCAACAGTCAGGTAGTTATGAAATAAGCTGGGATGCATCAAACTTCGCAAGCGGAATTTATTTCTATCAACTAAAAGCTGGTAATTTTATCGCCATTAAAAAGATGATCCTAATCAAATAACCATTTGGCAGTAAAGTATCATAGGTCGGGAAAACAAACCCGGCCTTATTTTATAACATCAACACAATTCTTTCATTAATTAAGTCTATATTTTCAAAAAAGCAATCATTTTGGTTAATTTGTGACTAATTTTGTGAAACAAATTTCAACTAACACAGGTATAAAAACGGATTAATGGATAAATCTCTCCGTGAACTTTCGGATGAAGAGCTGATTCTTGAGTTCCAGAAGAACAACACGGAAGATGCCTTCAATATTCTGGTCCAGAGATATAAAAATCCGTTAACCAATTTTGTATTCAGATTTTTAGGTGATTATGAAACTTGTAACGATGTCGTTCAGGAAACAATGATAAAGGTTTACAGGTATAAAGATTCTTACAGTTCAGTGGCAAAATTCTCAACCTGGATTTACACAATAGCCGGTAACCTTGCAAGAACAGAATACAGACGGCAGCGAAGAAGAAATATTTTTTCAATAAACGATTATGGAGAAGATCATAAAACATTCGATCTGCTGGATGAAAATTACAGACCGGATGTTATAACAGATAGCGGAATAAAAGATGAAATAATTCAAAAGGCATTATTGAAAGTAAAAGAGTCATACAGAGAAGCAGTGATTCTTCGGGATATTCAGGGAATGAGTTACGAAGAAATTTCTGCAATACTTGGGATAAATGAGGGAACGGTAAAATCAAGAATAAACAGAGGGAGAGCACAATTACAGGAATTGCTGAAAGGCATTTATAAAGAATAGGTTTGACTATGAAAAACGATGAAAAAAAATATGAAGAAGTAATAAAAGCATTAAAAGGATTAAATCAGGTAAAAGCTCCTGAAAGTTTTGAAGCAGATCTTCAAAGAAGAATCAATTCAGAAAAAAATTCAAAAGAAAAAAAGAAAAGTTTTTGGCAGAATATTTTTGTTCCATCCAGATTGATTCCTTCCCTTGGGTTGATAGCAACAGCAGTGGTTATCTTTTTTGTTGTCGAAACCAACTCAGAAGAAATGGATAATCCTTTTCTAATTGAACCGAGAGTAAGGGAAGATGTTTTTGTAATTACAGAGTTTGATGATTTAGAGGCAAAACAGGAGGAGCTTTCGAAACAAAAATCTAATAAACAAGATGAGCCTGTTATTAAGAAAAGAAAAGATGAAGGTCAATTAAAATCTTCTGATAAAAATATGGTTACTGGTCGGGAACAAGTAGGCGAAACTGAAGGATTGTCGAAAGAAAAGAATGAAATGCGAGATCAGGATGTTTCCACGGGGGCGTTTTCGGCTATAGTTGAATCAACTGAAACAACTTTAAAACAAAGTCCACAGCCAGCCCCTAAACGACAGGTAACTTCTGAAACAGTGACCGAAGAGGTAATTACAAAAGACGAATTGAATTTCCGGCAAGTTCAATTAAATGAGGAGCAGCAAAAGGCAGTTGAGGAGTTGAAAATACAAACCCAGTCCAATGAAACTAACGCCAAATCTCGAAAATAAGTCGAAATTGGAGCTTCTGTGAATGGATTTGTCCAGAATTTCTTGACCGTAAATTTCTTTTAATTTCATTCTAATCTTTCTATATTTACCCCTCAAATTTGAATAAATGTATAAAATTAAGGATTTACAGATGAAAAAAGGTATCCATCCTGAATATAGACCTGTTGTTTTTCAGGATACATCCTGTGATTTCGCTATTCTTACGAGATCGACTTTGAAATCTTCAGAAACAATAAAATGGACTGATGGAAATACATATCCTTTGGTAAAGCTGGAAATTTCCAGCGGATCTCATCCGTTCTTTACCGGTAAGCAGAAGCTACTTGATACTGCCGGACGTGTTGAGAAATTCCAAAAGAAATATGCTACTAAGAAAACAAGCAAAAAATAAGTTGGCGTTTACAGTTTTCGACAAAGCCAGTGTAACTGGCTTTTTTTATTTGTGGATCATCCTAATTTAATTACGTTTGCTTTATTGCAATGAAATAATATCTTCAAAAAATGAAAAAACAAATTAAAACAATTGTTGTAGTATTAATTGTCCTGGTCCTTCTACTATTAATATTTCTTCCCAAAATCACTTCCTCCGATCAAAATGATTCGAGTGGAATGTCCGATCCAAGGAGGATGCAAATTCCGGTAAATGCACACATAGTTTCATATGAAAAACTTAATGAAATGGTTTATACAACTGGAAGCATTCTGGCAAATGAAGAAGTAGATTTAAGAAGTGAGATATCAGGTAAGATAACTCAAATCTTGTTCAAGGAAGGTAGTTACGTTAAAAAAGGTGACTTGCTTGTTAAAATTAATGATTCGGAATTACAGGCTCAGTCGAGAAAAGCTGAATCAAAAGTTAAATTAGTTGAAGATAGAGAAGAACGACAAAGACAGCTTGTCCAGGGACAAATGATCAGCCAGGAAGATTATGAAAGCACATTGAATGACCTTGAAGCAAGTAAAGCAGAGTATGATTTAATTCAGGCTCAGATTGACAAAACTGAGATCAGAGCTCCCTTCAGCGGAATCATTGGATTACGCGAGGTAAGTGAAGGAAGTTTTGTTACAACCACAACAAAGATTGCAACTTTACAAAATTTAGCTAACCTTAAAGTTGATTTTGCGATTCCTCAGAAATATGCTGAACATGTTAATGTGGGTGAGGAAGTTACTTTTAAGTTAAGTTCAAGTGACTTTCAGTATAAAGCAAGAATTTATGCTATTGAACCTACAATTGATCCCTCGACAAGAACGTTAAAACTCAGAGCCATATGTAGTGCTCCCTATAAAAGTTTATTCCCGGGTGCTTTTGTAAATGTTGAACTCAAGTTAAAAGAAACTGATAATGCAATACTAATTCCTACTGTAGCAATTGTGCCGGAATTAAAAGGTCAATCAGTTTATTTGTACAAAGATGGAACTGTAATTTCACAAAATGTTGATTTAGGTATTCGCGAGGAAAATACCGTTCAGGTTATTTCAGGTTTGGCTGAAGGCGATACAGTTATTACTTCTGGAATTCTTCAAATAAGACCTGGTGCAAAGGTCCAGATAACAGATTTTAATTAATGTAATTTCAAAGAATGAGTCTTTCATCAACAAGTATTAGAAGACCAGTACTGGCAATAGTTTTAAATTTAACTATTGTAGTTTTCGGAATAATTGGATACACATATCTTGGTGTAAGAGAGTTTCCGTCTGTGGATCCGCCTATCATAACTGTCTCCACGAACTATGTTGGAGCCAATGCTGATGTAATTGAGAGTCAGGTAACTGAGCCGTTAGAAGAATCAATAAATGGAATCGCTGGTATTAGAACTCTCACTTCTGTTAGCAGAGATGGAAGAAGCACAATTACAGTTGAGTTCGATATCGATGTAGACCTTGAAGCAGCTACAAATGATGTAAGAGATCGTGTTTCGCGAGCACAGTATAACCTTCCACCTGACATTGATATTCCAATCGTAGCCAAAGCAGACGCTGATGCCTTTCCGATTGTATTTTTGGGAGTTCAGAGTGATACCCGAAACCTATTGCAGTTAAGTGAAATGGCAAACAACATTTTCAAAGAAAGAATGCAAACTATCCCGGGTGTGAGCAGTGTTCAGATTTGGGGTGAGAAAAAATATTCAATGCGTTTATGGCTGGACCCTGCCAGGTTGGCTGCATTTGATCTTTCAGCTGTTGATGTTCGTGATGCTTTAAATCGTGAAAATGTTGAATTACCTTCAGGGCGAATCGAGGGAGATAATACTGAACTATCAATTAGAACTGTTGGACGACTTTCAACCGAAGATGAATTTAACAATCTGATAATTAAAGAAGATGAAGGTGGAATTGTTCGTCTAAGAGATCTTGGGCATGCACAGCTTGGTGCTGAAAACGAAAGAACAATACTAAAGTGGAATGGAATTCCCATGGTCGGGGTCGTATTAATTGCACAGGCTGGTGCCAATAATATTGCAATCACAGAGGAGTTTTATAAACGACTTGAGCAACTAAAAAAAACTTTACCCTCAGATATCTCAACTGTAATTGGATTTGATGTTACCACATATATTAAAGAATCCATTGATGAAGTTGAACAAACTATTGCAGTGGCCTTTGCACTAGTTGTGCTAATAATTTTCTTGTTTCTAAGGGATTGGCGTACTACAATTATTCCCATCATTGCTGTACCTATCTCTCTGGTTGGTGCTTTCTTTATAATGTATATAGCAGATTTTACAATAAATGTTCTAACCTTACTGGGAATTGTTCTTGCAATTGGTATTGTGGTAGATGATGCTATAGTTGTCCTTGAAAATATTTATACTAAGATTGAAGCTAAGATGGAACCGATGGAAGCAGCAAGGAAAGGTTCCGCGGAAATTTTCTTTGCAGTAATTTCTACAACCGTTGCACTTGCTGCTGTCTTCATGCCAGTGATTTTTCTTCAGGGATTAACTGGAAGATTGTTCAGAGAATTCGGAATTGTAATTGCCGGCAGTGTGATAATATCTTCTTTCGTTGCACTTACTCTTACCCCGATGTTGAGTTCAAGAATTTTAAAACGAAGAGAAAAGCACAATTATTTTTATAATTTGACTGAACCTTTTTTTGTAAAAATTAATGCGATTTACAAAAAGCATCTCACCTGGTTTATGCAGCATAAATGGATAACTTTTCCCGCTATTGCCACCACCATGATTTTAATATGGATTTTATTTAAAAACATTCCTTCAGAATTAGCACCACTCGAAGATAGAAGCCGTCTCACATTTTTCATTACAGCACCAGAAGGTGTAACATTCGAATATATGGATCATTATATAGATAAATTGGTGAACGTGTCTGCAGGAGAAAATTCCTGAAGAACATCGGAGTTTTTTCTGTTACATCACCAGGTTTTGGTGCATCAAGTTCTGTGAACTCGGGATTTGCGGGAGCAATTCTCGATGTACCGGATAAAAGGGAAAGAAGCCAACAACAAATTGCTGATCAGATTACACCGGTGGTTGGTGCACTTTCGGGTGCGAGAACCTTTGTGCTTCAGCAGCAAACCATTGGCGGAGGAAGACTTGGAGGTTTACCTGTTCAGTTTGTAATCCAAGCCCCAAATTTTAAAAAGTTAGAAGAATTTCTCCCAAAGTTTTTAGATGAAACAAGAAATTATCCGGTCTTTTCTTTTGTGGATGTTAATTTGAAGTTTAATAAACCAGAATTGAAGTTAACTATCGATAGAGAGAAAGCCAGATCATTGGGTGTTTCTACAATAGACATTGCTCAAACTATTCAGGCTGCATTTAGCGGACAGAGGTTTGGGTTCTTTATTAAAGATGGAAAACAATACCAGGTAATTGGACAATTTTCCAGGGCAAACAGAGATGCCCCGATTGATTTGAAATCTACGTATGTAAAAAATAATAAAGGAGAATTAATTCAGCTTGATAATGTCGTCTTTACAGAAGAGCAAAGTGCACCGCCACAGCTTTACAGGTTCAACCGGTACGTTTCTGCCACCGTATCTGCAGGTCTTGCACCGGGAAAAACTTTAGGTGAAGGAATAAAGACAATGTATGAAATTGGAGATAAAGTATTGGATGAAACTTTCGCAACAGCTCTTGATGGTCCGTCAAAAGATTTCCAGGAAAGTTCATCGAGTTTGTTATTTGCATTTATTCTTGCGCTTGGATTAATTTATCTAGTGCTCGCGGCACAATTTGAAAGTTTTCGAGATCCATTTATCATTCTTTTCACCGTTCCGCTGGCATTGGCAGGAGCGTTAATTTCTCTTATGGTATTTTAATCAAACCTCAAACATATTTAGCCAGATCGGGATTATAATGTTGATAGGTCTTGGTAACTAAAAATGGGATTCTCATTGTCGAATTTGCAAACCAAAGAAAAGCTGCTGGACTTGAAAAAACTGAGGCTGTTATAAGCGCCGCAATTTCCCGTTTAAGACCAATCTTGATGACAAGTCTTTCAACAGTTCTTGGTATTCTTCCGATTGCTTTAGCACTTGGTGCAGGTTCGGAAAGCAGAGTTTCAATGGGTATAGCCGTTATTGGCGGATTGATCTTCTCAACTTTCCTGACATTATTCGTCGTTCCGGCAATGTATGCTTACCTATCAAGAACAACAACAACTGTCAGCAATGTAACTGAGACTGATTTTGCTCCAACCCCTATTGAAGAGAAAAAAATCTAACGAAGAAGAACCATCTTTTTTATCTGAGAAAAATTCCCAGCTTTAAGTTGATAGAAATAAATTCCACTCGAGAGATTCTGACCTTCGTCAGAATGACTATTGAACTCAACTTCATAAACACCGGGTTGTTTTTCCTCATTCACAAGAGTTGCAACTTCGTTACCAAGAATATCATACACCTTTAATGTTGTAGAGAGACCCGTCGGGTCGTCTCTACGTTTGGAATCTCAAACTTAATTGTTGTTGAAGGATTAAACGGATTCGGATAATTCTGATACAACACAAACTCTTTCGGAGTAAAATCAACTCAACTTCTATTTCGTTGGAGTATTCAAATGCTTCCATCAAAATCAATTTGCTTGAGTCGATATTTGTAATTTCCTGATCGAAATATCTTCATCATTAAATGAATAGACTTTTGGTTCTGTTGTAGTTCCAAATCCTGGAACAAAACCAATTGCCTCCCAACCTCTCCCGGCTTCGCCACCCTCTCCTTGGTAAAGAGAGGGAAAGGGTGAGGTTTTTTGAATCTCAAAGCCTGAGTTGTTTGTTTCTACGGCTGTTGTCCAATTGAGTCTCACAGTGTTATACAACAAAGTTGCATTGAAAGAAATTAATTCGACTGGAACGATATTTTGATAGGACAATATTAAATTTATACCTAAGGAGCCAAGTTGCAATAAATAGGGATTAGTATATGTTCCTGAATCTGGCATTTGGTAATTAAATATTAGTCCTCCAAGACCGTCTTGTAATAAACCTGTTACTCCTGATGGAAAATGCCAGGAGATATTTATAGCTGTTGCAGCACCATATGCAAATGAAACAATTTTATACGTCTTAGTCCCGGAATATGGGATGTTCCCAAATCTAAAATCTTTCCAACTTCCAAATTCGAAGGAATTTGGATCTGGCTCAACTGGTATATCTAATACAGCTTCGAAATGATCGTAGGGTATACAATCAGAATTACTTCCATTAGCAAATGGACAAAACTGCCAATACTCTCCGAGGAAAGAATCAATTGAATCGGTAGCCATAGAATCAATACCACAAGTTAAGACACGGGAATTATTTGGCATCCCGGAATTATCCCAAATAGTTATTGGTATTTCAATGTTAGCTGGTCGCTGAGCAAAAACTTCTGTAAAAGTAGAAAAAAGAATTATCAAAAATAGCTTTTTCATTTCTCCCTCCATCTAAAATATCTTGCAGTTAACCGAAGAACCTTGTGGCTTGTTGTCGTTTGTATTCTTCCTGTGTGGTCGTAGTTTAAGTTTAGTGCAGGAAGAAATCTGAATGTAAATATCCCTCTTCATTAGAAATTTTCCTTCTTTACTTCTAATAAGTTAATAGAATATGATTAAGAGTCAAACAGAAGTTGCGTTAAGGATGATTGCTGAATATCAAGTATTTGCCAACGGATCAATATTTTTTTGCTAAGAATTTCATTGGTAAAAGCCGAATTGGGGCAAGATTACAGAATCATTTCTTCTGAGAATCTTAATCTAAAAAGTGTTAAATTTCAAAAAAATAAAATGAAATTTATATGCCTATTTGCATCTTTGAGGACGAGCAATATCTCAATTTCGAACCACTGATTTATTCCCGACCGGTCTATGATTTAATCTGTGGGATGACTACTCTAAAGGAGAAAATTATCCGTTTATTTCCCAAAGAGAGAAATCACTCTCAAATGTCGAAGCTATCTTGAACCCTTCATCAAAGCTGAAAATCCAAAATGCAAAGTAAATCAATTTGAAAATGATGATTATTTGTTTATTAATGGAAGAATAGTTGCTCCATCAAACCTTAAAAATATATATCAAACAAATCAGAACGAAGAAAAGTATTTGTTTCAAAAGGACAAGTAGTTGCAGCAAAAGTTTCACGGAAGAGAATTAAGAATTGAAATTAACAAATCTGAATTCATCAACACAAAAGTATTCGCCGATTTCCCTTCTGTTAAAGTTGATATTGAGGTTGTTGATTATTTGTGGGATTTAGTTTATCAAAACGGGAAAGAAATTAAAATGAGTTTAAGCATTTAACTAAGAAGAAAACATCTGCAAAGAGAAAATATTCAGGAGTAAATTTTGTAAACAAGAAAAATATTTTCATCGGTAAAGATGTCGATAATAAAACCGGGCGTTGTTTTAGATGCTTCCACCGGACCAATATTTATTGAAAAAAATGTAACGATATTTCCGAATGCAGTTATTCAAGGACCGTTCTACATCGGCGAATCATCAAAGATAAAAAGTTGCGCTACTATTTATCCAAATGTTAGTATTGGCAAAGTGTGCAAGTTAGGCGGAGAAGTTGAAGACACAATTGTTCATCCATATTCAAACAAACAGCATTCAGGATTTCTCGGTCATTCATATCTCGGAAGCTGGATAAATTTAGGTGCAGACACAAATAACAGCGATCTTCAGAATAATTATGGAACAATAAAAGTCCAGGTTAACGGAAAACACATTGATTCAGGAAAACAGTTTGTTGGCCTGATGATGGGTGACCACTCTAAAGACTGCAATAAATACAATGTTTAATACCGGGACTGTTGTCGGGTTTTCAAGCAACGTTTTTGGTGCAGGATTTCCTCCAAAATATATTTCCGTCATTCGGATGGGGAGGAAGTGAATCGATGAAAGAATATAAACTAGTAAAAGCAATAGAAACTGCAAAAGCTGTTTTTGCAAGAAGAGATAAAAAATTTAACACTGAAAATGTAAAGCTTTTTGAGTATATATTTAATCTTACAAAAGAAGACAGAGCGAAAAGAGGTTATTAGTGGATCAGGAAACGAATAATACTGAAATAAAAATTGAATCGCACTCGATTACAAATTTATACGAGGGTGTCAGAGGTCTTGCGATTAAGATTCTTAACAGGATAGATAGGACAGATGCTTATCTTGAGAGAATGCTCGATAATGAAATGAGGAGCTTAGAGCTTAGCGGACCCGATAAAGCTTTACTTTATGAAATTGTGCATGGTGTGGTTAGATGGCAGGGAAGGCTGGATTGGATCTTAAATGGTTTTTATAAAGGTACAGTTTTCTAAAGCTATTCCAAATTTAAAAAATGCACTTCGTGTAGCACTTTACCAGGTTCTATTTTTGGATAGAGTTCCTGATTATGCTGCGGTGAATGAAGTAGTTGAATTTGTTAAAAAACTTCAAGGACAGAAACCAGCAGATTTAGTAAATGCCGTGCTCAGAAATATTATAAGAAATAAAAATTCAATCAGGTATCCTGATCCTGATGAAGATATAGTTGGTTATCTTTCTGCTTATTATTCACACCCTTCGTGGATGGTTAAAAGATACGTTGCAAGATTCGGTAGAGAAGAAACTGAAAAACTACTTGCAATCAATAATGAAAAACCTTATTTGACGCTTAGAATTAATGCACTCAAAACAAAACCTGAAGAGTTCAAAACCCTGCTTGAGAGTGTTGGGCTTAAATATAAGCAAGGTGATTATCTACCGGAATTTTTCAAGCTTCAAAATCTAACTAATATTACTGCATGGGAATATTTCGCTAAAGGATATTTTAATATTCAAGATGAAAGCGCTGGCTTAGCCTGCAGACTACTTGATGTCCAGGAAGGTCAGCGTGTACTCGATATGTGTGCAGCTCCCGGCGGAAAGACAGCGTATATTTCTGCTTTGATGCATTCAAGAGGAGAAGTAGTAGCAATTGATCGCTTTGAAAGTAGGCTTAAAATTTTACAGAAAAATATGACGAGACTTACTGTTGATTGTGTGAGAAGTGTTGTTGTTGATGCATTGGAATATAAAGATCTGCCATTCGATAGGGTTCTCGTGGATGTTCCTTGCTCCGGCAGTGGAACTCTTTCCAAAAAACCCGATATTAAATGGAAAAAAGATTTATTCGATATCAGGAATCTGAATAATACACAGTCAAAATTGCTGGCAAAAGCAGCTTCAATGGTAAAAGTGGGTGGATTAATAGTTTATAGCACTTGCTCTATTGAGCCGGAAGAAAATTATAATATCGTTAAAAAATTTTTGGAAGAGAATCCAAACTTTAATTTTGAAAGTGCAAAAGGGAAATTCCCGGACGAGATAATTGATGATAACGGATGTATCCAGACTTTACCCCATATACACAAAACTGATGGAGCATTTGCTGCAAGGCTTGTGAGAATTTCTTAAACCTTATTTTGAATTAAAAGTAAATACTATAAGTAATGTTTGATAAATTTGCAGAATATTTAAAAAAAGCCAGATTAAAAAAGGGGATAACACTCCAGCAAATAGCTGCAAAAACTCGTATCGATATAAAATTTCTTGAAGCCATAGATGGTGGTAATCTAGGATTCCTTCCTGATTTATATGTAAAAGCTTTTATTAAACAGTTCGCAAAAGCTGTTGATCTGGATGAACTGGAAACAATTAAGAAATATGAAGATGCTCTGGCTGGAAAATACGTTGATGATGAAGAACCAAAATCTCTTCTTGAACAAAAGATTGATAAACATATAGATGAACCGCAGAAAGAAAATGAGAAACCAATTCCCATATACGATGGGAATGAATCTTCTCCAAGACCTGCAACTAAATCCAATGATTTCAAAAAAACACTTAGGTTTTTAGTTTATGGAGCCGGAATTATACTGGTTGGGGTAATTGTATTCTTTTCATTTTTTAACCGGAGTTCAAAAATTATCGTCAAAGAAACTCCATATGATAAAATTTTAGAAGAGACCAAAGATCGTTACCAGGTAAAGGAAGATTCAAGTGAATCAAATCCTACTGCATTAATTACTGATACCCTTACATTGCAATTTACTAATGCTGATTCCGTCGATTCAGCTTGGGTAATGGTAATTTACGACGATATTAAAAAAGAAGATTTCCTTCTCTACCCAAAGAATTCAAAAAAAGTTCAGGCAACTGACAACTTTAAATTTACTCTGGGCAATTCAGGTGTTATAGTATTAAAGCTGGATAGTGAAGTACTTAATTTTGAAGGTAAAAGAAGATCAGTCAGGCATTACGAAGTTACAAGAGATGGTATTCAACGATTGACAGCCCCACCGATTTTAAAGATTGAGTAAGATGCCAGCTTCAATCGAAAAAAAAATTGAAAAAATACGCGAACAAATAAGAGAGTTACGATTATAATTATTATATTCTTACACAACCTTCTATTAGTGATCAGGAATATGATATTCTTGTAAAAGAGTTAGAAGCTCTTGAGAAAAAACATCCCGATTTAATCACACCTGATTCTCCGACACAAAGAGTTGGAAGCGATTTAACCAAAGATTTTAAACCGATTGAACATAAAATTCCTATGCTTAGTCTTTCAAATACATATTCTGAGAAAGAATTGTTCGATTTTAACAGGAGAGTAAAAGAAAGTTTAGATGAAGAAGATGTTGTTGAATACCTGGTCGAGTTAAAAATTGATGGTGCCTCTGTAAGTATTAATTATGTAAATAGGTTATTGAAAACAGCTGCTACGCGTGGTGATGGAACAGTTGGAGAAGAAATAACTAATAATGTTAAAACAATTAAATCCGTGCCTTTGAAAGTTAAAAAGGATTCATCTATTAAGTATAAGCTGAATGATTTTGAAGTTCGTGGGGAAGTTTTTATGAATACCAAAGAATTTGAAAAGCTGAATAAGGAACGCGAAAAAAATGGAGAGAAGGTTTTTGCCAATCCGCGAAACTCTACTGCGGGAACTTTAAAATTGCAGAATCCGAAAATTGTTGCACACAGACCTCTGAATACGTTTATGTATAGTCTTATTAGTCCCGAGGACAAATTAAAATCGCAGGAAGAAAATCTTCTAGCGCTAAAAAAACTTGGGTTCAGGGTTAATGAAAATTATCAAAAATGTAAAAGCATTGAAGAAGTAATTCGGGTTTGTCACCAATTTGAAAAGCTTAGAGAAAAATTAGAGTATGAAATCGATGGTGCCGTAATAAAAGTAAATTCAATTGATCAGCAAAATAGACTGGGCAGCATTGCAAAAGCACCTCGCTGGGCTGTTGCATTTAAATTTAAATCAAAACAAGCATCAACTGTAATCAAGGCAATAACCTGGCAGGTTGGAAGAACCGGTGCTGTAACCCCAGTTGCTGAGTTAGAACCAAAATTTCTTGCCGGGTCAACTATAAGTAGAGCGACACTTCATAACTTTGATGAGATAGTCCGAAAAGATATTCGTGTTGGTGATATCGTAATCATTGAAAAAGGTGGTGATGTCATCCCTAAAGTTGTTGAGGTTGTTTTAAGTGAAAGATCTTCCAGAAGTAAAAAAACAAAACCACCCGAAAAATGTCCAGCCTGTGGATCGAAATTGTTCAAGCCTGATGGTGAAGTTGCTTATTACTGTGAAAACGCTCAATGCCCTGATCAAGTTAAAGGAAGACTGGAACATTTTGCATCGCGCGGAGCTATGGATATTGAAGGATTGGGCGAATCCCTGATTGATATTTTTGTGGATAAGAGTTTTCTTAAAACTTATTCAGATATTTATAACCTAAAAAAGATCAAGGATGATCTGGTGACAATGGAAAGATTTGGTGAGAAAAGTGTAACAAATCTTCTTAATTCAATTGAAAAAAGTAAGGAAAAAACATTCGACAAAGTTCTTTTTGCATTGGGAATAAGATATGTAGGATCGGGGGCTGCAAGGAAGCTCGCCTCTCATTTTAAATCAATTGATGCATTGATGACAGCCTCGGAGGAGGATATTATTGAAGTTCACGAAATTGGGGAGAGTATTAGCAAAAGTGTAAAAAAGTTCCTTAGTGATAGTCATAACAAAAAAATCATTGATGAATTGAAAAAGGCTGGATTAAAGTTTAGTTTTGCTGATGTCAAAACCTCTTTTGTTAATGACAACTTTTTTAAGGGCAAAACCTTTGTGCTTACTGGGACTTTATCCTCTTTTACACGGGAAGAAGCCGAAGAAAAAATTCTAAGCTTTGGTGGAAATGTAACTTCGAGCGTAAGTAAAAAGACCGATTTTGTTTTGGCGGGAGAAAAAGCGGGCTCAAAGTTGGATAAAGCAAATAAAATGGGAATAAAAATTATTTATGAAAATGAATTTCAAAGTCAAATTAGTAAAGCTACATTGAAATGATTGGAACTTTAAAAGAAAGAGCAGCCAGATTCATTGTTGACAAAAGAGTTCCTGGATCAGAATTCAGTCAAAGAAATTTTTCCGGAATATTTGCAAAAACCTATTCATTTTTAATTTTAATGCCCGCAAGTGAAACAGATTTCAGGTTTGTCTATCCGTTGCTGGAATATTTAAGGGAACAGAGAAAAAACATTGTTGTTATGACTTACGATTTCAGAGTTAGCTTACTTCAACCCTACTTCAAAACTAATGCGATAGAACATGGTCTTAAAGATGAAACGAAGCTAAGCCTTCCGGCAAAAAAGTTAGTCGATAAACTGTCAGGTATGCGCTTCGATGTGGTTATTGATTCCAACAGGGATGAAAATCTTTTTTACAGGTATATTGCAAAATCTTTGAACACAAGTATAAAAATAGGCTTTGCACGTTCCGATTCTGATAGCTATTTTAATTTTCAAGTAACGAATAGGCAAAATGATCCGGAAACTTCCTACAAGAATTTATTAGATTGTCTAAAAATGTTTCAAGGACTTTAAATGAATTTCGAAGTAAAACAAGAAGATAATATTACAATATTTAAATTGAATGAAGCGCGGCTTGACACCAATATTTCGGGTTTACTAAAAGGGGAATTCACCATGCTTCTAAAAGTTGAAGGAGCAAAAAAATTTATTCTTGATTTATCTGCAGTTGAAAGTTGTGATAGTTCTGGATTAAGTGCTATTCTTGTGGCTAATCGAATTCTTAATTCTACAAACGGACAAATGAGGATTGCCTCTCCTTCTGAAAAAGTTTATGCTCTCATAAAAATAACACAATTAGACAGGGTACTACCAGTTTGTAAGACTGTAGCAGAAGCTATGAATGATTTGAAAAAGTTAAACTGAAATTAATGATTATTATTTATTGTACTGAATCCTTGCACAAATCACTTAAGTAATTATCCGCTTCCAGATAACCCAGTCCAAAAGCTTTTTTTAGATCCGCACATCCGCCCTCTTTATCACCTTGCTCGTGTCTGAGAAGTCCTCTCTCAAAATATGCTATCTCGTATGAAGGCTTTTTTTGAATAGAGAGAGAAAAGTTTTTAATAGCTTCTTCTTTATTCTCTTTTTCTTTATAACAAATACCGATATCAAAAAATGCTTCTGGAGACTGGCCTTCCTTATTTATGTAACCTTTAAAATTAAGAATGGCGTTATCAAGATCCCGCATAAAATAATAGGTCAGCGCCCTATAATACAAAGCGTTTGGTTCTTTCATCCCTAACTTGGTAGCTTCACCAAAATCGCTTAGCGCGCTTTCGTAATTTTTTAGTTTAAGCTTCGTTAATCCTCTGCAGTAATAACCTAACGCATCCTTTGAGTTAGATTCGATTGCGAGACTAAACTCTTCGAGGGCAACCATCAGGTCCTGATTTAAAAAATTCTGAACACCAGTTCTTATTGAATGCTGCACATTAATATTATCTATATCAACATGAGAGGAAAATCTGGAAATTTCATTTTGAATTTCTTTTGAGGGAAATATTGGCTTTGGTTTTGCGACGACTGGTTCTGCAATCTTTTCTTTTACATCTATTACAATTTCCTCCTTTTTCTCAGCTTTAGCTTCATCTTCTTTTACTTTTTTCTCAACCATTTTCTCTAATTCGGTTCTTTCTCTCAAAGTTAGTTTCGGATTGAATTCTTTGTTTCCCCTCTTAAGAAAAAGTATCAAACCATATATGAGTAAAATTGCTGCGATAATACCAATTATGTATAACATATCAACTTTCCATGTGTTGATGAATAGCCATAAAACACTAGTAATACTTTAAGAAACACAAACAAATTTAGATAAAAATATATATTTTTTCATAAAGAAATGATTTTTTATTTACCCGTTCAGCATTCTCCTGAAATTTCAATATTGTTTTGCAAGGTGAAATGATTTCCAACGACGGTACTTAAATTATAAATATGATTTCGCTAAAAAAAATAAAGCATATCGTCACAGATATTGATGGAACTCTTCTCAATGAAAATGGAGAATTGGATTTTGAGAGTAGAAAATTGTTACAAGAAATAATGAAATTGGATGTAATGGTTTCATTGGCAACAGGTAGATCCCATTCGGCAGTTCTTGAACTGGCAAAAGAGATTTCTTTAAATGGTTATATAATTTCTCTTGATGGATCACTAATAACAAAATTTTCTGATGATAAGATTTTATACGAATCCTATTTGAAAAAAAATCAGGTGAAAAGGGCAATTTCTCTTTCAGAAGAAAATCTGGTAAACATTGTCCTTTGCCATGCTAATGCTATATATTACACTGAGAATAACTCAGTGATTCCGACATTATTGAGCAAATATGGTGCATCATATAAAATGGTTGATACTTACGAAGATCACATTGCCGGAACTCTTGAATTAGTTTGCTCGAGTGATATAAAAAACTCAATTAAGCAAATAGAAGAAAAATTTAATTTCCCTTATTCAATAGGTTGTAACACTTCGTATTTTCGCAGTAAGAAAAATGAAAATATTTTTTATCTTGAGATAAGAAAGGCTGGAAGTTCAAAAGGCAAGGCTGTTGCAAGAATATCAAGACATTTATCATTTAAATCTGAACAGACAGCCGTTATAGGTGATTGGTATAATGACATCACTATGTTCCAGTCAAAATATGTTAAAGTAGCTGTAGCAAATGCAATTCCCGAGTTATTGAAAACAGCTGATTTCGTAACAGCGAAATCCAACAAAGAAAATGGTGTCAGCGAATTTTTTGAAATGGTTTTAAAATCTAAGAGGAATTAAGAATGAGTAAGACAGAAAATGTTAAACCTGGTAAAGGAATATTTACTAAGGTGATGATGGGTTTTATAATGATCGTGTTAATCGTATTTATGTTTCCAAAAGGTGAATCAATTGAGTTTGAAGTTTCAGAAGGATCTATCTGGTTATATGATGATTTAATTGCGCCGTTTAGTTTTCCTGTAATGAAAAGTGAAGAAGTGTATCGTGCAGAAGTTGAAGCTGCCAAAAGAAATGTTTACCCTGTGTTTCTTGATGAAAGTTCAAACAAACAAAAAAGTATTGAAACTCTTACAAATTATAATTCGAACTTTATTGATGTTTTAGATGAAAGCATTGATAACGAATCAAACACAATTAGTAATCCTACATTTTTAACAACACCTACATTTTTGAGTTTACAAAACCTTCGCATCCGCGAAAGAAACCTTATAAAATCCGGAGTCACCCTCAAAAATTTTTTCAACTCTGCTGCTACTGCGCTCAGATCGGTTTATACTACGGATGTTCTTAGTGTTGAAACGGGCGTTGATATCAGGGATACTATTGCAGTTCGGAAAGGTAATTTTGACAGGATAGAACCAGTTGATAAATATCTATTTCTTGGTCAGGCTAAAAATCAAATTATTAGTTGGGTTAATAATTCCAAATTCTCAGAAGAATTAAAAACCGCCCTTAAAGAATATACACTTCATTTCTTGTTACCAACATTAGTTTACAGCACTGAGCTTACAGAAGAAGAAATAAAACAGGCTGAGAATGATGTTTCAAGATACACAGGTATTGTGAATGAGAACGAGAGAATTATTGCAAAACACGATAGGGTTACGAAGGATATTAAATTAAAAATAGAATCTTACAAAGAGGCAAAAGGGGAACTAATTGGTCGAGGCGCAATGATACTTCAATCTGTTGGAAAATTTTTTCATATAGGATTAATATTATCATTACTCGTTACCTATTTGTTCTTGTTTAGAAAAGGAATTTATAACAATAATCAGAAGCTTTTAATGTTTGTTATAATTATTCTTTTTGTTTCTTTCGTTACGTTTCTTATTAACCAGGTTCGAATTCAAGCACCACTTCAGTATCTTATTTTCATTCCTGCTGCATCAATGCTTTTGACGATAATGTTTGATTCGAGAATTGGATTTTATTCTACTGTGATTATTGCGCTAATAACTGGAGCTTTGAGAGGCAACGATTATACATTTATGGCTATGAATTTAATTGCTGGGGGAATTGCTGTTTACTCAGTTAGAGATATAAAAAACCGTTCTCAAATATTCAGATCATTTCTATTTATCCTTGGCGGTTATCTTCTTTCAATTTTTGCCTTTGGTTTTGAAAGATTTGCCTCTTTCAATAGTCTTCTTGTTGAATCGGCATTTGCGACTACAAATGCGTTAGTAAGTCCGGTTCTTACATATGGATTATTAATCTTCTTTGAAAGAAGTTTTAAGGTTACTACTGACTTAACATTATTAGAGCTCTCGAATTTTGACAGACCACTGTTAAAAGAATTAGCTAGAAAAGCTCCCGGAACTTTTAACCATTCGATGACAATGGGGACAATGGCAGAAGCGGCAGCTGAAAAAATAGGAGCCAATCCTTTGCTTGCCAGAATTGGTGCATACTATCATGATGTAGGTAAAACAATTTCGCCGCAGAATTTTGTCGAGAACCAACTGAATAACCAAAACATTCATGAAAACCTAACACCTGAAGAAAGCGTGAGCATGATTGTGCAGCATGTTAGTGAAGGAATTGAGTTGGCAAAAGAACATAAACTGCCACAGGAAATTATAGATTTTATTCCAATGCATCATGGAAGAATGGTGATCACATTTTTTTATGAGAGGGCGAAAAAACTTTATGGCGAAGAAAAAGTGAAAATTGATGATTTTAGATATCCCGGGCCCAAACCAAATACAAAGGAAACAGCTATTATTATGCTTGCTGATGGTTGTGAGTCTGCTGTAAGATCTATTGAAAGTCCAGATGTAACTAAAGTAGAGAATATTATTGATAGTATTTTTAAATCTCGCATTGATGATAAGCAACTTGAAGATTCACCAGTGAACTTTAAAGATATAAAGTTGATGAAAGAGGAATTTCTTAACATACTTCTCGGACAGCATCATAAAAGAATAAAATACCCGAAACAAGAAGAAGTTGAAAAAGGGATTCAACAAGAAAACAAGTAATGGAAATATTTGTCAGGGAATATCTTGCTACTCTCAAGCTGGAAAGAAATCTATCTGAAAATACCATCACAGCATATAAAAACGATTTAACTTCTTTTCTTAATTTTCTAAAGGATGCAGGGGTTCAAGATCCATCGCAGACAAGCTCAAAACTTCTTAATGATTTTTTTGGATTGTTATCACGGCTTGGGCTAAGCAGCAGGTCTGCAGCACGATATTATTCTTCTGTAAAAGGATTTTTCGGCTACCTTCTGTCCAATGCTTACATCGAAATAAATCCAATGGAAAAAATATCGGCTCCGAAAGTGAGTAAAAGCTTACCTAATGTCCTCAATATAAATGAAATTGAAAGTATACTTTCACAACCGGACATAGAAAAGAAACTTGGGTTAAGAGACAAAGCTCTTCTGGAAACTTTTTATGCTTGTGGTCTTCGTGTCTCTGAGTTAATTGATCTTAAAATATCAGATCTTTATTTAAGTGAAGAAATGATAAGAGTGTTCGGCAAAGGATCGAAAGAAAGATTCGTACCGATTGGTTCTTCTGCAATCAAATGGATTGAAGAATATATGAAAAACAGTCGACCATTGCTTGAGAAGAAAGCAAAAAGTCAGCACGTATTGTTTCTAAATAGTCGGGGAACAAAATTATCACGAATGGGTGTCTGGAAAATTGTAAACAAAAATGCAGCTTCAGCCGGAATTAAAAAGGAAGTTCATCCGCATACATTCAGACATTCATTTGCTACACATCTACTTGAAGGTGGTGCTGACTTGCGAGCCGTTCAAGAAATGCTCGGGCACGTGGATATTTCAACAACTCAGATTTACACTCATATTGACAGAGACTACATTAAGCAAATTCACCGGGATTTTCATCCAAGAGGGTGAGATATTAAATCAAGCCAAATTCTTTCTTATTCCAACAAATAAATACAATATCAAGCACTTTTATTATCTTGCATTCACTCAATCTTTAAATTGAGTTAAATCCTAATGACTTCATTTCAACTGAAAATAATATCATTATTTCTCTTCATCATTTTGTTTGCAGCGTGTAATGATGCTGTAAAAAATGAAAATGAAATAAATACGGAAAAAACAAAAGACACTTTATCTGTAAAAACGAAAAAATCATTTCTATTCCTAACTGAGTGGTTTGACAAAGTTGGTGTTTACAAATATGACATTGCTAAAAAGAAATATTCGCCTGTGTGGTGGCATCCTAGAGAGAATGTAGTTATGCTGGTTTACGAAACTGAAAACCATCCCACATTTTTTCTTACTGCTCAGAGTACCGGAATCCGCGCAAACTTTCCATTTTTTACAAACCTTAAGCTTTTTAGAATTTCTTCCGATTTAGCAGAAACAAAACAAATTGATGATATAGGTGATGGGATACAATTTACTGCTCATTGGAATGAGGATGATAACCTTGAAATAATTTACACTGAAGTTGATAAGACAATTTCATCATATGTTAACCAGTATACCCGGGTGTATGATCATTATGGTAAGTTGATAGATAGCGCGATTAAAACATTCGATATTCAGAAAAGTGGATTCCCTGAGTTAATTCCACCAAGAAATTCTACAGTCTCACCTTCTGGTAAATATGGTGTTTCATTTATAGAAGATTCAGTCTTTCTTAAAGAAGCAGGAATAGATAGTCTTAAATTCATTACTGTTTTAAAACACGATCTTAACAAAATAGAATGGAGTGACGAGGAAACATATTTTTTTCTTTCTACCTTAAACCTTAATGATGAATCAATTAAAACTAAAAATCCTGATACCTCAGAACTCATTATATATTCAATTTCTTCGGATTCAATCATTGGTTTATTTGTCGGTGCCGGGGTAAAGAATTTTTTTACTTTGAATGATTTGCTGATTTTTGATGATGGATTTGGTAATAATTCAGTAATAAATATCTTCGACTTGAAACAGAAGAAAATAATTGATGCAATTAAACCAAAAACCGGTTGTGGTCTTGTTGTAATTCCCCAATTATAATTTTGATAAATGAGCACTTATAAAAGAATTTTAGAATACGTATTACCCTACTGGAAGAGATTGATCCTTATATTTATTCTTTCAGTCCTTTATGCGTTAATGAATGGCCTTTCAATTTACCTGGTTATTCCGCTTCTTGATACTCTGTTCCAGGAAGGTAAAGCTGTTGGACAACCCAGCACAACTCAACAGATAGAACAAACATCTTCTCTGCTCCCTGATTTTATAAATAATTTCAAAGAATCCATAAGCAACTGGTTTACTGGTTTTGTTTACACCGGCGACAAAATAGATATTCTGATGAAAATCTGTTTTATTATTCTCCTTGTGTTCTTTCTTAAAAATCTTTTTGGCTATCTGCAATCAAATTTTATGTCTTACGTCGAATATGCTTCTATGAATGATTTGAGAGATGCAGCGTATAAACATTTGCACAAGTTACCGATTGGTTACTTTAAAAAAGAAAAAGTTGGTAACCTGATTTCACGTTTTACAAACGATGTTAACAGAATTCAGGATAGTATATCAGCAACATTCAGCAACCTCATAAAAGAACCACTCACAATCATGGTTTTTCTTATCATCGCATTAAGTATCAGCTGGCAGCTTACATTATTTGCACTTATTATTTTACCCTTATCGATGCTCGCTATTTTATGGATAGGATTGAAAGTAAGAAAGCAAAGTTCTGTTGTTCAGAAAAAAATGGCTGATATAACAAGCGTACTTCAGGAAACAATATCAGGGGTAAAGGTTGTTAAAGCATTTGGTATGGAAGAATTTGAAAATAAAAAATTTCTTTCCGAAACAAGAAATTTTTTAAATGAAATAGTTAGAATTGTTAAAATCAGGAATGCAACCTCTCCGTTAACTGAAATGATAAGTATTCTTGTGGGAGCGATTATTATTTACTACGGAGGAACACTTGTTCTGCAAAACTCCACGATTACCGCTAGTTTGTTTATGGGATTTTTACTCGCAATCCTTCAGATGATGAGGCCTATAAAGGATTTAAGCACGGTCAATACAAAGATTCAAGAAGCAAGTGCCGCCGCTGATAGAATTTTTGAAATACTTGATACTGTGCCCGATATCGCTGATATACAAAATGCTAAAGAACTTAGAGCATTTACTAATTCTATAAAGTTTGATAATGTCAGTTTTAAATATGAAGATTCTGAAGAATGGGTGCTTGACAAAATTAATTTTGAAGTCAGAAAGGGTGACATTCTTGCTCTTGTTGGACCAAGTGGTGGGGGCAAATCAACCCTTGTTGATCTTCTTCCCAGATTTTACGATCCGACGAGCGGAAGTATTGTTATTGATAATGAAGACATTCGTAATTACTCCGTGAATACTTTGCGCGGTAAAATGGGAATAGTTACCCAGGAAACTTTTCTATTCAATACTTCCATTAAAGATAATATAGCTTATGGTTTAGAAAATCATCCCCGCGAAGAAATTGTTGAAGCTGCAAAAGCCGCAAATGCACACGAATTTATTTCTCAAACTCCGAATGGATACGATACAATCATCGGTGAAAGAGGCGTCAAGTTATCAGGTGGACAAAGACAACGCCTAACTATCGCTAGGGCAATTCTGAAAAATCCTGATATAATGATTTTTGATGAAGCAACTTCCGCACTCGATAATGAGTCAGAAATCCTTGTTCAGGAAGCCATTGAACATATGATGAAGAACAGAACAACATTTGTTATCGCTCACAGACTTAGCACAATAAGAAATGCTACGCGAATTCTTGTAATAGACAAAGGTCAAATTGTTCAGGCAGGAACTCACCAAGAATTGATGTTGCAGGAAGAAGGTCTTTATAAGAAACTTTATGAAATGCAATTCAGGGACTGATAAAGCTATTTAAATTAAAAATGATAGAAAGATTCTGTTCAATTAATAATTTTGAAAGAAATAGTTGTCAATAAGTATCGAAAAACTCGAGCAGTATATTAGAGTTGGATTACTTATTCTGACTGGCAGTTTAATTTTCTCACTGTTTATAGCCCAGGCTGTCGCTATACTACTTATAATATTATGGCTGACAAAAATAGGTTTATCTAAAAAAGCCAATCTTAAAAATAATCCATTTACTTTTCCATTTATTGCTTTTGTAATAGCAAGAATTATTTCGGTTTTTTTCTCAGAAGATTTATCACAAAGTCTTCAAACCCTTAATAAAGAAATATTTTTCTATCCTCTGTTTTTTTTGGTTGTTGATACTTTTCCGATAGAAGATAAACGTTATGTTAAATGGTTTTTTATTGTTTTAAGTTCTGCGGCAATTGTCTCGAGTATTTATGGCTCGTCACTAGTATTATTTGAGATATCAGAGCGGGCAAAATCTACGACCTCCGGTTACTATACACTAGGTACATACTTATGTGTTGCAGCAGCTTTTTTATTAGTTATTGGAAGTGATAAATATTTTATTTCTTCAAAATTGATTTGGGCTCTTTCAATAATTGTTATACTCATTGGGATATTATTTACATTCAACAGGATTCATTGGGTGATAATTGGATTAATAATTTTGATTTTTGGTTTTCTCCGTGAACGAAAAATAATTTTTTCCATTTCACTTTTAACAGTAATTACAGTAATTCTCGTCCCGATGCTAAGAGAAAGATTGTTAGAGCTTTTATTTTTTCAAAGCAATTTATCGGACAGAGACGTTTTATGGAAAGGTGCTGGAATGATCTATTCCAAACACCCGGTATCTGGATTTGGCCCATTAACATTTAGAGAAATATTTCCTCTGTTTGAAAATTTAACTGATAAAAATGTTTCGAGCTGGCATAATGATTACCTGCAGGTTTATATGGAAAGTGGGTTTATCGGTTTGATTACATTTTTATGGCTGGCAATTTCGATTTTTTATGTGGGAATAAAATTATTGTTTAAAAGGACACTTGATAAACAAAACGGCGATTTAACGTTGGCGATATTACTCGCTATGTCTGCTTTTTACCTTACGGGTACAGTTGGAACGTTTATGTTTAATCCGATAATGGCACTTTTATTTCAGATACTGCTTGCAATACTTGCAGTAATTTACCGTAAAAATCTAACGACAATAATAATGGTTTAACATTAGCGATGATTGTTTTCTTGTTAGAATTGAATAAACTTTAGTTCATTTAATTAATCGTATTTTTTAAAAGTCAAAAAAAAATTAGAAAGACAGATGAATTCAAACGATAAAAAAGAAATAGTTAGACAAATCAAAGAATTGTCGACTCCGTTTAATTCTAAGAGCAAGGAATTAGCTATTATTCTTGCTGCAGGTCACGGCAAAAGAATTAAATCACAGCGCTCAAAAATGCTCCACACGATATGGGGAATTCCGACTGTCGAACGTGTACACAATTCTTGCACATCTGCAGTCAAAGGGATAAACTCGGTTATTGTTGTTGGTATAAAAGCTCTGGATGTGTTAAATGTCCTCGGTAAAAGACGAAATACTACATATGCTTACCAGGAAGAGCAGCACGGAACCGGTCATGCTGTTCAGGTAGCGTTGAGGAAATTTGAGGCAAAAGCTCATCAGCCTCTGGCTGAAAAAAATTTACCTGATGATGGAATTATCTATGTGTTCCCCGGTGATATGGGATTGATCGATGCGGAAACACTTATGAGCTTCAGAAATGGTTTTATTGAATCAAAAGCTGATATGATCGTTCTTACAGGGATTTTCCAGGATGATCCTACGGCAAATAACTACGGAAGAATACTTAGAGTTAATCCCAAATATTTAAAAGAAAATGGTTCGGAAAATGACGAGGGTAAAGTTATTGAGATAATGGAACATAAAGATATTCTAGCATTACACGATGGGACACCCTACCTGACTCACTATAAAGGAAGAAAATATTCTTTCACAAAAAAAGAACTGATTGAAAATAATGAATACAACTCAGGTGTTTTTGCATTTCGATATGGCAAGCTGAAAGAACTGATTGGCGAACTAAAAAGTAACAATGTGCAGAATGAAATTTATCTTACAGATCTAATCTCTTTATTTAATAAAAAAGATTATTCAATCGCTGCTGTTAGCCCCAAAAAAGAATATGTTGTTATGGGCTTTAACAACAAATCAGTACTAAAAGAAATGGAAGCCATTGCTCGTAAAAATGTTTATGAAAAACTTAAAGATATAATTGAGATTGAGGACCCTGACGATTTCTTCATACACGAGAATGTTGTTGAAGAAATATTAAAGTTGGAGAAGAAACATTTAGTTCTCGATATAAATATCGCCCGCGGAGTTCATATAGGAAAAGAAGTAAAACTGAATTTGAATCTAACTCTCGGTAAAAATGTATTTGTTGACGGGAAGGTTATGTTCGGAAAAAATGTTTCGGTAAGTCAGAATGTTCATCTCTCTTGTTATCCTACACAAACTCTAAAAATTGGTAACGATGTACAGATTCTCTGGGGTGATATTATAAAAGGACATATTGTAATTGGTGATGGTTCACGTATTGAATCCAGCGTTAATATGACAGGCAGTGATGAGTTCCCTTTGAGAATTGGAAGAAATGTTTTGATAAAAGGAACCTCTTACATTTTCGGTTCAATGATAGCTGACAATATTACTATCGAGCACAGCATACTTGTGAAAAAGAAAGTGCGAGCCTTAAAAGATAAAAAAGGGAATATACAGCCGGTTCGGTATTTTGTGCCGGAGAGTGAAGGGGAAAAAGGTATTTATAATATTTCATAGATTAGAAATATGTCAATTTCAAACCCGAAAGATAGTGTTCAAATTTTAATGAAAATCAATGGACTCAATATTTTGTTGATCAATTCAGCAATTTATCTGAGTTGAATCTTCGAATTTAAAACCTATTCTTGACCTTGAAGATGGCGAAATATAGATGACAGGTTCAAATATAAAAGTAACAAGTTCGAATCCAACTAATTTAATTGGGTTTGAATTAAATATACATGATTATGAAGGGATTGAATGGATGATTATGTATGGATATTTAATAATCATATGTATGACTTAAAAGTATACCCTAACTTTTTACCTAAATCTAGATGGGAAGATTGTACTTTTAACGATAGAAACGTTGATTTACTGAAAGAAGTATTAGACATACCCTTATTAAGAGGATGGTATGAGATCGATTTTTTTACAAACAGTGGTGATAAATTAGGATTGGGAATTGCATTTCATTTCGGGAACAAAACTCAAAGTTCATTAGTTCAAAAAAGTTTTTGTCGGAGTCGATTGCATAGTAAGAAGAGCGTTCGCTGGTCAAGAAGACATATTCCCTCACTAATAGATAAATGGTGAGGTCTTTTAATAAAAATAAGCATAAAAAATGCTCTTCAATTGAAGAGCTTTTCTTTTAACAAAATACTTTTCTTGAATTACTTAGCCGCAGGTTTAGCAGATTGAAGCTTATTCAAATGTCTTGTTAGGCCGGCTTTCTTTCTGGAAGCGGTATTTATTTTAATTAAACCTTTTGTAGTTCCTTTGTCAAGTATGCTAACTGCTTCTTTATACAGTTTTTCTGCTTCTTCTTTATTGTTCGTGCCAAATACTTTTTTAACACTTGATTTTATTCGCGAAGCACCCTGCTGATTAACTTCTCTTTTTCTTTCGTTAGTTCTTATTCTTTTCTTCGCCGATTTATGAGTTGCCATTAAGCGTAAATCCTTTACTTATAAATTAATCTTTGCAAAAATGAGTGCCAAATATAGGCTTTATGGGGTTTGAAATCAACCTAAGCAGGGGTAACTTTTGCTGGCGAATTTGTCTTTATCCCGAACTTGTTTCGGGATCTAAGAATATTGTCTAAAACAATAAAGACCCTGAACCAAGTTCAGGGTGAAGAATCATGCTTAAAATCAACGAAATATATAAATCAATTCAGGGTGAAAGCACAAGTGCCGGAAAACCCTGTGTTTTCGTCCGTCTGACTTATTGCAATCTTCGATGCACGTATTGCGATACAGAATATGCATTCTATGATGGAAAAGATATGTCAGTTCAGCAAGTCATAGATGAAGTGGGAAAATATAACTGTAAACTTGTTGAAGTAACCGGTGGCGAACCGTTAGTTCAAATGGATGAATGTCTTGAACTGATGAACAAACTCTGTGATCTTGGTTATGAAGTAATGATTGAAACCGGCGGAAGTCTTTCAATAAAAGAAGTGGATCAGAGAGTAAAAATTATAATGGATTTGAAATGTCCATCAAGCGGAATGGAAAAGAAAAATCTTTACGAAAATATTCAATATCTAAAACCAACCGATGAATTGAAATTTGTAATCGGTAACCGCGAAGATTATGAATTGGACTGTTGAGATTATTAACAAATTTAATCTTCAAGGAAGATGTGAGATACTATTTTCGGTTGTGTTCGGTGAACTTGAACCTGTTGAAATTGTCAACTGGATATTGGAAGATAAGTTGGATGTAAGATATCAACTGCAAATGCACAAATACATCTGGCATCCTGAAACAAAAGGAGTTTAATCATTTCTTTCGTGTCATTCTGAATGAAGCGAAGCGGAATGAAGAATCTCTGGTTTTATAATTTGAGACTCTTCTCCCGCCTCAGCGGGATCAGAGTGACGGTGATGTCTCCAGACATTAAAAGATTAGACAACAAGAAAAAATTAAAATGAAAATAGCAAAAGAATTCAGATGGGAAATGGGTCACAGGCTGCCTGAGCATTTTGGGCAATGTAAAAATATTCACGGGCATTCATACAAAATGTTTGTTGAGTTCGAGGGTGAATTAGATAAACAGGGAATGATAATCGATTATTACGATGTTGAAAAAATAATTAATCCAATCATTGAAAAACTGGATCACGCTTTTCTGGTAAACAAAGAAGACAAAGTAGTCATAGAGTTTTTAGATAGGATGAGTTCAAAAAAAGTTGTAGTTGATTTTCAATCAACCGCAGAAAATATTTGTCTTTATTTGTTGAATGAGATTGAAAAAACTCACCTGCCGGAAAATGTAAATGAAATCAAGGTAAGAGTTTATGAAACATCTCACGATTATGCCGAAGAATCTCTAAAATTAAAATGAGTAAATCTTCACGCTTTAGTAACAATAAAAGGAAAATCCGATTTACAAAGGGTGAGAAAAATAAGAAGTTCCAACCATCCAATCGAAAATCCAACTATCAGAATCCAACCAAGAGCTTTGCAAGATTTAAGCTATTTATTGAATACGATGGAACACGCTATTCAGGCTGGCAAAAACAGGAAAATGCAAAAACTATCCAGGGGACATTAATTCAATCAGCAAAGGAAATTTTTGGAAATGATTTCATTGACCTCCAGGGATCAGGAAGAACTGACAGTGGAGTTCATGCTCTGGAACAAGTTGCTCATCTAGATGTAAAAACAGTTCTTGCACCGGAAATAATTAGAATGAAATTAAATGACATTTTACCTTCAGATATAAATATTCTGGAAGTTAAAAAATCCAATCAAAAATTTCATGCAAGACACGATGCTAAATCCAGAAGCTATTTATACCATTTTTCAAGAAGGAGATCTGCTTTCGGTAAAAAATATGTATGGTGGATAAAGGATAAACTTGATTTTAAGAAAATGGGATCAGCAGCAAAGTTATTTGTGGGTATGCACGATTTCTCATCTTTTTCTGATGATGACCCGGAGGAAAAATCTACAAAAGTTTTAATTGATGATGTTCAGGTGAATATAGAAGGCGATTTAATTTTAATCAGAATTATAGGTTCACACTTCATCTGGAAAATGGTTCGAAGAATAGTTGGGGTGTTAGTTGAGGTCGGAAGAGGGAACAAAACAGAAGATGATATTTTGAATTACCTGAATTCAAAGTCAAATGAAGTTGCCAGGTTTACTGCTCCACCTTCAGGATTATTTTTAGAAAAGGTAAATTATGATGGAGAAAAATTTAATGATGAGCTTAAATCAGCAGTAAAAATCTGGTAAGATTATTTAACCATCTTTTCCAATCTTAATATTTCATCCCTTAATGAAGCTGCTCTTTCAAATTCGAGATCTTTTGCAGCATTACGCATCTGTTCTCTCAACTGCTCTATCAAATCTTCCTTTTGTTCTTTATTCATATACTTCAGGACTGGCTCGGCTACTTTAGCAAAACCGTAATCAGCTTTTTCTTCTTTTTTCCTCACATCTGCAATGGAAGTTGAGGCAAGGATTTCTTCCATACTTTTATAAATGGTTGCAGGGATGATATTATGTTCGTCGTTATATTTTTTCTGTAATTTTCTTCTTCTGTTTGTTTCACTAATTGTCTTCTGCATTGACCTAGTTATAACATCTCCATACATAATTACTTTTCCATTAACATTTCTTGCCGTTCTACCGGCAACCTGCATCAAAGATCTTTCACTCCTGAGAAATCCTTCTTTATCAGCATCGATAATAGCAACGAGAGATACTTCCGGAAGGTCTAATCCTTCTCTTAAAAGATTTACACCGACTAAAACATCGAATTCACCTAATCGTAAATCTCGAAGTATTTCTACTCTCTCCAACGAATCAATGTCGCTATGAATATACCTTACCTGAATTTTTATTTTATCCAGATAATCAGCAAGATCCTCAGCCATTTTCTTAGTTAGCGTAGTAACTAATATTCTTTCTTTTTTAATCACTCTTGTTCTTATTTCATCTATTAGATCATCAATTTGTCCTTTGATTGGTCGTACTTCAATTTCAGGATCGAGCAAACCGGTAGGACGAATAATCTGTTCAACAATAACACCGTTACTCATTTCAAGTTCGTAATCCCCAGGCGTTGCGCTAACGAAGATTGTCTGGTTCAGCATTCCCATAAATTCTTCATATTTCATCGGACGATTATCCAGAGCAGATGGGAGGCGAAAACCATATTCGACAAGTGTTCCTTTTCTGCTGCGGTCACCATTATACATTCCTCTGATTTGCGGAATGGTTACGTGAGACTCGTCAATAACTAATAGAAAATCATCCGGGAAGTAATCGAATAAGTTGAATGGTCGCGAGCCAGATGCTCGTCCATCCATATGTCTGGAATAATTTTCAATCCCTGAACAATAACCAATCTCTTTCATCATTTCGATATCAAAACGGGTTCGTTGCTCTATCCTTTGGGCTTCAAGATACTTTTCATCTTTGCGAAATTCTTCCAGTCTTTCAGCAAGTTCAAGTTCAATATTGTGAATAGCTTTTTGCATTTTTTCCCGGTCGGTCACAAAATATTTTGCAGGATAAATTGGTGCCGAATCAACTTCTCTAAGAACACTACCGGTTAAAGAATCAATGATTGAAATTCTTTCAACATCTTCATCCCATAATTCAATTCTGATCGCTTCCTCATTTTCGTACGCAGGAATTATTTCTATCACATCTCCACGGGCACGAAATGTTCCTCTTCCAAATTCTGAATCATTCCTTACAAAATGAATATCAATTAAATTTCGAAGGAATTTTTTCCGATTCAGTTTCTCGCCTTTTTTCACAAAAATAATTTGTTTTGCATATTCTTCTGGTGCGCCAATTCCGTAAATACAACTGACACTTGCAACAACTATTACATCCTTTCTTCCTTCAATCAGAGAAGTGGTTGCTTTTAATCGAAGCCGATCAATTTCTTCATTTATAGAGAAATCTTTTTCAATGTAAAGATCGCTTTTAACCACATAAGCTTCGGGTTGATAATAATCGTAATAACTGATGAAAAATTCTACCGCATTTTCAGGGAAGAAAGATTTGAACTCAGAATAAAGTTGCGCGGCGAGTGTTTTATTGTGCGAGATTATTAATGTCGGTTTATTGACTTGTTCAATAACATTGGAAATGGTAAAAGTCTTTCCACTTCCGGTGACACCAAGTAAGGTTTGAAATTTATCACCGGCACTTAGTCCACTAACTAATTGCTTGATTGCTTCTGACTGATCACCGGCAGGTTTGTAATTTGAGACTAGCTTAAACTTATTCATAAACTAATTCAGCAGCACCTCATGCGCGTGGAATCCACCTGAACTCAAATGCCCTCTTAAAATAATTATCTTTGCATTTTCGAAACCTTCAGGAAGTTGTACTTCTCCTGATACTTGGACAACTTTTCCATCTCTGTCAGTAGTATAAAAACTGACATTCCCACCGTGTTGTTCTATTCCTCTATCATATAAAAGCTGAACTCTAATTTCCTTTACTGCACTGTTATTTGGGTCAAGATCGGAAAAAGATCCTAAATCATCACCCGTCACAAAGTAAAACTTATAGACTAAAAATATTGCCGCAATAATTAATATTGGAAGAATAAGCTTTTGTATTATTTTCATCTTTATTTTTTTTTATTTGATTAAATTGCGGACAAATTTAAAGAATTTACACTCAACTATTCAATGCATTTGAGGTAATTGATGAAGGATAAAAAAATGTGGATTATTATTTCAGCAGTGTCTGGTTTTACTGCTGTGGCAATTGGTGCATTTGGTGCCCATGGTTTGAGAGAAAAACTAACGCCAGAAATGCTTGAAGTGTATAAAACGGGGGTGTTGTACCAGTTCATTCATACTATTGTTCTTTTAATTCTATCCTTAACAAATTTTATTAAATCAAGCATTCCATCAATTTTTTTTCTAAGTGGGATTATTTTGTTTTCTTTCTCACTTTACATTTACTCAACTTCCGGGATTCAATTTTTTGCAATTATAACTCCTGTTGGAGGGGTTTGCTTTTTAATCGGTTGGTTATGGATAATAGTTGAAACAATCAGAGTAAAAGGAAACAATTAAATTATTTAATTGCCCTGAGTTTGAAATAAACCTCTTCTGGCGAGAAAAATCCCGCAAAGAATCTCTCATAAATCACAGGTTCAAGGTTTACAAAAAAATCCATCCATTTCAACAAGGCAAAATGTGAAGTAATAAATCGTTTTTCGAGGACTTCGAATTGTGCTTTGCCTTCGTAATTTGTCCTGTGATTCAATTTCCAATTTTCGTAGAATTTTAACTTTCTGTTTCCGATGTATTCATAATTATCAAATGTTCTTATCGAAAAGGGAATTTTGTGGTCTGGTTCACCGAAGTATTTTGTGTTCAGAAAAAAAGGGGCGTAAACAATTAAAATGCCATTTGGTTTTAAGATTCGATAAAGCTCTGTAATCGAATTATGAAAACTGTCCAGATGTTCCAGTATGTGTGACGCATAAATTTCATCAAAATAATTTTCTTCAAAAGGGTATGGGAACGAATTAATATCGTGGATCATATTTCCTCCGTAATCAACAATATCCAGATTGATATATCCTTCTTTTATGTCTTTGCCGCAGCCAAGATTTAGTTTATTCATTAGTTAGAATCAAATTATATTTTCCAATGCAACAAATTTAAGTAAGCTGAAGCATAATATGGAATAAAAAGCTGGACTGAGTTACATTAAATTTTAATCGTAAATAACTTATAACTTTTAAGTGTTCGAAAGTTTATCTTAGCAGGGAAAATTAATAGTAGTTTTTAATCACTTTTGTTTCATTACAGCTAAACTATGTTTGAGAAGAAAAGACTAAAAAAAGAACTGTCTCTTTTTCATGTTTATGCTATTGCTACAGGAACCACATTAAGTGCAGGCTTTTTTCTTTTACCAGGATTAGCTGCAATTGAATCTGGACCAGCACTACCGTTAGCGTATCTGATTGCCGTCATTCCTCTAATTCCAGCAATGCTTAGCGTAATTGAATTAGCTACGGCAATGCCAAGGGCTGGAGGAGTCTACTATTTTCTTGATAGGACAATGGGACCAATGATTGGAACAATAGGAGGAATCGGTACTTGGCTGGCATTGGTGCTAAAAGTCGCATTTGCATTGATTGGTATGGGTGCATATGTAAATCTATTTTTCCCAAACATTGGAATCATTCCTTTTGCCGTAGTTATTGCTTTAGTTCTTGGGCTTTTTAGTTTGTTAGGTGCAAAAAAAAGCGGCCACCTACAAATACTGCTTGTCTCTGTACTTATGTGTTTCTTGATATTATTTATAAGCGGGGGTATACCTGAGATTAATGTTAATCATTTTAAAACTTTTTGGGATCAGGTTGGGACTCTATTCTCTCGGCTGCTGGATTAGTGTATATCAGTTATATAGGGATAACGAATATTGCCAGTCTTTCTGAAGAAGTGAAAAAGCCTGAACGTAATCTTCCACTTGGACTTTTTTTAGCTATTGGTACCGCAGTTATTGTTTACGGACTGGGTACGGGAGTAATGATTGGCGTTTTACCATTAGAAGAATTGATGGGAAACTTTACTCCTGTGGCTGCTGCTGGTAAAGTCTTGTTTGGGGAAATTGGAGTTCTTCTTTTATCTATTGCTGCTCTCACAGCATTTATTTCTGTTGCAAATGGAGGAACATTAGCTGCCTCAAGGTATCCACTAGCACTTAGCAGAGACCACTTGCTTCCGAGGTTTTTTCAAAAGCTTAGTCATTGGGGTACACCAGTTATTTCAATTATTATAACGGTTGCCAGTATTATCCTTCTGCTTGTATTTTTGGACCCAACCAGGATAGCAAAACTAGCGAGTGCATTTCAATTGATGGTTTTTTCCTTTATTTGTCTTGCAGTTATCATAATCCGGGAAAGTAAGATAGAAGCTTATGATCCGGGTTTTAAATCTCCTCTTTATCCCTGGTTACATTTACTAGGTATTTTTCTTCCATTTGTATTGATTTACCAGATGGGGATCCTTCCTCTGTTATTCAGTATTGGGTTAATTGCTGTTGGAGCCTTGTGGTATTGGTATTATGCAAGAAAGAAGGTAGTACCGATCAGGTGCCATATATCATTTATTTGAACGCTTGGGAAGATCCAGGTTTGATGGGCTGGAAACTGAAATGAGAGGTATCTTGAAAGAAAAAGGTTTGCGTGAATCAGATCCATTTGATGAAATAGTTACAAGAGGATTCGTTCTGGATTATCCTGAAAAAGAATCTTTCGAGAATGTTGCCCGGAAAGCGTCCGAGTGGATTTCTCAGTTTGTTGATAAAACTTCTGGAGAAATTGAGAAAATGTTTTTGGAAGGTACCCGAATGGGTGCAACACCCGTTACGCACGGAATTGCCTTACCTCATCTTCGGATAAATGGATTATCACAAGCAGAAATAGTAATAGCCAGGAGTAAAGAAGGTATTCATATCAAGTATAAGGATCCACTTAAAGATTTAGAGTACGAGGATGAAACAGATGTCAATGCGGTATTCTTTCTGGTGAGTTCTGAAAAAGATCCGACTCAGCATCTTAGAATATTAGCTCAGATCGCAGGAAGAGTTGATGAAGAGGGATTTGCAGATGAATGGCTTAATGCTAAAGATGACCAAGAACTTAAGGAAGCTCTAATCCACGAGGACCGTAGTCTATCGCTTTTAATTGAAAGTGAGACTTCAAGTAAGGATTTGATAAATATGGCGCTTAAGGAGATTCGATTTCCAGCCGGTTGCCTGGTAGCTATTCTTAGAAGATCAGGCCAGACTATCATTCCAAAAGGTAACACTATTATTGAAGAAGGTGACCGTTTAACAATTATAGGGGACCCCAAAGGAATGACTGAATTAAAGAAAAGATTTAAAGATTCTTATTGATTTAGGGAGTGTTGAACCATTGATTTCGAAGGAATGGAGAGTGGTTTGAATAAAAAAGCCCGATCTGACTGATCGGGCGCAAATTAAATCTATTAGTATTTGTTATTTAATTAACAATTGCGGTTGGAACAGTTGTCTCGCCCAGTGCGACTTCTTCTATTTTAACTCTTCCAACGCCCTTTTTTAGCATTCCAAGTTCAATGGCCGCACCTTTTGAGAGATCTAAATCCCTACCTTGGATGTATGGACCTCTGTCATTTATTCTAACAATTACTGATCTACCATTTCTTGGGTTTGTAACCTTTAATAATGTTCCAAAGGTCAGACTCTTGTGAGCTGCCGTTAGAGCCATCTGATCATAAATTTCACCGTTTGCAGTTAATTTGCCGTGAAACTTAGGACCATACCATGATGCTTTCATAGTTCCACGATTTATATACTTTACAGTAGAAGTATTTACTATGTTTTCCTTTACCGTCTTTGGGATAAATTCATCAACAAGAACCGGCCCATTGTTTACATTTTTTGCATTATTTAGAACTGTAAATCCAACCAAACCACCTATTACAAGGGTAAAGAACACGATTAATAATGACTTCAATATAACCTCTAGTTAGTTTAACATTCTTTGACGTATCAAACATATGTTGGCGTCGCCAGTTTTCCAATGGTAGTTTTGCAGTACTTTACCTTATCCTGAAAGCACCAAATTATCGACTTTAATGGTGCAATAGTCGAAAACCAATCGAACCAGCGTCAAATCGTTCGATTAACGACGATAATAGCATCTTTTTGACTATTGAATTATGTGGGTTGGTTAGTTCAATCGTTTCTTAGCAAATAGTATTATTCAACTCAAGTATAAATTCAGGGAGATATACCGGGGTACAATCAACCCGGCTTTTATTTGGTGATCTTTGTTGAAAATTAACTTCTCAGTAAACAATCGGGATAATTTCATAAAAGGAGGGGTGAGAATTCTCTTAAACGGTTAAAACAATTCATTCTCAACAACCTAAGATCTTCAACCAAGAATTGTGGTAGAATAATTTTGACAAATATAAGTATTCAAATAATTGCCAAATCAGAAGTATTCCAATAACAGAGAAGCAATTTATTATATTTGAAACAGAAACAGCTGTAACAGCTAATTGTGAATTGAAAATCAATAATAATTAGGGATATTAATTTCGCTTGGGATGGAATAGAATTTGTCAATTTCATTAATTAAGGAAAATTTCACAAAGATTGAAAATAAAAGAGTATGAAAAAGGGGAACAATAGGTTACAAATTGTGGTTATTGGGCGGGAACGTGTTGGAAAATTACATCTAGTAAACTGCATTTTTGAGCAAAAGGATTTAGAAATTACGAATTCTCTTGTGTCAAGTCCGGAATCAAATAAAAACCCCATAATAATTTTACCAAATGATTTACCATCTGTAATACAAATAATTGTTCTTGATGATGAAATTGGATATGAAAAGGATAAAAAACATTGGACGAATAATGAGATATCAAATGCAGATTTTATTATAGTTGTATTAGATGCAAGAGAAGAGCTTTATAAAATTGAAACGGAGCTTATTTCCTCTCTTCAACATTCACAATTACCATTTCTTGTAGCTGTGAATAAAATTGAATATGGGACCAACCCTCATTTGCTGGCAGAACTCGACGCACTCGAAGTAACCTATTTTGAATTATCTTGTAAAGAAAATGCTGGTATAGAAGACTTCAGGAAAACGTTGATTCATATGCTTCCTGATGAAAATAGTAGTGGTAACTGAGTCCATTATTTGATCAACGAGTTTTTTTCACTTATTAATTTCTTTATTTCTCTTGTGACCCTCCTTGAATGGATAATTGCTAACAAACCAAGTATTGTTAAAAATCCGATTATAAATATTTCGGGAAGACCCATATTAAATAATCTTTTTGTTAAATCTTGAAGAGGTTAATTGCACCCCAATTATAGAAAATAATTATCACGAAAGGTTCAAGGTTCTTTAATAAATCAATAACGATTATTACTTGCTGTGAGTTGTAATTTTTGGTAAGAGAATAGTTTTGGGTAGGAGTTAAAGTTAAAAATAGTGAAAAATCAATTTTCTTGACCCTCATTTGAAAATTTTAGTTCAACAATTTGGGAGAGTAATTTGCTTTAGCCGAGGAGCAGTTTGATAGTCTTAGTCGTTTTTCACCACTCTGGTCTTCTACCACCCCCCCCTCACAAAATGAGGAGGGGATTTTTAATTTAATTATTTATTCCAACCCGGAATTCTTCCCGGTGTCCACGGTGCACCATATTTTTCCATCTCAGCTTCAAGATTTGGAACGTCGACTTCCAGAATTGTTTTAATTTGTGAAAGTAGCGGCTCAAACTCTGCTGTTGCATTGTTGTAATTATCCAATTGAGTTTGTGTCGGTGCAGCTGTTGAAGACCATAATCCTGAAGCGATTTCATTTAACCTGTCGTAAACTGTTGGAGCTGTTGGTTCATTACGTTCTGCTACAGTCTGATCCCGATAAAGATGCTGTAGAATATCCTCAGTATCACTCTTAATTTGTAGAGCCTTAGCCATTAAAGTATTCGGTGCTTCGGGAGCCTGCTTAATTGCATAGATTAGTACATCAATTTGCTGATTAAGATCACGTGTTGAGTTAAGAGCACCTTCGACTGCCCTGTTGAATTCCCAGAACTTCTTTTGGAACGCAACGAGTGCAGCCCTGTCCTCCGCCGGTAGCGTGGTGTTATCTAAAATTTTGGCTTCAAAGATCTGTGGCCCAGCTATCTTTGTAAGTTCACCATCGACGCTAATATACATTTCGACAGAATATTTTCCTGGCATTACAGGTGTGCCGCTTTCATTTTTATCCGTAACTGTTCTGATTGGGTTAGTGTTTGCTGATCTTAAATCCCATGATATTCTGTTTATGCCTTGTTTAATTCCATCTTTTAGCTTTCTTACAACATTTCCCTGTTCGTCTTTAACTTCAAAAAGAAGATATGATTTTTCCTCTCTGTCTTCTGCTCTAAGTTCATCCCAGGTTGGGTAATAAACTGGTTTGTTATCTTTGATAAGATCTTTTTCTTTTTCCTGCCTCGTTTCCTTCAGACTTTTCGGTACTTCTTTTATGTAGTAAGTAAATGTTGCACCAAATTCAGGGTTATCTGCTTTAAAGAATGATGAACCAAGACTACTAAATGTTGCACTTCTTTTTATAAACATTAGTGCATCTTTTACCGGGAAAAGTTTGTAGTTTTCGTTTTCGAGAGTTGGCTCATCAACATCTCTTAACGGAGAATAGTTATCAAGTATATAAAATCCTCTTCCGAATGTTGCTAGAACCAGGTCATTCTCTCTGGTTTGGATATCTAGATCTCTTACCGCAGTCGTTGGTAATCCGCCTTTCAATTCAATCCATTTCTCCCCTCCATTAAAGGTAAAGAAAACTCCTGTACTCTGTTCCAACAAAAAGTAAATCTTGTTTAATATTATCTTGTGCAATCGAATACACAACATGCGGTTCTTTCAGATCGCCGCTAATCGATTCCCAGCTTTTTCCTTTGTCCCTGCTAACTAAAATGTAAGGTTTGAAATCAGCTCTTTTATGGTTATCGAATGACGCATATACAGTATTTGCGTCAAACCTGGAAGCATAAAGATAACTTACATACGTCATTTCAGGAACACCGGGGAAAGATTCAATTTTTCTCCAATTCTTTCCACCATCTTCTGTTACCTGGATAAGTCCGTCATCGGTTCCTGCATATATCAATCCTTCAACTATAGGTGATTCAGTAAGTGAAACAATGTTTCCATAAAAAGAAGTCGATGCATTTTTTGATACCGCATCAACACTCCACACTTTATCCATTATCGGAAGTTTATTCCTATCAACCTGTCTTGTTAAATCCGGGCTGATCACCTCCCAGGTGTTTCCTTTATCATCACTTCTAAAAACTTTATTGGCAGCAGTATAAAGTCTATCTGCGTGCGGACTGACAATAAGTGGGGTATCCCAGTTCCATCTGTAAGGGGTTTCACCTGTTTCTTCCTGTGGCTTAATACTCACTGTTTCGCCTGATTGCAAGTCGTGTCTCGTCAATCCACCGTATTGCCATTCGCAATAAATTATATATTGATTTTCCGGATCGGCAACTGCTTCATATCCATCTCCACCAACGAGTGGGATATAATCGGCGTTTACAATTCCTTCTTCATTTATTGTTTGAGATGGACCAATCATACTGTTGTTGTCCTGTGTTCCGCCCATTACCCTGTAGAAGGGTGAAAAGTTATCTACACTTACTCTGTAGAATTGTGTAACGGGCAAATTAGCTTTAAATAAGAAAGTTTGTCCACCATCGAATGTTTCATACAGTCCGCCATCCCCACCAATTAAAAAATGATCAGGATTTTTTGGATTTATCCAGAATACATGGTCATCAACGTGTCTTCCCTTTGTGGAGATGGGTGTGAAAGTTTTTCCACCATCGGATGTGATTTGTGAAAAAGTATCGAGCAGATAAATTTTATTCACATCGATTGGATCGCAAAATATCTCCGAATAATATTGTGCGCTTGTATTTTTATAAGCACTCATTTTTTCCCACGATGCACCACGGTTAGTTGTTCTGTAAAATCCTGTCCCATCGTTTGCAGCTTCAACAATTGCATAAATATAGTCGGGGTTGACCGGAGAAATAGCAAGACCAATTCTTCCAATGTCTCCCAAAGGCAATCCACTTTTAAGTTTGTCCCAGGTTTTTCCCGCATCAGTTGATTTATAAATTGCACCTTCAGGCCCGCCATTTATTAATGTCCAAACATGTCTTCGTCTTTGGTAAGATGCAGCGTATAAAACATTCGGGTCTCTTGGATCCATAATTACATCAGTAACTCCCGTGTTTTCGCTTATATATAGGACTGAATCCCAGGTTGCCCCATAATCTGTCGATTTGTAAAGACCTCTGTCCCCACCGGATCCCCAGAGTGGTCCTTGTGCAGCAACATAAATTATTTTTGAGTCTCGCGGATCAATTAAAATTTTTGCAATGTGTTCTGATTTTTTAAGACCAATATTCTTAAAGCTTTTTCCTCCGTCTTCTGAACGATAAATTCCATCTCCCCAGGATACACTTCTTTGACTATTATTTTCACCAGTTCCAACATAAACGACATGTGAATTATTTGGATCAAGGGTTACACAGCCAATTGAATAAGAGCCATAATTATCAAAAATGGGGTCCCAGGTAGTACCTGAATTAGTTGTTTTCCAAACATTTCCACCAGCTGATGCAATATAAAATTCGTGAATATCATTCGGATTGACTGCGACATCAAGCACTCTACCGGAAGTTACTGCCGGTCCTATCGATCTAAATTTTAACCCATTAAAAGTGGAGGATTTGTATGGACTTTTATCTTCCTCTTTTTCTTGTGAGATAATTGGAGAAGCTAAAAAAGATACGATAAAAAAAGCGGATAGAAATTTCTTAATCATTACTACACCTGATTTTTTTAGAAAGAATTGATTCGATTTTGATTTTTTCTGTGAAACGATATGTCAAAAATAATAGATACTTGGCAAGTAATACAATTTATTTTTGATAAATGGAATTTATTTTGTGACTAATAGGTTTAATAATTTATCTATATCTTATAAAAATTTTTATTCAAAATCTTATGGGTTAGAAATGCAAATAAAAGATTCAACATTTCTTGTAACAGGCGGCAGCCTTGGTATTGGTAAAGCAACCGCTAAACTCCTTGTAGATAAAGGAGGCAAAGTTGCAATTACAGGTAGAAATAAATCACGACTTGAAAATGCTGCAAAGGAAATCGGAGCTTTCCCGATTAACACAGATGCAGGTAAACCGGAGGACATAAAAAGAACATATGATGAATTTCTATTAGAGTTTAAGAAACTAGATTGTCTGGTCAATAATGCAGGCATAGGTGGAAAATGGGAACAAGTGTTTGATCTTGAACTGGACGATTTTATAAAAGTGTATTCTGTAAACGTATTTGGTGCGGCACTGATGGCTAAACACGCAGCAAATCTTTTTAAGAAACAAAATTATGGGAACATAATTAATGTTGCATCAACGGCAGCTACTAAGGGTTATGCACACGGAACAGTTTACTCTTCTTCAAAATTTGCTCTGCGTGGAATGACACAATGCTGGCAAGCAGAATTAAGAAAATATAATGTGAGAGTTATTTTGATTAATCCGAGTGAAGTAGTCACAGCCTTTGGTAGTGGAGAAGGGAAAGAAAGAAATGAAGTCTCTAATAAACTTCGAGGCTATGAGATAGCTCATACTATTGTTTCAACACTGGAAATGGATGATAGGGGATTTATTCCCGAAGTAACAGTCTGGGCAACTAATCCGTTTTAATTTTTATATGTCAAGCTGAACTTGTTTCAGCTTCTTAATCTTTCGTTGTGATTAAAGTTGGAGATTCCGAAACAAACTTGCCTGCCGGGAAGACAGGTTCGGAATGAACAGTTTCACTAAAATTGTGATGGAGATGGTTTCGAATCTCTTCTTGATTCTGTTTCGTTGGGTTTTTTGCTCATCGCATCAATCTCGGAAATAAACCAAAACTTTATGTTGTTAAATTCAGGGGGGATTTCACCAACCTCCCAATTTGGGTAGGTAGTTTCAAGGAAATAATATTTTTTTCCGTTTGCAACTAAAAAGTTTCCTCGTCCATTTACTTTTATTCCGAGCATTGCGTGTTTGTAGTTATAGCTCCATAGCATTGCACAATCAACACCCATCTTTTCAAGAATTACATAAAGTAACATTGTCTTTGAATCGCAATCTCCAAATCGATAAGCAATAGTACCAAGTGGTGGGAAAAGATCAAGCATTCCACCTGGTCTTCCATACTTTATATTCTGAACAAAGGTTATGATGAAATAGATTTTATCGCGAGCATCAAAATTTTCGTTGATAAAAATTTTATTGAAACCATCAAGCACAGCACTCATTTGAGATAACGAATGATAAAAAACGCGATGATAAACTTCAGCCCATACAACTCTGGATTCTGTCAGAGGATCAGAATAATTCCTCTCTAATCCAAGTTCTTTGTAACTCATATTGGCTAGACTATCAATATAGTTCATGGCTTCATTGACATCTTTTTCCAATAATCTAAAGCTTATCTGAAATTTTCTTTTTCTCAACCTGTTATTGACCAGACTCCAGGCAAATGAGGAATTAATTATTTTTTCATTTGTCAGACTGTCGAACTCGATTATATAATCATTCGTCTCTTTTTCTGGAGAAGTAAAATTAAACTCTGGCAGGTTCGAAGAAATAATTAAAAGAATTATTACAACAAAAAAGAAGAGAAAGATTGCTGAACAACCGAAGAAAGAATTTTTTATACAGCCAGATTTCATTTAAAGCAAAATTCTTGGAATAATTTTTCTATCCGATATCAATTAAAGAAACCGGCGGAAAAGGAATCAATGAGTTCAGTATTGTATCAACACCCGGCTGGAGTAAAAGAGCCATAGAAACGATTATTATCCCTAATAAAATTCCAACGGCTGTATTACTTTCTTTTATCTCCTTCAATTCATCCAGGTCACCGGTAAGTCTGATAAAAATTTGTAAAGCAGTATAAATTGCTGCGAAAGCAATTATTCCGCCAAGTAATATATGACCTATCATTATTAAGCCGGTTTGCAGATAATTTGAATATACGGTATTCGGATTGCGGAGTGTGTTGCCAAATATTGTAACCGAGGACTCAATTGATTTTTTCACTACCAGTATAAGCGCAAGTACAATCGATCCATTAAGAATAGCCACTGCAACATTATTTTTCTTTAACTCTTCAGTTTCGTTAATGCCGCTAATTAACTTTCTGAATATTTTTGATGCAAGATAAACGAGTGTTATAGCGATAATTAAAGAAAGAAATACTTGTACAATTCCAGTTATTAGTAGTATTATATCCATTTTAGCCTCAAATTGTTTGTTGATTGAGGAAGAAATCAATTTTGAAAAAGCCCTATTAAAAATAGTATAAATTACTTTTACATGTTGCTGGGAATAAGTTAAATTTCCAGAGGTGAATAATTCATCAAGAAGTATTTTTTAATTATGCAAGGGAATATTTCACACAGTTTATATAAAGCTCTGTTTTACTTTCTAATTCTAATCTGTTTATCCTGTTCTCCCAAGGAAAATGAAGTAATTGTGAATGGATTGAAGAGTTACGATAGTGAACAGTACCCGGACGGCTATTACTTATTTTTCCGAAGCGATCGAATCTAACCCAGGAAATGCGGAATTATATTTCTATCGGGCGAGAGCCAAAATGAAACTTGAAAGCTGTCAAGAAGCAATTGAAGATTACTCCAAGGCAATAATTCTTGATAACACAAGAATTGATTACTTTATTAATAGGGGTTTAGCAAATATATCCTGCAAAGAATATTACAAAGCAATTTTTGATTTTGATTATGCAGCAGGTACTTGATTCTGCCAATGCTCAAATTTATTTTAACCGTGCGTATGCGAGAGAATCTATTGAAGATTATCCCGGAGCTATTGAAGACTATACGCTGGCTATTAATCTCGACTCAACGAATTTTAAATTTTATATAAACAGGGGACTTCTGTTTTCTTTTCTTGGAGGTTCACAAAAAGCAATTAAAGATTTCACTTCGGCAATATCAAACAATCCACAGGATGAGTTAGCTTTCAAAAACAGGGGAGACGAATATTATAACCTTGGAAATTTAACACAGGCAGTTGAAGATTATACAAAAGCAATTGATCTTGAACCTGAAAATTCAGAGTTATATTACTTGAGGGCAGAAGCAAAAATTGGATTGAACGAATTTCTTAGTGCTGCAGTCGATTATACAAACATCATCTATTTTGATTCACTGGACGCAACTGCTTATTACAATCGGGCAATATGCTACGCTAATCTTGAATTAAAAGTAAGTGCTTGCGATGATTTTAAGAAAGCCGGTGAGCTTGGGTTGTTCGAGGCGTACCAGGTTATCAAAGATTATTGTGAGGAAAAAGCAGAACCAAAAACTAAATCGAAGAAATGATATTTTAACCTACCAGATCATTTAAAATGGTAAAGGCTGTTTCACCATCCTTTTTTCAGTACCACCCCAGATTTTGTGGTCCCAGCTTTTCCCCTTCCCCCTATCTATGGAGGTAGGAATATGGTACCGTAAGAATGTGAATGCTACAACGGATTGTTGAAACAGCCCTACCGATAAAAATTATTTTAAAATTTACTAGTTTTTCTTTTTTTGCTAAAAGTTCCTCGTTAGTTTCATTATGATCTGGATCTTTTATAATTGCTTCACTTGGACATGCTGAAACGCATTGTGGTTCGTCATAGTAACCAACACACTCTGTGCATTTATCGTAGGCAATATATGTATGAGTATCATGTAAAGCCGGATATTCCTGACCATTTATTTCATATGGATCTCCGCCTGCATATATAGCATTATTCGGGCATTCTATTTCACAAGCATTGCAATCAATGCAGTCGTCAGTTATTAAATAAGCCATTGTTTATTTCCTGATTTTTTGTTGATCGATTTATATAGCAATTGCCAAAAGACAAATTTTATGCCTCGAATTATTAGCAGCTGAAAGATTAGTTTTGACCATTATTATTGAATTTATCCAATTCTTTGAGGATGATTGTCTAGGATAAAGTATTTGTTCTCAATAATGAAAATATTATTCTATTAATTGATGAAAATGCTTTGAAGACATTGATATTTGACTAAGTCAATTGATTGTAACAGAACGGACAAATCAATTAGTGGAGCAAGCGTTATCTACCATAATCTGTATGCATGAAATACAACTAATCGCTTACACCTAGAGCAGAACTACTTTTATTTTTTATCCTCTTTTAGCGGGAAGTTTGATTCCTTCTTCTCAAGAATCGTGAGTATGTTTCTAAATCGTGGAATGAAAGGAATATACAAACCAACAACCTTAACTTTGTAAATATTTCCAACTTTAAGGATTGGATAAAGCTCATCAGCATTTGTTTTGTTGTTGTGGTAATAATTATTCTCATTCAAAAAAACTTCGTTTTCAGTGAATATAAAATATCTATGTTTCTCACCTGACCATTTTTCTTTATTTATTACCTTTATATCAACCACCTTTTCTGTAAAGATGGGCTCAAAGAAAACGAATCCAAAAACTATAATACATAGAACTACTACTATCCCAAAGAACGTTGAAATTTTGGACATCATATGTAAAAATACTCCCTTCTCTCGCTTAAGTTATTATTTTGTGCATCTCCAAGATTCCAAAATATAAAAAACACATCGGTATTATAGTACATTTTTTTTATTCCTTATACAATAATCTAAAAATGGAAAATAATAGATTATATTATGTGCATATTTTGATATTATTTTGAATTTTCAATGAGTAAAACAGCTTATTTCGTCATTTTTCTTAGTTCGGTTTTATTCGCCTTATCCTGCGCAAATAAAAAGGAAGAAAATGTAAAAACCTTAATTTTTTCGATTTCTGAAGAACTCCCTGTACCCGAACCATCCGGAATAGATCTCAGCTATGATGAAAAAGCCTTCTGGATTGTTAGTGACCAGGATAGCAAAGTGTATTTGATTGATAGCTGGGGGAAAGAGGTTAAAAATTTTACAGTTAATGGTGACGATCTCGAGGGAATAGCCGTCGTCGATGACAGTACCTCTAGCCGTTGTTTTAGAAAGAACGAGAGAAGTTGTGTTGCTTGATACTTCCGGGAAAGAACTAAAACGAAAAACGATTGATCTAGAGGGGGAATTAAATTCAGGTTTGGAAGGGATAACATATAACCCGAAAAAGAAAAACTTTTATATACTAAATGAAAAGGATCCCGGGTTGTTACTAACACTTGATCAGAATTTAGTTGAGCAAAAGCGTGATATGCTTAAATTTGCAAAAGACTTTTCAGGGATATTTTTTGATGAGAATGACAACACCCTTTGGATTTTAAGCGATGAAAGTAAACGCATATTCAAAACGGACCTTTCAGGTAATCCTATTGAAGAATTCAAAATTAAAGTAGATCAACCGGAAGGAATAACACTTAATAAAGCCCGCACAAAACTTTTCTTGGTATCTGACGTCACAGGCAATCTTTATATTTTTGAACTTGATTAAAAAGTAATTACTTTTCTTTGGAAATTCATCTTAAAGCAAATTAGAGGCAAAGTTTCTTTTTATAAAATATTGTAAGTTTGACACGTTAGATATTAATTCTTACTGGTAAATAGATATTGTAATTTTATCTAACAGGTTAAAGAATAAAATAAATCAGGGAGTAAACCAATGACCGATGCTAATAACAATATCCTTTTTATGCAACTTATTATCCAGAACCAGCAAATTGCTATGATGGCAATGGGCAAAATAAAAAATCCGGTTACAGATAAGATTGATCGTAATCTTGAGCATGCTAAAATATACATTGACACTCTTGACATGCTGCAGGCTAAAACGAAAGGCAACCTCTCGGAATACGAAGAAAAATTCCTTACCGAAACTCTAAAGGAACTTAAATTGAATTATGTTGACGAGGTTGACAAAGATAAAAAATCCGGTGAAGGAGAAAAGAAAAAAGAAGAAGCAGGAAAGGCTGAAGAAAAAAGCTGACCGTTTATGCTGATTGGAATAATTGCAAATATTACTAAAGAAAATATTCTCGATGTCGTCTCTTCGTTTACAGAAAAGCTCAGGAAGGAAAAAATAGATTATCTTCTTACCAGGTCCATTATAGTTGAAACGGGGAAACTCAATCTAAAAATTGATAAAAGTTCCATTTCAGAAGACAATGAAATATATGAGAAAAGTGATCTCATAATTTCTATAGGTGGTGATGGAACGATGCTTGCAACTGCATTCAAAGCTCACATTTATGATAAACCGGTATTAGGATTAAACCTTGGAAAGCTTGGCTTTCTTGTGGAGACTGATGTTGGTCAGATGGATAGCGTTATCGATCTAATCAAAAAAAAGAAATACACTATTGAAGAACGAATGGTTCTGTCCGGAATCAGCAACGATAATAAGAACAGTAATCTTATAGCAGTTAACGATCTGGTAATTGAAAAAGGCGGCTGGCCTAAAATGATTGAACTTACTGTCTGGGTTGATGATGAATACGTAACAACATTCTCTGCAGATGGATTGATAATAGCTACTCCGACAGGCTCAACCGGTTACTCACTTTCAACAGGCGGACCGATTGTTACACCAACAACAAAAGCAATCACACTTTCACCAATTTCACCGCACAGTTTAACAGTTAAACCGATAGTACTATCAAGTGAACAGGTGATCAAGCTGAGAGCCAATTCTCCACACAAAGATTTACAGGTTAGCTGCGATGGTCAGCGTGTTTATAAATTCCCCCCACCGCTTGAGATTGAAATTAAAAAGAGTGATCGTTCATTAAAACTTATTAAGACATCGCTTACAACATATTTTGAAACTCTGCGTAACAAGCTGCTTTGGGGAATTGATGTGCGTTTAAATAAAATGCATTCTGAGGGGAAAGAATAAGTTTAATAAAAATGCCATCACAAGGATGGCACTTTTTAATTTTAGCGAAATGTGAGAAGATCAGGCTTCTTCCAATACAGGCTCTTCAACCTTCTTCTTATCCGATTTCTTTTTACCATTGGTTTTCTTTTTCTTGCTTCCATAACCTTCAGGATTATTCTTATCTGAATAATTTTTATACCTATATACTTTATTCTGGAAGTTGCGGAGGATTATTTCTTCTTCATCCATATGTAAAACATAATTTGGTAATAATGGAATTTTCCCGCCCCCTCCGGGTGCGTCAATTACAAAGTGAGGAATTGCCAAACCGCTTGTGTGCCCGCGTAAAGCTTCCACAATTCTTAATCCTGTTTCAACGGAACTACGGAAGTGGTTTGCACCTTTTGTTTCATCAGCCATATACATATAGTATGGACGCACTCTTATTCTTAATAATTTCTGCATCAATTCTTTTACAACAACCGGATCATCATTCACACCTTTCATTATTACCATTTGATTACCAACTGGAACACCCGCATCTGCTAGCATAGTGCAAGCTTTTGAACTTTCTTCAGTTATTTCCCACGGATGGTTAAAATGAGTATTAACATATATCGGATGATACTTCTTTATCATATTAACAAGCTTTGGTGTAATTCTATGCGGAAGAACAACAGGCATCCTGGTTCCCAGCCGGATGATCTCTATGTGTTTTATTTCTCGTAATCTTTGCAGAATTTTTTCCAGCATTGTATCAGTAAGCATTAATGGATCACCGCCGGATAAAATCACATCACGAATCTCGGTATGTTCATCTAAATATTTAAAAGCGCTTTCGAGACCTTTCATCGAAATTTTTTCATAGTTACCAACTTTTCTTTTTCGAGTACAGAAACGGCAATAGATACCACACTGGCTTGTAACCAGAAATAATGCGCGATCAGGGTAACGATGAGTGATGTTTGGAACGGGACTCATTTCGTCCTCGTGGAGTGGGTCTTCTTCTGCATCTATGTCTTCCAGTTCAACCTTTGCGGGAACACATTGTTGCCATATAGGATCCCCCGGATAACGGATGAGACTTAGATAGTAAGGATTGATTCGAGCCTGGAAAAATTCATCCAGGTCTTCCGCTGTTTTGCGGTCGATACCGAATTTCTCCACAACGTGGTCTACAGTGTGAACACTGTCTCTTACCATTTCCTGCCAAAGTTCCATGATAGTTCCTTAGTTGTTCTTGTGATTGAAATATTTTCCAAAGATGATCATACCATCTCCTTTGGAATAAAAATCATTTATTTCAGAAATAATGCTGTAATTATTACGCATATAAAAATTTCTGGTCGCAGAGTAGCTATCTTTCGTAGATGTTTCAGCAAGCAGCCACCTGCCGTTCATTTCGTTCACAAAACTTTCCGCATGTTCTAAAAGTTTCTTTCCAATCCCTTTTTTACTGTATTTGGGATTGGTTACAATCCAGTAAAGATCATACACACCATCAGTTAATGGTCTTTTACCGGTGCAATGATACCCAAGAATCATGCCATCTTCTTCATAAACGAACAAATTATAGTCTGTCTGTATTGGATTAGTTGATGCGATGTTCACAAGTTCCATAGCAACACTAATCTCTTCATCATTAAAATTAGAAGTCGAGTTTAAAATTCCTTCAATAACTTTTGAGTCAGCTGGCTTTAGCCTGCGAATCATTTTTTTTCTTTCTGATTAAACCAAAGTTTGCAATTGTATAAAGTAAATCATCATAGCTAATACCATCTGCAGCAGCTGCCCTCGCGAATCCTGAATCAGATGAAATATCCGGATTAGGATTAACCTCAATAACATAAGGCTCACCATCATTATTTAACCTTATATCAACACGTGCATAGTCTCTGCAATTCAAAGCATCGTACGATGCTAAAGCAGTCTTTTGTATTTTCTTTTTTATTCTTTCACCAAGTTGCGCAGGACAAACTGGTTTAGTATGATTATAATATGTACTGTTCTCTGTCCACTTTCCATCGTATGTGACGATGTTTGGAAAGTCTTCAGGGAGTCCCGCAAAATTAATTTCCGAAATTGGCAGCACTCTGCCGCCAAGGATTGCCACATTAAGTTCTCTTCCCTGAATATATTCTTCAAGAATAACATCCTGATTATAAGTTTCGACAAGAAAGTTGAACTGTTTTCTCAATTCTGAGTAATTTTTTACCACTGAAAACTCAGAAATACCGATGCTTGCATCTTCATTCATCAGTTTAAGAATCATAGGGTAGCGAAGTTTTATTTCTTTTTCAGTAAATCTTTTTGTTTTCTTAAGTGTTCTGTATTCCGGTGTGCGAATTCCTCTTGATTTCAAAATGGCTTTAGCCCTTGCTTTATTAAGGCAGTTACCAAGGGTTATTGGTGAACATCCGGTAAACTCGTAACGTAAAAGTTCGAACAAACCTGCCATACAGGATTCGTATGCTGAAACACCTTCAACAGATTCAACGAAGTTATAAATAACATCAGGGTTAAATGCATTTATATTATTTATAGTTTTCTGAACATCCCGGTCAATTGGTAAAGATTTTACTTCAGAGAAATATTTGGATAGGGATTGTTCAACTTTAGAAAGTTCAAGCAGAAAATTATTTTCAGAAAGATCATTTGCTTTAGCAGTCTCATCATTTTTCTTTCCGTTATAAACTGAAAAGATACTTACCGGTGCATTATAGCAAATCAATATTTTACTATTTTCTTTCATACTAAGCTGTACCGTTTTGCTGCTGAATACAAAGCACTTTGTATCAATTGGTTGAAATCCATTCCGGCTGCTCTTGCTGCTTTTGGAAAACTCGAATTCTCATTTGGGTCGGGCATAATTCCAGGCAAAGGATTAATCTCGATAATATTAGGCACATTATTATTATCCAGACGAACATCAATCCGGCTCCAGTCTCTGCATTTCAAAACATTATAAGTTCTCAGAACAGTATCTTTTATTTGCTCTTCAAGTTTCTTGTCCAGTTTTGCGGGACACTCAAACACATCAAATTTATTTTCCTTGGTATCAAGTATCCATTTGGCTTCATAGGAATAAAGCGGAAGAACATCTTTGGGAAAATCTTCATAACTTATCTCTATAATCGGCAGGACCTGTGCGTCATTAGCATTGCCAAGAACAGCGACTGTAAATTCTCTTCCCGGAAGAAATTCCTCAATCAATGCTGGTTGATTGTAAGAAGAGACAATTCGATTTACTTCATCCTCAAGCTCTTTGGTATTCTTTACCAGTGATGAAGAAAAGATCCCTTTGCTTGAACCTTCGGAAATTGGTTTTACGATTAATGGAAAGCCAAAATCCACATTTGTAATATCTTTTATATTATCTGCGACAAGAAATTTTGCGTTGGGGATTTTATGGTAAGTTAAAATTTCTTTCGCTCGAGATTTATCCAGACAGATTCCAAGTGTCAATGGGTCGGAACCAAGATATGGTATTTGCAGCATTTCAAGCATCGCTGGAATATGTGATTCACGATTTACTCCAATTAAACCTTCAGCAAAATTAAACACGATATCCGGTTTCAACTCTTTTAGTTTTGAAAATGCATCATTGTTTGCTTCAACTAAAGTTACATTGTGATATTCTGCGATTGCATCTTTAATAGCGTTAACTGTTTCCCATGTATCCCACTCCGCATATGTATCTACTGCCGGTTGAAATTCATGTTGGGGAGAATTTTGAACTGGAGGGATTTCATCAAGGAAAGTTTCACTCTCCGGTTTTACGTTGAATGTTATAGCAACATCTAAACGTACATTAAACCTTGGTGATAAAATATTTTCTCCTTAAAATTTTTTTTTGTTCCAAATATACTCTTTATAAATAATTTGTCAACATTTTTTAAAAAGTTTTTTGAAATTTTTTTTCATGGAAAATTTTCATGAATACAAGATGAGAAGAAAATTTTTTTCTAGCAGGTGATTGTCTTTAAAATATTTTTATGAAGTGTTCGACAAAAAATTTTCAGGAACTTCTCTCACTCAGAAAAATTTTTTCAATAGTGAGAAAATATTTTAAGCGATCTGAGCATACTGAAAATTATCTGAATAGTATTTGAATAAATTTTTTCTGATGATATTGTTTGATGGTGATTTAAGAGATGGGTCTTTATTTATAAGGTCGAACGCAATGTTCTTTGTCAAACTAATTAGTTCTGCATCATTAATAACGTCCGCATATTTCAAGTCAGGAAAACCACTTTGCTTTGTGCTGAAAATATCTCCGGGTCCTCGAAGCTTTAAATCTGTTTCAGCAATTTCAAATCCATTATTTGTCTTTACCATTGTCTGAAGTCTTATTGCTGACTTATATTTTTCTATAAAAGCAGTTGAGAGATAATCTAAGTCAAGTTGCTGCTGTATATTATACTGTACAATTTCATCTCTCGTCACGAGGATGCAATAAGCTTGCTTATCGCTCCTTCCAACTCTTCCCCTCAACTGATGAAGCTGTGAGAGACCAAAGCGGTGAGCATCATTAATTAAAATTATATTCGCATCGGGTATATCAATTCCAACTTCAATGACTGTCGTGGAAACTAAAACATCATATTCTTTTTTCAGAAAGAGAAGCATCTTCTCTTCCTTTTCCTGCCAGTTCATTCTTCCGTGAATCAAACCGAGTTTAAGATTTTTTAGATGAGTCTTACTTAACTTATCATAAAAGGTTTGAGCGGCTTTCAGTTCCAGCTTTTCCGAATCTTCAACTAAAGGGTAAACGATGAATGTTTGGTAACCTTCCTTTTTTTTATCAATGATGAATTTTAAAATCTCAGGAAGTTTGCTTTCTCCCCGCAGAACAGTTTTGACAGGTTTCCTGTTCTTCGGCATTTCATCAATTGCGGAAATATCAAGGTCGCCATAGACCGTCATAGAAATCGTCCGGGGAATCGGGGTAGCACTCATTATAAGTACATCTGGAGTTTTTCCTTTGCTTTGAAGTTTAGCTCGCTGTTTTACTCCAAATCGATGCTGTTCATCAATTACAACCAAACCAAGATTTTTATATTTTACTTTCTCTTCAAAAAGAGCGTGAGTTCCTACAACGATATCGGCTTCCTGCAGTTCAATTTCCTGAAGTCTTTTTTCTCTTTCAGATTTCTTTTGACCTCCAAGCAGAAGTGAGACCTTTATATCCCTTTCGGAAGTTAGATCCCAGAGTTTTTTCATCATTGAAGAAATGTTTTTTGCATGTTGGTCAGCTAGGATTTCTGTGGGGGCCATTATTGCTGCTTGAAATCCATTATCGACAGCTATCAACATCGCAATTAATGAAACTATTGTTTTTCCGCTTCCAACATCCCCCTGAAGTAGTCGGTTCATTGGTTTATCAGAAAGTAAATCATCCTTTATTTCCCCTAAAACTCTTAGTTGCGCTTTTGTCAAATCAAAGGGAAGTGTCTTTAAAAAATCCTGAACAAGATTTGTTTTGATACTCATTTTATTTCCGGTGAGCTTGGTTTGATAGTTCTGTTTTCGAAGTGCCACGAGTAGCTCAAGATAAATCAGCTCTTCAAACTTAAAACGTCTTTTAGCAGAATTTAATCTCTCTGTTGTTTCGGGGAAGTGGTAGTTCCGAATTGCATCCCGGATGTTGATTAAATTATTTTGGTGAACAATTTCTTTGGGAAGTGTTTCTTCAGCCTTATCTACGAAATTTTCTACAGCAAAACTTATTATCCTTCGCAAACTTAGATCCCCGATGTTTCCTGATCTTAATTCCTTAGGAATCCGATAAAAAGGTATTATCTTTCCTGTATGAAGGAAGTTTTGCTCCTCTTCTTCGCTTAATCTGTCAAAGTCAGGATGAATAAACTGAAGCGCACCATATTTTGATTTATCAGGTTTTGATGAAATAGCAAAGACTTCACCCTCATTAAAAACTGAATAGAAATATTTTGTTGCATGAAACCAGACACACTCAAAAAAACCAGTTTCATCTCTGAACTGGACTTTGAGAACTTCTTTCTTTCCAAATCTTTTTTTTTCTTTTTCAAAAACTTTCCCAATAACTGTAAGTTCACCATCATATCCATTCATCAAATATCCATAGGCTTTCGCTGCAGTTAAAACTGTTGTGCGATCCAGATGTCGGGAGGGAAAGTAGAAAAGTAAATCACGAATTGTTTTTATGCCGATTTTTGAAAATGATTCGGCTCTTTTAGGTCCAACTGATTTTAAATATTGAACAGAATCATCGAGCGTATTCTTTGAAACAGATTTCATAGATAGAAAAATAATCTATCGCTTTGCTAATCTCAAAAAGATTAAAGTCTTTATCAGAAATTATATTTAATTTTAGAAAAGAAAATTAGGAAGGAAATATAATTTGGATTGGGAAAAGCTTTTAACAGATTCAAGACTTGGAGAAAAAAGTCAGCCGAAAGGAAAATTTCAGGATGGAAGAAGTGAATTCCAGAAAGATTTTGACAGAATAGTTTTTTCTCCTGCATTTAGAAGACTCCAGGATAAAACTCAGGTATTTCCTTTACCTGAAAGCGATTTTGTTCATACCCGGCTAACTCACAGTCTGGAAGTTTCATGTGTTGGAAGATCTTTGGGAAATCTTGTTGGAGAAACCGTAATTAAAAGAACTCCTGCACTTCAGAATCGATTTACAAAATTTCATTTCGGTGAAATTGTAGCTGCAGCCTGTCTTGCTCACGATATTGGAAATCCTCCGTTCGGGCATTCAGGCGAAGATGCAATAGCAGAATATTTTAGAAGCGGGAATGGAAAGAAGTTTCAATCAAAAATTAAAGATGAAAAAAAATGGACAGACCTCATAAAATATGAAGGTAATGCACAAGGTTTTAGGATCATATCTAAACTTCAGAATCCAAAAATTAAAGGCGGATTAAATCTTACCTATTCAACTCTTGCCGCAGTAACAAAATATCCACGCGAATCACTCATCAATAACAAAAATGGAACATTGCAAAATAAAGTCTATAGAAAATATGGATTCTTCCAGGCTGAAAAAGATATTTTTAGAGAAGTAGCTTCTGCTACTGGACTTCATCGTAACAAGAGCAATAATACTTATTGGTGGTGGCGTCATCCTTTAGCCTACCTCGTAGAAGCAGCAGATGATATTTGTTACAGAGTGATGGATCTTGAAGATGGATTCAGGCTTGGTTTTATTTCGTTTAAAGAAACTGAGGATCTTCTAAAGCCAATGGTTTCTGTTCAGAGTTTAAGGAATTACCGGGGGAAAGATGAAAAAGACAGGATTGGATATTTAAGGGCAGTAGCTATTAACGAACTTGTGAATGAGCTGGCAAAAGTTTTTCTGGATGAGGAAACAAATATTTTAAAGGGAAAATTTCAGAACGATCTTATCAGCGAGATAAAAAAGGCAAAAGCCTTAATCCGAATTAAGGAAATATCGATTAATAATATTTACAAGTCGCGTAGTGTTATCGAAAGAGAAGTCGCCGGCTATGAAGTTCTCGGTGGATTATTGGATACTTTCATCGGTTCGTATAATGAAGCTTTTAATAAAAAAGTGTCAGCCAAGAATAAATCAGTATTTGAACTACTTCCGGGAAGAATCACGGAAGAAATTCCTAATGATTTGTATCTGAGATTGTTAAGAATAATTGATTTTGTTTCTGGTATGACCGATTCTTTTGCAGTTTCACTGTTTAGAAAAATTAAAGGTATCTCTCTGCCTGGTGGAAGAGTTACAGAATAAGTTGAAAGTCGGGATATAAATTAATGAGTTGGTTATTTGGATATTTTGGTAATCCAGCCACTTCCAATATAAAATCCCCGGAATCTCCGCTCTATTCATTCAAAAGTCCAAATCTTATTTTGTTCTCAGGTGGGAATAAACAGACAACATTCTTTAAATCACATTCATCAGATAATTGCTGGGCGGTTGTTGGTGTAGGATTAAAAATTCTAGATGATGAATGTATAATGCTGAAAGAAAATGACTGGAATATTATCTTAGACTCAGCACAAATAGATTTTCGTTCTGTAAATGGACATTTTGTAGCAATAAAGTATTCTGATAATGAACTTAAATTTTTTACTGATGATCTTGGACTAAGAGAAATACACATTGTAAAAACAGTTGACGGCTACGGTTTTACCACAAGAATCGATTGGCTAAAGTATTTTTTAAAACCTGATATTGATTTGAAAGAATTCGGATCGAGGTGGCTGCTTCAAAACCAAATCTCCAGAAAAAGCATAATAAAAGGAGTTCATCGATTAGTAAGTTCAAGTGCAGTAATACAGAATGGTGTGCTTAAAGTTAAAGAGCACATCTGGCAACCTGATTTCGATTTAGAGTGTAGTAAAAAGAAATTTGATCATATCTTAAAAAGTCTTCTAACGTTTAAAGACAAGAAAATATCTTTAAGTCTGTCAGGAGGTTTAGATTCCCGTTTGTTACTCTCTTATCTTTTTAACAAAGATCCTGAGCATTGGGAAACTCACACTTTTGGTGACCCAAATCATCCAGATTCAAAAATTGCGAGTGAATTGTTATATAGCCTTGGAAGTAAAAACGAAATAATTGATGGAGAATTGTTTTCAACTGATAAGCTAATTGAATTACTAAAAAGTTATTCTGTCCTAACAATAGTTACCAATCCTGTTAGTTCAATCCTTAATTTAAGATATTATAATAGATTAACAGATGAGAATAGAATAATAATCGACGGAGGTTTTGGTGAAATTTGGAGAGGAGCATTTGCAAAGAGACTATTACTTCTGGGCAGAAATTCTCTGGTGGATAAGGATGCTTTCGGAGTGTCTAAATTTCTAAGATTTAACCGAGCAGATATATTTTCTGATGAAGCATTGATTGAAATGGAAATTGGTATTGTCGATCAACTTAATTTTCTATTCAAAGAATTGCCTGACGCAGACTTAATCGGTCCAGCAAAATGGATTGACTTATTTTCTATTCGTTCACGATTAATAAATTACTATGCACCTGAACAAGCGAGAGTTGATAAATATGTTGTTTCATTTATGCCATTGGCTCAAAAAGAAATTATTGCTTTACTATTTGAGCTAAGAAATTCCGAAAAGAAGAATGGGAAATTATTTAAACAACTCATTGGACAAAATTCAATCCAACTTACAAAACTTCCATTGGTCAAAGGAAATGTTGTCCATCCTTTTAAATCCTCTGCATTTATTGCAAGATTATATTCAAGAATAAAGAATAAACTTGGCTTAGCTTATAAAAGTAAACATCAAATTGAGTTATTAAACACGTTGCAAGAATTTATTTTGGATACAGTTAATTCATCCGAAGTTAAGGGTTATGATCTTTATGATGAAAAGAAAATTAGCAAAATCGCTTCTGATTTTCCCTCGTCAGGGGGCAAATATAATAGCGAAGTTGACTGGTTTTTATCTTTTGAACTGTTCAGGCAGGGTTTATCAGGATAAGAATTTCCAGCTTTTATTCGGTTTTCATATCTCTTGTCATTAAATCTGTAGTGGCTTTAACAGGATCTTTGTCTTCAAAAAGTATTTTATAAACTTCGTTCGTTATGGGAGTTTCAACTTCAATTTTTGCTGCAAGTTGGTTTGCTGAGCGTGTCGTTTCTACTCCTTCGGCTACTTGTTCCATAGAATTTAATATTTGTTTTAATTTCTTTCCTTTACCAATTTGTTCACCAACAAATCTGTTACGACTGTGTCTGCTCATACATGTTACAATCAAATCTCCCATTCCTGAAAGTCCGGCAAAAGTATCTGGTTGTGCACCCATAGCCAAACCAAGTCTGGAAATTTCTGCAACGCCTCTTGTCATAATTGCGGCTTTGGTATTATCTCCGAAACCAGCACCATCAATAATACCTGCACCAATTGCAATTATGTTTTTAAAAGCACCACCGAGTTCAACTCCGAGAATATCAGTTGAAGCATAAACCCGGAAATACGAGGTCATAAATGCAGACTGTATTGCTTTGGAAGTTTCTAAATCTGAAGATGCCGCAACTACAGCAGTGGGAATTCTCTTGCTAACTTCTTCTGCGTGGCTTGGACCAGAAATAACGCCGATCTGGTTTTTGTCTACATGTGGAAAAACATTTTTTAAAATTTGGGACATAGTCATCAGCGACTTGTTTTCAATTCCCTTTGAAACACTAACTAGTATTGAGTTTTTAATTTGGTGGAAGTCAATATCATTAACAACGCCTCTAAGAAACTGAGAAGGGACAGCCATCACAATCAGATTTTTATCTTCAGTAGATTCTTCAATATCAGGAGTGATTAAAATTTCTTTCGGAATTTTTATTCCTGGAAGGTAATCTGTATTGATTCTTTTTTTTAATAAGTGACGGGCGTAACTTTTTTTGTATTCCCAGAGAGTTACGTTGTGACCGTTGTAGTGAAGTAAGATTGCAAGGGTAGTTCCCCAGCCGCCAGCGCCGAGAACCGAGATTTTCATTTAACTATTATTTTGTTTCTTCCTGAAACTTATTTTGTTTTCACTTCCGTTGAATATTCTCACCAAATTTTTTCTATGGGTGAAAATAACTAATGCTGTTACCCCGATTATGAACGGAAATAATGTTGCATATCCGGGTATATCAACATGAAAAAGATTTTCTCGGATAAATAATGTTGCCGGAACACTTATCGCTGCTATTATCGACCCGAGTGAAACATATCTTGATATTAAAACAACCAAAGCAAAAATTCCGACCGCGATTAACATATCAACTGTGATTAAAGTTAACAGCATACCAAGTGCGGTTGCAATTCCTTTACCACCTTTGAATCCTGCAAATACAGTCCATACATGACCAATCACAGCAGACATTCCAGCAATAATCTGAACTAAAGTAAAGTCATCAAAAGGAGAAACGTTTTCAAATGGAAGAGGTCCGTAAAATAGTCTGGAAATAATAACTACTGCAACAGCTCCTTTTAAAGCATCAAGAAAAATAACAAACAAACCATACTTCCAGCCTAGCACACGCATAACGTTTGTACCACCGGCATTTCCACTACCGTGGTTTCTAATATCTATTCCGCTTACAGCCTTGCTTATAATAATGCTGTTGGGTATTGAACCCACGAGGTAAGAAAGAATTACTATGATTGCTAATAACAACATTTATTTATCTTAAAATTATTCTTAAAAACTAAACATTTGACTATTAAGAAACAACGAAAATTCATACCATTTAAATTTGAATGATTTCGCTAGTATTTGATGATACATTAATTAATAGGATTCTTTGACGGGTTAAAATTTCTTCAATATTGTCAAAATGTTTTTTTTTGAGGGTGGATTTAATATATTTGCGCCTCAAATTATAGGAGTTGATATGGCTAAACAGCAATCATTTTCGGATAAGTTAAAAAAGAAGAAAAAAAACGATCTTTTAAGTGTAAAATTTGTAAAAGCAATTAAAACACCATCGGGGAACTATAAATTCAATGAAAAGTTTGTTCAAGTGGAAGATTTGAATAAACTTTCAGAAATTAAGTAAACAAACCTAATTTTTTACAAAATTAAAGCGATAGAATTTTTTATCGCTTTTTTTATTTAAATAGACTTATTGACCTGCTTCCTTCCAACTCGAGTAATTTTTGTTTAACATCCAAACCACCACCATAACCAGTTAAACTTCCATCCGCTCCAATAACACGATGGCAAGGAATTATAATCGGGATTGGATTTGCTCCATTTGCCGCAGCAACTGCTCGCATTAAATTTTTATCACCCATTCGGTTTGCTAATTCTCCATAACTAATAGTTTCTCCATAAGGAATTTTTGTCAACTCATTCCAGACTTTTTTCTGAAATTCTGTCCCGAAAATTTCCAATGATAGATCAAACTCTTTTCTTTCCCGAGTGAAATATTCCTTCAATTGTTTAAACACTTTAGAAACTATTTTGTCATCAGCAGAAATTTGTATTGCATTGGAGGGAATTAATAAACCTTGTTTTTTATTGATGAAAATTTCCCTAACGCCTGTATCTGAAACTAAAACATCAAAGTTAATTCCATTAATTGTATCCGAGACAAAGTAAAGTTTGTTCTGCATTATTGTATTCTTGATTTAAAATAAAAAAGGGAAGAAACCATTCTCGATTTCTTCCCCTGAAGACTTAAGAAAAATATTTAGGCTGCGACTACCTGGATTGATGGGTTCACATCTCGTTTTAACAATCCTTCAATTGCCATCAGTGTCCCCGAAATGGAACTTGGACAGCTTCCGCAAGCACCCTGGTATCTTATCCTTACAGTAAATCCATCAACGCCGATAACTTGTAAACCACCACCATCTCCTGCGAGTGCTGGTCTTACTTTCTGATCAAGCAATTTATTAATTGTTTTGATCAGTTCATTTTCTTCTTCAGCAGTTGGTGCTGTTACTGTTTCTTTTGGAATCAAATTCTGATCAAACGTTTTTAAGAAATCGATAAATGGTCTTTGTATTTGTCCCCAATTAGCTTCTGGAGATTTTTCAATCGTCACAAACTTATCCATATAAAAAACTGAAACTACTCCATCGAGTTCAAATATTCCTGCGGCAAAAGGATCATCTTTTGCAGATTCCTTGTCAGGGTATTGTCTTGTTTCGTAATTAAGCAGTTTCTCATTCAAAATAAATTTTAAGGCGTGCGGATTTGGAGTTAAATCCACATCTGCTACCATCAACATAATTACCTCATTTTTTGGTTTAAAGTTAATCTAACAAGGTGTCAGCTTCAAGCTAAATCGTAATGTGTGCTCACATTCATCTCACTAAAAATGGCAATTTCTTAGAATTATCTTAATTTTCATCACTTGTTTTTAACTAAAATATAAATCAAATGACAAAAATGAAGAACATACTTATAGTATTTACAGGCGGTACTTTTTCAATGAGTATTGACAATAAAAAATCTGGCGGTGCCGTACCGCGTTATTCCGGAAAAGAGCTCTTAAATAAAATACCACAGGTGAAAAAGTTGGCTAAAGTTTCTTTTTATGATTTCGGAAAATATCCCGGACCGCATGTCACACCTGAAATTATGATGCATCTTTCAAAGCAATTAAAGAAAAAGATTGCAAAAAAAGAATTTGATGGCATAGTTGTAATTCACGGCACCGACACACTTGAAGAGACTGCTTATCTAATTGATCTTACGATTAAAACTAAAACACCAATAGTATTTACCGGTTCAATGAAAAATAGCTCTGAGCCTGATTGGGATGGACCAAAAAATTTGACCGATTCCATTAAAGTTTGTCTCAATGAAAATTCAAAAGGAATGGGAGTGCTTGTTTGTATGCATGGAGAGGTAAACGCAGCAAGTGAAGTAACAAAAATATTTTCAAACGAATTTGAAACATTTCAAAGCCTGGATTTTGGTACACTTGGATTTGTTCAAAATGATAGAGTCATCTACAACCGTCTGCCTAGATTTCTCGAGACAATAAAAACGGAAAAGCTAAACACGAATGTGGACTTGCTGACAGTTTATGCAGGAATGGATGAGAAGTTTTTTAAACTATCAGCTGATTCAGGTGTAGATGGTTTAGTGATTGAAGCATTGGGTATTGGTAATGTTCCACCTGCTGCATTTAAAGGTGTGGAATATGTTATCAAAAAAAATATTCCTGTAGTCTTAGTGTCACGATGTCCTGCGGGAGAAACGGATTACATTTACAGTTACCCTGGTGCTGGAAAACATCTTCATAATCTTGGAGTCATTTTTACGGATTATCTGAATGGTCAGAAAGCTAGAATTAAACTGATGCTGGCTTTAAGTAAAACGACAGACAAAAAAATGCTAAAGAAAATTTTTGAGGGTGAGATAAGGGAAATTTAATAATATAATTAATGCTCAGAAATCAGCACTTCCAAATCAACCTTGTGAACGTGTGCAATTTCTCTTCCAAGAAATAGTTCAGCGACTTCTTTGAACTTTGCAGGAATATCGCTCACATAGTATTCCTGTGTCCCCAAAGTTTTTGCATCAGAGAGTAAATCAAGTTTTTCTAGTTCACTTTTAATTACTTCTGATGACGCAACTCCGGAATCTATCAACTCAACTTTGCGACCAATAACTTCCCGAATAACTTCGGAAAGAATAGGATAATGGGTGCAACCTAGAACAAGTGTATCAATTCCAATTTCTCGAAGTTCCTTTAAATACTCTTCTGCTATTTCAAAAGTTGCCTGATGTTTTATCCAACCTTCTTCTGCAAGCGGAACAAAAAGTGGACAAGGTTTTTCAATAACCTTTGCTGAGCTATTTAACTTTTTAATTTCTTTTGAATAAGCAAGATTGCCGACAGTTGCCCTGGTGCCAATCACTCCAATATTCTTACTCCTGCTTTTCTTCAAAGCCATTCTAGAACCGGGTTCAATCATTCCGATGATTGGTATATCAAACATTTTTTTAAGATCCGGGATTGCAATTGATGAGGCCGTATTACATGCGACTACAAGTGCTTTAATATTCTTTTGTAAAAGAAATTTTGTATTCTGAACTGAATATTCAATTACAGTTGAATTTGATTTTGAACCATAAGGCACGCGGGCAGTATCACCAAAATAAATAATGCTTTCATTCGGCAGAGTAGATGCAAGTCTTTTTACAAAAGTTAGTCCGCCAATACCCGAGTCAAATACACCAATAGGTTTTTGTTTATCTGTGTGGTTCAAAATGATCCTTATAATAATTTATCAATTGAGGAAGAAATTTCGTTTTTAACAAACTCGTAATCGTTGGCAGATATTTTCTTTCCATTTCTATCAAGCACATAAAATGCATCAACAATTTCATCACCTTGAGTAGAAATTTTTGCAAAGGAAATATTCAAGCCAAGCTCATTCATCTTGCTGGTAACGTGATATAGGAATCCCAGTCTGTCAGGTGAATGGACATCGATGATCGTAAACCGTTCGTGATTTTCGAAAGCAACTTTTACATTCCCTTTTTTCTTGAAAAGTTTACTCTCAATTCTCCACCATTTTGATTTTAGCAATGCGACTTCTTTACCGAGTTGCAGAAGACTCCTAACCGCAAGGTTCATATCCTCTTCAATTTTAGTGAATCTCTCTTTTTCCAACTTTTTATGTGAACTGAAATCAGTGACATTGAAACTATCAATTACAATCCCATCCTTTCGAGTGAAAATTTTAGCATCGTGAATGTTGATATCATTTATTGCCATAACACCACAAAGCCTTGAAAGCAGGGATGGGAAATCTTTTGTAATTACCGTTATACCACTATAACCGTTTGATTCAGAAAAGAGTACAGATACGGCTGAACCTTTATCAATTTCTTCTATGTGTCTTACAATTTCTTCAGCACCAAAATGATGTGTGTATGATAGATCATCGAAGGAATCAATATGATCCTGAGCAGCTTCTTCAGTGATATTTGGTGAGTATTTACTAATCTCTTTTGGAACTGCATATGTTCTTGAGTATAAAAGGTCTTCTCCTGAAATTTTTTCTTCCAGCATTGCGCGAGTTTTACGATAAAGTTCTGCAAGGAGTTCACTTTTCCAGCTGGTCCAGACAACAGAATTCACTGCGGAGAGATCGGCATATGTTAAAAGATAAAGCTGATCAAGGTCTTCAATTGAATTAAATTTTGACGTAAAATTATTAAGTGTTTCTGGATCATTTAAATTTCTTCTGAACGCAATTTGTTCCATAATAAGGTGATGATGCACCAGGAACGAAACGGTATTTATCTCTTCCTCGCTATAACCCATTCTATACATTATTGAAGAGGCAAGTTCAGCACCAATTATTTCGTGCCCGCTTATATTTATCGGTTTTGCTATGTCGTGAAGAAGTAAGCCAAGAAAAAGTTTTTCTTTGTCTTTTAATTGATTGAAAATTTTTCCAAGCTGGGAATTTTCATTCTCAAGTTTTTCTACATTTTGAATAGCTATGAGTGTGTGCTCATCAGTAGTATAAGAATGGTAAACGCCGTGCTGAAGAAATCCGTTCAATTCTTTAAACTCGGGCATAAATGCACCAAGTGCGCTGAGTTCATTCATTACATAAAGAGTCTGTCCAACATTTTTGGGAAGTTTCAAAATTTCTCTGAAAAAAACGGATGATTCACTTCCTTGTATCTGATATCTGTCAGTTGTTTCAAATTTATCGACTATATAAGAACGAAGTGCTTCATCAAACCGCGCTGAGTGTACTCCACGATAATAAAATGCACGAAGTATGTCAGACATCGTTAATTGTGTATTTCCTCGCATTGAAATTACACGCCCCTTCATCTCAAAATCATCATCAAGAACGATGGAAAGGGAAGATGGTAATGATGAGAAATAATCATCATAAAACTTTTTTATCATTGATTTGGAGAACCGGTTGAGAATTACAGCAGAATTAAAATAAACTCTCATGAAAATCTGTAAGAGCGTCTTCTTCAAATCCGAAAATTTTAGCAATCCTTATCTGTTCACTAAATTCAAAACGGTCCTTCTTTTGTTTTGAACCTAAATGCATAAGATTTCTAACAGAGAGAATCAGTTTATAACTGCTCAAAACCCGACTGGCTTCGTCAGGAGATGTAAGTTTATTTTCCTTTATCAGATTGAGGAAGGATTCAATCTGGGTTGTTTCCTGTTGTTTGTTAAGCAACTCTTTGGTAGAAAAAATATACATCCACTCAACTAGTTGTAGATCTCTCAGACCTCCGGCGGAATACTTTACATTTGGTTCAAGCATTTTCGGGGAACTGCCGTATTTATCATACCTTTCTGCAGAGTCTTCAATCAATCTTTTTATCAGATCTGCTTTTACATCCTCCTTCAAAGCATTTATAAGTTCTTCGTTCCAGGTTTTATAAATTTTTTCGGAACCAAGGAGATATCGTGTTTCAAAAAATTGTGTAAAGGTGTGAAGATCAGATAGAATATATTTTTGTATATCCGCTAAATCTCTTACTGTATGGGAAACTTCTAAACCGTTATCCCAGAATCGTGTCACTAATTCAGTTATATCTTTTGCATTTTCTTCAACTGAATCAGCAATAAAAATAATGTCAACATCGGAATAAGGTGAAAACTCTCTTCTACTGAAGCTTCCTGCAGATGCTATGGCAAAATTATATTTTGTATTCCCAGCAATTGAACGAATAAATTCTTCAATCAGCAGACTGTATTCTTTGCTGAATGTTAATGAGTCAGCTTGCTTAGAATGTGCGGCAAATAATTCATCACGTCTTGCCTGGAAAATATTTTTAATATCAGATATCAAACTTTGTTTCAGAAATATTGATTAATTTTTTCACTTGTTGAATTCGTCACTATAATATTCAACTTCAACAAATGATGATATACCTCCGCGGACGTTAAACTCTGCTGTAATAAGCATATAACGAGGTTTGCAAACAGCAACAAGGTCATCTAAAATTTTATTTGTTGCACTTTCGAAAAACAACCCGTCATTGCGGTAAGAATGAAAATAGAGTTTCAAAGATTTCAATTCTATGCAAACTTTATCGGGTATATATTCGATGGTAATAGTTGCAAAATCTGGCTGACCGGTTTTTGGGCAAAGTGAAGTAAACTCAGGTGCGGTATGAATAATCGTGTAATCCCGATTGGGAAATTCGTTTTTGAATGTTTCGAGTATTTTAACTTTATTTTTCATAATTCTATTTTAATTAATTAAATATAATTTGGTCTCAGGTTATAGTTTATCGGATCTTCAACTCCGGCTTGCTGAAACCCTCTCAGTCGAAGGGCACAACTATCGCAAACTCCACAAGCTTCGTCTTCATTCTGATAACAACTCCACGATAAGTGAAGAGGCGCATTTAGTTCAACTCCTTTTTTGACTATCTCAGATTTTGAAAGATGAATAATAGGAGTCTCTACTTTTATCTTAGTTTCCGGTTTTGTTCCGATGTCAATCATTTTTTCAAATGCTGAGAAGAATTCCGGTCTGCAATCCGGATAACCTGATGAATCCTCAAATACAGCTCCAATAAAAACAGCTTTTGCTTTCAAAATTTCAGCCCAACTAACGCACGCAGAAAGAATGTTTGCATTTCTGAAAGGAACATATGAAGTTGGAATCTTCTTGTTATTTAAATCGGCTTTTGATATAGAAATATTTTTATCAGTCAAAGATGAGCCGCCAATCTTTGAAAGATGTGTATAATCGATCACTAATCTTTCTTTAACATCAAAAAAATCTGCAATATCATTAAAAGCTTTCAGTTCTCTTTTTTCAGTTCTCTGACCATAATTAATATGTGCAAAAGCTAGTTCAAAATTTTCACCCGCTATAGCTACAGTGACACAGCTATCCATTCCACCGCTAACTGCAACAACTGCTAATTCGTTTTTTTTACTCATAAATTCAATTAATTGATGCTAAAAATACTAAAATGAAAAAAGAGTTTACAGGTCTTATTTAACAGCACTATCTTCTTTTTGAAGGAAAATAAATAGGGCAATAATTAAACTGATCATAGCGGAAATTAGAAATGGGACTGATGAACCAAACTTATCCCATAAAACTCCTGCTGCGAATGAACCAAGCATAATCGAAAAGCTGGAAAGCATAGTTAGCAATCCAATTCCGGAACCTCTTTGTTCATCTGGAATTAAATCGGATACCCATGCTTTTGAAACACCTTCAGTTGCTGCAGTGTAAATTCCGTAAAGAGCAAAAAGAATCCAGATAATTTCTATATCAGGTATGAGTGCAAATCCAAAATAAACTAAAGAAAAAATTATCAGACCAAATGAGAATATTCTTTTCTTCCCGTATTTATCTGCTAATCCTCCGAGTGGATAAGAAGCACCAGCATAAATTAAGTTGTAAAAAATATATCCCAGGATTGCCAAAGTTTCTGAATTTGAAACATCTTTTGATTTTAAAATGAGAAAAACATCGCTGCTATTTACTAAAGAAAATATTGTAATCAGGATAAGTATTCTTTTGTAACTTGCTGGCGCAGATTTCCAGAACTCAGCATAATTTTTTCTAAACTTTGACTTTGATTCAACCGGTTTATCCTTTACCAGAAATGTAAAGAACACCGCAATTGCTGAAGGGACAAAAGCTAAAAGAAAAATTAATTGGAAATCATTCGGGAAGAATTGTAGAAGAATTAAAGCCGCTGCTGGACCAATTGCCGCACCGAGTGTATCCATCCCTCTATGGAATCCAAAAATTTTACCAGAGTTACCATTGCTGTAGCTTCCAAGTAGTGCATCTCGCGGAGCTGTTCGGATACCTTTCCCTGTTCTATCAGCAACTCTGGAAATTAAAACTGAGGGAATGTTTGCAAAGATTCCGGGTAGAGGTTTCGATAATGCAGAAAGACTGTAACCAATCACAACAAATATTGAACGTTTGCCAACTTTGTCAGAAACATTTCCAAAGTATCCCTTTAACAATCCGGAAATAAATTCAGCAATTCCTTCAATCACACCAACGATGGCCATTGATGAGCCGAGAACAGCAGTAAGAAAAATAGGAGTGATGGGATAGAGCATTTCGCTGGCGATGTCTGTAAAAAGACTTACTATCCCCAAAATAAAAACTTGTCTCGGAATTTTGGATTTCATTTACTTAAAAATATACAGTATCAGAATATAAATTCGAACTTTACTAACTTTGTATTATAAAAATTGAAAATAAAGAGGATGAAATGAGAAAAAAAGTAATTGCCGGTAACTGGAAAATGAATAAAGACTTGCACCAATCTCAGAACTTAGTGAGCGAAATTATTAATGGTTTGGGAAAAGACACTAAAGCTGAAGTTATAGTATGTCCGCCGTTTACATCTCTAGGTGAAGTTAGTTCTCTATTAAAAGGAACACAGATAAAACTCGGTGCACAGAATATGTATTACGAAGAAAGCGGAGCTTTTACGGGAGAAGTTTCTGCGGATATGCTAAAGTCTGTTGGTTGTGAATATGTAATTCTCGGTCACTCGGAAAGAAGAGTTATTTTTAATGAACCAGATGAACTAATAAATAAAAAAATTAAAGCTGCACTTGCAAAAAGATTGAAACCAATTTTCTGTATCGGAGAACTTCTAGAGCAAAGAGAAAATGGCGAAACAATGCAGGTTGTATCACGACAGGTTGAAAAAGGATTGGAAGGTGTTTCTGCAGAGCAGATGAAAAATTTAATTATTGCTTATGAACCCGTTTGGGCAATTGGAACAGGAAAGACTGCAACACCACTGCAGGCACAGGAAGTTCATTCATTCATTCGTGAATTAGTTGCTAAAAAATTCAATGCATCTGTTTCTGAAAATTTAATAATCCAGTACCGGTGGAAGCGTGAAGCCGGACAACGCAGGTGAGCTTCTCTCACAAAAAGATATTGATGGTGCATTGGTCGGTGGAGCCTGTCTCAAAGCGGATTCGTTTCTTAGGATTATTGCATCTACCTGATTCTGTTAGTAATTTTTATTAGAAATTAATTTCATTTTTAACGAGGGGTAAAATGAACCGAAAATATTTTCTCCTCTCTCTGCTTGTCTTACTTTTATTTCCATTCTTGAATTATGCCCAGCAATATCCTTACCAGAGCAGAACTGATACAACAAAAGAAAAACCTGTCCAATACAGACGAGGAATAGTTCTGAATGAAAACTACCAGTCCTATGAAGAAAAATATTCAGGTAAAAACGTGGTTGAAGAAAAGAGAAGACTATTTCCATTAGAAGGTACAGGAATATGGACTGAATTAAATCCTAAAGTGCCGAGAGTAGATTATCTTGGAATACAATTCGTAAATAGAGATACAGGCTGGGCTGTTGGGGATCTCGGTGCATTGATAAAGAGGACCCGATGGCGGCACAAGCTGGACAGTGAGTGAGACAAATACAACTACACCTATATTAAAAGTAAGAAGCTACAACGGACAGATAGTAGTAGCAAGCGGATTTGGAGGACTAATACTTCGCTCTACAGATGGCGGAGAAACATTTATGCAGGTAACAAGTAATGTAACAGGAGACCTCTGGGGACTGCAGATGATAAACGATACACTTGGCTGGGCTTGCGGAAACGCTAACTCACTCATTAAAACCACAGACGGAGGGCAAACCTGGCAACGAATATTTACTTCCGGCTATACTTCTGATTACTGGTGGATAGATTTTTTAAATGAGAGTTTTGGAATGATAGCCGCAAATGGAAAAGTACTAAGAACGATTGACGGCGGACAGAACTGGGAAATAATACAGGCAGGAGATAGCTATCCGTTATTTAGCATTGATGTAATAGACAGCCTGCACATAGCTGCAGCAGGATATGGTGGTACAAGCTATGGGGCTAAAAATATTTACAGTAGTGACGGTGGATATACTTGGATAAACGGAGGTCAAATAACCACTGAATCAGTAAACTGCATTAAGTATATAAATGCTGATACTGGTTACATAGTATTGACAGAAGTATCCGCACGAAAAACAACCAATCGTGGACAAAGCTGGACAATAATAGGTGGAATAGATGATAATTATGAATTGCAGTTACTTGAAACGGATAATATTGGTTACAGTGCAGGAACTGTGCTAAAGATTAACAAAGCGGAAGGGAACTTCAATATTTGGAACCGATTAATATTAAACGATACTTTCTCTGATGTTTATTTTACTAGTGAGACAACAGGTTATGTTGCTAGCAGATGGTTTTATAAGACTACAGATGGGGGAATGAACTGGACTATGTTACCTAACTTTCCTACCAGCGTATTTACATCAACATTAAGAAGTATAGCTTTTACAGATAGTTTAACTGGCTTTGTTGGCGGTCCTCCGTGCAGAATTGTTAAAACGACTGATGCTGGAGATAACTGGTACGTTGTAAACAGAACTGGGCTTATTGATACTATCGGAGATATAAATAAAATTTTCTTTATTAATACTTCAACAGGCTGGGCAGTTACAAGCCGTGGCGGTATACTTAAGACTACAGATGGTGGAGATAACTGGTTTGCTCAATTAAATGTTGGTGTTTCAATAAGCTTTAATAGTATTTATTTTGTTGATTTTCTCTATGGTTGGACTGCAAATTTTGACAGACCTTATAAAACGACTGATGGTGGAACAAACTGGATACAACAAACAAATTTAAATATTTGGGGAAGCAGGGATATCTATTTTAAAGATTCATTAAATGGTTGGATTATAAACGATCTTTTTGAACTATTACAAACAACTAATAGTGGAACAAATTGGTATACTCAATTAAACTCACAATATGTAATCAGAAATTTTGGATGGTTGTCAACAAACCACGGGTTTATTGTTGGAGACGGAGTTTACGAAACAATTGATAACGGAATTACATGGAATGAAATTTTGGAAATAAGAAATATTGGTTTAAGAAAATTGCATTCCCCTAAAAATTATGTTGGATACTCTACAGGGAATTTGGGCTTAATTTATAGGTATGATGATAGTGTAACTAACGTTTCACTTAGAGATGACAATATTAATCCCAATCAGTTTTATTTATTTCAAAACTTTCCTAATCCTTTTAATCCGACTGCAACAATAAAGTATGAAGTTCCTAATAGAAGTTTTGTTACCATAAAAGTTTATGACATTCTAGGAAATGAAGTTGCAACACTTGTGAATGAAGAAGAACCAAGCGGAAATTATGAAGTGGAATTTGTTGGCAATGGTTTAACAAGTGGGATTTATTTCTGTCAACTTAGAGCAGGGAATTATATCCAGACAATTAAGATGCTTCTGCTTAAATAAGCACTAGTCAATTATGCTATCACGGTCGTACTGTGACAGGGAGGAATTACGACACGGTACGACCGGGTCGTCCCAGAGGACTCATAAAGTAATAACCAATATTTTCAGATTGCTTTCCCCTCGTTTCTGTAGTATATTTGTTCGTTTTTTATAAATTTTCAAAGGATTCGCTTATCGAATGTCAACCTTCCCATTAAGATCTCTGATTTATTCAGTAGTTCTTGCACTTTTTACTTTTCAACTTTCCTTCAGCCAGGTAGTTTTTAAAGAAGTTCCGGATTACAAAATCCGATTGAGCGATTCACTTTTTTTTGATATTACGCAGACTCGTTCTGTTATTTCATTGAATGGAAATTGGACAGTCCGACCTGCAAATGATGATGATGCACCCAAAATAACAATCTCTGTTCCATCAGTTTTTGAAGGAGATGGTGAACTTGTTTTTGAAAAAGAATTTGAGTTATCAAAAACTCTTATTTCAAAAAACACACTCGAACTAATTTTCTTTTCTATTAATTATACTGCCGATATTTCGCTTAACAATACCATCATTTATCGTCATAGCGGTGGCGAATATCCATTTAAAATTGCTTTACCCAGAGACATTTTAAATAGTGATAAGAAGAATGTCTTAACATTAAAATTGAATTACAGTTTAAACTCAAAAAATTCTATTCCACAAAATCAAAGATTTCTCTTCCCTAAAAATTTTGGGGGAATAATTGGAGATGTTTTTATTCATGTCGAGCCTGATTTTTACATAGTAAAAGATAAAATCACCAAAACCTTTTCATCCGATTACAAAAATGCCTTACTTGAAATAGAAACTCTCGTCAAGAATAATAAAACAAGAGAATTTATTGTCGCAAACGAAGAACCAATAGAATTCAAACTAATAACTTCTCTTTCAGATCCAGCCGGTAATATTGTAAAAGAGCTTCCCCCATATAAATTTACTCTTAGTAGGAATAAAGACATTTCAATTAAACAGAAAATAGATGTTTCTTCTGCTGCACTCTGGACACCGGAAAATCCATCTTCATATATTCTAAAGCAGCAAGTGTTTAAAGAGGATTCATTGATTGATGCTAAACAAAAATCTTTAGCTCTTTTTGATTTAATTTCTGGCGAAAAGTCGCTTAACCTCAATGGTAATGAATATTTGTTCAAAGGCGTGACTTTTTATCCAAGCAGTGAAAATTTTGGAAAACTTATTCCGTATGATCAAATGGAGAAAGATATTTCTCTAATCAAAGATGCCGGTTTTAATTGTATCAGATTTGCAAAAAGCACAGTTCATCCTTATTTCCTCGGTCTCTGTGAAAAATATGGTTTGTTTGCATTTCTTGAAATTCCGATTAATGCAGTTCCTTCCGGTATTGCCAGTGACGAGGGATTTATTAGCAGAAGCAGGGAGTTCCTTCAAAATTATATTTCTTTCTATGGTGATTATTCTTCCTTTGTAGCAATTGGTTTTGGTGGGACATATCTCCCGGAACTAAAAGAACATGTTTCTTTAATTACTTTACTTTCAGAAGCTGCCAAAGAAAAAAGTAAGATAATTACCTACGCATCATTTTCAAGTACTGACATATCTGAAATTGATAATCTCGACTTGTATGGGCTCGAATTTATAAAAAACAAGCCATCAGATGTAAATGAACAGATACAGGAGTTGAAAAATAAAATTGGTAGAGGGAAAATCTTTTTTTCCTCCTTAACATATCCTGTTTACATTGGTGGTTCGGATGGATATTTAAATGATTATTCTTTTGAAGCTCAGGCAAAATATTATGAAGACTTTTTTGATTACGTATCTGAAAATAAAGTACCGGCATTTTTTATAAATAGTTTTAATGATTACTTTGGAGACTATTCATCTCTTATCTGCAGTGGAAGCGAAAGAAATTTATACAGATTAGGTCTTGTTGATGATAAACAAAGTAAGAACAGAATTAGTTATAAAGTTGTTTATTCAAAACTTAACAACCTCGAAAAAGTAACAATACCTATTGGAAGTAAAAAAGATGATTCTCCAATGATATTTATAATATTCGGACTTCTTCTGGCAATATTTATGGGTGTGCTGGTAAACTCGGGCAGGAAATTTCGTGATGATGCATCGAGGGCACTACTTCGTCCATATAATTTTTTCTCCGACGTTCGGGATCAAAGAATAATCTCCGCTTCGCATACAACGTTACTAGGACTAATTATTGCAGCTGTTGTCGCTTTAATTGTTAGCAATGTATTATTTCATCTAAAGACGAGCTTAGTTTTTGAGAATATGTTACTTGCATTTGCCAGTCCACTGCTTATGCATATAGTAAATTATCTTGCCTGGAATCCGTTGATGTCATTACTATGGCTAACAGCTTTTAATGTTGTTCTGTTTGTAATAATTGCGCTAATAATAAAAATGTCTGCAATATTTGTTCGGACAAGAGTATTTATTAATAGTATTTATTTTACATTTATCTGGGCATTACTTCCGATTGTGCTGCTCATACCAGTTGGAATAATTTTATATCGGGTACTTCTTGCGGGAACTATTAATTCTTATATTTATATGGGACTTGGGATAATTCAACTTTGGGTGCTTTACAGGTTGATGAAAGGCATCCACGTTTTGTTTGATTCAAAGCCGGGCACTGTTTATTTATATAGTATTATTTTTATTCTTGGGTTGATCGGATCTGTTTTATTTTATTATGAATTGAAACATTCAACAGTCCAATATCTTCTTTTTACATTAAAGCAGTTTAATATATTCTAGAGTTAGAATTGTATTTATCAAAGCTTGAAATATTTGGGTTTAAATCATTTGCACAAAAAACTCCCGTAAAATTTCACGAGGGAGTTACATCCATCGTTGGACCAAATGGTTGTGGAAAAACAAACATTGTTGATGCAATTCGGTGGTGTCTAGGTGAACAGCGCTCCAGCACTTTACGAAGTGATAAAATGGAAAACGTTATCTTTAATGGCACGTCCAGTCGTAAGCCAATGGGAATGGCAGAAGTTTCTCTTGTCATCGAAAACACAAAAGGAATCCTTCCTACTGAATACACTGATGTAACCATTACCCGAAGAATATTCCGTTCGGGTGAAAGTGAATATCTTCTCAACAAAAATATCTGCCGGCTTAAAGACATCACAAATTTATTTATGGATACCGGAATAGGTGCAAATGCTTATTCTGTAATTGAACTGAAAATGGTGGAAACTATTCTCAGCAGTAAAGCTGAAGAACGACGAACGATGTTTGAAGAAGCTGCAGGTGTTAACAAATATAAACTGAGAAGAAGACTTGCTCTTCGCAAACTTGATGAAGTTATGAGTGATCTGACTCGTGTAAATGATATCGTTAGTGAAGTTGCAAAAAATGTAGCGAGTCTGGAAAGACAAGCAAAAAAAGCCGATAGATACACTCAACTTAGTTCCAGATTAAAAGAAATCGAACTTGAACTCGCTGAGCGGGAATATTCATGGTTCCTGGACAAAACTGAAGAAATAATTCAGCTTAAAGTTGAAAACAATCGAAAGAAAAAGCAGTTTGAAGACGACATGACTTTGCTTCAAGAAAAACTTGACGGCATAAAGAACAAGCTGGCTAATTTTGAAGTTGAATTAAGAACAAAACGAGTTGATGTAAACAAGCTGACCGAAAATATTTATTTATTAAGCAGTGATATTTCAGTTTCAAAAGAGAGACAAAAGTCTATAAACTCAAATATTAATAAATACGAATCAGAAATAAATGAGCTTAATGATCGCCTCGAAACAACAAAGAATAATATTGCCCAGGCGGTTTCCAACACTAGAAATATCAGTATCGAAATTGAACAAAACAGAGAAACAAATGATGAAATAAAAGGAAAGATTGAAAATGCTTCGAAGCAGCTTGAGGAAAAAAGAGCCGAAGTTAAAAAACATTCTGAAGATATTGTATCCGGTTTGAAGCAAGTAAGCGATAAAGAAAATGAACTTCATAATATTACAAGAATCACTGAGGAGAGAAGCAATCATATAAATAAACTAAATTCCCGAATCCTTAGTCTTACAAATGATGTAGCAAAAACAGTTGGGTTTGTTGAAAGCCTTAAAGAAGATAAAGCAATTGTTGAATCTCAATTAAATGAAGCTGAAGATAACTATGCTAAAAAAGTTGAGGAAAAGGAGAAACTTGAAAAGGAATTAAACAAATTTAAAGCTCGTGAGCTTGAACTTAATGTCCTTCTGCAAAATCTGAATGACAAAATTACTTTTATACAGAATCTGGTCGATAACCTTGAAGGTGTTTCGCTGGGGACGAAATCTCTTCTTGAATTAACTGACTGGTCAAATGGAAAAGTAATTTTACTTGCAAATGCTGGTAATTCTTCTGATGAACTTCGAGCTGCGGTTGAAGCCGCTTTGCGAAATGATGTTAACGATATTTTGATCTCATCCGTTGAAGAATTAAAAAAAGGCATTGACTACCTAAAAAATAATAATCTTGGCAGAGCTTCATTTTATTTGAAACATAATGGTGAAGAGAATACTGGATTATTAGGAAAATTAAAAAACTATTTATCCTCAAGACAAAGAAAAAAGATTGAAGCAGACAATTCTTTCAAAATTTGGGCATCCTCTGCCATTCAGGCGGAAGGTGAGTGGGGAATTTTCTTTGACAAACTTCTAAGTAAAACAGCTATCGTAGATGATCTTGATTCGGCAATAAAATTATCCGGTAATTTCACTGATTTCCGATTCGTAACTCTTGATGGTGACCTTGTTGAAGGGTCAGGGCTAATTGAAAGCGGTTCTCCTCTTGCCAATGAATCCTTGTTTGGCAAACGACAACTTCTTTCCGAGATCAAAAAAGAAATTCCATCTAAACAAAAAGAACTAGATGAACTGAGAGAAAAAATATCAGAATACGAAAATATCATAGGCAAGATTGATCTTAAAGTTTTATCTGATAAAGGAAGAATGCTCGTCAATGATCTTGCTAACATCGATAAACAGATCTCACAGTTTGAATATGAAAAGGGGAAAGCCGGTGATGAAATAGAAAAAACCAGACAATTAATTCAGGATGTTGCAGCAGAATCAAATAAACTGGACAATGATAAGAATACAATACAAAAAGAATTATCTGGATTACTGGAACAGAAGTCTCTCGCGGAATTAAAGTTGAAAACTCTTGAAGAAGAAAACAAAAAAGCTGAACTCAGTTTTAATGAACTAATTGCGGAAAGGAATGAAATTAAGGTTAATCTGGAAAGAAAACTTGGTGAAGCAAGAAACCTTCAGAATACTATCACTCAGTCCGAAGAAAATATTAAAACAATAGAGGCTTCCATTTCATCGAGGATGAGTGATATTGCTATAGTTCGCGAAAGGAAATTTCTGAAATTGATATTAGAGTTATAGGGCAGGAAAAAGAAGTAGCAGTAATTGAAGATAAAAAGAAGGTGGTGATTGAGGAGTTACAAAAAGTTGAAAGAGAGTATGAATCTTTTAAATCTGAGGGTTCTTCGGTTGAACTCAAAATAAATGAAATAAGAATTGAAAAAGATGGATTGCTGGATGCAAACAGAGACCTTGAGATAAAACTTAGCGAGTATGAAATTAAAAAGAACAATCTTCTTGAACATATAAATGAAGAGTATTCTATAAAAATTGAACGAAAGAAATTTGACGATAACGAGTCTTTCGATTTTGAAACAAATAAAACGGAAGTTCACGAGCTTCGTCAAAAGATTCGTAATCTTGGACCAATAAACTTGCTTGCATATTCAGAATATGAAGAAGAAAAAGAAAGACTTGAATTCCTAAACAAACAACGTGATGATTTGGTTGAATCTGAAAAAGATGTTTTAAAGACCATTGAGGAAATAAATCAAACTGCTCAGACTAAGTTTGCCGAAACATTTAATCAAATCAGGGAAAACTTTATCAGAGTATTTCGTTCATTGTTTGATCCGGGAGATGAAGCAGATTTACGATTAGAAGAAGATGCAGATCCACTTGAAGGAAAGATTGAGATTATTGCAAAACCAAAAGGTAAGCGACCAACTTCAATTGAATTATTATCAGGCGGAGAAAAAACTTTAACGGCTATCGCTTTACTATTTGCGATTTATCTGGTAAAACCAAGTCCATTCTGTATACTTGATGAAATTGATGCACCTCTTGATGACGCAAACATTGATAGGTTTACAAAGCTTATTAAAGAATTTAGTTTGAACACTCAATTCATTGTAGTTACACATAATAAGCGAACGATGGAAGCTGCTGAAACTCTTTACGGAGTTACAATGCAGGAAGAGGGCGTTTCAAAATTGGTTAGTGTTCGGTTTAATGAAGATATTAATGTTGTTGCTTAGAGTTACTTTTAAAAATTATTTTTAAGTAACAGCCAACCGATGCAAGTGACTATCATTTCAATTCATTACTTAAATTTCCAAATTTCATCAACAAATTGACAAACAAAGAATTCAAAATATTTCTAGACTTCGATGGAACAATAACTAAGAATGATGTTGGTGAAAAAATTTTCAGAACATTTCTTGATGAGGCTGTGGCCGATAAAATCGTTGAGGATTTACTCGCGGATAAAATATCAGCAAGAGAATGCTGGGAAAGTTTGTGTGAATCAACTTCGGGTATAGATAAAAGCAAATTTGATGAATTTATAAATTTGCAGGAAGTTGAACCGAGTCTTCATAGATTTATTAAATATTCAGAAAAAAAAGGGTTCAAAGTATTTGTATTAAGTGACGGCTTTGACTATTACATCGAAAAGATTTTGCGAAGGGAAAACCTTCAACATCTGAAATATTTAAGTAACACATTAGAAATAACCGATAATGGGAAGCTGATCCCCGAATTTCCATTTTTTAGCGCTGATTGCAGAAGCTCAGCGAATTGCAAACGCAATCATATTCTGGAAAATAGCAGCGACGAGGATTTTACCGTTTTCATTGGTGATGGTATTTCAGATAATGACGCAATTCAATATGTTGATTTCATTTTTGCAAAAGATGATTTGTTAAAGTATTGCGAGCTTCAGAGAATCACGTATTTTCCATTTAAGAATTTTGATGATGTTATCTCACGTTTAGAGGAGCTCTCAAATAAAAAGAGATTAAAAAAAAGACACCAGGCTGAACTAAAAAGACGTGAAGCTTTTATGATAGAATAAAATAAAGAGTTAAAAACTATGAGTAATATTTCTTCCATTGCTTTTAAATATAGGAGCTATTCTCCAATTCCATTTCTATTGTTGATGTTTATTTTCCAGGAATCGACACTATTGACATTGATAATCGGATTTGCTGTTGCGTTAGTTGGTGAACTTATCAGGTTTTGGGGAGTAAGCTGGGCAGGTAGTGAAACAAGATCAACTGGTGGTGTGGGTGGAACATTCCTTATTATCAGTGGACCATTTGCTTATGTACGAAATCCACTTTATGTTGGTAATATTCTGATGTATTTGGGTCTTGGAATTATGTCTTATGCTTTGTTCCCATATCTTCAAATCATAGCAATTATTTTTTTTCTTTTTCAATACTATTTTATAGTTCAGGAGGAAGAAAAATATCTCAGAGAAAAATTTAAAGAAGAATACCAAGATTACTGTAAACATGTATCCGCATTTTTCCCCAGACTATTCCCTTACAAAAACTCAGAAGTAGTTCAACCTCCGTATAATATCAAAGCAGGTTTGCGTTCAGAAACAAGAAGTCTGCAAGCATTTATCGGAATTTCCATTCTTTTAGTTATTCTCTGGCTGATCAGGAGTTAATATTTTGGTAGTTTCTAAAAACAAACTGATGATCATCACCGGTGAAGTATCCGGAGATTTAATAGGTTCATTCCTCATAAGAGAATTAAAATCAGCGAAACCTGATTTAAATATCACCGGTATAGGTGGTGATCGAATGAAAGAAGCTGGAATGCAATTGATTTATCATACAGATCAAATGGCATTTCTTGGATTTGTTGAAGTTGTTAAACATTTACCGTTTATTCATCAGGTTCAGAAAAAGCTGCTCGAAACGATTCAACGCGAAAAGATCGGATATGTTGTATTAATTGATTACCCGGGTTTTAATCTTAGCATTGCAAAAAAATTGAAACCGCTTGGAGTTAAAGTTATTTACTATGTCTCACCACAAATTTGGGCATGGGCAAAAGGCAGGGTAAAAAAAGTTAAACGACTTGTACATAAGATGCTTGTTGTGTTTCCTTTTGAAGTTGACTTTTATAAAAATGATAATGTGAATGTTGAATTTGTTGGTCACCCTCTCGTTGAGAGAATTCATCAATACCAATTTTTAAGTAAAGAAGAATTCTTTGTAAAATTTAATCTCGAAATGGATAAGGAAATTCTTCTTGTTATGCCGGGAAGTCGAAAACAGGAAATAAAAGAAATTTTTCCTGAAGTTATTAAAGCTGCTAAGGAATTGGCTGTTAAATTTAATTTGCAGATTGTAGTTGCACGTTCTAAAAACATTTCAGAAAAATATCTGAGAAGCTTAAGTGAAGCTGTTGATTTTGTAAGCATCTCTGACCATAATTATGAGTTGATGAAGTATTCCCGATTTGGTATTATAAAATCCGGTACTTCAACACTTGAGGCTGGATATTTTGCACTGCCAATGGTTGTTGTTTACAAGACCAGCATACTTACTTACTTGATTGGTAAGCAAATGATTAAGCTTGATAGAATTGGAATGGTCAATATACTGCTCAATGAAATGGCAGTACCTGAATTGATTCAGAGCGATGTGAATTCAGAGAAAATAATAAATACAGCGTCAAGAATTTTGGCTGATGCTCAAACTTATGAAAGCATAAAAAATAAACTTAGTAGTATTAAAGATAAACTTGGTGATGATGGAGCGTCAAAAAGAGCTGTAAAATCAATCATGGAAATACTTAATGAATCTTAAAGAATCGGAAAAAGGGATTCTAAGATTTTTGGGCGATCACTTTTTGTATTATGCAATCACAGCGTTATGTAAGAGTTTAAAAATTGAGAAACATAATTATGATGTAATCAAAAACCTTGACTCGAAGAATCAAAATTATGTACTGGCATTCTGGCACGGAACAATGCTGTTCCCGTGGTATTTGCACGGAGCATCAAATTTTGCTGCTCTCACCAGTAAAAGTAAAGATGGTGATCTCCTTGCTAAAATTTTAAAAAAGTGGAAATACAATGTAGTGCGAGGTTCGAGCAGCACCGGTGGAGATGTGGCACTTGGTATTATGATCGATTACGCAAAGAGTAAATATTGTATTTCCATTACTCCCGATGGCCCAAGAGGTCCAAGACATAAATTTAAAGCCGGTGCAGTAATAACAGCAAAAAAAAGTAAGGTGCCTGTTGTGCTAGCCGGAGTAGGGTTCAAACGTAAGAAAATATTGAGTAATTGGGATAAATTTGAAATTCCTTATTTCTATACCAATGCAAAAATTGTTTATTCAGAACCAGTTTATGTTGATGGTAATCTTAATTATGAAGAAACTTCTGTTATTATATCAAAGTGTGAAGAGAAATTGAATGAACTGCAAGCCGAGGCGGAAAAATTTAGTAATAATTAAATGATTTTTTTAAAAATAATATTGTATCCATTTACACCAGTCTATGCTTTTGTAATCTGGCTGAGAAATTATCTGTTCGATAAAAATATTTTTAAGAGTAAACAGGTGAATGCAAAGGTTTATTCAGTTGGAAATATTTCAGTTGGGGGCTCAGGTAAAACTCCTGTTACAATTTATTTGACAACTCTACTTAAACAAGCTGGTTCCAAAGTTGGAGTTTTAAGCAGAGGTTATGGAAGAAAGTCTAGAGGGTACATTCTCGTTTCAGATGGTAGTAAATTTATGACATCAGTGGATAAATCAGGCGATGAAATTTATCATACTGTTCTCGATTGTTCAGTACCCGCTGCTGTATCAGAAAACCGAGTCAATGGTGCTGAAAAATTTATTAAGGATACTGGAGTAAACGTTATAGTTCTTGATGATGCATTTCAACATAGATGGATAAAGCGAGATGCTGATTTATTAGTTATTGATCAACGCTTTTTCTCAGAAAATTCTTTTTTTATCAATAATCTTTTACCCACTGGAGTGATGCGTGAGCCATTAACGGCTATTAGAAGAGCAGATGCGGTTATAATAAACAGAAAGTTTATGGAAAAAAAAGAAATACCTTCAGAGTTCAATAAATATTTGGAAGGAAAAAATATTTTTACGGGATATTATAAAGCGATCAGCTTTTTTGATTTGAAGCATAACACAGAACTTAATTTGGAAGAATTTCATGGTCAGAAAAGTCTTGTCGTTTCCGGAATTGCCACACCATTTTCTTTCCTGAATGTTTTAAAGCAGGCAAAGGTTGATACTCAAAACAAGTTGATATTTAAAGATCATAAAAGCTACACTTTTGAAGATGTGCAGAGGATTAGACAGCTATTTTACTCAACAAATTCACATTCCGTGGTTACAACAGAGAAAGATGCAGTAAAATTATCCAAATATTCACGTGAGCTAGACGACATTGATATATATTATTTAAAAATAAAATTTGATTTAGATGATGAAGATGGCTTTAAAGGCTTTATCTTTGGGGTCTAAAAAAATTCGTTTTCGCTCATATTTCAATATATAATCTTATTTCGGAGGAAATATAAATGCCCAGAAAATATGTTTACTTTTTCGGAGGAAAGAAAGCCGATGGAAAAACAGAAATGAAAGGACTTCTTGGCGGTAAGGGCGCCAACCTTGCAGAGATGGTTAATATAAAGTTGCCAGTTCCCGCAGGATTCACAATTACAACTGAAGTTTGTACTTACTACTACGATAACAATAAAAAATATCCAAAAGAATTAAAAACTCAGGTTCTTACATCTTTGAAGAAAGTTGAAAAAGAAATGGGTGCTGAATTCGGCGATGCTAAAAATCCGCTGCTTGTTTCTGTTCGAAGCGGTGCACGTGCTTCAATGCCGGGCATGATGGATACAATTCTAAATCTTGGTTTAAATGATGAAACAGTTCAAGGGATAATTAAAAAGACAAACAATCCTCGTTTTGCTTATGATTCGTACAGAAGATTTGTTCAAATGTATGGTGATGTTGTGTTAGGATTAAAACCTGTTGACAAACACGATGAAGATCCATTTGAAGTGATCCTTGATAAAAAGAAACATAAACACGGATTCAAATTAGATACTGAATTAACGGCAGATCATTTAAAAGAATTAGTTGAAGAATTTAAAGCAGCAATTAAAGAAAAGACTGGACACGATTTTCCAACAAATCCTATGGATCAACTTTGGGGAGCAGTTGGAGCAGTGTTTGGTTCCTGGATGAATGACAGAGCAATCGTTTACAGAAAACTTAACAACATCCCAGCTGATTGGGGAACTGCGGTAAACGTTCAGTCGATGGTGTTTGGAAACATGGGAGAAGATTCAGGAACTGGTGTTGCATTTACACGCGATCCTGCTTCTGGTGAAAATGTTTTTTATGGTGAATATTTATTTAATGCCCAGGGCGAAGACGTTGTCGCAGGGACAAGGACACCACATCCGATTTCTGAATTAAAAAAAGAAGATCCAAAAATTTATAAGCAGCTTGATGATATAAGAAAAAATCTTGAAAAGCATTATAAAGAAATGATGGATGTCGAGTTCACAATTCAACAAGGTAAGTTGTGGATGCTTCAATGCCGTGTTGGTAAAAGAACAGGTTTCGCTGCAATCAAAATGGCAGTTGATATGGTGAAGGAAAAATTGATTTCCAAAGAAGCAGCTATAAGCAGAATTGAACCAAATCAATTGAATCAATTACTCAGACCAATCTTTGACTTAAACCAAAAACAAAAAGCTATTTCGGAAGGAAAACTTCTTGCAAAAGGATTGAATGCGGGTCCGGGTGCTGCTTCTGGTAAAGTTGCACTTAGTGCACAGGATGCCGAGGAGATGGCGGCAAAAGGTGACTCAGTAATTCTTGTTAGAATAGAAACTTCTCCCGAAGATATAAAAGGGATGAATGCTTCAGAAGGTATTTTGACTGCGCGCGGTGGAATGACTTCTCACGCTGCTCTTGTTGCACGGCAGATGGGTAAAGTTTGTGTCGCTGGTTGTGGTGCTCTTAAAATAAATTATAAGGAAAGAACAATTGGGGTTGAGGGCAAGAGTGAAGTAGTTCATGAAGGAGATTATATTTCTATTGATGGCACAACCGGTGAAGTAATAAAAGGCAAACTTGAAACAAAGCCCTCAGAAGTAATTCAGGTTCTTATTTCTAAAACAATGGAACCAAAAGAATCTTCTGTTTACCAGACTTACTCAAGCTTAATGAAATGGGCCGATGAAATAAGAAGATTGAATGTTCGTACAAATGCTGACCAGCCTGACCAAGCAAGAAACGCAATTGCATTCGGTGCTGAAGGAATAGGTCTTTGCAGAACCGAACATATGTTCTTTGGTGGTGATAGGATTACTTCCGTCAGAAAGATGATTGTTTCGGATACAGTTGATGAAAGGAAAACCGCACTTAATGAACTCCTTCCACTGCAGAGAGAGGACTTTGAAGGAATTTTCGAGGCGATGAAAGGAAAACCAGTAACCATTAGAACACTCGATCCACCGTTACATGAATTCCTCCCTCATTCAGATAAAGAAATTGCTGAACTTGCGAGCGAACTTGGTATTTCCGAAACAAAATTAAAAGCTAAGATTGAAAGTCTCCACGAGTTTAATCCAATGCTTGGTTTCAGAGGTTGCAGACTTGGGGTGGTATTCCCTGAAATTACTGAAATGCAGGCAAGAGCTATTATCGAAGCGGCAGTTAATGTTGCAAAGAAAGGAATGTCTGTTAAACCTGAGATAATGATTCCACTTGTCGGACATGTTAATGAATTTAAACTGCAGGAAGATATTGTAAGACGTGTTGCAAAAGAAGTAATGGAAGAAAAAGGAAAGAAGATCAGTTATCTCGTTGGGACAATGATTGAGTTGCCAAGAGCTGCATTGACTGCAGATGAAATTGCAAGCAGAGCGGAATTTTTTAGTTATGGAACGAACGATCTTACTCAAACAACATTTGGATTATCAAGAGATGATGCCGGTAAATTTCTTCCGATTTATGTTCAGAATGAAATTTTACCGAATGATCCCTTCGAGGCCCTCGATCAAACTGGTGTTGGTCAGCTTGTTGAAATTGGAACAATGAAAGGAAGATCAGTTCGAAAAGATCTTAAAGTTGGAATTTGTGGTGAACACGGTGGTGAGCCTTCTTCAGTTGAGTTTTGTCACCGAACCGGACTGAATTATGTAAGCTGCTCACCCTTCAGAGTTCCGATTGCAAGGCTTGCAGCTGCCCGTGCAGTGATCCATGAAAAAAAATCAAAGAAACCAGTTAAAAAATCTACCTCGAAGAAAAAGAAGTAAAAATATTTATGAGCGGATGGTATATTTGCTATCCGCTTTGTCAATTTAATTATAAAGGATAAAGAATGATGAAATTATCAGATTTCAGTTACAATCTGCCTAAAACCGCTATTGCAAAATATCCAGTTTCACCAAGAGATAAATCTAAACTTTTAGTAGTGAACAGAGAAAAGCAGGAGTTGGAATCAAAACGTTTTACCAATGTAGTTGATTATATGTCAAAAGGTGATGTGCTGGTTGTAAATGAAACCCGTGTATTCCAGGCGAGATTATTTGGAAAGAAGGAAAAGACTAATGCAAAGATTGAAGTATTTCTTTTAAGAGAACTTAATGCTGAAGAGTGTATTTGGGATGTGATTGTTGACCCGGCAAGAAAAGTTAGGATTGGAAACAAAATTTATTTTAATGATAAGCTCTGGTGTGAAGTAATTGATAATACAACATCGAGAGGAAGAACAATCAGGTTTAATCAATCAGGAAATATTTTTAAAGCAGTTGAAAAAATCGGTCTCACACCGCTTCCACCCTATATAAAACGTGAACCTGAACCATCTGATAAAGAAAATTACCAGACGGTATTTGCAAAAGTTGATGGTGCTGTTGCTGCCCCGACTGCTGGTCTCCATTTCACAAAACAGCTTCTTCAAAAAATTCAGAAAAAGGGAATCATTATTGTCCCTGTTGTTCTTCATATTGGACTTGGAACATTCAGACCAGTTGAAGTTGAGGATTTAACAAAGCATAAAATGGATTCCGAGTTTTTTGAAATACCTGCTAAAACAGCTGAGATTGTAAATAAAGCTATGAACGATAAGCATAATATTTTTGTTGTTGGAACAAGTACCTGTCGTGCGCTTGAAACCAGCACAACTGCAGACGGTTTCCTAAAGCAAAACCGCGGATGGACAGATAAATTTATATTCCCTCCTTATGATTTTAAGATTACAAAGAAACTCATTACCAACTTTCATGTCCCTGAATCAACATTGCTGATGCTAGTTTGCGCATTAGCAGATACCGATTTAGTTCTTAAAGGTTACAAAAAAGCATTGAAAGAAAAATATCGCTTTTTAAGTTATGGCGATGCAATGCTTATTGTCTAATTAGATTTGAGTTTAGTGAAAACCTTTGCGATTATTCCTGCAGGAGGAAAAGGAAAAAGAGGAGGTACTGAAACACCCAAGCAGTACCTCAAATTCCACGACAAAGAATTAATCGCGTACACACTTGATGTTTTCCAGAATAATAATCTTATTGATGAAATAATTATTTCTGCTAAATCGGATTTTTTTTCTCTTCTAAATGAAATAAAAGAGAAATATAATCTCACCAAAATCTCACAGATTGTTGAAGGCGGAGAAGAAAGACAGGACTCTGTTTACAATGCTCTCAAATCCATTAATGCAGACGATAATGATTTAATTGCTGTTCACGATGCTGCTCGTCCTTGCTTCCTGAAAATATATTAACTAAAGCAATCAATACTGCAAAAGAAAAAGGAAATGCACTGGTTTGTTTGAAAGCAAGAGATACTTTGTTAAAAGGAAACCAGATTGTAAAGGAATATGTTGATAGATCGGAGATGTATTACGTACAGACACCGCAGATTTTCAAGTTATAAAGATTTGAAGAGGGCAATGGAAAAAGCTTACGAAAAGAATTTTATTGGAACTGATGAATCAATGCTTATCAAAGAGCTTGGCATTGATATAAATATTGTGGAAGGCTCAATGCTTAATTTTAAAGTAACGACCGCAACTGATATTGAAATTTTTGAAAAGCTAACGACTAATAATTTATAAGTTATTTTTAACCTCATGACCTACTCTCACCGACAAAACTGTCTCATTTCACTTCGTTAATCATTAAATTTATTCAGATAAAAAAATAATTTCAGGAACCTATTCAATTCCTGGAAGTAAAACTACCAGTTAAATTGAAAATAATTAATTGGGAGTTTTATATTTATGAAAAAATTAAAGGTAGCTGCAATGAGAAGTAAATATCTGCTTTTGCTCATAATCCCTCTCACATTTTTATTCTTTTCTTTTAAGAATCTAATTCCCGGAATAAAAATATTTGAAATCGACTCCGGATAGTGAATTTATTTTTCAATTCAAGGATGATTACAAAGCTGCGTGGAGAGACTGTTGATTCACTCGAACAGCAGGGACTTACACGTTCAGCACTTGAAGTTGTTGAAGAAATTTATGAAGCATCGAAAAAGGATAACAACCAGCCGCAGTTTATCAAATCTGTTTTTTACAAATTGAAATACGGAAATTATATTGAAGAAGACAGTCACGTTAAAATTGTTAATGATGTAAAAGCCGAAATTGATTCTGCAGATTTTCCCGCAAACGCAATTCTCGAATCAATTCTTGCAAATATTTACTGGCAATATTACCAGAACAATCGATGGAGATTTCAGCAGAGAACAGAAACCGTAAATTTTGATAATGAGGATTTTCAAACCTGGGACCTTTCAAGACTAATCAGGGAAATCACAAAATATTATCACGCTTCACTCGAAGAGAGCGAGAAGTTGAAGAAGATTTCTCTAAAAGAGTTTGAAGATATTCTTGTTTATGCAAACAACGAATATAAATATCTGCGTCCAACTTTATTTGATTTACTGGCTCATCAGGCATTGCAATTTTTTGCTAATGATGAAGCCTCAGTAACCGAACCGGTTTACAAATTTGAATTAAATAGCAAGAGGGATTTTTCTCCTGCAGATGATTTTGTAGAAATAAAATATGAAACCAAAGATTCTCTATCATTAAAATTTTATGCAATCCAACTATATCAACAGTTAATTGCTTTTCATCTTGATGATAAAGAAAAAGCTGCGCTGATCGATGTCGATCTCGCAAGAATAAATTTTGTTAGAAGTCAAAGTGTAAATAATGAAAAAGACGAGCTGTATATCGATGCTATCATCAAAATGGAAAAGAAATTCAGCAATGTTCCTTATTCAACATTAATCTCATTCTACAAAGCACAATACTATTATAGTGAAGGAAGCAAATACGATCCGAATGGTTCAGATGAATACAAATGGGATACAAAGAAAGCTCTGGAGATTTGTAACTCAGCAATCGAAAAATTTCCTGACACTTTCGGTGCAGGTCAATGCAAGTGGCTTCAGAACCAAATACTGATGAAAAGTTTAAGTGTTCAGACTGAATACGGAAATCTTCCCGATCAGCCTTTCCTTGCTTTAGTTTCTTATAAAAATGTGAATAAAATTTATTTGCGGGTGATTCCCTGGACAGAATCGTTAGATCAGACAAAGAACAAACTGGATGCACAAAAGCTATATCAGCGGTATGCAGCACAGAAATCAATTCACGAATGGTCGGTTGATCTTCCGGACGATAAAGATTATCAGAACCACAGTGTAGAAATAAAAATGCCTTCGCTATCTGTCGGTCAATATTTAATTCTTGTCGGAACCGATCCCGAATTCACTTATGAAAAAAATGCAGTTGGTTACAGCAAAACCTGGATTACAAATATTAGTTACATCAGAAAAGATACTGGTGAAAATAAAGTTTTGTTTTATGCATTGAATAGAAAATCTGGTCAGCCATTTTCAAATATTGATGTTGAGGTTTGGGGACAGAAATATGTTCAAGATGCAAGAGAGTATCGGTTCTTCAAAATTAAAAGCGGAAAAACTTCCGATGATGGCGCTTTTCAGTTTGTTAAAGATGATAACCAGTACAACACTTACAAAATGATTTTCATAAATGGGGATGACGAGTTTGAGTCACAAAACTTCTACTCATACGCATACAATCAAAATAATCCAAGAAGAACAACTACATTCTTTTATCTCGACAGAGCAATTTACAGACCCGGACAAATTGTTTACTTCAAGGGTTTGGTAATCGATACCGATGGCAAAAAAGATAATAACATTGTCTCCGGGAAGAAAACAACTGTAACTTTTTATGATGCTAATCATCAGAAAATTGCTGATGCAACTTTCACTACGAATGAATTCGGAACATTCAATGGAAAGTTCACAATTCCGGTTGGTAAAATTGGCGGACAATACTTAATTGCAAATGAGTACGGCTCACAATACTTTAGGGTTGAAGAATACAAACGTCCAAAGTTTGAAGTAAAGTTTGATCCAATTAAAGGCAGCTATTCTTTAAATGATAATGTAACAGTTGAAGGATTTGCGAAAACTTATTCTGGTGCTAACCTGAATGATGTCGATGTAAAATACAGGGTAGTTCGCACAGTTTATTTTCCTTACTACGATTACAGATGGCGATGGTATTACAATTGGTTTTGGGGAAGATATAACGAAATGGAAATAACAAACGGCGTTACAACTACTGATAAAGAAGGTAAGTTTAAAGTTGAATTTGATTTGGTGCCTGATCTTTCTATGCCGAAAGAAACCAAACCGGTATTCAGTTACACAGTTTATGCTGACGTAATTGATGTAACCGGTGAAACTCATTCCGCTCAGACTTACGTTAGTGCAGGCTATGTTGCACTGATTGCAAATATGAACTTACCGGAAATAATCAATTCATATGTATTAGATAAATATCTGGTATCAACAACAAATCTTAACAGTCAATTTGAATCAGCACAGGTATCAATTGAAATTTTCAAGCTGAAAACTCCTGAGAGAATTTTCCGAGACAGACTTTGGTCAAAGCCTGATAAATTTATTATGAGCAAAGATGAATTCTACAAACTCTTTCAGCACGATATTTATCATGATGAAAATGAATTCTTTACCTGGGAAAAAGAAAGAAAAGTATTTAACACAAGTTTCACAACAACGGATAGTTCTTACATTACTTTTAAAGATCAGCCGGAATGGGAAGCAGGCAAATATGTTGCTACTCTAAAAACAAAAGACAAAAACGGAACTCCGGTTGAGCTAACAAAATATTTTACTTTGTTTGATCCAGAATCAGATAAAACCCCTCTGAACGAAGCAAGCTGGGTTTATATGAATCAAAAAAATTATGAACCCGGTGAAACTGCAACTCTGTACATCGGTTCGGCAGAGAATGATGTTACAACTCTTTATGAACTTGAGTGTGACGGCAAAGTTATTGCAAAAGAATGGATTGATCTGGATAATGAGCAAAAGAAAATTGACATACCAATTAAAGCTGAATACAGAGGTAATGTTGTTGCTCATATTGCATTCGTCGTGAACAATGAATCACATCTGGTTACACAAGTTATTTCTGTTCCGTGGACAAACAAGCAACTTCAAATATCTTTTGAAACATTTAGAAGCAAACTTCTTCCTGGCTCCAACGAAGAATGGAAGCTGAAAATATCCGGACCAAATGGAGATGAAATTGCAGCTGAAATGCTTGCCTCGATGTACGATGCTTCTCTGGATGCCTTTGCTGCAAACTATTGGAGCTTTGGCGTCTATCCATATTTCCACTCAAGAAACTTCTGGAAAGCGGACAATAACTTTACTTCAATCAGTTCGCGCTTTTATGGGGAAGGATGGAACACTTACGTTTATCCTCCGACGATGTATTATCCATACATCAACAATTTTGGATTTTATTTTTATGGTTACGGTTATGCTAATGGTAGATATGATATGGTTGCTAAAAGTTCAGTTAGTGATGAACTTGCTCTTCAATCTGGAGTTGTAATGGAGAAAGAAGAAAGCAATGAGAATTTTGTGAGGGGCGGAAGGCAAAGTGATGAACCATATTACGTTGATGGGCTAGAGAAGGATCGGGATAAAACGGAAGAATCAAAACAACCGGAACAATCCTTCGAAGGTGTTTCCATCAGAAAAAATCTGAATGAAACAGCTTTCTTCTATCCTGAATTAAGAACAAATGAAAAAGGTGAAATAATTATTTCCTTCACAGTTCCTGAAGCATTAACTCGCTGGAAATTTATGGGCTTTGCAATTACAAAAGATTTGAAGAGTGCAATTGTTTATAACGAAACCGTTACTCAAAAAGATCTGATGATAATGCCAAATCCTCCAAGATTTTTGAGAGAGGGTGATGAAATTTATTTCCCTGCAAAAGTTAGCAACCTTTCGGATAGCTCACTTTCAGGTTCAGCAACTCTGCAATTGTTTGATGCTTTCACGATGAAACCTATCGATGCACTTTTTGAAAACGCTGATAATGTGAAATCATTTACTGCAGAAAAAGGAATGAGCGAAGGTTTAAGCTGGAGACTAAAAGTTCCTCTAGGCAAAGTTGATGCAATTGTTTACAGAGTGATTGCAAAATCAGGAAAGTTTTCTGACGGTGAAGAGAATGCTCTTCCTATTTTAACAAACCGAATGCTAGTTACGGAAACACTTCCGCTTCCAGTGAAAGGACACGAGACTAAAACTTTTCTTCTGAAAAAACTGATGGAAAATAAATCATCAACTTTACAGAATTATAATCTTACACTTGAGTTCACTGCAAATCCTGCGTGGTATGCAATTCAGGCATTGCCTTATATGATGGAATATCCGTACGAATGTGTTGAGCAGGTTTTCAACAGATTCTATGCAAACAGTATTGCAACTCATATTGCAAACTCAAGTCCGAAGATCAAAAAGATTTTTGATACCTGGAAAGAAGTTGATAAGGATGCTCTGCTTTCAAATCTCGAAAAGAACCAGGAATTGAAGTCTGAACTTCTCGAAGAAACTCCGTGGGTTCTCGATGCTCAGGATGAATCGGAAAGAAAACGCAGAGTTGGTTTGCTGTTCGATTTAACAAGAATGGCAAATGAGCTCGATCGTGCAGAGCAGAAAATAAAAGACATGCAGTACCAAACGGCGGATGGCCGTGGTTCCCGGGTCTTCCGGAAAACCGTTTCATCACTCAATATATTGTTGTTGGAATGGGACATCTTGAAAGACTTGGAATAAAAGACATCCGGGAAAACGTTGAAGTCTGGAATATGCTGCAGAGAGCTGTGATTTACACAGATGTAAGAATGTATGAAGATTACGAATGGATAAAGAAGCATGGGGGTTCTTGACAGAAAGAATATTGGTTACATTCAGGCACAATATCTTTATGGAAGAAGCTACTATCTCGATATTCCTGTTGATGATAAATACAAAGAAGCATTTGATTACTGGAAAGGTCAGGCACAGAAATACTGGCTGAGCAATAACAAGTATATGCAGGGAATGATCGCACTTGCACTTTACAGAATGTATGATGCGAAGACTGCAAAGTCAATCATCAAATCGATCATCGAAAATGCAGTGTTCAATGATGAAATGGGAATGTATTTCAAAGAAGAATGGGGCTGGTGGTGGTACCAGGCTCCTATCGAAACTCAGGCATTGCTGATTGAAGCAGTCGATGAAATTGTGAAAGACCAGGAATCAGTTGATTTGATGAAAGTCTGGCTGTTGAAACAAAAACAAGTACAGGATTGGAAAACAACCAAAGCAACTGCTGAAGCTTGTTATGCACTTCTGCTGAGAGGAAGCGACTGGCTAGCTGATACGAAAATGCCCGATATAAAAATCGGTGGTCAAATGCTCGATCTTCTAAACAATCCTGAAATTCACATTGAAGCTGGTACAGGATATTTCAAAACGTCCTGGAAAGGTGAAGATATAAAACCTGAAATGGGTGAAGTAACTGTGACTAACAACAATAATGTTGTTGCGTGGGGTTCTCTCTACTGGCAGTATTATGAACAGCTTGATAAAATTACTCCTGCTGAAACACCGTTGAAGATAAATAAGAAATTATTTTTGGAACTAGATTCTCCAACTGGAAAGAAGATTACTCCGGTTAATGAAGACACAAAGCTGAAGCCGGGGGATATTGTGAAAGTAAGAATTGAAATTCGTGTTGATCGCGATATGGAATTTGTTCATCTGAAAGATATGCGTGCAGCTGGATTTGAACCGATAAATGTTCTCTCGCAACATAAATATCAGGATGGTTTGTGGTATTATGAAAATACACGAGACGTTGCAACTAATTTCTTTATGGACAGACTTAACAAAGGAACTTATGTTTTTGAATATCCTTTGCGAGTAACATTCAAAGGAGATTTCTCAAACGGGATTACTACAATCCAATGTATGTATGCACCGGAGTTTTCAAGTCACTCCGAAGGTGTTAGGGTGAAGATACAATAAATTAGTTTGCTGAAAGACAAACCCTCTTCATCGAAAGTTGGAGAGGGTTTATTATTTTATTAAACGTGGAATGAATTTTATTTGAACAAACTTAAATTGTCGGTAAGTTTTCAATTAAAATTTGATTAAACCTTAAAAGGAAAATAAAAGTGAAAGATCGACTGAAAGACAATCACAAAATACAATTGCAGTTTTTATTGACTTTGAAAATTTATATTACTCTTCGCTTAATAACTTCGGTGAAGCACCTGATTTAATGATAATAAGGAATTTATGTGAGAAAAAAGGAGGGATCGCATCAATTCAGGCGTTTGGAGATTGGGTGAGATTTAATGATCAGATTAACAGTCTTCAGACAAGCGGGAATTCAGCCTGTTTTTACTCCTTTATCCCGCACGGAAAAAAGCAGTGCAGATACATTTATTTGCGTTAATGCAATGAAGCTGTTTATGCAGAATGAAAACATTAACACTTTGATTTTGGTCTCAGGAGATCGTGACTTCATCCCACTTTTAACCGAGTTAAGAAGCCTGGGAAAAAATACTTACCTTATGGGTGTGCCCGGTTCTATTTCACGTGACCTGGTGAATGTTGCAGATGGGATAATAGAATACCAGCCGGCAAAAATTAAAACAAAAGAATCAAAGTCATTACAGACTCCTCAAAAGAAAGTAAGCAGTCAAATTGAGAATAGCATCATATCACTTTTAAAGAAAGAAAATCGCAGAGTGAATGTTGCGACTATAGGAATAAAAATTAAAAAGGAACATCCTACTTTCAATCACAAAGAGTTTGGTTATGATAAGCTGTCACAATTTCTTGATAGTTTTTCGGAAATAAAAATAGATTATGATGAAGATAAGCTGGTTGCTTATGCAAGTTTAGTAAAATAATACTTTTCCAGATTCACTGTTCATCCGAAAACTTGTCCCTATTTAGCAGTATCATGAGCTTTTTTTAGCATTAGAAAATTACCCGTGGTTATTAGTGCAATTCCTAATAACGCAAATAAACTCCAGGTGTACTCTTCAAACATTGTTGAAAGTAAGAGAGCAATAATAGGGAATACCAGCATAACATAAGCAGCTTTGTCCGCTCCGATTTTACCAAGCAATGTCAGGTAACTCCAAAATGCTATAATGGAACCGAAGACTGCGAGATAGATTAAAGAACCTATATACTTAAATGAAACATCAAAACTTAGTGGTGTGCCGATTATGAAAACCAGAATAAGCATTAACAATGATCCGTAAAGCATTCCGTAAGCATTAGTCTGCACAACAGGCAGTTTATTTCTTTGATTATATGCTGATGTTATATTTCCTAACGAAGCAGTTATAACACTTAAGAAAGCAAGTATTAAACCAAATGATCTATCGTTGGAAAAATTAAAATTTAAAATTTCATCTTTGAACACTAATACAATACCAACAAACCCAATCAAAGCACTTGCTAAAACGTTCAACCTCACTTTTGATTTTAGGAATATTAACCCGTTAAAAATATTTAAGAAAATTATAGTTGAAAATACAACTGCAACCAGTCCACTTTTAAGATGGACTTCGGCCATATAGACCAACCAATAGTTTATTCCAAAAAGAAATGTTCCCTGAACCGCCATAAATAAATGCTGCTTGGCGCTGTACTTCAAATTCATTTTTATCATTCTGCAATAGACAAAAAGAATTATTGCTGCGAGTAAAAATCGATAAAACACAGAGACTAACGGATCAACTACACCAAGCTGAAAAGTAATTGCAAGCCAGGTTGATCCCCATATTAGGGTCGGGATCGAAAACAGAATTATATCTTTCATAATTGCTTTTGTTTTTTTAATTCTGCATAGCTTAAGTCCAGAGCTTCTGCTGAGAGAAGAAACCTGGTGTAATCTTTTTGTGGATTGTTGAAAACTTTTATTGTGTTTCCACTTTCTAAAACCTTACCCTCCTTTAAAATTATTACTCTATTTGCAAGGTTTCTCAAAATTCTTAAGTCGTGACTAATGCATATCATTGTAAGCTTAAATTCTAAATTCAATTTCTTAAACAGATTTACAAGTTTTAACTGAGATTCAGCATCCTGTGCTGAAAATGGTTCATCAAGAATTAATAATGCAGGATTGGTCGCCAAGAGTCTTGCAAGTGCTGCTCTTTGCTGCTCACCGCCACTTAATTGATATCCTCTTCTTTCATAAAGATTCTTGGGAAAACCAACAGAGCTTAAGACATTTTCTCGTTCGTGCTTGATATATTTTTTATGAACTCTATTTATTGCCAATGCTTCATCTACTATGCTTGAAATTTTCCTGTAAGGATTCAAAACTTCTCCATGGTTTTGAAAGAGAATTTGAATCGGACTGCTTGTTTTATTATTAACTTTATTGTCTAGGATAACCTTTCCATCAATAGGTTGGATCACACCAGCAATCACCTTTGCAAGAGTTGATTTCCCACCACCCGACTCACCACAAATTCCTAAAATTTCTCCGCTCTCGACCACAAAGGAAACGTTTTTCAAAATGTCAAACTTTTTCTTCGTTTCTTCTTTTACAATCACTGAGTAGAAAATGTTTTCAACTTTAAGCAGAAACATTACTAATCGCCTTAAAAGATTGAATAAAGTTTTTCAAATTATCATCCGGCGATGTTGCGAATTCATTTTTATTATAAAATTTTGTCAACTTTCCTTCTGAAAGATATGCTATGTAATCTGATAACTTAATTGCAAAGTTAATATCCTGAGTTACAATCAGAACAGATTTATCATTATCTCTCACATAATTTTTAATCTTCAATAAAATCAAATTCATCACTGCATAATCAACACCAGAAGTTGGTTCATCAAGAATAAGAACATCTGGATTTGCAAGAAGTGCAAGCACAATTAAAAGCCTTTGAGCCATTCCACCACTCAATTCGTAAGAATGAAGACCGGAAAGCTTTTTATAGTCTGGTAATAAAAAGTAAAGAAGTAGTTCTTCGATTTTCAAAGGACTAACATTTGAAAGGTCAAAGTAATATTTAATTTTTTTTAAAGGATCGAAACTGTTAACAGCATCCTGAAATACGTATCTGATATTGTGCTGTCTGATCTCTCTTAATTTTTCATTCGTGCAGTTTAATAAATCATTGTCTTCGAATAAAACTTTTCCTGATGTCTTATATTCATCGTTTGGCAGTAGCGCCGTGAGTGATTTTATCAGAGTTGATTTCCCTGAACCATTTTTACCAAGAATTGTGTAAACCTTTCCTGGTTCAATATCAAACTTGATATCCGTAAGAAGTGTCCGTCGGTTTTCTTCATCAAGAATTGAAACTGAATTTATATCAACACTTAGCATCTGTTAAAATCTTGTTTTTCTTTTACTCAACAAAATAATAAATTGGTGTGAGAAATTACTATTTCTAATACACATTCTTCTTAATGAACATCAAAACATTAAATCTTCTAATACTTTCTATTCTGACTTTCCTGATTTTTTCTTGCGATTTAAAAAAGTCAGCGGAGAATAATCGTATTGTTATTGGCATCTCGGCTGATGTTCAAACCTTTAACACTTTGTTTGCTTTTAGTTATGAGGAGAGTATAATAACCGATTTATTATACCCTGGTTTACTCGATTTCAGATGGAATAATGACAAAGGTGAATTAGTTCCATATCCTATGATCGCAAAAGAATGGCAGTGGTCGGAAGATTCATCATATATAAAGTTTACTTTAAGGGATGATATTTTTTGGTCCGATGGAACAAAACTTACAAGCAATGATGTGGTATACTCATACAATATGTTTTCGGATCCGGATGTTCAAAGCAGACTGATAGGGACATTCAGCTTCTTGTATTTAGATAAGGATGGACAAATTGATATCGAAAAAACTTTTACTGTTATTTCCACGACAGAATTTGAAATTCATTTTGCCAAAAATGCAGCCGTTAAATTGGTTGATATTTCTATCCCGATAATCCAGGAAGATATTTTTTCAAACGTCAGAAGAAACGAGCTTAACAAAAATAATCTTAGTTTTGAATCGGTCTCCTGTGGTGCATACAAGCTGAAAAAATGGGATAAGAATCAAACAATAATTCTTGAAGCTGACAGCAACTCGTTCCTTTTTTCACCTGATCAGATCACCGAAATAGTTTTTAAAATTATTCCGGATTATACATCCAGAATATTACAACTTAAAAAAGGTGATATTGATTTAGCGGAGTTGATAAAAGTTGATGATTTTGAAGATCTAAAGAATGAAAATAATTTATCGGTTATTAATAATGCCGGAAGAGAATATGATTATATAGGGTGGAATAATATTGATCCTGATTCATTCGCCGTAGGAGAGATTAAACAAAATAAATTTTTTGGCAGCAGAAATGTTAGAAAAGCATTGACGATGGCTATCAATCGAAAAGAGATTTTGGATGAGTACTTGCTAGACCTAGGCGAGCTTGCATCATCACCTGTTTCCCCTATATTTAAAACAGATTATAATAAAACAATTTCTCCATATGCTTTTGATCCCGGTGAGGCAAAAAAACTTTTAGCATTGGATGGTTGGAAAGATGAAGATAAGAATGGAGTTCTTGAAAAAGGTGACATAGAATTTAAATTCAAAATGTATTATCCTGTTGGTAATCCGTTACGAGAATACGCTTGCGTGGTTGTGAAAAATAATCTTCAATCAATTGGTATAGATGTGTCGACTGAAAAAATGGAACTTGGCGCATTCATAGATAATCTTTATAATAGAAAACTAAATTCCTGGATGGCTGGTTGGGGAATTCCAATCCCATTAGAACTAAAACCATATTGGTATTCTGATCCAAATATTGGTATGCTTAATTTTGCTTGTTATGAAAACCCAGAAATAGATAAAATTTTGGATGAGCTGGATACTAAAATCAAAAAGGAGAGAAGAAATGAACTGGTAAAAGAATTTCAGATAATCATACACGAAGATGAGCCAGTTACATTTCTTTATTGGACACCGAACATTGTAGCTTATAACAAGAGAATAAAAAACATAAATGTAACTCCATATGGGGTCATGGCCCATTGCTGGGAGTGGACTCTTGATGAGTAGTGTTTTGAATTCAAAATTTTTAAAATCACTCTTTACCAGATTATTAACTTCACTATTAACGCTTTTCTTACTCGTTAGTTTTTTATTTTTTCTTATCCGATTATCTCCTGGTAATCCAACTGATAAATACATATCAGCAAAGTTGGGCAAAGAACTATCAGAAAGCATCAGCCAAAAATTTTCACTTAACGAACCAGTCATTGACCAATATTTTTCATTTGTAACGAATATATTTAAAGGAGAGTTAGGCACATCATACAATTACCGTAGTCCGGTTTTTAATGTGGTCTGGCAATACTTTTCTTTCACTCTGGTCTTTGCAAGTATAAGTTTTTTCATTCAGATCAGCTTGAGCATTTGGCTTGCAGTAAAAATGGTAAAAACGCGAAACAGATGGTTGGAAAAATTCGCAAATAACTTTTCACTCCTTGTTTATTCCATCCCGGCTTTTGTACTTGGCGTGACTTTAATTTATATCTTTTCCGTTCACTTTGGTTTATTCCCGATATCTGGTTTAAAATCAATTGACAATGATGAAATGTCGTTCTTCCCTGGACTTTTAGATAAAATTAATCATATCATATTGCCTCTTTTAACTTTGTCAGCTGGTGGAGTTGCACTGTTTTATAAATACATAAAAGAAAGTATTGATGAAGTAAAGGATCAAACTTTTATTCTGAATCTGCGGGCAAGTGGTATTGATGAAAATAAAATTTTAAAAAAACATCTCCTTCCAAATGCAATTAGACCATTAATTTCAGTCGCAGGTGTTGAACTTGGTATAATTCTGGGCGGAACTTTAATTACAGAAGTTATTTTTAGTCTTCCGGGAATGGGTCGCTTGGCTATTGATTCAATACTGAGTAGAGATTATCCCTTAGTGATTGGATGTGTCTTTACGGCTGGTTCGGCGATGATACTTACGAATTTTATTGCCGACCTGGTCAAATTAAAACTCGATAAGAGAATGATAAAGGGAATCTTAAATTGAAATCCGGAATAAAAATAATTCATTGGGCAATTACCATTTGGCTGTGTATAGTCATTCTAAGATTCGATCTTATTATCGATTATTTTTCATTAGTTGTTGATTATTTTAGGTTAATAATCAGTGATCCTTCGAATGCACTAAATGTTTTAAACTTTGGATTTGTTGATGCCTCATTCTCGTCACTGTTATTCATTCTTATACTTCCATTAATATTGATTTTTAGAGGGAGATTTAGATTTCTTGAAACGAAATTAAATTTTTCGGGTGTGTTTTTAATACTGCTTTGTTTCGTATTTCTGTTTGCACCAATAATCACAAATGAAAATCCTGAATTCTCCAAGAATCTTTCTGTTACAAAACTCCTTCCACCAGTGAGTTTTATAAAACAAATTGAGTTGAAAGAGCCGGAAGTGAAAAAATTAACTGGGGCAGACGATTTTCGAAATAAAGCAGCTAAAATTATTAAGCCTGCATTCAATATTAATATAATCTTTGCCGATAGTGCAATTGTTACTGATAAAGTCGTATACTTTCAAAAAAATAAATCTTTTAATATTGATAGAGAATTAGTTGTCTCTGAATCAGGAATGCCAATTGTTAAAAATAAACTTTTTCTTTTTGGCAGTGATGAGTTTGGCAGGGACCTTTTTGCAAGACTAATTTATGGTACTCGAATATCAATTACTGTTGGCCTGGGTGCTGTTCTCTTGTCCTTTATTATTGGGATTCTGTTAGGTTTTATAGCTGGTTATCGCGGAGGTATACTCGACGTTTCACTTAATCGCTTTACAGAAATGTTTTTAGCATTCCCGGTAATTTATCTTATTGTTTTAATTTTAGCTTTATTTGGAAGCTCAATGGTATCCGTGATAGTTGTTTTGGGTATCTCAGGTTGGATGAGTCTTTTTAAAATTGTCAAGAGCGAAGTACTCTCCATAAAACATAAAGATTATTTTGCTACAGCAGAACTTGTCGGATTAAATAAATTTATGATACTTAAACGAGAAGTATTTCCAGTAATTATTACACCTGTGCTGGTTAACCTGGTTTTTTTGTTCAGTAATGTTGTACTCGCAGAAGCTGCATTAAGTTACCTGGGATTGGGCACCGGTAACTCATATCCATCATGGGGGTCGATGATTAGCTCCGGGTCAGGAGTACATTACAAAAGCATGGTGGCTTATTGCATTCCCCGGGTTGGCCTTAATCTTAACTCTTTTTACATTCAACGCATCTGGTAGAAATTTGGGAAAGATCTTTAATCCAAGACTTAAAAAATGATTAATACACGATACGAAATAATTAAAAAACTTGGTGAAGGTAGAAGCTCAGTATTTCTATGTAAAGATATCGAAAATCCCGATACAAACTTTGCAATAAAAATCCTGCCAACCAGTGCTGATGAACATGAGAGAAACAATTTTATAAATGAATATTTCACACTTCAAAGATTGGAACATCCAAATATTATTAAGGCATTTGATTTCGGTACAATTTTCAAAACTGATAATGAAGAAAATATTGAGGTCGGTTCAACTTATATAATATTGGAATATTTTAATGGGGAAGAGTTACTCTCATCAAGCAAAATTAAAAGTGAGAGTGATTTAAAAGAAATAGTTAAACAGATTAGCGCTGCTCTTTATTACCTTCATCAGTCAAAATACATCTATTACGATCTTAAACCGGAAAATATTTTGGTCTCATTTAATGAAAGTATTCCTCAAGTCAGATTAATCGATCTTGGTCTTGCCGAGTACTCTCCATCGCCATCAGATTATGAAATTAAAGGAACACCACATTACATTGCCCCAGAATTACTGAAGAAAGATGAACACAATAGTTCAGTAGATTTTTATTCGCTGGGAATAATTTTGTATCAGGTGATCTACAATCGATTCCCATTCACCGCAAAATCCGAATTGGATATTTATAAATCAGCTATTGAGGAGAAATTTGATTTTCCTAATTCCGAGCGTTTTTCACAAGAGCTAATAAAAATTATTAAAAAGCTATTGGAGAAAGATATTGACAGAAGATATTCATCGGCATTACAGATAATAAAAGATCTGGGGTTTCAGTTCAATATTGATTTGGTTAAAGAATTTCTTCCGGCAAAAAATTATTCGTGTCGTGATTCTGTCATTCAGCAATTATCAGAATATATACAAGAGAGTGAGGGCACAGAAGTTTACACAATTAAAGGATTTGAAGGAGTTGGAAAATCTTCATTATTGTATAAAATGCATGAACATTATAGAGAAGCAGTCTTAATTTCTGATGTAAAGGGAAAGTCAGTTGATGAGCTGGTTCGTTATCTTCTTAGGAAAATAATTTTTTCGAAATCAGTTTATCCCAATTTATCGGAACAAAATAAACAATCGCTTTTGAATCAACTGAATTTGGATCCCAAGGATATCATTGCAGAATTTAGAAATTTGGTTGCAGTAATTTCTTCTCAGTGCAATTTCATTCTTCTAATTGACGACTTTAATTCGTATGATCAGCTACTGGGAAACCTGTTACTCGATATCGTTCCCATTCTTCAAGTAAATAATGTTAAAGTAATTATGAGTGAGTCTTCTGAACACGAAGTCCTTTCATCCGGAATAAATAGTTTGAAAGAAATTATTTTAGGTGCTTTTACTGAAGTGGAACTAGAAAAATTCTTAGATGAGAGTTATGGTTCAGATTTACCGCGAGACAAAATAAAAAATTTGATTCTTAAAAATGCCGACCTAATTCCTGGAAATATAAAATCGTTTATAAAAGATTTAATTCTATTCGGAATAATGAAATTTTCTGAAGAGGGAATGACATTTGCCGATGAAGAAAATAAAATTTCATCGCTGACTGAAGCACATTATGCAGTTTATGATTTACGATTATCAAATCTTACCAAGAAAGAGTTAATTACTACACAAATTGTATCGGCCTTTGAGACATACATAGATAATAACACATTATCAACAATCCTTGGCTTTGGGAAAGTTGATATTGAAAAAATGATTATTAACCTTAAGTTCAATAATGTAATCCAAAATTCTGTTTCGGGTCAGGCATTGATTTTTACATCTGAAGCGATTAAAAATTATATATATGCTTCCGTTGAAAATAAAAAGAAATTACACCAGGGAATTGCTGCGAAGATATCTAAAAATTTTCCATCATTTAACCGGCTAGAATTAGCAAGACAATATGAGTTAGCCGGGGAGTATGAGTTGTGCTATAACAAATCGATGGAAGAGATTAAGGAGGCCGAAAGCAACTCAACATATTCATATATACAAAAAATTCTTAGTCATTTGATAACACTCCCACTTCGAGAGGAATTAATTAAATCAGCAAAAATCAAATTGAGCGAGATCAGTCTCAAACTTGGTGATGTGCAATCATCGCTAGCATTAATAAAAGAGTTGAAGAATGACTTTCCCAAAACTAATATCGATGATCGACTTTTCTTTTTAGAAGGAAGTGCTCTTATAGCTTCTGGTGATTATAAAACCGGCAGAAGGGTTTTATCAGAGCTACTTAACAAGGTTAATGATTTAAGCGAAAGAAATGCTCTGAAAGTGGAACTGGCATATGCTGATTTTGAGTTAAAAAGATATAACGAAGCAAATGCTCTTTGTGATGAACTTCTTAAAGATCGAAAACTCTCTTCTGAGTTACAAGGACGTTGTTACAATTTAAAGGGAATGATTAATATTTATCAGAGTAATGATTTAGACTCCGCACTTGGGAACTTTCAAAATGCCAAGAAAAATTTTTCTGAAGTGGGGCAACTAAACAGAGTTTCAGGAACAAAGGTTAATATTGGGAATATTTACAATATTAAAGGAGACTATACCAAAGCTGAGGAATGTCTGCAAAGTGCTTCAAAAATCAATCAATCAATAGGAAATCTGGATCAAGAAGGTTTGCTAATGCAAAATATGGGAGCTTTCTATTTTAATCGTTCTAACTTTGAGTCAGCAATAAAATCATATCAAAAAGCACATAACATTTTTTTAAGCATTGGAAATGAACTTAGCAGAGCAATAGTTTTATGGGATCTCGGGGAAATTTATACATCCTCTTGTGAATATGATTACGCACTTAATTCGTTAAATGAAGCCGAGTCTATTTTTATTCGATTGGATAATTATACTGAATTATTAGATGATTTATTTATGAAGGGCAAGTTGTTTTATAAGATCGGATATTTCCAAAAATTAGAACAAGTAATTGATGACTTTCATTCAAACTTGGTCAAATACAACCTTTTTCAAACTCATGAAGTTTTCGAAAAATTATTAGTTCAGTTTAATTCTGCTGGTAGAAAAGAATCTTTATCAATCACCGAATTGCAATTTATTCGTGACGAGATGATTCAAAGAAAAGATATCCCTAATTATATCGAAGTGATTAATTTAATAATCCAGTTTTACATCTATCAGAAGTCCTATCATAGTGCCATTAGTGAACTTAATAAACCTGAATTTATTGAATTATGCTCACAAAATTCTATATTGGAGGCTGAGAGGGAATATTTTTTAGGACTTATTTCAAAAAACCTAAAATCAGAGGAACTTTTACCACCATTGGTCTATTTTGAAAAAGCATATGACTTAATTAAAGATGAGTATATAATCGAGCTCACTTGGAAAGTTTTGTTTGAAATATCAGATTTGTATATAGAAAGGGGTAACCTGCATAAAGCTAAGTTTTTTGTTACCTATACAAGAGAATTGATTTATTTTATTGCAGAAAAGATAAAATCACCACAACTAAGAGCGATCTATTTAAGAAATAGTGAAAGAATGAATACGTTAAAAAAATTAGAAAGTTTTTATCCATCGAATTGATGTTATGCCAGAAGGACAATACAACATAAAAGTTTTTTCAGATTCAGACGATCTCGTTTCGATAACCTCTGCACTTAAGCAGTTAGAGATTAAAGGATTTGTATTGAATATTTCCTTCCCCTCTGAACTTGAACTTGATAATAATGATATAGTCATCCTTAAACTTCAATCACTTGATTCAATTTTATATAAGGAGGTTATAAAAGCACGAAAAGGTAAAGCTAACAAATTCATCATTGTCATTAATAATTCGGATGCATTGCTCGTTACCTCTCTCTTAAAACAAGGACTGCTGGATATTTTTGTCTTTCCATATGAAGTCTTAAAGTTTACTTCTCATCTTGCTGAAGTAATTTCCAACAAATCTTATATTACCGAAACAAGTAGGGTTGGAACATTTGGTATGAATCGTCACGGCATCAAATCAATTATTGGTGATTCCGATAAGTTGTTAAGAGCTTTAGAATTAGCAAGTAAGGTTTCAGAAAAAAGCAATTCAAATATCTTAATTCTTGGTGAAACTGGTACTGGAAAAGGATTGTTTGCCAGGGCAATTCATAACAATGGTCCGGCGAATCAGTTCCCTTTTATCGATATAGTTTGCACGGCTATACCTGAAAATTTATTGGAGTCTGAATTATTTGGCTATGAAGCAGGTGCGTTTACAGATGCAAGGAATAGAAAGGTTGGATTGTTTGAACTTGCTGAGAGAGGCACCCTATTTCTTGATGAAATAGGTGACTTAAGTTTTAATATTCAGACCAAATTGTTGAGAGCAGTAGAAAAAAAAGTAATAAAAAGATTAGGAGGTGTTGTTGATATTCCTGTTAACGCAAGGATAATATCTGCAACAAACCGGAGTTTAGAATCTATGGTAGACCAAAACTTATTCAGAAGAGACCTATTTCATAGATTGAATGTGGTCTCAATTGAAATTCCACCCTTGAGAGAAAGAGGGGAAGACATTATACAACTTGCTAATCATTTTATCGATGAATTCAATCAACAATTTGATAAATCAATTAAGAAACTTGATAAAGATTTGCAGCATCTTTTAATGGGCTATTCCTGGCCGGGAAATGTACGAGAGTTGCGAAATTCCATGGAAAGAGCTGTTCTTTTATGTGATGATCATAAGCTACAAATTAAAGATTTTTCGAACCTAATTGATAATGTTTCCAGCAAAACTCATGAAATTACGAAAGTAGATGATGTTCCATTTAATATCGTGAGGATGGATGTTAATTATGGTATCACATCACTTAGAAATGTCGATAAAGAATACGCCAGAAAGGTTCTAACCAAGATGGGTGGAAATAAAACACAAACAGCGAAAATTTTAGGAATTTCAAGACCAAAGCTAGATATATTACTAAAAGACTAATTATTTAAAAAATAAATTTTTAGACTATTAAGCGACACTTTTGATTTTTTAGTGATAAATTTATCTTGTATAATTGTAAAAAATGTTTACATAAAGTCATATATTAAAGTTTAAATCTGTAATTTTTACCTAAAATCGTGGTTTTAAAGGTGCTATCACGGAAAACAACAACTTTTCACATGGCACAAGCATTGGGTTCATAATTGGTGCTACTTGTATGTAGCACAGGGTGAAGTGTATGTCAAACTACTAGTAGTGTGTCATATTTATAACGAGTGGTACTATGCGAATTATATTATCCATAGCCCTAGTTTGGGGACTATTCATATCCGGATTCGCTCAGGTTGCTGACAATGTTCAAGAAGCGACCAGATATAGAGTCAATCAGGATAATATAACTACCTTAGCTGATAACCACCAACAATACACCTCCGAAGTAACTCAATCTGAACTCAAATTTCTTGAGAACAGATCAGCTTCACAGCTAGAGGAACTCGGCACTAAGTACGGTTGGGTCAGATCAGCTTCACAGCTAGAAGAACTCGGCACTAAGTACGGCTGGGTTAGATCAGCTTCACAGCTAGAGGAACTCGGCACTAAGTACGGTTGGGTCAGATCAGCTTCACAGCTAGAGGAACTCGGCACTAAGTACGGCTGGGTTAGATCAGCTTCACAGCTAGAAGAACTCGGCACTAAGTACGGCTGGGTTAGATCAGCTTCACAGCTAGAAGAACTCGGCACTAAGTACGGCTGGGTCAGATCAGCTTCACAGCTAGAAGAACTCGGCACTAAGTACGGCTGGGTTAGATCAGCTTCACAGCTAGAAGAACTCGGCACTAAGTACGGCTGGGTTAGATCAGCTTCACAGCTAGAAGAACTCGGCACTAAGTACGGCTGGGTTAGATCAGCTTCACAGCTAGAGGAACTCGGCACTAAGTACCGGCTGGGTCAGATCAGCTTCACAGCTAGAAGAACTCGGCACTAAGTACAGGCTGGGTCAGATCAGCTTCACAGCTAGAAGAACTCGGCACTAAGTACGGCTGGGTTAGATCAGCTTCACAGCTAGAAGAACTCGGCACCAAGTACGGCTGGGTTAGGTAGAGTGAATTAGTTCTCCAGAGTATACTTTGTTAAGCCTTCAATCTTTATTGAAGGCTTTTTTATTATTAATTTTTAGTCTTTATTTTTCCTAGGTGCTTTTGCAAATGATGCTAATGAATTTTTTATATTCATGTAATGCTTAGCATCTAACTATTAAAAAAAATATTGCTATCTGCCTATATGTCAAGAATAACTCTCCTGCTAATCCTAATATCTTATTTAGTTTCCGCTCAGCAAACAAACAGAATTACAATTGTTGAAGGTGAGAAGAGTCAGTCAATACCTTCGTACAACTACCAGGGAATCATATATATTTCTGTAAAGCATTTCGCTGATGCAATAAATATAATTAGTAAAGTATCCGATGAGGGTAATACAGTTGATCTCATTTTTAAGGATGTAAGTCTCAGGTTCAAATCCAAAAATCCATATGTGATAATATCTAATCTGGACTCAGGAAAATCGAAAATATATCAATACCCAACTTCATCACATATTATTAATGATTTTATTTTCGTTCCATTGAATGAAACAATTGAACTTTTTAATAAATACTATGAAAAATCAATAGCTGTAATTAGTCCAGGTAAAATTATAGTTCTTGAAAAAGATCAGATGATCATTAGTAAAATTCAAAGTGTGGATATTAAACATGGAGAAAATGGCACGTATATATTAATAAAAAGCAATATTAAACTTTCATCGCATTTATCGTTCCGTGAGCGGGATAATCTAATTATTAATTTGAATAATGCTTCAACATTTGGAAATGACTTTAACAATCTAAATCCCGTTGGTTTTGTAAGAAACATCAGCGTGGAAAATGTAGATCAAAATGTAGAAATTACTATTACAAAGAAAAACGGAAATATAGCTAGTGAAGTATTTTACAATGATGACAATAAAGAATTAGTAGTTCATTTATTTGAACATGTTGATTCTCCCTGGCTTGAAAGAGAGAGTGAACATTTCAAAGTAATTTACCGTGAAAATCATTCACCTTTAGTTAATAATATTCTGGTAAGCGCTGAAAAAGCTTTCAGACTTCTCTCTAAAATATTTAACTATAATACTTCGGATAAAATTATTATTAACACATATGACGTTAGTGACTACGGGTTTGCTGCCGCAAGTACCACACCTCAAAATTTTATTCGGCTTGAGATCGAACCTTTGGAACCAGGTTATGAGTTTACCCCGTATAATGAAAGAATTCAATGGTTACTAAGTCATGAGTTGGTTCACATTATTGTCAATGACGCAGAAGTTCAACCAGAAACATTTTACAGAACTATCTTTGGTAAAGTACCTCCTGAAAAGGTTCAGCCGTTATCAGCATTCTATAGTCTCCTTACAAATTTTAACCGCTATTCTCCAAGGTGGCATCAGGAAGGAATCGCTGTATACTTTGAGACTTGGTTAAGCGGTGGATTTGGAAGAGTACTTGGTAGCTTTGATGAGATGTACTTCAGAACATTTGTTTACGAAGGCTTGTCTTTCCCTTCCCAGCTGGATTTGGAAACCCTGTTAAGTCACAATTCAATTCTATTGGAAAATATACAATACATATATGGTGAAAGATTTTTAGCTTACTTAGCAATTACATACGGTTCTGATAAAGTTATTGATTGGTTCAGGACTGTACAAGGTTCGGCATACACAGGCTTTGAGAGTAAATTCGAAGAAATTTTTAATAAAAACTTTTCTGATGCATGGGGAGATTTTATCGCGAATGAAATAAAATTTCAGGATGAGAACATAAGCATTTTAAATAAATCTGAATTAACTGGTTTAAGAGAAATAAATAAAGAAAAATTTGGCTGGGTCTCAAAGCCTTGTCTTGACCGTCCAACTAATTCTATGATATATGTTTATCATAGACCAGGCCAATTAACCACTTTGCAATCCCTCAGTTTATCAACAGGTATCTCTAGAAAACTTGCTACATTAGAAACTCCAAGTATGTTGCAAGTTTCATCAATTGCGCTTGATGAAGCAAACGGCTTTCTTTTCTACACGACAAATAATAATCAATTGTACAGAGATATTTGGGTTTACCAGTTGGAATCTGGGGATGAGAAGTTGCTTTTTGAAAATGCAAGAGTAGGTGATCTAGCGGTGTCACCAATAACTCATACTTTGTGGGGAGTTGAACATGATGAAGGTTTTGCAACATTAGTTTATTCACCATATCCATACAAGGATCTTATCAGAGTTAAGACTTTCGAGTTAGAAGAAGAGATATTCAATCTTTCAATTGATGATTCCGGGATGAAACTGGCTGCTGGATTGAAAAAACCAAGTGGTCTGCAATCAGTAATTATTATTAACACCGAGGCTATAGAAGCTGATTCCTTATTTCAGTACCAGGTAGTTTCCAGCAGTGGCTCTCCGGAAAATCCATCCTGGAGTCAGGATGGAAAAGTTCTTTATTGGAATTCCTATACGAATGGAGTATCAAACATTTACAGGTACGATTTTAATAACTTATCTATTAAAGCAGTTTCAAATTGTGTAACAGGTCTATTTAGACCCATAGAAGTTTCTCAAGACTCAATCTTTGCCTTTGAATATTTCAATAATGGTTTTGTTCCTGTCATTTTCGAGAACAAACCAGCAACATTTCTTCCAGCTATAAATTATCTTGGGCAACAAGTCATTGAAACAAACCAGGAGCTTTACGAATGGAATTTAAATAATGATTCTACCGAAATTAATCAGATGGATTTTTCTCTGGAGACTGATTACAACGCAATTGAAAATTTGCACGTTCAATCTCTGTTCCCAATGGTGAGTGGCTTCCAGAACCAGGTTGTGTTTGGATTATTTTCTAGAATATCAGATCCATTGTTGATTCACGATTTTTATTTATCAGCTGGTGTTTCGCCTCTGAGTGAAAATCCAAGCTACCCCTTGTGGCATTTCAGATTTAAATACGACTACAAACAGCTCCTATTTTTTGAAATACTTTACAACGGAGATGAATTCTTTGACTTATTTAATAAATTAAAAAGAGGTATGCTTGGTGAACAATACAAGGTAGGGTATACGTACTACTGGTTATATGATAACCCTTTAAAAATAAAACAAGCATCAACACTCACACTTTATAGAAATGTGCAATTTGTGTATGATAACCTGGTAAGAGTATCACAACCTGATTTTGCCGTTTTGGCGACAAATTTGAACTACAAAAACTTAAGAAAAACAATTGGAAGTTCTGACTATGAGTCGGGAAACGACTTTAACTGGACAGCTACTCTTTACGGTACAGAATTTGACCAACCAGAAGTTGCGGTTAACACTTATGCTGAACTTAGCAATTTTAATATGTGGTTATGGAAGCATAATGTTTTACACGTAAAAATTGCTGGAGGTTATCTTTGGTATAATGAAAATCTAGTTCAATCTAAATTTTATTTTGGTGGTTTTGGAAATAGACCGGTTGACAATGATGAAGTTAAACAGTTTAGAAGAATATTTAGGTTTCCGGGTATTTCAATCTATAGTCTTGATGTGGAGAAATTTGGAAAGTTAATGCTTGAAAATGATTTTCCACCAATAAGGCTTTCGGATTGGTTGATGCTTGATCAGTTTGTAAATCATATTGATTTTGAAGTGTACATCACAAGGGTTAGTAACCCAATCATATTTGGGAAATTACCTTGTTGATATTGGTGCTCAAATGGATATTAGACTAAAACATTGGTATAATTTAGAATCTACTTTTTCAGCTGGGATAGCAAAAGCCTGGGTTCTACCAAACGGAATGACCGATTGGGAATGGTTTTTATCAATTAAACTTTTGAAGGATTAATTATTAAAAGCTAATATGAGTTATGAAATTTACAGACTTTAAAAAAAATATTGATGAAGGAATCAGAAATGTAATTGTTGATGCAGAGTCATCCGAAAGGATGAAAAGCCTTGAAGCAATTTTAGATATTGTCAATACAATAAACAGATCTTTAATTTTAGAAGATGTACTTGAACTGGTATTACAAAATGCAATTCGACTAACACACTCTGAAAGAGGATTTATAGTTCTCCAAAATCTCGCTGGTGATTTAGAATTTAAATTAGGCTTGGATGATCACAATGAAAATCTTCCTAAAAAATTATTTGAGGTGAGCAATACTGTTGTAGAAGATGTTTTTAGAAACGGGGAGTCAATATTTTTGGAAGGTGCACAGAGTGATACCGCTTATGATACTACAAAGAGTATCTTAAAACTTGATCTTCAAACTATACTTTGTTCTCCCTTGATTACTAATGGGAAAAAAATTGGAGTGATTTATGTTGATAGTAAACATCTCCATAAAATTAAAGTAAGAGAGATTACAGGAACCTTCGAAATACTAGCTGGACAAGCAGCCACTGCAATTAGAAATGCACAATTGTATGATAACCAGATAAACGCGTATAATGCCTTGCAGGAAGCAAATGCCCAACTGATTCAAGCAGAACGAAAAGTACTAAAATCAGGTATAGATGCAGAAATTGGACAGTCACTGCAAGGTTTAGTTCACCTTGCTTTATTAGAAACTGAAAGTCTATTACGTACGATTGAAAAATCGCAAAATGAGTTTGATACTAATCAACAGTTAGATGATCTGCTTTTTGATAGATTAAAATTAAAATCAAAAGTAGCAGCAGACAGCATTCGCAATATTCAGAAATATGCACAAGTACTGCTTGAAACTTCTGTTACTGATTTGAATAAAGACAACAATGATTTAAACAGAACTATTCAATCTGTTATCAAATACCTTTCACCATTAAAGAAATTTAGTTTTATTACATTTAAAACTGAATTAAACACTCTACCACTATGTGATTTTGATCCCGAACAAATACAGCATCTTCTTGTTCATCTATTTACTAATTCAGTAAATGCAAGCAAAAATGCTACAATCACTATCCGTTCTTATGTAAAAGAAAATAAAAATTGTGTCGATATCCAAGATGACGGTCCCGGCTTCGCAGAAAAGTATAAAACAAATCCATCAGCCATTTTTAATTTAGCCAATGGAGGATACGGTTTATTTCTGTGCAAAAACATTATCGATAAACACAAAGGCGAAATAAAAATACTTAATAGTGAAAAAGGTGCATCGATTTATTTTTCATTACCAGTGAACTAAAGTGGAAGTATCGGACTTAAAATATTGTGAAATATGCTATAATCCATTGCCTTTCCCGGTTGAGGTTTATGATGAGAATGGTTTTGTGGTCTTCATTAATTCTGCCTTTTCAAAACGTTGGGGATATTCACTTAGTGAACTTAGTGGTTATTCGTATGCAACAGACAGAGAGCTTCAGAAAAGAGATATTGTAAAAAAGATCAGTAACGTTTTTCAGAAAATGAAAACTATCCAGATCCAAAATTATGTCGACACTAGATTGCTTGGTTCTGAAAATGCAGTACCATTTCTGAAAACAACAGTTTTTCCAATTAAACTAGGCGATAAGTCATTTATTGTTTTATTCCATGAGGATCAAACGGATGTACATCTGGCAGAAAAAGAAGTTAGAAAAGCAAGGGACGCCAGTAAGGAATCGGACAGATTAAAAAATACATTCCTCAACGTACTATGCTCATGAGTTACGAACACCTCTAAATATAATTTTGGGTTACTCTACAATCATCAAAGAAAATCTGAAAGACAAGATTGGAAATGATGAGAAAATTTATCTTGATAATCTTTATACCGGAAGTGAAAGGTTATTTAAAAGTATAACTCAAATGCTGGAATTTGCCCAGATAGAAGCTGGAAATTATAAGTTGAACATTGAAACAGTAAATCTTGTACACGTACTTAGAAATTGTATTGAGCCATTTAAATTAAAAGCGACAGAAAAGAAACTTGATCTCAGTGCAAAAATTAATACTGAAAATATTTTTGTTGAGGTTGATTTACAATGTTTAGAAACCATTATAAATAATTTGCTAGATAATGCTATCAAATTTACAAAACAAGGATACATTGAATTTGAAGTCGAATCTTTTAGTGATAAAGATCTTGCAGTTTGTAAATTAAAAGACACCGGTATCGGTATTTCGACCGAATATCTTGATCATTTATACAGACCTTTTAGCCAGGAGGAGTTGGACATTGGAAGAAATTATGAGGGGAACGGACTGGGTCTTGCGATCTCAAAAAAATATATTGAAAAAATGGGAGGATCTTTAATTGTTGATAGTATTAAAGGCGTAGGAAGCACTTTTACTTTTACGCTTCCATTGGCAAAAGTTGGTAAAATAGAACAACAGAAAAAATTAGCACAAAAGTCAAACGGTGTTTCAAAAATATTAATGCTTGATGATAGCGGAGATTCTTATCCTTTGATAAAGGCATTTTTGAAAGATAAATTTGAAGTTAACCTTATCCCTTCACAAGAATTTAGTTCAGGCTTTGTTACAGATGAAAATTTTAATGCTATCATTTTTGATGTGACTGTAAACTATTGGAACAGGGGTCTTGATCTTGTTCGCAAAGTCAGAAAAAACAAAGAAAAGAAAATTCCAATTGTCATTTTATCAAGTGAATTTCTTCAGGAAAAAATTCAACAGTTTAGAACAGCCGGCGCTGATGAATTTTTAGTAAAACCTTTCGGAAAAAGTGAGTTGGTTACTCTTATGAACAAAGTAGCGTCTCATTAACTAAAAGTACACTTACATCATTTCCCATCTTTAGTCTCTCCAAGTTCAATTATTCTGGATTAATAATTATTTTTAAATGATAATTTAATTGAAACTTGTTGGACTAAATGAAAAGTAGAATTTTAGAATTAAGAAAAGAAATAAAAACTCTAGCAAGTGCTGAAGTTGCAAAAACTATGCAGTGGTTTTTTAAAACCGGTAAGGGTGAATATGGAGAGGGGGAAATTTTTGCCGGACTAAAAGTTCCTACCCAAAGAAAAATCGCATGCAAATTTATGGATTTATCTTTTACTGACTTGAAACAACTCATAAAATCATCAATTCATGAAGAAAGATTAATTTCTCTTTTTATTTTAGTCGATAAGTATGAAAAGGGAGATGAAAAAAGTAAAAAAGAAATATTCTCATTCTATATAAAGCATCGAAAAGGAGTAAATAATTGGGATCTGGTTGATCTATCTTCACCTAAAATTGTAGGAAAGCAACTTCTTGAGAAAGATAAAAATATATTATATAAATTAGCACTATCTAAAAATCTCTGGGATCGTAGGATTGCAGTGTTATCTACTTATGAATTTATTCGTAACAAAAAATACGATTCAACTCTTAAAATAGCCAAGATATTGTTAAAAGATAATCATGATCTTATTCACAAAGCTGTTGGTTGGATGTTAAGAGAAATTGGTAAAAGAGATTTATTAGTTGAAGAAAAATTTTTAAAAATGTATTATAGAAAAATGCCGAGAACAATGCTCCGCTATGCGATAGAAAAGTTTCCGGAAACGAAAAGGCAAAAATATCTTAAAGGAAAAATTTAGAGGTGAAACCATGGAAAAAAGAATAAATGTGTCAAGTGGAACAACCTGGGAAAATAAAATTGGGTATTCACGTGCCGTAAGAATTGGAAAGTTGATTGAAATTTCAGGCACAGCAGCTATTGAACGTGAACATATTTTTGCCCCGGGCGATCCATATCAGCAGACCAGATTCATTATCCAAAAAATTGAAAAAGCACTTGAAGATGCCGGTGGTTCTTTAAGTGATGTTGTTCGGACCAGAATTTATGTAACGAACATAAAAGACTGGGATGCAATTGGAAGAGCTCATGGTGAGTTCTTTAAAAACATTAAACCTGTTACAACAATGGTCGAAGTTAAGTCTCTGATTGATCCTAATTTTGTTGTAGAAATTGAAGCAACTGCTTACTTGAGCGAAGAGTAAATCAGTCTAAAAAATTATCCCAAAGGTATTAAAATTACTTTTGTATTGGTCCAGATGTTGTTTATCTATTTTATTGTTCGATAATTAATTTACCGAACATTAATTTTGTTTAACTATTTCATTTAGTATCCTTAGAATCAATCTAACCTGTTTTAATTATGTATATTCCTTTAAGTTAGAACATAGACTTTAATTTTCATTTTGTTAAGAATCCCATCAATCTTAAATTAGCCCCCGAATTTATATGTTTAAGAAATTTTATTTTTAATGGAAACAAAACCACATAAATATTCAAAAGGAAAATCTTCAATATTCTTTACTGATACCGAAGCACCAACTTCTTATTCACTGTCAAACCAGTTTTCGGAAAACCTGGAATTCAGATTAGTTAAGGATAGAATAACTGCTACAGGATCCGATGCATACTTTGCATTATCTCTTGCGATACGCGATAGGCTTGTGCGTAGATGGCTAAGGACTCAACATCAATATTTTCAGAAGGATGTAAAACGAGTTTATTATCTTTCGTTGGAATATTTAATGGGCAGACTTTTAGGGAACTCTCTTATAAATGTGGATTACTATGAAGAATGTTACAACATTCTAAAAGAAGATGGTTATAGTCTTGAAGAAATAAGAGAGATTGAACATGACATGGGATTGGGTAATGGTGGATTAGGCAGACTTGCGGCTTGTTATCTGGATTCTATGGCTACTCTTGAATTACCAGCATTTGGTTATGGAATTCGATATGAATACGGAATATTTAAGCAAGCAATTGAGAATGGGAACCAAATTGAGTATCCAGACAATTGGCTTCAACATGGAAATCCATGGGATATATTAAGAAGAGATTTAGAATACCGTGTGAAGTTTTATGGTAAAGCAATTGAAGTACAAAATGATGACGGCACTTATAAATTTGATTGGGTGGAAACCGAAGATGTACTGGCTGTTGCTTACGATATTCCAGTACCCGGTTATAAAAATGACACTGTAAATAATCTTAGACTCTGGCAGGCAAAAGCATGTTCGGACTTCAGCTTTAAGGAATTTAATGCAGGTGATTATGTTGCTGCAGTTTCTTCCAAAACAGATTCAGAGACAATTTCTAAAGTATTATATCCTAACGATTCTTATGTTGAGGGAAAATTTTTAAGACTCAAGCAACAGTACTTCTTTGTATCAGCAACACTGCAGGACATAATACGGAAGTACAAAATCAATCATCCAGCAATTGAAAAATTTGCAGAGAAAAATGCAATTCAGCTTAATGATACTCACCCGGTGATTGCAATTCCAGAATTGATGAGAATCTTAATTGATCAGGAAGGATTAAGCTGGGTAAAAGCATGGAATATTACCAGTAAAACGTTCGCTTATACAAACCATACTGTTGTCCCTGAAGCACTGGAAGAATGGTCACTTCAACTTTTCGAGGAATTACTTCCCCGTCATATTCAGATTGTGTATGAAATAAACCGAAGATTTTTGGAAGATGTAAAAAAGAATTATTCAACTGATCCAGAAATATTATCCAAACTTTCAATAATTAATGAGAAAGATGGAAAATCTGTACGGATGGCAAACCTTGCAATAGTTGGCAGCTTTGCAGTTAACGGCGTTGCTGCTCTTCATACAGAAATTCTGAAGAATAGAATCTTTCCTCACTTCAATAAAATTTTCCCGAATAAGTTTATAAATATTACTAATGGAATTACGCCAAGGAGATGGTTAAAAACAGCCAATCCGTTTCTTTCAAAAGTGATTAGCGACAGGATCGGAGAGAAATGGGTGTATGATCTTAATGAACTTAGGAATCTGGAAAAATTTGTTGATGATGTTAAATTCAATGAAGAATTCAGACATGCAAAGTGGCTAAATAAGAAATTATTGATTTCTTTGATTGAAGAAGATGACGGAATAAAAATTAATCCTGACTCAATGTTCGATGTACAAATAAAAAGATTTCATGAGTACAAAAGACAACTTCTCAATGTTCTTCACATTATTACACTTTACAATAGGATAAAAGATAATCCAAAGATTGAAATAGTTCCCCGCACAATCATTTTTGCAGGTAAAGCCGCTCCAGCCTATGTGATGGCTAAACTCATAATAAAACTTATTAATTCAGTCGCAAATATTGTCAATAACGATCCGGATGTTGGTGATAGATTGAAAGTTGTTTTCATTCCGAATTATTCAGTTACACTTGCAGAAAAAATTATTCCGGCTGCAGAATTATCTGAACAAATCTCAATGGCAGGGTTAGAAGCTTCAGGAACCGGGAATATGAAGTTTACACTGAACGGTGCTCTAACGATCGGAACAATGGACGGTGCAAATATTGAGATCCGGGAAGAAGTTGGAGATGAAAATATTTTTATCTTTGGATTGCTTGCCGATGAAGTTGTAAAGCTGAAGAAAAAAGGTTATACCCCGAAAAAATATTATGAATCAAATAATAATCTGAAAAAAGTTATAGATATGATTTCATCAGATTACTTTAACAAAAATGAACCCGGGATTTTTAAATCTATTGTTGATGGTCTCTTGAATACAGATTATTATTGTCTGCTTGCTGATTATCAAGCATACATCGACGAACAGGATAAGGTTAGCCAATTGTATTTGAAGAAAGATGAATGGACAAAAATGGCTATTCTAAATGTTGCAAGGGTTGGTAAATTTTCAAGCGATCGTTCGATAAAAGAATATGCAGAAAAAATATGGAATGTCGAACCCGTCAAAATAAATCAAAACGGAAAGTAAAAAAGAACAAATGAGTTACGAAATAAATCCAAATGCAAAAATAGGACATGTTCATTTAACTGTTGGAAATTTAGAAAGAGCGGTTAAGTTTTATACAGAAATGCTTGGCTTTTCTGTCACTGCAAAATTCGGTGACTCTGCAATATTTCTTTCGTCCGGAAGTTATCATCATCATATTGGACTAAACACCTGGGCTGGTGAAAGTGCTGTACCTCCACCATTTGGACACACAGGATTATATCACTTTGCTATTCTCTATCCAAGCAGGGAAGAACTGGCAAAAGCATTTAAGGTTTTATGGGAAAATAAATATCCGATTGAAGGCGCATCTGATCACGGAGTTTCTGAATCAATTTATCTAAAAGATCCTGATGGAAACGGAATTGAGCTGTATTGTGACAGACCAAAAGAAGAATGGCCTGTTGATGAAGAGGGAAATGTAGTTATGTTTACAAAAGCACTGGATCTTCCTAACTTGTTATCGGAATTAAACAGTTATTAATTAAGTAATTGGAATGTTTGAATATTTAAAAAAAGTTCTCTCGCCTGAACAATCTTCAGCAGAATTAGAAACGAATTCATCTAACACAAGTTCAAAAAGATACCAAATTGCAACTGCTGCTTTATTGATTGAAATAGCTAAAGCAGATGGTAATTTTTCTGATGATGAAAGAAAACGAATAATAGATTTTATGAAAGACGATTATAATCTTGATGACGAATGTGTCAACGAGCTAATTGAGCTTTCTGAACACCGAGTAGAAGAAAGTATAAGTATTTATGAGTTTTCCTCTATTCTTAATGAAACATTTAGCAGGGCGGAAAAGCTCGAACTCATGAAAAATTTATGGCGTGTTATTTATGAAGATGGGAAACTTGATAGCCACGAAGACCAATTAATAAAAATAATCGGCAGTACTTTAAACCTTGAGCACAAAGATATAATTGGAGCAAAACTCTTAGTTAAGCAGGAACTGGAGAAATAAAAATTATTCTTGTTACTGCTTCAACTGCACTTTAATCGCAGATATAACCTCATCACTTGTCGGTTGAACTTTGTTACCAAACCTTGCAACAATATTTCCATTTCTATCGATAAGAAATTTTTCGAAGTTCCACTTAACATCGCCTTTATAGGTAACGCTATTATCTGTTAATACTGCATAAAGTGGTGATTTATCAGGACCAAGAATTTTAACCTTGTCGAATAACGGAAACGTAACTCCATAATTTGCCGTGCAAAAAGTTTTTATTTCTTCATTCGTGCCGGGTTCCTGCCCTCCAAAATCATTACACGGGAAAGCAAGAATCTCAAAACCCTGCGGGTGAAATTCTTTATAAATATCTTCAAGCCCTGCGTATTGTGGAGTGTTTCCACATTCACTTGCTACATTAACAATCAGCAATACTTTTCCATTGTATGAAGAAAGTTTCACTTCTTTATTGTTCATGTCAAGAACAGTTATGTCATTTATATTATCTGTCAATTTGCTTTCCTTTGTACTGGTTAAATTATCTTGAGCCACAATTTGATTAATAAAAAAGAACAGAACGATCGATATTATTTTTAAAAACATAATTACACCTTATTTAATTCATTAAACAAAATAATAATCTATTTAGTTCATTTCAATTCCACTATTTATTGATAATTTTTATCACATCCATTACCAGGCAGGAAGTTAAAGGTAGTAATCCATTATTTTTCCTGAAAGAATAAATCTTTGAACCAGCATATTGACCAAGGAAGAATGCTGGGACAGTATAAAATAAAGTTGTTAATTCAAATCCGGTTGTTGATAAAATTCTGTACAAAATTATAAGCAGAACAGGAACATGAATAGCTAAAAAAAACTGAAGCGAGTATCTTCGAACATTAGCACGCCAGTATCCGAAGGGGATATTAATTATAAAAACTATAACTGCGAGTAAATTGATGTTCATTCTTATAAAATTTTAATGCGAACTTAGGAAAAAGTTCAAGTTGATAAAAATCTAAAATGAAGTTATACTAAAACAAAGTTTGTCATCACGAGCGAAGCGAAGTGATCTCCTTTCGAAAATAAAACAAAAGATTGCTTCAGTCGTTCCCTGCCCACCAAAGGCTGGCTCCTTCGCAATGACATTTCTTAGTTATTGAAAGAGTGAATTTTTAACTCATCAACGCAGCAATTGCCGCTGTGTTTGCAATATCTTCAAAACTGCAGCCGCGACTTAAATCGAAAAACGGTTTATTCAATCCCTGAACCATTGGTCCAACTGCTTCAGCTTTACCCCAGCGTTGTGCAATTTTGTATCCGATATTTCCGGAATTCAAATCAGGAAAAATTAAAACATTTGCTTTACCAGCAACACTACTTCCCGGAGCTTTCTTCTTTCCAATTGATTCAATTACCGAGGCATCGAACTGTAATTCACCATCAACATTCAGATCGGGTCTTTTTGAACGAATGATTTCAGTTGCTTTCAGGACTTTATCAACGGCTTGGTGCTTAGCACTTCCTTTAGTTGAAAAAGAAAGCATAGCAATATTTGGTTCTTCTCCAGTGAGTTTTCTGTGATTATCTGCAGTTGAAATTGCAATATCTGCCAGTTGTTTTTCATCAGGATCGGGAACGACTGCACAATCAGCAAAAGAATAATTTTTATCAGGGAAAAGCATCAAGAAAAAACTTGATACAATCGAAATCCCTTCCGGCATTCCGATGCACTGAATTCCGGCACGCATAACATCTGCGGTTGCAGAAGCTGAACCGGCAACACTTCCATCGGCCATATTTTCTTTTACCATCATTGCTGCAAAAAATAGATCCTGCTGAACAGTGCTTCTTGCCTGTTCAATTGTTACACCTTTGTGCTTGCGGAGGTTGAAAAAAATATTTGTAAAATCACTGAGTTTGTCTGATGTTGTTGGGTTGATAATTCTAACTCCTGTTAGATCGATATCTAGACTTTTTGCATCTTTGTGAATTCGATCTTCATCACCAAGTGTAATTACAGAAACAGTTTTTTCTTTTGTTAATTTCTCTGCCGCTTTTAGGACCCTTTCATCGTGAGATTCGGGAAGGATAATTGTCTTTTTTAAGTTCGATGCTTTTTCTTTAATTTCATTCAACAACTTGATTTCCATTTTAATTCCCTTTAATTCAGAAAAGTAATGTGTAAAATTACGAAAACACAACCTGACTTTATGTGACTTGAAGACTATACGGAAACTTTAATTGATTATTTAAAATGGATTTGGTTCGAACCCTTTAAAATATCATTTAGAATAAATCAATTTTTTTTCTGCAATTCAGATTGATTTTTGATGCCGAATAGTATACATTCACACCCTTAATTTTTATTATGATAGCAGAAAATGTTAAGCATCTTAAGGAGAGAATAGCTGCCAAATGTGCAGAATTTGAGCGAAATCCGAAAGAAATCAAACTAGTAGCAGTATCAAAGTTTTTCGGTCTGGATGCGATAAGCGAAGTGAACCAACTGGGCATAACTGATTTTGGTGAGAACAGGGCTCAGGAGTTGCGAGACAAGTACGAAATTCTCGGCGACAAGGTAACCTGGCACTTTATCGGTACCCTTCAGAAAAATAAAGTAAAGTATGCAGTTAAAGCTGCAACTTATATTCACTCGGTCGACTCGACAACTCTAGCAGATGAAATAAATACTCAGGCACAAAAGCTAAAAAAGGTTCAAAAAATTTTACTTGAAGTTAAAACCTCTTCTGAAGAATCAAAGTCGGGACTAACAACTGAATCAGAGCTTTTGGAATTAGTCAGGCATTGTTCGACTCTGCAGAATTTAGAGCTTGTTGGTCTGATGACGATGGCAGCATTCACAGATGACACGGAGATTATTAGGAAAAGTTTTATTGAATTGCGTAATTTGAGAGACAAAATTAATCAAAATGGATTTGACCTTAGAGAGCTTTCAATGGGAATGACAAATGATTATGAAATTGCAATTGAAGAAGGAGCGACGATGCTTAGAATCGGATCCGCAATCTTTGGCCAAAGAGATACAACAAAAGACTGGAGGCAGTCATGAAACTTTCACCTTTAATGATTAAAAAGCAGGAATTCGAAAAATCGATGAGGGGATATAATGTTGAAGAGGTCCAGCAGTTCCTTAATAAAATTTCATCCGAAATGGAGGAGTTGATCGGCAAAAATGAAGAACTGGAAGATGAAGTGGAAAAACTAAAACTGAAAATTGAAGAATTACAAAAAAGTGAAAATAAACTGAAGGACGACATCCAAAAAACAAAAGAAACTTCTGCACAAGCACTTGAATCAGCAAAGAAACAATCGGCATTGATTATTAAAGAGGCTGAAGTTAAAGCATCACAAATGATACAACATGCTGAAGAAAAAGTGAATGCTCTTCAAAATGCGGTAATGACCTTACGCGAAGAGAAAGATTTGATCGTTGCAAGGTTAAGAGCTATTGTTAGCACGCAATCCAATTTGCTTGAGGGAAAAGTGAAAGATGCTGGTGAAGAACCAAAGAAACCCAAAGCTCAGGATAAAGCAGAGAAACTGGACATAGACCTCGATGGAATTGTTGATAAACTCTTATAAAAAATGAGTCAGTTGATTTCAAATATAAATGAGACTTTAGAAGTAATTCGAAAACAAACAAAAGAGAACTACTCAATTGGGATTATATTGGGCACTGGTCTTGGTGGTTTGGTAAAAGATATTAATGTAAAACTCCAAATTGATTATGAGAATCTCCCACACTTTCCTATTTCAACAGTTGAATCCCATCACGGTAAACTGATCTTTGGAACAATCCATGGAAAAAATGTTGTGGCAATGCAGGGTCGATTTCATTACTATGAGGGATATACGATGCAGCAGATTGCTTACCCGGTTCGTGTGATGAAATTTCTGGGAGTGGAAACTTTGCTTGTTTCGAATGCCTGTGGAGGAATGAATCCTCAATATAGAAAAGGCGATGTTATGATAATGTCGGATCACATTAATTTACTCGGCGATAATCCGCTTATCGGAAAAAATGAAGATGAACTGGGACCAAGATTTCCTGATATGAGTGAACCATATAGTTTAGAACTGATTCAACTTGCTGAAAACATTGCTGAAGAAAATCAAATTAAAGTTCAAAAAGGAATTTATGTTGCCGTTCCCGGACCAAATCTTGAAACAAAAGCTGAGTATAGGTTTTTAAGGGAAACTGGTGCAGATGTGGTTGGAATGTCAACAGTACCTGAAAACATTGTTGCAAATCATATGGGAATGAAAGTTCTTGGAATTAGTATTGTAACCGACGAATGCTTCCCTGATACTCTTAAACCTGTTAATGTTGAAGAGATCATCGCTGCTGCAATGCAGGCTGAACCTAAAATGACACTAATTATGAAAGAATTAATCAAGAGGCTGAAATGAAAAAATTAATTACCTCATATAGTGTTCCTGTTTTATTGGGAATCTTAATCTTTGCCTCTGATTTCCTGAACACTTCACTTTTTAATTTTGGTGATAGAAACTTTGCAGTTTGGTTCGTTCTTTCAATTTTGTGTTTTGCTTGTGGTTGGTATGTGAATAGAACGCTTGGCTGGCAGCACGGTGGAAGAGTAGTCTTTGCTGTTATAGTTTCGATAACACTTAATCAGCATTGCAATAATAGTTTTCTTTGATGAATATTTTGGAACATTTGAAGTGCTAACTGAAAACCTGATCCTCTTTAGTCTGCGCAACATTACTCTTGGTGCGATGGGAATATTTGGGATGGCAATACAAGAAGTTGTGAGCGGTGAAAAAGAAGCATTGATTTTAAGAGAAAAGGTTAAAGTTCTGGAAGCAACTTCAGCTGATTCTAAAAAGGAAGCTGAGCTTTTGTTAAAGGAAGCTCAACTTAAAGCTGAAAAAATTGTGAATGATTCAGAAGCACAATCAAAGAACACTTTCCTGAAAAAAGAACGCATCGAAAATGAATTAAAAGAATTCATTCAAATTGAAAGAGAATTAATTAAAAGGTACGAAGACCTTAAATAAGTTATACCATGTATAAGCAAGGTTTAGAAAAAATAAAGTATCCTGAGACTGAACAGAATATCCTGAAATTCTGGAAAGAAAATAAGATTTTCGAGAAGAGTATTGAGTCTCGTTCTCCCGAGAAATCATTTACATTTTATGAAGGTCCTCCAACAGCAAATGGCAAACCAGGTATTCATCACGTAATGGCCCGAACTTTAAAAGATATCGTATGCAGGTATAAAACTATGCAAGGTTATCGGGTTGAAAGAAAAGCTGGCTGGGATACTCACGGACTTCCGGTTGAAATTGAGGTGGAAAAATCTATCGGAATAAAAAATAAAAGTGAAGTGGCCACTTATGGTGTAGATAAATATAATCAGGCTTGCCGTGATTCAGTTTTTACATATCTAGATCTCTGGGAGAAGATGACTGAGCGAATGGGTTACTGGATTGATTTGAAGTCAGCTTATATCACTTTAAAAAACGAATACATTGAGTCAGTTTGGTGGGCACTTAAAACTCTCTTTGAAAAAGGACTGATTTATAAAGACTACAAAATTGTTCCTCAGGATCCCAAATCTGAAACTGTTCTTTCAATGGCTGAATTAGCACTTGGGTACAGGGAGACAAAAGATCCTTCGGTTTATGTTTTTTTTAAAATAAAAGAAACAGATGAATATTTTCTAGTTTGGACTACAACTCCGTGGACGTTGATTTCAAACGTTGCACTGGCAGTTGGTGCGGATGTAGATTATGTAAAAGTTCTTCATAAAGAGAAAAAAATAATCCTTGCAAAAGAACTACTTACAACTCTTGATGGGGAATATGAAATTCTTGAAGAGATAAAAGGAAAAGATTTAGAATATGTTGAGTATGAACAATTACTTCCTTATGTAAAACCAAACAAAAAAGCTTTTTTTGTTTGCCTCGGTGATTTTGTAAGTACTGATACGGGTTCGGGAATTGTTCACATGGCGCCCGCATTTGGTGCTGATGACTACGACCTTTCAAAGAAATATAATTTGCCAATGCTTCAACCGGTTGATCGAGGTGGAAAATTTACTTCAGAAGTTTCTGATTATGTCGGTCAATTTGTTAAAGATGCAGATATTGAAATAATCAAAAAACTAAAGTCTGAAGGGAAACTTTATAAAAAGGAAACGATAGTCCATACATATCCTTTTAGCTGGCGAAACCAGGATGTTCCGGTTATTTATTATGCACGTGAATCGTGGTTCATTAAAACTACAAGCGTTGCTAAAAGAATGATTGAGTTGAACAGAACAATTAACTGGCAGCCACCAGAAGTTGGTGCGGGTAGATTTGGTAACTGGCTTGAAGAAAACAAAGACTGGGCTTTATCGAGAGACAGATTTTGGGCCACACCACTTCCAATCTGGTTAAGTGAAGATGGTGACTCGTTTGCTGTTGGAAGTATTGAGGAATTGAAACAGGGTTTCATAAAAGAAAATGATAAAAGAATTCCAGTTAGGGAAGTTGAGAAAATAGACTTACATAAGCCATTTGTTGATAAAGTTCTTTTCGAGAAGGATGGAAAAATTTACAAAAGAACTCCGGAGCTAATTGACGTTTGGTTTGATTCAGGTGCAATGCCGTTTGCTCAATATCATTATCCTTTTGAAAACAAAGAATGGTTTGAGAAAAATGCATTCCCTGCTGATTTTATCTGCGAAGGTATCGATCAAACAAGAGGTTGGTTTTACACAATGCACGCAATTGCAACTATGTTGTTTGATAACGTCGCATACAAGAATTTGATAGTCAACGAATTGATTCTTGATAAAAATGGAATGAAGATGTCCAAATCAAAAGGCAATACCGTTGACCCTTTTGTTCTTTTTGATAAGTATGGAGCGGATGTAACACGATGGTATCTTGTAACGAATAGCCCACCCTGGCGTCCAACTTTATTTGATGAAGAGGGTTTGGTTGAAGTTCAAAGAAAATTTTTTGGAACATTACTGAACACATATTCTTTCTTCGCACTTTATGCTAACATTGATAAGTTTGATAATACTAAACCTTCTGTTCCTTTTAACAAAAGAGAAGAAATTGATAGATGGATTCTTTCAAAACTTAATTCGTTAGTGGTAAATAATGTTCAACTAATGGATAAATATGAGGTGACTAAAGCTGCCAGAGCCATTTCTGATTTTACAATCGACCATCTTTCAAACTGGTACGTCAGACGATGCAGAAGAAGATTTTGGAAATCTGAAATGAACGAGAACAAGCTTGCAGCGTACCAAACATTGTATGAATGTCTGATTACAATCTCAAAACTAATTGCACCATTCACTCCATTTCTTGCTGAGGAACTTTATCAAAACTTAAATTCTGTTACGAAAAATGAGAAGTTTGAATCAGTTCACTTGACAGATTTGCCTTTGACAGGTGAAATAGATAAAGAACTCGAAATGAAAATGGAAATTGCTCAACATGTTGTTTATCTTGTTAGAGCAATTAGGGCAAAATCAAATCTTAAGGTAAGACAGCCTTTGAAGAAACTTATTGTTGTGGTTGATAATAAGAAGAAAAATGCATTATCCAAAATGAAGGGTGTCATACTTGAAGAAGTTAATATTAAAGAAATTGAAATACTTGATGATGATTCTACACTTGTTCATAAATCTGCAAAAGCAAATTTTAAGACGATTGGACCAAAATTTGGTAACAAAGTAAAACCTGTTGCAGAGCGAATAAAGAATTTTAGTCCTGCAGAAATTGGTTTACTTGAAAAAGGAAAATCCACTTGAAGTCGATCTCAATGGAGAAAACATAAAAATTACACTTGAAGATGTTGAAATATTAAGTGAGCAGATTTCAGGTTTGATAGTTGAAAGTGAAAATGGAGTAACAGTTGCAATAGACACAGACCTTTCGCCGGAACTTATTTCGGAAGGAATGGCGAGGGAATTTGTTAACAGAGTACAAAATATGAGGAAAGATGCAGGCTTTGATGTAACAGATAAAATTAAAATTGCATTTTCAGGGAATTCTGATTTATCGTTTGCAATTAATTCTTTTGCAAATTACATTTCTGTTGAAACTCTCGCGGTTAAAATTGAAAACATAGCTGATCCAGGTGGAGGATTTACTCAGGATCAAAAAATTGGTGATAAAGAGATTAAAATTAAAATTGAAAAAGTAAGTATTTAATAATAGGAGTAAATAAAAATGGCTAAGAAAGTCACAAAGAAACCAGTCAAGAAGACTGCAATAAAAATGACAGCAGTGAAAAAAACAAAGACTAAAGCAAAATCAACAGTAAGTCATAAACCCGTAAAAAAGGCACCTTTATCTAAGAAATCTATATCTAAAAATACAATGAGTAAAGAACCAAAACAGGTAAGGAAAGCTGTAAAAGCTGTTTCTGCAAGAAGGCTCAGATTCTCTAGACATGCAGCTGAAGTGAAAGTCGAAGACATAGTTGAATCTCGTAATAGAGCTATGCAAAAAATAAAGGGTTATGGCAAAAGAGACCTAGAACATTTCAGGGAGCTTATACTACAAAAAAGAGATGAGATTATTGAGCAACTCCAAAACCTGAAAGAGCAGATGCTCGACCCGACTACCGGTGAATACATAAATGAAAACTCACCTTATTCTCTTCATATGGCAGAACAGGGAACAGATGCAATGGAAAGAGAAAAAACTTTCCTCTATGCACAACGGGAAAATAAATTTCTTGGGTATCTTGAGGATGCTTTAAAAAGAATTGAAGCTGGCACTTATGGAATTTGTATTGAATGTATTGATGAACCCCAAAATCTTTGTGAAACCTGTCCTTTGATTCCAAAAGAAAGATTAGAAGCCGTACCTCATAGCCAGCATTGCTTGCCGATAAAACAAAGACAGGAGAAAAAATAATTATCTCCTTCTAATTAATAACGAGCCAAATATTGAAAATAATTTTTCTCTCCCTGACTCTTTTTCTAATAGATCAGGTAAGTAAATTAGTAGTCAGAGGATTCAACCTGCCGTTATTAAATATAAATGTTAGCGGACTATCTCCCGGCCAGAGCAAACCGGTAATTAATAATATTGTACATATAACCTTAGTTGAAAATCCCGGGATAGCATTTGGAATTGATCCAGGGGAGTCATTAAGGGATCTGATATTAATTGTTACAATTTTAACTTGTATTAGCTTTTTTGTTTACTTACTGTTTGCAAAAAAATCTGATACTAGAGCAAAAGTTGCAATAGCTCTAATACTTGGTGGCGCAGCTGGGAATTTATTTGACAGAATTTTTTATGGAATCTTTTATAACTATGGACCTTTATTTCAGGGTAATGTTGTAGATTTTCTGGATATAAGAATTTTTAAATTTTTTTTATTTGATAACATTCATGGTAACTACGTGTTTAATTTTGCAGATGTTGGTATTCTAACAGGTGTCTTCATTCTTATTTATTTGATATTAAGTTCTAGAAGAAGAAAAAACATGAGTAATTTAGTCCCACAAGTAGTTGAAGATAAAGAGGAAAAAAGTTGAGAGCATTATACCTGACACTTGCTGTTATTTTGACAGATCAGATTTCAAAATTCTATATTAAGGGGATATCAATTCCATTTTTGAATTTTAAATTTGAAGGCATGTATCTTGGAGAATCAACTCAAGTAATAGGGGACTTTTTTAGGATAACATTTACTGAAAATCCTGGAATGGCATTTGGGTTTGATCCCGGATCCGATTTCAAGCTTTTTATTTCGATATTTTCTTTGATAGCCAGCATCGCTCTACTTGTATATCTTTTTTCTGTACGGAATAAATCAATGAGTTTGAAAATAGCAATCGCACTGATACTTGGCGGGGCAGTCGGAAATGTAATCGACAGAATGTTTTATGGATTGATTTATGATTATGCACCACTTTTCTACGGAAAAGTTGTTGATTTTTTTGATTTTGATTTCTTCAACTTCTCAATTTTAGGAAGAAGTTATGATCGTTGGCCCATCTTCAATATTGCCGATGCTGCAGTCTCCGTTGGTGTGCTTATTCTTCTATTTTTCTATAAGCACCATGAGGCTGAGGATAATAAAAACGATGAAGCTATGGAAAATAACAAGAATCAAGATGTTGTTGAGAATTTGGATTTGAGTGATCCTAAAATAATAAATGAACCGTCTTCGAATAAAATAAATAATGAATTGAATGATGGTGAAGCTGATAAAGGAAAAGAAATATCGATTTGAGGTTCCCGAAGGGAAAAAGAAGGAACGCCTCGATCTCTTTCTTACCAATGCAATTGAAAATGCAACCCGTTCCAAAGTTCAAAAACTTATTGATGCTGATCTCGTAAAAGTAAATGGTACCACGGTAAAATCAAATTACCAGGTCAAACCATTAGATGTAATTGAAGCTGTACATCCAATAACTCCACGTCCCGAAGATACAGAACCGGAAGATATTCCACTCAACATCGTTTATGAAGATAATTATTTACTTGTTGTCAATAAACCGGCAGGAATGGTAGCTCATCCTGCATATGCTAATTATACTGGAACTCTTGTTAATGCACTTCTCCATCACACTAAAAAACTCAGTGGACTAAATGACCCCGGAAGACCGGGGATAATTCATCGACTGGATAAAGATACAAGCGGACTTCTGGTAGTAGCAAAAGATGATTTCACTCATGCTAAGATTGCTGAGCAGTTCAGCAAACGAACTGTCGAACGAGAGTACCATACAATTTGTTGGGGCAAGTTTAAGGAAAATAAAGGAGAGATTGCTTTCAATATTGTAAGAAGTAAAAAAGATCGAAAGAAATTCTCAACAAGTGAAACAGAAGGAAAAACAGCACTTACTCTTTATGAAGTTATGGAAGAATTTGAATTTACTACGTACCTGAAAATAAATTTAAAGACGGGGAGAACTCATCAAATCAGAGTTCATCTGTCAGGAATTGGTAAACCTGTTTTTGGTGATCCAACATATGGCGGTAGGCAGATAAATTATGGCTCAGATCAACCAAAAATTAAGTCAAGAGTTCAGAATCTTCTCAACATTATGCCGAGACAAGCGTTGCACGCTAAAACAGTTGGTTTCTTCCATCCGCAGTTGAAAAAAAAGATGTTCTTCAATTCCGAATTGCCTGATGATATGAAACTATTAATTGAAATGTTAAAAGCCAACTCCATCTAAAAATCACCGATCATTTGGTTATATTTCTAATCAAATTTTTATCTTTCTTCTCGATCAAATGTTGAAATTATATAACACACTTACAAAAAAAGTTGAAGAATTTGTTCCAATAGATCCGCCAAATGTTGGAATATATATCTGTGGACCCACCGTTTATGATTATTTTCATATTGGGAATGCCAGAACATTTATAATGGCAGATATCATTAGAAAATATCTGGAATACAAGGGATTCAACGTGAAGTATGTTATGAACCTGACCGATATCGACGACAAAATTATTAAAAAATCGATAGAAGAAAAAATTCAAGCGAGCGAAGTGGCTAAAAAATATTCGGATGCTTTTCTGGAAGACATTAAACGATTAAGAATTAAACCTGCAACTATTTACCCAAGGGCAACCGAAAACATTGATGAAATATTAGGCACGATAAAAACCCTAATTGATAAAGGTTCAGCTTATAATGTTGAGGGAAATATTTTTTACAATGTTTCATCGTTTAAACAATATGGAAAATTGAGTGGCAAGAAAATAGAAGATCTTGAATCAGGTGCAAGAGTTGAAATAATGGAAGAAAAACAGAATCCACTTGATTTTGCGCTGTGGAAAAAGTCAAAACCAGGAGAACCCTTCTGGGAAAGTGAATGGGGAAAAGGACGGCCCGGCTGGCATATTGAATGTTCAGTTATGAGTTGCAAGCATTTAGGTGAAACTTTTGATATACATGCTGGTGGGAATGATTTAATATTTCCTCATCATGAAAACGAAATTGCTCAAAGCGAAGCAGCAAATAATAAAACGTTTGTTAAATACTGGCTCCATTTTGGGTTCCTTAATCTCAACAAAGAAAAAATGTCTAAATCGCTGGGGAACTTTTTTACTGCCCGTGATGTTTTAAGCAAATTCTCAACGGAAGCAATCCGATTGTTTTTTGCTCAGGCTCACTATAGAGGTCCCGTTGATTTTACTGAAGATCTGCTAGATTCTGCTGAAAAAGGATTGGAGAAACTTAAAAACATTCAATCCACTCTTGAATCGGCCATTGTGAAAAATAAACCTGATGGAATAGATCCGGATTTTGATTTTGAAAATTTTGAAAAAAGGTTTTCAGATGCATTTGACGATGATTTTAATTCACCACAGGCTGTAGCAGTAATTTTTGATTTTGTTAAGGAGGTTAATAGAACTATTGCAGAAAATGATAATCTTCATCTTAATTTTTATATTGGTGTCAAGAACTTTTTAATTAAGACTGCAGAGAAGGTTTTAGGTATAATGTCGTTCGAAGAGAAAGAACGTAAACAGGATTCTTTACTGGAAAACGAGTTGATAAAGATACTGATAGATATTAGATTAGCTGCCAAGAGTGAAAAGAACTTTCAACTAGCTGATGATATCAGGAAAAAATTGGATGCGCTCGGTATTAATCTTAAAGATACCAAAGATGGCACCGATTTTATAAAGAGTTAAAAGTAATTTATTCATAACTGATCGTTTAAGGAGAACGTGATGCAGAAGAAGGGGGAGGATTTATCCTCGGTACTTTATATAGAAGACGACAGTATCAACTGGGAAATTGTCAATATGTTTTTAAAAGGACATTATTTAGTTGATACGGCCTCTGAATCCTCCGAAGCAATGGAAAAAATTAAGAAGAATGACTATTCAGTTATTTTGCTGGATATTAGTCTTAAAAGAGGTACCAACGGACTGGATCTTGCCAAAGAAATCAAGAAAGCAAAGAATTACTTAGACACTCCCATTATTGCGGTAACAGCGCACGCAACACGTGAGGATGAAAATCGAATATTAAGAGGTGCATGCACACACTATATTTCTAAACCATTTACTAAGAAGACTTTACTCGAGACCCTCAAAAAAGCTTTATCCTAATCAACTACTTTATAATTTGAAAATGTTACCATTACCAAGAATTAGATTTGGGTCAAATTTCTTTTTTATTCTGAACATTTCATCAATTACTTTTTCGCCATACATTTCATAGAGAAGCTCTTTTTTATTTTTACCGACACCATGTTCTGCTGCAAAAGTTCCTCCTGATTTGATTGCAGAAATACACATATCGTAATATAGTTTTTTTGCAGTTTCAAATTCATTTGGATTTTTTGGCAGCATATTTAAATGAATATGAGAATTTCCAAAGTGGCCATAAATAACGTAATCTAATCCAGCTTTAGTCACATCCTTCTTTAATTGAAAATAGAAATTCTTCAATTCATCATCAGGAACGGCAAAGTCAGTGCCCAGCTTTCTAAAATTATGTAATGAAATAAACTCATTAACTTTTGCTGATATTCTGTGTCTGAACTCAATAAACTTTGATTTGTCCTTTTCATTCATTGCAATCCAGGAATTGTTCAGATCACCGTGGTACTTTTCAACCAATTGTATCCATAGATCAGTTAGCTCTTCCCCTGCAGATTTAGTCACTTCCTGTTCAAACCAAACCGCAGATTCTGCGGTCAATGGAATATTAGGAAAATCATCCCGAAGAAAATCAAGAGCAAACTTATCAAAGTACTCAAGTGCCAGAGCATCAATTGTATTTGCTGAGTTTGTTTTTCTTGATGTGTATGATTCTTTTCTTGATGATTCAATGAAGTCAAGTCCATCATCCTCCGAATTGAAAAAAATCACCGCGGATAAAACACTTTCCGGAGCAGTAAGCAATTTGAGTTTTATTTTTGTTAACACACCCAAAGTTCCTTCCGAACCAATAAATAGATCTATAGCATCCATATTTTCTTTACAGATAATAGCCAGCAGTATTTTTTGTTGGCAGTGATTTTACCTAAGGGATCTGAAATTCAATTTTTCTTCCTGTATTGGTGAGGATTGAAAGCTCATATTTTTCTGCAAAAATTTCTCCTCTTTCTAGAATTATTAGTTTACCAGTAGGAAGAACTAATTCAATTCCAAGAATAAAATTTCTTGTGGGACCATATTTAAAAGTTTTTGAGCCTGAAGCATTAGTTGCAACCGTTCCACCTAAAAAGCAATTTAATTCTGTCGGATCAGGTGGATAGTAAAGTTGCTTAGATTTTAATTCATTTAAGAAATTTGAAAGAAGTACTCCCGGTTCGACGATCGCGTACATTTCATCTTCATTAATCTCTAAGATTTTGTTTAACTTTTCTGTTGACAAAACAATACCACCTGAAGGAACACTTCCACCAGCTAGACCAGTTTTATTACCACATACTGTAACTTTAGTCTTTTCGGCATTTGCATTTTTAAGTATTGAAATTACATCATCAGTATTTTCAGGATAAACAACAGCATCGCAAAATCCTTTGGTGTTGGAAGCATCTTTAAGATAATCCTGTATCTCGTTCTGTTCTGTTTTTGTAATCATGAATACTGTGTTTGATAAAGGTTATTTTCTAATATTTTTAACTCTGACAAGAAAAATTCAAACAGAGTTTCTTTACTATTTGTATCTCTTACAGAATCAAAATTAGCTGAATAATTGAAAAGTTTAAATAATTTTTCCATTCCTTTTTCAATGTCCATCATTGGGAATGAAGTATCTCGTAAATGATGTATTAACTTAAGAGTTTCGAACGCATCAAACCAATTTTTTCTTTGGTAATCCAATTGCTGAGATGATTTGCTATTGCTAAGAATCTTTTCCCAACTTTCCTGGAATTTCCGGCTTCCCAGAAAATCAAATAATCCTTTATGAATATTTTTAGATTCTTTTATTAATCTTTCTGGGTTTGTTGACATTTCAGAATTAAATATTGTTAACCATTCTCTCAGAATTAAATAAATCTCAGGATCATTGACTAAAATATTTTTTTCCCTTGATGCATAATCAGTCATACTTTTTCCGGTTCCGAACGGTACTCGCCAGGATTCCCGCGGTGAAGGTTTAACTTTTGTAGTTGTGACTCTGTATACCTTGTATTGTTTAGCCAATTTTTCGAGGAAGTAGAAATCCTCTGCAGCTTTTTTTGTATTCATTCCGCCAATTTTTATATAAGCTTCATAATCGAAAATAATTGTAGAACCAACTGTATGAAATGCAAAAGGAGAACCTGCGTAAAGTAATCCTATAACGTAGTGTCTTAAAAATATTTCGTAAGAAAGGATTCCGAGTTTGCTTAGTTGGCTTTCTGGAAGAGGATGTTCAAAATCAACAATTGCTACAGAAGCATTTTCCAGATTAAAAAACCTGCGAATTTCAGAGAGATAATTGTTTTCAACCAAACAATCGGCATCAAGAGAAATTATTATTTTTTTATTGGGTAATGAATAATCAAATACTTGTAAGGCAGTGTCCATTCCAATTTTTCTTGCTATTCCAACACCAGCAATCAAGATATCAAGTTCATTTCCTTCAGTTGCTGCATCGATTACACCGATTCTTATTCCGGATTCGAGTATTTTTTTTGAAAACGGATCACGAATATTTTTTTTAGTCAATTCTCTTAGAAGTTCAACGCTAAGTTTATTATCTGTTTTTACTTCGGGAGAAGCCGAAGCTGAATTATTTATTACAAAAATCGCAAGCGATTTCTGTAAATCAAATTTTGAATTTTGAGATAATGATGACAGCAACTTCTTTATATTTTCGAACTCACAAATAGCAGGAATAACTATAACTGATTCTATTCCGGAAGCATCATTACATTCGAGAAACCATTTCTTGTAAGATCTATTCTCAAGGTATTCAGTGACTTTATTTGTAATAGTTTTTCGCATCACCCAATTTTTCTTTAACAAAATTTTTAATTTCAGAATAATTCCCAGGTGGGAACCAGTTGATTGTAACTCCTTCTTTTTCCATTTTTCTAAACCAGGTCATCTGTCGTTTTGCAAAGCCATGGATAGCGCTATTCAATTTTTGAAACATATCATTATAATTAAGTTTGCCATCAATAAACTGTGTAACATATTTATATTCTAATCCAAAGTAGTTCATTCTTTCTCTGGTAATACCCCGGTTCAATAAAGTTTTAACTTCTTCGATCATTCCATTATCTATTCTTTCTTTTAATCTTGAGGTAATTAAACTTTTCGTCTCATTGCGTTCAGGATTAATTCCAATTGTCAAAGAATTATATTTATAATTAACAAATTGTTTTTTCATTCTGGATCGTTCAACCAATATAGCTTGTATCATTCTTTCTCTATCTTGTAAGTCAGTTATATTATGTTGTTTTGGTTTTGACTTTAATATTAAATTTTTAAGTTGATCCAAAGTGAGTGGGGATAAATCATTTTTTTCTTTCTCATCAATTTCGGGTAAGTAATAGGATTGCAAAATAGCGCTAAGATATAATCCGGTACCGCCAACAAGAATTGGAATTTTATTTGCTTTCTGAATTTCATCGAATGATAATTTAAAATCTCGTTTGAATCTAAATAAATTGTATTCTTCGAAAGGTTCAGCAATATCAATCAAATGATATTTAACATTATATTTTTGAAACTCCACCAAATCCTTACCGGTTCCTATATCCATTCCACGATAAACCTGTCTGGAATCTGCTGAGATTATTTCTCCTTTGAAATCTTTTGCAAGTTTGGATGCAATGTTTGTTTTGCCGGAGGCGGTTGGACCCAGGAGGGTTATTAAATCAAAGTTCATGACTAAAAAAGTTAATGAACCGAATAGAATTTTTATAGTGCAACAGGGAGAGTAAGCTTGATAGTTGATCCAACCCCTTTAACACTTTCAACTTCAACTTGTCCTGAATGTGCGTCAATTATTTTCTTAGCCAAAAGAATGTAAACCTCGTCCTCTTTTATTTTATCATTCGAATAAAAATCATCGAGTAAATCTCCGTCAGGGAAAACAATGACACCTTTTCCTTCATTCTGGATACTAACAGAAATTGAATCACCCGTTAATTCACTGCTAAAATAAATTCGATCACCAGTTCTTGAATCAGCAACAGATGCTTTAATAAATTGTAAAATTGCTGTGTAAAGTTTCGACCGATCTATTTCGACTACTGCTCCATCCCCAATTTTCTTAAATAACTTAACTTCCTTTGATTCGCAATACTCAGAAAGTAGTTCCAGAACATCGTCAATAAATTCATTAAAATGCACTTTACTGTCTACAAGAACGATTTCATCAACCAAAACTTTTAAAATCGAATCTGTGACTTCTATAACAGAAGTAGTCTGTTTCTGGATCATCCTGATTAAGTCATCAGTTTCAGCCGGGAGATTTTTTGAATGCAAAATCTTTACGTAACTGTCTACAATATCAATCGGTATATGAATTTCCTTGGTGATTATCTCTGTGAGCTTTTTTCCTAAATTTAATTTCTCAGAGCTCATCATTTCTTCGAGAGTTTTTGTCTTAGTGATTGCTGTTTCCATTTGCTTACTGACCATGGTCAGACACCAAATATCATCTTCTGAAAACTTGTTATTATCCCGTGCTGTCTGTAAAACAGCAACTGTTTCTCCTGCGTCGCTGATAATAGGGAAGTAGAGTATTCGCTTTAATCCTGAAGAACCAGGGTGATCAATCTTCGGGTTGAAGCGATCGTCTTCTGTTGGACGATCATAATTAATTGTGCTTTTTTGAATGGCACAAAATCCTGTCAAACCTTCGCTCATCTCAAAATATTCGTTCTTGCTCTTTCCACCCTTAGTAATCACTTTGAACATTTTCGAAAGTTTTTCATCAACGAATACAATATCAGCGCTTTCACAATTTGTGAGATCTCTTAATGCACGTTTAGTGTTTTTAACAAGCTCCGTTATACTTATACCACTATAAATGACGTTAAGAGAATGTAAAATTCTTCTCACTATTTCCCGATTTATTCCGGTCTCAACGTTTACCGGATTTTTTTGTTCCTGAACTTTCAGACTTGGAGGGGGTTCTTCTATTGGTTGTGGTTCATCAGGAACTTCAGAGTTTTCCTCAATCGAAGGTTGGATATCTTTACTTTCTTCATCTTCGTTTTCCTCAATCACTTCTTCCAGGTCATCTTCGGGAGCTTCAATATTCATCTCCTGCAATTTTTCCAGAGCTTTTTCAAGTTCAATATTATCTTCATTCAAGATTATATCTTCTTCTTCCTCAAGGGAATTTTCTATTGACTCAAGATCTGGTAAAATTTGCTGGGTTAAAACAGGCGGTGGTTCTTTCTCAACACTTTTATCTTCCTCTAATTTATTTCCATTTGAAAAAACTCGAAAACTAACAGGTTTATCTCTTTCAGTAATGTTAATTTTTCTTTCTGATTCAACAGATGCTTCTGGCAGTTTGAACTCTCCAAATTTTTTCAGATTGGCTTCAATGGAAGAATTCTTTTTTAGGAGTTGGCCAAGGGAAGTCTTATCAATTTTATAATATATAAGTCTGCTAAATGCCATAGCAGAAGAAATTCTTTTTGTTTCCTCAACCAGTTCTTTCTCACCGAAAAAATCATTGTGAATTTTGGTGGATACATAACTATGAGATGGAAATTTTAGTTTTACTTCACCTTTTAAAATGAGGTAAATTGAATTGCTTGTATCACCTGTTTTATATAATAATTCACCTTCCCTGGCTTCCTTTATTTCTTTAGGGTCAAAAACTGATGTTACAACAGCATCGTTTACGCCGGTCAGCAATTTATTGTGCTTTATATCTCTAAGAGATTTGAATAAGGCCATATATTAAACAGTAATTATCAAATTAATAGCTAAATATAAAATTAGGTATCTGGTTATCAAAGTGCAAAAATAAACTATCTGGATCGTTAAAAGTGTGAGAAACATATTTATAATTTCATTAGTTTTGAATCCTAAATTTTTCACAATCATCTTACCGATGGAAGAAAAACAACTTATAGAAAAAGCACAATCTGGTGATAAGCAGGCACTCGCTGAGTTAGTTAAAAAATACGAACAAACGATTTATAATTTTTCGTTTAAAATTTGTCGAGATAAAAACTATGCTGAGCAAATAATGCAGGAAACATTTTATAGCATGGTAAAATCTTTACATCAGTTTGACCACAACTCAAAGTTGTCTACATGGTTGTACCGGATTGTGGCTAATCATTGCCTGATGATGGCTCGTAAGATAAAAAGCCGATCATTCGTTTCTCTCGATGATGAAGAAAATCTCTTTGAAGAAAAATATGCAGCAGATTGGAACTCAATTCCATATAAGGAAACTGAAAACTTGGAACTAAAAAAGATTTTGGACAAAGCAATTCAAAACCTGTCACCGGATTACAGGGTAGTTTTTTTATTGCGTGATGTAGAAGGATTATCGACGGAGGAGACGGCACAGGTGACGGAACTTTCAATACCTGCAGTAAAATCACGACTTCATCGAGCGAGAGCGTTTCTGAGGAAAGAGATTAACGAGGCGTTTAGTTAATGAAAAAGCAAAAAATAACTTGTAACGAAGTTAGGAAGCATGTCTGCGAAAGCCTCGGTGAACAACTGAACGATGAAAAATGTATTGATATAAAGCAACATTTAGATTCTTGTCCCAATTGCCGTGATTATTTTAAATCAGTTGAGATTACAATCGAGTGTTATAGAAAATATAATGTTGAAGTGCCAGAGGAAGCTCACGATCGGTTAATGAAAATGCTAGGTTTAGAAGGATAATTAACCTCATATTGTTTCAAATTACAAATAAGAACAATTAAATTTTAAATCGCAAAGCTAAATTTGCGAATCTTACCTAATAATCTTTTGTTAGAAAAGTCGAAACTGTTCAAAACATATCACTAAAAAATTATAAACGATAAACCTAATTAAGTTCATTAATATCAAACGATGATCATATGGTCAAATTAAATATCATAGTTAATAATTAGAAAACAAACATTTCAAAAGTCTGATTTTCGAATGAAAAACAAATGCTTTTATAAATGAAAAGTTTATGGAGCGTTTTAAAACCGATGTATAGAAATAAAAGTTATATGTTTAATAACAGAACTAACATTCTTGCAATAATAATCATTTCTGCAGGCCTTCAGCTTTCAGCACAACAAAAATTTAAATATTCTGGTGGAGTTGGTTCAGAGTTTATAAAAGGAGTTGATCTCTCTGTCCTGAGTGAGATTGAAAATAATGGAGGAATCTTCAAAGAAAATGGGAATCCAAAAGATGCATTGCAGATCTTTAAAGATCATGGAATAAACTTCATTCGTTTAAGGCTCTGGCACACGCCTTCGGGCGGATATAACAATCTTGAAAAAACTCTTTCAATGGCGAGTAGAATTAAATCCTTTGGATTTAAGTTTTTATTAGATTTTCATTACTCTGATACCTGGGCAGATCCCGGCCATCAAACAAAACCCGCTGCATGGGACAACTTATCTTTTCAAATACTTAAGGACAGCGTTTATCAATATACTCGTAATGTAATAACAGCCCTGAAGGATCAAAACACACTACCGGACATTGTTCAGATTGGTAATGAAATAACTTGCGGGATGCTTTGGAACGATGGTTGTGTTTGTGACCAATTCAACACTCCTCTACAATGGGCCCAACTAGTTGAGTTGATCAATCAAGGGATTAGTGGTGTCAATGAAAGTATAGGTCCGAGTGATACAGTCAAAATTATGATTCATATCGATCGTGGGGGAGATAATAATAGCAGCAAATGGTTCTATGACCATTTGATAACACAAAATGCTGAATTCGATATTATTGGATTATCCTACTATCCATGGTGGCAAGGTACGCTAAATGACTTGGAATTCAATTTAGACGATCTGGCTCAAAGATATGATAAAGAAATTATTATTGTTGAAACCGCGTATCCCTGGACATTGGATTGGTACGATAATACTCAAAATATTGTTGGTGAACCGGGACAGCTTCTCTCTGGATATCCTGCAACCGTTGAAGGTCAAACAAATTTTTTGAGAGATCTGATAAATATTGTTCAAAATACTACAGGTAACCAAGGTATGGGGTTATTCTACTGGGCTCCGGAATGGATTTCCGTTCTTTCTTTGGGTTCTCCATGGGAGAACGTTACATTATTCGATTTTTCGGGAGAACTTCTAAGTTCAATCTCTGTTTTTGATTCAGTCGCTTCCGGAGTTCCTTCATCAGATCATATGGATTACTCTTTCAAATTATATCAGAATTATCCGAATCCATTTAATCCGAAAACGACTATAAGTTTTAGAATTCCTGAAAGAAGTTTTGTAAGTTTAAAAATATTTGACCTTCTTGGTAATACAGTTTCAACATTAATGAATGAAGAAAAACCTGGTGGAAATTTTAAGGTCGAATTTAAGGGGGAAGATCTTCCGAGCGGAGTTTATTTTTACAGAATGCAAAGCGGAAAATTTACTGAAACAAAGAAACTTATTTTGTTGAAGTAATTTTTTTTAATGAGTCGATAATAAATTGAAACACTAATACTTGTATTTCAATTATTAATATAACTAAAACACATTTATCTATTAATATTATTATTTGAAAGCATGAAAGTTTATAAACATACTATTTTAACTATAACTCTGTTTCTACTTTTTTTAAACAACTCTTTTTCACAAAGCCATACTGAATGGAGTTATAATCTTGGCATTTACGAAGTTAACGTTAGACAATACACTCAATCCGGTACTTTCGCTGAGTTCTCAACACATCTCGACAGACTAAAAAATATGGGTGTCGGGATTCTCTGGTTCATGCCGATACACCCAATCGGAATTGTAAATCGCTTAGGTACACTGGGTAGTTATTATTCAGTAAAAGATTATTATGGTGTAAATCCTGAGTTTGGTACCTTTGAAGAATTCAAAGCTCTTGTTGATACAATTCACGCAAAAGGTATGTTTGTATTGATGGACTGGGTTGGTAATCATACTTCCTGGGATAATGAATTTGACCTTAACACATCCAGAATGGTATGTTACTGATGGACAGGGTCATTTTGTCCCGCCTCCAGGCACTAACTGGACGGATGTAATTCAATTGGATTATTCGCAGCAAGGATTACGTTACTATATGATAGAAGCAATGAAATACTGGATTATAGAAGCGGGAGTTGATGGATTCAGATGCGATGCCGTTAGTTTTATGCCTCTTGATTTCTGGTCTGAAGCAATTCCTGAACTTAAAAGTTTAAAGCCGGAACTTTTTATGCTTGCAGAAGATGATGGAGCTCAATATCAATCAGCAGGATTTGATATGACATATGGTTGGGGATATCACGGTTTTGGGAGCGGTGTCTTGAATAATATAGTTGCAGGAACCAATAATGCAAATAATCTAAGCGGATATGTAAATAATGAAAACACATTCTTTTCCTACTCTCATTATCGAATGTACTTCACTTCAAATCACGATGAAAATTCATGGTTACGGTACTGATTTCGAACAATTTGGTGATGCAACAGAAGAGTTCATAGTATTAACTTCTACTTTCAGAAGTGTGCCTCTTATCTATAGCGGAGAAGAAACAGGTCTGAATCATCGGTTACTATTTTTTGATAAAGATGAAATAAGCTGGCAGCCGCATCCGTTTGCAGACATATATTCGAAGTTATTCAATCTTAAGAAAGTTAATAAAGCCTTATGGAATGGTGAGGAAGGTGCCCAACTTGAGAGAATACCAACAACAAATAATCCTTCAATTTTTACATTCATCAGAGAAAAAGAAGAATACAAGGTGTTTGAAATTTTTAATTTAACTAATCAGGAAAAAACATTTACATTGCTTGGTAATCTGTATACTGGCAGTTACAGAGATGCTTTTTCAAATGACTCGGTTTATTTTGATGAAAATACTGAGCTGACACTACCTCCCTGGGGTTACAAAGTATATGAATTTGGAAGCGGAATAATCCTGGCTCAGGATGATGAAATACCTTTAGAAGGATTTACACTTTTACAAAACTATCCGAACCCGTTTAACCCAAGTACGAAGATAAAATATTCTATTCCTCAGGCGGCGAACATATCAATTAAAGTATTTAATGCACTTGGAAAAGAAATTGAAACTTTAGTTGATGAATATAAAATGGCTGGTTCCTATGAAACATCTTTTAATGTAAAAAATTTATCGAGCGGGATTTATTTCTATAGAATAGTTAGTGGGTCTTACTCTCAGACAAAGAAAATGATTTTATTAAAATAAGAAATCAAATCTGAAAGCCAAATAGTTTGTTAAGCATGTATTACTTTTCATTCCTTCATTGACCCTATATCTAGCTCTCTTTATTGATTCTGTGTATTTGTAAATGCTAAGTGCTATTAAGTGCAGACATGAAGACTGTATTTTTTATTGCATTTATAATAGAATTTTAATTGATGTATTTTCCTATTTACGAAATAGAAATTTTATTAGGGTAGTAAAAATTCAATGATAAATAGTATAAACAAATGAGAATAAGCTTACTATTTGCATTATTTACTTGTCTTTCTGTCAATGGGTATTCGCAGCAAGCAAATATTCATATTTTAGCCACAGTGGGGAACCATCAAATTACCTTGTCAGAGTTTAATGAAAGATACTCCAACTTTCTTTTTTCAACAGGTGCAAAAGATAATATGGTTGTCCGCAAGTCGGTTCTTGATAATATGATTAATGAGATACTTCTCTATTATTATGACGCTAATGAAAAAGTTCCGAATGATCCCGATGTATCTAAAGGAGTTAGAGGATATAAAGGTAAGAACCGTTCTTGCATATTTAAAGGACCAGGAAGTTTATGCCAAAATAACTGTAAGCGAACAGGAAATGAGACAAGCTTTTTCAAGAGTGAATGATCAAATTGCTGCCAGGCACCTGTTCGCTAAATCTGAAGAAGATGCAAATAATTTGTACGAACTTGTAAAAGCCGGAGTGGATTTTGATACTCTTGCGAAACAAGTTTTTACCGATTCTATCTTACAGAATAATGGCGGCTATCTTGGCTATTTCACATGGGGTGATATGGATCCAGCATTTGAAGATGCAGCTTACTCTCTTAAGGTTGGAGAAATATCTCCGCCCGTAAAAACCGAGTATGGATACAGTATTATAAAAGTGGAAGACAGGATTTCAAATCCTCTTTTGACAGAATCTGAATTCCAAAGAAAGAAAGCTCATCTTGAAGATGTCATTAAAATGAGGAAGAAGGAACCAAGTGAGAAAGAATACATTAATAGTATTTTTGATGAATCGGAAATTAATTTTAATGAGAATGTTCTGGAAAAAATTTTAGGCAACATATATAGCATCAGTAATGCAGAGTTTGATGTCAATAATTCAGGAGATGAACAATGTGTAAAATTCATCGATAAGGTTTACACGCAGGCGGAGATAGAAAAGAAAATTTCTGATTTGCCTTCATATCAACGAGACAGAATAAATTCAATTGAAAATTTACAGGATGCAATAGAAGGGTTAATATTAAAAGATTCTCTTTATAATATTGCTGTCAGTAAAGGCTATGATACTACCCGGGTGGTTGTTGATAAAATTCAAAAGTTGGACATAGGCGCATTTTTGAAGTTTAAGAGGGATGAGATAATTAGTGAAGCACAACTTCCCGATTCAGTTGTTTATAAATTTTATAAAGAAAACATTCATTTATTTTCAACAGAACCCGAGATAAATCTTCAGGAAATTCTTGTTAGCAATGAAGAGCTGGCAAACAACTTAGTAAATTTATTGAATGAAGGAAGTGACTTCGGTGAGTTAGCAAAAGAATATTCATTGAGAGAATGGTCTGCAAAAAATGATGGTATTATGGGTTACTCTCCTATTTCTAAATTTGGCAGCTACAAAGATTTGTTTTGGAATTCTCAGGTTGGACAAATTATTGGTCCAGTCAAGATAGAAGGTATTTTTGGGATATTCAGATTATTGGGAAAAGAAGACGGTAAACCCATAGATTTCGATGTGGTAAAAAGTGAAGTTATTAAAGCGAGCCAATTTGAAAATCAGGAAGAAATTTTATATGATTACATTCAAAAATTTCGTGGGAAAATAAATATTAGTGTAAATGAGAATGTGCTATATTCTAATGAAATAGTTGGGTTAAATAATTGAAAAAGAGAATTAAAAAGAGTTTCAGATTAAGGAGTATTGTATGAAAAAAATCTTACTGTTTTTTTTAATTTTTTCTAACTGCTTTCTTACTACTACTTTCGGGGGAACAACTGGAAAAATTACAGGAATGGTTTCCGACAAAGATTCTGGAGAGCCTTTACCTTTTGTTAATATAATTATAGTTGGAACAAATCTAGGAGCTGCTACAGATATTGACGGTAACTATGTAATACTGAATATCCCACCGGGCAATTATAGTGTAAAAGCTCAATATATTGGTTACCAACCTGTCTTAATCGAAAATGTCTCGGTTTCTATTGATCTAACTACTACGGTTGATTTTACATTATCGGAATCCGCCGTAGAATTGGAAGAGATCGTCGTTCAGAGTAAACAAGATCTTCTCAAAAAAGATGTTACTTCTAGCCAATCACTTGTAAGTGCAGAGCAAATAGAAGTTCTACCAGTTGCTGATTTTGATGAAGTGCTTCAGCTTCAGCCTGGAGTAACTAGAGATGCTGACGGTGGTTTTCATATTAGAGGTGGTAGAACAAATGAAGTAGCTTATTGGGTAAATGGTGTCTCAATAACTGACGGATACGATAACAGCCGTGGAATTGAAATTGATAATTACAGTGTTCAAGAATTGCAGGTAATCAGCGGCACTTTTAATGCTGAATATGGCAATGCAATGTCGGGGATTGTAAATACTGTTACAAAAGAAGGAGGTATAAATTATCACGGAAATATTTTAGTCTATACTGGAGATCATATAAGTAATTTTACAGAATATTTCCCTCACATTGATGATAATAATTTGTTTTCGAATTATAATTTTCAGGGAAGTCTGAGTGGACCAGTTCCTTTCACAAACAATATACTTACTTTCTTTTTAAATGGAAGATATTTTTATGATGATGGATACCTTTATGGTGAACGAAGATATAACCCGGATGGAACTGAAGGTGATGGAACAACTGTTCCAATGAATTGGAGTAGTAATACATTTGCACAAGGAAATATTAGCATTCTACCTGTTCAAGAAATAAAAATATTGTTCGAAGGTTTATATTCTAATGTTGAATTTCAAGATTACAATCACGAGTATAGATGGAATCCTGATGGGGATGTAAACAAATATGCACGAAGCTATAATCTCACGGCAACTTTAACTCATATGCTTTCTTCTTCAACATTTTACGATATAAAAGGTTCATATTTCTTTTAAAGATTTTAATGAGTATCTATATAAGGATCCCTTTGATTCAAGGTATTTACATCCCGATTCTTTGATTCGGCCAGATGATTATTCTTTCAGAACTGTGGGAACAAATTTGCATAGATTTTACAGGGAAACAAATACATTCTTTGGGAAGGCTGATTTTAATAGCCAGGTGAATGCGGAAAATCTAATAAAAATTGGAGCTGAAATAAAAACAAATACTTTGAAATTTGATGATTATACGCTTGAACCTTTAAGAGTAGATGGAGTTGAGGTGGTCCCATTTCATCCTTCAATACCAGACACAACTCAAACAAACAGATATAAATATGAAAATAGCCCACTTGAGGCATCAATTTATGCTCAGGATAAAGTTGAGATTGAGAATGTTATAATCAATTTTGGATTGCGGTTGGATTATTTTGATTCGCAAGGTCAGGTACCGACAGATGTAACTGATCCGAATATTTATGCTCCACTTCATCCACCATCATACTTTGGTTTAGAATTGCCCGACGATAGATGGACCGACGAGTATATACTGCAATATCATAGTTATTTGGAGCCATATTTTTATAAGGATGCAACGGAAAAAGTATACCTTAGTCCTCGCTTCGGTATTGCTTACCCAGTAAGTTCAACCGGGGTAGTCCATTTTTCTTATGGACACTTTCTTCAGATTCCACCATATCAATATCTATATCAAAACGGACTGTATAAAGTTCCGAATTCGGGTAATAACATTGGCGTCTTTGGAAATCCTGATCTGAAACCTCAAAGTACTGTAATGTATGAATTGGGATTCAGACAAGAATTCCTAAAAGATTATTTAGTTGATGTAACCTTTTTTTATAGGGATATTAGAGACTGGATTCAAGCCGGAGCTCTCATTGAAACGAGAAATCTCGTTACGTATTCGATCTTCACCAACAAAGATTATGCAAATGTAAAAGGAATAACTTTAACATTAAACAAAAGATTTGGGAATTATTTTTCATTTGATATAAATTATACCTATCAGGTTGCCCAAGGAAGTAACTCTACACCAGAGGCTGCGTTTGATGCCGCATCTGGAAATGATGAACCGAGTCTCTATTTGATACCTATGGATTGGGATCAGAATCATTTACTCAATGCTTCATTATATACTGGTTTTGATAATTGGGGATTTAGTCTTTTAGCACGTTATGGAACTGGTTTGCCTTATACACCAACCGTTACACAGTACACAGCAGATAGAGGTATTACATCGGGTTTAATCGAAAACAGTCGCAGAATTCCTAGTCAATTTGTTCTTGATCTTAAAATCGATAAAACTTTTTTATTTAGTGGGATTGATCTAAATCTCTTTCTAAGAGTGTTCAATTTACTAGATAATAAAAACGCAGTAAGAGTTTTTGGTGATACAGGACAACCTAATTTTACAACTGAAACGCAGACGATCGGAGAGAATTCGCAAAGACCTAATACAGTAGAAGAATATGTAAAATATCCTGATCATTATGGTGAACCAAGAAACGTTCAACTCGGATTAGAAATTTCTTTTTAATGGTATAAGATTACCGGAGGATTTTAATGTTCGCAATTACAAAAAATTCAATTATTTATTACTTCCTGCTCTTCTTTTTAGCTCAAAATTTATATGGGCAATATATTCCTAGTGATGAAAGAGGAGATGCCCAATATAGAAGAAAAGCTCAAATGGAAGGTAACCAGATAAGAACCACTGTTTTTAATTATGGTATGACAGGTAGAGAAGCAGGGGTTCCGATATATGAGCAGACACCATATGAGTGGCCAAAAAATACAGGGCAAGTTTACCTTGCTGTTGCGGGAATAATGGTTGGAGGTGAGGTAGTTGATGATCAGGGAGATATCAAACACATTGTTTCCAGATGTCATTATTTACAATCACCCTCAGGAAAAACATGGAATTTCGAACCCGTACGAGGATACTTTAATGAAAGTAATCCAGAAGGGTTTGCAACAAGTAACGATCCCACCACATGGCCTAATACCTGGCCTGATAAATTGGGGGATGATACCGATCCGGGATGGGCAGGAAAGTGGAATGGTTATTTTGGAAAAGATATCTTTAATGCGGACCAGGAAATGTATTTTCATGCTGCGGATAATAATTACGATAGATATGCTTATTATTTCCCAGATACTACTGATTTAACGAGAAAAGGTTTGGGTATTGTACTTGACGTTAGAGTTATGGCTTGGTCCCAGATTCTTGTTCAGGATGCTTTATATCTATTATTTAAAATCAAAAATGATGGAACAAAACCTATAAAAAAAGTGGGTGCCACCATTTTGTGGGCTGACTTTGTTGGCGGAGAAGGCCAGGGTAATCTTTCCGAATTTGATTTAAAGAATGATATTGCCTGGTCTAGAAATGCTGATAATCGTTCGCCAGATCCTGCCTTTGGTAATGATCCTGTTGGGATAGTTGGTGGCGCATTTCTCGAAACTCCTGGTAATGCAGTAAATAGAATTGATGATGATGATGACAGCCCGGAGATGGGTCCAAGAGTTACAGCGGAAATGTTAGTTGGTGAGAGCGATGACAACATTCCAAGAAATGATCCAAAAAGAACTGATGGAATTGATAACAATGGGAACGGACTGATTGATGAAAATAAGACTCATATTGTTTTTCAGGATCAGATAGGTGTAACTTATGCTGACCATATTGGTCAATCAATAGATGCCTCATGGTTTATTGAACATCCTCAATTCCATCGTGAAGAAAACAGTCCTTTAGTTACACAACAAATGGTGGATCAATCAGCAAACGATCAATGGAAAAGATGGCCTCCAGATCCAGAGAATGACCCCGTACAAAATAGTGTGATCAATTTAATAATGGTTGAGAACGATGATATTGGATTGCCATTTAAGGATTACATTGATAATGATGACAACGGCGAAGACGGGAGTCCTACTATTACTCAATCGATGATTGATATGGCCGCATCAGATACTTATAATAGATATAAAGTCAGCAACAAAATTATTCTTTACAATGTTACTCAATCTTCTCTAGGTAAGAAATATGCAGACGGTGTTGACAATGACGATAATGGAGCAATCGATGAAAATATAGATGAGGGAATAGATGCAATGATTGATGAGTCACGAAACGATGGAATTGATAACGATGGTGATTGGAATCCATTAACTGATGATGTCGGCCTAGATGGTGTTGCCGATACCGGTGATCCTGGTGAAGGTGATGGTAAACCTACCTCCGGTGCGAGATTTGGATTACCCGGGGAGCCGGGAGTTGATGTAACCGATGTTTCCGAAACAGATCAAATTGGAATAACCGGTTCATTTTACGAACCATCATCCAGTTGGATTGATACGAAAACAGATGATGAAATATGGACAAATTTTTTAATACCAGGTAATTATTTTGATCCTGCTCTTACTGAGGAAGGCGATTATAATTTATATGTTTCCTCTGGTTTATTCCCTTTAGAGCCTGGACAAACAGAACCAATTTCATTAGCCGTTATTTTAGCTAATGGACCAGTTCTCGATCCCAATGGAGAAATTAGAAAAAATGCCGTACTCAAGAAAAAAGGATATGCACAACAAACATATAATAATGATTATCGGTTTGCGAATGCGCCCTATGCCCCAAAACTTACTGCGATCCCTGGAGATAATAAAGTTACTTTGTATTGGGATGATGAAGCTGAAAGATCATTCGATGCTTATATAGATAATATTGGTGGCAATGGTTACGACTTCGAGGGATATAGAATCTATAGAGCATCAGATCCAGCTTTTTTGGACGCAAAAGTAATAACAAACGCACAGGGCTCCCCGACATATCTACTTCCGATTGCTCAATTTGATCTTGAAGACGGAATTATGGGTTACGATTCTCTTGGCTTTGAAGGTGTGCATTTTAATTTGGGAGACGATACTGGGTTACAACATTCCTGGGTGGATACGGATGCAAAAAATGGATTCACCTATTATTATGCTATCACTTCATATGATTTTGGATATAATGCCGGTGGTATATCACCTTCAGAATGCAACATCAGCATTTCTTTAAATTCAGATGGCAGTCTTAAAAGTATCGGTAAAAACGTTGCCAAAATAACTCCTGAAGCCCCGGCTGGTGGATACAATGAGCCAACTTTAGGCACCATCGATCTCGTAAAAGGTTATACTACCAGCAGCGTCAATTATGAAATTATTGACCCTAATGAAATTAAGGAAGGACACACTTATTATATCACTTTTGAAGATACAATTAAATCAGGTGCTACCGATACTTTGACAACAAAAAATTATACACTTTACGATTCTTCAGCAAATTTTGTTTTAATTGAAAAGAGTACGGATTTCGGTGCAGGTGACGAAGGTCAGATAATTGATGGATTTAAACTTGCATTTGACAATGCCAGTAAAGTTGAACTAGATGTAAACAATTCCGGGTGGAACGATCCTGATGTAACCCCTTTTGTTTTAGAAAAATATAAGCCACCGAGATCTTCGGAACCAAAAGGGCGGCAAAAGCCAAATGACTACAAGATAATTTTTGGTGATCTGGGTTTTGGCACATCTACAAGTTTTGTATACAACAACGTTGTGTATCAATCTATGCCAGTCAACTTTAAAGTCTTCAATGTAAGCGAAGATAAATTTATTAATTTTGGATTCGTTGAAGTTGATCATTCAGGCCCTTGTCCAATCGGTTGTTTCTCATCAAATGGATATGCACTTGCAGATAGGATTATATTCCTTGAACCCAGCTCTACAGATACTACTTTAAATCCAACCTGGTGGTTCTATTCTCAGAGAGTAGATACTAGTGTTGCAAACCTGGTGTTTCCTGAATCCGGTGATACAGCAACATTATCTATTATCAAGCCTTTCCTTTCTTCTGATATATTCAGATTTGTTGCAAAGAAAGGTTACATCGATAATGATCAGGCAAAAGCTGATCTTGATAACATAAAAGTTGTACCTAATCCGTATTTGGCAAATGCTTTATGGGAGGAAAAAAATCCTTATAGCAGTGGTCGTGGTCCACGTTCAATTCATTTTACTCACTTGCCCAATAGTTGTACAATCAGAATTTTTACTGTCAGTGGTGAACTCGTTCAGGAAATACAACATGAAAGTAATTTGATTGATGGAACAGCGGAGTGGGATTTATTAACAAAAGATAGGCTCTCGGCTTCATATGGTGTTTACATATACCATGTGGATGCTCCGGGAATAGGGTACTAAAGTTGGAAAATTTGCTATTATAAAATGATTAACTCCAAATAAGTTGAGTAGAATTAATCAAGGAGATTTACAGAATATGAAAAAGTTTTTACTTGTTATTGCTATTTTTTTCGTTCTGTTTCACGGTTTTGGGTTTTGCCAGGTTTCTAAAACAGGTACAACAGCAGCGAAATTTTTAAGTGTGGGAATTGGTCCACATGCAAACGCAATGGGTAGTGCATTTACTTCAATCGCAAATGATGCATCAGCTCTCTATTGGAATCCTGCAGGCACAGCGGATTTTACCAAGTCGGAGGCAATGTTTACATACACCAATCTATTTAATGACCTTGATATAAATCTTAACTATTTTGCATTTGTAATGCCTTTTGAAGACTTAGGTAGTTTCGGAATTAGCGTTACCGCTCTAGACTATGGTGAAATGGATGTGACTACCGAATATTATCCTGAAGGTACCGGAGAAAAATTCTCGGCTGGCAGCTATGCTTTCGGACTATCTTATGCTATAAGTCTTACTGAATGGTTCGCTGCAGGAATGACTGTAAAATATATTACTGAACAGATATTTAATTCATCTGCTAATGGGGTTGCTTTTGATGTTGGGACATTATTCAAAACACCTTTTTATGGAATTAATTTTGCAGCTATGATTTCTAACTATGGTCCTCCAATGTCAATGACAGGTGAGGATCTTTTAATTCGGTATGATTCTGACCCTTCTAGACAAGGTAACAATGAAACGGTTGACGCTTACTATAAAACTGATGATTTCGAATTACCATTAAACTTACAAATTGGTATTTCAAAAGATTTTCAATTTTTTGACGGCCAAAGACTAATCATTGCGATCGATGCTACACATCCTAGTGACAATCTTGAGTATGCAAATATTGGTGCAGAATTTTCATTCTTTGATAATCTGATCTTTTTAAGAGGGGGATATAGTGGTTTGTTTTTAGAGGACAACCAGGAAGGTTTAACACTTGGTGTAGGATTGAATTACGCCCTGGGAATTTTTGCCGTCGGATTCGATTATAGTTATCAAGATTCAAAATATTTAAATTATACAAACAGTTTTGCTGTTTCATTTCAATTTTAATTAGAGTAGTTTTACACATTCTAAGTTGAGACTAATTGACATTATTATTTAATTAACAAATTATTAGAGAACCAAAAAAGGAGTTAATATGAGAAAAATTTTTCTGATAACTTTCTTATTCTTAACCACCGTAGATTTTCTCCAAGCTCAAACAGTTGATGTTACTTTTCAGGTGGATATGAGCGTTAAAATACATACGGGTTATTTTAATCCCGCGACAGACGTTGTTACATGTCCTGGTGATTTTAATAACTGGTTAAATGAACCTCCGGCAAATAGTGAAAAAGTATTGACGGATCCGGACAATGATAGTGTTTATACTCTCACTATTGCTATGGCCCCTAATTCAACTTATGGGTATAAGTTTAACATTGGATTAGGATGGGATGGAAAAGATGAAACCCAGGGTAATAGATCAGTAGTTGTAGGTGCTTCCAATATGACTGTTGACCCTTCATTTTTTGATGATTATACTCCGTACACCGGTGTTCCTGCTCCAGTTGATTTCAGCATAGATATGCAGTTGCCGGCTCAGGGTGATTTTGATCCCGCAACTGATCATGTATTTATTGCAGGTGACTTCACAAATTGGGGGACGGACGCGATTGAGATGTTTGATCCGGATAATGACACAATATATACCGTATCCGTTGCTGCTGATTCATTTATATCAGGACAATTAGCTTTTTATAAATTTCTTTATAGCGCAACCACTGCAGGTAATGGAACCTGGGAAAGTCCAGCGGAAGGTGACGATATTGTAATGGGTGGTCCTCAGAATGGCAACAGAGTTTATGGTGTTCATGATGGTACTAATGATGTATCAAGATGGTGGAATAATACAAATCCAAACGTTCAGCTCGCCGATGGAAATATTTTCTTCGAAGTTGATATGAGTGTTTTGACTGAGCTGGGAGTATTTGATCCCAATGTAGATTCAGTTCAAATACGTGGGGCTTTTAATGGTTGGAATGGTAGCGATGTTGAAAAATCCCATATGACTCAGGATGCTGCAAATCCAGATCATTGGACTTTAGAGATTCCCTTCGTTCAAGAGGTATTGAATAGCAACCAGCTATATAAATTTTTCGTAAATTCAGCAGATTCTTCGTATCCTAATACAGGATGGGAAGTTCCAATTCGAAATACAAATGGTACAGACAGAAACCGTGGTATAATCTTTCAGGGAGATCCTGGTCAATCGGCTTCATATGCCTGGTTGGGAAATATTAATCCTGATTGGGTAATTCCTTCTGGAACAACTGTTGAATGTACATTTATGGTTGATATGACAAATGCTACTCTTGCAGATTCACAAGGGACTGATCCCGTCTTTGTTCCGGCAACTGATACTGTATACTGGATACCGAGACAACCATTATACTATGCTGTTAATGGATTAACCTGGCCGGGAACTTACCCACGAGTTCTTGAATTAACAGATGCGAACAATGATATGGTTTATGAAGGTACACTCACAATTGATGGTCCTTCATTCAATGGATTCTTATATAATTATGCATTTACAAGTTCGGGTAATCTTGTTCAGGAAGGTCCGGCGGGTACTGTAATTAGCCAGGGAGATTGCAGAGTAAGATTTGTTGGTCAAAGCGGTGGTGCCAGGACATTTGATACTCCTTGGACAATGCCGCTAGATGTTTGGAGTAATAGTCCGCAACCAGAGGAAGATCATCCAATGGGATGGATTGATAACGTTCAAGAAATTCCAGGCAATCCACAAACGTATTCACTTGAACAAAACTTCCCTAATCCGTTTAATCCGTCAACCACAATAAGGTTCAGTGTCCCGGAACAGGGACTTGTTACTCTTAAAGTATTCAATCTTTTGGGAGAAGAAGTAGCGACATTAATCAACAGTGAATTGACAAACGGAAATTATGAAGTTGATTTCAAGGCTACAAATTTCAGTAGTGGTATTTACTTCTATACACTTACTGCAGATAATTTCATCTCTACCAAGAAGATGATACTTCTGAAGTAATAACTTTTGTTGAAGTAATAAACAATTCTTTGAGGCTCACTTGAATAAAGTGAGCTTTTTTTTTGATACGAAAATTTATCGTTTCTTAGAACGTCATCATCTTCGCAATGTTGAAACAAAACTGTCGCAGGAAAAAGTTTTATAAATTTTTTCTCGAGAATATTATAAAAAATCTTAACCGCACTGCTTAGCACAATTGTTGCAATTATAACAGTAGTACCACAATTATTCTTAAATAACTATTGAGAAAAAGCAGGGAATCGACTTGAAACATTTTCGTAAAATATTTAACACTTTCTCAGAGAAAACCGTCTGTAGGAAACTCCGAAATTTATCTTCTAAAACAATGTACGTATTTAACATCCATTTATTATTCCCTAAGCAGTTACTTTTTAATTTTATATTTTTTAACCTATTATTAAATAAAAAGATGACTGTTATGATTACGAAAACAATTCTGCCCTTTCTATTATTAAGCACAATTGCGTGTAACTCAGTAGAGCCACCGCCTGACGGCAATGGTGTTGATACCACCAGCCACAATTTCACTTTTCAAACGTGGACGTTTGGCGAACACAGTAGCAGCGTGCTTTATGATGTAGCAATACTTGATGAAAACAACATTTGGGCATGCGGCGAGATTTACATGAATGACACTCTGGGACAACCAGATCCAAATCCATATGGACTCATACACTGGAATGGCTCTAAATGGGAAGTAAAAAGGATTACGGCTAAAAATCCCTCTGGAGGCTATTCTTATATAATTCCAACAGGTGTTTTTGCTTTAAGTACAACTGAGATATGGTTAGCTAGTGGCGCTGTATTTCTTTTTGATGGTCAAAGTATTATTCAAGCATTTTGGTTAGTTAATTACACCGGTTACACTGGAGGAATATTTAACAATGGAGAAACTGCACAAAGACTTTGGGGAAAATCATCTACTGATTTATATGTAGTTGGTAATAAAGGTGCAATTGCTTTCTATAACGGTTCTAGTTGGCAAAAAATAGAGAGCGGGACAGAATTGAACATCTACGATATCTACGGACATAAAACCATTAATGTGGAATATGAAATTATATGTATTGCATCTGATTTGTTCTTAAACCAGGGAAAGGAAATATTAAATATTGAGAATAATAATGTAAGTACGATTCCTGAAGTAGGATTATCAAATTCCTTACATACAGTTTGGTTTGTACCCAGGGAAAAAGTATTTCATTGGTGGTGACGGTTTATTCTCAACAAGTTCGTTATCTGAAAACTGGACAAGACACACGGAATTGCCTTCCTATTATAAGGACGCAGTCAGGGGTAATTCTTCAAACGATATTATAGTCGTCGGTGCATTTGGACTACTGCTCCATTACAATGGAAATGGCTGGAAGAATTTTCAGGATATAACATATATAAATGGAGAATTGGGAAGAGTTGATATCAAGGGTAATGATGTAGGTGCTGTCGGATATGATGACAACAAAGCGATTGTTATACTTGGGAAAAGAGAATGAAAAAAGAACGGTCTCCCCCAGATAAAAAACGGCGGTGTTGCATCACCGCCGCATAAAGCAAACAAAACAGGTAGCTTCGTAAAAATTCATCTGAATAATTACGTCCTTTTTTATTTGCTGTCAAAAAATTATTAAAAAATAGACTTAAATAAAAATATTTCTTAATGGAGTAAAAAATGAAGGAAAATATGAAATCAACTTTGATGCTTCAAACCTGTCTGCCGGTAGGCAAGGACTTTCGAGCGGAGTTTATATATATACAATTCAGGTTAATGAATTTATTTCTTCAAAAAAGATGATACTTCTGAAGTAATACTGAACTAAATTTCAGATATGCCAGATTTTAATCCGCAATGGCGGACTGGCATATCTGGGATATTTTTTGAGGCTCGCCCAAATAAGCTGAGCCTCTTTTTTATGAGATTTAATTAAAATGAAATGCTATTTGTTTGTTTGTGCAGAACTCAGCAATTGTCTTTGCAGATTAACAGCTTCAGGATAATTCGGCTTTAACGATATTGCTTTGTTAACTAATTCAAGGGCTTTTTTGTAATTATTTCTTTTCACATAAATACCTGCAAGGTTATACCATACCTGTGCGTCTTTCGCATCATATTCAAGACTTTCGTTCAGATACTTTTCAGCTGATTCAAGTTTATCGTTGTAAAGATCTATAGTCCCGAGCCATTTTGTCTTAAAATCGTTGGACTTTATTTCATAACCTGTTTTTAAATATTTATATGCTTTCTTATAATCATTAATTTGTATCTAATACATTAGCCACATAATCGTAGTACTCCACAACTACCGGGTACTGAGATATCAACGCATCCATTTCTTTGAGAAAGGCATCCAGATTATTTTTCATCAAATAATGAGCTGCCAATTTTCTATGAGCTTCTTCCCAGGTTATTTTATCGTCCAACACTTCAGCGGCGAGAGTGTCCACTTTATTTTCAAGATTTAATATTGCTGAGTTTGACACCTTTTTTCCTTTACTGATAAAAGGCCAATCGTTCTTTAATAACTTTATTCTGAAATCACCTATAATAGAATCCAGCTGTGTAAAATGAAAATTAGTAACAGTAATACTGTCCTGTTCGTTCTCAGATAAATTAATTTTTTTAGTCTTCGGCAAATTGTTTGATTGTTCCATCTGCTCAAAAAATAATTTTCCTAAAATCATTTGACCTTCAAGTGTTGGGTGAAGGTGATCCGTCATTAAATTGTTGCCAATAATTTCATCAGGACTGATTGTTGAGAAAACAAAATCTAAATTTACGAGCGGCAAATTATATTCATTACTAAGTGAAGTTATTACGCGATTCATTTTTTCGGGTGCTCTAAACCTTAACCCATCCAGATCCTTGGCAAACCTGAATAAAGAATCTGCTATTTTATTATTACCCTTGCCGAGTTCTTGTTTAGCCTGGTTATAAATTTTATCCGCAGGTGGAAAATTCTCTACTTTTATTGAGATGAAGGGAGGCTGGTCTTTTAGATTTGAAGCTAATGTGGATAAAATAACGGGGACATTCTTTTCTTTAGCCATATCAAGTACGTCCCGAATGTTTCCCTCGAATTGGGAAATTCCGTCATTAAAAATTTCACTGTCAAAACCTATATATTGTTCTTTTGCCATGCGTGACATTAACGTTCCACTTAGTCCTTCATTACTTCCTGAAAATAATTTCATTATCCATTGGATAGTATTTCTTAAAAGTTCAACGGTTTTGTACTTGTTTAAGTAAAGTATCAGGTTTACCATTTCCCTGGAAGTTCCAAGCGATTCCAATGAACCAACACCGAGTGCGCCGTAATATTCATTGTGCCCGGCATAAATGAGTACGAGATCTGGTTTCTGTTCAAGAACACCTGGAAATAGATCACGTATTGTATAGCTGTTAATAGCTGTCATACTAAGGTTTATTACTTCAATTTTAGATGTAGGATATAACAGTGTTAATCTATCTCTGATATAGCGTGAGAATGACCCGAGAGGTGAAAATGGATATCCTGCCGCACTGCTGCCGCCCAATACAAAAACCCGAAAAGTGTTTGGTTTTTTATCAACATCAAAAACATCCTGGTTGGAATATGGAATTCTTTTTATATCATAAAAATATCTTTTTGCAACTTCGTGGTTGAGCATCAATTTACCTTCTGTTGCTATATCCCATTGCTCATAGTTGAAGCCGTACCCAAATATCCGCAATCCCAATTCGAGCAATACAAAAAATAAAATTGGCAGAACGATTAGGATGATGTAAAAGTAAAATGGAGTTCTTTTTTTAATTTGAGATTCTAAAAAATCATTGACAACATCTTCAGAAACACCAAGCTCGCCAGCCAACTTCTTGACTGAATATTTTTTACGATTTTTAACAATCCAGTTTTTTTGTTTGTTAGTTAAAGACATCGTTAAACTATGCTTTCTTCAGGATCATTATTTGATAGGGTTTGAGCGTCAAATCAACTATCCCATTTGTGCTTTTAAATTCTTTACCCTCGATTAGTTCCTGGAAAATATTTTCACCCGGCAGTAATTTATTCAGATTGAGTTTACAGTCGGTAATTTTATTTTTATTATTTAAAATGATAAGCATTCTATCATCACCAAATGTTCGTTCATAACCTAATATTTCATTCTCATCATCGATTAAGAAAAAATTAATATCACCTAAAGCTAAAACAGGATTGTCATTTCTTATGCTGATTGTTTTTTTATACCAATCAAAAAGGTTTTGGTTGAAAATAACATCATCTTTAGGGCGAGGTTTATTAAAAGGATGCGAAACTTCCGGCTCATAATTTAAATCTTGCCAGACCATTGGTTTACGGCAGTCTGGGTCATCTCCTCCCCACATTCCTGCTTCATCGCCGTAATAAACCATAGGTGCCCCCGGTAATGTCATTTGTATTCCAATAATTAATTGTTGAATTACCAGCTCTTCATCGTTTGGTTTTCGTACATTGTAATCAGGGTTTTGGCCTGGATTTGCATCATGGTCATACCAATTATCCGGATTAACTATCTGAGAGGAGAGACGATCAACATCGTGGCTATCCATCAGGTTTTGCAGCACATAAACATTATCTATAGGATAATCGTTCATATAAGAATTTAAGCTATCAATAAATGCATTTACGCTGATTTTATTTTTAACATCAATAACAAATTCTTTAACCGCATTAGCAAATCGATAGTTCATGACAGCATCGAAAGCGTCCCCTTGCAGCCACAACGCAGCATTTACCATTTCATTATTCTGCCAGTCTTCCCACCACAGTTCTCCGGTTATATATGCATCCGGATTAATTGATTTCACCCATATCCGAAATTCTTTCCAAAATTTTATATTTACTTTTTCTGCTACGTCGAGACGCCAGCCGTCAATTCCATCTGAAGGATCGCCATCCTGGTTTGGATCCATCCAACGTTGAACAATAGCATAAACATGATTTTTTACAGGTTCGACTAAGCCATTCTCATCTTCTTTAAATTCAGGAAGGGATTTCGCTCCAGCCCAACACTCGTAATCAAATTCATTTTCTGAAGTTAAAGGATCATCCCATTGTTTAATTACAAACCAATCTTTGTATTTAGAATTTTCCTGCTTTTCAATTACATCCTGGAAAGCCCAAAAAGTTGTTCCAACATGATTAAAAACACCATCAATAATTATTTTAATATTTCTTTTATGGCATTCTTGTATTAATTGAAGAAACATAGAATCAGCACTCGTCCATTGCCATGTTGCTGGATCGCCGGGATCTTCCTGTTCCCAGATTTTTCTATCAAGGTCAGGATCAGGTCCGAAATTATTATCGATGTGGTGATACATTGATGCATCGTATTTATGCAGCGAAGGCGATTCAAAAAGAGGATTAAAGTAGATTGCATTTATTCCAAGATCTTGAATGTAATCCAATTTATCTAATACACCTTGTATGTCACCGCCATAACGACGAAGTCCGGCATTCCAATAGAAATCAAATCCGGTTTCTTCTTCCCATGGCTGGAGTTTATACCAATCAGAAGTCCATGGGTGAATCTTCCAATTCGCAGGACTGATATGAGGCCAGGCGCCTTCCATATCCTCTAAAGTAGGATCATTATTGAGATCACCGTTCCAGAATCTCTCCGGAAATATTTGATACCAAATTGCTAATTTTGCCCATTCCGGAACACTTTCTTGATTATCCTGAGGTACTATATAATTGAAAGATCCCCACACAGTAGTGAATATTATGGAGAATAAAATTAGTTTTTGTATTGTAGGTTTATTCATTTTGTTGCCTCATCTGATTATAACATTAAGTTGAATAGGAATATTTTTACAAAATCTTACAGGGAAATTACTTATATAATAAGACTTTATTTACATACATCAAATTCAATCTCTTTAATTAAGATTTGAGTTAGAAATTAAATAAATTACAAATTAATAATTCAAATTAGTTTTGAACTGATGTTTTAAATTAAAATTATGGGTAGATACATCGCAACGGATTATATTATTTTGATAATAGACAATATTTAATTTTAACGAAAATCAAGTAGTATTTTAATGTTCATCCTTGGCATCTCAGCATACTACCACGATAGTGCAGCCTGCATTGTAAGGAATGGAGAAATAATAGCTGCTGCGCAAGAAGAAAGATTTTCAAGAAAAAAACACGATCACCGTTTTCCTGAGAATGCAATTAAATTTTGCCTTGACTTTGCCGGTATAAAAGCCAACGATGTTAATCTGGTTGCGTTCTATGATAAACCATTTTTAAAGTTTGAACGACTACTTGAAACATATCTGACTTTTGCTCCGATAGGAATTAAATCTTTTATTAAAGCTATGCCTTTATGGATCAAAGAAAAGCTGTGGATGAAAGATTTGATCAAGAAGGAAATGAGTTACGAGGGAAAAATTATTTTTCCTGAACACCATGAATCTCATGCTGGGTCAGCTTTTTTCCCATCTCCTTTTAGTGAAGCAGCTATACTTACGATGGATGGAGTTGGTGAGTGGACTACGAGCAGTTATGGGGTTGGCAAAGGTAACTCGATTGAGCTAATGGCAGATATAAAATTCCCCCACTCACTTGGACTTCTCTATTCTGCATTTACATATTACACAGGCTTTAAAGTAAACTCAGGTGAATACAAAGTAATGGGTCTTGCACCATACGGTGAGCCGAAGTATAAAAAAATAATTTATGACAATCTGATAGATGTAAAAGATGATGGTTCATTCCGTATGAATATGGATTATTTTAACTACTGTGCTGGTCTTACAATGACGAACCACAAGTTCAACAAACTTTTTGGTGGTTCTCCACGTGTTCCAGAGTCAAAGCTAACACAAAAAGATATGGATCTTGCTCGTTCACTGCAGGAAGTTACTGAAGAGATTGTATTGAAGATGGGAAATCATTTATTCAAAGAAACCGGTTTAAGAAATCTAACGTTGGCGGGGGGTGTAGCTCTAAATTGTGTTGCTAATGGAAAACTGCTTCTTAAAGGTCCATTTGAAAATATCTGGATCCAACCTGCAGCAGGAGATGCTGGTGGAGCTTTAGGAGCAGCTTTGGTTGGCTGGTACTGCTATTTAGGAAACGAAAGAAATGTGGATGGGAAAAATGATTTGCAGCAAGGTTCCTATCTGGGACCATCATTTAATACAAATGAAATCCAGGAATTTATTTCCTCAAGCAATATATCAGCAAGCAAATTGAACGATAATGAACTTATAATGACAGTCTCAAAATTAATTGCTGAAGAAAAAGTTATTGGTTGGTTTGATGGAAGGATGGAATTTGGTCCTCGTGCTCTTGGAGCTCGTTCAATAATTGGTGATGCACGTTCTCCAAAGATGCAGGCTTTGATGAATCTGAAAATTAAATTTCGTGAAGGGTTCAGACCATTTGCACCATCTGTCAATTATGAAAAAGTTAGCGATTATTTTGAGTTTGGAAAAGAAAGTCCGTATATGCTACTTGTTGCTGATGTCAAAAAGGAGCGTCGAATTGCAATGACTGCAGAACAAGAAAAACTATGGGGAATTGAAAAATTAAATATTGTTCGTTCTGATATTCCGGCTATAACTCATGTCGATTATTCTGCAAGACTTCAAACTGTACATAAAGAAACGAATCCCAGATACCATAAGTTGATTGAACAGTTTGAGAAAGAAACTGGCTGTGCAGTGATTATTAATACTTCATTTAATGTTAGAGGTGAACCAATTGTTTGCACACCCGAAGACGCTTACAAGTGTTTTATGAGAACAAACATTGATTATCTGGTACTTGGGAATTACTTGTTATCAAAAGAAGATCAAAAACCACTTGAAAAAGATGTGGATTGGAAAAAAGAATTTGCCCTTGATTGACAATGCTTAAAGAAGAATTCAAAAATATTAAAGAAACAAAAAAGGACCTTCGGAAGTTTGGTTTAACCGTCGGTGGTGTATTAATAGTTACTTCTGCCCTACTATTCTATTTTGAAAAATCATCTGCAATTTATTTTGCAATTATTGGCGGATTACTTTTTGTTTTTGGGATTGCTATTCCAATTATTTTGAAACCATTGAATAAAATATGGATGGGTCTTGCAATTGTACTTGGCTTTTTTATGTCAAGAGTAATTCTAATTGTTTTATTTTATATTGCATTAACTCCAATTTCATTAGTAGCCAAGCTGGTCGGCAAACAATTTATGATATTGAAACATGACAAATCAGCTAAAACTTATTGGGAAAAACGTAAAATCATTCAAAAAAAACAAATAGATTACGAAAGACAATTTTAGGAATTATAAATGAGCAAATTATCCACATTATCTGAACTCTGGCAATTTCTTAAAGTAAGAAAAAAATGGTGGCTGGCACCTATACTTATTTTGCTTCTTTTACTTGGTGGCCTCATCATATTAACTCAAGGATCTGCATTAGCTCCATTTATTTATGCAATTTTTTAGATGGCTGAAAAACCAAAAATAAAAATTAAAAAGAAAAGAATTCCGGTTCCTAAAAAACCACCCAAAGTTGAGAAGGATAAAAAATCATACGATAGAAAATCCGAAAAGAAAATAACAAAGAAAACTATAGACGAAGAAACTTCAAATAAACGAAATAGTCAATTCCTAAGAACCCAATTGCGATATACATAAGTATATTGTCGCTTTTCCAAAACCTTCCTTTGAAAACCTAGTATGGCACGATAATAGTAAACCAAAATGTAATTATTCTGTTAAATAATACTCTATTTAATAATATATACATTAATAACTAAGGTTTTATTAGCCATTTCACCTAATTTTATTTGGTTTGAATGTATCAAAATCATATTTTTACGGCCAATAATATCAGATTAAAACAATATAAAAATGATTGACGATTTAGACATTCAGATATTAAAAACTCTTCAGCTTAACGGAAGAACAAAAAGGAATGAGCTGGCTGAAAAAGTTGGTTTGTCGGTTCCATCCATAAGCGAGAGGATGAAGAAGCTAGAAGAGAATAAAATTATCGAAGGATACTATACCAAAGTTAACAAACAGGCTTTTGGGTTGGATATCCAGGCGTTTATTCTTGTAATTATGGATTCATCCAAGCATTATAAAGATTTAATTAAACACGTTGATAAACATCCAAATATTCTTGAGTGTCACTCAGTGTTAGGCGAGGGCTCGCATTTGATGAAAGTAGTTGTTAAAAATACTGAATCACTTGAAAAAATTCTTAGCGAAATTCAAACCTGGCCGGGTGTTCACGGAACAAAAACTACGTTTGTACTCTCCACAGTCAAAGAAACAACAGCAATTAATATTTAACAAAATAAAGGAATAAATAATGGCAAAATCTCCAAGTGCTATTGATAATGTTCTTAGCATGATAAAATCAAAGAAACTTAAATTCATTGATTTGAAGTTCATGGATTTCCCCGGACAGTGGCAGCACTTTACAGTTCCGGTAACACAGTTTAATGCAGATTCTTTTGTTGATGGTTTTGGTTTCGATGGCTCATCAATCAGAGGTTGGAAAGCAATTAACGAAAGTGATATGCTCATCATTCCTGACCCTGCATCTGTATTTATTGATCCATTTGTAGACGCACCAACTGCAAGTCTTATCTGTGATGTTTATGAGCCTGCAACAAAAGAAAAATATACTCGTTGTCCAAGAAACATAGCTCAAAAAGCAGAAGCTCATCTTAAATCAACTGGTATTGCAGATACAGTATACTTTGGTCCCGAAGCAGAATTTTTCATTTTTGACGATGTAAGATTTGATTCCAAACCGAATGGCTGCTTTTATCATGTAGATTCTGTTGAGGGAAGATGGAATACGGGACGGGAAGAAGGTCCAAATCTAGGTTACAAACCAAGATATAAAGAAGGATACTTTCCGGTTCCTCCGACGGATGCATTAATGGATTTAAGAAATGATATGGTTGTCAATCTTATGAATTGCGGAATTGATGTGGAAGCTCAACATCACGAAGTTGCAAGCGGTGGTCAATGTGAAATTGATTTACGATTTACACCTTTAGTAAGAGCGGCCGATCAACTTTTAATGTTCAAGTACATTGTAAAGAATACGGCAAAGAAATGGAACAAGACAGTAACCTATATGCCAAAACCAATTCAGGGTGACAATGGTAGTGGAATGCACGTTCATACTAGTTTATGGAAAAAAGGGAAACCGCTTTTCGCAGGTCCAGGATATGCAGGACTTAGCGATGACGCTCTGTATTTCATTGGGGGAATTTTAAAACATGCAGCTTCACTTTGTGCATTTACAAACCCGACAACTAATTCTTATAAAAGATTAGTCCCTGGATTTGAAGCTCCTGTAAATCTTGCGTACTCACAAAGAAACAGAAGTGCTGCAGTTAGAATTCCAATGTACTCAACAAGTCCAAAAGCAAAGAGAGTTGAATTCCGATGTCCGGATCCATCGGCGAATCCATATCTTGGATTCTCTGCTATGCTGATGGCAGGATTGGATGGCATTATAAATAGAATTGACCCGGGTGAGCCATTGGATAAAGACATTTACGATATGCCTCCGGAAGAATTGAAGAATGTACCTTCGACACCAGGAAGTTTAAACGATGCAATAAAAGCATTAGCCAATGATCACGAGTATTTATTAAAAGGAGACGTATTCACGGAAGATGTAGTTGAAACCTGGATAAAATATAAGATCGAAAAAGAGATCAAGCCTATGGCTTTGCAGCCGCATCCATATGAGTTCGGAATGTACTATGATGTGTAAATAATAAATTGTCATTGCGATCTCATCCTCAGATGAGAGAAGCAATCTGTAATGGTAGCCGCAATCCTGTAGTAATCTGGGTTGCGGTTTTTTAATAAATAGTAAGTGAACAAATGATTTAACAGATTAATAATATTGATTAAGTAATTGAAAGGGTAGATTATTGATAAAAAAGTTGAAATTAATGGAGAGAAAAAATGGATAAAAAAAATATTGCGCTTGTGGCACATGATAACAGGAAAAAAGATTTGGTTGAATGTGTGGAATGGAATTACGAAACACTTATTCCCCACAATCTCATTTGTACAGGTACAACTGTAAACTTGTTGAGCAAACCCTCCTAAAAAAAATAAAATCGAAGAATACAAAATCAGTATCCAAAATTTAAATTCCGTAACATTGAGTAGTGATCAGCAGTTTGGCTCAATGATAGTAGAGGGGACTGTAGATTTTAATATATTTTTTGGGGACCCGATGGAGCCGCTCCTGCACGAAGTGGATGTTAAAGCACTCTTGATAGTATCGGTACTCTATAATGTTCCTCTCGCCTGCAACAGGTCTACAGCATATTATATGATTTCTTCTCCCCTCTTAAAAGAAAAGTATGAAAGAAATGTGAAAGATTATAGTAGTTATATTAAACGTTCAGTTGAGGGATTAGATTAATATTTTATCTGCAATTAATCAAAGAAAAGGTCACAAATGCAATATTTTGAATATTTTTAGATAATATGTAAATAATTAGCGATTGCAATTTAACAAAAATTCTGTTGGTAAAGTATATTTACTGCATATTTTTTAAATATCTAATCTTGCTTTATTATTAACTCTAAAGTATATTAAACTTAAACCCATCAATAAAATAGGAGACGCCATGCAAAAACTATTTACTCTTTTCATTTTCATATTTATTACGGTTGGTATCTCAGCACAACAATATACTGTTGTACCATCCGACTATGAAACCACACCAGGTCCTGCTGGTTTTACAAGCGAATTCGCAACGACAGCCAGAACTATGCAACTTTTAATACAGGATACTCAGCTTACGAATATCCTTAACCAACAAATTATAGGAGTTAGCTGGAGGCTGCCTGCAAGTGCATCATCAAACTGGCCTGCATCTGATGAAACAATTGCGGACTACGAATTTTATTTGGGTCCAAGTGTAGATCCTGTCAACATGAGTACAACTGATTTCGGATCAAATTTTACAGGTCCAAAAATGCAAGTAAGAGACGGAAGTATGACTGTTCTCGCTAACTCTTATACATTTGGAAACACTCCAAATGATTGGGGCCCGGAGATGACTTTTATTCTCGATAGTGTTTATGTCTATACAGGAGGGCATTTATTAATTGAACTCCATCAATCTGGTGCGAGCAGTTCAAGAAGTGTAGATGCAACAACAACGTCAACAACGGGGTATGGTACATTGTTTAGAGCTTGTTGGGGATCTGGATTTACAGCTAACTCAGGCAATCAAGCAAATTTTTCAATAGTTAGAATTACAGCTGATACTCCTGTACCAGTTGAGTTAACATCATTCAATTCTTCTGTTAGTGGTAATAATGTTATTCTCCAGTGGGAGACTGAAACAGAAACCAATAATCAGGGTTTCGAGATACAGAGAAAATCTTTGAATTCTGAATACGAAGTATTGGGATTTCTTTCAGGTGCAGGAACTACTACTGAACCAAGAACCTACTTCTTTACTGATTCGAAAATTCCTAATGGTCAATATACTTACAGATTGAAGCAGACTGATTATAACGGAACTTTTTCTTATTCAGATGAAATAGTAGTTGAAGTAGATGCCCCGGCAGAGTATGCACTGGAACAAAACTATCCTAATCCATTCAACCCATCAACCAAAATTGACTTTAGCCTGGCAGAATCCGGCGTAGTTAAAATGGATGTATATAACTTACTTGGTCAAAAGGTTGCAATTATATTGGATGAATTTAGAGAAGCTGGTTATCATTCGGTGACATTTAATGCTTCAGACCTACCAAGCGGTGCATATTTCTATACTATAGAAACACCTGATTTCAGACAAACAAAGAAAATGCTTCTTACCAAATAGGAGCGATTGTATAATATATTTGTTATAATAATTGAACCGCCTTAAAATTTTAAGGCGGTTTTTTTATTAAAGAAGATGATTTTACAAGCAGTGGATTGCCACTTATGTCGTTCTGCGGGGAACTGTCGTCGGAATAAATTATATTCTTTTCGATTCTAATCTATTACAATAAAAAAATGCTGGTATTATTAATGCAAATTTTTAATCATATTGTTTAAGCTGAGAGAAAAAGTTATCTAAAGTGGTGGATAGCTTTAACTCAAATTATTTCATAATTAAAAAATATGGTGGTTGAATATGGCATTAGCAACAGTAACTTTCTTTGACGATAACACCAGTTCTTATGGTGTTCCAAAAACATTGCATTCATACCTGATCAGTGTTTCAGTGAATCAGGCTTTGAGTCACAGGGATAAAATTGTTAAAATTGTTCCTCTTTCTGAAGGTGCACCTAAACCAATAAGAGAATTACCATTCATAATTAAAAATTCCGACTGGAAGAAAGCTATATTTGAAGCTTTTGGTGTACTCGAAGCTATGGAGGGATTAAAAGGTTTGAAGAATCATAAGAGTATCATGGAAATGGAAAAGAAGCCAACGCTTGCTGCTGTACTTGCCGGATAGCATTAGAGTGTTTTTTCCAAGAAATTAAATTTCTATTCCAGCTTATTGAACTTTTTGTCCTTTGATTCGGATGGTTTGTGTTCTGCTTGAACGAGGGTATCTGCTCTTTAATCCGGCTTTAACAACTATGCCGGTTCCCAGCACATACTTGTTAAACCTAACAACATATTGTCCTGTTGAAAGTTGTTGATTAGGTATCAAAGCCCCCATTAGATATAATCTTAGTTCTTCGAGGGATTTAAGATCATAAATATTTTTTGTTATGAATTTCTGAAGGATTTGTGCTGCAAAAGAATGAAGCACAATGTTACCGTTTTTATCTATCATTCCGAATTTTGTTCCTATCCTGTGAAATAAACCTAAATTATCATCTGTCCATTCTACCGAAGCAAAATAGATATCATTCCGTTTTAAAAAGAATTTATAGCTTTCGAAAACCTCAATAGGGATTCCAAATTCACCAGCGACAAATTTTAATTTCTCATAAATCATTTTATCACTAGATTTGTGCACTGATATTGAAAAATGTTTTTTCCATTTAAATCGGTCTAGCGGTTTGGTCTCCCCAATTTTTTTAAGTTTGATCAAAAAGAATCCATCCGAATCGACTTCCCACGGAAATATTCTTATCGCTTTAGATAATCTTTTATCAAGACTTTTGGACTGGTATTCAGTTAATCCTTTATGATTTTGTAGTGGTACATTTACATCTTCAACATCAACCGGATATTTCTCCAGAATCCTGTTAATTATTAATTCATTTTCTTCAGGAGTTAGTGAGCAGGTTGAATACACCATCTCACCCTCAACTTTTAGCATTTTGATTGCTGAAACTAAAAGTTTATTCTGAATTTCAACTAAGCTATTAACACGTTCAATTGACCACCATTTATTTATTTCAGTTTTTTTCTGGATTATACCTAACCCGCTACAAGGTGCATCAACCAGTATTTTTTCGAAGTAGGAATCATAGTACTTGCTTAACAACTCACCGCGCTGATTGACAATCCCACAATTCAAAAAATTCATTTTATCAAGATTAAATACTAGAGCTTTTATTCTTTTCATTTCTAATTCATTTACAACAAGTACCCCTCTGTTATTCATCATCTCTGCTAACTGTGTGGTTTTTGAACCCGGGGCTGAACATAAGTCCAATACAATATCTTTCTCAGAGGGATTTAGAATAAGGGGTGGCAGCATTGAAGTCAAAGCTTGCATATAATAAAAACCAAAAGCTATTTCGAGTGTGCTTCCTGCATAATCAAAACCATCGATTAGTTTTAGTGCATTTGGCGGATAGATGGCAGGTTTAGTTTTAATTCCATAAATCTCGTCGAGACGATTTGCCAGATCCTCTCTATTAATTTTACTTTCGTTTACACGAATATATTTAGCAGGCTCATCTCCGATAAATTCCTTATAATTACTAGCGGTAATTTCTCCAAATGTTTCGGCAAGGTAGGTGTAGATTTTTTCAGAAACATGAGAATGTGGGCTCATAGCCTGGTAAGGTTTAGCTTTTTGAATATCTCATTTGACACAGCAGAAAAGTTTTTTCCATTATTAATTTTTTTTAGATAATCCTTTCTTATATCCTGCAAAAGTATATCCAGATATTTTTCATATTCTTCAACTGCATTTTCAATTGATTCAGAATCACGTGGTATTTTAATTTTGTTTTTTCTGTTCCTGCTTGCGTAGACAATAAATTTAGCTTCTAACTCATTTGAAAAAGTCATAACGAAATCACCGCTGGTAGAGGAAACTTCGTAAGATCCAAAAAATTCTTTTCCTAAAACCAATACTTTATCCGGAACATCGATTTCTGTAAAGTTTTTTAAGTTGTAAAAATCTATTGGAAAGTTTTTTATCCCGGATAAGGACAGTTCCCTAGTTTTGCTGAAGATGAAATCTGATTCGCTCACTTTTATTTTATCTTAGTTAGATAAGCCTTTATTATATCCTTCATATCTTCATCATCTCCGTATTTCTGAATAGTAAGAAGTGGTGAATCACAGCCAACAATCATTGCTGAAATTTGTTGAACTTCAGAATTGTGAAGTGCTAGAACTGGCAACTTTCTCTGAAAAATTGCATAAGATAATTCAAATCCCACACCTAAACTGGGACCTGAAATTTCAGCAATCATACATTTACTGCCATCGATCCACTTAAGATCTCGTTTGTATGTTTGTTTTTCAGTTAGTGGGATAGTGCTACTGAACTTGTCACTGAATTCTGAAAGCACTGTATTTCCTAAACCTTCTACAAACTCAATAATTTTTTTGAATGAATTCTTATAGGTTTCATTACCTCTTATGGGTCCGGCACAATAAATAATCATAATTAACTTTTCAATATCTGTTCGTAATATTCCTCATACATTGGAACTACTTTAGAAGTATCAAATTTATTTACTGCTCTTTCTCTGGAGTTTTCAGAAAAGAGGTTATATTTTTTTTCGTTTGATAAAAGTTCAAGTGTATATTTTGCCATCCGATCAACATCTCCTATCTCTGCAATAAATCCGGTTTCATTATGTCTGACTAATTCAGGCAAACCACCAACGCTTGTGCTGACAACAGGCAATCCACATGCCATTGCTTCCAATGCAGCAAGTCCAAAGCTCTCTGATTGTGATGGAATTAGAAAAATATCTGACGAAGATAATATTTCAACAAGTCCTTCCTGCTTGCCAAGGAATTTTACTTTGTCATACAAATCAAGTTGTCTTGCAAGCTTTTCACATTCTGATCTGTCAGGTCCATCCCCAACTAAAATCAGTTTGGATTGTATTTCTTTCTGGACTTTTTCAAATAATTTTATCGTATCAGGTACCCTTTTAACCGGTCTGAAATTAGACGTATGAACAAGGATTTTTTCGCCTTTTGGAGCAATTGCTCTTCTAAATTCCCCATTACTGCTTGGTTTAAATAGATTAGTATCAACAAAATTTGGTATGACCCTTATATCAGCTTCGCAGGAATAGTTGGTTATTGTCTTTTCTCTCAAAAAACGCGAGACAGCGGTTACGCCATCACTTTTTTCAATACTAAATTTTACCAGTGGCAGAAATGAGGGTTCCAATCCTACCAGAGTTATATCAGTACCGTGTAGAGTCGTAAAGATTTTTAAATCCTTATTTTTACGCATCATTTCCTTTGCGAGAAAAGCACTGGTTGCATGAGGAATTGCATAGTGGACGTGAAGTAGGTCTAGATTTTCAAATTCAGCCACTTCAACCATTTTACTTGCAAGTGAGAGTGAATAAAGCGGGAATTCAAATAATGGGTAATTACTTATCTCAACTTCATGAAAAACAATGTTCTCAACATAGTGTGAAAGTCTAAATGGAAGTGCATAACTAATAAAATGAACTTCATGACCCCGAAGTGCTAATTCTTTTCCCAGTTCGGTAGCAATAACGCCGCTTCCTCCGTATGTCGGATAGCACGTGATTCCAATTTTCATAAAATATTTCCAGTGGTATATATTATCATAAACATAGACAAATATAATTTAAAATAAATGAAGTTTGAAGGCTGAATTATTTCAATTGAATAAATCAAGCATATATATTTACAAAAAAAATTAAAATGAATATTCTTGTAATAGGACACTCGGTAGTTGACAAAATTATTGAAAAAGAAAGCGTATCAATAAAACCGGGAGGGATTTTTTATACTGCAATTTCCTTATTAAGCCAAATAGAAAAAGGAGATAAAGTATTTCTTTGTACAAACATCGATGAAAAAACTGAAAAGCTTTTTAAAGAGGTTTATGATCAAATTCAGAACGATTTTATTGCTAAGATTGCTTCCATTCCTCAAGTTGAACTTCGGATTGATGACACAGGAGACCGAAAAGAAACTTATACAGAAATTACACAAAATTTAAGAGTTCCAATAAACGATTTACATCGTTTTGACGGGGTTTTGATAAATATGATTTCGGGTTATGATATTTCATTGGCACAACTTATAGAATTAAGAAAAAACTTTGCAGGCATAATTTATTTTGATGTCCATACATTAAGCAGAGGAGTTGATAAAAACCTCAATAGAAATTTCAGGAGGATAGATGATTTTAATAAATGGGCTAAATGCATTGATATTCTTCAGGTTAACGAATCAGAATTGCTAACACTCTCTGATCAGAAAAATGAAACTAAAATAGCTGAAGAATTATTTACTTTAGGGATAAAACAATTTATTGTTACGAAAGCGGAACGAGGGGCAACGGTCTATTTTATTAATAATGACGGTAAAATTAAGATCTGTCATAAGGATGCAATACAGGTAAAAACTAAAAACAAAGTTGGCTGTGGGGATGTATTTGGAGCAGTTTATTTTTATAATTACATTAAAAATAAAAACATACTTTCAGCACTTGAATTGGCAAATGTATATGCGGGAATTTCCACAACATATTCCGAAATAAATGAGCTCTTAAATCTTAGTAAAGATGCAATCAAACAAATTGGTAAAAAATAGAATATTAATAACCGGATCAAATGGGATGCTTGGTCAAAGGGCAGTTCAATTTTATTCTTCAAAAGAAAATATTGAATTGCTTGCAACATCTGTTGAAGAAAAATCAGTTACAAATTCAGCAGAATATATTTCTTCTGATATAAAAAATAGAGATGAGATTAAAAAAGTTATAAATGATTATTACCCTGATTTTATTATTCATACTGCAGCTTTTACAAATGTAGATTTAAGTGAAAAGCATCGTGAAGATGCTTGGAAGATAAATGTAAAGGGAGTCGAATATATTGCTGAAGCTGCAAGAGCAATAGATGCTCATATAATTCATATTTCCACTGACTATATATTTGATGGAAAGGATGGCCCATATAGCGAAAGTGCAGTCCCAAACCCCATTGGATACTATGGTCGTACAAAGTTGGCAAGTGAAAATGCACTCCGAATAAGTGGAACTTTCTTTTCCATACTTAGAACAAATGTTTTATATGGAATTGCTCCCAACAGCAGACCTGACTTTGTTAGATGGGTTATAAGTTCGCTCGAAAAAAAAGCCAATATCAGGATTGTGAAAGATCAGATCAATAATCCAACTTTTATTGATGACTTGGTACAGGGTATAAACAAAATTGTGGAATTTGGGAAAACTGGTATTTATAATATTGGGGGAAAGGAATTTTTGTCTCGTCTCGATTTCACCATGCAAATTGCTGAATATTTTAATCTCGATAAAAGTTTAATAACTCCAATTACAACAGAAGAACTAAAACAACCTGCAAGAAGGCCACTTAAATCAGGGCTGTTAATTCTCAAAGCAGGAACAGAACTTGGCTATAAGCCACATACAATTATTGAATCCCTTGCCGCAATGAAGAAAGAGCTTATTCTTTGAACTTCCTTGAAAAATACGACTACTTTATTTTTGATCTTGATGGCACAATCTATCGTGGTGATCATCTGATTCCGAAAGCTGATGAAGTAATAAACCAACTTAAACTATCTGGAAAGAAAATCGTTTTTGTTTCTAATAAAACAACTGGAACTGCTAAAAATTATTTTCAGCTTTTAAAAAACTGGGGTATGAATATCAATGAAAACGAAATAATAAATTCTACTATTGTTGCTGCTGGTTACTTAAAAAAGAATTTTTTGGGTGAAAAATTTTTTGCAATAGGAGAAGATTCTTTTGTAAAAGAAATTGAAAATTGTGGCTTAAATAATTCGCTAAATCCGAAAGAAATTAATATTGTTATTATTACTCTTGACAGAACTCTAAATTACAAGAAACTTGAAATTGCTGCCAGAGCGCTCGAAAACGGTGCACGGTTCTTTGCGGCAAATATTGATGATACTTGTCCGGTTGATGATGGGGAAGTTATTGACGCAGGTTCAACAATTTCTGCGTTACAAAAAAGAACCCACAGAAAACTTGAACTTCATTTTGGCAAGCCATCTGAATTCATGTTCAATGAAATCAGAAATCGTCTGCAATTTATCCCATCAAAAACAATTTTAATTGGAGATAGGCTTGAGACTGATATAACAATGGGCAACAATTTCGGAATTGATACAGCTTTAGTTCTTACAGGGGTTAAATTCTTTCCAAATGGAACTGAAAATATCAATCCAACCTACAAGCTTGACTCAGTTTTTGATTTAATAAATCATAAAACCTAATTTTCATCTTAAGTTACCGCACAACCTTTTCTTAAATCCTAGAGTCTAATTCAATAGTTTATGGAAAAGATACAATGCCATTGAATGATACAGACCTGATAATTCAAGCACAAAAAGGTGACCAAAGTGCTTTTGAAGAATTAGTATATCGTTATGACCGAAGCGTTCTTTCTATTGCTTTTAAGTATTCAGTCAATGAAGATGACGCAAAAGATTTATACCAGGAAGTATTTATCCGCGTTTATAAAGGATTAAAGAATTTTCGTTTTCAGAGTGAATTTTCAACCTGGCTTTTTAGAATTACGACAAATGTTTGCCTCACATACAAAAACAGAAGTAAACATCATTTAAAAGTCTCTATTGACAATGAATTTGATGATGATGAAAATGAATTTACTAAGAAAGAAGAGATAGCATACGAAGGTTCATCTCCTGAAGAAATTTCTGCAGCGGTGGACCTTGGAGAAATTGTAAATGCAGCTGTAGAATCACTTTCACCAAAACAAAGAATGACCTTCATTCTAAAACATTATGAGGGATATAAAATACGAGAGATCGCAGAGATGATGAATTGCAAAGAAGGAACAGTTAAGAAATATCTTTTTGATGCAGTTAAAAATTTAAGAAAAAAATTAACTCCGGTTTATGCATAGAATGATAAATCCAAATTATGGAGAAATTAATGAAACACAATGAATATAAACAACTTCTTCAGCTTTCTCTTTTCGGAGAATTAAAATCTGACCAGCAGTTGATTTTAAAAGAACATTTAATAAGCTGTGAAGAATGCAGAGCTGAACTGGAAGATCAGAAGAATCTACTGGAATTAATTTCAGGTAAGAAAAAATCAGAAGTTGATGAAAAAGTATTATCTGCAGCAAGATATCAACTAAGAGGTGCATTAAGAGCTGAGCAATCAAATAAAAATATTTCAGGTAATTTCTTTGATAGTATTTATCAGCTTATCTCAAGCCCTCTCAAATTTGCCGTGACGAGTGCGGTAATTCTACTAGTAGGGATTCTTATTGGGAGTCAATTCTTTGTTAAATCTTCAACTGTAAAATTCGATGATCAAAACAATGGTGACAATCGTTTTGCTTCTCTCAATGAAGACATAAGCATTTCAAATTTACGTTTTATCGACTCAGATGCGTCTGATGGTGAAGTTGAGTTTACATTTTACGCATTAAAACCTGTACGCCTTAAAGGAAAAGTTAATGATCCTCAAATCCAGAGTGTACTCACATATGCCATGCTAAATGAACAGAATCCCGGTTCAAGGTTAAACTCGATTAATGCAATGGATATGAAGCAGGCGACAAATTATGATAAGGATGTTGAGAATGCATTAATTACCGTTGTGATGACGGATAAGAATCCGGGAGTTCGAAGAGAAGCGCTCAAACTTATGAGCAAATTCCCATACGATGAAAATATAAAAAACGCTCTTTTGTATGTAATTGAAATGGATACTGTGTCAGGTTTGAGGATAGAAGCATTGAACTCAATAATTGAAGCTTCAAACAACGGGCACAAACTTGATAATGAAGAATTAAATTTATTTAGAAACAAATTTCAACAGGATGAAAATCCTTATATCAAATTACGTTCAAGAACAATCTTACAGGAGTACAATTAAAATGAAAAACCGAATATTAAAATCACTTCTATTTTTAAGCGTATTGTTTGTTGCATCGACGCAGTACCTATTTGCAGTTGACAAAGATGCGACTTTCAATGTTCAAAAAGGTGATATGTTAAGTGTAGAACTTCAGCAAGGAAATATAACAGCAAGCACCTGGGATAAAACTGAAGTAAAGGTTCATATTGAGAACATCAATTCGGATGAAGTTAATGATTTAACGATGGAACAAAAGTCAGGTAAGGTAGAAATTAAATTTAGAGGTGAAGATTCAGATAACTTAAAAATCGAATTAACTATACCTTCTGGTTTAGTTTTAGACTTTAGCACTGGTGGTGGAAACATAATTGTAAAGAATGACCTATCAAATAAAGTTGACTTTGTTACCGGAGGTGGAAATATATCTTTGAAAAATGTTTTCGGAGCAGCTGATATTACCACGGGTGGAGGTAATATTACACTAGAAGATGTTGGTAGTGATGCTGATATTACTACTGCTGGCGGTGATATTCGCGTAGGTACAGTAAAAGGTAAAGCTGATCTCTCTACAGCCGGTGGAAATATAAACGTAGTATCAGTCACCAGTTCAGCTGATATTTCGACAGCCGGTGGGAATATAAACGTAGGATCAATTGGCGGAAATGCAGATGTCTCGACTGCAGGTGGAAATGTTATTGTTGGTTCAGTTTCAGGAAAAGCAGATATTTCAACAGCAGGTGGAAATATTGAACTTGCCGGCGCAACCGGAAAAGTAGAAGCCAATTCTGGCGCGGGGAATATTAATCTAAAAAACATTATAGGATCGATTGAAGCCAATACAGGTTCTGGAAGTGTTGTTGTCGAACTCGTACCTGATGGTAAAAATAAAAGTGAATTGAATGCCGGCATTGGAGATATTACTCTTTATGTTCCGGAATCTTCGAAAGCGACTATTATTGCAACCACCAGTGACTTTCATTGGGGCGATTCAGAAAAAGGTTCAGATAGTATAAAATCAGATTTTGAATCATCAAATGTTTCACAGAATCGTAAAGGAAATAAGTTCGAATCAATTTATAAACTAAATGGTGGCGGGAGCGAAATAGAGTTGAATGTGGGTATGGGTGATATCAACATTAAAAAATTAAAATAACAACGTATCATTTCTTAAAACCGTTCATTTAAATACTGAAGGGATTTAAATAATAAATATTCAATTTTAATTGCAAGAAATAGTGCAGGAGTGTAAAAACTCCTGCCTATGTTAATCTACCGGGACACAAAATTTTCAAAAGGTAATTGTAAAGACGAACAGGATGAGTATAAAAAATGAACAAAGTTTTACTTTTATCGTTTATTCTGATCTCTGTTAACAATTTATACGCTTCACAGGATACACTTCAGATAAGAAATAGCGACGTTACTCTCATCGCCAAAAAAATTGACTCGCCAATTCAGTTAGATGGTGTATTGGACGAATCTGTATGGAACAATCAAAATGGTTTTGAAAATTTTATTCAGAGAGATCCGGATGAAGGAGCTAATCCTACCGAGCGGACAATAATAAAACTGGCATACGACGAAAACTCATTATATCTCGCAGCAAGAATGTTTGACTCCTCCCCGGATTCAATTATTGCAAGGTTGACGAGACGTGATGAATTAGTTGATTGCGATTATATCACATTGGCATTAGATCCTTACCACGATAAACGCAGCGGTTATTATTTTTCGTTGAGTGCTGCGGGAACATTGATAGATGGAGTACTTTACAATGATAGCTGGGATGATGATTCGTGGGATGGAGTGTGGGAAGGAAAAACAAAAATTGATGAGAATGGATGGACTGCCGAATTGAAAATTCCTTTTTCACAGATGAGATTTAATGAATCCGACACAATGGTATGGGGAATAAATTTCAGAAGAGTGATTGGACGTAAGAACGAGGAAGACTACCTCGTTTTCGTTCCTAAAAAAGAAAGTGGTGTAGTGTCTCACTTTGCTAATCTTAAAGGGTTCGAAGATGTGAATGTTAGCGGTAAGTTGGAAATAGTTCCCTATGTAACTGCCAGGGCAGAATACATTCAACATGATGCTGGCGATCCCTATAATAATGGGGCAGCCTATATTCCCGGAGCAGGAGCTGATCTTAAAATGGGTGTTGGATCAAATTTAAATCTTAACGCAACAATCAATCCTGATTTTGGTCAGGTGGAAATTGATCCCGCAGTAATTAACCTCAGCGATGTTGAAACATTCTATGATGAAAAAAGACCATTCTTTATTGAAGGTGCAACCATTTTTAATTTCGGCTATGGTGGTGCAAGAAATTATTGGGGTTTTAACTGGGGAGGTGCAGATTTCTTTTATAGTCGAAGAATAGGAAGACCACCTCAAGGAGATGTTCCTTATGATTATGAATATGCAGATTATCCTACCGGCACACATATCCTTGCTGCGGCAAAATTAACAGGAAAGATGGGAGATAGCTGGAATGTCGGGACCATTCAAAGCGTCACAAAACGTGAGTATGTTCGTTTCTCGAACAACGGAATCCAATCGGAGGCAGAAGTTGAACCATTATCTTACTATGGAATTTTCAGAGCACAAAATGAATTTTCAGAAGGTCGGCAAGGGTTAGGATTTATTTCTACTCTAGTCGAGCGAAACTTCAAAGATGAATGGCTGCGCGATGAAATAAATAAAAGCGCATTTACTTATGGTCTGGATGGCTGGACTTTTTTAGATGAGTCAAAGACATGGGTTCTTGCAGGTTGGGCGGGTGGTAGTCATGTAACCGGAACGAATCAGCAGATGATTAATCTTCAGGAAAGTTCAAGACATTATTTTCAACGACCAGATGCAACTCAAGTTAGTGTGGATAGTACCGCGAAGTCATTAAACGGATATTCGGGCAGATTTTATTTACTCAAGCAGAAGGGAAACTTTTTCGTCAACTCAGCGTTTGGATTCATCACACCTGGTTTTGATGTAAATGATGCAGGATTCTTTTATAGAGCTGATATAATTAATTGGCATGCAGGTGCCGGATATTATTGGAGTGATCCTAATGAAGTTTTCAGATATTTAGAATTTGGTGCAGCAATTTTTCAAAACTTTGATTTTGGAGGAAATAAAACGTGGGAAGGAATTTATCAATTCGGTTATGTCCAGTTTTTGAATTATTATGGAATTAACTGGGATTGGGCGTACAATCCACAAACACTAAATAATAACAGAACTAGAGGAGGTCCACTAACTGTTAATCCAGGAGGTTATCAGGCGGATTTATCTATCTCAACAGACAGTAGAAAAGATTGGGTTGTTAGTGCTGGTGGAGGAACTTATCAAGGCAAACCTTCAAATGAATGGTACGTAAATGCTCAACTTGAAATCAGACCATTACCAAATATATCGTTTATTTTTTCTCCACAATATGCAAACGTATTCGAATTTGCTCAGTATGTAGATACATCTGCCGATCCCACTGCCGTAAATACTTATGGAAACAGATATGTATTTGCAGAGTTAAATCAGAAAACCTTATCTGCAAGTTTGAGATTAAACTGGACGTTTAATCCAAAATTAAGTTTACAATTGTATGTTCAACCATTAATTTCCGCAGGAAATTATAATAACTACAAAGAACTCGCTCAACCAAGATCTTATGATTTTATAGTATTTGGAACTTACGGCTCTACATTTGATCCTGAAACAAACACTGCTGATCCGGATGGTGAAGGTCCTGCACAGCCAATCGAAATCGATAATCCTGATTTCAATGTTCGATCACTTCGAGGAAACGCGGTTTTACGGTGGGAATATTTACCTGGAAGTGTTATATATTTTGTCTGGACTCAAACAAGATCAGAATCAGAAGAGATCGGAGAATTTCAGTTTGAGGAATCCATGACAAAAATGGTACAAGCTGAACCGGATAACATTTTTATGATTAAAATTACCTATTGGCTAAACCTATAGCTCATACTCTCCATTTATTAAGACTTTAAACTTCGCTAAATTTACAAAAAGAATAATACATTATTTTTTCTTAATTGAATAAGCCCACGTAGCTCAGCTGGATAGAGCAACGGTTTCCTAAACCGTAGGTCACGTGTTCGAATCACGTCGTGGGTACTATTTCCATTTAATTAAGGAATATTAATGACGCAAAATTTGTGGTTCTAAAGATAACTTACTGTTTCGTCGTAAATACTTACTGCCAGTTCTGTCGCCAGTAGTAATTATTACAAGCAGAAATTCCTTCCGACATCAATTTTCCATAAAAGAATCCGAACAAAGTTTCATTATGAAAAACTTTGGTGGCACCATACTTGTTTTTTTTAGGAAAATCGCAATCATAAGGAGTTAAAAATGGGAATTACAGAATTAATAGTTATGGCTTTTCTGGCAATGCTGGGATTTTTAGCTTATAACAATTCTAAGAAAGTTTCAAAAGAATTAAGACGACTGGGCGCGGATAAATAATATCAGAGAATAATATGGGGATAGAGAGATCGAACATTTAAGTTTGCTCTCTCTTTTTTTTGTTAAATATTTTTATTTTTCTTCCAACGCCGGCAACTACAGTATCAGCAATTCCAACGAACAAACCTGTTTCTACAACTCCTGCAAAACTTTTTAATTTTTTATCGAGGGAAATCGGATCAGGAATATTTTCCATCTTCAAATCAACAATATGATTGTTTTCATCAGTTACAAACCGGTTATTGCCACTCATTCTTACAATTGGTTTGTATCCTGCATTTTCTAGTTTTACGCAGGTTTGAGTAAAACCGAATTTTACCACCTCAATTGGAAGGGGAAATCTACCCAGAGTTTTGACCAGTTTAGAAGAATCAACTATCCAGACATTTTTCTTTGAGTTGGACGCAATAATTTTTTCGTGAAGTAATGCCCCACCGCCGCCCTTAATTCCATTTAAATTTTCATCTACCTCATCGGCTCCGTCTATAGTTAAGTCAATCTCATCAACTTCAGCAAACTTGGTTACTTTTATTCCGAGCGAGTCGGCTAGTTTGGTTGTGGCTTGCGAGGTTGAAACAGTGGTAATATTTAAACCGGATTTAATGTTTTCAGCAAGTTTTTGTATCATAAATGCAACCGTTGAACCGGTTCCCAACCCTACAATCATTCCGTCTTCGATAAAATTTATTGAGTATTCAGCCGCCATTTGTTTTTCATTCATAATTAATCCAAAATTGTTAAAACATTCAAATGAAAAATCATTTATTTATTTTTACAAAGCAAATATAGAGGAGAATTATTATGCATCATTTTGACCCATCCACAGAAATTCAGGATTATCTGGTATTCGGTGAATACGGAGATGTAAATCCTTCAATAACTGATTCATCTACTTATACCTTTTTAAGTCCAGAAAAAATGAAAGAACTTTTTGATCACGAAGTTGAAGGCTGTTTTCTTTATTCACGACATTGGAATCCAACAAATAAATACTTATCAGATGCGCTGGCACGATTAGAGGATAGTGAGGCTGCACTCGTCACAAGCTCAGGTATGTCGGCAATAGTCTGTTCAATTCTACAGGTCTGTAGTTCTGGTGACGAAATAATTTCCAGCCGTACGATTTACGGGGGAACATATGCTTTCTTAAAAAATCTTTTACCAAGATTTGGCATTAAAGTAAATTTTGTAAATACCCAGGATCTGGAAATAGTGAAGCAATCGATTACGAAGAAAACAAAACTTATTTATTGTGAATCCGTCAGCAATCCATTGTTGGAAATAGCCAATATCCCTAAGTTGAGTGAAATAGCGAACGCCAACAACATTAAACTTATGATTGATAATACTTTTAGTCCAATAGTTTTAAGTCCTATTAAACTAGGTGCACACATCGTAGTTCATAGTCTTACAAAATTTATAAATGGAACCAGTGATTGTGTGGCAGGATGTGTTTGCAGCAGTCGAGAATTTATCAATCAAATGATGGATATTAATTCAGGCACTGCTATGCTTTTGGGTCCGGTGCTGGATAGTCATAGAGCCGCCAGTATTTTAAAGAATCTTCACTCACTTCATATCAGAATTGAAAAACACGGCAAAAACGCTATTTATCTTGCAGAAAACTTAGAAAAGCTTGGACTAAAAGTTTACTATCCTGGATTAGTTTCTCATAACGGTAATAAGCTAATGAAAAAATTAATGAATGAAGGTTTTGGTTTCGGTGGAATGCTCGCAATTGATGCTGGAGATGTAAAAACAGCTGACGCTTTGATGAATAAAATGCAGGAAGAAAAAGTTGGTTATTTGGCTGTTAGTCTTGGTTACTTTAAAACACTTTTTAGTTCTCCCGGTCACAGCACGTCATCAGAAATACCAAAAGAAGAACAGGAAAAAATGGGATTGAGTGAAGGGTTGGTTAGAATATCAATCGGATTGGATAATAACATTCACAAGACATTCGAACGTATAAAAAAATGTTTAATAGAAGTTGGATTGTTAAAAACTTAATGTTATTTCTTAAACAGCCAAAAAATCAGAGAAAGTAGTAAGCTGATAATAATCATCGTGGTAATCGGGATGTAAACTTTAAAGTTGGGTTTATTAATTACTATATCACCGGGAAGTTTTCCAATTGGTAGTTTAATCAACCATGGCCAAAGTAAACCCGCAAGTAAAATTAATATTCCTATAATAATTAAAGTTCTCTGCATAAATAATTCTAATTATTAGCCCAAAATGCATTACCTATTTAATGATTAAATTAGTATAAAGGAAAGCCAATTACGAAATCATTATTTTTGAGTCAGTTAAACTACTTTGTTATGTATTAGTTTTCGATGAATAAAACAGTAAAGAAAATAATTATAATACTTGTTGTTCTAATTCTGCTTCCTGCTGCCTTCCTTACTATTAATGAGTTTATATCATTAAATCAGAACGAAGAAGTAATCGGAAGAATTTATTCAAATCAGTTAGACGCAATAATATATTCTGTAAACCAGTATTCCGAAGACGTTGTTAGCAGTTGGGCAAGTAGAATTGATATGTTCCTTGACGAAGTTCCAAAAATAGAGAGAAAAAATGACGCTGGAATCATTGATAGTTTTTATGACCAGTTACCATCGCTTTATACTATTTTTATTGCTGATAGTATAAACGATGAACATATAGACATTCTCGGATGGAACCAGGAAAATAATTTATTAACGGTTGATGAAAAAGAATTCAATACAGAGGTACACAAAATTCTAACAAAAAATCGAGATTTAATTGATAGACTCTTCAATTATAAAAAGGCTGGCTACAGAAAGCTTGAACCTGTTGAAGTAGATACGACAGAAGAACAAGCTATTCTTCTTTTTATTGAAGAAACTCCCTCGGGATTAAATAGAATAACTGGAATAGTTCTTAATCCAAAAGAATTTATTTATAGAATACTTTCACCGAAGCTACAGGAGATTGCACAAAATGAGTTTGTGATTTCCATCTTTTTGGAATCAGAAGGGTTTCAATATAATTCAACTAAAGACTATGTAAAAAGAGAAATACAGCAATCAAAGGTTCTCTGGATCTTTCCTAACTATAAAATTGGAATTTCGCTTGTCGGAAAAACAATTGAAGATCTTGTAAAACAGAGAGCACTCACAAACATTTTACTTATAAGCTTGTTAACAATCGTCCTAATTATTGGTGTTTGGATTGTTTACCGTAACATCAGGAAAGAAGTTGAGATAGCACAAATAAAATCTGAATTCGTTTCAAATGTTTCTCACGAATTGCGAACACCTCTTTCGCTCATAAGTATGTTTTCAGAAACACTTGAAATGGATAGAGTGAAATCTGAAGAAAAGAAAAAAGAATATTATTCTATCATTAGTAATGAAGCTAACAGGCTAAGCAAGATTGTTAATTCAATTCTTAATTTTTCAAAAATGGAAGCAGGGAAGAGGCAGTTTAATTTTGTTGATAGTTACTTGAATGATGTTGTGGAAAATGTTTATCGTTCGTATAAATTTCATCTGGAACAGAAGGGATTTACTGTTAATCTCGTGAAAGATGAGACTATCCCAATAATTAAAATTGATGAAGAAGCTGTTTCGGAAGCGATTGTAAATCTTGTTGATAATGCGGTTAAATACAGTGATGATAAGAAAGAAATAGTAATCCAAACCGGACAAGAAAATAATTTTGCTTTTATTGAAGTTCAGGACAATGGTATAGGCATACCGGAAAAAGATCAGAAAAAAATATTTGAGAAGTTTTTCAGAGTAAGTTCAGGTAATGTGCACAATGTAAAAGGCTCTGGAATTGGTTTAAGTATTGTAAAATATATAGCTGATGCACATAAGGGTGAGATAAGGTTGAGTAGTCAGGTTGGTGAAGGGAGTAAGTTCTCTTTGATGCTACCGCTAACGAAATCGTAGCTATAAGCTGTAGGCTTTAAGCTATTAGCTGAAAAGGAGAGTAATTAAAATGAAAGATTTTAGAAAGTTAAAAGTTTGGGAGAGAGCCCATCATATGATCTTAAAGATTTATAAAGTCACTGAAAAGTTTCCTAGGGAAGAATTATATGGTTTGATTTCACAAATTAGACGAGCTGGTGTATCAATCCCAACTAATATTGCGGAAGGTGCTATAAGAAGTTCTGATGCGGATTTTGCCAGATTCCTTTATATTGCTCTCGGCTCAACAAGCGAATTAGAATATTTAATCTTGCTATCGCAGGATTTAAAATATATTAAAAGTGAATTGTATAATGAGTTAAATAATGAAATTAATGAAATCAAAAAAATGTTGATAGCATTAATTCAAAAACTTAAAGCCTAAAGCCTAAAGCCTAAAGCTTAACGCTTAAAGCTGAGATCTATTCCAGGTGCCATTATGATCAAAATCTTAATCGTCGAAGACGAACCAAATATGAGGATGGGTTTGCGTGATAACCTCGAGTTTGAAGGCTACGAAGTTAGCATTGCTGAAGACGGAGAAAAAGGATTGAAAATGATCCGTGAAAACCAATATAACCTTATCATCCTTGATGTAATGATGCCGAAGATGTCAGGCTTTGATATCTGCAAAACTATAAGGAAAGAGGGTGTGCAGACTCCAGTTATTCTTCTTACTGCAAAAGGTGAAGAAATTGATAAAGTTCTCGGACTAGAATTAGGTGCCGACGATTACGTTACAAAACCATTCAGTTTGCGAGAATTACTCGCTAGGGTAAAAGCAGTTTTAAGGAGAGGTGAAACTTCCATAAACACAAACACTGCTGAAGCTGTTATCGGAAAGCTGACAGTTCATTTTACAGGTTACCAGGCTTATGAGGAAGGAATGCCTGTTCAGATGTCCCATAAAGAATTTGAAATACTTCACTATCTCTGGAAAAAACGAAACCAGACCGTAAGTAGGGATGAACTTCTTAACAACATCTGGGGATATGATGAAAATCCTGCAACCCGCACAGTAGATAATTTTATTGTAAAACTCAGGAACAAAATTGAAGCAGACCCAAACCACCCTCAAATTATTTTAACTGTTCACGGGATTGGGTATAAATTGGTGAGTTGAGTTTGTATTTACTTGGCGGTCGGTGTTGTGCTTGCATAACGCAGGTAAGACGCTGGTTATATGCTTTTTATTTATTTGTTTTATCTTGCTCGTGTTCAATCTGTATTTGTTCTTCAAGCTCACTTAATTTATCTGCTCGTTTTTTAAACTCATCCTTTTCTTCTGGAGAAGCAGGCGCTTTCTTTACTTTTTCCACTCTATAAATCATCCCTCTATAAGAATATTCATTTTTTTCAAATTCCCTCTTGCCAGCTTTAACATAAACATCCATTAACAGCAAATTTACTTTGAGTTTGGCTGTCTCCAACTCTAATTCTGCTTTAAGAATTTCTTCGTTTCTACTTTTACTATAAATTTTATTTAATAATTCAATGAAATTTATTTCGTTAATTTTCTGATAGTTTTCAATTTCTTCAATTGGGATTTGATTGTATAAGACAGGATTTATTAACGAATATGCTATGAGTGTTTCAATTCTGTTTTTAAAATTATCTTCAAATTCTTTTCTAAAATTTTCAACTCCACTGTCAGTTGATAAGTCATATTTTTCTGAAAAGATAATAGAGTAAGCAAGATTGATTATTTTTTTAATTTTTGATTTTGCTTTTTGATTTTTGAGGTATTCAAATATTCTTTTAATCATTGTCTGTTTCTAAAAAGTTAGTATTAGATGTTCAACGATTGCATATAAGTTTTATAATAAGCATATAACGGCGTCTCCTTGATTGGCTGATTATGCATCAGAATCCATTCCTTCTTGATAACAACATTCTCCAAATTTTTTACCGCTACCACAAGGGCATTGATCATTCTTAGTTATTTGATATTCAAAAGAAATAAAATCAATATCTTTGTCCTTAATTTTTTCAAATGGATCTTCATCTTGTGGCTCAAATGATTTGATCTTCTCCTTGATCTCTTTTGAAAGTTCCTCATCTATTTGAGGGTCAGTCTTTTTTTTATAAAACCAACCAGGGCTCCAATTCGGTAAATATTTTTTCCACATCTGGTAAGTTATGCTATCTGAATCATCTGGTGGTTCGATAGAAAATTTTGAATCCCAATCAATTTCAATTTCAAATTCTTCCTCTTCAAGTTTATCAATTATTGATTTCAGATCAGCTTTTAAAACATCTCCATCAACAAATGTTTGATCAGCACTTAATACTATTGAAGTAAAGTCTTTATGAAAATTATCGCGCGAGGAAAAGATATTGCAAAACGGGAGATAGTAATAATATTCAGAATCGATTCTATTTGTTGCTCGTGTCGTAACCAAGTCATAAACTAGACCAAGATTAAAACATAATTCTACTTTGGTGCAATAATATGCATAGGGTGCAAATTCATTAAATGATTTATTATTATGTCCTTCCCACCTATAAAATATTTGTGTCGCAAATTCTTGCTCAATCTGCATTTCAGTAATAATATTTGTCAATAAATCAGTTTGCATTCCTTCTATATTAAGCCAATATTCAGAAATTTGTGAAACTGTTTGAAGATTAGTACAAGTTGGGAAAATTCTTTTTACATTTTCCCATTGTTTTTTAATTTCCTCTAAATTGATATTCCTTATAAGATTTCTCCAATGTTCAGCTAATATATTCTCAGCCTCAGAAAAATTACCTTTTTGCCATTCTTTAATTGCCATAAGTTCTTTTGGGTTGACAATTTGAATTCCGGTCTTGCCATCTGGTGTCTTTACTTTTCTACCACCTCCAACCAATGGTCTTCTTTCGTTAAGATAGTCAATTCCCATAAGCGAGGAGAATAATGGATTCAAATAATGAACATTTACAGCGTTATCTTTTTGAATAAGTTTATTGGCTAATATTTTGACTTGTTCCTCATTCAAAGCCCCATCTTTGTTTTCTTTTTTAAATCAGCAAGAATTTCTATTGTCAACACTGGTGGGATATTCACAAAATATAATTTGTTTAAAAGCACTAATTCTTTTTTTGAAAGTGCTTGTAAGCTAGACTTATCTAATATTATTATTGGTCCCATAATATTTGATGCATAACTATTACTTATCAGGAAATGGATACTATGTTCTAATCCTGATAAAGATCAGTTTAATTATTAAATGTTTTATTTATTTATCCATTTACAAACTTTTGTCCCTAATATCGTTCACTTAGAATTATATTAAGTTTTGCACTATCTGTGCAAATCAGGATTAACACTTTCAATAATCTACCACAAACTTCAATATAATTTTTTAACCATCCAACCCCTTAAAAGCGCTTTAACCTATTGAAGTTATGGTTTTAGTAATTCAATTGGATTATTCTCCCATGACAACTTTTTACAATTCCTTACTTGCTCATGACCCCTGTTGCACTTCTAAAATGTAGTTTTCTGGTAGAAATTAAATAAACAAGACACTATCAGAAAAGGAGAAAATAAAATGAAAAACACAATATTATTAACCGTTACATTTCTTGCTGCATTATTTATAAGTTCTGTAAATGCCCAGACGCAATCAATTAACGATGTTACTTCAAATAAATATGCCCTCGAGAATCTGGTTGCGGGAATACATTCAGATAACCTTGGAGTTAAAAGAAGTTCAGTTTACTTTGCCGGTAAATACAAAATAGCTGAAACTGAGATTGAACTAATAAATCAGCTTAAGGAAGAAGAAGATCCAAGTACACGTATTTTGATAGCCTTGGTCCTTTTCGAAATGGGAAGTGAAGAGGGATTAAATGAAGTCAAGGATATTTCATTAAATGATGACAGTGCTAAAGTTAGAAGAATTACTACCCAGATTTATAATGACTATCTTCTGAATGATAGCGAGAGCACAGTATTTGTGACTGAGTAGTAAATTAAAGTTAAAATTCAAATCTTTGGGGTAGCAAAAAAGAAAATGAAAAAGCAAAGCGTAAAAATATCTGTGTGTCTTGGAATTATTCTAATTTCATTAACAGGATGCTGGTCTGATGAAAATGAGAAGCAGGTAATTAATGACGAAAACTTTTTTGGTGATGTGAATAAAATGTTTGGGGTTAACGATAAGAACTACATTGATCTTGAAGGTAACTGGAGATTCTCAATCGGTGATGATACAGCCTGGGCTTCACCAGATTTTGATGATAATAACTGGGAGAAAATAAGAGTTCCTTCTTCCTGGGAAGATCAGGGCTTCCACGGCTATAATGGCTATGCCTGGTACAGAAAAACATTTGAGGTTAAAAAGGAATTAGCTGACAAAAATTTTATTTTAAATGCAGGTTTTATTGATGACGTTGACCAAACCTTTTTGAATGGAAAACTTGTTGGAATGTCGGGAGGTTTTCCACCGCAGTTTGTAACCTCATATGATGCACACCGCGAATATTATATTTCCAAAGATTTAATTCACGAAGGAAAGAACACCATTGCAATCCGTGTTTTTGATGCTCAACTCGAAGGAGGAATAACCAGAGGAGCAGTCGGGCTTTCTGTAACAAAACCAGATGTTCGTTATATCGGTTATCCTGATCTTGATATTAACCTGACAGGGATGTGGAAATTTAATACGGGAGATTTACCAGATTGGAAAAATCCAAACTATAACGATAAAGAGTGGAAAGAAATTTTTGTTCCTGCCTTCTGGGAAGCGCAGGGATTTAAAAATTACAACGGTTTTGCCTGGTATAGAATGAAATTTGATCTTCCGGAAAAATTTGAAAATCAAAAGATGGTTTTATTACTTGGTAAGATAGATGATATGGATCAGACATTTGTAAACGGAGTTTTAGTTGGCTCAGTAGGTGATTGGAATTTTGATGTAATTCCGGGAAGTTTTAATGAAAATAACGAGTATGAGACAGCACGCGGTTATTATATTAATGACAATATTCTGCAACCGGGGAAAGAAAATACAATTGCTGTAAGAGTTTTTGATGGATTTATGGATGGAGGAATTTACCAGGGCCCGATTGGATTAATAACTCAGGAAAAATATCGACAATACTGGAACAGTCAGAAAGATTTTAACAGATAATCTTTCAAGCTTGATTCGAGTGGTATTTATAGAAAGCTAAAAATGTCATTATGATAAAGAATGACCCAAACAAAACATCCGATGCATAATGTGCGCCAATAACAACTCTACTGAGTGATAACACAGTTCCCCACAAAATAATTATAAGTAAAGCTGAGTTTTTTATCCATTGCTTTTTGTTGTTAAATAAAATCAGTAAAGAAAGAAGCATAAACCCGGTTGCTGCATGACCTGATGGAAAAGAATCAAAACCTGTTATTCCTTGTGGTAAATACCACGGAGTAAATTGAGAGAAAGCTGCATCAAGTTGTCTAAATCTAACTCTTCCCCATAAATATTTTATACATTGTATACAGAACACATAACCAAACAATGCCATTCCTATAACAACTTTTGCATACCTGATTGTGACTGCACTTCGCACCTCTCTTTGGAAATGCAGTAGAATAAAAATAATAATGTTTGTTGAGAAGGAAATAATTAAAAATATAATAAAGTGATTTGATACAGTATCATCGAAAAGTATGTCAAATAGATAAATAATTAATCCACTGCTTGCTAAAAAGAAAACAATTCTCTGCACGTATGACCAAACATCGGTTTTTATTTTAATAATAGAATAATAGATGTAAATCCCACTCTGGATTACCAGTAGTCCGGGAATCATACCATAATTTTCTAAAAATTTTGCCCATCCCGAATTTTGATTTACTAATTGCTTAGAGATATCCAGGTCATACATTCCAAAGATCACTGCAAGCACAACCCACAAAAGAATAAGTAATATCATATTAAATTTAAATTGTCTCATTTTTTGTTTTAAAGTTACTAAATCTGATTAGCTTTTAAATTGATTGCAAATATATAACTCATTAACTTTATTCAATCATTATCTTTTGAAAAATTACGATACTAATAGTTGGAGGTAAAAATGAAATTAGGGTTTGTTGGCCTTGGCAAAATGGGCCTGAATATGGTTCACAGGCTTTTATTAGATAAGCATCAGCTAGTTGTTTTTGATAGATCAAAGGAACAGATGAATGAGGCAGAAAAACTTGGTGCAGTCATTTCAGATTCTGTTAAAGATCTTATCAATAAACTTGAAGGTCGAAAAATCGTATGGTTAATGGTTCCCTCCGGAAAACCTGTGGATGAAAGTATAGATGTTCTTTTAAGCCAATTAAAAAAAGATGATATAGTAATCGATGGCGGAAATTCACATTATAAAGATTCACAGAAGCGAGCAGAACGCTGTGCTGAAAAAGGGGTTTACTATATTGATTGCGGAACGAGCGGTGGTGTTTGGGGATTGAAAGAAGGTTACTGTCTTATGTATGGTGGAAATAAAAATGCAGCAGATTATTGTGAACCAATCTTCAATACACTTGCACCTGAAAATGGATATTTGTATTGTGGAGAATCTGGAGCCGGGCATTTTGTTAAAATGGTGCACAATGGAATTGAATATGGAATTATGCAGGCTTATGCTGAAGGATTTGAGATTCTTGATAAATCTCCGATGAACCTGGATTTGTCGGCAATTTCAAAAGTCTGGCAATATGGAAGTGTAGTTCGATCATGGTTACTGGAGTTATCACATCTTGCATTATCAAATGATCCGGAGTTAGAAAAAATTAAAGGATACGTGCAGGATAGTGGAGAAGGAAGATGGACAGTGCAGGCTGCAATTGATCTGGATGTTCCAGCGCATATAATAACGGCATCTTTATATAATCGTTTTCAGTCAAGAGAAAATGATTCGTTCGCTATGAAAATGCTGGCTGCGCTTCGCAATGAATTTGGCGGACATGCTGTTAAGAAATCCGGTAGTTGACAAACAAAAGGAAAGAAAATGAAGAAACCTGAAAATCACATTCTTGTAATATTCGGTGCATCAGGAGATTTGACATATAGAAAATTAATTCCAGCTGTGTACGATCTGCATAAGACAAATCTTCTGCCTGATAAATTTGCAGTATTGGGCGCGAGCCGAACCAAACTTTCTGACGATAAATTTAGGGAGAAAATGAAAGATGGAATTAAAAAATATTCTAACTATAAAGACGATGATGGGAAAATAATTGATGAATTCCTGAAACATCTCTCGTACATTTCTCTAGACACTGAAAATCATGAAGACTTTAAAAAATTAAAAGAGCATCTTGAAAAGCTGGATAAAGAATTAGAAACTAGCGGGAATGTGATATACTATCTTTCGACCCCTCCAAGTTTATACAGTATTATTCCCACACTGCTTGGCAAAGTTGGTTTGAACAACACTTCAAACGGAAATTGGAAGAAACTAATTGTAGAAAAACCATTTGGGTACGACTTAGAATCAGCAATTGAGTTGAATAAAAAATTATCAAAATATTTTAAGGAAAATCAAATATTTAGAATTGATCACTACCTTGGAAAAGAGAGTGTACAGAATGTCTTAGTTACAAGATTTTCTAATGGAATATTTGAGCCGTTATGGAATAGAAATTATGTTCACCATGTCGAAATTACATCAGTTGAAAATATTGGTATAGAAAACCGTGGTGGATATTATGAATCATCAGGTGCATTAAGGGACATGGTTCAGAATCATTTACTCCAGCTCACAGGTTTAATCTCAATGGAACCACCATCCTCATTCGATTCTAATTCTATAAGAAATGAAATCGTAAAAGTTTTTCATTCGCTAAGGCCGATTAAAGAAAAGGATGTTGCTACGAGAGCAATTCGTGGCCAATACAGTTCTGCAACCATCAAAGGCGAAAAAGTTCCCGGTTACAGGGAAGAAAAAGGCGTCGAATCTGAATCAAGGACTGAAACTTTTGTGGCACTTAAATTTTATATTGATAACTGGCGTTGGGGCGGAGTTCCATTTTATATTAGAACAGGCAAACGTCTTCCTACTCGTGTAACTGAAGTTGTTATTCATTTTAAACCAACTCCGCATTTTCTTTTTACTCAGCAGGATGAAATGAATTCCTGCAATCAGCTTGTTCTCCGAATTCAACCTGATGAGGGTGTATTATTTAAGGTAGGGATGAAAGTACCGGGTCAGGGTTTTAATCTCCAGAATGTCAATCTTGATTTTCATTACTCGGATCTTTCCCATACATATTTACCAACTGCCTATGAAAGACTCTTGCACGATTGTATGATTGGAGATTCCACTCTGTATCAGCGTGCAGATGGAGTTGAAGCAGCGTGGAAATTTGTCGATCCGATATTAAATGTCTGGAAGAATGATAATAAAATTCCGATTTACGGTTATCCAGCTGGAACCTGGGGTCCGGAACACGCAGATGATTTGATTGAAGAAAAAGGTTTAACCTGGCGTTATCCATGTAAAAACTTGGCTAATGATGGGATTTATTGTGAATTGTAAAATATGGTAAAAATTTTTTCGATAAAATCAGAACTTGCTTTGTACTTTTGTGATGAACTGGTAAAAATGGTTTCACAGAAGAATGAATTCTTTTTGTGTCTGTCGGGGGGCAGTACTCCCGAAATTATTTTTCAGACTCTTTCAAAAGAATACAAGAATAAAATAGACTGGACTAAAGTTCATCTTTTCTGGGGTGATGAGCGTTGTGTCCCTCCAGATAATAGCGAAAGTAACTTTGGAATGACAAAGAAATACCTTCTTAACTTCATTGACATTCCCGAAAAAAATGTTCATCGTATATATGGAGAGAATGATCCTGAAACAGAAATGATAAGATATTCGGAAGAGATAAAAAAAATTATTCCTTCAAAAAATGGATTTCCTGATTTTGATCTGATAATTCTTGGATTAGGAGAGGATGGACATACTGCTTCGATATTTCCTAACCAGATGAATGTACTTCATTCGGAAAATATCTGTGAGGTTGCAATTCATCCTTCAACGGAACGAAAGAGAATTACGATAACAGGAAATGTTATTAATAACGCAAAGGAGATAACATTTTTAGTGACAGGCGAAAGCAAGTCTGAAATTCTAAAAAAAGTATTAGTAGAAAAAAACAATAATTTGCCTGCAGAATTTATTAATCCTGTTAGTGGTAAATTGCAATACTACATTGATTTAAATGCTGCATCGTTATTAAATAAAAGAGAGTATCAATCTTAATACAAAAAAATATTATAAATAATTAGAATTAATAAAGGATAAATTATGACTAAGTTAAATGAATTGGCAAATATCGGACAGTCAGTATGGCTGGATTATATCAGTAGGAATCTTTTAACAAGTGGCGAACTGATTAAACTCAGGGAAATGGGATTGAGAGGGATGACTTCCAATCCAACAATTTTCGACAAAGCAATTTCGAAAAGCTCAGATTATGATGAAGACATAAAAAGATACATCAGTAAAGGTTTGTCTGTTGAAGAAATTTACGAGAAGCTTGCACTGAAAGATATCGGAATTGCTGCTGATGAAATGCGAAAAGTTTATGATGATACGGATGGACTTGATGGTTATATAAGCATTGAGGTAAACCCATTACTTGCAAATAACACTAATGAAACAATTGAACAGGCTAAACATCTTTTTAAAGAATTGGGCAGACCTAATATTATGATCAAGATTCCCGGCACTGAAGAAGGGCTTCCTGCAATCACCGAAGTGCTTGGATCAGGAATAAATGTAAATGTAACATTAATTTTCAGGTACTGAAAGTTACCGCAAAGTAGTCGAAGCATTTATGGCAGGATTGGAAAAATATGATTCTGCTGGTGGTGATATCAGCAAGCATGCCTCAGTCGCATCCTTTTTTGTTAGCCGCGTCGATACTGCTGTTGATAAAGAACTCGAATCAAAAGGTAATAAAGAACTTCAGGGGAAAATTGCTGTTGCAAACTCAAAAATAGCATTTGAAATATCAGAGGAAATATTCAGTAGTGAAAGGTGGAAAAAACTTGAAGCAAAAGGTGCAAGTAAACAGCGGCTGCTTTGGGCAAGTACGAGCACAAAAAATCCCGACTATTATGATTTACTTTATGTTGATACCTTAATTGGCCCAGATACAGTAAACACTATGCCACCTGATACGATAAAAGCATTTATTGATCACGGTAAGGTTGAATTAAAATTAAATCAAGGAATTGATGAGGCAAAAGCTCAACTGAAAAAGTTGAAGGAACTTGGCATTAACATGAATAAAATAACGGATAAACTTTTAACAGATGGTGTTAAATCTTTTTCTGACTCATTTGAATCATTGCTTGGTAGTCTGAAAGATAAAGTTAAGAAGATTAAGGAAGAGGTTAGTGTATGAGATTTGAACCGGGCAATCATACTGACCTGATTGAAAAAGTAGTTACCGAATTAGAAAATGAAAATATTGTCGATCGAATTTGGCAAAAAGATCACGCGGTTTGGAGAAAAGACCCAACTGAAATTTCCAATCGATTAGGTTGGCTGGATTGTCTTGAAGTAACCAAAAAATCATTTGATGAGATTAATTCATTTGTTGCAGAAGTCAAAAGCGATGGATTCACTCAAGCACTTTTAATGGGAATGGGTGGCTCAAGTTTAGCACCGGAAGTATTTAGCCTGACATTTGGCACTAAAGAGGGTTTCCTCAATTTGCACGTACTTGATAGCACACATCCGGATGCCATACTTGAATACGAGCAAAAACTTGATCCAAGTAAAACTTTATACATTGTTTCGACAAAATCGGGCGGAACTGTTGAGACAATATCTTTCATGAAATATTTCTACAATAGTGCTCTAAAAAAACTTGGTAAAGAAAAAGTATCAAAACATTTTGTTGCGATCACCGATCCGAGGAGTGGTCTTGAAGAGATTGCAAAAAAACTTAATTTTAGAAAAATATTTCTTAACGATCCAAATATTGGTGGGAGATATTCCGCACTTTCATTATTCGGAATTGTACCTGCAGCACTTGTGGGCGTGGATACAGAGAAATTATTTGATGAAACTTCTACTATGATTTCTGAGTGCAGAAAAAAAGAAGTCTCCGAAAATAGTGGTGCAAAGCTTGGTGGGATAATCGGAAATCTCGCAAAAGAAGGAATCGACAAACTTACATTCATAAATTCACCAAAGTTAAAATATCTAGGTGCATGGCTCGAACAGTTAATTGCTGAAAGCACGGGAAAAGACGGAAAAGGAATTTTACCAGTCGATCTGGAACCTGATGCAGCTACAAATGATTATGCAAAAGATAGGGTATTTGTATACATTAAAATCGTGGGTGATGATCTTTATGACGAAAGAATAAAAGAAATTAAATCAGCCGGATTTCCAATGATTGAAATCGAACTAGAAAACATCTACAGGCTTGGTGCAGAATTTTTTAGATGGGAATTCGCAATTTCAGTTGCAGGATACGTAATGGATATACAGCCTTTTGATCAACCAAATGTTGAATCTGCTAAAGTTGCCGCCCGTGCGATGATGAAAGAGTATCAGGAAAAAGGAAAACTCCCGGAACTTAATTCATCTTTGCAAGAAGACGGCATAAAAGTCTTTAGTGATTATAAAGTTGAAAGTTTAAAAGATGTTTTGCCAAAATTTCTTTCAGCTACTAGAAGTGGGAAAAATTATGTTACAATACAAGCATACTTAGAACCTGATGAAAAAACCTGGCAGCAGTTAGAAAATTTACGATTAGTAATTTTACAGAAATACAAACTTGCAACGACTCTGGGTTATGGGCCAAGATTTTTACATTCTACAGGCCAGCTGCATAAAGGAGATTCGGGAAATGGATTTTTTATTCAATTTATTTCTGATAATCAAAGTAATGCAGAAATTCCTGATGAAGCAGGAAGTGATCAATCGTCAATAACATTTGGAACATTGATTCATGCTCAATCACTTGGTGATAGACAAGCATTGATTGATAATAATCGAAAAGTTCTTAGATTTGATATTGGTAAGCAGATTAGTAAAAATTTAAATGAATTGGTCAATTCAGTGTAATATCAACTTATACAAGCCATGTATTCCAATCAAATTTTACCATTCACATCGGAAATAATCCCCTAAAATAGAATTTCAATATTAATTGATACTTGATGTTGACAAACGTTATAATCAATCGTATATTTACGATGAACGATTAAGGAAATATTAATGGCAATAGCAAAAACACAAGAGTTTACAAAGACAGATATCTGGATGGCAGATATTGCAAAAGCTCTTTCTCATCCCGCAAGGATTAAAATATTAAAAATACTTACTGAAATGAATGTTTGTATGTGCGGCGACATTGTTCAGCAGCTTCCGCTTGCGCAGGCAACTGTCTCACAACATTTAAAAGAGTTGAAACGTGTCGGATTAATCCAGGGTGATATTGAAGGTCCGAAAGTCTGTTATTGCGTAAATGATCAGACTCTTCAAAAAGCAAAAAAAGAATTAGATAAACTTTTTTCTATAGTTTGTAATTGTTAAAAAAAGGAGAATCAAAATGCAATCATCAGAAGAAATTAAACAGGTTGTAAAAGAAAAGTACGGCGAAATTGCTGTTAAGAACCAGCAGGGTTGTGGCTGCGGTTGCAGTTCTAAGTCAAATAAAATAGTTGGCTACACAGTGATGCAAGATGAATATGACCATCTTGATGGATATGTTGAAGATGCGGATCTTGGACTTGGTTGCGGAGTTCCAACTGAATATGCAGGAATAAAAAACGGTGATACTGTTGTTGACCTCGGTAGTGGAGCTGGGAATGACATTTTTGTAGCTCGTTCAATTGTTGGTGATGATGGAAAAGTGATTGGGATTGATTTTACAGAAGAAATGATTAATAAGGCGATTGTGAACAAATCAAAAGTTGGGTTTACAAATGTAGATTTTAAACTTGGTGAAATTGAAAATATTCCATTAGAAAATAACCTTGCTGATGTTGTGATCAGTAATTGTGTGCTAAATCTTGTTCCTGATAAGAAGAAAGCTTTTTCTGAAATCTTTCGGATTTTAAAACCAGGTGCACATTTTTGTGTTTCAGATATAGTTCTTAAAGGTGAGTTACCTGCAGGATTAAAAAAATCCGCAGAAATGTATGCTGGGTGTGTAGCCGGTGCACTTCAGCAAGATGAATACTTAGGAATAATAAAAGAAACAGGTTTTACCAATATTGGAATTAAAAAAACAAAAGTGATTGAATTGCCTGATGAAGTACTTCAAAATTATCTCAATGGCATTGAAATAGAAAAGTTCAAATCAAATAACATTGGGATTTTCAGCATAACTGTAGTTGGATATAAGAAGTGAAAATCTTAGTCCTTTGTACCGGAAATTCGTGTAGGAGCCAGATGGCTGAGGGGTATCTCAAGTCATTAGATAAAGATTTAGAAGTTTATTCTGCCGGAACAAAGCCCGCTGAAAAAGTTAATTCTTTTGCTATCAAAGCGATGAAAGAAATTGGTATTGATATAAGTCAAGGTGTAGCGGAAAATGTAGATAAATATATTTCACAATCATTTGATTACGTAATTACGGTTTGTGATAACGCAAAGGAAACTTGTCCTGTTTTTATTGGAAACGTAAAGCATCACTTACATATTGGCTTTGATGATCCTGCTGATGCCGTAGGAACTGAAGACAAGGTTATGTCAGTTTACAGAAGAGTTAGAGATGAGATTCGAGAACAGTTTTAAAATTTTTACAAAGAAAATTTTAAAATTAAATAAAAAATAAAGTGAAAACTAGATTAAAAATTTTAGATCGATTTCTTACTATTTGGATTTTTCTGGCAATGCTCATAGGTGTTTTCTCGGGTTTTCTTTTCCCAGAGTATTGTTGATTTCTGGAACTTATTTCAATCGGTACAACAAATATTCCCATTGCAATTGGATTAATACTAATGATGTATCCCTCCACTTGCAAAAGTTAAATATGAGGAACTTAGTAAAGTTTTTCGAGATTGGAAAATCTTATGTTATCACTCATTCAAAATTGGGTAATTGGTCCTGTATTGATGTTCTTTTTAGCAATTCTTCTTTTAAGTGATCTGCCAAGCTATATGTATGGGTTGATATTAATTGGGCTTGCAAGATGTATTGCTATGGTTATTGTCTGGAACGAATTAGCTAAAGGCGATTCAGAGTACGCGGCAGGATTAGTAGCATTCAATTCAATATTTCAGGTTTTCTTCTTTTCTGTTTATGCTTACATATTTTTACACTGTAATTCCAGATTGGCTTGGATTGCAAAGTTTTGCTGTTGACATCACGATCGGTCAGATAGCTGAAAGCGTATTCATTTATCTGGGTATCCCGTTTTTAGCAGGAATGATAACCAGGTTTACTTTGATAAAAATAAAAGGGAAAGAATGGTATGAAAGGAAATTTATTCCGGATGATCAGTCCAATCACATTAGTGGCTTTGTTGTTTACAATAGTTGTTATGTTTTCATTAAAAGGAGAATTTATTGTTAAGATTCCGCTTGATGTATTCAGAATTGCGTTACCACTTGTTGTTTATTTTGTATTGATGTTTTTTGTTTCGTTTTATTTGAGTAAAAAAGCTGGTGCCGATTATCCCAAATCAACTACACTTTCATTCACGGCAGCAAGTAACAATTTTGAGCTTGCGATTGCTGTTGCTATTGCGGTATTTGGAATAAATTCAGGTGAAGCATTTGCAGCAGTAATTGGTCCTTTAGTTGAAGTACCTGTATTGATTGCTCTTGTAAATGTAGCACTTTATTTCAAAGGAAATATTTTACAGAAGAAGCTAGTCAAAAAAATATTTCAATAAAGTTGACAAAGGAACTGTCACATGTTCCTGATATTTGTCCATAAATAGGTTCAAATAATTATATATCTCTGCGGGGAAATTATGTTAATAAAAATAACATTCCATATCATATTGCTGCTATTCAGTACGAGCATTATTAATGCCCAGTATTTCGATTCAGTTGAAAACGAAGCTGATAGGATAATAATATCACTTGCGGATGGAGATTCAGCGAATCCACCAGATTTGACTAAGCTGAAAAATCTGCTTTCATCAGATTTTGAAAATGATGTATCAGAATCCATAACGCCTATCAACCAGCAAAGTATTGATAGTCTCAGAAATCATTTAACTGAATTTGAATCTGAATTAAAGAACATTTCCGTAGATTCAGCTTTTGTCCTTTTCAATGAATGGTATCTTCATTTCCAGAATATTTTTTACGAATATTCAAAAGAAAAATTCTTCTCATCAAACAAAACGAAAATTCTTTTCTTCAGCACTTCAATGTCCTGCCATTGTACACTTGAGATGTGCAAAAAACAGCTTGTCGAAATTCTCAAATTAAAAAGAGAAACCGGTGATTCTTATTCATTCCTGGTAGTTGACTCTTACTGGAATAACGATCTGCAGTTAAAATATGAAACTTATTTTGCACCTTCAGTTTTAGTCTTTAATCAATCGAATGAATTGATTCTAAAAATCGAGTATGAAGAAAAAATGATCGAACAACTAACCGAGTTTTTATTTGGAAGCGATAAAATATGAACAATGAAACACTAAAATTAAATAAGAATAAATTTTTAATCCCGGCTATTTTATTGCCGTTGTGGTTTCTGCTGTATCTTAATTTAGAAAAACTTGCAAATCTTATTGTTGACAGCTTGCTTAAATTACCACAGGGCAATCATCTGACTTCCGCAATAAGCTTCTTCATTTTTGAAACGCCGAAAGTTCTGCTGCTTTTAATATTAATCGTATTTATAGTCGGAGTTGTTCGCACATACTTTTCCCCTGAAAGAACAAGAAAAATTCTAGGTGGTAAAAAACTTTTTGCCGGTAATGTTTCGGCAAGTTTGCTGGGAATTGTAACTCCTTTTTGTTCCTGTTCGGCAATCCCTTTGTTCCTCGGATTTGTTGAAAGCGGTGTACCGCTCGGGGTAACTTTTTCTTTTTTGATTGCTGCGCCAATGATAAATGAAGTCGCACTCGTTTTATTATTCGGTTTATTTGGTTGGAAAACTGCATTGATGTATCTATCCACAGGGCTAATTATTGCAATGTTCTCCGGGTTTGTTATTGGTAGACTCAGGCTTGAAAAATATGTTGAAGATTGGGTTTATAAAACAAAAGCCGGACATCCTGCAATAGAAGCAGCAAAGATTTCTTTCGCTCAAAGGATTACTTCCGGTATTGATGCCGTTAAAGAAATTGTTGGTAAAGTATGGATATATGTTGTAATTGGAATCGCTGTAGGCGCCGGAATTCATGGATATGTACCTGAAAACTTTATGGCAAGCCTGATGGGAAAATCTGCCTGGTGGTCTGTACCGGTTGCGGTGGTCATTGGTATTCCGATGTATTCTAATGCTGCAGGAATTATTCCGATTGTTCAGGCTTTGCTGGAAAAAGGAGCTTCGCTAGGAACCGTACTTGCATTTATGATGAGCGTAATAGGTCTTTCACTACCTGAAACTATTATTCTTAAAAAAGTTCTTAAGATTCAGCTTATAGTTGTGTTTATCAGTATTGTTGCATCAGGGATAATCATTGTCGGATATTTGTTCAATTTGATTTACTAGAGATTGGTCAAAAAATAATCTAATTAAAAATTAAATAGGAAGAAAAATAAAATGATAGTAAAAATTCTCGGAACCGGTTGTAAAAAATGTCAAACCCTTGAAGCAAAAGTCAGGGAAGTAGTTCAGCAAAATAACATTAATGCAGAAGTCGAAAAGGTAACGGATTTAACTGCGATAATGAGTTATGGAATAATGATGACACCAGGATTGGTGATTGATGAAAAAGTCAAAAGCTATGGAACTATTCCAAAAGATGACCAGATTTTAAGTTGGTTAAGAGGAGAATAAAATGAAATATTTCTTAGTACTGCTAATACTGTTCACATTTTCGGTGGTTTTATTCGCACAGACTGAAGGCGTTAAACCAAAAGTAACTTTTATTGAACTCGGATCAGTCAACTGTATTCCCTGCAAACAAATGCAGCCTGTGATGAAATCAATTGAAGAAAAATATGGTGATCAGATCAAAGTCGTGTTTTACGATGTATGGAAATCAGATCAAAAAAAATATGCACAGCAATACGGAATTAAGTTAATCCCGACACAGGTTTTTCTTGATGAAAACGGGAAAGAATTTCATCGCCACGAAGGATTTTATCCTGAAGCAGAAATCGATAAAATTCTGAAAGCCAAAGGACTGAAACCACAGGATAAAAAGAGCTAAAATGATTGAGGGAATTTTTACCGCGCTTTATGAAGCAATGATGGGCGCTGCCTGGCTTGCTGTGATTGCTTCGTTCGCGTTGGGGAGTTTTATCAATAATTACTTTCGCCTTGTCATCTTTCAAGTATTCCGATTGATTGTTGGATTTATTAGCTCACAAGGAAAAATTTCTGTCAGAAGAACATTCAACATTTCTTTAATATTTTCTATTGGAATACTAATAACAATTGCTTTGATTGGGGTCATTACCGCTTCTTTCGGAAGACTAATGGGTGATATTGGAAGTGTTGGAAATTATCTGGTGGCAGGAATTTTCTTTTTGGTAGGGTTTTATCTTCTTGACATAATAAAATTTGATTGGAATAATACCGGCTTAAGAAAAACAAAAACAAAAGGATTATTAGCTGCATTGATACTTGGCTTGCTATTTGGTCTGGCTTTGGGACCTTGCACATTTGCGTATATGGCCCCTGTTTTAGGTGTGGTATTTCAAACTGCACAAACAAATTATTTTCTTGCAATATTATTTCTATTTGCTTTCGGAATTGGACACTGCTCTGTTATTGTTGGAGCCGGAACACTAACCGGAAAAGTTCAGAAGTATTTGAATTGGTCAGAAAATTCGAAAACCGTTTTGTGGATTAAAAGAATTTGCGGTGTGCTGGTAATCCTTGGTGGGATTTATTTAATATACGCGGTTCGACAATAAAATATCTCGATTGCAATTTAATTTATGATAACGAAATCCCAACTGAATTTTTTCAATGTTGCATTGTGAATTTGGAAAAATTACTTTACTCGTGAGTTAATTTGAAACATAAAATTTTTAATTCTTATTTGTCAACTATTCATTCTTTCCTCCAATTACTGTTCATCAAACATTAATAAATACAAATTCATAACTGCAGTTCAGCACTCTTTTATTCAAGAAATTGCTTCTTAATTAATAGAAATATTGAACTAATAAAAGTTAAGTCCCTACATACTCCTTGATTTATTTTTCAAATTATGAAGGTTTAAACTCTATTATATAAGTGGGAGTTAAAATTTTTCAAGGCACAGTAGTTGAATTATTTCAATTGTTGAAGACCGTTAGTTGTATACCGTGAACATATGAATAAACTTAACAATCATTCATTATTTCTTCTTTCACTTAATCGTTTCTGTTATGACGTTGGTAGAGTTATATCAAAGAAATATAAACTTACAGTAAACGAAAGAAATGCACTGATAGTCCTTTCTAACATCGAAATAAGTTCGGTAACAGAATTATCAGCGCATCTATCAATCTCAAAGACAAACACTTCAAAAGTCCTTCGCTCACTCGAAAAAAAATCTTTACTACTCAGGATATTTGATAAAAATGATAAAAGATTTATTCAACTTCTTTTAACTGAAAAAGGCAAGCTTATTTCAAATCAGGTTGCAGATGAAATAAATGATTTGTTGAGAAAAAGACTTTCCAGAATACCAGGTGAACTAGGTGAAAATGTAAAAAAACTTATTGATGAAAATCAGGAGTTCATTAATTATTATTCTTTCAATACCACAAACCAAAGATAGGAGTTCTTTATGGATAACAACCTTACAAGAAAAGATTTCTTGTTAAAGTCTTCAAGAGCAGCAGTTGGTATAACCGCAATTGCTGGTGCTTCAAGTCTTTTAACAACTGCTATCGGTGCGAAAACACCGGTTACACAATGGCCATGGCCTTATACACAGTTGGATCCCGAAGCAGTAAGATTGCAAGCACATAATCTTTACTGGAATGATAAAGATTGTTGTGCAGGTGTATTTGGTTCAATTACCCAGGCACTAGCCACTGCGATTGGTGAACCTTGGACAAGCCTTCCGATGGAAGTAATGCTTTTTGGCAGAGGTGGTGGGTCAGGTTGGGGTACATTGTGTGGAACTATAAACGGAGGAATGGCTCTCATAAGTCTTGTCGCCGAAAAAGCACCTTCGGGAGCTTTGTTAACAGAGTTACAAGGATGGTATACTCAAGCTGAACTTCCGTCTGATACAGCTAACCAGATTGCTGTAAATGGAGGCTATTTGGTTCATAATTTTGATGGCGATTTACCACAAAATGTTTCTGGTAGTCCACTTTGTCATGTATCTGTAACTGAGTGGTGTATTACAGCTAATAAAAAGGTGAGTGATATCGAAAGAAAAGAAAGATGTGCCAGAATAGCTGGTGACACTGCTGCCAAAACGGTAGAAATATTAAATGCATATTTTGCAGGAACATTTGTTCCAACGTATGTTGATCCTGCAACACTAACAGCCTGCTTAAGCTGTCATGGTTCTGCTGCTTTCAATAATGTTATGACAAGAATGGATTGCCAGCCCTGTCACGGGGATCCTCATGCACCACAAGCTGTAGAAACTATTCCAGGTTCAGCAAACTCATTTGAATTAAGTCAAAATTATCCAAATCCATTTAACCCGAGTACAAGAATTCAGTTTGCCGTATCAGAAACTGAAAAAGTTAAATTGGATGTATATGATATTCAAGGCAGGTTGGTAAGAACTTTGGTCGATTATGAATTATATCAACCCGGCAGATATGAAGTTATGTGGGATGGGCTTGATAATAAAGGTAATCGAATTGCAAGCGGTGTTTATTTTACCAAAATGCAAGCCGGTAAATTCTCAAACACTAAAAAAATGATAATGAATAAATAAATTTTATTTTTATTATTCTGAACTTAGGGTGCTGTTGAAAATCAAAATCAACAGCACTCTTTTTTTGTTCGCATTTAGAACTAAATCTATTCATAATATTCAACCTTGCATCCACAACCGTCCCACATACGGTTATAAATTTCAAGTCTTTCATTAATAAATTTCTCTGCATCCTCTTTTGTATTAATGCTTCTGATTATGTATTCATCTTTTGTCGTTTTTTCCTGAAGAATTAATTGATTTTGAAATTTTAGTAATCGAATTTTATCCGACATATAAGTATTCTCTTCAATAAGAACTTCCGAGTTAGATAAAAGCTCATCCAACTCTTCTTCACTTATTATTAAACACCTTTTCTTCTTTGTAGAATCAATAGTTTTTGAAAGCTTCATTTTGAATTATTAATCTAAAGTTGCTGATTTGATGAATAAATTACAGATAGGTTGCAGTGGAAATAAAACACAAAAGAATGATTTATTTTATTTGACTATATTTTTTTTGAGCCAAGGTATTTCCCCGTTTAACAAGCGAGACTCCAACCAATATTAATCCGGAAGCTATAAAAACTGTTATGGTCAGCGGTTCATCAAGGATATACCAGCCAAGTAAAATTGCAATAATTGGATTGATATAAGCGTAAGTTGAAACCAACGAAAGTGGAAGCTTGGTAATTGAATAAATATAAGAAGCATATCCTACAATCGAACCGAAAACTATTAAGTACCCCAGTGCTAAAACTCCATTTTGTGTGAGGTGAAAATTATTTTGTTCACCGAGAATAAATCCAAGTGCAGTTTGAAGAATACCTGCAATTAACATTTGAACGGAAGCTCCCATCAATGGCCGCACTTCTGTCGTTTTATATTTCCAATAAATAGTACCAATTGACCAGCTAACCACAGCTCCCAAAAGGGAAAGTCCTCCCCACAGAATATTAATATCTAATTTGATGTTCAGATCTCTGGCAAAAATTAAAACTACACCGGCCGCACCTAATGTTAATCCTGATACAACAAATACGTTTATTTTTGGTCCTTTGGGTAATAGTGATTCCAATCCTACTACCCAAAATGGGAGTGTACTTAAATTTAATGCTGTTAGCCCGCTTGGTAACCATTGTTCTGCAACTACAACTAATCCATTAGCAATTCCAAGAAGTAATATTCCAACTATTGCTAGATGTTTTAATTCATTAAGTCTGGGGAGTCTGTATTGTCTCAAATTTAAAAGTATGGTCATCAATAGCCCGGCGATAATCCATCGTAAACCAGCGAATAACATTGGAGGTAAATCTGTTACCCCTATCCTGATAGCAAGATAAGTTGTTCCCCATACTATGCAAATCGTTATCCAGGCTAAGTATGCTTTTAGCCCGTATTTCTCGTTCATTCTTATTTCATTTCTCACTAATTATGGAATGCAAAGATAAGTTAAACTATTCAAGTAACAATTCAATATTGATGGACGGATTGTTAGCTGTTGTTAAGATCACAAAACAAAAAATAATTTCATTATTAAAAAGAGTAATCTTTCTTTCATTTTCCTTACCCATTCGGTAATTTTCATTTACAATTTTTGAATAATATTTGAAATCTATACGGAGACAAAAATGACCACCATAGTTGATATAATTGCAAGAGAAATACTTGATTCAAGAGGGAATCCAACCGTTGAAGTTGAGGTAATGCTGGAAAGTGGAATAATAGGAAGAGCAGCTGTCCCTAGTGGAGCGTCTACCGGTGAACACGAAGCTGTTGAACTAAGAGATGGAAATAAGTCTAGATACGGCGGAAAAGGAGTTCAGAAAGCAGTTGAAAATGTAAACGAAAAAATTGCCGATCAATTAATAGAACTTGATGCTGCTGATCAGGTAGCAATTGATAAACTTTTAATTGAACTTGATGGAACAGAAAACAAATCTAATTTAGGTGCTAATGCTATCCTTGGAGTTTCACTTGCCTGCGCAAAGGCTTCGGCTGCAACACTGGATCTTCCACTTTACAGATATATCGGGGGAACAAACGCCAAAACTTTACCCGTTCCTATGATGAATATATTGAATGGTGGAAAGCATGCTGATAATAATGTTGACTTTCAGGAATTTATGGCAATGCCGGTCGGAGCTCCGAACTTTGCAGAAGCATTGAGGATGGGAGCTGAAACTTTTCACGCATTTAAAATCAGTTCTAAAATCAAAAGGTTATAACACAGCTGTTGGAGATGAAGGAGGATTTGCTCCAAACTTAAGATCCAATGAAGAAGCTATCGAAGTAATCCTTGAAGCTATTCAGAAAACCGGCTACAAAATTGGCGAAGAAATTGCAATTGCTCTTGACCCGGCGGCAAGTGAGTTTTTCATAAAAGAAAAAAATGCATATCATTTATTTAAATCTGCGCCAAACCAGGAAATACCAATCGAAAAAATGGTTGATTATTGGGCAGGGTGGGCAAGTAAGTATCCAATAGTTTCGTTAGAAGATTGTATGGCAGAAGATGATTGGGAGGGATGGAAACTTCTCACTGATAAAGTTGGTGATAAAGTTCAATTGGTTGGCGATGATCTTTTTGTCACGAATACTGATCGACTTGCAAAAGGGATTGAACTTGGAGTTGCAAATTCGATTTTGATAAAGGTAAATCAAATCGGAACTTTGACTGAAACGCTGGATGCGATTGAACTCGCAAAGATTAATGGATATACAAGTGTAATCAGTCATCGATCGGGTGAAACTGAAGACACAACTATTGCGGATATTGCAGTTGCAACAAATGCGGGACAGATAAAAACTGGTTCAGCTTCCAGAACAGATCGTATTGCAAAATACAATCAGCTTTTAAGAATTGAAGAAGAGCTCGATGTAACTGCAGTTTATCCTGGCATCGATGCTTTAAACTATAACTCATAATTATTCAGCCCGGTCGATAAAAAAATCTTCCGGGCATTTTTGTCTTTAATAAAAACAAAGTTGAATTTCTCTATAAAAGGGCATAACAATGAAAAACAATCATTTGCAAAAATGTAATAATCTAATCAAGCAAAATAAAATCGAGTTCATCGACCTAAAAGCACTTGACCTTGTCGGAAGACTTCATCATATAACACTTCCTTACTATGATAAAATTTTGGAGAAAATACTTAAAGAGGGAGTTGGTTTTGATGGATCAAGTTACGGTTTCGCGAAAGTTGAGAACAGCGATATGGTTTTAATTCCTGACTTGGAAACAGCAGCAATTGATCCTTTCCGTGATGCTCCAACATTGACTTTTTTTTCTCACATTATGTTAGCTGATGAAAAAAGAACACCATTCAATCAGGATGGAAGATTTCTTGCAAAGCAAGCTGAATCTTTGTTAAAAAAAGTTACTGGTGCAGATAAATCGTGGTGGGGACCAGAGTTTGAGTTTTATATTTTTTCAAATGTTGAATATGATACCCGTACTTCATCATCTTATTATAAAGTTGAACACGTCGAAGAATTTTACAAGAAAGCATATCATGCAGCAAATCCTTTTGATGAATATGACGATTTCCGTGATCAGCTCACAAAACTTTTAATTAAGCAGGGCGTTAAAGTTAAATACCATCATCACGAAGTTGGTGAACGAGGGCAGCAAGAAATTGAAACCTATTTTTCAGATCTCCTTAACTCGGGAGATAATATTGTAACTACGAAATATATCCTGTTCAATTTTGCGGAGAAGAATGGATTACATATTACTTTAATGCCAAAGCCAATGTATCAGCAAGCTGGGAATGGAATGCATCTTCACATGTATTTGACAAAGAAAGCAAAAAACATTTTTTACAAGAAGGGTGCATATGCAAACCTCGGTGAAACAGCAAAATACTTTATTGGTGGACTACTAAAACACGGACCAGCAGTTTCTGCGTTTGCAAACCCAAGTACAAATTCGTATAAAAGATTAGTCCCGGGTTTTGAAGCTCCAGTTGCATTAACATTCGGGCAAGGAAACAGAGCCTCGGCAATAAGGATTCCTCAATATGTAATTAACCAAAATGAAACTAGAATTGAATATCGTCCACCCGATGCAACTATGAATCCATACTTTGGAATGATTGCAATATTGCTGGCAGGTATTGATGGAATTGTGCGAAAGATCGATCCTGTGAAAGCAGGATTTGGACCATATGATAAAAACTTTTTGGAAGATGAAGCAGTCGATAAAATTCATTTCTTGCCAAGAAACCTTGCCGAAGCAATTGATGCACTCGAGGTTGATAATAAGTTTTTGAAACAGGGAGATATTTTTTCAGACGAACTTATCGATCAATGGGTAAAAGTGAAAAGGGAAGAAGTTCATTCAATTGGGACAATGCCTCATCCGTTTGAATATAAAATGTATTTTAATTTGTAAAATTACTTCAGCAATATCATCTTTTTGGTTTGCACAAAGTTACCGCAACAATTAGTTAATTGTATGTTCCGCTTGAGAGATTTTGTGCATTCAATTCCACTTCGTAAATACCATGTGCTTTATTTTCATTAAGAAGTGTCAGCACTTCATTTCCAAGAATATCATAAACCTTTATTTCCACATTGCTCTCATTTGGAAGCTGGTATCTGATTTTTGTCGATGGATTAAATGGATTCGGGTAATTCTGAAACAATTCAAATTTGTTCGGGTTCATTTCAACTTCAACTATATCTGAATATTTATAGTGCCCATCAGTATCAATTTGTTTTAACCGATATTGGTATCTGTTTGATCCAACCGGATTACCGTCTGTAAAATTATAAGAGTTCGGAGTAACGCTATTAATGTGTCCTTCAACAAACCCAATTTTTGTCCATTCTGTGTTATAATATTTTCTTTCAATTTCAAAACCAAGATTATTTACTTCCGTTCCGGTCTGCCAATTTAATTCGATGCTATTGATATATAAATTTGCGGTGAATGATGTCAGTTCAACAGGTACAACATCAACTGTGTATTTTAGCATAGTTCCATTTGATCCGGCAACCCAGCCAGTATTTTCATTTGTGAAACAAACAGAATACAAATTGTTGTTCGTCAAACCGTTATAGGTTTCCCAATTGTATCCCAAATCAGTGGAGTTAAGTATAATGCCATCAATTCCTGCAATCCACACAGAATTAGCATCTGTAAATACAATTGAATTAAGTTTAGCTGCTGTTGACTAGCATTTTGTGAAATCCAGCTATCCCCTCCATTTGTAGTCATCAGAATGGTGCCTGTATTACCGACACACATTCCTATATTGTCATTATAAAGATCAATTGAATTCAAATTAGACGAAGTTCCACTTGTCTGAGCGAACCAATTCTCACCCTGATCAGTGGATTTTAAAATGCTTCCTCCTATTCCTACAGCCCACCCATTATTGACATCAGGGAAAAATATACTACGACTGCTGACCGAAGACTTTTGTACCCAGGTAGAACCACCATCAGTTGATTTAAAGATGCCCAGCGGTTCGTATGTCCCCCAGCCCGTATCTTGATTTATAAAGTATTTTTGATTTCCAGCATTACCACACGAAACCCAACTTTCTCCTCCATCTGTAGTTTTATAGGAAGATCTATCATAAAAGTTTACCCAGCCGATGCTTTCGTTTAGAAAATAGATATTTGCTTCAGCACTAATAAAATCATTGCTGAATTCTTTATTTGTTTCCCAAATTTTACCTCCATCAGTGGTCTTCATCAGTATTGGATAATACCAAATTCCTTTTCTATATCCACCAGCCCAGCCAATATTTTCATTCACCATAAATACTGATGTTAAACAATCACCACTGTAATACAAATTATTATTACCACTAAGAAGTTGAGACCAGGAAGATCCGCCATCATTTGTCCGGTAAATGACACCACTGTATCCAACTGCAAAACCTTCCCCAGCCTCATTAACTCTTACTGAAAGTAAACCAGTTTGTTCGGAATAACTATATTTTGATTGCCAGGTATTACCACCATTCGTAGTTGTGTAAATACATCTGTTCCATCCATCATAAGTTCCACCAACGGCATAACCATTATTTGAATCTTTAAAGTAGATGGAACGAATTCCGACCTGAACATCTAAAGGATTTTCCATCTGCAAATGATTTTCAGAATTTTCAGCAGAGACAGGTGCAAATGCCGTTGAAGACCAGGATTCCCCTCCGTCAGTTGTCTTCATAATATTTGAACTATACTTGTCAAAGCCAAAACCAATCCACCCTACTTGAGAATTTATAAACTCAACACAGTTTATAATTGGCACACCACTCAATGAAAGATTTTTTATCTCCCAATTTGTTCCACCATCAGTTGTTTTAAGAAATAGACGATTTTCTCCTACAGCGTATCCCAAAAGATCATCAATAAAATCTACAGAATATAAAGTGTTGGAAATACCAGAGACCTGATTTGACCAGTTTGAACCACCATCAGTTGTTTTTAATATTATTCCATTTGTGCCTACAATGTATCCTGTGTTCAAATTATAGAAATGTAAATCATTTAAAGATTCAGAAGTGTTAGAATTTTGTTGCACCCAGGTTTGTCCACCATCCGTCGATTTTAGAATTAAACCATTTTCTCCAATTAACCAACCAGAAGTGGGATTTATAAATTGTATTGATTTTAATGTGAGTTTCGTTCCGCTATTTTGTAGTGCCCAATCTATTCCTCCATTAGAGGTTTTCTTAATTAATCCTTCAGATCCAGCTATCCACCCGGTATTATCATTTATAAAGAATGTAGACCATAAATGATTACCCTCAGGTACAAGATTTTGATTTGTCCATTGGGAGAAGATAGAGGAAGTAAAAAGAAGAAGTATTAAAAATATTTTTTGGCTGCAATTCATTGTTCCCTCGTTAAATATTCTGAATTCAAATGTTCTAATAGATATATGAATTAGTTTAAGATTTTCGATTTTAATTGTGTTTGCCAATAGTCTTAACCAACCATCATACCAGCAAATTTTATCAGTAAAACAATTTATATGAAGGTAAAACCTGATATTTTGAAAAAGAGTATCATAATAGGACAATAAATTAATTGGTGTTTTTAAGCATAACTTTGAAGAGTGATTTTAATTTAGAAGAGAATGTGACAAGCGTGTTAATAAAAAGCGAAATGAAAGACTTCCTTCAGGTTTCAAAAAACAGATGAAACATCTTACTTATAGTTTTGATAATTGAAGCTCTACTAAAGAAGCTATTTCCCGATTTACTCTTCTTAATAAAGGGCTTAACAGTTTGATATTGTTTCTGAACCAGCTCTCTTGCCACATGTTTTGAAGTTTTTTATACTTTTCCAACTTTCTATCCTGTGCAAAGCCTAGATTTTGATAAAGTAAAAAGGAAGATTTAGAAGATAGCGTTTTGATGTAGTTATCAATTTCTTCTGAGAATTTTGATAATTCTTTATTGCCAATTCCTATTTCAGTTAAAATAGGATTGTTATTTCCCACGATTGCTTTTCTGAAAGGCTTTAAAATTTCAACATTAAAAAACTCAAGAATTAGAGTAGAATTATTTTTGGTGATTCTTTTCTTTACTAAACTAAACGGAAAACTTTTTTGTAAAATTCGTCGAATATCTATTTTATCTGTTATGCAATGTATTAAATAACCAAGAAGAAAATCTTTTTGATCCGGGTATTTGATAATCAGATTAAGAATTTTCTCTACGGAGAAATGAGTGTGTTTTCTCGGCATATTTTGAACGAGATATCTGACATCAGGAGCCACAGCACCCCAATAGTAATCTTCTTTATTCTTTGGCTTAATGAATGGTATAAGCTCGTTTGCTATAACAATATGTGAATAAGGACCCACTTATATGATTCTTAAGATTTTTAATTTTTTAGAAAATAATTTAGATAAATCTAATTAATTATTGTCATCTTATTAAAGTGAATGTTTATTTATTAGTTTTCAAATATTAAATAATCATTCTTTATTTTAATTTAAATAACAAACTAACTGATTTATAATTTTTGAACTACATTGGTGAAATAGCTGCACTTGCAACGGCTTTCTGCTGGTCGATAACTGCCTATGCATTTACAAATGCTTCAAGGAGAATTGGTTCTCTTCAGGTTAATATTGATAGAATGATCATCGCAAGCGTAATGCTTATTTCAATTGTTGGATTATTTAGTATTAGCTTAAGCTTAACTTCCAGTCAAATATTAAATCTCGTTATCAGTGGAATACTCGGGTTAGTTTTAGGGGATTCATTTCTATTTAAATCATTTCAAATGATTGGTGCCAGACTCGGGATAATAGTAATGGCATCTGTGCCGGTTCTCAGTGCAATTCTAGCATTCTTTTTTTTGGATGAAATCATTTCCTATCTTGGAATGTTCGGGATGCTTCTTACTATTGTCGGAATATTGATTGTTGTGCTTGAGAAAAAATCAAATGAGAATGAAAATGTTTCCATAAACAAAATTGGAATATTTTATGGGTTCCTTGGAGCGTTAGGGCAAGCAAGCGGATTAATATTTGCAAAGTTCGCTTTCCAGGGAGGCGAGTTAAATGGATTTGCTGCAAGCTTTATTCGATTATTTTCTGCTTCAATAATTATTCTTCCTCTTGCTGCAACTTTTAGACGATACAAAAACCCATTCGGTATTTATCCAAAAGATAGCTATTCAACAAAAGTAATTTTGATAGGGACAATATTCGGACCCGTGTTGGGAATTACTGGAAGCTTAATTGCAATTGAATATGCAAAAGTCGGTATCGCCTCAACACTGATGGCAACAATGCCAATAATTATGCTGCCTATTTCAAGATTGTATTTTGAAGAAAAATTGGAATGGAAATCTATAATCGGTGCATTCGTGGCAGTGATTGGAGCAGCAATAATTTTTATGCGTTGAGGCAACTCAAATAAAAAAGTTGAGTCTGCAATTTGAAATAAAGAATAAATAGCTTTTAACTCTTTACTGGTTTGTTCGCCAGTAATACAGATTACCTAAGTCTGTATCGAGAATAAGCGAGTCGGTATCTAGTTTATGAATGAGAAAATCAAGATTTCCTTTAATTTCTTCGGGTTCCGTTGCAACAATAAAATCTATTAGCAAGGAATCATCTTTAACTTTATAAGATCCTTCCACAGATTGTTTATTTACATTTTTTGTTAAACCGGTTACAATCCCATCTTCCCGGAATTCGATTAAATTGCCGTTACTATCTTTCCATTTACCAATTATATCTTTTTCTCTGTTTGAGCCGCAAGCTGTAACGATTATAAGTAATGCAAACGTATAGACTACATATAATAAGAATTTAACTTTCATAAAATGTTCTTTTCCAGTTTTTATTTAATTATTAAGTAAACGCGAGTAAATATTTAAATTTTCCTCATCAAAGCAAACAAATATTACTTTTTCTAAACTTTTATTTTGCGTTAAAAATTTCCCCACTTCATTAACTGCAATTTTTGCAGCATGTTCTAAAGGAAATCTATAAACTCCGGTACTTATTGCAGGAAACGCTATCGATTTAAGTTCATTCTCTGCTGCAAGTTCTAGAGAATTTCGGTAGCAATTTGCAAGTAGTTTATCTTCATTATTATTTCCACCATTCCAAACAGGTCCGACAGTGTGGATAATAAATTTAGCTGGTAGATTAAATCCCGGAGAAATTTTTGCTTCACCGGTTGGGCAGCCACCAAGCTTTCGGTTAAACTCAAGTAGTTCCGGTCCTGCTGCACGATGAATTGCCCCGTCTACTCCACCGCCACCAAGCAGGGAAGTGTTTGCAGCATTTACAATCGCATCAACTTTTAGTTTAGTGATGTCGCCTTTTTGAATTTCTATTTTGGAATTCACTTTGGCTTAAGATCAAACTCCCATTTCTTTTTTTACTTCAATGAATTTCTCAACAGCAAAATCAAGATCTTCTTTTGAATGCGCAGCAGAAATCTGAACTCTTATTCTTGCAGTTCCCTTCGGGACGACGGGATAAAAGAATCCAATTACATAAACACCTTTCTCAAGCAATCGTGCTGACATCTTTTGTGAAAGTACAGCATCGCCTAACATAATTGGAACAATTGGATGAATACCTTCTTTAATTTCAAAACCTGCTGCTTTTATTTTTTCTCTGAAATATTTAGTGTTCTCCTCAAGTTTATCTCTTAAATGAGTCGTTGAGCTAAGCATTTCCAAAACTTTAATGGAAGCTGCTACAATAGAAGGTGCAACAGTATTTGAAAATAAATATGGTCGTGATCTCTGCCTGAGTAAATCAACAATTTCTTTGCGAGCGCTTGTGTAACCACCACTTGCTCCTCCAAGAGCTTTTCCTAAAGTTCCGGTGATTATATCAACTCTGCCAAGAACGTTGTTATGTTCGTGTGTGCCTTTACCGTGTTTGCCCATAAATCCAACTGCATGAGAATCATCAACCATCACCATTGCCCCATATTTATCAGCTAAGTCGCAAATACCTTTTAAGTTTGCTACATATCCATCCATCGAGAAAACCCCATCCGTAGCAATCAAAATTTGCTTTGCATTTTTTAATTTTGCTTCTTTTATTTTTTCTTCAAGATCGGACATATCATTATTCTTATATCGATATCTCTGTGCTTTACATAAACGAACATCCATCAATTATGCTTGCGTGATTTAGTTCATCACTAATTACGGCATCATTTTCATTTAAGATAGTTTCAAATAGTCCTCCATTTGCATCGAAGCAGGAAGTGTAAAGAATTGGTGTCTTCCAGTTTCGAGGAATTCTGAAATCTTTTTTTCCAGTTCTTTGTGAATTTGTTGAGTGCCGCAAATGAATCTTACAGATGAAAGACCATATCCCCATTTATCAAAACTTTTTTTGCAGCTTTAATGATTTCAGGGTTATTCGCAAGTCCGAGATAATTATTTGCACACATATTTAAGACTTTCAGACCATCTTTTACTTCAATGTTTGCTCTCTGCGGGCTGGTGATAACTCTTTCTTTTTTATAGAGCCCTTCGTTTTCAATTCCTGTTAAGATTTCCGAATAATATTTTTTTGTATCTATGTTCATAACTTTTTACCTTTAATTTATATTTAACTGCGATTGTCATTCCTGCGAAAGCAGGAATCTATAGTTTATTTTAATAACCCTTTTGATAAATCATTCCAACCAGGATTTGTTTTTTCAATCAAATCTATCTTCCATTGTCTTTTCCATTTCTTCATTCTCTTTTCTCGAAGTATTGCAGCATTCACATCGATTGTAGATTCAAAATATACAAGTTTGTTTACAGAATATTTTTTTGTGAAGCCATTTGTCAATCCTGACTTATGTTCAAATATTCTTCTTGTCAAGTCGTTTGTTATCCCAACATACAAAGTACCATTCCTTTTGCTTGCAAGTATGTAAACGAAGTATGTCTTCATCGCCCAATGGATTCCGGCTCAAGGCTGGAATGACAATAAAAAATCTATTCCCAGTCAAGTATCACTTTACCAGAATTACCCGACTTCATTATTTCAAAGCCTTCGAGGTAATCATCAATCTTAAATCGATGAGTAATTATAGGGCTGATAGGTAATCCACTTTGAACCATTGCCTGCATTTTAAACCAGGTTTCAAACATCATCCTTCCGTAAATACCACGAATGGTTAGTCCATTGAAGATTACTTTACCCCAGTTAATGCCGGCTTTTTCAGGAAGAATTCCAAGCAAAGCCATTTTGCCTCCGTGATACATCACGTCAATCATATCATTAAAAGCATTAATGCTTCCACTCATCTCCAATCCGACATCAAAACCACCAACCATTCCTAATTCCTTTACAACATCAGGAAGTTTTTCTTTAGTGATATTGACGGCTCGTGTAACTCCAAGTTTTTTTGCGAGTTCAAGTCTGTATTCATTCATATCTGTAATTACGATATTTCTTGCACCAGCATATTTAACAATTGCTGCAGCCATAATTCCGATTGGTCCCGCACCCGTAATTAAAACATCTTCACCAAGTACATTAAATGATAAAGCTGTGTGAACTGCATTTCCAAGTGGATCAAATATTGAAAAAATTTCTTTTGGAATTTTTGGATCGCAATGCCAGATGTTGGAAACAGGAATGACAAGATACTCTGCAAAAGCTCCAGAACGGTTTACCCCAACGCCTTTTGTGTTGGGACAAAGATGACCCCTTCCTTCACGACAGTTTCTACACGTGCCACAAACTATGTGTCCTTCACCGCTAACCAATTCCCCAACTTTCACATCATGGACATTACTTCCAAATGCTTCAACAGTTCCAACATATTCGTGACCAACGTGCATCGGAACAGGAATGGTTTTTTGTGCCCACTCATCCCAGTTGTAAATGTGAATGTCAGTTCCACAGATTGAGGTTTTGTGAATTTTAATTAATACATCATTAGCACCATATTCCGGAACAGGAACTTCATCCATCCAGATTCCGGGTTTAGCATATTTTTTTACGAGAGCTTTCATTTTTTTCATAGAAATACCCTTCAAGAAAAGATTATTATCAGGTTTGTTTTATTAGTTCTAATAAAGAATAATTATTATCGTTTTAAAGTTAGATATTAGGGGAGTAAACAACAATAAATTGAGACAGGAAATAGAGGAAGATTTTTTTCAGAATTTTTCTGCTAGATGAGAGAGAACAAAGCAAATTCTGTGCTACCAATTAAATGAGGTTTGCTTTTAATTTCTTTCATCTTATTATTCACCCAATGTTGATCTATTCCATTTGTTTTGGCAGTTTCATTCAGCCAGCCTAACTCATCCTTTCCAACCATATTATCTGAAAGTGCAAGCTTTAGACCGTCTTCAATAAATGATTTAGCAATATCTTTATCCGAAAACTTAATTGGTTCTTCCGTAATATATTTATTTCCAAGAAGGTGTGATATTGTTTCTTCAAGAAAATCAGTCGAAAATCCGAGCCGCGAAGCAAACTTTTTTATAATTGATATTTCAGATTCAGTTAATTGATTGTCTTTTCTAGCCGTGATAAGTAAACCTTTAAGGTAACTGCTGCGATCAAGTTGGGGAATTTTCAAAATAACCTCACTTTAGTTTGATGTTATTGAAATCTAAATATTTCGATCAGATCAAAAAATGCTGATATAAATACACTCAAACATAATACCATAACACCCATTAATAATTTAATTAATGAAGAGTTGAAATTCAAAGGGATAAATGGTTACTTCATCTTTTTTCGATGAATTAACTTTTAAATAATATAAATTCTTAACTGTTAACAAGTTTTTATTACCGATGTTTTTGATAAACTTTACTTATTTCTGATAAATCGTTTAAACTAGAGTTTGAGAGTTGGATTCTACTCTCGTAAAATAAAATTGTATTAAATTTCGGGTAATAATTATTAAGAATATTTCAGCTAAAGGCTGATAAGCCTATGGCACAAATTTTTTCACTTTAACAGGGAGAAATTAAATGGATTACAGAACTGAAAAAGATACAATGGGAGAAATTAAAGTTCCTTCTGATAAATATTATGGTGCACAGACAGCAAGATCATTAAAGAATTTCAAAATAGGTGAAGATCATTTTCCGCGAGAATTGATTCGAGCACTTGGTATTTTAAAGAAAGCTGCAGCCTTAACAAATCAGGAATTAGGTACACTACCGAAAGAAAAAGCTGATTTGATTGTTAAAGCGGCAGATGAAGTTATTGAAGGAAAACTTGATGAACATTTTCCGCTTGTTGTCTGGCAGACCGGAAGTGGGACCCAAACCAATATGAATGCTAACGAAGTAATTTCCAATCGTGCTATTGAGCTTGTTGGCGGAGAAATGGGAAGTAAAAAGCCAATCCACCCAAATGATGATGTGAATAAAGCACAGTCATCAAACGACACTTTCCCAACTGCAATGCACATCGCAGCAGTTGAGGAAATTCATCGCAGGTTAATCCCGATGGTAGCAAAACTTCGCGACGCACTTCAGAAAAAATCTGATGAGTTTAGTGGCATAATCAAAATAGGAAGAACGCATTTGATGGATGCAGTTCCATTAACATTGGGGCAAGAGTTTGGTGGATATGCCCAGCAATTAACAAACGGACTTGAAAGAATTAACGCAGCTTTACCACGATTGTATGAATTAGCACTTGGTGGAACCGCAGTTGGAACGGGGTTGAATACTCATCCTCAGTTCGCAGTTAAATCTGCGGAACATATTGCTAAGATAACAGGATTGAAATTTGTAACTGCACGAAATAAATTTGAAGCACTTGCTGCTCACGATGCTTTAGTTGAATTTAGTGGAGTTCTAAAAACACTTTCTTCATCGTTAATGAAAATCGCGAACGATATCAGGTTTCTTGGATCAGGTCCACGCTGCGGTTTTGGGGAATTAAATCTTCCCGCAAACGAACCGGGTTCATCGATTATGCCGGGAAAAGTTAATCCAACGCAAAGCGAAGCAATGACAATGGTTTGTGCTCAGGTTTTTGGGAATGATGTTGCGGTTAACTTTGGTGGTGCAACCGGTCATTTCGAACTCAACGTTTTAAACCTGTAATAATTTTTAATGTTCTCAATTCAATCAGATTAATTTCGGATGCTTGCGAAAGTTTTACAGATCATTGTGTTGCTGGAATTGAAGCAAACACAATTAACATCCAAAAGCATCTTGAAAATTCCCTAATGCTGGTTACTGCTTTGAATCCTCACATTGGTTATGACAATGCTGCAAAAGTTGCAAAGAAAGCTCACGCTGAAAATAAAACATTAAAAGAAGCTGTTGTAGAACTTGGATTGCTTACAGCAGAAAAATTTGATGAAGTTGTAAGACCTGAAAAAATGACCGGACCGAAAGCTTAACAAGGGTATGTTATTGCGAATGATTACATCGACTACTTATTGTCAGTCTGAGCAGAGTCGAAGACTGACGATAGCATTATTTTAGTATTTGGTCACACTTCGACTTCGCTCAGTGTGACAAATTTATTCTACGTCGAGATTAGTGATTAAGTATTAAGATTGCTTCTCCCGACTAAAGTCGGGATCGCAATGACAGTATAAGAAGAAATTATGAACTGGAATGGAACAATATCTCTGCTGATTGCCTGTCTTGAGTTTCTTCTACTCTTTAACTTCTAGTGTTTGCTGAGAAGAACAGACTCAACAAAATTGCAATAATAATGGTTGCGTTGCTTGCAGCTTATCAGACGATGGAATTCCTGATGTGTCAGGTTGAATTGCAAAGTGCATTCTTCCCTTACTTTGCGTTTGTTATAATTTCTTTCCTACCACCATTAAATCTATCAATCGTATTTGCACTTAAACCGAAATTCAAAATTAATATTTTAGAGAAGATCATTTTTCTTCCAGCAATATTCTTTTCAATATACTATTCATTTAATTATTCCTGAATTTGCAGTAACAAGCTGTACAGTTCTTTACGCAACTTACAATTATCCACTTGGTGATTTGTTCGGAATATTTTACTATCTGCCAATTCTAATTTCAATTATTATGCTTAATATTGTTCATCAAAAAAGAAAGTGATAAAAAGAAAAAATTGATTGGGAAAGGTTTTACTGTTCGGAGCGGTATTTATCAGTATCCCTCCGGTGCTTGGATTTAGTTTGATGTTTGCGGGATCCTATTTATTTATTTCAGCAATAGAAAGTGTTATGTGCAAATTTGCTTTTGTGTATGCACTGTGTTTAGCTTTTGTCTGTATTTACAATTCACCATTTAAAGATGAACGAAACTATTTTAAATATTTATCTGGTTATAAATGACGGGCAAACGACAAAATAGTTTTAGAAAAACTTTTTACAAATCGTAAAAATTTCTACAAGTAGTTGACAATTTTACTTCATTTTTTTTTATTTTTTTTTTTTTTTTTTTGAGTTGATTTTTTGGCGAAATCGCAGATCGCAGTTAGTTTAATAGCATAATATTTGTTATAATTAATTTACTTTTTCCAGTATATCCTCCTAAAGTAATGCTAAAAAACTTCTAACTTTAATGAAGGTTGGCGTAAATGAAAAAAGGGTTTTGTGTTCTTCTGTTAATTATTCTCTCTCTTATAGTTAAATCCTGCAACACAACTGAACCGCTTGATGGACAAAGTTTAAATTTAAATCTTGAAGATGTTTCCTGCACAGAAGCCTGGATAAAACTGACCGCAACCAACTTTCAATTACCAGCAACCGTAACACTAAAACAAACTAACTCTACTGATGATACTAAATCTGAAATCTTAAATCTCAATACTAAGGACTCGCTGCTCTACATAGATTCGCTTTTACCAAATCAATCTTACAAATTCCAATCAGTCATTCAGTCAATCAACCAATCCGAAGTTAATAGCAATGAGCTTAGAGTAACTACAATGGACACCACGAGCCACAATTTTACCTGGCAATCATTCGAATTTGGAGAGCACGGAGCAAGTTTTTTATGGGATGTAGCTATTATAGAGGAGAATAATATCTGGGCAGTTGGTGAAATTTATTTCAAATGATTCATTAAGTAATCCCGATCCGATCCGTTACAATCTTGTCAAATTTGATGGTGTCGGTTGGGAGATAAAGAGACTCACTTATCAGGGAGGTTCACCGGAGATCCGATCTGTCTCTGTAATTAATAAAAACGATATTTGGTTTGATCCTTGGTTTCACTGGGATGGCCAAGTCTACCAAGAAATTCCAATTGATCCAATATTTATTGGTGAGGGCATTAACAAAATGTGGGGAAATGAGGAAGTGTTATTTGTAGTGGGTGAAAATGGATTTATAGCTAATAAATCGATTGGTGGAGTTTGGAGTAGAATTATATCCGGGACGGAATCTAGGGTCAACGATGTATTTGGAATTCTCTCGAAAGAAAATACTATAATGACATACTGTCCAGTATCTTCATTCTTTGTCCCTGGAGATAAGAAAATATTAAAGATTGTGGATCAAAAAGTTGATTCAGTAAGTTGGAATAGAGATATAAGACTCAACTCAGCCTGGGCACCAAATGAAAATATTTTATATGTATGTGGAGAAGGTAACTTTGTTAACAAGTTTGGTAAGTGGGAGGATATAAATTTATATCCCGGTGCGACTAACTCAATAAGAGGAAATGGCTTAAATGATATTTTTATTGTTGGTGACAATGGAAGCATTTTTCATTTCAACGGGGTGAGTTGGCAAATCTTAAACATACCAAATGATAAAGGTTATTCAAAAGTAGCTGTTAAAGGCAATATGGTTGTCATTTGTGGTAATCACCTTGGTAAAGGATTAATAGAAGTCGGTATTAGAAACTAACTAAAAATAACAGGAAGGGGGTTGAAGACTGAAATCAATAAATCCTGCCCATCGTTGCCGCGATAGGCAGGTTAATTTGCAAAAAAGACCTTATTGACTAAATAAAACAGCTTAGTAAGCTGTCTTTGGCTTTTTTGCTTATTAAAGATAATAAATAATTAAATCTTTAATAAATCAGGAGGAGCATATGAAAAACCTATTCTTACTTGTTGCTGTGATGTATATACTTTTTGGAAACATTGCCTTCACAGTAAATGCACAAGACAACAGATTCTTTAATCCAGAAGAATTAGAGCAAGCGCTAGCTAGTAGAACAGAAGTTGAAATGAAAATCTCAAGTAATCTTTTCACTAAGATATTCATGTTCAATAAAATGATTTCAAATGGAATAACAACGGGTGAGGCTATTAAAATTTTTAGCTCAAAGTTGTACCGAGTTGATGATTCAAACAGAGTCTTAATTATGTTAAGGTTTTATTCTGATCAATCTAATGAAGTTGATAATGTCAAAAGTAGTGCAATTAATTCTGGTGGTAGTATACATAGTGAGGAAATAGGACATAACGGGTTGTTGGAAATATATCTCTGGATGCCAGTGAACATGATAGATATTATATGTTCAAATTCAGACGTTGCATTTATCGATGTAGCAATGAAATCGATTACAAATATTACCACTGCAGGAGATTGGCAATTAAATGCTTCTGTGGTCAGGACAAATATGGGTGTGAATGGAGAGGGAAATAAAATTGGAGTAATGAGTGATGGCGCAAAAAATTGGTGGGATGCCAATCAAGCATTTGAATTAAGCCCAGTTAATGTTTTGCAAGTGGGTGATCCGGAAGGTAATGAGGGCACAGCAATGCTAGAAATTATATACGATTTAGCCCCTGGAGCACAACTGTATTTCTCTGGTCTGGGGGATTATTATGGAAACTTAAGCATGAGGGCGCAAAGAATTTCAGAATTGGAAAATTATGGATGCAATATTATTGTTGATGATATATGGCACCCAGTTGAACCATTCTATTCGGACGAAACCACTTTAGGTTTGGCAATTAGAGATTATATTAATAATGGTAATGTTTACGTAAGTGCTGCAGGAAATGATAGAGAAAGATGTTTTGCAAGCACAACACTTTTTTCGAACAACTATCATTTGTTTCCCTCTGGAAATGACTACTATCAAATTAGTGTGGATGATGGCAGCGATATTATAATTTTACAATGGGCTACAAGTTGGTCTAATCCTACACAGGATTTAAATTTAGAAATATATAATATGAACAATCAGCTTCTTCCAGGAGGGGACAACTGTACAATCTTTTACCGTACCGCCTTTCGAGATTGTTGATCTTCCACAAGGAACATATAAAATAAAAATTAGAAATATGAATGCTTCCGATGGAATTAAATTTAAATTTGTGGCCCCCTTTACAGATTTTGTGAGTGGGACTATGAATAGTCAAATATTTGGAATTTCTGCATACCCCAATGTAATTAGTGTCGCCGCATATCAAGCGGATGATCAAAGCACTACATCAGATTACAGCTCTGTAGGACCAGCTTATATGTACTCAGCAGAACAGCAAGATTGGACGACGAAGAAGGTACCAACCATAACTGCCACATCTGGTGTAGAAACTTGGGTGGGAGTAACTAATTTATGGCCAGATGGAAATCCTGTTTTTGATGGGACGTCTGCCTCTGCCCCGCATATTGCTGGCTTAGCAGCATTATATTTTCATAAACTTAATGGTGTTGAGAACTTGAATAAATCTAACTTCGATTTTATTAACGACTTAAAGATGGCCGGCACAACTATAGGAACTGGAACCACAGGGGGAACCTGGAATGACAAATCCGGTTATGGCAAAGCTGATATATTAGCTACGATTAGAGAAGCTTACAAACAGTTGCAACTCCTGAAATTACACCACCCGGTAATATATATCCACCTCCAAGTTTGCAAATAACCATTTCTTGTGCGACACCCAATGCTGATATCTATTATACAGAAGATGGTTCAATACCATCTGAAACAAATGGAACTCATTTAGTAGGTGGTGGAAGTTTTACAATAGATTCTGACAGAATAATAAAAGCAAAGGCTTTTAAGAATGGATACAACGAAAGTGGTGTGGCAACTGAAATTTATACTATAAGTTTAATACAAGCTATTGTGACTGTAACACCTCCGGGTGGTACCTACCCGGCAAGAACACAAATAACAATCACTTGGCCGCCAGAATACGAATGCTGGTACACTCAAACAGAAGGACCAAATCCACCGGACCCTCCAGTTCCACAAACTAATGGTTACTATCTACCACCAAATGATAACGTGTTTGATTTCCTTAATTATGATTATAAATACAAATTCAAATTCCAACTATTAAGAAATGGAGAATGGGGGCCTGTTGTCTTTGAACAATATGATATGAAACCGGAGACAAGGGTTGCTCAAATCGATCAAGAAATTGTCGGATCGGATAATTCATTTGGTATATGGCACCGATGGGAAAATGACAATCATTGGGAGCCCTATTCGGACCACCTCTTTTTTCGACCAACAACAACAGAAGATTGGATTATACAAGCACAACAAAATTTTAAAGAATTCACGACGAGAAAATATAGAGTTTGGAATCAAAATACCGGTGCAAGTTATTTCGTAAATCACGCACAAGTTTCAGTGAATACGAGCACAAATAATGTGCTTGCTTATTTTCAAGAAGCATATGATGCAAGTGTAGTAAATAATTTAGAAGGCAGCTACCTTATAAATTCAGGATACTTCTATTTTAAGGATCCTTGGTTCATAGATGACTATTCTGATCCAAAAGGTCCGAGAAATAGAGGAACAGGAACATTAACAGAGACATCAATCAATTTTACAACGATTCCAAATATTACTACAAATTCCGTCCATTTGGGGGTTTTCCTAAATCAAGGATTACCTAACTGGAGTCCGCCATATTATTCAGTAAAAACAAATCTCACGCAAGATTTGACTTTGTATAACACCGGCAACCCAGCAGGTCGCCACCATCATTTTATCTTTCAGAATTGGGGTGGGGAAAATGTTGCATATGAAGATGCTAATGCCCGGGAAACGGGTATCGTATTCACAGACGTTGATCCTATAGCTCAGGCTAACTATAAAGGTACCCAGCTTTCAAACAATCAAAATGCTTATAAAAATAGCAGCCAAAGAAAATTTGTAAGAACACCAGATGGAAGAATGTATATTACTTACGAGAGTATGGGTTGTGTCTGGTTAGAAAAAAGTACCGACAATGGTGTCAATTGGGAGATAATGAATAATGGGAATCCTATAGGAAATACTGAAGGTATTTCCCCCTGTTTGGATTATGAACCAGATGCCAATCTTGTTGTTCTTTCCTGGCAGCAGAAGAGTGGTTCAATCTATAGATTAAGATACTTAGTTTATAAACCATCTAATGATAGTTACCGGTATGGTGATGTTGAAACGGTCGGTGGTCCTCCCCTTAGTCCTATACAGTATAGTTATGATGCACAAATGGTGGTTAGCTGGAGCAAAGATAATAACGCTTTATTTGTCTGGAACGATAATGTATACCTTATGTATAGCGTATGCATACTTAGTGAGACTGTTAGTGATTGGCAAACAAGTGGCAATATTGGTCCATCTGGTTCTGTATATAATTCGCCCACTTTATATTGTAATAAAAGTCTTACACAGCTAAATAATGATAATAAAAACTACTTCCATCTTGCCTATCAAGATGGTATAAGGGGCATTCATTATAGAAAGTTAACATTGGATGTTTCAAATCCAAATAATGTAATTTTAATTGTTAGTTCCCTTCAAAGTATTTCATTGGGCTCAGGATATAGCAACCATTACTATCCAACTATAACAGGGACAGATTTGGTTTTTAGCAACAACAGATATGAATATCTTCGAATAGCCTGGATAGGATACAGAAATGCATATGAGGATCAGAGTGCTCCCTGTAATTTACCTTCAGGTGAAAGAAGGGTGTTATTCAAATCTCAATTGTTCAATCAATCTGGTTGGACCCCACTTGGAATTTATGGTAATAATGTCATTTCCGTTAGTACAAACAAAGGAACAAACGTGATAGACAATTGGGAACCATTTGCAATAGCGTGGAGTGAAGGAGTAAATTGTGGTTATCCAAACAAATATATCAGAAGTCACGACGGGTCTAAAGGTCTGATAAGGTCATTAAACACAGCAGGTAGTGAAATTCAATTAAATAATGGTACTGATTTCTCTTCGATGTATGTCAATTCATTCAACAGACCATCGTTGCCATACTACTTTACACTGTCTCAAAATCTTGCCGCTGGTTTGCAAAAAATAGAATCACTACCGATCTTTCTTGGCCGCGAGGGTGTTATTACTAAAGACAGCACTGACTTTTACTATGCAATAGGTGATGTAACACTAGATGGTGCAAATATTGATTTCGTTGAAATGCCGGACACTGTTGTAATTAATGATCTTCAATCAATTAATGAATACCTGGCTTCGGAAACATTCAATGTTACCAATACATCAACTTTAAGTTACGGTGTTCAGTATGGAATAATAGATTCAATAGCGGCAACAATTGCATTGTCAGATGGTTCAGAAATAAATTTCAAAGTGGAAATAATAGATAATCAAACTGGCGAAGTGCTAGGCATTTTCGATGAAGTAAGCTATACTGCTGAAAATGTTTTTCAATATAATAATATAGGATACCAGGTAGATTTAAATGGAATTGGGAACAGAAGTGTAGTTATAAGATTAGTCGTTGGTACAAGTTCTGAATGTGAATATGCCATATCGAACAGGTATTCAGACACGGAATCATTGAACAAAAGAGGTCACAAGCAGTTAACGTTCAAAGAAACTATGATTGTTAAAGAGGTACACGCTTGAGCAAAACTACCCTAATCCATTTAATCCAGTTACAACTATTAAATATCAAATTCCAAAAGCTGGCAATGTATCACTAAAAATATATGACATACTTGGAAATGAAGTTGTCACATTGGTTGATGCTCAAAAAGAGGTTGGAAGATATGAAGTAAGCTTTGATGCCTCATCACTAGCAAGCGGAGTTTATATTTATCGTCTGCTGGCTGGCGAGTTTGTAAATGTGAAAAAAATGGTATTGTTAAAGTAAGCTCTTAATTTTTTTCAAAGCCGGAATTGAACTTCCGGCTTTTTATTTTCTTCCATTCACTCCAATTCATTAAATTTCCATTGTAAAAAAATTATCTCAACTATTGAACGAAACTATTTTAAATATTTATCTGGTTATAAATGATGGGCTTGTTGTGGAGTTTAGAGTTGTTGCTTATGAAATGGAAGGCGGTGACGACAGGAAAATTGATTTCCTTAAAAGCAAAGCCAGAGAAGATTTTGAGAAAGCCTACAAGTTTGATGCACCGACAGATAAAAAAGGAAAGTTTATGACTTACAACCGCTTTCATAAATTTGAAAAACGTGGAATGCACTTTCAACTTTTTGAGGAAATATTTTCAAGTTTTAAGGTTGCTGAAAAACCTTTAATTTGTGTTACTCCTGTTGTGGATGGAGAGATTTACAGTAGCTGATCTCTGTGTCATCCCGAACTTGTTTCGGGATCTCAAATTTAAAAATAAAGATGCTGATCCCGATAAGTCGGGACAGCATGACGGAAGAAAAATGAAATTTAAATATCAATATATCGTCTTCACAATAATTTTTATGATAACAATTATGGGAAGTAAATTGCACTTATCTGATCAAACAAAATCATCACTCACTCCTATTCAAAAAAAACAAAAACAACTTGACAATTATATTCAGATAACGACTAGGATCATTTGTTGAAAATGGAAAAACATATTTCAGATTGTTTGCACCAAATGCAGAAAAAGTTTCTCTGTTGACATTTGAAACTCCGGAACAAACCAAGGGAAAAGAATTCCCGATGACAAGAGATGAAAATGGAGTTTGGGAAACATCTCTTGATGAAGAACTATACGGATTGTTTTACGGCTTCAAAGTTTGTCATCCGGGAACTCCGTGCATTGAAGATATCGTTTGCATCGATCCATATGCAAAGGCAGTTACTACTTTCAATACATACTTTAATCCACGTAGAAGCATTGTTGTTAAAGAAGAAAATTACGATTGGGAAGATGATAAATGGATCCAATCTGATTGGAGAGACTTAATCATTTATGAAATGCACATTCGTGATATGACAGAACATTCTTCTTCAGGTGTTACTGAAAGGGGAACTTATAAAGGATTAGTTGAAAAAGGTAAAACCGGAGGCATCAATTACATAAGAAATCTTGGAGTTAATACAGTTGAACTTTTACCTTCGCAAGAATTTGCCAACATTGAAATTCCTTTTAAAGATTCATTGAACGGAATGTTTAATTCCTGGAATCCCTATGAAAGAAATCATTGGGGATATATGACTGCTGCATTCTTCGCACCTGAGAGTTATTACAGCGAAAATGTTCGTGAACTTAAGTGGGATGAGTGGTGCGGAAAAAATGCGAAAGCAATCGCAGATTTTAAAGATATGGTGAAAGCATTTCACAAAGAAGGAATTGCTGTGATGATGGATGTGGTTTACAATCACATTTCAGAATATGAAATTGGAAACCTAAAACAAATTGACAAAGAATATTATTTCAGGCTTGACAAAAATGGAAACTACGTTATGCAAAGTGGTTGCGGGAACGATTTCAGAACTGAAGCACCTATGGCAAGACGAATGATAGTTGAAAGTGTTCTTTATTGGATGAAAGAATATCACGTTGATGGTTTTCGTTTTGATCTTGGAAAACTTATTGACTGGGAAACAATTGAAGAAATAATTTTTGAAGCAAAGAAAATAAATCAGTGTGTAGTTTTTGTTTGTGAACCATGGGGCGGAGGATACGATCCTTCCGGATTTTCTGTTCGCGGCTGGGGTGCTTGGAATGATCAAATAAGAAATGGGATTAAAGGTGAAAATCCTTTTAATGGACTAGGATGGATTTTTGGTCAATGGTATGGGAACAATAATACCAAAAGGATTCAAAGTTATGTGAATGGAACTTTGACAAAAGATACTTTGGGATTATTCCAAAAACCAGATCATTCTGTGAACTATCTTGAATCGCACGATGGTTATACACTCGGAGATTTTATTCGTCTTGGATTGGGCGATGTTAATAAGGATCAAATAATTAAAAATATAGATGAATCTGTTAAGCTTACGCCAACTCAATTAAAACTTAATAAACTTGCTGCACTATTCCTTTTTACTTCACGTGGAATTACAATGATAAGCGAAGGTCAGGAGTTTGCGAGAAGTAAAATAATACCATTCAACGAGCCTGAAGAAGATCCTCGGAAAGGAATGATTGATCACAATAGTTATGATAAGGACAACGAAACAAATTACATCAACTACGATCATGCAAAAATCAATAGCGATCTTCTGAATTATTACAAAGGATTGATTGAGCTAAGGAAGCGGTATGAAGCATTCAGAAGAGCAGATTATAATGATGTTAAATTTTTCAATCTTAAAGACAATCCATTTGCTCTTGGTTATTTGCTGAAATACAAAAATGAAGAGTTTGTTGCACTTTTTAATGCTAATCCAAAAAATGTACTTGAGGTTGAATTACCGGAAGGAGAATGGAATGTTTTGGCTGATGGGAATACTGCCGGTACTAACCCCATTCAAGTTAATCAGTATAAGGCCACACTTGGCTCGTCTTCAGGAATGATATTAAAGAAAAAGTAAATGAAAGTATCGTTTAAAATTTTTTATTTCCTTTTCATATCTGCACAGATATTTTCACAGCAATTTTCTCCCGGTTCACCAGAATGGCTTGTTAATATGTTCTTCAATAAAGATTCCTTCCCTGAAAAGGCAGACTACTTCACGGGAGAGATGTTAAATTATATTGATGAACCGACAATCGGTGAAGAATTAAATGGTGAAGGTGAAGTTTATTTTCATCAGATTAAAGCAAAACCTGATCAAATTGTTTTTGCCATAGAAATTAAACAAAATCAAAGTGTAATAGACTTGTATTGTTATCTTATTAAGATTCAAAATGATTGGAAAATAAATGCGGTAAGAAGATTTCTACTACCAGCTTTTATTTATACTGTTCGTGATTCACTTTCGCAATTAAATACTCTTACTAAGAATGATTCAGCTTTTTACCATTCACTTCAACTCTTTACTGCCTCAGATACTGAATTGAAAAGCTATCTTAAATCAAACCTGGACGGTTTTCAAAAACTCATCGTATCATTCAATGATAATATTAAAGAGCAGGCTGATATTTACTTAGCTTCGCTTGGATGCAATGCGATTTATACTGATAGAAATTATCCCGGTTGTATTTTTGTTCAGATATTAAAGTTTGAAGATATGGAAGTCGGATTTATTAATTCGGCTGACCCAAAAGTGTTACCTGAAATATCATTCAATCATTATATCTATATTGAAGAATTTGTCCGCGGTTGGTTTGTTTATCGGGAAATGTGAAAGATGCTTTGTTAGCGATTTCTTTTCTTTAACGACCTTTCAATTGCAGTTTTAAAACTGATCAAATTCACTGGCTTATTAAAAATATAATCTACTCCCAAATCTGTGTATTCCTGTATTTCGGCCCGGTCGATTTCTGCTGTAAGTACAATGACCGGAGTGGTTTCATTTAATTTATTCTTTATCAATTCCTGAACTAACTGGAGTCCACTCATTATCGGCATTTTATGTTCGGTTATTACAAGTGCAGGAGGTGATTGAATAATTCTTTCAAGTGCTTCTTTTCCATTTGAAACTACATTTATTGCATAATCTGAAGTTATGTTGATAAGAACTTTCGAATAGAACATTCGTTCACGATTATTCGGATCAATCAAAAGAATTTTTGTCGAAGCGATGGGCAGAGTAAAGATAAATTCAGTTCCTTTTTCAAACTCACTTACAACATCAATTTTTCCACCGTGTTTTTCGATAATATCTTTTACAAGCGAAAGACCTAAACCACTTCCTTTTTCACCGGCAGTTCCTTCCGATGTGAATTTTGTTTCAATACTAAAGAGTTTATCAAGATTGCCTTGTCTTATTCCTGTCCCTGAATCTTTAACTGAAAATGTAATAAACCTTGATGATTTAGCACTGTTGACAGAGATCATTATTCTGTCACCAAGTTTTGTGAATTTGACTGAGTTGGAGAGAAGATTATTAAATACCTGTAGGATTAGATTTTTATCACCAAATATGTGCAGCGATGGTTCAACGAGATTTTCAATCTCAACTCCTTTTTTAAGAGCAGTTCCGGAAACTGTGTTTATTGAACTTTCAATAATTTCTCTTGCATTAAGTTTTTCTGGCTCAAATTTAATTCTGCCGGTTTGAAGTCTTGTCCAGTCTAGCATAGAATTAACAAGTGATAACATAGATTTCGAGGAATCCTGAATATAGGTTATATATTGTTCTTTCTCCAAATCAGTAAGAGTATTGTCTTCGAGTAGGAGATCAGTGAATCCTAGTATGGAGCTAAATGGTGCTCTTAAATCGTGAGAAATAATTGAAAGAAATCTATCTTTTGCATCATTAAGTTTTTTAAGATTGTCAGCTGATTGCCTTAATTCTTCCTCTGCTCTTTTGTTAAAAGTAATATCGCTTATCAAGCCATATATTTTCTGGATTTTACCATCACCGTTTCTAATAACATTTATTTTGTTCCTTACCCAAACTACATTTCCACTCTTATTAATTATTCTAAATTCGAACTCAGAAGTAACCTGAGCATCACTTTTCCAAAGAAATGCTAATCGTTTTTTCATATCCCGGAAGTCATCAGGATGGATTATTTTTAAGAACAGCCTTTGATCACTTAAGAAATCTGTTTGAGTATAACCCGTTATTTTTTCTATCGCTTTCGAATAATAGGTTGGGAACATTTTATCATCGAATCTTTCGAAAGTATATAAAAGATCATCAATATTTTCAGCAATATTTCTGTATTTCTTTTCTGAGTCTTTTGCTGCTTCCAACATTCGCTTTCTTTCACTTACATCTTTTGCGATAAGAACAAGATGCAATTGATTATTCTCTGTAAGTTGAAACGCACAGAACTCGACATAAAATGGCAATCCATTTTTTTTCTTCCCAAGAAATTCCAATCTTTCTTTATCGGGAACAGAATCCCTTTTGTTTTTTATAAACTGATTAACAGCCGAAGCACTTTCCTCTGAGATTAATTCTAGCAGGTCTTTCCCTTCAAGCTCTCCGGAATCTTTATAACCAAATATTTTTGCAAATGAATTATTTGCCATTGTAATTTTATTATTAAGCTCCACCAAAATTCCATCATTTGCAGTTTCGAAAATAGATTTATATATGCTTTCACTTGATGGCTTGGTAACATACTTTCTTTCTGTGAAGTAGCAATTAATCGAATTAACTTTAAAATCGCTAAAACTTGCAGGCTCAGTTATGAGGTCGACGTTTAATTTTTCATTGGACCTGTTACTGATTATGATTGGAGTGGATTTTTTCTCACCTTCTTTGAGATTTGAGATCTCCTGTCTGATGTGATTAACATCCCCATTGTCAATATGTTCAAATAGATTAATGAGATTAGAATCTGGATCCTGATAACCAAGCAGGGATATCAACTTTTCATTTGCAAAAAATACTGTGCCGTCCAAATTAATTCTGCACATTGGCTGACTGATTTGCTGAGGTTTTTCAACTGCATCTGCTGATTGTTTTTCGGTTTGTTTAATTATTGGTGAATCTAATTTAATTCTTCTGCAGAAAATGAGCGTTTGTGACTCTTCAGATTTACTTTTATAGAAATTCAGATTTACCGGAGATTTACCTGAATTTTTATTTTCAAGATAAGTGCTAAGCTCACAGGAATTTTTATTGTCTAATGAATTCAAAATTTTCAACAATTCTTCCTGAACTATCGAGGGAAATATTTGTGTAAACGAGATATTTCCCTGATTCCCTTTGATGCCGGAGATAATTTCAAATTGCTCATCCCATTGAATGATATTTCCATGGTCGTTAACGACTAGTACTCCTGAATCATTCCTCCTGGATATTTCACTATATAAATTAAATTTCCCAAGTTTTTCAACCATGGAATCAATTTCTTCTGGAGGAATTGGACTTTCTCTGAAAACCAAATAGATTACTTGCACAAATCCATTTTCATTAATGACAGGTTCAATTGTGCAATCGAATTTTTTTGGATTGTCATTTACAATAAACTCAATCTGGATGAACTGTGTTTTACCAAATTGAACTGCATTATTAAAAGATTGAATGATTCTTTCTTTGAGAGGTGATGTAAAAATTTCATTAACATTTCGGCCGGTAATTTCCTTTCGTAACAACTTTGAACCTTGAATTTCTTTCCCCGCAGAATATTTTATATCTCCACTTGTATCTGTTACTATAAAAAAGATATCACCTTTATTGATATAATCATCTGTTAACTTTTTGTGGGATTCTTCACCCGATTCTGGAAGGAATCGTAAATCTTCTATTAAGAGCATTCCTCCGGAAATATTTTCTTCTTCATAAATTGGTGAACCTTTTGCGATGAGCGAAATCATTCTACCATCGGTTGTGCTAATCTGCTTTATTTCTTTTTCAAATGGTCTGCCCTTAGCGACAAGCTTAAGCTCTTCAATAATATTGATTGGTGGGAAAATATTATATTTAAAAATATTAATGTTAAGTAGTGAAGTGTTGAATTGATAGGCCAAGCCGAGCTTGTGAAAGTTTTGATTAATAAACTCCACTCTTCCGTTCAATGAGAATGTAAGTATCCCCAGCGGAATTTGGTCAATAAGTATTTCCGTACTTTGACTCAAGAGAATTTTGCCCGCACAAAATAGTTTAAAAAAGTAGAAATAACGCTGTAATACTTCAATAATGATGCTAGTAGAGAATATTTAATGCCCTTCTTTTTTAGCTGTTTTTGCAAAAAAAATAGATCTCGTTTTATTATATGAATAATGAACAATTTCTAAAAAATCGAACCATTAATGCGTTTTAAAATATTTTTTTCATTCTGATTCATTCATTTAAAGGATAAATAAAATAATTATTAAGTCTCATAATGATATAAAACAAGCTGATGAAGTTGCAAAATAAGATAGTGTTAAACCTGATCTCTCAAGTTTGGCGGAAAGGCGAATTAGAGAAAATTCAGTAACTTTAATACATAAAATTAATAATCCTGAAAGTTGTGTTTAAAAAATTTTTTCAAGCTATTGGTAGTCGATCATTAAGTTTTTTCGAAGAGTCAGGTCAGATATTTTTACTTCTCTTTGGAATAATTAAAAACTTAAAAAATCTTCCTCGAACACGAAGAGAAGTTATGTTTCAGATGCAGCACATTGGAGTAGATTCACTTCCATTGGTAATCATCATTGCAACATTTACAGGTGCTGTTGCAGCCTGGCAGGCAGCTTATCAATTAAAAGGGATCGCACCACTTTCATTATTGGGGGGAACAACAAGCAGAGCAATAGTAACAGAACTTGGACCGGTCTTAACCGGAATTGTAATAGCCGGCAGAGTTGGTGCATCAATAGCCGCAGAGCTAGGAACAATGAAAGTTACGGAGCAAATCGATGCTCTTGAAATAATGGCCATAGATCCGGTAAGATATTTGGCGATGCCAAGATTTTTGGCGGCAATTCTAATGATGCCGGTATTGGTAATTTTTGCAAACACGATCGCTGTAGCAGGTGCTTATGTTGTTTCCGATTATTTTCTGCAAGTTCCATACAACGTTTTCTTCGGATCCGTTCGGCAATTTTTTGAATTCTCTGATCTTACAGGCGGTTTGATAAAAACTGTAGTTTTTGGCGGTGTTACTTCTCTACTGGGTTGCCATATTGGTTTTCGAACAGTTGGTGGCGCCGAAGGTGTCGGTCTGTCAACAATTCGATCATTTGTGCTATCAGCCGCACTGATTTTAATTCTTGACTATTTCTTGTGGACATTACTTTTTTAAGAACAGATTTTTAATTATTTCTACTGTGATTTTTATCATTTCAGAGTTTTAAATCTCTTTGAAATTCCGTACCATTAGGGGTATTTTAAGAAAATTCTGGAGCAAGCTATGGAACAAATTGAAATCAATATAAAAGAAAGAAAAACCAAAGTTATCCTTCCTGAACCTCTTGGCTTCGGAAAGTATTTTACTGACCATGTATTCCAAATGGATTATAATCAAACTGAAGGTTGGCACAATCCGGTTATACAGCATATTGAAAATTTAGCTGTGCATCCGGCTTCAATGTTTATCCATTATGGCCAGGCAGTCTTTGAAGGATTAAAAGCATTCAGACAGGAATCCGGAGAAATTGTTATTTTCAGACCGGACAAACATTTTGAACGACTTAATAATTCTTCTCGTCGCGTATGTATCCCGGAAATAGATGTCGATTTTGTAATTGATGCACTAAAAGAATTAATCAAAATAGAAAAAGATTGGATTCCTACCAAGCATGGTGAATCTTTATATATCCGGCCATTCATTTTTGGAGCTGATCCGTTTCTTGGTGTTAAACCAGCAAAAGAATATAAATTCATTTTATTATTATCCCCGGTTGGAGCTTATTATCCTGAAGGATTCAAACCCGTTAAAATTTTGGTAACTGATGAATATGTTAGAGCAGTTAGGAAAGGTTTAGGAGATTGCAAAACTCCGGCAAATTATGCAGCCAGTCTTCTAGCTGGACAGGAAGCGGTAAGAAAAGGATTCACTCAGGTCTTATGGCTTGATGGTGTTGAACAAAAATATATTGAAGAAGTTGGTACGATGAATATCTTCATCAATCTTAAAAATGAAATTGTAACTCCTAAGTTAAATGGAAGTATTCTTCCCGGGGTTACAAGAAGATCTGTGATTGAAATATTGAAAGAATGGAATATGAATATAGTTGAAAGAGACATCACGATTGATGAAGTAGTTAATGCTTATGATAAAGGAAATTTGATTGGTGTATTCGGAACTGGTACCGCCGCGATAATTTCATCAGTAGGATGGCTAACATATAAAAACAAACAAATGGTTTTTAATGATGGTAACCCAGGTGAGTTAGACCTTAAACTTTTCAAAGAGCTAACTTCAATACACCACGGATTAAAAGAAGACACACATAACTGGCTAACATTCGTTGAACAAAAAGAAGTCGTAACATCTTAATTTTTAGGGCAGAGGATTTCTAATTTTCTGCCCGAATTTCTCTCCACATCATAAAAAATAAATATTCATTCTAAAAACGAAGAAAATTACCACTTGACAAGTGGTCAAATGTGCACTATATTTGCAGTGAACAATTGAGCACTAATATGAAAAACAAATTAACAGATAGACAAGAGGATATCCTGGCCTTTATCAAACAGTTTACTCTGGATAGTGGATATCCTCCGACTCTTAGGGAAATTGGAAAGCACTTTCAAATCTCATCAACCTTTGGGGTCAAACGACATCTTGAAGCTCTTGTAAAAAAGGGGTTTATCAATATTGAAAGTAATGCAAGCAGAGGGATATCAGTTGTTAAGAAAAATTTTGATGATAATACTGATACCAACTGGAACGATGAAAATGCTTTCGTAAAAATTCCAGTAATTGGACGAGTTGCTGCGGGACTTCCTATCACTGCAATTGAAAACCTGGAAAGCTCATTAATCATTGATCCTTCATTTCTGAAGAAAGCGGAGGACGCTTTTGCATTGCGCGTTAAGGGAGACAGTATGATTAATGCAGGCATCAACGACAAAGATTTAGTGATTGTATCACCGTATGAGCAAGCGAAAAACGGAGATATTGTTGTTGCTATGTTGAATGATGAAGCTACTGTTAAAAAGTTTGAATTAGTAAATAATAAAATCAGATTAATACCTGAGAACGATGCTTATAATCCAATAGAAGTTAATAGTCAAGATGACTTTAAACTGGTTGGTAAAGTTAAAGGCGTTGTTCGCTGGTTAAACTAAGTAGGAGAAAGTAAAATGAAAACGGATATTTTTATTCAGGCTATTCGCAGCAGGAAAAATCTTCAATTTCTTTATGGATTACAAATGGTTAGTCTTGAGCCATATTATATCACAAAAAACAGAGCAGGTAAAAAAGTTATTTACGGACGAATTCGAAACTCAAGTGAGATCAAGAAAATTTGAATATGAGAAAATTGCCAATATCAAAATAATTGAATCATTCAGATTCTCACCACGAATTCCAATTAATTCTTTTGCGTCATGAAACAGGATTTAGTTATGAATATTTCAGAAAGAAAAGCTATCGATTTACTAGTAAGCGAATTTTGGAGACTTGGGTTCTTCACTTTACGCAGAAGATTTGGAACATATTTACCTGAACCTGAAAATATTGGACGATTTTCAGTTGATGCGATTGGAAGACAGAAAGAAAAATATGCTATCGGGATTACTTTGAGTAAAGAAGAGATTTTCAATTCCGATCTTCTTGAGAAGATTAATTACCTCGCTTCCAGAAAAACAAAATTTTCTGAAAAACCCATTATTCTTTTTATTGGTGTTCCCGAAATTCACTTTAAACAGGTGAAAGAAATTTTATTGAGTGTTGATGAACAGTTAAGGAAAAATATCAGACTTACCAGAATTGTAGAAGGAAACATCAAAAGCAGAAAAAATCAACGAAAAGACAAGCAAATAATATTTTCCTAATTTACTCCGGACAATCTTCCACTATCCATTTTTGCCTTTATTCCATTCATCAAAGCGGCTAATATTAACTTATCTTTTTTGACCTATTTGTTTGTTACTGATTACCTTGTTTTTATAGGCCCTTGGCTATAATTTTACAGGCTTATTCAAATTAAGATTTTAGATTTGGCCAGAAAAAAAACACAATCTACTGATGCCCTTCAAGAAGAATTAAAAAAGAGTGGTGACATTCCATCGCATATTGCAATAATAATGGATGGAAACGGACGATGGGCTAAAAAACGTGGGTTACCAAGAGTAGCCGGTCACAGGAGAGGGGTTGAAACAGTTCGTGAAATTGTTGAAGTCTGTGCAGAAATAGGTGTAAAATACCTTACTCTCTATACCTTTTCTACTGAAAATTGGAATAGACCTAAAGATGAAGTTTCCACTCTTATGAGACTTTTACTTAAAAGTCTTAAAGATAGACTTGACGAATTAGATAAGAATGATATAAAATTAACTTGCATTGGAAACATTGAATCACTTCCAACCGTCGTACAGAAACAACTTGAAGAAGATATTGAAAGAACAAAAAACAATAAACGAATGACATTAAATCTGGCTTTAAGTTATAGCGGGAGATGGGAATTATTGGAAGCGGTAAAAAACATCTCGCATAAAATTTTAGAAGGAAAACTTAATCCTGACGACATCAATGAAAAAGTTATATCGGATCAACTTACTACCAGAAACATGCCCGAACCTGAATTAATTATCCGAACAAGTGGTGAATTTAGAGTAAGTAACTTTTTACTTTGGCAAATTGCTTATTCTGAGTTTGTAATTCTGGATACCTATTGGCCGGATTTTTCAAAGGAACATTTATTTGATGCTATCAGTCAGTACCAGAAAAGGGAGCGTAGATTCGGTAAAGTTAGCGAACAAATTCACGACCCGTCAAATAAAAATCAAAAAGAGGATTTCCCTGTTGAACTTTCATAGGCTGTTAGTTTGCTCCTTAGCCTTATTGTTATCATTCTCTTCTTTTCCACAGGGGACACAGAAGAGTTATAAGATTCTCGGGATTTCGGTTGAGGGAAATAAATCGACTGATGCAACAACAATAATAGCAAATAGCGGATTAAAAGTTGGTAGCGAGATTCAGGTGCCGGGTGATCAAACTCTAAATGCGATTCGTCAATTGTGGACATTAAATATTTTCTCCGATATTCAGATTTTAATTGATAGGGAAATTGATGAGGGTATTTTTTTATTGATTAAGGTAGAAGAATACCCAAGACTTGAACGGGTTGTTATCGAAGGGAATGATGAAATAGATACAGATGATATTGAAAAACAAATTACGTTTCTCCGTGGAACCGTCATCTCACCACAGGCGATTTCAAAATTAAAATTAAGAATTAAAAATCTATATGATGAGGAAGGCTATCTGAATGCAAAGATAACAGATAATCTTTATGAATATTTTACCGCAGATACTTCAGATGAAGACATCACAGTTACATGGCGGAATAAAAAAGATCTTTCTGATGAATATGAACTCCTTTATGAAAGTGATGATCAAACTTACTCAAATCTTATTGCAAGAATAAAAGACCGTGTATTGCTTAAGCTGACTATTGAGGAAGGCGAAGAAGTTATTGTTAGAGAAATAGTATTTAATGGTAATGAAGTCTTTGATGATGCTGACTTGTCCAGTGCTATGGAAGAAACAAGCGAAGCAGTTTGGTGGAAATTCTGGTCGAGTGCACAGTTTAAGCCAAAAGATTTTAAGAAAGATAAACAACTTATAGTCGATTATTATAAGGAGAACGGATATAGAGATGCAGAGATTTTAGATGATTCTTTAATCTATTACAATGATAACAAAGACTTAAAAATTGTGATGAATGTCTATGAAGGTCCTCAATACAAAATCAGAGATATAACCTGGGAAGGTAATACCGTATATCCGGATGAAGTTCTTGAGCAGCGATTAGGATTTACAAAGGGTGATGTTTACGATTATAAAAAACTGCAGCAGAACCTGAGGGGTAACGAGTCACAAACAGATATTTCAGCACTATATTTAGATAACGGATATTTAACTTTTAATGCACAAACTGAAGAGAAGAAAGTCGCGCCAGATTCTATCGATGTTCATATTAGAATTGAAGAGAGAAATCAGTTCAGAGTCTCAAGAGTTGAAATACATGGCAATACTAAAACAAAAGATAAGGTTATAAGAAGAGAACTGTACACAATCCCAGGTGATTACTTTAACAGAGCATTTCTTTTCAGAAGTGTGCAGCAACTTGCAAACCTTCAGTACTTTAGTGCAGAAGGATTATACGGACCAGGTGGAATAGATACAAAACTAGATAGCGATAGTACTGTTGCGGTAACTTTTAATGTTGAAGAGAAGTCAAGTGATTATTTAAATGCATCTGTTGGTTACAGCGGAAGTTTTGGATTTAGTGGTTCCATTGGAGTAACACTAACCAATTTCTCAATTACAAATCCATTTTCACTTGGTGGAGGGCAAATATTAAATTTTAACTGGCAGTTTGGTTTTGGAAACATTTATAGAACATTCACAGTAGGATTCACTGAACCGTGGATGTTTGATACACCTACTTCAGTTGGAGTTGATTTTTTTGACACAAGACAACAATACGTTTACGATTTAAGACAAACAGGTGGAACATTAAGAGTCGGAAGAAGGCTGAAGTGGCCGGATGACTTCTTTTACGTCCAGGGAAGATTCAGATATCAGTACAATAATGTTCTGGAAGGTCAACAATATTACAGAGAAGGGGTAACCCAGCAATTTACGCTTGGAGCAACTTTAAGTAGAAGGAATATTGATAATCCTATCTTTCCATCAATGGGCTCTATAGTTACGCTTGATATGGAACTGTCGGGTCAACCTCTGCTTCCGGGCGATGTTGATTATCTTAAAACTTTATTTAAAGTCAGAATGGTACAAACGTCTATTTAACTCTAACAGAATTGTACTCTACACTGTAGCAGATTTTGGTTATTTACACGAAACAGTACCCGGAACACCAATCCAGCCATTTGAATATTTCTATATGGGCGGCAATGGCTTGGTAATAGCAACAATTCCACTCAGAGGATATGATGACAGAACTGTTGGACCACGAAATATATTTGGAGAAGTTATTGGTGGAAGAGTTTATTCTAAAGTTGGAGCTGAATTACGTTTCGCTGTGACTTTGGAACCAATTCCTTTATACTTCTTAACTTTTGCAGAAGCGGGAAATGTTTTTGAAAGTTTTGAGAAAACAGATATTTTTGATATGGTAAGGTCAGTCGGATTCGGTGCAAGAATCTTAATAAATCCAATTGGTTTAATAGGTTTTGATTTTGGTTACGGGTTTGATAGACTAGAGGTTGAAGGAATACCGCCACAATGGTTATTCCATTTTCAATTTGGAAAAGGATTTTAATTTTTTACAATTCATAATAACATAAGGAAAAATTCAAGTGAGAAGATATTTTTTATTAATGTTTTTGATTTCGTCGGCAGTTGTGTTCGCACAAAGTCCTCAGAAAATTGGATTTGTCGATTCTCAAGTAATTCTTACACAATTACCAGAAGCGATTAAAGCGCAAAGTGATCTGGATGCGTTGACAAACAAATGGTCAAATCAGGTTGATTCCATGAAAATGGCATTACAGCAGCAGTACGCTGATGTCCAAAAGCAGTTAGCCACAATGACTGACGAACAAAAGCAATTAAAACAAAAAGAATTGGTAGATAAAGAACAACAAATTTACGCCTTTCAGAATCAGAAATTTGGCCAGCCGAATGGTGAAATTTATCAGAAGCAGGATACAATTTTTGAACCGGTAAAAAAGAAAATTTATGCTGCAATCGAACAAGTTGCAAAAGAAGAAGGTATGCAATTCGTATTTGATAAAAGTGGTGACATATTACTTCTTTATGCAGATTCTGCATTCGATATTACATTTAAAGTGCTGGATAGCTTAAAAAGAGGTAAGGGGTAAATAATTTCATTTAATTTTATGTACAGGTTCTTTCCTTTTGCAGAAAGAACCTGTAATTAAAAAGTTTTATACCCCGGAGTTTTTATGAAATCAACATTCATTTCATTAATAATTACCTTTTCACTTCTCTCCTCGTTTAGCTTCGCACAATTAAAAATTGGCTATGTCGATTCAGATACGATTATGGATAATTCTCCAGACATGCAGGATGCTCGACAAAAAATTGATGCTCTGATCCAGGAATGGCAGACTGAAATAAGAAGAATGGAAAATGAGTTGAATGCAAAGCAGGATGATTACGACAAGAGAAAACTCATAATGACTGAACAAACCAGTGCGGATGCTCTTGCAGAAATTGCAAAGATGAAGAAGGATATAGCAGATTACAGAGATAAAAAATTTGGTGCAAATGGGGAACTATTCCAGAAGCAGGATGAATTAATGAAACCCATTCAGAACAAAGTGTTTAACATAATTCAGGAAATTGCGACTGATGAAGAACTTGATTTTGTGTTCGATAGAAGTGGAGACATACTTTTCCTCTATGCAAAACCTGATTATGATATAACGTCAAAAGTTATTGACAAACTAAAACTTGAGTAAGAATTGAATCTTAAATTATCTGAAATTGCTGAACTTGTTGGCGGTAAAATAATTGGTGACCCAAATGTCATTATAAACTCAGTAGCAAGAATAAATGAGGCAAGTAAAGGGGACTTGACGTTCTTATACCTATCCCAGTACGAGAAATTTTTTGAATCAACCGGTGCATCTGCAATTTTAGTAAAGCCGGATTTTGATAGAAGCAGAAGCGATATTTCTTATGTTGAAGTCCAGGAACCGGAAAAAGCATTCAATAGTGTTTTGAATAATTTCTTTACTCCAAAATTACCGTTGCAAGGTATTGATAAAACGGCCTTTGTAAACTCGTCAACATCTTTGGGAAAAAATGTTGCTCTCGGAAGAAACGTAGTTGTTGGTGCAAATTGTATTATTGGTGACAATGTTAAAATATTTCATAATTCTGTAATACTTAATGATGTTGAGATTGGTGACAATTCAATTATATATCAAAACGTTAGTATACGTGAAGATAGTAAGCTTGGAAAAAATGTAATCATTCACGCAGGTGCGGTCATCGGCTCTGATGGTTTTGGATATAGAAAAGATGAAAAAGGAGTTTACAATAAAGTCCCACAAATTGGAAATGTTATAATTGAAGATGATGTGGAAATTGGAGCTAATACAACAATTGACAGAGCTGCGCTTGGAAGTACTATAATTAAGAAAGGTGTTAAACTTGATAATCTTGTTCAAATAGCGCATAATGTTTATGTTGGAAATAACACAGTAATGTCTGCACAAAGCGGTATTTCCGGCAGTGTTAAAATTGGTGATAATTCAATCATCTTAGGACAAGCAGGAATTTCAGGACATTTAGAGATTGGGGATAATGTTATAATAATTGCACAATCGGGTGTATCCAAATCAATCACGAAACCCGGAATCTACTTTGGTTCTCCCGCAAAAGAATTTAAAACAGCAAAAATTTTGGAAGCACATTTCAGAAATTTTCCCAAGTATGTTGAAAAAATCGAAAAACTTGAAGAAGAAATAAGACAGCTCAAAGAGGAGATCAATCAGAATAAAAGCTGAAAGTTCTGAGTGCTCCTGTGTTTTCAATTTATTGGATTTCATGCCTCATCTTACTAATTTTCCTATCAATTAAAACTTTCAAATCGTAAAACTTTCAGGTTAATTAATGTTAGAACAGCAAAGAACGATTTCCAAACCTGCTTCGATGTCAGGAATTGGAATTCATACAGGAACAGAATGTAAAATCACTTTTAAACCAGCCCCAGAAAATCACGGAATAAAATTCGTTCGAACAGATCTGGGTGGTAATCCGGAAATACCTGCAATTGCTGAAAATGTAGTTGATGTGTCTCGCGGAACTACAATTGGGATCGGGGATGCAAAAGTCCATACAGTTGAGCACGTCTTAGCTGCAATAATGGGTTTACAGATTGATAACATCATAATTGAAGTTCATGGAATTGAGCCTCCAGTTGGTGATGGAAGTTCACTACCGTTTGTGGAGGTTTTACAGAAAGCCGGATTTGAACAACAGGAAGCTCCAAAAGATTATCTTATAATCGATCAAACAATTATGCACCACGAAGATGACAGACAGGTAGACATTGTTGCGTTACCACTTGACGATTACCGTGTTACCGTTATGGTAGATTATCAGAATCCTGCTCTGGGTAGTCAGCATACAGGTCTTTTCGATTTTGAAAAAGAGTTTGCAACTGAATTTGCTCCTGCCAGAACTTTTTGTTTTTTAAGTGAAGTTGAAGCACTTGCTGATCAAGGATTGATTAAAGGCGGTGATGTAGATAATGCTGTTGTAATTGTGGATCATAAATTGAATGATGCCCAACTAAAAAATCTTGGCGATAAAATTGGAATCAAAGCAAAGATAAATTTAGGAACGAACGGAATTCTTAATAACAAAGAATTACGTTTTAAAAACGAGCCTGTAAGACATAAGCTTCTTGATTTGATTGGCGATCTTGCACTTATTGGTGCACCATTAAAAGCTCAGATTTTAGCAGCTCGCCCGGGTCATAAAGCCAATGTTGAATTTGCAAAGCAGGTTAGAAAACTATATCAACAGAAAAAAATCTTAAAGAAATTTCAATTTGTTAAAAAAGAAGGCGTTGTATTTGATGCAAATGCAATCCAGAGAATACTCCCTCATAGATATCCATTTTTACTTGTTGATAAAATTGTTGATATGGAAATTGATAAAAGAGTAGTTGGAGTAAAATCTGTAACAGCCAACGAACCTTTCTTTCCCGGGCACTTTCCGGGTAATCCGATTATGCCGGGAGTACTTATTCTGGAAGCAATGGCACAAACTGGTGGAATTTTCCTTTTGGGTTCTATTGCAGATCCAAAAGATCACCTGGTTTACTTTATGCAAATTAACAATGCTAAATTTAGAAAACCGGTTGTACCGGGAGATCAGATGTTCATGGAAGTTGAGCTTGTGCAAAAGAAAAGTAAAATTATTTTAATGAAAGGCAAAGCTTATGTAAACGAGACTCTTGTTGCAGAAGCTGATTTTATGGCGGGTCTGGTTGATAGACCAAAAGATAATAATATTTCCGAAGAATAATGAAAAACATCCACCCTACTGCAATTGTAAATCCCGAAGCAACGCTTGGTGAAAATTTATCCGTTGGTCCATATGCAATAATTGAAAGTGATGTTGAGATAGGAGATGATTGTATTGTTGGTCCTCATGCTGTTATATACAGCGGTGCAAGAATAGGAAACAGGGTAAAGATTTTTCAGGGAGCTTCTGTTTCTAATCTCCCACAAGATTTAAAATTTTCTGGTGAACCAACTCAATTTTATATTGGTGATGATACAGTAGTTCGTGAGTTTGTAACATTACATAGAGGTACTTTAGAAACAGGTAAATCTCAGGTTGGTAAAAATTGTCTTCTTATGGCATACAGCCATGTTGCACATGATTGTGCTGTTGGAGATAACTGTATAATAGCCAATGCTGTGCAGATTGGAGGACATGCCCACATAGAAGATTACGTTATAGTCGGTGGTTCAACTCCCGTTCATCAGTTCTCATTAATAGGTGAACATTCAATGATTGCTGGCGGTATTCGTATAGTTCAGGATGTTCCCCCATATATTTTAGCTGCAAACTTACCTGCTGAGTATGGGGGATTAAATGTTATTGGATTAAGAAGACGTGGATTTAAAAATGAAGATATTCAGACTCTTAAAGATGTTTATGCACTGATTTATAGTAAGGTATATAATGTATCTCAAGCTGTTAAAATTATTGAAGAAAAATATGGAGATAATATTTACGTTCAGAAGGTTTTGAATTTTCTTAGTAGGAGTAAAAGAGGAATAGTTGGTAAATGATCTGGAAATTTATTAACACCGGTTATAATGATGGAAGATTTAACATGGATTTCGATCTGGAACTTGTTAAAAACTTTTCAGGTGTTCCAGGTACCTAAGAGTCTATAAGTGGGAACCATATTGCATTTCTCTCGGAGCTAATCAGCAGCCTAATTCTATCGATCAGGAAAAAACTTTATCCGCTGGATTCGATATCGTTAAACGACCAACTGGTGGAAGAGCAATACTTCACGCTGAGGAATTAACTTATTCAGTTGTTTATCCAATCGCAGTGGAAAATACACCAAAACAAATTTATCGTGAAATAAATCTGGCATTACGGAATGGGTTAGTAAATTTTAATCCGGCTCTGAATAAAATTCAGCTTGAACATACTCAACCACATTTCCCATCTTTTTATAAAGACACAAAAAGTACTTTATGCTTTGCCGTCTCCGCAATGAATGAGCTTAACTATGACGGTAAAAAAGTTGTGGGCAGTGCTCAGCGGAAAATAGGAGATATTATTCTTCAGCATGGATCAATTCTCTGTGGAGCATTTCATAAAAAGATAATTGATTTTTTAGATTTACCTTCAGAGAAAGCTGAAGAAATTAAAAATGAAATCGATCAGACTACCACAGAGCTGGAAACCATTCTTGGTGAAAAAATAAATTATGACCAATTAGCACAGGCTATAAAAAAGGGATTCGAAAATCACTTTAATATAAAGTTCGAAGAAGAGATATTTTCAGAAACGATTTTACAGGTTAATTGATGTCAACTGATAAAGAAATAAAGAAAGTAACTACAAAAGCACTCGGAATTCTAAAACAGAAAAAATTAAAAATTACAGCCCTTACTGCTTACGATTTTATCACTGCAAAAATTTTAGATGAAGCAGGAATAGATATTATTCTTGTTGGTGATTCACTTAGTAATGTGTTTCAGGGAAATGAAACCACTTTACCAGTCACAATGGATGAGATGATTTATCATACCAAAGCAGTTACAAAAGGAGTGAACCGTGCAATGGTTGTGGTCGATATGCCGTTTATGTCATACCAACTGGGTGCGGACGATGGCTTCAGGAACGCAGGCAGAATTTTGAAGGAGACACACGCAGAAGCTGTTAAACTTGAGGGAGGAAAACAAGTTGCTGAGACCGTAAGGAAAATAACTGAAAACGGGATACCGGTTATGGGACACGTTGGACTTACTCCCCAAAGTATTCATCAATTTGGAAGTTACAAGGAACGTGGAAAGACTAAAAAAGAAGCTGATGAAATTTTTAATGATGCAAAAGTTTTGGAACAAGCCGGAGCCTTTGCAGTTGTACTCGAAAAAATACCTGCTACGCTTGCAAAGAAAATCACATCGGTATTAAAGATTCCTACAATTGGAATTGGCGCAGGAAAATTTTGTGATGGTCAGATACTAGTTACACCCGATATGCTCGCACTTAATGTTGACTTTCATCCCAGGTTTGTAAGACATTATTCAAAACTTGCTGAAGAAATTAATAAAGCTGTCAGAAATTATATTTCTGATATTAAAAAAGGGAATTTCCCTTCAGCTAAAGAAAGTTATTGATTTGGTTTTTGATTATGGAATCATTCTTTAATGTTATAACGAGAAAAATATTCAATTTACTTTTCCTCCCAACACAATTTTTTCTAATCATCTTAATTCTATTCTCATTCACTTGCTTCGCACAAGATAAATCAGAAGTGTTTTTAAAAGGAGCTGCTGTAACTGATATTGTAGAAGAAGATGGTTTCATCTGGGTAGCGACTTATGGTCAGGGAATTTACCGCTATTCAAAAGCTGACAGCAAATGGATGAACTATTCCACTAAAAGCGGAAACCTGAGTGATGATCTCTTTTACGCAATTGAGGTGAGTAAGAATTATGTGTGGGCCGCTTCGGTGGAAGGATTATTCACCTTTACAAAAAAAGTCGGAAGATGGGATAAAAGAAAATTTGCTCAAGGCGGTGAATTCGGTAACTGGATAAGATCTCTGAAGTATGACGAAAGTGAAAATGTGTTATGGATCGGAAGATTTAGAAATATCACGCGTTTCGATCTTAGAAGAAGAAAATATGTAGATATAAACCGGATGCAGGGGACTGATCAAAAATCAAATACAATAAAAACAATTTCATTTGATGGAGACAGTCTGATTTGGTTTGGAACTGAATCAGGTGTTCATATCTTTAATAAGAAAAAGAAATATACTGATCCATCCGCGTGGCGATATCTTTCAAATAAGAATAAAGGATTTAAAGAAGAAGGAAACACAGTATCTGTTTCAAGCATTCTTTTTGAAGGAAGGAATGTCTGGTTTGGTACTGACGAATTTGTAACTGTTGAACAACCGGATTTTAATGTTGGAGGTGTATATATTTTCGACAGAAGATTTTACTGGGATCGTATCTATAAAAGAAACGGACTTGGTGCAAACGGAATTTATGCTTTATGCCGTGTTGGAAATTACATCTGGGTCGGGGTTTATGAGTTTGATAAGCAGCAAAAAATTGAATATGGAAAAGGGTTGTATCTGATAAACAGAATTACCCGGCAAATTAATGAAGTAGATCTTAATAAACTTGATATTACATCATCGACAATTTTATCATTTCACTTTGATGGCACCTATCTCTGGATTGGCACAGAAGAGGGGTTAGTTCGTTTAAAAATCGAAAATGAATTGGCTGAATGGCCAACCAACAAACCAGGAAACCAAAAGAACTGATATTTTCCGGCATTAATTAATCCCACTTTGAGAATAATTTCTAATTTACTCTCTACTTTATATTTCTTATTTTTAAGGTTACCAGGGTAAACATTATTTGGTGCAAAATGAAGAATCTCTACAAATTCTTTCTGGCACTTGGGGCTTGTAGTACTGTCTTCTCTCAAATACCGGAATTAATACGGATCCCCGTTCAGGATTTTCCAGAAGCTATTTATACAAAATGGTGTTGGTAAGATGAGAATACTTTTACGTCTTACAGTTTTTCTCTTCTATCTTTTATCAATTCAGGCATTTGCACAGCTTGATGTAATAAAAGAATTCCCAAGAACTTATGAATCTCAGGAAATTTGGGATTTGACCCCTGTCTGGATTTCAAACAATGAAATTCTTGTCTTTTACAAAAACTCAACGAAGGATACAATATTTTCAAGAAGAACAACTAATCTTGGTCAAAGCTGGAGTAACCAAAAATTTGAACAAGCTGGTAAGGATATCAATGATTTTTATTTCGATATGTATTTATTCAAAACTTCTACAGGTCGATTGTTGTTCTTCTGGGAATCTAATTCTGAAATGAATTTTAGCTTTTCAGATGATAATGGAATTAGTTGGAGTCCCACACAAATACCATTCTACTATACTTATTCGGGACATTTTTCAGTTGCGGAAATTGAACCAAATAAATTAATAATTTCATTTCAACGTGGATCAAGATGGCGAACCCAACTAAGCACTGATAACGGGGAGACATGGTCTGAAAATTTCTATATTTTACCACCTTTTCAGTTTAGCTGGCAATACCATAATCCTCAGTTTGTTAAGCTTTCTCTCAGCAGCGATACATTATTAGCCATTTACTCTTCTCTAGATTGCATAATATATTCCCAATTAACTACAGATAAAGGCAATACCTGGAGCGATACAACAAGAATTATTGATACCAAGTTGGGATTCGATTTCCCTTTTTTGCTTTCCGTTAAAACTGTTCAGGATGATCAGAAAAATATCTGGCTGATCTATGATCGCAGTTATGAATTAGGAATTGAAGATCAAACTCAAAAAGATGTTTCAGTTTTATTGAGTACAGATAATGGTAATACCTGGGGGGAAAGAGAAAAATTCACTTCATATCTGGGTGATGATAACCTAACAGGAGTTACATCTGATGGCGAAAATATTTTTGTTTGTTTTAACTCATCACGCAACCAACCATTCAACCAGGGATTTTATGGGATAGTCGGGCAATCTGAGGATACAAACACTCCGCCGTTGTTTATATGGGATAAGATAGTCGGAAGCAATTATGAAAAACAGGAGATAAAATATCAAGCAAAAGTTATTGATGATGGAGCAGTCTCAAAAGTTGTTGCAAGATTGGATGCGATCAATCAAAGTATTAATCTTTTTGACGATGGTTTGCATAACGATAGTCTTGCAAATGACAGCATCTTTGGAAATGTATTGCCATACGTTTCACTAGGAAATGTTGGTGACGGTCTATGCTATGGATATTAATCAAATTGTTTTACCGTTTAATAACAAAGGTGTAATAGCTGATGTCAACATAGATTATAAACCATTCCCATTTATTCTTCAAATGACCGATGCAATGAATAATGTTTCCAATAAAGAAACTACAGCAGGTTTGCCAATCAGTCATGGCGGAGGATCGGGCGGGAAGTTTGATGAAGGTACATTTCTTTTCTCCTCAGGATTCTGGCTTTCAGGTTATTCGAATGGTGTAATGTGGAGTAACGCTGTGGCATCTTCATCTTTGGTTGAAGATTATTTACCCGGGAGGGTTGGAAGCCTCAACTAATGACCCCAAAAATTCAATTTATGTGGTAAATAAAAGAGATGCTCCATTTAATCCTACCTGGCAAAACTGGAAAGATGCAGTTTCACTCGGTGCTGAATTTTATGATGGTGATGGAGATGGTATCTATAATCCTGTTGATAAAAACTGGAATGGTACGTGGGATAAAAATGAAGACGCACCACCGCTGATTGGTGATGAAATAGCCTGGTGTGTTTACAATGATGGTCTTCCTCAAAATCAACGAAGATGGGATACGGTTGCTCCGCAAGGAATAGAAGTAAGACAAACAATCTTTGCAACTGATGATCCTGAGCTTGCAAATGTAATTTTTATTAGATACTCAATACTTAACACAGGAACCGTAGCCGAAATTATGGATTCAGTTTATTTCGGGATTTATGAAGATGCCGATCTTGGAGATGCAACGGATGATGTAGTAGGATGTGATACACTATTAAATTCAGGATTCTTTTATAATAATACTCCTGATTATGTGTACGGCGATAATTGTCCTGCATTCTATACGACAATGCTTCAAGGACCAATCGTTACTACAAATAATGCTTTGGATACAGCAAAAATCAATTTTGGTGAATTGCTGGGAACAAAAGCAATTTTAAATTCTATAAATCTGGATATTTCTTCGCATAATTTCTTTATCGGAGGTATAGCTGGTTACAGTGACCCGAATACTGCATTCAAAGCTAGAAATTTTTTAAAAGGACAGAATGCTGATGGTGTAATTCCAAATCCCTGTACATTTGCGTTTGGTCAGGTTAGAGGAGGTGTTGATTGTCATCAAGTCAATCCCAGAATTTTATTCTCAGGAGATCCGGTAACAAATGTTGGTTGGATAAATACAGAAAATCGTGACACAAGAAATTTAGTGAGCACAGGTCCGTTTCAAATTAGAAAAAGATAAGCCTCAGGAAATAATTATTGCTTATGTAATAGGAAGAGGAACGGATTACTTTAACTCAATTACAGTCGCGAGAGAAAATGTTCAGAGAGCAATTGAGGAATACCAGAGCAACTTCACTTCGATGACATACTCTGCACCACCAGCAACAAATCCTGTTAATAGTTATGTGCTTTATCAGAATTATCCTAATCCGTTTAACCCAACAACTACAATCAGGTATGAACTTCCACAGGATGGACAGGTAACGATTGAAATATTCGACATACTCGGACAAAAAGTAAAAACATTGTTGAATGAATATAAGAAAGCAGACAGGTATGAAGTGACATTCAGCAGTCAACGGGATTAGCAAGTGGAGTTTACATCTACCAATTAAGGGTAAATGATTTTATCACGAGTAAAAAAATGTTATTAATAAAATAAAGGAGAATGAAGTGAAACACACTTTTACATTTTTGTTATCGATAACCATTTTGTTTTCACTGCAAATAAATCTCTATGGACAGAACATTGGTCCCTCAACATCTATAGATGTTAATAGTATCTACCTGCCTTTTAACAACAAAGGAATTATTGCTGATGTAAATGTTCAACCAAATGGTTCAGGTGGTCAGTTTGCCGGAGGTACTTTTTTATTTTCATCCGGTTTTTGGTTAAGCGGTTACTCAGGCGATTCATTGTGGGCAAATGGTGTTGCATCTGCCAATTTGGTTGAGGACTACGTTGCTGGTACAGTTGGTATGGACCCAAATGATCCTTAAGCTTCAATTTATAAAGTCACTTCATCAGACGTTCCTTTTGGGCAAAGCTGGCAGGACTGGAGTGATGCTGTTGACCTCGGAGCAGATTTTTATGATGGAAATGATGATGGCATTTATAATCCAGTCGATCTCAATGGAAACAATCAATGGGATACAAATGAAGATAAACCTGATTTGCTATTAGATGAAACTTACTGGTGTGTATTTAATGATGGACTTCCTGCAAATCAAAGACGATGGCAGGCAGAACCACAGGGAATTGAAATAAGGCAGACTATCTTTGCTGCGGCCACAACGGGTGCATTAGGTAAATCAATATTTGTTAGATACAGAATAAAAAATACAGGAACAGTGTCTGACACTTTGAAAGATTTATTCTTTAGTATGTGGGCAGATGCAGATATAGGAGATGCAACAGATGATGTCTATGGTTGTGATACTATGAGACAAGGAGTCTTTTTCTATAACAATACGCCTGATGCCGTTTACGGAGATCAGGTTCCATCCTTTATGATGGATATGTTAACAGGACCTCGTTCTTACATTCCTGGAATTACTTTCATAGATGTAAACGGGAATAATATTTACGAGAACGGAATCGATACACCATTAGATACCGCGACTAATTTTCTTGGCTCATTAGGAATTCGAATTTTTCCGGGAGCAAAAAATTTAGCTAGCTCATCTTGCATTACTAGTTTGAAGAACTCGCCCGGTTATAGTGATCCTAATGATATGGTGGAAGTACGAAATTATAGTACAGGCCTTAATCAAGCTGGTCAGCTACTTGATCCTTGCACCTGGCCTTTTGGAGAAGTTCTCGGTGTCCCTTGTGCTCAGGTAAATCCATATTACTGGTGTTCCGGTGATCCGGTTGGAAATCCTGGAATTGGATGGTTACTCACCGTAAATCGGGACCTCCGTGGTCTGGGTTCTGCTGGTCCATTTAATCTTGCCAAAGATCAGGAAGTTGAAATATTAATTGGTTATGAAATAGATAGAGGTTCTACACCACTTGGTGGAATAACAGCAGTAAGAAACGTATCGGATGCGATTCAAACTTTTTATGAAAATAATTTTGGCTATCCAATCGTTTCAGTTGACGATGAAATTCCACTTGTCTTAGAATTTAAACTTGAACAAAACTATCCCAATCCATTTAATCCAAGCACCAAAATAAAATTCTCCATCCTGTCTGTCGTTGCGAGCGAAGCGAAGCAATCTCAATTAGTCACTTTAAAAGTCTACGATGTTTTGGGAAATGAAATTACAACACTAGTTAACGAAGAGCTTTCATCCGGCAGTCACGAAGTTTCTTTTGATGCATCAACATTTCCAAGTGGAATTTATTTCTACACACTTCAATGCAGGAGAATTTATTCAAACAAAAAAAATGGTACTTTTACGTTAAAACTATGGAGGAGAGGCTTATTAAAATTGGAGAAAAAACTGATGAAAAAATTTACAACAATATTAATCTTTTGTCTAATTCCAATCATTTCATATTCACAATGGTATGATTTACCCAATGTACCACACGGTCGTTGTAATGCAATTGATGCAGTTGACAGTCTTATTGTAACTGGTGCATATAGAACAAATTCATCTTATATTCCTGATTCACTTTATATGACAACAGATGGTGGAGACTTTTGGTTCGCGATACCTTTGCCAAATAGTCTTGAGCCAGGAGATGGTCCGATGGATATCTGTATCAAAGATGCAAATAAACTCTGGTTTTGTTCAGGAAATGGCAAAATCTTCAAAACAACTGATGCGGGAGCTAACTGGCAACTTCAATTTTATGATACACTAATGACAAAATTTATGAACTACTTAGAAATGTTTGATGAAATGAATGGTATGGCAATGGGTGATGCTCCTGCAAATGATAAACCCGCGTTGTTTCTAAAAACTACCAATGGTGGGCAAGATTGGATATCCCAAAATGATTCAGAATTAATTGGTTTACATTCCGGAGAAACTTGGAGAAGAGTCGACTTTGCGAATACAGATGTGGGTTATTTCTATACATTCAGTGCTTTCCCACCTACAATCTATAAGACAACAAATAGTGGTAAAAACTGGGAGGTTATTAATGATTCCATACGTTATTGGGTTTTAAAAGCTTATGATGAAAATATACTTTTAGTAGAATATTACAACAATGTATATCAAACTCTCGATGGAGGACAAACCTGGGAAAGCAATCAATATAATTTTCTTGACTACTCATTAGACATTGAGTTTATTCCCGGAAATCCTTCAAATGTTTGGTGCGGCTTGGAGTCTGTAAATTTTAGTAGCGACACAGGAAAAACCTGGGTAAATGAATTTAATTTTATAAATGGTGAGGGGGTTCTTTACGATATGGTGTTTACTGATGAAAACTCCGGTTGGATTTATGCCGGTGGTGGTGGAATCTTAACAAATATGTACCGAACAACAAACGGTGGTCACGGCGGAATTGTATCAGTAGATAATGATAATCAGAATTTATTACCAGCAGAATTTAAACTCGAACAAAACTACCCCAACCCATTCAACCCAAGCACAAAAATAAAATTCACTATTCCGAATGTCATTGCGAGCGGAGCGAAGCAATCTCAATTGGTTACTCTAAAAGTTTACGATATTCTTGGGAATGAAATTGCAATACTAGTAAACGAAGAACTTTCTCCCGGAGAATATGAAGTTGAATTCAACGGTCATTCCGGCGAAGTCCGGAACCTGCCTGCCGGTAGGCAAGGTCTGACGAGTGGAATTTATTTCTACTCGCTTCGTGCAGGAGAATTAATTCAAACAAGGAAAATGATTTTGATGAAATAATTGGTTAGTAATATAACTTCTTCCCTTTCCAAGCCCCGTTATTCGGGGCTTTCTAACCTATCTAATTATACTTATTTTAATTGTTAATTTTTGCATAAATCAGGTAAATAATGGTAGATATTTCAAATAAACGACTGGATGAATTGAAGAAAAGTTTCGATGGAAAAAGAATTGCAGTCATTGGTGATATGATGCTGGATGGATATTTCTGGGGCGATGTTAAAAGAATTTCGCCTGAAGCTCCGGTACCAGTGCTTGAAGTCGAAGATGAATTTTTCCGTTTCGGCGGCGCAGCAAATGTTGCATTGAATATTTTGACACTTGGCGGAGTTCCTATCCCGGTTGGAGTTATTGGAGAAGATACATACGGACAAATTTTTTCTTCTCTTTTAAAAGAAAGAAACATTAGTGCTGAAGGAATTATCGTTGATAAGGAAAGACCAACCACGACAAAAACCAGGGTAATTGCAAATAGTCAGCATGTTGTAAGAATTGATAAAGAAAGCAAAGCATACATAAACAGTAATATTGAAGAAAAAATATCAATATTCCTTGCAAACGCAATCGATAGCCTGGATGGAATAATCCTACAGGATTATAACAAAGGGATTCTAACTCCTTCACTCATTTCAAAAATTATTTCAATAGCAAATAAAAAAAATATTCTCATTACAGTTGATCCAAAGTTTGACAATTTTTTTGAATACAAAAATGTAACTGTCTTCAAACCGAACAGAAAAGAAACAGAAACAGTTTTGGGAACCAGAATAAAGAGTGATAACGATATTTCATCTGCAGGTAAAAAACTTTTAGAAGAATTAAATTGTAATTATGTACTTCTTACACTTGGTGAAGGTGGAATAGCAGTATTTGAAAAAAATGATATAGAAAAACGAATGCCTACCAAAGCAAGAAAAGTAGCAGATGTCTCAGGTGCTGGCGATACGGTAATTTCTACTTTAACAATGGCACTTGCAACAGGTGCAAATATTTATGAAGCTTGTTACCTTGCAAATTACGCAGCCGGTGTTGTTTGTGGAGAGGTTGGAATTGTCCCAATTGAGAAAGAAAAACTATTTGAAACTGTAGTTAAAGATATTAAATGAGTTCATCAGCGTCACTTCCGGAAATAAAAAAGATTCGTTTAAAGCTTAAAGCTGAAGGAAAAAATGTTGTCTTCACAAACGGAGTTTTTGATTTAATACATTCAGGACACGTTGATTATCTTTCAAAAGCAAAAAAACTTGGTGATGTTTTAATTGTTGGTTTAAATTCGGACGACTCGGTGAAAAGAATTAAGGGGGACAAACGACCAATTTTAAATCAGGTAGAGAGATCATTCATTCTATCTAACATAAAACCTGTTGATTATGTTGTCGTCTTTGAGGAAGACACGCCTGCAAATTTAATTTCTGAAATTATTCCTGATATCCTCGTCAAAGGTGCAGATTGGGCGGTTGAAGAAATAGTAGGCAAAGATGTAGTTGAAAAGAATGGCGGCAAGGTAATGAATATAGAATTTGTAAATGATCAGTCTACTTCCAGGATAATTGATTTGATCGTAAGTAGGTACTCAAAGTAGTTGCCGGATATAGAATGAAATCTTCTAAAAAACCAAAAGTTATAAGACCTCTTTCCCGGCGAATCATAAATTACTTTGTTGGCACAGGTGTAGTACTAATTGTTATTTTCTTAATTGCTTTTGGATATACTCAAACCTCTTCCTTCCGTAACTGGTTAAAAGATTTTTTGGTAGAAGAAGTTAATTCATCAACCAATGGAGAACTTAATATTGGTCAGCTTGAAGGAACAATTTTCACTTCGTTTATTATTTCGGATATAAGTTATACCTTTGAAAAGGATACAATATTTTCCGCTCACAAAATTGAATTAAAGGTCAGTCCACTTAGAGTTTTTTTGAAGACCTTTTATTTTCGAAAGCTGGACATTGAAGACGCAAATATTTCACTACTCAAAGATGAGAATGGCGAATTAAATATTTCAAAAATAACTTCTCCTTCGAAAGAAGTTGAAGAAATCAAAGATACAACTTCCGTTTCTGAACCATTCAGCTGGAAAATTGATTTAGCTGATCTCAAACTCAAGAACATTAATTTTAAGCAGCAAACTTATTCAAACCGTTACAGTACTTCTGACTATCCTCGACCGAACATGGATGATTTCCGTTTGGAAAATCTCAATCTGTCTCTTTCGGGAGTAGCAGATATTCCGGCAAATGAATATCAACTTTACATCACTGAGCTTAGTGTAAAACCAAATCTTTCTGGTTTTCGGTTACAGCACCTTTCTGGTAAGTTTATTCTGTTAAAAGATATTGCAGGAATTGTTGATTTAAATATTATAACTGACAGGTCGTCAATTTCTTTAAATGCTGCTGCTTCTGATTTCACCCCTTTTAACAATGATGATTTCGATATTTCGAAAGCACCAATCAAATTACAGCTCAATGCTCAAAATCTAAACTTCGATGACCTCACTAACTTTATCGATGGAACCGATATTTTAAAAGGTAACGTTAAGACGGTTGTAGATGCAGAAGGAACATTGAATGAACTTAAAATAAAAAATCTCGAAGTAAAGCTTGCTGAGTCGAACTTAAATGCTTCCGGCTTTCTTCAGCATATCACAGATGGTGATCGAATGAACATCAATATGAATTTTAGAAATTCATTTATCAATCAGGATGACGTAACTAATTTGCTCCCCGGTTTAAATATACCAACTTATAAAGACTATGGTGTTCTAAGATTTGATACTCTTGCATATTCTGGTAAACCATTAAACTTTACTGCGGATATGCTTTTGCAAACAGATAAAGGAAAAATCAGTGGGCTGGTAAAAATGGATTTGACCGGTGAAGACATTTCATATGATTACCAGATTAAAACTAGCAAACTGAATCTTTATCCTGTTGCGGGAATAAATACAAATCTTAATCTAACTGGCAATCTAAAGGGCACAGGATTTTCCCCTGCAACTTTGGAAACAAATATTAAAATAAATGCGGGTGCTTCTACTATCCAGGGAATTTCATTCGATAAGTTTAGTATAGAGGCTGAAGGATCCCAGGGTCGGATAAAATCTGATGTTACTTTTAACTCCCAAGAAACACAGGGGAAGCTAGATACACAGTTTGATTTTTCGGATTCAGCGACAACCAAATATAATTTTGATGTTGCACTTTTTGGATTCAATATTAATGATTTTTTTAAGGATAGTGGAATTGATTCAGACCTAAATATTTCATTCAAAGGCGATGGTGAAAACTTTGGACAAGACGACTTGAATTTATTTGCAGTCCTTCAGATTGATAGTTCAAGTCTGAACGACATCTCTTTAGACAGCACAGTGTTGATAGCAGATGTAAGATCAAGCGTTGAAAATAGAGTAATTAATATAGTCTCAGATCTCGCAGACCTTACAATTACAGGTAAATATACGGTTCCTGAACTGGTTGATCTCATTGGTGCAGAAGTAAATTTGTTGTCTTCATCAATTCAAGAAAAAATTGCAAAAATTCAACCACCAAAATTCACAGATGCTGAAGTTGGAGAAAAGGTTTTTGAAACTATTGCCGAAAAAGAATCTGATATTCTGACGAATAAAAATTTAGATGTCCAATATCTGCTTGAACTAAAATCATTCGAACTCATTTCACTTTTTTTAGGAAATGCTGAAATTGAAATTGATGGAGAAATAACTGGCGAACTGTTCTCTTCAGCCGATACTACATTTCTAAATCTAGACACTAAAATAGATCAATTAAGATACTGGGATGGGATAGACCTTTACTTTTTGTATGATTTCAACTTTGCATTATCAATGACCAGCGGTCCTTCTTTAAATTCTTTTGATGATTTTTTTGCTCAGGCTAAAATCAGTGCGGAAAGAATATTCGTGGGCAGCGAGTTTACAAATCTTCTGTTTAATCTAAATTTTCAAAATAATAAGGCAGAAGTGGAATTGAATACAGTATATGATGGTTCAACTGCAGTTGAATTGGCTGGTTTGTTCGAGGTGAATGAGGAAATTGTGGATGTCGTATTACAAAAATTACATTTGAAGTATAAAGATTTTGATTTGCAAAATTCGGATGATATTAAGTTCAGTTATTCCAAAGATAAATTCATTTTTGACTCTTTCGTTTTGAATAATGATGGAGGTACTTTTGATCTTAGCGGTCAATTATCTCTCAGTGAACAAGAAGATTTAGAGTTGAGTTTAAACAAAATTAACTTAAAGAATATAAGCTCAGGAATACTTCAACTGTCTAAAGAAAAAATTATAGAAGGCGAACTGAATCTTAATTTTGCCATGACAAGTACCGCAGAAAATCCTGTCCTTAATCTTAGTCTAACAGTAGATTCAATTAAGGTGCAAAAATATCATTTAGGATCATTAGAAAGCACATCACGTTATTCAAATAAAGTTCTAAGCATGGACTTAAACTTTTTAGAAAAAAGAAATGTTCAAGCGAGAAAAAGTCTTGGGCTGGAGGGTACAATGCCAATCGATCTTTCTTTTAATTCAAAGGATATGCTTATTCATGATCAGAGTATTGATATAACTTTCTTTGCGGATAATTTTGATCTACGTTTTGCGTCAAGCTTCATTCCTGGAATTAAAAATCTTGTTGGTTCATTAAATGGCAAGGTTTACTTAGACGGATATTATGAAAATATTAATAATAGTGGTGAATTAACTATTGATAATTCTTCATTCGTTCTGGAAGCCACAAACCTTACTTACCTTCTTAATGCTAATCTCGATTTCCAAAATGACAAAATCATTCTATCAAGTATGAATTTGAAAAATGAAAATTCCATAAAAAATGGTGGGTCAATGATTGTGTCTGGTGAAATCCATCATCAATACTTTAATATTCAAAAAGTAGATTTAAGAGCCTCAGGTAGCTTAAAAGTATTGGATGAAAAAACTAAAGCCGTTAATCCGGCATTTTACGGTAATATTACAATTGGAACCCGAAATGATATAGTCTTCCAATCGGAGGAAAACCGAAGCTATCTTGGAATGGATTTAATTTTGAAGAGTGGTGCAAGCATTACGTATGCCCCGACACCAACTGCTTTCACAAATGAGAATGATAAATTCACATATATTTTTACTTCTGATCAAAATGAGAATGAACTTGAAAAAGAAATTGATAGTCTGCTTGTTTTATCGGAATTAAAGAAACAGCAGAAAAATCTTGCTCAACAAATCCCATTTAATTTTGATTTAAAGATTGAAGTTGAAAAAGAAGCAAAAGTAGTCTTTGTTATCTCAAGAGAATTTAAACAGAATTTAACAGCATATCTCGGGGGTTCGTTCGAATATTCTGTAATTAATGAAATACCATTTGCTCGAGGAGAGTTGACTCTACTCGAAGGTTCAAAACTTGATTTTATTAAAACCTTTCAAGCCAAAGGAAACATTAGGTTTATTGAAGATCTTAACAATCCATTTATAAATGTTGTTGCCACGTATGAAAGTTTCTATAATCCAGATACATTAAAAACAGGTGCTAATGAATATGACGTGCAAATAAGAATTAATATTGAGGGAACAGCAGATGAAATCACGAGCAGTAATTTTTTGAAAAATGATAATAATATTCAGGTATATAAAAGCAGGAGAAATGCAAACCAGTTTGAACTTGACCCATCGAAAACAAGTTCGGATGCAATGTTTTTTATAATTGCAAACACATTCCCGGAAGATGCGACCCTTCAACAAGCGAATTTAGTTGCCTCAACTCTTAATGCCTTTGCTGGCTCGGTGATCGGATCAATTCTAAATGAGCAATTCGGTGATATTATAAGAACAGTTAATATTCAAAAGGTTGGAGATGAAACTGTTTTTAGCTTGGTAGGTAAAGTTCAGGAGTTCAGGTACGAAATAGGTGGAACATCGCAGGTTTTTCAAGACCTCACACGTGCAACTGTAAAAATTGAACATCCATTATTTACACCTAATTTTGTAATCAGGTTTTATCGAACAGAACCACCATATCAATCATCAACCTACAGCGAAATGATTAACGAACTCGGGTTGAAATATACTTTCGTATTCTAATGAAAAATAAAATCAAACTTTTCTTTAAGCAGAATTCCGGTCGCTCTTTTAAATCAAAAGAAATTGCTAAACGATTGAAAATAAAAGACGATAGGGAATATCTATTACTTAAAAACGAATTACACAAGCTTGAATCTGAACAATTTCTTTCGCGGAATGGTAAAAGATATAAACTATACACAATGCCGGAGTCAAACAAATTAATTGGCGTTTTTAATTTGAGTGAAGGTGGTTACGGATTCGTAATCCCAAAGAATTCTAAAACGGGAGATATTTTTATTGCAGCGAGAAATATAAGTAGTGCCTTCCATGGTGATAAAGTTGAAGTGGCTTTGTTTGCAAAACAAAAGGGTAAAAATCTTGAAGGCCAGATTATAAAAGTTATAGAACGAAAAAGAAAAGAGATAGTTGGTCAGTTAAAAAAATCAAGATCATTTTTTTATGTCACTCCGGATGATCCCAAAATACATCGGGATATTTATGTGGATGATAAAAGTTTGAAAGATGCAAAAGCCGGTGATAAAGTAGCTGTGGGAAAAATTATTTGGGAAGATCGGATGCAAAATCCTGTAGGTGAAATAATTGAAGTAATTGGTAAAGAGGGTACACTTAAATCTGAAGTAACATCCATAGCACGTGAGTTCGGAATTCCTTTTTCATTTGACCAAAATATTTTATCTGAAGCAGAAAAAATTAATCTGGACCTTAGTGAAGATGAAATCAAACGCAGAAAGGACTTCAGGCAAAAAAATATTTTCACTATAGATCCGGTAGATGCAAAAGATTTTGATGATGCACTTTCTATTGAAAAAATGGATAATGGAAATTATGAGATTGGTGTTCACATAGCTGATGTAAGTCATTATGTGAAAGCCGGATCATTAATTGATAAAGAAGCTTCAGTAAGAGGAAACAGTGTCTATTTTGTAGGGAAAGCAATTCCAATGCTCCCTGAAAAACTTTCAAGTGATTTATGTTCACTCAGACCGAATGAAGACAGGTTGACCTTTTCGGTAGTTTTTGAGATAACAGAAAAAGGTGCAATCGTTAATCATCAAATTTCAAAAACAATTATAAATAGCAAACGCAGATTTACATACGAAGAGGCTCAAAAGGTAATCGAATCCGGTGAGGGTGATTTTTCAACTGAAATTAATTTGATTAATAACCTGGCTAAAATTCTGCGAACCAAACGAATGAAAACCGGAAGCTTTGAATTTTTTTCACCGGAAGTGGAATTTAAATTAGATAAAAATGGTCTTCCTTCTGACATAGTTAAAAAGGAAATTAAGGAAAGCAACATGCTTGTTGAGGAGTTTATGCTTTTGGCAAACAAAACTATTGCTGAAAGAATATTTACACGAGGTAATATTGCTTTTATCTACAGAGTACACGATTATCCGGATGAAGAAAAAATTGCTGAATTCTCGAGGTTTGTAAAATCACTCGGTTATTCTTTCAATCTTAAAAGTGGAAAAGCTGCAAGCCAATTCAACTTATTGATGAAACAAGTAAAGGGAACCGAAGAAGAGGGAGTAATTAATGAACTAGCCATCCGTTCTATGGCAAAAGCGGTTTACTCAACAAAAAATATTGGGCACTACGGTTTGGGGTTTAAAAACTACACTCATTTTACATCCCCGATAAGGAGATATGCTGACTTGTTAGTCCACAGAATATTGGAACGATCATTTATAACAAATACCGGAAAACACTATTCTCTTGACTTTTTAACTAAAATTTCGGAACATATCTCCGCAACAGAAAGAACTGCTATGGAAGCAGAGCGTAGATCTGTTAAATTAAAGCAGATTCAATATTTACAGGATAAACTTGGTCAGGAATTTCCTGCAGTAATTTCTGGTGTAGCCAATTATGGCATTTTTGTTGAATTAACTGATATATTAGCTGAAGGCTTGATAAGGGTAAGGGATTTAGAGGGAGATTTTTACGTTTTGGATGAGAAAAAATATTCATTAATTGGCAAGCGAAATAAAAAACAATTTCGTCTCGGTGATAAAATTACAGTAAAGCTTGTAAGGGTTGATGTAGATAATCTTGAACTGGATTTTGTTACCAGAAGTAATGACACTAAAAATGATAAAAACTGTATTTAAAATATTTGCTATAATTTTATTTATGCAGTGCAGTCTCTTTGCACAGTTCGGTAAAAATAAAGTTCAGTATAAATATTTTGATTGGTATTATGTCCAGACCAGTCATTTTGATATTTACTTCTACGATGATGGCCAAACTTTGGCTGATTTTACAACACATGCCGCTGAAGATGCATTGGCAAGTATTGAAGGGAGTTTCAACTATTCTATTAACAACAGAATCAGCATAATCATTTATAATTCGCAAAACGATTTCCAGGAAACAAACGTCACTGATTCATATTTGACCGAAGGAATAGAAGGATTCACAGAGTTATTCAAGAATAGAGTTGTAATTCAATTTCACGGTTCTTATAAACAATTCAGACACTTAATTCATCACGAGTTAACTCATGCTGTAATGAACGACATGTTTTATGGTGGTTCACTCCAGAATATAATTGCCAATAACATAACAATTCAAATTCCGATTTGGTTTAGTGAAGGAATGGCTGAATACCAGGCTCTTGGTTGGGACGTGAACACAGATATGTATATCAGAGATGCAGCAATAAATGAATATCTGCCGGATGTACAGAATCTTTCAGGTTATTTTGCCTACCGCGGTGGCCAGGCTGTATTTTATTACATTGCTAAAAAATATGGTAAAGAAAAAATTGGAGAATTGATTAATGCATTAAAAAGTTTTGGTAATGTTGATGCTGCATTTAAACAAACCATAGGGCTGAATCTAAAAGAGTTTAATGAAAGATGGAAAAAAGATATTAAGCGAGTTTACTGGCCTGATATTGAAATCACAAAGGATCCGGATGAATATGCGAAAAGACTTACTAATCCGGAAAAAGATGGCGGTTTTTACAACACCAGCCCGGCTATTTCTCCCCAAGGAAACAGAATTGCATTTATTACCAATCGTGATTTCTTTTTTAGTCTTTATATAATGGATGCTAATACAGGTGAGATTATAACTAAACTCGCTGAAGGTAATACATCTCCCAACTTTGAAGAATTAAACATACTTACTCCGGGATTAACCTGGTCACCGGATGGTTCAAAAATAGCCATTGCTGCGTTAAGCCATGGCTTTGATGTCGTATATGTTTTTGATGTGGAAGAAGACGATTACATTGAACTACCAATTAAAATGACCGGTATTCAAAGTGTTACCTGGTCTTGGGATGGAAAATATCTCGCATTTATAGGTCAAACTGGGAGAGAAACTGATGTTTACACTTATAAAATGGAAACAAAGGAAATAAAAAATCTAACTAACGATATTTTCTCTGACAGTTCACCCTGCTGGTCCTACGATGGGAAATTTATCTATTTCGTATCTGATAGGTTTAACCTTAACACAGAAGATGAGGCCGATGTTGGTTTTAAAATCTATAAACATGATTATTCGCAAACCGAAATTTATTCACTAGAAGTTGAGACTGGCAAGATCAACCGTATAACTGATATGCCGAACAGCAATGAAACATCGCCTATAATTAGCCCTGATGGTACTGAAATACTTTTCATTTCTGACTTAAATGGAATTAATAATATTTATAGAAAAAAATTAGTCTTTTCATCTGATGATGAATTAATAAGTGATGTAAAAGATATTAAACCAGAGCCTGTCACCAATTCTCAATCAGGATTGTATCAACTTTCAGCTTCAAAGGATGGTAAGAAAATTGCATTCTCTACATTATACGAGTCATCGTTTAATATTTTTCTCCTGAACAATCCGTTCGAATCCGATCTTGGATTAACAGGTACCTGCCTCTAACTAAATATAGACAGGGAAAACTTGATCTTGACGTACAGTCTGACACTGCTGATGAAAATAAAGTTAATGAAAATGAAAAAACTGCAAAAGATTCAACAGAAGCTAACTCATTATTTTATACTGGTGTTGTTGTAGATTCTAGTAAAAAATATGGTGATTCTGTTAGTGTTGATTTTGGTAATTATGTCTTTGGAGACAATGCGGCTATTGCTTCAAATGAAGATGTTACCGACAGTTTATTTAAACCGAATGATAATCTCGATAAAAATGGAAATTACAAAGTAAACTCTTATAAAATTTCCTTTGGCCCTGATTTGGTTTATGCTAATGCTGGATATAGTTCTTTGTATGGTTTAGTTGGAACAACAGTAATTTCATTCAGTGATGTACTGGGCAACCACCGTCTTGTTGGTGTAACAGGACTACAAATTGATTTAAAAAATAGTGATTATGGATTAGCCTACTTCTATCTTGCTAAAAGAATTAATTGGGGCATTGAAGGTTTTCATACTGCAAGGTTTGTGCGCTTGTTGCGCGTTGATCCAAATGGCTTTGCGACCTCTAATCTTTTTCGTTACAGAAATTTTGGAGTATCGGGATCGGGTAGTTATCCATTCGATAGATTCAATAGGTTTGATTTTGGAATTAGTTTCCTAAATGTTTCCGGTGAAAATTTAGATAATTTACTCGAACCACAGGAAAATGTAACCTTTACAATTCCTTCAATAAGTTTTGTTCACGATAATGTTTTGTGGGGTTATACCGCACCTATTGAAGGTACCCGGTATCGTTTTGATGTTTTTGGAAATCTTGGATTCTCGGCACCTACTCAAAGTTTTTATTCGGTAATGGGAGATATTAGAACTTATCTAAGATTTTTTTATGACCATTCACTTGCTTTGAGAATTTCAGGTGGGTATTCTGGTGGTGAAAATCCTCAAAGATTTTTTATTGGCGGGACAGAAAACTGGATAAACAGAACATTTGCAACAACTGAAGTTCCCATTAACTCTGCCTCCGATTTTGCATTTTTAACTGCTGTGTTGCCATTACGTGGTTATAACTATGCTGAACGTATAGGCACAAGATACGTTTTAACAAATATCGAATTAAGATTCCCATTAATTCGTTACTTGCTTACAGGAGGTTTACCATTTTTATTCCAGAACGTTATTGGTGTTGCATTTGTGGATGCCGGAACTACATGGAGCGATGATAGCAAAATAAAATTATTTTCGCGAGACAGTAATGGACATCTGATTACTAATGATATGCTCGTTGGAACCGGCGTTGGAGCCCGTGTCTTCTTCCTTTATTTCTTATTGAGATTTGATGTTGCCTGGGCTTATTATATTGAAGGATTTTCAAGTCCAAAATTTTATTTTTCTCTAGGAGCCGATTTTTAAATTTAATGATATAGTCTCTTCAAGATAAGCTCTCACTCAAAATCAGAAACTATTTTTTATCATCTTTCGTTGGCTTAGTGTTGGTAGTTGATGGCGTATCAATTTTCTTTTCACTTTTAGTATTTTGAGATGATTTACCTTTATAATCTGTTTGGTAAAATCCGCTTCCTTTAAAAATTGGACCAGCACCTGTACCAATTATCCTTTTTAAAAATTCTTTTTTACAATTCGGACATTCTTTTAATGGTTCAGCACTCATTGGTTGAAAATATTCAAATGTATAATTACAGTTTGTACATTTATAATCGTATGTTGGCATGTTCAGTCTATTCCTTAATTAAATTATTCGGTCAAAAAGGAAAAATTATTTTTTTTCTATAAATTTGATTAGCAATCTAAAAAGTAGATTCAAACCATTATGAATATATCTAAAATTAAAGTTTTCTCTGTATTCAAATATCGTATAATTCTTATTTTAGCAATTATACTGGAATTATCAATTCTAAGTGGCTGCTTAAATTATTATCAGGAAGTTATTTTATATCCTGATGGTTCAGGTAAAATGAAGATTGATTACTGGATGAAATTTATAAATGAAGAAAGTGAAAAAGTAATTGATAATCTTGGCATATTTAACCCGGATTCAATCAGGTCGGGGTTTCAATCAAGATACAGCCAGGTTGAAAATGTAGAAGTTTACAGAGATACCTCAGATTCTTCAACACATGCTATAATAAGCCTCACTTTCACTCATATTGATTCATTAAATCAAACTAAGGTATTTGCTGAATACAATTTTTCTTTTCAACAAAAAACAGGCGGTCAGATAATTTTTAGCCAATTTATTCCACCTATTGCAACCGGTTTCGGTATTGATGCCAAAACATTTACCGTCACTTATAAGTATACCATCCCGGGAGAAATTATTTCTCACAATGCGACCGAAGTTTCAGGGAAATCATTGACATGGAGGTATAACCTTTCGGAAATTGGAGGAGGAAAAACAATTTCTGTAACATTTCAACCCTATAAACTGAAGGAGACTCCAATTTGGATCTACATAATATCCGGGGCGGTATTATTGCTTGTGCTTTTTTTCCTTCTAAAAAAGAGGAAAAGCTAATCGCTATCTGCAAAATATGATTATTAATGCCTAAGTAATTTGTTGACATAACTATAGGCTTTACATATATTTGTCCTCTATTTTTTAAAGAAATTCCAAGATTTTTTGGCAATGAATGATTATATGATTTTTGCCGGTGGCTCGAATATTCCCCTTGCAAAAAAAGTTTCCTCCCGAATAGGAAAGCCATTGGGCATGATTGAATTAAAGAGGTTCAGCGACGGTGAAATTTGGGTGAAGTATGGAGAAAATATTCGTGGATTGGATGTATTCATAATTCAATCTACTAATCCGCCTGCAGACAATTTGATGGAACTACTGATTATGATTGATGCTGCGAAACGGGCATCGGCAAAAACCATCACTGCAGTTATTCCATATTTTGGATATGCCAGGCAGGATAGAAAAGATCAACCAAGAGTTGCAATAAGTGCAAAACTGATTGCTAATCTTTTAACTGTTGCAGGTGCCGACAGAATAATTACAATGGATCTGCATGCCGCACAAATTCAAGGTTATTTCGATATTCCTTTTGATCACCTTTACGGTTCTTCTGTCTTTAATGAAAGAATAGAATTACATAAGAAAAATCTTGTGGTGGTCTCACCAGACGTTGGGGGAATAAAGATTGCTCGGGCTTATGCAAAAATGCTGGATTGCGGATTGGTTGTTATTGATAAAAGGAGACCAAAGCAGAACCTTGCAGAAGTAATGAATATTATTGGTGATGTTGATGGTAAAGATATTTTAATAGTTGATGATTTGATTGATACTGCCGGAACGTTTGTTGGGGCCATTGATGCATTGAAGGAAAAAGGTGCGTTGAACATTTATGGAGCAATAACTCACCCGGTTCTTTCTGGAAATGCGATGGAAAGAATCGGAAATTCAAAAGTTTCAAAGCTATTTGTTACAGATAGTATTAATATAGAAGGAATTCACCAGGAAGAAAAAATCCAGGTGGTTAGTTCTGCGGAGTTATTTGCCGAAGCAATTCGCAGAACATTTAATAACGAATCTATTAGTTCATTATTTCATATCGATAAAGGTTAACAGGAGTTGTAACCAAAATGGAAAAAACAATATTAAAAGCATCTGAAAGAAAAGATTTTTCAAAATCTACTACTAAAAGAATAAGAAGAGAAGGCCTAATACCTGGTGTCTTCTATTCAAAAAATAATCAGCTGATTCATATTGATGTTTCAGATAAAAAGATGAATCCACTAGTATTTACATCTAAAACGCATCTTATTTCACTTGAGTTGGAAGGACACGAAGAGTACGAATGCATAATTAAAGATGTTCAGTTCGATCCGGTAACGGATAGAGTTATACACTTTGATTTGCTAGGTTTGACGAAAGGCGAGAAAATCATTCTCGAAATTCCTGTTCAGCTAGTTGGAACACCAGCCGGTGTTAAAGAAGGTGGAGTTATCCAGCACGTTATGCACAAAATTGAAGTTGAATGTTTACCAAGAAATATTCCAGAGCATATTGTGGTAGATATAGCAGGTTTGAAATTAGGAGATTCAATCCATATAAGCGATCTAAATTTTGAGGATATTGATTTTATTGCTCCTAAAGATTCACTTATCGTTCAAGTTACACATCCTAAAGTGAAGGAAGAAGCAGCTCCTGCAGAAGAAGTTGAAGGTGAACTTGAAGAATCTGCAGAACCTGAAGTAATTTCCAAGGGTAAACAAGAAAAAGAAGAAGAAGAATAAAATCCTATTTAATTTGCGGGTTATATTTGGAATAGGAAATCCCGGCATTCGCTATGAGTTTACAAGGCATAATGCCGGATTTTTGTTACTGGATTATTTTGCGAATAAATTATCGATCAACTTTAAAGAATCCACTGGCGAATACCTGCAATCCAAGGGTAGGTTTAATGGTCAAGATTTTTTACTTGTTAAACCCCTTACTTACGTAAACAATAGTGGTATAGCAGCCAAACAAATATTTGAAAAATATAAGTTATTACCGGTAGAGTTTCTTGTGTTATGTGATGATACGAATTTGATGAATTATAATTTGCGAATAAGGCTATCAGGGAGTGATGGGGGGCATAATGGACTAAGCTCTCTTATTTATCATCTGATGACAGACCAATTTCCAAGAATTAGAATTGGCATCGGAAATAGTCCTCCGGAAACAATGTTAACAGATTATGTGTTGTCGGAATTTTCAAAAGCAGAACTGGAAGAATACAAAAAAACATTTAGCAAATGTTCTACTCTAATTGAAGAGTTTATTATTGGTGGGAACAAAAAGATGCTTGAAGCTAATAGTGTTTTAACTAAATCTGAAAATCAAAATAATTTGAATCAATAAAGTAGGGAGAAAATTATGCCATCATTCTTTTATATTATTCCCGTCTTTGGAGTGATTGCACTTTTATTTACTTTCTTTAAATCTGCCTGGATTAATAAAAAAGATCCAGGTACTGATAGAATGCAAAAAATCGCAGGACATATCTCTGAAGGTGCGATGGCATTTCTAAAATCTGAATATAAAGTATTATCCATTTTTGTTGTTTGTGTCGCAATACTTTTAGCAGTTTCAGCAGACCCTAATGACTCATCTCCATTTGTTGCCGTATCGTTTATTGTAGGTGCACTTTGTTCTGCATTAGCAGGTTTTATAGGAATGAGAGTAGCTACAAAAGCCAATGTCAGAACTACAAATGCTGCAAGAACCAGTCTTGGTAAAGCGCTTGAAATAGCATTCACTGGTGGCTCAGTAATGGGTTTAGCTGTAGTAGGTTTAGGCGTTCTTGGTCTTGGAACTCTATTTATTATTTACGGTGATCTTTTTGGTGTAGGAGATATAACTAATCTTCATAGGGTAATAACAATAATAACAGGATTCTCCTTTGGTGCATCTTCGATTGCACTTTTTGCACGTGTGGGTGGAGGAATTTATACAAAAGCTGCAGATGTCGGAGCTGACCTTGTTGGTAAGGTTGAAGCAGGAATTCCAGAAGATCACCCGCTTAACCCTGCGACAATAGCTGATAACGTCGGTGATAACGTTGGTGATGTTGCTGGTATGGGTGCAGATTTATTTGAATCGTACGTCGGTTCAATTGTTGGAACGATGGTACTTGGGGCTGCATTTTTTGGTCTTCCTGAATTTACTGCAAATTTCAATGGCCTTGGAGCCATCCTTCTCCCTCTTGCTGTAGCCGGTGTAGGTATTGTTATGTCAATTCTAGGAACCTTATTTGTTCGTGTTAAAGAAGGAGGCGATCCTCAAAAAGCACTAAATCTTGGCGAATTTGGCTCATCATTTTTTATGATAGTAGCGCTCTATTTTATTATTGATTGGATTTTGCCCGCCCAATGGACTTTTGACGATCCTTTGTATGGATCGTCCTATACTATAACTTCACTAAACATCTTTTTTGCAACTGTAATTGGTTTGATTGCAGGTGTACTCATAGGACTAGTTACTGAGTATTTTACTGGCTACGGTAAAAAACCTGTTAGGGGAATTGCGAGACAATCGCTTACTGGTGCCGCAACAAATATTATTGCAGGATTAAGTACGGGTATGTTTTCAACAGCGATTCCAGTAATTATAATTGCGATTTCGATTGTTGCTGCATTTTATTTTGGAGGTCTTTACGGTATTGCAATCGCCGCTGTTGGAATGCTTTCCAATACAGGTATTCAATTGGCTGTCGATGCTTATGGTCCTATCTCAGATAATTCTGGCGGTATTGCCGAGATGTCGAACCTTCCGAAGGAAGTTAGACAGAGAACGGATAGACTCGATGCGGTAGGCAATACCACAGCTGCTATCGGAAAAGGATTTGCTATTGGTTCTGCTGCCTTAACTGCACTAGCTCTCTTCGGTGCTTTTATGACTGCAGCAAAAATCAAATCAATTGACATTTCAAAAGCGGAAGTAATGGCTGGTTTATTTGTTGGTGGAATGCTTCCATTCTTATTTTCTGCTCTGGCAATGAGTGCTGTTGGAAAAGCAGCTATGGCAATGATTGAAGAAGTAAGAAGACAGTTTAAAATATTCCTCCCCTTACTAAAGCACTTGAGATTATGAAAAAGTATGGAGGGAAAGAGCAATCAGAATGGTCGCAGGAAGATATTAGAACATTTGAAGAGGCAGATGGAGTTGCAGAATACGGTAAGTGCGTAGCCATTTCAACTCAGGCTGCTATTAAGAAAATGGTTATTCCAGGACTGTTAGCTGTATTATCTCCAGTTGTTATTGGTTTTGGCGGAGGTGCAGAAATGCTTGGAGGGCTTTTAGCAGGTGTAACTGTTACAGGTGTTTTAATGGCTATTTTTCAGGCAAATGCTGGTGGAGCCTGGGACAATGCTAAAAAGATGTTTGAAAGTGGTTTTGAGGTGAATGGCGAACAGTATTATAAAGGATCTGACCCGCATAAGGCAGCAGTTGTTGGCGACACCGTTGGTGATCCATTTAAAGATACCTCGGGACCATCTCTAAATATTCTGATCAAATTAATGGCCGTTATTTCTCTTGTTATTGCACCATTAATTAAATAAATTTGTTGCTCAAAAGATTATAATTTATAACCCTGCTTCCTGCTGTAATTATGCAAGAGGCCATAAGTCCATAGGGAGGAAATATTTTAATGAATAACCGTGTTTATGAAAGTGCTATTCTGATTAATGCAGCACTAGATGATGAAACAATAAAGAATCTTATCGAACGAGTTAAAGAAACCATTACTACTAATGGTGGCGAGATTCTGGAAATAGAAGACTGGGGAAGAAAAAGACTAGCCTACCAGGTTAAAAAAAGTAAAATAGGTTATTACACTATTTTCAGATTTAATTCCTCCACTGACCTTGTTACCAAGCTTGAAAGATATTACCAGTTAGATGAATCTATATTAAGGTATTTAACTATAACCTTGAACAAAGAAGCACTTGAACAAATTGAAATCGACAAATCTTTCCAAACTCAGCAAGCAGAAGAAGTGGAACAACCTCCCGTTAAATCGACTGTACCTAATGAGGATGAAAAAGAGACTACCGTAAAAGACGCATAAACATTAACCACTGATAGTATGGAGGAATAAAACATGGCCGATTTGAAAATGCCGGAAATAAATTATGTGATAGTAGCCGGCAATTTGACCAAAGACCCGATCTTTAGAGAAACCACCAACAAAACACCAGTTGTAAATTTCTCGCTAGCATCAAACCGAAGATTTAAAGATAGTTCTAACCAATGGCAGGAGGATGTTTGCTATGTTGGAATTGTTGCTTGGAATAAGCTAGCTGAAAGTTGCAAAGAAAGACTTAAAAAAGGTTCAGCTGTTTTAGTTGATGGTGAATTGCAGAGCAGAACATGGAAAACAGATGATGGCCATAACAGAAGCATAGTTGAAATAAAAGCAAGAAGAATTCAGTTCCTCAATAAGCGTGGTAAATATGTAGATGCTGAAACTATTCCTGAGGGAGATGATAATGCAGTTGTTAGTGAAGAAAACGACACAGATTATACAGAAGATTCTTTCGATAAATTTCTATCAGATGAAGAATCAAACCTTATGAAGGATAAATAATTATGATGACACAAAAAAAAGAAATCAAGACAAAAAAAATCTGTCGCTTTACACAAGCAAAAATAAAATACATAGATTACAAGAATGTTAAGTTGATACAAAAATTTGTCTCTGAACAGGGTAGGATTATTCCCAAAAGAATAACCGGCACAAGTTCTAAATATCAAAGACAACTGGCAATTGCGGTTAAAAGAGCAAGGCATATGGCATTACTACCATATGTTTCAGAAAATATCAGATAGAATTTAAGGGAGTTAAGATGAAAGTAATATTAAGACAAAATTATGAGCCACTTGGTCAAGTAGGTGAAGTTGTTGAGGTTAAAGATGGTTATGCTCATAATTTTCTTTTACCAAGAAAGATAGCATACATTGCGCTAAGTGGAAATTTAAGAGCTCTTGAAGATGAAAAGAAAGCTGTACTTAAAAAAGCGAAACATGAATTGCAAGCAGCAGAAACTCTTTCAACTGAGTTAGAAAAAGTTTCAATCACTATCCCTGTTCAGGTTGGAGAAGAAGATAAAATTTTCGGGACTGTTACTTCTCAAATGATAGCAGATAATCTTAAAGAAAAAGGTTATGAGATAGATAAAAGAAAAATCGAGATCGATGAAGCTATCAAAACTCTTGGAATTTATACTGTGAATGTTAGGCTTCATCCGAATGTAAGTTCAAAGGTAAAAGTTTGGGTTGTAAGAGAATAGCGTAACGAAATATTAATTAAAAAAGGGAAGCATTTTGCTTCCCTTTTCATTTTAAAAATAATTGAATAAAAATCATTTTACTTTAATCTTCTTTTCTCTAATCATTTTAGCAAGGTCGGCTGTCCCATTTTTACTTATTGTCTTCAAAGATTTTGCGGACAATTTAACAGTAACTTCCCGGTTTAATTCCTGAACCCAGATTTTCTTCTTTTGAAGGTTGGGTAAAAATCTTCTTTTAGTCTTATTATGAGCGTGTGAAATGCTGCTACCGTATCGTGGTCCGACTCCTGAAACCTGACATTTTCTAGCCATTATTAACTCCTTTGATAACAAAAACTCTGAAATTTTGAGCGCTAAATATAAAGATTTTTTTCTAAAACAAAACAATAAATTAACTGTCTTTTTACCCTATGAAATACCCAAATGAAGGCTTACTTTAATATTGATAAATTGATACATAATTCTATCTTAGCAATAGTGATTTAAGTCGTAAATGAAATTAATTACGACAAATTATTTGGAGGATTTTTAATGGACTATTTCGAATTACACCCTGTTAATCCTGAACTTAGATTTATCAATAAAGCGATAAAGACTCTTAAAGAAGGTGGGGTGATCATTTATCCAACCGATACAGTCTATGGAATTGGATGCGATATTTTTAACAGGCAGGCCCTAGACAGGGTTAAAACAATCAAAGGTAACTCTGATATCAAGTTACTTAGTTTTATTTGTCCCAATCTAAAAGATATAGCGAAGTACGCAAGAGTATCGGATTATGCATATAAAACGATGCGTCGATTATTACCGGGACCTTATACTTTTATTTTACCCGCAGCTAAAAATGTTCCTAAAAAATTATGGTCAAAACGGAAGACTGTCGGAATAAGGATTCCCGACCATCCCATTGCTTTAAAAATTGTTAATGGAATGGGAAATCCAATTGTTAGCACGAGTACAACTACACGGAAAGGGGAGTTACTTATCGATCCGCTTGAAATTAGATCTGTTTTTGATTTTCAGGTGGACCTTATGCTGGCATCAACGAATATATTAGGGGAGTCCTCCAGTGTAATAGATTTGAGTGGTGATGAACCAATTATTGTAAGAGAAGGCGCAGGCGATACCACTGTCTTTAACTGATTACTTTTCTTTTCGGTGAACCTGTGTTGACGATGCTTGTGCCAGTGGAGTTAATATTATCTGATTGATATTAACATCTTTAGGTCTTGTTGCGGCAAACAATACAGCCTCAGCAACATCTTTTGCACTTAATGGTTTTAGTCCCTTATATACATTTTTTGCTTTCGTTTTATCACCTCTGAATCTGACCATACTGAATTCTGTCTCAACCATTCCTGGATCTATGCTTGTGACTTTTATTCCTTTGTCAAGTAAGTCCAATCTTGTTGATTGGCTCAATGCTTTTACAGCGAATTTTGTTGCAGCATAAATATTTCCATTGGGATAAACCTCGTGTCCTGCAGTTGAACCGATATTTATAATATGTCCAGCTTTCTTTTTTACCATCAATGGAGCCACGTGCCTTGTTACGAATGCAAGACCTTTTATATTGGTATCGATCATTTCTTCCCAATCTTCTTTTTTACCTTCGTAAATTTTATCAAGTCCTCGAGAAAGACCAGCATTGTTAATTAATACGTCAATCCCTTTCCAATTCTTTTCTAAGGAATTAACTGCCCCCTCAATTTGCTTATAATTCCTCACATCCAGCTTGATACATTTGACTTTGATGTCGTATTTTTTTTCTAAGTTATTTGCGAGTGATTTTAGTCGATCTATTCTTCTCGCAGTTAATATCAGGTTAGATTTTTCTTTAGCGAATAGTTCTGCGCATGCTTTTCCAATACCTGCTGAGGCACCGGTGATGAAAGTAATTTTTCCTTCGAGTAAACTCATATTAGTACCTTAAAAATGAAAGATAAGACAAGCAAATTTAAAAATATTTGATGTGAAAATTAATTTTTAGAGTTGAAATATTTATTAAAATACTCCATCTATTTTTTCACCGCAGGATTTGCAGCATCCATTTACTAATTTATTTGAAATAACCGAATGCCAGTCTCGCTTAATTAGTTTTTCATTACAATTATGACAATAAGTAGTTTGTCCTTCTTTATTATGAACGTTTCCGACGTAACAATATTTAATTCCCATACCAATTGCTATATCTCTTGCGGTTGTCAAAGTTTTCTCCGGAGTACGATCTTTATTCTTCATTTTAAAGTCGGGATGAAAAGCAGTGAAATGAAGAGGAATTTTATCGCCCACATTTTTAAGTATCCATTCACATTCTTGTTTAATTTCTTCAGGTGAGTCATTTTCATCTGGAATTAAAAGAGTTGTTATTTCAAACCAGACATCAGTTTCATTTTTTAACCAGATTAGTGTATCAAGTACGTCGTCAAGGTGTGAGAAAGTTAATTTATGATAAAAGCGTTCCGTAAATCCTTTCAGATCAACATTTGCTGCATCAATGTATTTATAAACGTCTTTTCGCGCTTCTTTATCTATATATCCGGCTGTAACCATCACTGATTTTATACCTTCTTCTTTTGCAATCTTGGAAATATCAACTACATACTCACCAAAAATTGTCGGGTCATTATAAGTGTAAGCAATTGAAGGTGTGCCATAACTTTTTGCCAGCTCAACAACACCTTCCGGTGAAACGTCAAGTGAATGCATATCATCTAGTTTCGCTTTACTCATCGACCAGTTTTGGCAAAACTTGCAACCAAGATTGCATCCGGCAGTTCCAAAACTTAAAACTGTTGAACCGGGAAGAAAATGATTGAGTGGTTTTTTTTCAATTGGGTCAATTGCAAAACCGGTAGGTTTTCCATAACCGATTGAATAAAGTTTTCCACCATGATTTTGTCTTATGAAACAAAAACCTGGTTGTCCTTCACCAATTTTACAATATCGGGGACAAAGAGTACAGAGTATTTTGTTGTTCTCAGTTGGTTCCCACCATTTTGCTAAAACTTTTTCCATCGTAACATAAAGTAATTTATTTTATAAAACTTCAAAATGAAGAAAGTCGCTTCGACCTGATTCCGAAATCGGCGCTCTCGATAAAAATATAACAAGTTCTCCTTTTTTAACAAGTCCCGCATCCAGTATTAGTTCTTTTGCTTCATTTATAGCTGCATTTTGTTTGTCGATTTTATTCATAAATAGTGAATTCACTCCCCAACGCAGACACAAATTATTCATAGTTTCAAAGCTGTCTGAAATAGCAATTATTTTTGATAGTGGTCGGAATTTTGCTAATCCGCGCGCAGCTCTTCCTTTATATGTAAAAACAACAATTGCTTTCGCATTTATTTGTTCTGCAACGGAAGTCATTCCTTTGAGAACCGAGTCAAACAGATTTTCTTCCAAAACCTCAGGCACTTGAAATTTAATATTTTCATTCTGAATAAAATGTTGTTCTGCATTTATGATTATTTCGTGCATCATCTTTACTGTTTTGACAGGATGCTTGCCAACGGATGTTTCACCACTTAACATTACCACATCAGATCCATCCCAGACAGCGTTTGCCACATCAGCAGCTTCTGCCCTTGTCGGTATTGGTGAATTGATCATCGACTCAAGCATTTGGGTAGCTGTGATAACCAGCTTACCGTCTTCATTGCAACGTTTGATTATTTCCTTTTGAATTACCGGAACTTTGGCAGGAGACAATTCTACTCCTAAATCCCCACGGGCTACCATTATTCCATCTGCAACTTTCAAAATTGATTCAAAAGAATCAACTGCTTCTCTCTTCTCAATTTTTGCAATAACAGGAATTGATTTACCTTTTTCATCTAACTTTTCTTTTAATTGAAGAATATCATCAGCTTTCCTCACGAATGATAAAGCAATGTAGTCAACAGGTTTATCATTCAAATAATCGAGATCTTTAATATCTTTTTCAGTCAAAGATGGTGTAGATAGTTTCATCCCCGGAAGATTCATCCCTTTTCTTGGGGAAAGAACTCCACCATTTTCTATATCACAAACAACTGAATTTCTCTTCTTGCTTTTAATTCTTAGTCTGATCAGGCCATCATTGATCAATATTAAATCGCCAACTTCTGCATCTTCTTGCAAATCCTTATATGAAGTTGAAATTAATTTATCATCTCCCCTAATCTCATCAGTAGTAATCTCAATTTCTTTCCCCGAATAAATTTCAACTTCCGGCTTTTTCAGTTCACCTATTCTGATTTTTGGTCCCTGGAGGTCAGCGAGGATTGCTAGAGGTGTATTTAATTCAGTCCGAACTGTATGAAGGTTTTCAAAAATGGTTGAATAAAAATTGTAACTGCCGTGAGACATATTTAATCTTACTGCGTTGACACCGGAAGTTATTAATTCTTTGATGCATTCAACTGAAGAAGTTTGAGGTCCAAGTGTAGCAAGTATTTTAGTCTTTGCTGAATTTGCATTCAAATAGATTATTTCCTCTTCTTTCTGCTTCTTGGTTTGGCATCATCATCTTTAATTGCACGTGATTTTTTTGTACATCTCTTTCAATTTTTGCTCGACAAGGTGGAAAACAGAATTTTTTTCATAACCCTTCGCAGTTTTCTTCCCTGCTTTTACCCCGGTTAAAATTTCTATTCCTTCTTCTATTCTTGAAATCGGATAGATGTGAAATTGTTTATTTGTTACAGCATCAATAACTTCTTCACTCAACATTAATTCCTTAACATTTAACATCGGGATAACAACGCCTTGCTTTCCCGTCAAACCTTCGTGCTGGCAGACTTCAAAGAATCCTTTGATCTTTTCATTTACACCACCGATAGGCTGGACATCGCCTTTTTGATTTAACGAACCTGTGACAGCAATCCCTTGTTTGATTGGCAATCCTGAAAGTGTTGAAAGCAAAGCATAAATCTCAGCACAAGATGCGCTGTCTCCATCAACAGTTCCATAAGATTGCTCAAACACTAAATTTACATTGAATGCAAGAGGGATGTCCTGTCCAAAAGTTTCCTTGAAATAGCCTGAAATGATGAGCACACCTTTGTTGTAATGTCTTCCACTCATTCCCGCTTCACGCTCTACATTGATGATGTTCCCGCTCCCGAGAGAAACTGTTGCAGTAATTCTTGTTGGACGTCCGAAAGAATAAAAATCTGCTTCATATACCGCGAGACCGTTAATTTGGCCGACCTGTTCGCCATTTGTATTCATAAGGAAAGTGCCGTCTTCATACATTTCAGAAATTTTTGATTCTAACATTCCATGCCTGTCAACAGCATTTTTATATGCTTTCCTTACGTGCTCTGCAGAAATTACATCAAATCCGTCATCATTTGCCCAGAAATTTGCTTCTCTCGCAACGTCAGCAATTTTTGAGAACCTCGTTGTTAATTTATTTTTTTGTCCGGCAAAGACTGCAGCCAGTTCCAATAGATAGGCGATAGCAGATTTATCGAATTCTTTTAGATGTTCTTCTTTAATTAATTTTTTGATTACCCGTGCGTAATCTGTTATTACTTTCTCTGATCGCTTAATCTCATAATCAAAATCCGCTTTTACTTTGAACATTTTTTTAAAATCATACTCATATGCAGAAAGCATGGAATAAACATACTGGCTTCCGATGAGTAGAACTTTTAATTCAATATCAATTGGTTCTGGTTTTAGTGTGGTTGTTGACGTTTGAAAAATAGTTGGTGAATCCTGGAACTCCAGCTTGTTATAAGTGAGAACTCGTTTTAAAGTTTTCCATACACCAGGTTCTTCAAAAAGATGCATTACGTTGAGAACAATGTACCCGCCATTCGCTCTCAGAATGGAACCAGCTTTAATATTTGTGAAGTCACTGAAAAAGCTTCCTCTACCATCGCTTATTCTTTCAACAGCACCAAATAGATTGGAATATGTTGGCGAAGTTTCAATTATAATTGGGCATTCATTAGTATCAGTATTATCAAGAATTACATTTACATCATAATCTTTGAAATAGTCAATTATAAAACCTTCTTCGGTTTTGTCGCCTACAGGTTTTGCACCTTTGAAAATCTGAATATTGTCTAGAATATTTTTTTCAACCTTATCAAGATGTTCTACAACTTTTGGTTCATTATATCTTTCCTTTAAGTTTTCGATTATTCCCTTCACAACGTTTACAATACTGCCTCGTTCCAGTGCCTGCAGTTTTTCCTGGAACTCTTCACTAGTTTTCAAGCCCTTCTTAAAAAGTATCTGCAATTCCTGTTGATGATCATTATATTTTTTTACTAATTCCTGAGCTTCTTCCTGGGTTAAATTTCCTTGTTCAACTTGCTCATTAAGTTGAAACACTGGAACAGGCTTATCCTTCACGATTGGTATTATGTCAGGACGTGCAATATCTCCCATTTTAACTTGCCCAAGTGAAAACCCTTCTTTTCTCATCTTCGCATCGAACTCCTGCATCAATTCCTGTTCACGTTGAGTATAATCTGAAACTATTTTCTTCTTTCTTTCGAGATAGTCTTCACTTTCAAGTGCCTGAGGGATTTTTCTTTTCAGTATTTCAATTGCATGAAATAAGTTTTTTCTGAATACTTTTGCTTTACCTTTTGGAAATCTGAGAAGCGTTGGTCTATCCGAATCTTTAAAATTATTTACATATGCATAATCGAAAAGAGGCGGGCAGTCTGCTCCGATGGTTTCCAGCATTTGCTTTACAGTTGTTGCTTTCCCGGATCCTGACATTCCGCAAATAAAAATATTGTATCCCGGTGCTCTCATCTCTACACCAAGTCGTAGTGCCTTTAGTGCCCTTTCCTGACCGAGAATTCCTTCAATGGGTACTAAATCCTGAGTTGAATCGAATTCTAAAATTTCAGGGTCACATTTCCATCGCAAATCTTCGGGAGTGAGTTCTTTATGTTTTTGCGCTTTAGGGTAAGCCATTTTTTATGCCTTATTATTTGAATATGGTTGGTATTTTACGGTATATGATTGTAAAATTTCAGATCAAAATCTAATTATTATTGTTGCTAATATCAAAGAAAGTAAATTGCCTGTGATTCCCGAACTAGTTGAAAAAGCTAGAAGTTATTTCCCTTATTTGAAAAATGGAATAGTCTATTTCAATCACGCTTCAACGGCACCAATAGGTACAAAGGTGAAAGAGCGGATTGATGAATTTGTTCACGAAAGAAGTGTAGAAGCCAAAGATGATTACTGGGCATTTAAAGATGTAGCAGATGAGACTAAAAATATTATTGGAGAAATGATTAACTGCAGTGGTGACAGGATTGCTTTCCTGGATAATACAACTAACGGAATAATCTGGCTAGCATCAGGAATAGATTGGCAACCTGGTGATAGAATCATTTTAAACGATGTTGAGTTTCCAGCGAACGTTTACCCATTTCTACAACTGAAAGAAAAAGGAGTTAAGGTAGATTTCGTCAAATCAACAAATGGAATTGTAACTGCAGAAGAAATTGTTGATGCAATCAAACCAGGAACAAAATTAATTTCAGTAAGCTTTGTGCAATTTTTATCAGGCTACAAAATCGATCTTGAAAAAATTGGGAAAGTATGTAAAGAAAAAGAAATTATTTTTTCAGTTGATTCAATTCAAGGCTTAGGTGCAGTCAGACTGGATGTTGAAAAATATGATATTGATTACCTTGCAAACGGTACACAAAAGTGGATGCTGGGTTTGCAGGGTTTGGCTTTTATATATGTTAGAAAAGAATTACAGGAAAAAATGAAATCTGCACCTATAGGATGGCTTGCAGTGAAAGATGCATGGAAGCTGCTTGACTTTGACTTAACTACGAAAGAAACTGCAGAAAGGTATCAACCCGGAACTTTGAATAATCTCGGTATTTATGCTTTCAATTCCTCGATGAAAATTTTTAAAGAATTTGGTTTTGATGAAATCGAAAAGCAGGTTTTAAGCAACTCAAAATATTTTATTGATGAACTTGAAAAAATTGGATATGTATCACCATTACAAAACTTACCTGAAAAACATTTGTCAGGCATAGTTAGCTTCAGAAGTGAAAATGCACAAAAAATATTTGATTTTCTCAGCCAAAAAAAAATAGTTTGCTCATTACGTGAAGGATATATTAGATTTGCACCACACTTCTACAACACGAAACAAGAAATTGATTTGGTTGTTGAAACAATGAAGAGTATTCAATAAATTGATTAAAAAATAAAGGGAAAGTATGATTTTATTTGAAAAAATATTATATGTAAAAATCAGTCTTCTGGCTGCACTGCTATTAGGAATTTTATCAGTTGAAAGTTATTCACAGGAAAAAGAAGAAGTAAGAATAAGTCCAAAAGCCGCAGTTGAACAGACAGTTGGTTTTACGGTTATAAGGATTGAGTATAGTCGTCCCGGAGTAAAAGGAAGAAAAATCTGGGGAGGTTTGGTTCCTTACGATGTTGTCTGGCGTGCTGGTGCGAATGAAGCAACAAAAATTACTTTTGCAACAGATGTGAAAATAAATGGTAAAAAATTGAAAGCTGGCAGCTATGGTTTCTTTGCAATTCCAACCGCCAAGAACTGGACGTTGATCTTTAACAAAGTCGCTGACCAATGGGGTGCATTTGAATACAACGATGTTGAAGATGCTTTAAGGATTGAAGTTACCCCCGAAAAAGATGATATGTTCTGGCAGGAATGGCTGGCTTATACTTATACCAGAACTTCTGACAACACCGCAGTTATAAGACTCGAATGGGAAAAATTAAAAGTGCCGTTTAATGTTGAGGTGGAGATTTAAATTAATTCTTGGCTGTCACGGACGAATCCGTGACAGCATTAATTAACTTCTTATAATCTTCAACAACTCTTCCGTTTTTTCTTTCATCAGTTTCTCATCACCACGGCTCTCAACATTTAAACGCAAAATTGGTTCTGTGTTGCTCATTCTTAAATTGAATCTCCAATTTGGATACTCAATTGAGATACCATCTAGTTCATCAATCTTTCCCATCGGAATAATTCTTTTCTATCTCTTTTATTTTTTCTGAAGGATCAGCAATTGTAGAATTTATTTCTCCCGAGCAGGGATAAGCAGCAATCATTTCATCAACCAATTGTGCAAGTGTTTTCTTTTCTACTGACATCAATTCGAGAATTAAAGGAAAGGAATCATACCGCTGTCGCTGTAAGAATTATCTCTGAAATAATGATGGGCAGACATTTCTCCGCCGTAAATTGAATTTACTTCTCTCATTTTCTGTTTTATGAAAGCATGCCCGCTTTTTGAAACAACGGCAATTCCTCCAGCCTTCTCGACAACTTCAACTGTATTCCAGACAAGTCTTGGATCGTGAACAATTTTTTCTCCGGGATGTTTTTTCAGAATTGATTTTGCAAGCAATCCAACTATATAATATCCCTCAATAAAATTTCCTTTCTCATCAAAGAAAAAGCAGCGGTCATAATCGCCATCCCAGGCAACTCCGAGTTGAGCATTTTCTTTTATTATTGCATCGATTGTTAATTTTCTGTTCCCTTCCAGCATAGGGTTAGGAACACCATTTGGGAATTCACCATCAGGATTATTGAATATCTTTATCATTTTAATTGGCAGTTTTGGTTCAAGTTGATCAAGAGACAATCCGGCGCAACCATTACCAGCATTCACAACCACTTTAAATGAATCAATTTTTTTAGGATTATAAAATTTCGAAAGATTATTTATGAAATCATTCATCACATCTTTTTTAGATACTGTGCCTTTTGACTTTCTTACTTCACCAAGCTCATCATTCACAATCATCTTTTCAACCTCATTCAAACCGGAATCGTATCCAACAGGAACAGAACCTTTGCCGACGAATTTCATCCCATTGTATTCGGGAGGATTGTGACTCGCGGTTATCATTATTCCGCCGTCTGCATCAAAGTGTGGAGTGGAGAAGTAAATCATTTCAGTCCCGCAAAGTCCGATATCAATTACATCAACACCACTATCCGTTATACCATTTTTCAGTGCTTCGGAAATTTCAATGGATGATTTTCTTATATCGTATCCAATAACAATTTTTTTTGCATTTGTAAATTTTGAGAAAGCTCTGCCAATCTTATAAGCTAGTTCTTTATTTAATTCGGACGGGACTTTGCCCCTAACATCATAAGCCTTAAAGCAAGCTATTTTGGTCATTATTTCTCCGTTTATACGTATTTATGGATTAATTTTTCAGAGTACAAAGATATGGATTTTTGAACGTGAAAGTTTCTTATATCTTTATTGCTGTGTGCAGGAAAAATAAGGGGAAGAAAAAGTTTTTTGGGAGAAAAATTTTTTAGTGGAATTTTAACAATGAACTTACTACATTGGAGATACAAAAATTGTGGAGAGCGTTATCGAAACTAAAGATACTGTTAAGTGGCACTTCGCTAAATGCAACAACTCAAAATGTAACTCAATATTCCTGGTAGATCCGGAAGAATCCCAGGGGGAATTGGGGTACCTTTGTCCTGATTGCAGCAGGAAAACAACTTCATCACACATTGTGCAATGCTCAAGCTGTAAAACAGTTCTGAACTTTGTACGTGCGGCACCTAATGAAGAAAAAGTTGTTTTCAACGTTACAAAATGTTCGCACTGCATCGGAACAATTGAAGATGAATGGGAGGTAGAGCCTCTCTATTTTCCGGAATCTTATATTTAGGTTGAGCAGCAAAATATAATATTTGCGAAGAAGTTCCTTTTGAACCGGGTGGATTAGTCCATCCGGTTTTTTTATTGTGCATTTCTGTTGTTATTCCGGCGAAAGCCGGAATCTACAGATGAAATTGAACTAGATGCCGGATCAAGTCCGGCATGACAACTCCTCACTTCTGTTAAAATTATTTTCTTTTCTGCACCCAACTTTTCTGCGTAATTTTGTACTGACAATCGAACATATTTCTATCCAGAAACACGGAATAAAATGAAATTCTCTTCTGTTCTCCTCAAGCTTTCATACTCATTAACTTTTTTTCTTCTCATCTTTTTTCAATCGAATTCCTTTTCTCAAAATGCTGATTGGCTCGATCTTGATACTGTCAAAGCCGGAAAATTTGATATGGGGAAAATGTGGACGTTCGAATATCCACCCTCAGAATACTTTAAAAGAAACATATGGATTTACTCCAGATGAAGATTGGTTCAAACACGTCCAGCTTTCACATTAAAGTTTGCTGACTATTGTTCAGCTTCATTTGTATCTGCAGACGGATTGATTATGACAAATCATCATTGTGCAAGAGAAAGTATAACAGAGGTTTCGAAAGAAGGAGAAGATATTCATAAAGATGGCTTTATTGCATGGGAGCTGGAAGATGAAATTCCTGTCCCAAATTTATACGTTGAGCAATGTGTAAAGATTGAAGATGTAACTGAAGAAATTCAAAAAGCTCTTGAAGCTGCTGAAACAGACAGCGCTCGATTAGCGGTTGAATCAGAAAAAATAAAAGAGATTGAAAAAAGATATCCGAATAACGATGATGAGTTTGTTAAAGTCACGCCACTTTATTTTGGAGGGAAGTATTCGCTATATCACTATAAAAAATATAATGATGTACGTTTAGTATTTGTGCCTGAAGAGCAGATCGGTTATTTCGGTGGTGATTATGATAACTTCACTTATCCTCGTTACAATCTTGATTGCTCATTCTTCCGTGTTTATGATAAAGATGGGAAACCTTTGAAGACAGAAAATTATTTTAAGTGGAGTGCTGAGGGTGCAAAAGATGGAGAAGTTGTTTTTGTTTCAGGTAATCCCGGTTCAACAAACAGACTTTATACAGTTGCACAGCTTGAGTATTCGAGGGATTACATTTATCCCCAGACAATTCAAATGCTTGATGGTTTTATTAATTTTATGGAATCGCTTCTTCAGGAGGATAACAAAAATTCAGCTTATATAAAAGATCAGCTGCTCAGTTATTCCAACTCAAAAAAAGCTTACCAAGGGATGCTTGATGGTTTAAGAGATCCTGTACTGATGACAAAGAAACTTGATTTTGAAAATAAGCTTAAAGAAAAAGTTCAGTCCGATCCTGAACTAAATGAAAAATACGAAAGCATCTGGTCAGATATTGATGATGTGATTACTGAAACAGTTGAGCTAACAAACATTGAATCAGTATTGTCATATGATTCATACGATTCTCCGGATTATTTTACAATTGCAAGCCAGCTTATCCCAATTGCAAATGAATACGAACAATCGAAATCGGACACGAGTATTCACTATTCGGAAGATGATTTAAAGGAATCAATTGATTTACTTATGCCGGATGATTTCAATTCTGATAAAAATAAAGAACTTCTGAAAAATAAAATTGATGCACTTTACAACCAATTTGGTGATGCAGAATTTCTTATTGAGTTTACCGATGGAAAGAAAGGCGATGAAGCGGCTGAAGATATTCTGTCACGAACAATATTAAATTCAGAAGAGAATATAATATCAATCGTGGAAGCTGGTCCAGATTCATTGCTGAACTGCGGCGATCCATTCATAGGATATGTGGAATATGTAGATCAGCAGAATGATATTATGTCTAGCCAGGCTGGATGAACTTTCAGCAAAAGAATTAACTGCCGATCAAAAACTCGGCGAAGCTTTATTTGAAGTTTACGGAACTTCAATTCCACCTGATGCAACTTTTACATTGCGAATAACTGATGGAATAGTAAAAGGTTTTGATTACAACGGAACTGTGGCACCACCGATTACAACATTTTACGGAATGCTTGATCGTTACTATTCTTTTAACGGGGAATTCCCGTGGAATCTTGATGAACGCTGGCTGGATGCACCGGATGAATTTGATTTTGCAACTCCGTTTAATTTTGTATCGACAAATGATGTTGTTGGTGGCAATTCCGGCAGCCCGGTTATAAATAAAGATGCAGAAGTAGTCGGAGTTTCATTCGATGGAAATATTCAAAGTCTTGCAGGTGACTTTATTTACGATCCAGAAGTTAACAGGTCAGTAGGAGTACATTCTGCCGGAATGCTGGAAGCAATAAAAGATTTATACGAGTTTGAAAGACTTGCCGAAGAGTTGGAAAGTGGTGGGATCGAAGATTAAAAAATATTATATAATATCACTTATTGTTTTAGTCGGTCTAACTAGCTGCGATACAAACGAACCACCAAGCGATAATGGACATCCCAACTACAAGTGGCAAATTGATACAATAGCTTATCCTGGTAGTTTTCAAACAATAATGCAAACTATGTGGGGAAATTCAATAAATGATTTATGGATCGCTGGGCATAACAATCGCGGTTATGGAAAGGTTTGGCATTATGATGGGATGGAATGGAAGGATGTTGATCCGTTACCATTAGGATTAATTGATAGTTATAGCATTTCCAATTCAATTAGTCTAAATGATGAATCATTTATATGCGGAGATGCAATTGACATATTAAATGACAGTACACTAACACATAGCAGTTTAATTTTATCATACAATAATGTTCAATGGAATGTTTCAGAACTTGGTGGAGGGGGATCACTTTTTTCTATTTCGGGTAGTAAAGATGGTAAGTTATATGCAACAGGATGGGATTTAACCTTATTCAGTTATGAAAATAATAATTGGGTAAGAAAAATATTGAACCTAGATATACCGACATACTTTGAAACAAAAAATATTAATAGCGTTCTTGTTGATCAAAACCAGAGTGGTTATATAGTTGTTTACTGCTATAATACAAATCCTTATGGAACTTACAATTACTTTTTTGAAGAGAACGATAGTAATTGGGCGAAGGTTGATAGTTTTAACACGGATACAGAATCAAGATGGGGTTTAAACTTATGGGAAAGCCAGGATGGAACTATTTTTTCATATAACCCCCGAGTTTACAAATATATTAGTAATACTTGGACAGGTGTATTTAATGATAATCAAATGATTACCGCTTTAGGAGGAACAACTAAGAGTAATCTTTTTGCTGCGGGCTATGGAGTTTATCACTACAATGGAAATGAATGGTATGAGTACAAAGAATTTGAAAATCAGTATGGTAGCAAATTTGGATTTGCGCGAGATATACTAGTTATCGAAAACTATTTCTTTATTTTATTTTCGAATGGACCAAAGTCTTTTGTCATAAAAGGTCACAAATAGCAACTTCGAAAAAAAATCTTTTCTTAAATTTCCAGTTAAAGTTATTACTAACTAAGGAGGCAGAATGAAACACCAACTTTATAATTACAAAGCAGTTGTTACATCAGTTTACGACGGCGATACCTGTACGGTCGATATTGATCTCGGTCTTCACACCTGGGTTCGCGGTGAAAAATTGAGACTGCACAGAATCAACGCACCCGAAATTAGAGGCAAAGAAAGACCAAAAGGATTGTTATCGCGCGACTTTCTGAGATCAATAATTGATGGCAAAGAAATCACCATAGAAACAATAAAGGATAAAAAAGGAAAATACGGTAGATACGTTGCAGAGATATGGCTTGAGGAAAAACCGGGCAAGTTCATAAATATTAATGACCTTATTGTTAAAGAAGGTTTTGCCAAATACCATAAATACTAATTCACAAACTCCGGAATAATTATGAATAAAGAATCACAAATAAAATTATACATTACTCTGGATGACAAAAGGCTGCCTGAGAAAATAGAGTGGGAAGCTGATGACGCTGAATTTGAAGGAAAGAAAGAATCGCAAACAATGATGCTTTCTCTCTGGGATAAAAAAGAAAAGATGACTTACAGTATTGACCTATGGACAAAAGATATGACGATTGAAGATATGCAGATACATTTCCATCAAATACTTTTGAAATTTGCTGATACTTACCACAGGTCAACTAATAATTCAGAAGTAGCTAACCTGATTAGAGATTTTTCATCTGACTTTGCAAAGAAAACCGGTATCAACAATCTATCCTGATGAAACTTGAATCACAAAATGAAAAAAGTATTTTGTATAAATTGAAAGTAAGAATTTAATCTTTTATCGAAATTAATTATGGATGTTGAAATACTTGCCCGTTTGCAGTTCGCTTTTACTATTGCGTTCCATTACATCTATCCACCTCTGAGCATTGGACTTGGAGTAATAATGGTGATTATGGAGGGGATGTATCTGAAAACAAAAAATCCTCTTTACGAAAAGATGACAAAATTCTGGGTGAAAGTTTTTGCTTTAACTTTTGCCATTGGTGTTGCTACAGGAATCGTAATGGAATTTGAGTTCGGAACAAACTGGGCAACTTACTCAAGATATGTAGGTGATGTTTTCGGAAGCGCTCTTGCAGCTGAAGGCATATTTGCTTTCTTTCTTGAATCAGGATTTCTGGCCATACTCGTTTTTGGTTGGGACAAAGTAAAACCATCGATGCATTTCTTCTCAACAATAATGGTTGCCTGCGGTGCAATGTTCAGTGCAATCTGGATAGTTGTTGCAAACTCGTGGATGCAGACTCCTGCCGGGTTTCATATAGTTGGTGAAGGAATGAATGCACGAGCGGAGATTACAGATTTTTGGGCGATGATTTTTAATCCTTCTTCAGTTGACAGACTACTTCATACAATTTCGGGTGCCTGGCTTGCTGGAGCTTTTCTCGTTATTAGTGTTGCTGCATATTATCTCCTGAAGAAACGGCATCTTGAATTTGCGAAATCATCAATCAAGATAGCTTTAGTTGTTGCCTGTTTCGCTTCACTCTTTCAGTTGTTTACCGGGCACGAGAGTGCAAAGGGTATTCATAAAAATCAACCTGCAAAACTTGCTGCGATGGAAGCTGTGTTTGAAGATCAGCCGAATGCACCAATATACTTATTTGGCTGGGTGAATGAAGAGAACCAAAAAGTAAATTTTGGAATTGCAGTTCCCGGAATGCTTAGTTATCTGATTGGCGGAACTACTGAACAAAAAGTTACCGGCTTGAATTCTATTCCAAAAGATGAAAGTCCACCGGTGAACATGGTTTTCCAGGCATATCATTTAATGGTTGGAATCGGATTTACTTTAATTGGAATTAGTTTGCTCGGATTATTTTTCTGGTGGAGAGGGACTTTGTTCAACAAAAAATGGATGCTGTGGATTTTCGTTTTTTCAGTACTTGGACCGCAGATAGCAAACCAGGTTGGCTGGATTACAGCAGAAGTTGGAAGACAGCCGTGGATCGTTTACGGAATTCTCAGAACCTCTGAAGGACTTTCAAAAGCAGTTGAAGCAGGACAGATATGGTTTTCACTAATCCTGTTTACGATAATTTATATCTTCCTTTTTATACTGTTTATTTATTTGCTGAATGAGAAAATCCAGCACGGACCCGAAGGTGTTGATGAGTTGTCATCAGAATATGAACATCAGAAAGCTTTGTTTAAAAGCATCAAATGAAAATTGAAGAAATCACAAATATCAAATAACAAACAATTTCAAATGACCAATTACAAAAATTCGAAACCGAAATATGACTTAGAGGAAAGAACATTTCAATTTGCAAAAGATGGGAGGTTGTTTGTTAAAACTTTACCAGTGGAATTTACCGTAGGTTTTTATGGAAGTAACTTTTGATTTAAACACAATCTGGTTTTTACTTATCGGAGCTTTGCTCTCCGGTTATGCAATATTGGATGGATTTGATCTCGGTATTGGTATGCTTCATTTGTTTGTTAAAGATGACAAAGAACGAAGAATCATGATTAATTCAATCGGTCCTGTATGGGATGGAAATGAAGTTTGGCTTGTAACAGGAGGCGGCGCATTGTTTGCAGCTTTTCCTCACGTTTATGCGACAGTGTTTTCAGGATTTTACAATGCGATCATTCTGCTTTTATTTATGTTGATCTTCCGTGCAGTTGCAATTGAATTCAGAAGCAAGCAACCGATGAAATGGTGGAGACAAATGTGGGATGTTGCATTTGGCGTTGCAAGTTTTTCTATCGCATTGTTAATGGGAATTGCACTTGGAAATATTATCACTGGCATTCCAATCGGACCGGATAAAGAATTTGTGGGAACATTTCTCGGACTTCTGAATCCCTATGCTATACTTGTTGGAGTTACAACCATTGCTTTATTCATGATGCACGGTGCAATTTACGGGGTGATGAAAACTGAAGGAGAACTTCAAAGTAAACTAAGAGGCTGGGTAAATAATTCAATTATCTTTTTTGTGATCTGTTATGTAACTTCAACAATGGCAACTCTTGATTTATTTTCCGCATATGGTCGATAATTTCAGAGCGGTACCTGCATTGTTTGTTGTTGCGTTGTTGAATATGCTTGCAATTGCTAATATTCCGAGAGAGATTTCAAAAGGAAAAGAAATAAAAGCATTCGTTTCATCGGCAGCAACTATTGCAGCACTGTTGATGTTATTTGCGATAGGAATTTTCCCGAACATAGTTTACTCAAATCCGCAATCCTGAATAAAGTCTTACACTTTACAATGCTGCAAGTTCGGACAAGACTTTGAACGGTTATGTTAATTATCGCATTGATTGGGATTCCATTTGTGTTCGCTTACACAATTACAATCTACTGGATTTTCAGAGGAAAAGTAAAAATTGATGAGATGAGTTATTAAGTTAATTGGTTAACATTGCTTTGTCATTCCGGTCGAGCGTAGCGAAGAACCGGAATCTAATTGTCGATAGTAAAACTGGATTCTGTGTCAAGCACGTAATGACATTACGAATCATGCGCAGAATGTGAGATCGCCAATAAGTGAAACCTATTTCTTTCTCCCAAATTCAGCATCAATCTTTACAAATTTTGTAATTATAAACGCAGGTATTGTTGATATGCATACCCAGATGAAAAAATTAAGATAGCCAACCTGTTCCTGGATCCATCCGCTAATCATTCCTGGTAACATCATGCCTAATGCCATCAATCCTGTTGCAATTGCAAAATGAGCTGTTTTGTATTCTCCCTCCGAAACATAAATGAGATAAAGCATAAAAGCCGTAAACCCGAAACCGTAGCCGAATTGTTCAACCGCAACGCAGATGTTAATCAAAATAAAATTTGAAGTCTGAGTTACAGCGAGATAAACGTAAACCAGATCAGGCAAGTTGATTGCAATCAACATCCACCAAATCCAGAATTTTAATCCCTTTAAAGAAGCTACGATTCCGCCAAGAATTCCACCAACAACGAGAGCAGCCACACCGACTGTGCCGTAAACAATTCCTACCTCAGTAGTTGAAAGTGCAAGTCCACCTACTTCTTTACCATCTAGCAAAAAGGGAGATGCCATTTTTACTAACTGAGCTTCTGCAAAACGAAATAAAAGAATAAATAAAAGAATTACAACAATTTCTTTTTTCTTAAAGAATGAAATGAATGTTCGTTGAAATTCCTGGACAAAATCTTTCAACTTAACTTTTTGTCTTGGTGAATCTGCTTTAGGTTGTGGAAGGATGAATAAATGATAAATGAAAAAAAGAATGAATAGTCCGGCAAGAATAAAAAATGTTATCATCCATGCGTATGGAATATTCCCGGAACTTTCTTCAATTTCTCCGGCTATAATGACAAATACTCCCTGTCCGGAAAACATTGCAAGCCGATAAAATGTTGATCTTATCCCAACAAAAAAAGATTGCTGATGCTGTTTTAACCCAAGCATGTAAAATCCATCAGCAGCGATATCGTGAGTTGCTGAACTAAAAGCCATCAGCCAGAAGAATGCCAGTGTGTATTGAAAGAATTTTTCTGTTGGAAGTGTTAGTGCAACTCCGGCAAGTCCTGCACCGATGAAGAACTGCATAGTAACAATCCAGAACCTTTTGGTTTTCAGCAGGTCAACAACAGGACTCCAGAATGGTTTTATAACCCAAGGCAGATAGAGCCAGCTTGTGTAAAATGCAATTTCTGTATTTGATATATCAAGCCTTTTATACATTGTTGTTGAAACCATCATCACAACAACATAAGGAAGGCCTTCGGCAAGATAAAGAGAGGGAATCCACAGCCATGGATTTCTTTCTTCTCTTTTATTTTTCATTAGCCAGTCTTTTTGCGAAGAATATTGCTCCACCGAGAGGAGGAAACGCGGCTTGAATTACTTTTACGTTTGGTAAGAGTTGATTTGATTTTATGTTTGAGTAGATCGGAGTAGAAATTTTTATTGTCGATCAAGCTGCCTGAAAAGGCTACTTTAAAATTATCAATATCAATCTTATTTATTAACGATCGGATATGAAGGACTAATTCATCAGCTTCTTCATCGAGAATATCTTCAGCTATCGGGTCGCCTTCTGCAGCAGCTTCGATTACAATTTTAGCAACCGATGCAACATCGAGCTTTTCATTGTAAACTTTATTGATAATGTTTTTGGAAGTGCCCGAATTCATTTTAGCATCCAGCAATTCTGAGATCAATGTTTCTTCACCTCTCCCATCAGATGCTTTTGAAACTGCATTTAACGCTTTTCTTCCGATAGAATAACCGCTTCCTTCATCACCAATCAATCTTCCGAAACCACCAATACGATGAATTGTACCTGATTCATCTTTTCCAAAAAGAATTGAACCCGTACCAGCGATCAAAATACATCCTGCTGAAGCTGGGAAAGCACCTTCTAGTGCAATGTGGGCATCACTTAACACTTTTACACCTTTGAAGTGAATACCCTCCTGGTCAGCATAATCTTTAAAACCTTTTTCAAGCAGGACTGCGTCTTCATCACGACCTGCACCGGCAGTACCAATTACGATTTGTTTTACATCAGCAAAATCTCCTTCTAGCGCAAAAAGATTTTCTTCAATTAATGCAAAAATATTCTCGATGGCTTCTTCAACTCCGATTACCATAAAGTTTGACGGTTTACCGGTAGATTGTTGAATTATTTTTCCTGACAAGTCAGCGACAGCACAATCTGTTTTTGTTCCACCGCCGTCTATTCCGATTAAGTATTTCATAAATAAATTTTTACTTTCTGCCCAAAAATACCTAAAATCAAGCGACTATTGAAAAAATATATGATTGCGAATATGATTAATTGTGGTTTATTCTGATGCTTTAATTTTCTCATTTTATTATATTCACATTTGAATGAAAAAGATATTTAAGAACACGATATGAAAAACTTGGAAGAATATTTTGCTCCCTTCAGGGAAAATATAGTTGGCTACAATAAAACTTTTACTTCCCCATATGGCGAGCAGAGAATTATTTATGCTGACTGGATTGCTAGCGGACGCTTATACAAACCAATCGAAGAAAAAATCCAAAACATATTTGGTCCTTTAGTCGGCAATACTCACTCCGAATCAAGTGAAACCGGAACTTCAATGACTCACGCGTATCACGAAGCTCACGAAATAATCAAGAAGCATTGCAATGCTGGAAAAGATGATGTTATAATTACAACCGGATCAGGAATGACCGGGGTAATCTGCAAACTTCAGAGACTTTTGGGATTGAAAATTCCAGAACAGCTAAAAGATTATTTGCAGCTTCCTAAAGAACTAAGACCTGTTGTTTTCGTTACGCATATGGAGCATCATTCAAATCAAACAACCTGGCTTGAGACAATTGCGGATGTAATAGTAATTGCACCAACGGAAGAAGGTTTGCCAGACCTTGAAGATCTTGAAAAGAAAATGTTGAAGTATAAAAACAGGCAATTAAAAATTGGTGCTTTTACCGCCTGTTCAAATGTAACTGGTATAGAATTACCAGTTAACAAACTAGCAAAGATTGTTCACAAAAATGGTGGTTATTATTTTGTTGATTTTGCTTGTTCAGCACCTTATGTAAAAATTGATATGCATCCAGGGGATCCTTTAGAAAAACTGGATGCAGTTTATTTTTCTCCTCACAAATTTCTTGGTGGACCAGGTTCATCAGGAGTTTTAATTTTCGATTCTCAGCTTTATAAAAACAAAGTTCCGGATCAACCGGGTGGCGGAACAGTTGATTGGACAAATCCCTGGGGTCAGCATAAATTCGTTTCTAGTATTGAAGCACGTGAAGATGGAGGAACTCCTGCTTTTCTTCAGGCAATAAAAGCCGCACTCTGTATTAAGTTGAAAGAAGAAATGACAGTTGAAAAGATGCGGGTAAGGGAGGAAGAGTTAATCAATATTGCTTTCGAAGAATTAAACAAGATCCATGGTTTGCACATTCTTGCTCATCACATTAAAAATCGTCTTGGCGCAATCTCATTTTACGTTGATGACATTCATTACAACCTTATTGTAAGATTATTAAATGATCGTTATGGAGTTCAAACACGTGGTGGATGTTCGTGTGCAGGCACTTACGGACATTATCTTCTTCACGTTGATCCCCAACGTTCAAAAAGAATTACTGATAAAATTGATCTTGGTGATCTGTCAGAAAAACCAGGGTGGGTGAGAATGTCAATTCATCCAACAATGACAAACGACGAACTTTATTTGATCACAAATGCAATTAAAGAAATTGTAGATAATATTGACGAATGGCAAAAAGATTATACCTACGATATCCACAAAAATGAATTCTACCATAATTCAGCAGATGGAAAAGATACAGATAAACTGAAAAGTTGGTTTGACCTTTCGCAAAAAGAATCAATTGAAATTGATTAGAAATTTTTAACGTCTTGCTTTTCAACATTTTAAAATTATATTATCTAGCATGAGAATAATTTATGTTATTTGAAAAGCATTTTAGTTTTTAGATATTTCATAAGGAGAATTGCACAATGGCAATGGGTGCATACGAAAAAAGTAAACGATATATAGAATCACACGCTCAAAATTCAGATCTAGCGCTAATAAAAAAAGAATTATATCCCTGCATCACCATTTCAAGACAGACAGGCTCGGGTTCCAAACCTGTTTGTGAGAAACTTATTAAGATAATGGATGAGTATTCAGAGTTTGAAGGTGTAAAATGGGCTTTCTTTGATCGTAATCTTATAGAAAAGGTACTGGACGATTTGCATCTACCAGGACAAATTTCCAGTTTTATGCAAGAGGGTAAATACAAACATCTAGCTGCTGCTGTTAATGAACTTCTTGGTTTAAAACCGGCAGAATGGACTATTATCCATAGAACAACTGAAACAATTCTTCAGCTTGCACGGATGGGAAATGTAGTTATTGTTGGAAGAGGAGCCAACATTATCACTTCAAAGCTTAAAAATACTTTTCATGTAAGATTGATTGCCTCACTGGAAAAAAGAGTGGAACATATAAAATCATTATTGGATATAAATGAAAAAGAGGCGTTGGCTCATATTAAAAAAGAGGATGAAAATCGCAAGCAATATTTGAAGTCATACTTCCGCGTTGATATTGAAGACCCTTTACTTTATCATATGACAGTCAATACTGATTTGCTAACTCACGAAGGTGCAGCTTACTTAATTGCAGAAGCGGTAGTGCTGAAGTTCTCTCATTTATTCCCGCAATTTGTACACTAAAAAAATCAGGAAGAAAATTCTTTAATTATTTTTTTTATTTCCTCTTCTGAAATTCCGCTACCATAGGTAATAGGTTTTGATGTCTCAGATTTTTCTTCGACGGTATTTTCTTTTTCTGAATAAGTATAGACATCTTTTAATGGTAAATTACCAGCTCGCTCACGAAGCCTTTCTTCAATTTCCTTAATGAACCAATCCTTGCCACCTTTATATTTCTGGGTTTCAAACTTATCTATACTTTTTCCTTTATTAACCGGATTAGTTTCAAAAGACAAGACTTTTGATATTTAGTAAATGTTTTGCGCTTACGTTATCAGAAATTATTGAGCCACCCCAAGTCCCAGGTCCCAGCGTCATTGAAGGAGCAAGAGCAGTTGTGTATCCAACGGCACCAATCGATGCAACAGTATTTACAAGAATTCTGAATGCTGGTTTCTCCAAAGCGAATTTCATAATGATAGGTTCATCGTTTGAATGAATGACCAAAGTATGACCAATTCCGCCAAATTGCAAAAGGTCTATACATCTGTGACATCCTTCAAGCCAGCCATCAACAACATAAAAAGACAATATTGGTGAAAGTTTTTCAATTGAAAGTGGTTCTTTCTTTCCAACCTCATAACAGGTTGCCATTAAAACTTTTGTGTTTCCAGGAACATCGAATCCGGCATAATTAGCAATAAAAGTTGCAGGTTTACCAACGATCTCAGGATTTATTCTGAGATTAGTTTGAATAGCTTTTGCAAGTTTTTCTTTTTCTTCAGCGTTTACAAAATAGCAACCTTGTGCTAATGCTTCCTCAATTACTTTTTCCTTTAATGGAAGATCAACAATCATTGATTGTTCTGATGAACAAAGTGTCCCATTATCGAATGTCGTTCCGTAAACAATATCAGCAACAGCTTTTTGGTAATTTGCGGTACGCTCGATGAATGCCGGAACATTTCCCGGTCCAACTCCGTACGCAGGTTTACCAGCGCTGTATGCTGATTTTACCATTGGAGTACCTGCCAGTTGCGAGGATAACCGAAATATTTTTATCGTGCATTAGAGCATCGGTACCTTCTATTGTTGGTTCACTCATACACTGGATCAATCCTTTTGGTGCACCAGCATTTTCCGCTGCATCCGATAATATTTTTAATGCTTCAATCGTACATCTTGATGTTTTTGGATGTGGACTTGCTACAATTGCATTTCTGCTTTTGAGAGAAATCAAGTGCTTTGAACATTGCAGTTGAAGTTGGATTAGTCGAGGGAACTAAAGCACAAACGACCCCCATCGGTTCTGCAATCTTAAGAACTTTTCCGTTTGCTTCTTCTGCTACTATCCCAACTGTCTTTAAATTCTTTATTGAGTCGAAAACATTTTTTGTAGCAAATTGATTTTTGACAATCTTATCCTCAACTTTTCCAAAACCGCTTTCATCGCAAGCCATCTTTGCTAGTTTTTCAGAAGCTTCATAACCTACTTCTGCCATTGCTTTTACAATTTTATCGACTTGCTGTTGACTAAAGTGTTTATATTCAAGCTGCGCTTCTTTTGCTTTTACAGCTAAGTTACGAGCTTCCTGGATTGAGAGAAGGTCTTTATCAAGAATCATTTTATTCCTCGTGAATGGTCAGAACAAATATATTCAACCTGCGAGATAAGTTCAATTTTGAATAAAAGAATTTGAATGAATTAGAGTGTGTTTCTTAACTTTGACAGGCCGGTCTTGCTTACAGGCAGTTGCTTTTCGTTCTTTAAAATTATCTGGTAAGACTCTTTTCCTGTTTGTTCAAGATGCTGTATGAAATCAACATTAATGATGTAAGATCGATGTATTCTTATAAAATTATTTTCGTTGAGATGGTTTTCAAAATACTTCATCGTCTTTTGCTTGAGGAATCTTCCCTGGTCACAATTGATCATTACATAATCATCCTGTGCTTCAATCCATTTAATAGTTTCCACTGGAATGATTGAAATTTTTGAACCTTCTTTAATTACTACTCTTTCAAGATATTCAATCTTTTCATCTTTATAGTCGATTATATTTTTTATAACAGCATCGTGCTCAAATTTATCTTGCAGAAAATTAAACGATTTTTTTAGTGCGTCGTTGAATCTTTCTTCAGAAAAAGGTTTTAGCAGATAATCTACCGCATTAACTTCAAAGGCTTTTATCGCATAGTTATCAAATGCAGTAGTGAAAATAATTACAGGGGGTTCTTCTAGAAGTTCCAGCATTTCGAAGCCGCTTATCTTTGGCATCTGAATGTCCAGGAAAATAATATCCGGTTTTAGTTCGTTAATTTTTTTTATTGCATCAAAACCGTTAGAAGATTCAGCAAGAATTTCAACTTCACTGTGATTTTTTAAATAGCCTTTAGTTATTTCCCTCGCTAGTTTTTCGTCATCGATAATTATTGTAGTAATTTTACTTTTCGGCATCAGAAATTAACTCTTCTTTTTTTATTTGATCTTCACAAGGAATAAATAAGGTTACACTAAAAATACCCTTTTCTTTTTTTACTTCCATAAGATCATTTCGTCGATAAATTAAATTTAATCTGTCATTTATGTTTTTCAATCCAACTCCAGCACCTTTTCTTGATTTAGATGATTCATCGAAATTATTTACAAGTTCAATCTTCAAATAGTTATTGTCAAAACTACACTTCAATGTTAATAACACCTTATCAAAAGTTTCGTAAACAGCGTGTTTGATTACATTTTCAAATAGGGGTTGTAGGATCATATTTGGGATTTCAACATTGTTGCATTCTTTATCAAACTGCTCTGCGTAATCAAATTTATCTTCAAATCGAATCTTTTCAATATCAAGATAAAGTCTAATATTCTTCAATTCCTCACTAAGTTTATTTTTCTCTCTTTCATTTGTTGCAAGAATATACCGAAGAAAATCGGCAAGTTTAATAATCATTTCCTTCGCTTTTTTAGGATCGATTTCAGTTAAAGCACTCATCGAATTTAAACTGTTAAAAATGAAGTGAGGATTTATCTGAAATTTAAGAGACCTTAACTCTGCTTGTGTAACCAGACCTTTAAGTTCTGATTCTTTCAAAGCTCTTTCTTGTGATTCAGAATAGTATGAAACCAAATAATAAAATGAAACTACGAGGGCATAGAGCATCACTCCAACAAGAAATCTCCAAAGGATAGTTTGATAAAAAAAGTTTTGATACTTTTCGTCAAAACCTAATATAGGAACCATAATTATATAAATAAATAAAAGCCATAATGCTGAGGAAATTATTGCAGTAACTACATGACTGAAAAAAACTTTGACCAGGTGGTGTTCTTCAATGGAAATGTATTTTGCAGGATAATGCCATATGATTGTAATTCCGCATAATAAAATTGCAGAGACCAGGCTCTCAACAACAGAAGAATTTAAATCGAGCTCTAACCCAAAAAAGAGAATAAGAAAACTTATTATCGCAAAAGAAACAGAATAGAGAAGAAGTATTATAATGTTTCTAAAATTTCTTAGGATTGGATTGTCTTGCATCTATCTGAGCGATTAGAGATACGTCTTTACTTCACCGCCGCCAAACATTGCCAATCCTTTGATGTGCAATGTTCGTGATTGATCAATAACAATGCTTGGGTTTCTGATTGCTTTGTTAGAAAATCCCCCCAGTACAGAAGTTACATTTATTACGACATTCCATTCCTTTGGAAGAATGATTGTTGTTCCCCCAAATACACAGAGTACATCAAGAATATTATCACCCTCTGCAAGTTTGCAATTAATTAGATTTATTTCCGAACCACCAAAAATTGCAGTCACACTGCCACCCTGGAAGTTATCGGATGAAATTATTTTTGTTCCGCCACCGAAGATGGAAACATCATCAATTTTATCTTTATTAACAGTAGAATGATCCGAAAAAAATTCTGAAGATGAATCATGTCTTCTTTTTTTAAGAATAATATAAGTTCCGAGTATAATGAGAAGGAGAGGTATAACTATTCCGGAATCGTAATCAATATTGGGAAATATCCGTGGTATTAGAAAGAGGGAACCGATACCTGTTAAAATGCCGCCTAAAAATTTCTTCTCAGTATTAACTAAAACAAATAGACCAATTACGAGCATAATAAACGGCCAGGAGAAGACGACATGAGCAAACCTGAAATTAAGTATGTTCATTGTGTTGAGTAGAAATATTCCGCCCAGGAAAATTAGAACTCCTCCAAGTATAACTCTTTTATCAACTGCATTTTTATTTTCAGACATTTTTTGCTCCTTTGAATAATTCTCACCCTGAACCTATGTAAAAATATGAAAGCAAAAAATAAAAAATCGGCGAGTAGTGGAAAAAGCTCGGTGATTAGAGAGCTTTTTAGTTCTAATTTAAGTAATCAAATAAGAACCTCTCTGCATCTGTGTCTCCCAGTGAAGCTGCAGCTTCAAAATCTTCTATTGCTTGCTTTTTATCACCAAGATAAAGATTGCACATACCTTGGTAGTAATAAGCGTCAGCATACTCCGGATTTAAAGCCAAAACAATTGCAAAATCTCTTTTTGCCAGTAAATAATCATTGAGTTCAAAATAGATTTTTCCCCTTAGAGAATATAGGTCGGGATTAAAAAGATCAGATTTAATAGCTTGCTCGACATTTATAAGTGCAGCTCCAAGGTTGCCTGACTCAAAACAATCAATTGCCATTTCTTCATACGATGGTGGGCGATGAAAATTGTCTATTATTACCGAACAAACTGGAGTTTTTTCTGGACAGTCTACTACGACTGTTTCCTGAACTGGTGGATTGTAATGATCAATAATTGGTCTTTGAGTTTGTTTAATCTCAGGTTTTTTTGTCGTTTCAATTTTTCTTCTTTCATGTGGAATTAATTTATTCCTTCTGTCTTGAGAATTATCAATCCGTTCAATACGACCAGATTCCTGTCTTCTTCCATTACCTTGTCGATCCCGCTGTGCATTAGTTTGAATATTAAAAAGAATTGAAAAGGTGAGAAGTAGTAAAATAGATTTCATAGCTAATCCTCCAATTATTCTAACCAAAGAATAACAGAAATTATGCCGTTAGCGGTATGAAAATAAAAAAGGGGGACGAAAATCCCCCAAACTTGAGTAGGATTAATTAAAGTTGGTTAAACCGATTCTTCTACAAGTTGAGCTTCTTTAACTTTTGCAAATGCTTGTTCAAGATCAGTAATAAGATCATTAACATTTTCAATTCCAACTGAGAGACGAACAAGTCCGTCTGTTATTCCTCCGGCTTCTCTTGCTTCTTTTCCCATTGAGAAATGAGTCATACTTGCAGGATGCTGAATTAGAGTTTCTACTCCGCCAAGACTTACAGCAAGCTGGCAAAGCTTAACCGAATTCATTAAAATTTTTCCAGCTTCAATACCACCTTCAACTTCAAAGGTGATCATTCCACCGGGACCTTTGTGCTGTTTTAATCCGATTTCATAATGAGGGTGACTTTTAAGACCCGGGAACCTAATATTTTTTACCAGTGAATGTTTCTCGAGCCATTCAGCAATTTTTTGTGCACTTTGGCAGTGTCTTTCCATCCTTAACCCAAGTGTTTTTAATCCACGATGCACAAGGAATGAATTGAAAGGATCAATCACGCCACCAATCTGGTTAAGTGTTTTTCTAAATTGTTTATAGGTTTCTTCATCCTTAACTACTATAATTCCACCGACTAAATCAGCATGGCCGTTCAGAAATTTTGTTAAGCTGTGCAGAACAACATCAGCTCCAAGTGCAAGCGGGTTCTGAAGTGCCGGACTCATAAAAGTATTATCGACAACAACTTTTGCTCCGTGCTTATGTGCAATTTTCGAAATCTCGTTGAGATCTGAAATACAAAGAGTCGGATTGCCTGGAGTTTCCACATAAACAATTTTAGTATTTGGTTTGATAGCAGCGCTAACATTTTCAAGTACATGATGTATCAACAAATGTGGTTTCAACTCCAAACTTTTTCATTACTGTATTTAGTAAAGTAGTTGTTGGACCGTAAACTGCAGCAGAACAAACAACGTGATCTCCTGTTGATAATAATGCTGCAAAAATAGTATGCACCGCAGCCATTCCGCTTCCACAACCTAATGCTTTATGCCCGCCTTCAAGTTCTGCAATCGCATTTTCCATCGCTTCAATTGTCGGGTTTAGCATTCTTGTGTATATATATCCCTTTTCCTCACCGGCAAATAATGAAGCGCCGTGTTCAGCTGATTTAAATTTAAATGTTGATGTTTGATAAATTGGAGGAACCACTGAACCATATTCGTATTCATCGATTCCGGAGTGAACACATTTAGTGTTAAAGTCTAGTTTGGAATGGTCTTTCATTTTATTGTCCCATGTTTAATCAGGAAAAATAGATTCTTTAAAAATGTTGATACAAATTTACTCATTTTTATTGAAGAAATTGAAGCATCTTTAGTAATCTAATCCAATTTGACACCAAAATCTTTATATTTCTTCTTAAAATTTTTGAAAATCATTCAGATCATTTAATTGAGTAAAGAAAAAGTTTTAGTCACCTCAGCCCTGCCTTATGTAAACGGACCTATTCATCTTGGTCATTTAAGTGGAGCTTACCTTCCTGCAGATATTTACGTCCGATATAAAAGATTAAACGGAGATGATGTTCTTTACATTTGTGGTTCAGATGAGCACGGAGTTCCTATAACAATTACTGCAGATAAAGAGGGAGTTTCTCCAAAAGTAATTATTGACAGGTATCACGAAGCAAACAAGAAAGCTTTTGAAAGATTCGGGATGAGTTTTGATAATTATTCCAGAACAAGTCTTCCAATTCATCACGAAACAGCCAAAGAGTTTTTTCTCGAGTTCTATAATCGGGGACTTTTTATTGAGAAAAAGACAAACCAGTTTTATGATGAAAAAGCAAGAATGTTTTTACCTGACAGATATGTTGAGGGAACTTGTCCGCGATGCGGAAATGAGCAAGCCAGAAGTGATGAATGTGAAAATTGCGGGTCTCTTTATGATCCGTCTGAATTAAAAAATCCAAAAAGTAAAGTAAGTGGTGAAACACCAATCCTGAAAGAAACGACACATTACTATTTCCCACTTGGTAAATATCAACCAGCACTTGAAAAATATATAAATGAAATGAATGAAAAGTATGGTTGGAAAGAGAACGTTCTTCAGTACTGTCGTGGTTGGTTTAAGGAAGGATTGAAAGATCGTGCAATAACCCGTGATTTGGATTGGGGTATAAAAGTTCCGGTTGATTCTGCAGCAGGAAAAGTTATTTATGTTTGGTTTGAAGCGGTTCTTGGCTACATCTCATCAACAAAAGAATATTCCCAATTAAAAAATCAACCCGATCTCTGGAAAAAATACTGGCAGGATGTAAATACAAAATACATTGCATTTATAGGGAAGGATAATATTGTTTTTCATACAATAATTTTTCCTGCAATTCTGATGGCATGGAATGAGGGTGAAAAAGGAGAAGTATTGTCTTCCTCAAAATGTTCCGGCAAACGAATTCCTAAATTTTGAAGGTAAGAAATTTTCAAAGAGCAGAGGATGGGGAATTGATGTAGATGAATTTTTGAACATCTTTCCTGCTGACCCGTTACGTTATACTCTTGCAGCTAACCTCCCGGAAAATAAAGACACAGATTTTTACTGGAAAGAATTCCAGCTTAGAAATAATAGCGAGCTTGCAGATATTCTTGGCAACTTTATCAATCGTACATTTACTTTTGTTCATAAGCATTTTGATGGTAAAGTACCTGAACGTGGGAAACTTGAGAAGATTGATGAGGAGATGCTAAAAGAAATTTCAGAATATCCAAATAAGGTTGGCCATCTTTTTGAAAATTACAAAATTAGAGATGGCGTAAATGAAATGATGAACCTTGCCCGTGATGGGAACAAATATTTCAACGATTCTGAACCTTGGATTACGGTTAAATCAAATAAGGAAAAATGTGCTATTACACTAAATATCTGTTTGCAATCGATTTATACATTAACAGAACTTTTTTATCCTGTATTACCATTTTCCTCTGAAAAGTTATTCAAAATTCTCAACGCAAAACCGGTTCAATGGGCAGAATGTGGTAAATCCTTTTTAGAAGAAGGTCATCAAATTAGTAATGCAGAAATTTTATTTCCTAAAATTGAGGACGAAGTGATCGAAGAACAAATATCGAAGCTAGGTATCACCGAAAATAAGGAAGAGAAAATGATTGATGAATTAATCTCTTACGATGAATTTATGAAGACCAAGCTGAAAGTAGCTGAAGTCTTGAGTGCAGAAAAAATTTCAAAAAGTAAAAAGCTAATGAAGCTAAAGGTAATGTTGGATGATGGAGAAAGACAACTAGTTGCTGGAATTGCAGAACATTATAATCCGGAAGATTTGATAGGTAAAAAAGTTGTTGTTGTTGCCAATTTACAACCTGCTAAACTCATGGGCGAAGAATCGCGTGGTATGATTTTAGCCGTTGAAAAAGATCCGGGAGGATTGCAAGTTTTACTAGTAAATGAATCAGTTAAAAACGGAACACGTGTTAAATAATATTATTAAAATTTAGAGGTACTAAAGATGAAGTTAGTTGGAATTACTGTAATCCTGTTTGCAGGGATTTTATTTGCTCAATCTTCAATTGAGAAGTTTACTCCTCAACTTAATAGAGTTGTAAGCGCAGCAGATCAAAATGAAGAATTACTAGTTTGGGTTTTCTTTTCAGACAAAGGAGATAATATCCAAAGTTATTTTAGTAAACCGACTTCTGTTGTGAGCGAAAAATCACTTAAAAGACGTGCTAAAGTTTTCGGTGAAAATAATCTTTTGACAAAACGAGATTTGCCTGTCAACCAAAATTATGTTGATCAACTTAATTCTCTTGGATTTAAAGTCAAGCAAAAAACTAAATGGTTTAATGGAGTTAGTGGTCTGGCAACTAAATCAGAACTAGCTCAATTTGCAAATTTATCCTGTGTAAAACAGCTTGATATCGTTTATAAATTCAGAAAAGATTATCCTGAGGAAGAAATAGCTGACAATAACCAAGAGAATCCAAATGAACAACTTTCTAAACCGCTGGAAACCAATGTTTATGACTACGGACAATCTTTTACACAGTTAAATCAAATTACCGTACCACAGGTTCATGATCTAGGTTATACAGGTGCTGGAATAACAATCTGTATGATGGATGCAGGTTTCGACAGATGGACTACTCACCAGGCATTTAGTACAATGAATGTGATAGCAACATGGGATTTTGTGAATGGTGATCCTGATGTTGAAAATGGTAGTGATATGGGTAATGGGTCACATGGTACATCCACCTTATCATTGATTGGTGGATTTTATGAAGGCCAATTAATAGGACCAGCATTTGGCGCAGATTTTATTCTTACAAAAACCGAAAATACAGATAGCGAAACTCCAGTTGAAGAAGATAATTGGATAGCTGCGATGGAATGGGCTGATAGCATAGGAGTTGATGTCACATCCACGTCACTTTCCTACCTAGATTTTGATCCACCTTATCCAAGTTACACCTGGGAAGATATGGATGGAAACACAGCTTTAATAACGAATGGAGCTGATTATGCTGTTTATATTGGAATATACGTTTCAAACTCTGCAGGTAATTCTGGAAATAATCCTAGTCATAATACCTTAGGTGCACCAGCTGATGGTGATAGCGTGATGGCAATCGGTTCAGTCACGAGCAGTGGAAGCAGATCAAGTTTCAGCAGTGTTGGCCCAACCGCAGATGGAAGAACTAAGCCGGACTTAATGGCGATGGGCTCTAGCGATTACGTCGCTTGTAATAACTCTAATACTTGCTACAGCAGTTTTGGTAGCGGTACTTCCTGGAGTTGTCCACTTGCTGCTGGCGCTGCTGCTCTAGTCCTTCAGGCTGCACCTACACTTACACCAATGCAGTTAGCTGCAGTGCTTAAAAATACTGCCTCGTTAAGCACCAACCCTAACAATCTATATGGATGGGGAATAATAAATACTTTCGCTGCTATTCAATCAATCATTCCGGTTGAGTTAACTACATTTTCAGCAAGCTATGAGAGTGGAAATGTATTGTTGCAATGGACTACTGCAACTGAATCAAACAATGCCGGATTTGATGTTGAAAGAAAAGTGAATAGTAATGAATTAGGATCAGGTGATTGGGTTAAGATCGGATATGTTGAAGGAGCGGGTACAACAACCGAACCTCAAAATTATTCATTTATTGATAACAGTGTTTCAACAGGGAATTATTTCTATCGTTTAAAACAAATTGATTTCGATAGTAACTTCAAATACTCAGCTACCGTTGAAGTGAATATATATCCAAAGGAATTTGAATTAAGTCAGAATTTCCCAAATCCGTTTAATCCATCAACAAAAATACGTTTTGCCGTCCCGGAAAAATCTCAGGTTAAACTTGCTTTATACGACATATTAGGTAGAGAATTAGAAGTTATTTTTAATGACGAATTGAACCCTGGAGTTAACGAAGTTGAATTTAACGGAAGTAATTTACCAAGCGGTATTTATCTGGTAAAAATGGAAGCAGACAATTATCAGAAAACAATAAAGATGACCCTCCTAAAGTAAATTTATGTGCCTGACCTTAAAGTTAATTCTATAAGGTCAGGCCTAATTTCCCTTGATTTTCAAACGAGCTATACCTAAAATTCCCCTCTCATTTTTTTTGAATTTTATAGGAGTAGTTGAAAATGTACATCGCTCGTTCGCTACGAACATTTGTTGCAATTCTTTTTATCCAGATAATAGCATTTACAAATATCAAAGCTCAGGAAGTTGCTGAGTTTGGTCAATACGAAATATCATTGGATGAGTTTGAACACGCATATGCTAAAAATCTAGGTGGTTGGGATATAGCTGCCAAACAAAGCAAAGAAGATTATAAAAAGTTTCTTGAGCTCTATGTTAATTTCAGAATGAAATTACGTGATGCTTATGTAAGAGGGTATAATCAAGATGAAGATTTAATGAATGAACTTAAAGATTATCAGAAGCAGGTTGGTGTATCTTACATTTTAGAAAAGTGGATTGTCGAACCTGGTGTGAGACAGCTTTATGAGAGAAGAAAAGATGAGTTTAGAGTAAGTCATATTATGATAAGACCCGATACTTTAGGAGATGAAGCTGCGAAGATGAAAGCACAAGCAATTTTGGATAGTATTAAAAATGGCGCTTCTTTTTCTGAAATGGCAAAAAAATATTCAGACGATAAATTTTCTGCCGTTAATGGTGGCGATATTTATTTCATTACTGCAGGGTTACTACCATACGAGTTTGAAGATCCTATGTATACACTTCAAGCAGGTGAGGTTTATGGCGAAGTTGTAAAGACCAGATTTGGATATCACATAATTATGGTAACAGTTAAACAACATCGCTATCCAAAAATAAGAGCAAGCCATATACTTGTAAGCTTTCACAATAATGATAGGCAAATTGATACACTTGCTGCAAAAGAAAGAGCAGATTCAGCTTATGCTCAATTAATGGCTGGTGCTCCATTCGAAGAAATGGTTGAAGAATATTCTGATGACCCAGGTTCAAAAGAAAAGGGCGGTGATCTCGGATATTTTGAAAGAAGAATGATGGTAAAAGAGTTTGATGAAGTCGTGTTCAATATGCAGGTTGGACAAATATCAGAACCGGTTAAAACAAATTTTGGCTACCATATAATTATGTTGACTGATAGAATGGATACTCAGCCTTATGATTCTGTGTACCAGGAACTAAAAACAATGTTCAATAAACAAAGGTATCAACACGAACTTGAAGTGTTAATTGATACACTAAAAAACAAGTATAATTTTAAAATTGATCAGGCCAACTTAAATCTATTTGTTCAAGAAAGTGATTCTTTAAGATTTGGTATGGTCCATCCTAAGTATGATGAGCTATCCGACAAAGTATTATTTTCTTATGCAGATAAAAATGTAACTATCGGTGAATTTTTGGAATTAGCTAATGGTAATTCTAAGATCACTGCAAAGCCTATGGATGATGAAGCAGAAGTCACCAAAGCAATTAATATACTTGCTGAAGACATGTTGCTTAATGAAGAAGCAATGAATCTTGATAAAACTGATCCGGAGTTTGCACAGTTGATGGAAGATTACAAAGATGGTATTTTCATCTTCAAACTGCAGGAAGAAGAGGTGTGGAGTAAAGTAAAAATTGATAGCGCTGACGTCTACAACTACTGGAATCAAAATAAAGATAAATACACCTGGCCCGAAAGAATAAGTTTTAGTGAAATATTTTCGAAAAAAGATTCCTTGATTCAGGTTTATTATGATATGATTGAGGGAGGGGATTCATTTGAATCAGTTGCTGGCACTTATACTGAAAGAATTGCTAAGAGAAAAGATAACGGTTTTTATCCACTACAGCCTGTTGATTACAATGAGTTCTACAAAGAAGCCAATAAGATTCCTGAAGTTGGTCAATACACTGTTCCGTACTCATTTAATGGCGGTTATGTTATCTTCAAACTTGAAGAAAGACAACCAGCCAGATTGAAAACATTTGAAGAAGCTAAAGCAGAAGCATCAGGTGAGTATCAGGAAATGCTAAGCAAAAAACTAGAGAATGATTATATTGAGAGTCTCGATAAAAGATATAAACCTGAACTTTATTATGATGAACTTCAGTATGCATTCCAGCTTGATAAAGAAGATTGAGGTAATAATATTACCTCTTCTTATCCTCGTGGCGTGTAACGAGAATAAAAAGCCGGAAACATATATTGCAAAAGTTAATGATTCCTATTTGACGGAATCCAGACTTGCAGAGCTAATTGACTCTCAGTTTGTTTCTGAAAAGAGCAGATCAGTTATAATTAAAAATTGGATCAGGCAGGAAATACTTTTTCAGCAAGCTGTTAAAGAGGGTTTGACTGAAACCAACGATTTCAAAGAAACCCTGACTAATACCAGGAAACAATTAGCTGCAGCTTTGGTTCTAGAAAAATTTGCTGCAACCACTCAGCAGCAGTTTACTGAAGAAGAATTGAAAAACTTTTTCGAGGCAAACGAATCCAGTTTCAAACTACCATTTAACGCATATTTTTTAAATAGAATAGATTTTTCAAACAGGGATAGTGCAGTTGCCTTTCGTACTAAACTAATTATGAATGGGTGGGCTGGAGCGATCTATGAATCTAAGCAGGATACAAATATTATCAGAAAAGAAGATTCAGTTTTAGTTTCAGAACAAGATATCCAACCTGTAAGGATGTTACGTATTTTGGAAGGTCTTTACCCACTGGAAATTAGCATTGTCATTCCAGATGAAAGGGGCTATTATTCTGTGGTTCAGCTTTTAGATAAGTATACTGCAGGATCACTTCCGGCATTTGAAGCTGTAAAGGATGAAGTGGAAAGAAGATACAAATCTGCTTTAACCGAGTTAGCTATTGAAAATTATATAGACGATTTATATTCGTTAAGTGAAATAGAAATAAAGAAATGATAAAAGTAACATTAGGAATTTTTTGTTTCATCATTGCTAGTACAAGCTTGTTGTTTGCACAACCAGTTGTAATTGACAAAGTGATTGCAGTTGTTGACAACGAAATAATTTTGCAGAGTGAGCTGGATTTTCAGATATCAATTTTTGCTTCTCAACGTGGTCTTGATCCTAAATCGCCCGAACTAAAAAAGCAAATTCTCAATTCAATGATTGACGATAAACTCGTTTATGCACAGGCTGAATTGGATTCAATTGTAATTACTGATGATGAAATATCTCAACGAATTGATTATCAGATTAATGTATTGCAACAACAATATGGCTCAATTGCGAATATTGAAAGTATGTATGGGATGTCAATCGAAAAGATTAAGCGAGAATTGCGTGAAGATGTTCGAAAGAATTTAATGGTTCAACGATTACGTGAAAAGAATTTTGCTCCGATTGAGGCTTCGAGACGTGAAGTTGTGGAATTCTTTAATACTTATAAAGATAGTCTTGGAATGATACCTGAAAAACTCCATATCTTTCATATTTTCAGAAACCCTAAAACAACAGACAGACTTAAAAAACAATACAAAGATTTTGCTGAGGCTATAAGGGATTCGATAGTCAACCAGGGTGCAAGCTTTGAAGATATGGCAAAAAAATATTCTGAAGACCCCGGCAGCAAAGCTTACGGTGGCGATCTTGGCTTTGTTAAAAAAGGAGTCTTTTATCCACAGTTTGAAGCTGCAGCATTTTCACTTGAAGTTGGTGAGATATCAAATATAATTGAAACACCTGTGGGTTATCATATAATAGAACTGCTGGAAAAAAGAGGAGAATCAATTCACACCAGACATATTTTAATAAAATTCAAAACAGATGAGAGTGCTGATCTCGAAACGATTACGTTTTTAACAGATGTTCGTGATAGCATAGTAAATGGAGTGAACACATTTCAATATTATGCGAAAAAATATAGTGAAGACAAAGAGACTGCGCCATTCAACGGTGACCTTGGTACATTTTACATTAATCAGCTTGATAAAAATTTGCTTGATATTGTCTCAAAAATGAAAGAGGGAGAAATAAGTTTTCCCAAAAGAATTGATTATGGCCAAGGTGTTTATGGTTATCATATAGTTTATCTGCAATCAAGAATTCCCCAGCATCCACCTAGTTTAGAAGAAGATTATGCTGAATTAAAACGATTAGCCGATGAATACAAAAAACAAAAGCAGTATGATGAGTGGGTAGCTTCTTTAAGAGACAAAATTTATTGGGAAGTAAGGCTGTAAATAGTAGTTCGAAAAAATAGAAAATGAGGAATTAAGTTTGAAAGAAAATCCCGCCGGAACTAATGATGTTGAGCTTGTCGAAAAGCTTTCCGATAAAATCACAAAGGTAAAATCAGAAATTGCAAAAGTTATTGTTGGTCAGGATGAAATAGTTGACCAGCTTTTAATTTCTCTTTTTTCGAGGGGACATTGCCTTTTAGTTGGAGTTCCTGGTCTTGCAAAAACACTTCTGATAAAAACGGTAGCAGAAGTTTTAGATTTAAAATTCAGCAGAATACAATTCACTCCTGATTTAATGCCGAGTGATATCACCGGAACAGAAATTATTGAAGAAGACGCTGTTACCAAGAAAAGAAATTTTAAATTTATATCAGGACCAATTTTCGCAAACATTATTCTCGCTGATGAGATTAATAGAACACCTCCTAAAACCCAGGCTGCACTTCTCGAAGCAATGCAGGAGAATAAAGTAACGGCAGCAGGTAATACTTATGAATTGCCGCAACCATTCTTTGTGCTTGCTACTCAAAACCCAATTGAACAGGAAGGAACTTATCCATTACCTGAAGCACAGCTTGATAGATTTATGTTCAACTTGTGGCTTGATTATCCTTCATATAAGGAAGAAATAAGAATTGTTGAAACAACAACAAGTGAGTACTCAGCAAATCTTAATAAGATTTTAAATTCTGATGAAATTTTGGAATTTCAGAAACTTGTCAGAAAAGTTCCCGTCGCTGATAATGTTGTTGAGTTCGCTGTTAAAATAGCCAATATGACAAGACCTTCAAATGGAAACTCTCCGCAATATATTAAAGACTGGATTACCTGGGGAGCTGGTCCTAGGGCTTCCCAATATATGATACTTGCCTCCAAAACCCGCGCAGTTATTCAGGGTAGATACACACCGAATATTGAAGATGTCAAGTTTGCAATGCTTCCGGTTCTTCGCCATCGAATCATCACTAACTTCAGTGCAGAGGCTGATGGGATAAAATCTCTTGATGTGATTGAAAGATTGAGCAAAGAGATTTAGAATATCTTAGTCGGATTATTTTAGAATTTTTATTGCTTATCAATCATTTAGTATTAAACTCTGGCAATCTTGTAATTCTTCCTTGCGAAATAGATTTCTTTAGCGAAAGTTTTGATTACAGTTGCTACAGGGACTGCGAGCAGCATTCCGAATAAACCGAACAATGTTCCACCACTGATAATGAGAAGAATTATCGCTATTGGATGCATATCCACACTCTTACCAAACACTGACGGTTGAACAAAACCGTTATCAAATGCGTAAGTAATTAAAACGATAAACAGGATTAATGGAACCTGTGAGAGATCTCCGTACTGAACAATTGAAACAATTATCGCAGGAATTCCGCCAATGATTGGACCGAAATAAGGAATCAAATGTCCCAAACCGGCAATGACTCCAAGTGGTAGGGCATTAGGAACCCCAATAAAATAAAATCCAAAACCGATCATTACTCCAACAAAAGTAGCATCGAATATCCATGCTCTAACAAACAATCCAAGTCGGAGGGTTACTTTTTTTAGAATATAGTAAGACATTTCAAAATATTTATTTGGAATTGTTTGAAGGAGAGCCTGCAATATTCTTCTACTATCTTTTAACAGAAAAAAAGTTATGAACGGAACAATTACTAATATTGTAACAACTGAAACTATACTGGAAAGGATTGATGAGACCGTACCGAAGATATCTGTAAGCTGTGAAGTAAAAAAATTTTCCATTCTATTAGTCAGATCGCCCGGTTGAAGGAACGGAATGTAATGCAGTAATGTCGCTTCCAGAGACTTCATCTCCTCAGCGAATGAAAATCCTTCCAAAGAATTTATTAACTGGTCCATCTGAAAAATAAATTTTGGAATCAGTATAGATAAACCGAAATAGATGATGAACCCAAAGATTCCAAATGTTATTAGGGTTGAAGTAAAACCATTAAATCCACGGGATTCTAGAAGTGAAACAAATGGTGCAAAGATAAATGCAAGAAGTGTTGCTAACGCAAGTATTATTATAATCTCAGTTAGTAAATAAAATAGATAAAGAACAATGATTACCGCGGAGATTGAGAGGACAAATTTAGCGGCTTTACTGTATGTTGAATCTGTCATAATATTAAAAATTAATTCACAGCTTCAATTCTTCTAATACCGGGAACGTTTTTCATCAATGCGCGTTCAATTCCTGCTCGTAAAGTTAAAGGAGACATCGGGCAATTTTCGCAATCACCAGTCAATCTAACTTTTACAATATTTTCTTCGGTTATTTCTACTAATTCTACATCACCATTGTCTGCTTGCAAAAACGGTCTGATTGATTCAAGAGCTTTTAAGATTTTTTCTTTCATTGAGTTAGCTATTTGATGTATGTAAATCTAATCAAATTTTTGTAATCAATTTTAATAGATTTTCTGATAGGAAATAAGTTAATCGTCATCGCCAAGTATGATCTCAACTTTCCCCGGAGCTTTTGAATTTCTAATATTAACCTGTTCAGTCAAATTTCTTGAAATATCCAGAATAATATTGGCATCTTGCGAATCCGGAATATCAAAAACGATAGGTATCCCTTTATCACCACCTTCACGAATCTGTTGATTAATAGGTATACAACCAAGGAAAGGAACATTTAATTCTTTTGATACTCTTTCTCCGCCCCCGGTTCCAAATATATCATATCGCTTTTTTGTGTCAGGTGCTATGAAGTAACTCATATTTTCGATTAAACCTAGTACGGGAACGTTTACGCGATTAAACATTTTTAAAGCTTTCCGGGCATCAATTAACGAAACTTCCTGTGGAGTCGTAACAATAACTGCACCCGTAAGCGGAATTGTTTGAACCAGAGTAAGTTGAATATCACCTGTACCCGGTGGCATATCAAAAACAAGATAGTCAAGCTCATTCCAGTCAACGTCGGTCATAAATTGTTTTATAGCTCCGCTAGCCATTGGTCCACGCCAGATAAGTGGTGCGTTATCGTCGACAAGTAATCCAATTGAAATCATTTTTAACCCAAATGCATTGAGGGGAATCAGTCTAACTTTCCCCTCTTCCTGAATAACGTTTGGTTTTTCTTTTACCCCAAGCATTAATGGAATGCTCGGGCCATAAATATCGGCATCTATCAACCCAACTTTTGCTCCATCCTTTGCAAGTGCAACAGCTAGATTTACAGCAACCGTGCTTTTTCCAACACCCCCCTTACCGCTTGCTACGGCAATAGTATTTTTTACTCCCGGAAGAATTGCATCCTTTTTTGGATCTTTATGTGTTGAAACTGTTGGAACTCTTTCCTGGACATTGAGATGAATTTCTTTAATCTCCGGGAATTCATTTTTGATTGAATCCGCGATTATATCATAATCAAATTCCTTTGATTTATTTAAGGATGGAATTGAAATATCAACAGTCAGCGCATCACCATCCTGCTCAAGTTTTTTAATTGAATTAAGCGTTAAAGAATTTTTATTAAAATGTTTGTCATCAATTTTTTTAATTGCCGTTAATACGGAACTTTTAGTTATTTCAGTCATAATAATTTTTGGATATCGTTAATTGAATATTTTTAAAGAGTAGTAGAAAGATAAACAATTAGAAAGATAGAGGAAGTTCCTAAATGAAGTTCTTTTATGTTTTTATCAACTGCCCCGGATGTTTTTCTGTTTGCTTCATTAACCATTCCTGGCTGTTGACCGGCTTAGTTCCATTTGTTGGTATAATCATTTTGTAAGTCATATCAGGCAGTAAGGTTCGTGCTTTTTGGTTATCCTTCAAAGCAGCTTTCATCAAAGTTTTCATCACCTCATTTCTGATTCTTTCATTTTCAATTGGGAATAAAGTTTCAACTCTTCCGTCAAGATTTCTTTGCATTAAGTCTGCACTGCCCATATACATTTCTTCGTTACCATTATTATAAAAATAAAAGACTCTACTATGTTCAAGAAATCTTCCAACTATACTTCTTACTCTAATATTTTCACTTATACCTATAACACCTGGAACAAGACAGCAAATTCCTCTTACAATCAAATCAATTTTAACTCCTGCATTTGAAGCTTCATACAGGGCACTAATTGTTTGCGGATCGACCAGTGAATTCATCTTCCAGATTATTTTACCTTCTTTTCCTGACTTTACATTTTCAATCTCCCTGAAAACTTTTTCAAGTATTTTTTCACGCATATTAACTGGCGAGACAAATAGTTTCCTGTATTCCTTCTGTTTTGAATAACCTGTCAGATAATTAAACACATCGGAAACATCTGCACAGATATCCTCATCGCAAGTAAATAAACCGAGGTCAGTGTAAATTTTTGCAGTGATCGCGTTGTAATTTCCTGTGGCTATGTGAACGTATCTTTTAACTCCTTCAAATTCTTTCCTTACAACAAGAGTCATCTTTGCGTGTGTTTTTAGTCCAATTAAACCATAAACAACATGAGCACCTGCTTTTTCTAATTCTCGTGCCCAAAAAATATTGTTCTCTTCATCAAATCTTGCTTTAAGTTCTACTAAAACTGCAACTTGTTTGCCTCTTTCAACTGCTTCAATTAAAGCTTTAACAATGGGTGAATCACTTCCAACTCTGTATAAAGTTTGTTTGATTGCAAGCACCTCAGGATCTCTTGCAGCTTGTTTTATAAATTCTATAACAGGTGTAAATGAATGATAAGGATGATGAAGTAAAATATCTCGTTGCTTTATGATTGAAAACATATCTTCATCAGTTTCAAATACTTTTGGAACAACCGGATAAAATGGTTTTTCTTTTAATTGATGAAGGGGTAGCTTGTAAAGACTCATAACGTCGCTAAGTCCGATTGGTCCATCCGAGATATGAACATCATCGCGTTTGATCCTTAAATTTTCCATGAGAGTTTCAAGCATATATTCAGGCATACTGCTTTCAACTTCCATGCGAACAACCTGTCCAAATCTTCGCTGGCGAATATTTTCTTCAATAACTCTCAGTAAATCATCGGCTTCATCTTCCTGAAGTTCTATGTCTGTATCCCGCGTTACACGAAACTTATACGCTTCAACTACTTCAACACCGGGGAAAAGCATATCAAGATTATGTCTGATTAAATCGCCAAACCATACGAACTTTGCCTGGAATCCACCATTGATTGCTGGTTTTCTATCTGGATCAATAATATCATCAACTGGTAACAGTCTCGGATGAGTGTTTGGAACTTTTACTCTTGCAAAATGGGTGTCGCCTTTTGGATTTTTAATCAGCACTGCAAGGTTCAAACTAAGATTTGATATGTAAGGGAATGGCCTTCCCGGATCAAAAGCCAGTGGAGTTAAAATCGGGTAAATCTCTTTTTGAAAATATTCTCTGAGCTTTAATCGTTCTTCATCAGTAAACTCATCAAGCCTTTGCACAAAAATTTTATTCTCTTTAAGAGCAGGAACAATTTCATTTATCCAATAATTATTCAAATGTTCAAGCATTGGACATAATGCTTTTTCAATTTTTTGGACTTGTTCTAATGAAGTCAAACCATCAATTGTTGGTTCTAGAATATTTGCAGCAATTTGTTCTTTCAAACCGGATACACGAATCATGTAAAATTCATCCAGATTTGAGTAGAAAATGGATATAAATTTTATCTTTTCAAGTAGTGGAAGATTTGGGTTCAGCGCTTCTTCCATTACTCGTCTGTTAAATTCGACCCAGCTTAAATCTCTGTTAAAAAAGTTATTGGGTTCTTTGTATTTTTTGAGGATTTCTTTACCGGTCATTCTATTATTTTAGTCTATTTTAAGCCGAATATACCATAATTTGGTCTGAGATTCTGTGGCAAAAGCTATTCCTTATAAAAGGTTAAAATTCGATTAAGATTTCCAGAACGCAGAGGAAAAAATTATCAAAACAGTAAATAATTCCAGTCTCCCGACCACCATAAAGAGAGTGAGAATCCATTTAACTATATCTGGAAGGTGTGCGAAATTTGATACAGGACCAACAGTACCCGATTCCTGGTCCGATGTTACCTAAACAGGTAGCAACAGCACCAGCGGAGGTTACAAAATCAACACCCAGAAGTGCAAGTGTCATTGAACCAAGAACGAAAAGAAAAATATAGAATATAAAAAATGCCTGTACATTTGATATTATATCTGAACTGACAGCTTTATTATTAAACTTAACTGGTATAATTGCGCGTGGATGAATTAATCTTTTAAGTTCAGCCCAGCTGTTTTTGAATAATATTATGTGCCTTACAAATTTAATTCCACCACCTGTAGAACCGGCACAACCTCCTATGAAAAGAAGTGAAAAGAAAATCATTCGTGAAAAAGGTGCCCAGTTTTCAAAATCTGATGTTACGTAACCAGTAGTTGTTGTAAGTGAAACCACATGAAAAAGCGATTGTCTTATTCCTTCCTCCCAATGAAAATCTACGTGTGGTAAATGAATTATCAAAATGAAAATCGTTGCTAAAATTGTAAATCCTAAATAATATTTGAATTCGGTGTTGTCTTTGATGAAACTAAATTTACCGTGAATAGCCAGGTAGTGTAGAGTGAAATTCATTCCGGCGAAAAACATAAAGACAATAAAAATATATTGAACAAACGGAGAGGTATAATAAGCTATACTTGCATTCTTTGTTGAGAATCCCCCGGTAGCCATCGTTGTGAATGAATGATTTATTGCATCGAAAAGATTTAGTCCGCCAACCATCAACAGCAATGTTTCAGCAACTGTTAGGATTACGTAAATACCCCATAGTCTTTTTGCCGTTTCTTTTACTCTTGGATGAATTTTATCCTTTGTAACACCAGGGACCTCAGCAGTGAAAAGCTGCATTCCTCCAATTCCGAGAAGAGGTAGTATTGCAAGAGAAAGAACAATAATTCCCATTCCTCCTAACCACTGAGTAAGGCTTCGCCAAAAGAGTAGGCCGGGGGGAAGTATTTCAATGTCGGTTAATATGGTTGCACCTGTAGTTGTAAAGCCAGACATCGTTTCAAAAAATGCATCAGTATAACTTGGGATTGAACCGTAAATAATAAACGGAAGAGCTCCAAATACTGTCATTGCAATCCAGCCTAATGTTACTATAAGGTAACCTTCTCGTTTGCCCAGATCTGATATCTCACTTTTTCTTGTCAACAGCCACGCAATCAAACCAAATAAAGAAGTGCCCAATCCTGAAACCAACAATGCTGTGGTATCATCGGATTGATAATAAAGTGAGAATCCTAAACCGGTCAGGATAAACAATCCATTAAGAATGAGAAGAAAGCCAATTATGTTTATTACGATTCTGAAATTCACTTCACAAATCTACTTGAAGTGACAGGTAGAGGCAAAACGAAAATTCATTTTTTCCAGAAAGAAGGCGAGAATAGGATAATTATGGTGAATAGTTCAAGTCTGCCTAGAAGCATAACAATACTCAGAACCCATTTACCCAGGAATGGCACTTCACTATAATTTGTACTTGGACCTGTTGCTCCTAGTCCGGGACCAATGTTTGCGAGACATGCAGCAACTGCTCCCATCGATGAAGATAAATCGAGTCCAATGATTGAGAGGAGAACTGAAGCTAAAATGAAAATCATCATATATAACATTACGAATGCAGCAATCTTTGAAACTATATCATTGCTGATTGCTTTACCATTATGTCTGGCGGGAATTACAGCATTAGGGTGTACTAACTTTTTCAACTCGTTTAGACTATTCTTTATAAGAAGTTCATAACGAATTATTTTAACTCCGCCGCTTGTTGATCCTGCACAAGCACCCATTAAAAGTAAGATTAAAAATATTTCAGGGAAAAATTTAGCCCACGCTTCATAGTTGACTGTAACAAATCCTGTAGAGCTGAGAATTGAGATAATACTGAATGCGGAATCTCTGAATGCTGATTCGACTGTCTGTGAGTTTTGAATAATGAGATAAAGAGCAGTTGATAGAACGATAAGCAAAACAAAAATTAAGTAGAACCTAAACTCATCATCTTTAAAATAATTAAACACCCTACCCTTCAATGCAAAGTAATGAAGTGTGAAGTTTGTTCCGGAAAGAAACATAAAAACAATGATCACGTATTCAATATAAGAGGAATGATAAAACGCAATACTAGCATTCTTGGTTGAAAATCCTCCCGTTGCCAGTGTTCCGAAGGAATGACAAATAGCATCGAGTAAATTCATATCTCCGAATAGTAGTAACACAACTTCTGCTACTGTAAGAATAAGATAAATTCCCCAAAGTCGTTTAGCTGTTTCTGTCACTCTCGGATGAATTTTATCTTTGCTAGGTCCGGCAACTTCAGCCTGAAATAATTGCATCCCGCCAATTCCAAGTATTGGAAGAATTGCGAGTGATAAAACAATTATCCCCATTCCACCAAGCCAGTGAGTCATACTTCGCCAGTAAAGTAATCCCGGGGGAACAGCTTCAATGTCCTTTAAAATTGTGGCACCGGTAGTTGTGAACCCGGACATCGTTTCAAAGAATGCATCTGTAAAAGATGGAATTGATCCGTGGATCATATATGGCAATGTTCCGACTAATGAACTTGCAACCCATCCGAGTGTTACAATAAGATAACCATCTCTCTTGCTTATATCTTCATCCGGATCAGTTTTAATTGAAAACCAGATTATACAACCCAGCAAAGCCGTGCCCAATCCTGAAATTAATATGGCAGTGAGATCGTTACTTTGATAATAAATGGAGAAGGGTAGAGCGGTTAGCATTGCTAAACCATTAAGTATCAGTAGGAATCCAATTATCTTTAGAATAATTTTTAGATTCATGTATTATTTAAAATACTTCTCTGTTTTTTTGACACCACCGGGTAGTGAAAATACAACAACCTTGTCACCATTCTGAATCTTTGTATCGCCAACAGCTATCATTGTTTCATCACCCCTAATTATTCCACCGATGATTGCTTCTTTTGGAAAGTTAAGGTCTTTAATCGGCTTCTTTGTAATTAGTGCATTTGGCTGAACAACATACTCCATAATATCTGCATCAATTCCTTCCAAAGTACTGAGTGCAAGAACTTCACTCTTACGGATAAATCGGGAGATATTATTTGCAGCGATCAATTTTTTATTGATAAGTGAATCCAAACCTATTGTTTGAGTCAAAGGGATGTAGTCAACTTTATCAACGAGAGCAATTACTTTTTTTACTCCGAGATGTTTTGCCATCAGACAAGTGATAATGTTCGTTTCAGCATCCTCTGTAACAGCAACAAATGCGTCCACATCAATTATTCCTTCTTGTGCAAGTAAATCGATATCTCTACCATCACCTTTTATAACAAGAGGTACTTGTCAGACTATCCGCCAACTGTAAACTTTTTTCTTCGTCTGATTCAATCAACTTGACTGTCATTTTATCTTCAAGAAGTTCTGCAACTCTACGACCGATTTTACTTCCGCCAAGGATCATAATATTATCAAATTTTATTTCCTCTTTTCCGGCAAGCTTCATTACTACGCTGTTACCTTCAGGTTTGGCAATTACAAATACCTGATCATTTGGAAGAAACTTATCGTTGCCTTTTGGAATTATAGTCCTGAAGTTTCGGTGAAGTGCTACTATTCTAAAATCAAATGTCTCAAACTCTTTTGCAATTTCTACAATTGTTTTTCTGATGACTGGTGCATCCTTATCCAATCTCAATCCAATTACTGAAAGTTTCCCACCTTCAAAATCCATAACATCAGTTGCAGCCGATCGAAGAATTAAGTTGACCATTTCTCTTGCAGCTAACTCTTCCGGATAAATCATAAAGTCTACACCAATCTCGGAAAAGTTAATATCAACATTTTCATCCAGATATTCTGAGTTTCCGATTCTGGCGATGGTTTTCTTTGCACCAAGTTTTTTTGCAAGTATGGCACTTGTTACATTCAGCTCTTCATACGAAGTTACGGAAACAAAAAGATCAGCTTTATCTACTCTTGCTTCCTTTAAAGCAGAAATGCTCGTTGCTGAACCATTTATTGTAAGTATATCTGCCATTGAATCTGAATAGCTCAACCTTTGCTGATTCATATCGATAGCAATGATATCGTGTTCTTCGTTGGATAATTGTTTTGCCAGATGATATCCAACATCACCCATTCCTGCAATTACTATTCTCACTCTTCTTTATCCTAACTTATTAATAAATACAAAGTAAATTTCAAGTATTATCTACCCAAAAACAATTCTGATTTATTTTATAAAATAAAAAAGTCACACTTAAAAATTTATAAGTGTGACTCAAACTGGATTTTCCCCAGTATATTAAGCTGTTACCCCTACTTTTGAGTAAATTTTTTGAAACTCTTTTCCTGTTCTTTCCTTCCAACTTCCTTTATGATATGCATAACCTACAATCAAAGGCATAGCAACCGTTGCTTCCGAATAAACCATCTGCTCATAGGTTGTTTCAACTTTACCCCATGAACTTGCTTCTTTTAATGTTGAACCGGAAAGTGCGCCATCTCTTTCATCTGCAACTGTAATTTGAACTGCATACTTGTGCATTGTTGCATCTTCCTGCAAAATGTCAGCCGCAACCACAATATCCTGTGTAAAGTTTTTAGGTACTCCGCCGCCGATCATAAAGATACCAGTCTCCTTACTTGCAATTTTAATTTTTGTCAGTTCAACAAAATCTTTTGCTGAATCAACTGAGCAATGGTTTTCAGGATTTTGAGTTTGATGAACAACAAATCCAAATCCTGCGGAACAATCTGAGAATGCTGGAACGAAAATCGGAACATTCTTTTTGTATGCTGCCCAAACCACTGAATCATCTACTTTTGGTCCGCCATTGTTTTCAAGATATCTTCCAAACTCATATAAGAATTCGCGTGATGAATATGGCTTGGGTTCCATACCATCGAATATTTTTGCACAAGTGTCATCACATATTCTAAGTTCATCTTCATCAATAAAAGTATCATAGATTCTATCTATGTGTAAATCTCTCATTTCATTATCATCAACCCACTTTGTGCCTTTATAATGTTTGTATCCGAGAGCTTCAAAAAAATCCTGGTCAACTATTATTGCCCCCGTAGAAACAATTGCATCAACCATGTTATTCATAATCATATCGTATACTACTTTTTTCAATCCTGCACTGAATAAACTTCCGGTAAGCGTTAAAATTATTCCGCAATTCTTATCCTTGAGCATCATATCATAAATTCGTGCGGCACGATTTAAATCACGCGCAGTAAATGCCATGTTTTCCATTGCATCAACTAACGGAACAACATTATGCTTCTTAATGTCGATATGTTCAATAACTTCTTTCAGATAATCTTTTTTCTGAGCCATTATTCTTCCTCCTTATATATTTACCAAATTATATTAAAATCATTTTTTAAAAGAAAACCTTTGCAAATTTTAATATGCCTTGTTTCCATGGAACACGGTGTGAAATACCTGACTTATCCTTAAACTCTTTGTGATGTTCAAGATACCACTTATAATTTCTGATTAAAGCATCTTTGTTTGAGTATCTAGGTTTGTAACTTAAAATCTTTTCAGCTTTTTCAATCGAAACAAAAGAATCTTTTGAAGCAGTTTCATAAACCCATTTATACAATGGCGAAAGTTTCATTGATTCTAAAAGTCTAAGGGTTAAAATAATGGGTTTTTCAGGAAGTCCCTTTATTTTCTTACCGTGACCTGCAAAATCTAATACTGCCTGGTAATCCTCTTTCATTGTTGTAAATTCTTTTGCTCCTATGTTGAATGTATCATTTACTATTGTGGGAGTAAGTGTGCAGCAAAGATAAACAGCAGCGCAAAGATCTTCTACATCCAAAAGTTGATAACGATTTTTTCCATTCCCTATCATCGGGAATCCGTGACCGTCTTTTGCCCAGTCAAATAGTAAATCGAAGACACCAAGTCGCTCGGGACCAATAAAAGATTTTGGTCGAATGATTGGAACACACATTCCTTTCTCTCGAAATTTTAAGCATTCTTCTTCTGCTTGAATTTTTGCTTTGCCCATATGGACCAACTCCATCTAGCTTATCTGTTTCGTATAGAGGATGATGATCTGGAATTCCATAAACTGCTGTTGAGGAGATATGTACGAACCTATCTACTTTTGCTGATTCAGCAGCTTCAAGCATATTTCTAGTGCCGTCAATATCAGTCGAAAAAATTTCTTCTGGTTTGTAAAGTGGAAGTGCAGCTGCACAATGAATAACTATGTCAACTCCATCTACTGCTTTTTTCACTAATTCTTTATCTCTAATATCACCTTTTATCGGCTCTATTTTATCGTTCATATCGGGATAATCGAACTCTACAAGATCAAGAGACTTTACCTGGTGTCCTTTTGAGTGAAGAAAACGAATCAGATTTATCCCTAGAAATCCTGATCCCCCTGTTACTAGAAATTTCATTTTACCTTGCTAAATAATTGAAAATTAGAAATTGAATCATCAAAATTACGAATTTTGTTATGGGCTTCAAATGTAATACTCGTTATAATTGATGAGGCATGTATAGTGAATTGCTTCAATTTGATTGATAAAAGCGAGGTGTTTCCACTTTCAAAGAAATTCAATGTTTAGTCAAATGGAATAGCCTTTATTTTTCTTGACTTTTTGAGGGTATCCGCTTATTTTTTCAGGCTCAAAAAATGAATTTGTTTAACCCAAGGAGTTTATTTTGAAAAAGGCAGGAATGACTCGGTTTATTAAGCCTGAGGATGCAGCCAGGAAATGGTACATTGTTGATGCAAAGGATCAGGTTTTAGGAAGACTCGCTTCCAGAGTTGCATCAGTCATTAGAGGAAAAACCAAACCCATATTCACACCGAATATGGACACAGGTGATTTTGTTATAGTGATAAATGCTGACAAAGTTAAGATGACTGGAAAACGTGAACAACTGAAGAAGTACATTTGGCATAGTATGTATCCGGGTGGACAGAAAATTAGATCATACGAAGAAATGAAAAATAAAAAACCTGAGTTTGCAATTCAGGAAGCAGTTAGAGGTATGTTGCCAAAAAGCAGATTAGGTAAAAGTCTAATAACGAAATTAAAAGTTTATGCTGGCGAAGAGCATCCGCACAAAGCACAGAAACCAGAAACATTAAGCCCATCGGAGAAGTAATGGTTGATAGAATTTTTATAGGTAGAAGAAAAACATCAGTTGCAAGAGTTATCTTAAGAAATGGAAATGGTAAAATCACTGTCAACGGGAAAGAATTTGAAAAAGTATTCCCATTACTGGTTAGCCGTGAAGATATTACCAGACCTTTTGATATAACAGAAACAAAAGGTAAGTATGATGTTTATGTTACTGTAAAAGGTGGCGGATCAACGGGCCAGGCACAGGCAGTGAGATTAGGTATTTCAAGAGCTTTAATTGATGCCAATCCTGAATTCAGACCATCACTTAAAGTTGAAGGGCTTTTAACTAGAGATCCCAGAATGGTTGAAAGGAAAAAATACGGTCAACCAAAAGCTAGAAAAAGATTTCAGTTTTCTAAGAGATAATTTATTAATTAACATTCATATCTTCCGATTTACCCCCTGTGTCCGGAAATGGCCGGATGAAAGGTAAAAACGACGAAGGTAGAAGACCTGCCGGAAGGCAGTAAAAAACAGGAGATATATTAATGGCTACTATAGAATTAGCACAGCTCATTGAGTCTGGTGCACACTTCGGGCATTTAACACGTCGCTGGAACCCCAAGATGAAACCATTCATTTTTATGGAGAAGAATGGTATTCACATAATCGATTTAAAGAAAAGTCTTGGATTACTTAATAATGCTTACCAGGAAATGGTTGAAGCTGTTTCGAAGGGAAACACGATACTATTTGTTGGAACCAAAAAACAGGCAAAGGGTGTGGTTGAATCAGAAGCAAAAAGATGCGGAATGAACTGGGTGAGTGAGCGATGGCTTGGAGGAATGCTTACAAATTTTTCTACAATCAGGAAAAGCGTAAAGAGACTGCAAAATATTGAAAAACAGGAAACAGATGGTACATTCGAAAAGATTACGAAGAAGGAAAGATTGTTTCTTACTCGTGAACGGGATAAACTCAAAAAAATTCTTGAGGGAGTTGAGACAATGTCAAGGCTTCCAGGAGTTGTTTTTGTAGTTGATATAAAGAAAGAAGATATTGCTGTTAAAGAAGCAAAGAGACTAAACATACCTGTGTTTGCAATGGTTGATACCAACTGCGATCCCGATTTGATTAATCATGTAATTCCTGCAAATGATGATGCTGTCAAAACAATTGAACTTGTTGTTAAACATATGGCTGATGCAGTAATTGAAGGTCAGGCAAAGTTCAAGGAGAGAAAAGCCGAAGAGGTTGCTGAAAGAGAACGAGCAAGAAAAGAACATCAAGAGGAAACAGAGCAGGAAGAAGAGAAAAAAGTTTCTAAAAAACATTTGAAGAGAAAAGATAAAAAGGAAGAAGAAATTTCTGAGGAGAAAAAAGATTCAGATTCAACAGAAGCTTCTTCAGAAAATTAATTTTGAAAGGGAATAATTGACATGGCTATTACAGCTGCACAAGTAAATGATTTAAGACAAAGAACAGGTGCCGGTATGATGGACTGTAAAAGGGCACTTGAAGAGGCAAATGGTGACGTTCAAAAAGCAATAGAGATACTTCGAAAAAAAGGTGCATCAGTCGCTGCTAAAAGAGCGGAAAAGTCTGCCAATGAGGGATTAGTCGTTACAAAAATTTCTGATGATAAGAAGTTCGCAACTATACTTGAACTTAATTGCGAAACAGATTTCGTTGCTAAAAGTGAGGACTTTGTCAATCTTGCAAATTTTATTATCGATGAAGTTTATAGCAGTAAACCAAAAAATGTTGAAGAGTTAATGAAAAACTCTGCTGTTCAAAATAAGTTAAATGAAGTGCTTGGGAAAGTGGGAGAAAAAATTGAGATTTCGCGATTTGATAATGTTGAAGCAAAAGATGGTTTGCTCGTAGACTATATTCATATGGGTTCAAAGCTTGGTGTTCTAATTAAATTCGATGAAGTAAAAGATGGCAGTGATGAACTCTACAATATTGGCAAGGATATGGCTATGCAGGTTGCTGCAATGAATCCAATCAGTGTCAAGAGGGAAGATGTTAGTAAAGAAGTTGTTGATAAAGAAATTGAGATATATAAAGAGTTGGCTAAAAAAGAAGGTAAACCTGAGCAGATGCTTGAAAAAATTGCTATGGGCAGGTTGAATAAATTTTACCAGGAAAATGTTCTTCTCGAACAGGCATTTATCAAAGATAATTCGAAAACCGTGGGAGATTTATTAAAAGAATTTAATACTAAGAACGGTTCAAATACTCGGGTAGCCAAGTTTGATAGATTTCATCTCGGCGACGAGAAAAAATAGTTTCAACAACAAAGGTCTTAATAATATTAAGACCTTTTTTTATATTTAAAAGTAAATTTTCTAAAGGAAGTAATGAACTTAAAATACAAAAGAGTTCTACTCAAGCTTAGTGGGGAATCGCTGATGGGTGAACAAGGATTTGGAATAGATAATAACGTTCTTGAACATTTCTCTGAAGAGATTGAAAAAGCTTATAAAGCAGGAGTTGAATTAGGGATAGTAATCGGTGGTGGGAATATATATCGTGGATTAAGTGCAAGCTCACAAGGAATTGACAGAGCAACAGGTGATCAAATGGGAATGTTAGCTACTGTAATTAATTCTCTTGCTTTACAAAATGCAATTGAGAAAAGAGGAATTTATACGAGACTAATGAGCGCGATTAATATGGAAGCCATTGCTGAGCCATATATAAGACGAAGGGCAATGAGACATCTGGAAAAGAAAAGAATTGTAATCCTGGGTGCCGGAACAGGTCATCCATATTTTAGTACTGACACTGCCGCTTCACTTCGTGCTGTTGAAATAAAAGCTGATGTAATTATTAAAGGAACAAGAGTAGATGGTGTATTTGACAGTGATCCGGAGAAAAATCCAAAAGCTTTTAGATTCGAAAATATTTCCTACCTTGATGTCTTAAAGAAGAATCTTCGTATAATGGATTTAACAGCAGTGAGTCTTTGCCAGGAAAATAATCTTCCAATGATCGTGTTTAATATGGATGTGAAAGATAATTTATTGAAACTTGTTATGGGTGAAGAAGTTGGTACCCTAATTAACAATGGCGAAAATATTACTAAAGAAGTTTAACAATTTACTGAGGTAGTTATGCATCAATTAATAAAAGATGCCAAAGGCAGAATGGATAAAACAATCGAGGCTTTGCAACACGAGCTTGCAAAAATAAGAACCGGAAAAGCCACAACTGTTTTGTTAGACAGTATCAGAGTTGATTACTATGGTAATATGGTTCCATTAAATCAGGTTGGAAATGTCTCTGTTTTGGATGCACACACTTTATCCATTACGCCCTGGGAAAAACAAATGGTCCAGGTAATTGATAAAGCAATTCTTGAAGCTAACCTTGGATTGAACCCTATTAGTGATGGAACAAATCTTAAAATTCCCATCCCACCATTAAATGAAGAAAGAAGAAAAGAACTGGTAAAGCTTGTAAAAAAATTCGGTGAGGATGCCAAAGTTGCGATAAGAAATGTTAGGCGTGATGCGAATGATCATTTGAAGAAAGAACAAAAAGATAAAAAGATGAGCGAGGATCAACTCCATGATGCTGAAAAAGAAATGCAAAAGTTAACTGATGATCATATTAATCTGATTGACGATACGTTGAAACACAAGGAAACGGAAATAATGGAGGTTTAATTCCTATTAAATAAGAATTTTATTCCCCGGCCTTCTTCACTCCGGGTTTTTTATAGATTAGTTTTCTCTTAGCTTAATTCTCCCGCCTCTTTTTATAAAGAAAGATTTCACTCCGTCCAATAAATTTAATCAATTAATAATTAGTTGATTTTTAAGTAAATTTTGATTTGATAAATAAGAATTATATCATCTATTAAGATTCAGTATAAGCTTGAAGTTTTTAGAAAAACTAAAAAAAATTCAATTTGGTCCTGTAAAGGCTTCAGATTATGTCAATAAAGATGTTCTTAAAAATGTCATTTATCTCACAATAGCTATTGCGCTATTTTTTTCTGGTGTCATCGTTTATGGAATAGTCTTAAATCTGAGGGAAATTCCTTTATCAGAGGCGATGCTTAAAAATGGTTATACTGAAATTGTAAATCCAAAAATTATAATTGACAGGCATAACTATACTTTAGGTCTTTACGAAGATAGTGTTCTCATTAAAAATTACAGAGTCAGTTTCGGTAAATCGGTTCAAATTCCTAAAACAAGAGCAGGAGACAATGCAACACCGGTTGGTGTTTATAAAATATGTAAGATTTACAAGACTCATAAATACTATAAATTTTTTCAAATTAATTATCCAAACCTCGAAGATGGAGCAAACGCTTTAAGAAAGGGATGGATCTCGCAGAAAGAATATAACGAGATTAAATTTGAGTACTACTACGAAGAATGTACTAAATACAATAGACTTCTTGGCGGAAATATTGGAATACAAGGTATAGGAGAATTGAATTATATTTTTAAAAACCTTCCGTTTGTTTTTAATTGGACAGACGGATCCATTGCTATGAGTAATGAAAACATAGACGAAATTTATTCAGTAGTTAAGGAAGGAACTGAAGTTGTTATTAAATAAAACGATTATTTGTTCTTTTTTCATTGTTGCACTTTTAACTATCAGCGGCTGTAAAAAGTCTTATGAACCCCCTCCGTACAATTTATTTGAGAATGAACAACTTGTTTTAAAAACTGCAAAAGATTTAGTCGGTGACAACGTTTCTTTTACAAGTGCTGGTTATTTTGAAAGTGATACATTAAAATCGATTGTTGCCGGTGTGGAAGTGTCAGATAAAAACGAATGGGGGATAAAGTTTTATTTGATTGGCTGGGTGGAAGGTGAATTTCAAATAAAATATCAAACTGGATTGCTTAACGGTTCATTTGTTCAGTGTTTGGTAAATAAAATCAAATTCTCTGATATTGAGAACGAACTAATCTACTACAATTCAAAAAACTATTTTTTAGGGAATGCGAATGGAGATATTTATTCACACGTTATAGATTTAAAGAAACAGAAAGTTTATAGTGCCCACCTGTCAGTTATTACTGAAGGAAGAGTTTCATTAGATCTATCGCAAAATATTGATATCCCAATGCTCAAAACGTTTTTCATAAGCTATTTCAGAAGAGATTACCCTAATTTAAGATTAGTAGAAAAAGCAATTTAATTTTAATCAGACATTTAGTCTGATTGTTATTTGAATCTACAATTATGAAAATATTCCGCTCCTGAATGAAATTTCACGTATACATCTTTACATTAATATTGCTATTCAGTTTTAATGCTTTCGCTCAGGAAGAAGACAAAATTGAATTATCATCTATAAATTTTGTCGGTAACGCAACATTTTCAGATGCAGACTTAAAAGCAGTTATTCAGAGTAAAGAGAATCCCTTTTGGATGTGGAGATTCTTAAACTCATTTACTTTTCTAGGCTCACCTCCAAATTATTTTGACTCCAGTTCTGTTTCAATTGACGTAATCTCGCTAAAATCTTTCTACGCAGTGAATGGATTCTTTAAAGCGGAAATCAATTATTCATTTGTAATTGATACTGTTGGAAAATCCGCTGATCTTACTTACACTATAAATGAAAATTCAACCTTCACTTATAATGTTGTTCAATTCCCAGGGCTTGGTAAATTGAACGAATGGATTAACTCGAACATTGTTGAATATAAAAGTTATCCGAAGGATGAAAGATATTCTCAGGAAAATGTTCAGAACAAAAATGATGAAATAGTCGCATACTTAAAAAATAATGGTTACATGTTTGCTATGTATGATAGTTCAATTGTTAAAGTAGACACAATAAATTCAAGGGTGGATTTATATAATTATTTTACAACGGGAAGGTTTTATACCTACACCGATATTAAAATTGAAAAGACCGGCGAATCGAGTTCTCAAGTAAGTTATAATTTGATAAAATATATTACTAACATTAATGTTGGAGATACTTACAAAGAAAATGAAATTTCAAAAAGCAGACTTAGATTAGCTAGAACAAGTCTATTTAGTTCTATAAATTTAAAAGGGGATAGCCTGGCTGATGTACCCGGAAAAGCACAACTCACAATAACCGGAACAGTCACACCTTTGAATGAGCTTTCGCCAGAAGTATTTGCTGATAACGAATCCAATAATTTTAACATAGGTGTTGGTGCAAGTTACGTGCGTAAAAATTTTCTTGGTGATGCAAGAAAGTTAACAATCAGAGCAAGTTTTAAAGTCAATAACATTGCTGATATCAATTTTAGTCCACAATATTTTTCGGAAACTTTCCAGTCTCAAGTTGAACTTTCAGCAATTGCTGAACAACCATTTTTATTCAGCAGGAATATTGCAGGAAGACTGGAGTTATACTTAAAGTCTTATAATATTGAAACCGTTGATTACCAGAATTATGGTGCAAATTTTAATTCAGTTTTTGATATGCCAAGCTACACTTTTATAAATCTTCTTAGCCCTTATATAAGGTTTGACAGATTAAACTATACTGTAAATTCACCTTCAGAAGATTTTTCATCAATTAGCCCCAGCACATTAACTTCATCACTCGGAACCGAATTAGGTTCGACTAAAACCAATGATTTATTTTTTCCAACCCAAGGGAATAACTTGTCACTTATCACAGAATTATCTTCATCAAAAGTCCATTGGAATTTTATATTTAGTGACCCGGCAGAAACAAATTCAACTCTTGATTCCCTGGGCTATTATTTAAAACTACAACTTACCGTTGCATATTATTTTTCAATTTCACGTGATGATAATTCTGTGTTTGCAACAAAATTTAAATCAGGATTTATTCAAATGCTCAGCGGTGGTCAAGGTCTGGTTGCACCGAATCAAACTTTTTTTGCTGGTGGCAGCAACTCTGTGAGAGGTTGGAAATCAAGGGAACTGATTCCTCCGGATACTGGCCCGGACTCACTCCAATTATTTCCATCTTCATTAAATGAGCAGCTAAAGATCCGCGGAGGTACTTTTTTAGTTGAAGGCAGCTTTGAGTTTAGAAGAAGGTTCGAGAAAGATTTTGGTTATGTATTATTTTTAGATTATGGAAATACGTGGAATGGTCCCAATCAATTTCAATGGAATGAGGTTGCCGTTGCGATAGGAACGGGTTTCAGATACTATTCAGCTATTGCACCATTTAGAATTGATTTTGGATTTAAATTATATGATCCGAAAGATTTAAAATATTTTTATGAAGTGCCTTTTTTGGAAACGATGGTTATCAACTTTGGTATTGGCGAAGCATTCTAATTAACCCGTTAACGAGGTTCTCTGTATCTTTAATAAGATAATATTAAAAATCTTTAAATAATTGGTGATAAATGATTTATAGTATGACAGGCTACGGAAAAAGTAGCAGTTCAAAAAATAAAATTTCGGCGGAAGTTGAAATTAAAAGCGTAAACAGTCGATTTTTTGAAATATCATTAAAGCTTCCATCAATACTTTCTACTTACGATTATGAAATTCGTGAACTGATAAAAACAAAAGTGCAAAGAGGGAAACTCAACATTGTTATTCACTTTAAAAAGAATGGGATCGAGAATGGGGTTTCAGTTGATGCAGATAAATTAAAGGCTCAATTGACTTTAATAAAAAAAGTAAAAAAAGATGCCGGAATAAAAGAAGATGTTAAACTTGAACATTTACTTAATAGTAAAGAAATTTTCACAACTTCGGATAGTGAGATAAGAAAAACCGAACTGGATATTGTTAAATCAGCATTAATCAAAGCACTCGATAAATTAATTCAAATGAAGAAAAAAGAAGGAGCGGAACTTTCAAAAGATTTTTCAAACAGAGTTGAAAATATCAGTAAAAAAGTTTCTGAAATTGAGAAGGATTATAGAAAAAGTATAGAAGAATATCATAATAAACTGAAACAACGTATTCATGAACTAATGGACAATGCAGAAATTGACAAGGATAGATTAAATCTTGAACTTGCACTCATTGCCGACAGAGCAGATATAACAGAAGAGTGTGTTCGGTTAAAAAGTCATCTGAAATTTTTTAAAGAAAGTTTAAGGACAGAAAAAGAACCAGGAAAAAAATTAAACTTTCTTTGCCAGGAAATGAACAGGGAAACAAACACTATCTCATCAAAATCCATTGCTACCTCAATTATTCATTCTTCTGTTTTAATCAAAGAAGAAATTGAAAAAATAAGAGAGCAATTACAGAATATCGAGTAAATGCCAAATCAGGACCTAGGAAATTTAATTGTAGTTTCAGCTCCCAGTGGTGCTGGAAAGACTACTATTGTAAAAGAAATTCTGAAGGAATACCCGCAAATTATTTTTTCAATTTCTGCAACTACCAGACCTAAAAGAGAGACTGAAATAGATGGAATCGAGTATTTTTTCCTATCTGAATCAGAATTCAAAAAAAAGATAAATAATGATGAATTTATTGAGTGGGAGAAGTTTTACGATTATTATTATGGCACGCTGAAAAGCTTCATTACTGCAAATATTGAGGCCGGGAAATCAGTACTGTTGGAGTTGGACGTAAAAGGGGCGCTTACAATAAAAAGACTTTACCCTTATGCTCATTTAATATATATTTCGCCTCCAAGTTTTGAAGAACTGGTGAATAGGCTTAGACAGAGAAATACTGAAAATGAGTCTGATTTTTTAAAAAGGATTGAACGTGCGAAGATGGAATTAAGTTTAAAGGATCAGTTTGATTATGTAATTGAGAACCAGGATCTGCAAACCGCAATTAAAGAAGCAAAAAGTTTAGTAAAAAAAATATTAAAGGAGAATTAATAAATGGAAATTAATCCAGTTGATTTAAGAGAAATTGATAAACGTGCAAGTAATATCTATGAAGGTATTATTGTGTCAGCAAAAAGAGCTCGTCAAATAAACTCCGAAAATAAAATTGAATTCAACGCTTTGCTAAGTACAATTCCTGAAGCAACTACCGATGATGAAAGCGAGGATATTGATAATCCGGCACAGTTAAAAATTGCTCTGGAGCTTGAACAAAGAAAAAAACCTCATCTTCAAGCGCTTAATGAATTTTTAGATGGTAAGATTGAATTTGAGGTTAAATAGTAGTAGAAGTTAAAAATCATTTTTACAGAATGAATTTGAATCCGGCCACATTAGCCGGATTTATTTTTTTAAAATATCTTGTTACTAATTACATTAAATTTAAGATGAACAATTTGAGAGTACTTAAATGACTAAAGATTCTTTGTCAGGCAAAAAAATACTACTTGGTGTAACTGGATGTATTGCTGCATACAAATCTTGTTTGATAATTCGGGAATTAGTAAAACGAGGCGCGAAGATAAAAGTTATCATGACTCCATCAGCAACTGAATTTATTACGCCTCTCACACTAGCAACTCTTTCGCAGAACGAAGTAATAGTAAATACATTTCCTTCAAGTCAAAGAGAAGGAACTAAACTTTCAACCTGGCATGTTGATTATGCACTTTGGGCAGATTTGATGTTAATTGCACCAGCCACAATAAATACCATTGCAAAAATATCGTATGGATTTGCGGATAACGCTTTGACAACACTCGTTACCGCATTAAGATCACCTCTTGTAATTGCACCTGCAGCAGATGTTGATATGTATAAGAATCCAATCAATAAAGAAAATCTAGAAAAACTTGAACGACTTGGACAATTTGTAATTTATCCTGAAACCGGTGAGCTTGCGAGTGGACTTTCAGGTGAAGGAAGATTGGCAGATATTAATAAAATTTTAGATTCAGTTGATTTGATTCTATCTGGACATTCAAAGGATTTAATTGAAAAAAAAATACTAGTAACTGCAGGACCAACTTACGAAGATATTGACCCAGTACGCTTTCTTGGCAATCGTTCATCGGGCAAGATGGGATACGCAATTGCGAAAGCCGCTTATTTACGTGGTGCTGATGTTACTTTGATTTCCGGACCGTCGTCTCAAACTATTTACCCTGAAATTAAAAAGATAAATGTACGCTCCGCTGTTGAAATGGAGAAAGCCATAAGCAGGGAAATCAATAAAAATGATTTGCTGATTATGTCAGCAGCGGTTTCAGATTTTCGTCCATCAAAAGTTGCACAAAATAAAATAAAGAAGAATACAGCAGCAATTGATTTAAAACTTGAAATGAATGTTGATATTCTTTCCTCAATAAAATCAAGAAAATCAAAGATTATCGGTTTTGCTCTCGAGACACAAAATGAAATAGCAAATGCAAAGAAAAAGTTGAAAGAAAAAAATCTGGATATGATTGTGCTTAATTCTCCAGGTAAAGATAGTGGATTTGAAGTTGATACAAATAAAGTAACCATCATCAAACAAGATGGCAAACAGATTAAACTACCTCTACTTTCCAAGTTTCAGGTTGCAAATAAAATTTTAAATGAAGTTATAAATATTCTCTGATTTGAATTAAATGGATAGAAAAGAAATCATAAGAAGACTAAATCTTCAAAAAGAAATTTTTGGAGATGAAATGTTTGTATCCAAAAAGAAAAGAAACACGCCAGTTGTGAAAGAATCCTCCACCAAATATGAAGAGCCAGCATTATTCCAGGAAGAAAAAGAGGACTGGGAAAAATCAAGTTCTCTTAATGAATTCGAAAAATTAGTATGTAACTGTACCAAATGCCGACTGCACCAGGGAAGAAATAAATTTGTTTTCGGAACCGGAAATCCAAATGCAGATGTTTTAGTTATTGGTGAAGGTCCCGGTGCGGAAGAGGATAAGCAAGGGTTACCGTTTGTTGGCAGAGCAGGCAAGCTTTTAACCGATATGCTAAAAGCCATCAAGTTCGAAAGAGAAGAAGTTTACATCGGCAATATTGTTAAATGCCGCCCCCCCGAAAACAGAACTCCAATGCAAGACGAAATGGATACCTGTCTGCCGTATCTGAAAAAGCAAGTTGAATTAATTAAACCAAAATTAATATTGTGTCTTGGACTGACAGCTGCAAAAGGATTATTAAAGAAAAGAGAATCTCTTGGTCAGTTGAGGAAAAGTATTTTTGAGTATGAAGGTGCAAAAGTGATAGTGTCGTATCATCCAGCAGCATTGTTAAGGAATCCTCATTGGAAAAAAGATTCCTGGGAAGATTTGAAGAAGTTTAGAAAAATGTACGAAGAGGTTACTGGTTAGTACCTGATAAAAAATGATAACTAGTATGAAGCTTTATTTAATAGTTGCACTTGGTTCTGGAATTGGGGGAATGCTAAGATATTATATCTCCGATTTTGTTCAAAAAAATTCTTCCTCATTATTTCCTTTTGGAACGCTCACCGTGAACATCATCGGTAGTTTCTTAATCGGTTTAATTCTTTTTTATCTGGATTCAATCAAAATGATCTCAGCTGAAATGAGATTATTTCTTTCAGTTGGATTGTGTGGCGGGCTTACAACATTTTCTACATTTTCTTTCGAGACAATTAAACTCATCCAGGATTCAGAATATCTTCTTGCGGGAACTAATGTTCTGCTAAACGTGCTAGTTACTTTATTAGCTGTTCTTCTGGCTGCTTTAATATCTAAATTATTAATCGGAGGATGAAATGCATATTGAAGGTGAAGCAAAGTTATTAAGAGTTTTTATTGGCGAATCTGATCTAATCAATCATGTACCTGTTTATGAAAAGATTGTTATGGAAGCACGTAAAGAAGGTTTAGCTGGCGCAACTGTAACAAAAGGAATTCTGGGTTTCGGCGCATCTAGCAGAATTCATACTGCAAAACTTTTAAGACTCTCCGAAGACTTGCCGTTAGTCGTAGAAATTGTTGACTCGGAAGAAAAAATAGAAAAATTTATTCCTGTGTTGAATGATATATTTGAGCAAGCAAACTCAGGCGGATTAATAACGATGGAAAAAGTTAATATTATTAAATATTCAGCTATTAAATAGGGTAGTGTTTAGATTGCTTCGTCCAATGATTGTTCAATTAGATTTTAATTTTTAATTTTAGAAATATGCTATGTCTAAAACATATCAATGCCAGATCTGCAAAAAAGCAAAAAAACTGAATGAATTAGTTCCTTCAGATTTAATACGACCGGCAATTGTTAATCTCATACAAAAAGTACACCCGGAAGTTAATGATACGGGTTACATCTGTTACACTGACCTCAATGTTTTTCGAAATAGATATATTCAGCAAATGCTGGAAGAAGAAAAGGGTGAACTAACTGAACTTGATCGGTCAGTTCTTCAGAGTTTCTCAGATAATGAAATATTAACAAGAAACTTGGAAGCCGAGTACAAAGAAAATTTAAAACCAGTGATCGACTCGCGGATAAAATAGCTGCGTATGGCGGAAGCTGGAAATTTATTATTACATTCGCAATCATTTTGTTAATCTGGATAATAATTAATTCGGTAGTTCTTTTGATGAGACCATTCGATCCCTATCCGTTTATTTTATTGAACCTTGTTTTATCTTGTCTTGCAGCAATTCAGGCACCGGTGATAATGATGAGTCAAAACAGACAGGAAGCAAAAGACAGAGCCAGATCTGAGCACGATTACCAGATTAACCTTAAAGCAGAGCTTGAAATAAGAAATCTACATCAGAAAATTGACCATCTTTTAACCCATCAATGGGAAAGACTAGTACAGATTCAGCAGGTTCAGCTTGAAATGATGGAAGAATTGAAATCACGGAAATAATTTTAATTAACTTGAATAAAATTTTAATTTAAACTTGGGGTCATCATGAAAAATTTATTTTTATTGACAATATTATTTGTAATTAGCTCTTTTAACTGTTTAATTTTTTGTCAACAGGATAACGGTGACAAACAAATAATTCAATTAGCAACTGGAAAAGAGAAGATAACTTTTAAGGTTCTTGATTATGAAACTAATAAACCACTTATTGGTGCGGCAATTTATTCTTTTAATCTCCAAAAGATCCTCGCAACCATTGATATTGATGGTGTTGCTACATATTCGAAAGGAGTCAGGGGAACCATCGAGGTATCAGCGAATAATTACAGCAGTGTTTGTTTTAAATTAGATTCAGAGAAGATTGACAGTATAGTAGTTCGTCTGAAGTTTCGATTAGATCATATTATGGGTTCTTTTTATCCTACAATAAGTGATGATTCACTCAAGATAATGGCAGAATTTGATGCGAATAATGATATAAATGAAGGAGAAGTATTTCTTTATTTTTCTACTGAACTTACCGAAGAACAGTTTATATTTTCAAAGAACCATTTATTTACATTTAAAGAATGGAGAAAAGGAGGGTACTCTGTTTATAAAACATACTATAATGAAGTTGTTCTAAATTATTTGAGTAAAAAGTTCAAAACTGACATCCGGCAAACACTGAGTGAAATTTGCTGGAGAAATGATTAACTGTTAACTAATTTGATTCAATTTATCAGGTTCATTTAATTTTTTTCCTAATATTTGATTCTTACTTAAAACTTTTACATTTTCCGATTGAAAATAATCTGTATTCAATTTTAACTGACCCCGACTTGTTCGGGGTATTTCATCTTACCGATGGCAAAAACAAAAAGAACAAATAACAACGGAAACGGGTTTGATAATTCAAACTCTGCAGATGTGAAACCGCCGGCAGCTCCTGAAATTGAAGCATCAGTCCTCGGTGCAATGATGATTGAAAAAGATGCTGTCCCAAAAGCATTGGAAATGCTTTCACCGGATAGTTTTTATGCAAAGGCACACCGAATAATTTTTGAAGCGATGATCTCCTTGTTCGAATCCGATGAACCGATTGATACTGTTACTCTTTATGAGGAACTAAAAAAACGCGGCGACCTTGAAGAGGCAGGTGGTGCAGTTTATCTTAGCAAATTATCTCAGAACATTCCTTCAGCAGCAAATATTGAATACCATGCAAAAATAATTCTTGAGAAACAGATTTTAAGAGGTTTGATCTCCAGTGCGCACGAAATTGCAAAGAATGCTTATGAAGGTTCATCAGATGCTTTCGATATTCTCGATGATGCTGAAAGAAGAATATTTGAAATAACAGAGAGTCATCTTACAAAATCTTACCAGGGAATGGATAGAGCAGTAAGAGATGCAATGGAATATATTGAAACCATTCACTCAAATACACAACAGAGATTTTCTGTTCCAACAGGATTTTTTGAGTTGGATGAAATACTTGGTGGATTACAAAAATCAGATTTAATAATTCTTGCGGCGCGTCCTTCAATTGGTAAAACAGCTTTGGCTTTATCAATCGCGCGTAATGCAGCGATAGATCATAAGATACCTGTTGGAATTTTCAGTCTTGAAATGGCAACAATGCAGCTTATCATAAGAATGATTTGTGCTGAGGCAAGAATCAATGCGCATCTTGTAAGAACCGGAAAACTTCCTCATTCAGAAGGCCCCAAGCTGAGTAAAACAGTTCACAAATTAACTGATGCACCAATTTATGTTGATGATACTCCTGCTTCTACAGTTCTTGAAATCAGGGCAAAGACGAGACGGTTAAAAGCTGAGAAAGGAATTGGATTAATTATCATTGATTACCTTCAACTTATGACAGGACCCGCAAAAGCTGAATCACGTGAAAGAGAAATATCTCACATTTCGCGCTCACTAAAATCTTTAGCAAAAGAACTTAACATTCCGGTGCTGGCACTTGCTCAGTTGAACAGAGCAGTAGAAGCGAGAACAGACAAACGTCCACAGCTTTCTGACTTGAGAGAATCAGGTTCAATTGAACAGGATGCCGATGTTGTAATGTTTCTCAACCGACCTGAATATTACGGAATGGAAAAAGATGAAAATGGTGAATCTCTGGAAGGTGTTGCTGAAGTGATAGTTGGAAAACAAAGAAATGGTCCTACGGGTTTGGCTAAGCTTGCATTCGTTAAAGAATATGCCCGCTTCGAAAACTTAGCTCACGCTAGACAGATAGAAGAGTTTGCTTCTCTTCCCGCAGATGAAGACATTATTTGAAACGTCAAACATCAAAAGCCAAATGTCAAAAATTTATTCCATCATTATTCTTTCATTTATAATTTTCATTTCATCTAATGAGGGTTATTCTCAGATTTATTCTGAGCAAGACGTTGATATATGCAACCAAAAATTCCAGATTGCTGTAAAAGAAAATTTAAAAGATAAACCAATCAATGAGGTAGTTGTCAATATTGGTGAAAGCTTTTTAGGTACTGATTATCTTGCACACGCGTTGGAAGAAGATGGTGGTGAACAATTGGTTGTTAACCTTACCGGACTTGATTGCACAACTCTCGTTGAAAATTCAATAGCTCTTGCAAGATGCATTGAACAAGATTCAACATCATTTAAAAATTATTTGGAAGAACTTCAATTTATCCGATACAGAGATGGTATTGTTGATAGCTATCCTTCGAGGCTTCATTACTTTTCCGATTGGATAACGGATAATGTTTCAAAAAAAGTTGTTACAGATGAAACTAAAGAACTTGGTGGAGTGCCCATTAAATTTAATTTGAATTTTATGTCAACTCATCCTGATAGTTATAAGCAATTAAAAGAAGACCCGGAATTGATTCCAATCATCAGAAAGCAGGAAGAAGAAATTAGTTTAAGAGAATATTATTACATTCCTAAAAGTGATTTCAAATCGAAGGAAAATTTTATTATCAGTGGAGATATAATTGCGATAACTACCACAGTGGAAGGTTTGGATATTGGTCATATTGGTATCGCTGTAAAAATGGATGATGGAAGAATTCATCTTCTGCACGCACCAAATGTTAACACAAAAGTTCAAATCACTGAAGAACCTTTAGCCGATTATCTTATGAAATACAAAAGACATTCTGGTGTAATTGTTCTCAGTCCTATCTAAGTCAATGAATAAAAATTTTTGTTAATTCGTGCATCCGTGACTATTCTTTTGCCACTAATTCACGAATATTTTCATTTATTGTTCTTGGTTTTAATCCCAGTGATTGAAGTTTTTCTATATTCAAAGAAACATCTTCAACTTTTGGGAAATTCGGAATATGATCCATCATAATTTTTTGAAGAAGATTTTTATCTAACCCGGCAATATCACAAAGCATTTCTCCCATTTCATATCTTGAAACTCGCTCAGAACCACCAACATTAATTATTTCATTCTTTAAATTCATGTCAGCAAGATCTACAATTGACTTGGCTGCGTCGTTTATTGATATTGGTGTTCTGCATTGATCTGCGAAAAGGTTAACAGGACGATTGTTTTTAAGTTCATTATACATAAAATGAAAATGGCAAAGTGAGTGATAAAGTCCAAAACCGTAAAGTAAAGCAGTTCTAAGAATCAAATAATTATCAGTAAATTCTTTTACTTTACTTTCACCAACAAGCTTTGTCTCGGCATAAAGTGAGGCGGGAATAAGTTTAGCATTTTCCTTTAAAAATGAACCTCTGTAACCAGCATAGACAAGATCCGTTGAAATGTAAATAAGTCTTGAATTGTATTGTGAACAAAGTTCTGCTATACTTTTTGTTGCGGTAACATTGGTATCAAAATAATCTTTTGTTGTTTGATTTTCTTTGAGAACGGGATTTGTTATTGCTGCTGCATGAATTACAATATCAGGTTGGAATTCTTCGAATAATCTTCCTAGATCGTTTTCATTTCGAATATCATTTTTTGATGATGAGAATTCTCTGCAATTACCAGGGTTGCTTTTGTAAGTTGTATGTATTTTAAATTTCTTTGAGGCAGTAAGATTCAGATGCTGTCCGAGCAATCCGCTCCCACCTGTAATCAAGATTTTTTTCATTTAATATACTGAATTAATGACCTATTCAATTTACAAAATGTAAATAGATTTGGATTCAATTTTAAACACGTCTCTATTCTTTGGAATTACTACAGGCCTTTGGTAAATTTATAAATTATCAAACGGATTTATATGTATAAAATAACAATTTTTGTCACTCTATTCTTGTTGAGCACTACGCTATATGGACAAGCCGGTCAATTCTTTGACGCACCGTTTGGTGGAGGTATTGGTTATATACCAGCCTGGTATATTCCAAATGTTGATCCGATAAATTCTCAATTGAATCAGATTGGTATGCCTGAATTATCTACGAGTGGTTTTTATTCATCAGGAATCGCAGGATTTCTTTATTTGGGATTTGTAAAAAATTTAAGACTCGGCGGGATGGGGTTTGGTGGTTCACTTTCAACCTCACAGACAATAGGGAATGAAAATAGAGAAGTTGTTTATAACCTTAGCGGAGGTGGTCTTACAATTGAGTATACGCTTCCATTTGTAAAAAATATTGGCGTTTCAGTTGGAGCTGTAGTCGGAGCAGGAAGTATGGAGTTGGATCTGTATCGTAATTCAGGAAATTTTTCCTGGGAAGTAACGTGGCAAGAGTTTTCTGATCCAAATGTTCCATCCGACGCTTATTATGGTAAACTAAGAAATCATTATTGGATGTTTACTCCAATGGTAAATCTTGATTATCCGGTATATCGATTTGTGTTAATCAGATTAGGCGTAGGGTATCAGCTTGCATTCGCTGATGAATGGAAAGCAGATAATGACCAACCTGTTTCAAACATTCCTTCTGATTTAAATAGTAATTCATTTTTTGTTCAATCTGGTATCTTCATAGGATTTTTCTCCTTTTAATTATGAAAAAAATATTAGTAACCGGCGGTGCAGGATTTATTGGGAGCAATTTTATAAACTACATCCTAAATAATCGGGACGACGTTGTCATTGTTAATCTTGATAAACTGACTTATGCAGGCAATCTCCAAAATCTTACAAATGTTGAGAAACACCCAAAATATATCTTCATAAAAGGAGATATAGTAAATGATGAATTGGTGAGCCACATTTTCCAAAAATATGAAATTTCACATGTTATAAACTTTGCAGCTGAATCGCATGTTGACCGAAGTATTCTTGGCTCAGAAGTTTTCTTCAGAACAAATGTCTTAGGTACAAATGTTCTTCTTGAAAATGCAAAGCGATTCGGAGTTGAAAAATTTGTTCAGATTTCAACAGACGAGGTGTACGGTAGTCTTGGACCTGAAGGACAATTTGAAGAGACGACACCTTTACAACCAAATAGTCCATATGCTGCAAGCAAGGCAGCTGCTGATATGATGGCACTTGCTTTTCAACATACTTATAATGTACCTGTCGTAATTACGAGATGTTCAAACAATTACGGACCATATCAATTTCCTGAAAAATTAATTCCTTTGATGATTCTAAATTCTTTAAAAAATAAAAAGCTGCCTGTGTATGGTGATGGATTAAATGTTCGTGATTGGATTTATGTGATTGACCATAATAAGGCTGTTGAACTTGTTTTAGAAAAAGGAAAAACTGGTGAAGTTTATAATATTGGTGCAAATACAGAAAAACCGAATATCGAAATTGTAAAACTCATTCTGGATCAAGTTAAAAAATCTGAAGCTTTGATTGAATATGTAAAAGACAGACCTGGACATGACAGAAGGTATGCAATCAATTCCACAAAAATTAAAAAAGAACTAGGCTGGCAGGTTCAGCATTCATTTGAAGATGCAATTAAAAGTACTGTAAAATGGTTCATTGAGAATGAAAAATGGTGGAAGGAAATAATTTCAGGTGAATATCAGAATTATTATAAGTTACAATATTCTTCACGGTCATAATAAATTGTGAGGAGGTTTTAAAAAATGAGTATTAAATCTTTAGTTTATTTTTCACTTTTATTTTATGTGACAGCATTCCCACAATTTACACAAGACCCAACAACAAAATCTGATCTAATGAATATTGGAACCATTAGCGTAACAATTGGTGGGTCCTTTCCTATAAATGGTACCTATCCAGCGTTTATTACGGAAAGAGTCGATGCATTTATTTCAAGAATGTACGCAAAGGCTGTGGAGTTAACAATGCAGGTTACCTCAGATCCTGAAATTTATCGAAAATTGAAAAGCGAGTTAGATAATTTTGCGTTAAGAGGAATTAAGTTAAAACGCGCCACCGGGGAAGAACTAAATGTTGATTTACAGAAATTCAGGTTGACAGGAGACTTTGGATACAATCCCTACTTGAAGAATGATGATGTGATTGTATTTCCGGCAAATGATTTGAACCATAATTTTTTCTCTGTTTGGGGAGTGGTTAACAGCCCAGGTACTTTTTTGTTCGTCGAGGGAGACAATCTTGGTGATGCTTTAGAACTTGTTGATGGGCTTAACCCAGCTTATGAAAATGTGGACAGTTTGGAAATATCAAGACTTTCTTATGATGGTCAAACTGAAACAAAAATTGTTATACCTATTGACGAAGATTACCTGATTCAAAGAGGTGATAGGCTGAGATTTAAAGCACCGGATAATCAAAGAAAAAACTTTTCCGTAAGCGTTATTGGAGAGGTTAATAATCCTGGTGTTATTCCAATTACCAAAGACAACACTACTCTTTATGAAGTTATAAAAGCTGCTGGCTGGTTCACTCCATTGGCGTCTTTGAATCGTGCACGAGTTTATTCAAAGAACAGTCTAGCAAAACTATTAGAGCTTCAATATGGAATTAAATTGAGTGATCAACCGAATATGGAGGATCCAAAAATTCGAAATTTGATACTAAATCTTGAACTAGCATTAATGTATAGAATGTCAAACGTGGTAACAGAAGATACAAATTATTTTAATCTTGAGAATCAACTTAGAGTATTAACAGAAGGGAGTTCCTTAGACTTTAAAAAAATAAATGATCCACATTCTGACATTGCCAAATATATAGTTCAGGCCGGAGATATTATAATTATACCCACCAAACAGAACTCCGTCTACGTTTTTGGTCAGGTGCTTAGACCAGGCTATGTAACATATATAGAAGGCAAGAACTATGAATACTATGTGAACGAGGCAAGTGGTTTGGGAGAACTTGCAGAGGATGATGAAATTATGATTATAAAAGGTGGTTCACGAGCCTGGATTTCTGTAGATAGTGATTCGGTAACAATCGAGGAGGGCGATTATATTTATGTGCCAAAAGAGAGTTTAAAGAGCACTAGATCGTACATATTAGAATATAGCGTTTATTTAAGTGTGCTGGCGAGTATCGCTGCAATTTTGTTGGCTATAGTTACGATTGCAAATCAATAGATGACTTGACTTTGATTGATTAAAGAATATATTTGGAGTCCTGTTTTTGATGTTCTTTTGACAAGACAAGATGAAATATTGCTAGGATAATTATTGAAATTATTTTCCTTCCCTGATTGACTTTATTAAATAAAGAAAGTAAATTTACAGCCCTTTATTTTTAAGGGTTTTATTTTGTTCTTTGAAAGAGTGAGTGCGTTTAATCTGTTAATTAAACGGTTTCAACAAAGCGTACAAATACACGCCAGATTACAAAAGTATTAAACTCTACTACGGAGAGTTTGATCCTGGCTCAGGACGAACGCTGGCGGCGTGCTTAACACATGCAAGTCTACGAGAACGAGGTAGCAATATCTTTATTAAAGTGGCGCACGGGTGAGTAACACGTAAGTAACCTACCTTTAGATTTGGAATAACCCCGAGAAATCGGTGCTAATACCGAATGATGCAGCGGCACCACATGGTGATGTTGTTAAAGTCTATATGACGTCTAGAGATGGGCTTGCGTCTGATTAGCTAGTTGGTGAGGTAATGGCCCACCAAGGCTACGATCAGTAGCTGGTCTGAGAGGATGATCAGCCACACTGGAACTGAGACACGGTCCAGACTCCTACGGGAGGCAGCAGTGAGGAATATTGGGCAATGCCCGGAAGGGTGACCCAGCAACGCCGCGTGGAGGATGAATGCCGTAAGGTTGTAAACTCCTGTTAGAGGGGAAGAAAAATCTCGATCAAATCGAGAACTGACTGTACCCTCAGAGAAAGCCCCGGCTAACTACGTGCCAGCAGCCGCGGTAATACGTAGGGGGCAAGCGTTGTCCGGATTTACTGGGTGTAAAGGGCGCGCAGGCGGGTTAGCAAGTCAGAGGTGAAATCCTACAGCTTAACTGTAGAACTGCCTTTGAGACTGCTAATCTTGAGTACGGAAGAGAGAGATGGAATTCCAGGTGTAGTGGTGAAATACGTAGATATCTGGAAGAACACCAGTGGCGAAGGCGGTCTCTTGGTCCATTACTGACGCTAAGGCGCGAAAGCGTGGGGAGCGAACAGGATTAGATACCCTGGTAGTCCACGCTGTAAACGATGAATACTAGGTGTCGGGTCGAAAGGTTCGGTACCGAAGCTAACGCATTAAGTATTCCACCTGGGGAGTACGATCGCAAGGTTGAAACTCAAAGGAATTGACGGGGGCCCGCACAAGCAGTGGAGCATGTGGTTTAATTCGATGCAACGCGAAGAACCTTACCTAGGCTTGAAATGCAATAGACCGGGTATGAAAGTACCCTTCCCTTCGGGGCTGTTGTACAGGTGCTGCATGGCTGTCGTCAGCTCGTGCCGTGAGGTGTTGGGTTAAGTCCCGCAACGAGCGCAACCCCTACCATTAGTTGCCATCAGGTAATGCTGAGCACTCTAATGGGACTGCCTACGCAAGTAGTGAGGAAGGTGGGGATGACGTCAAGTCCGCATGGCCCTTACGCCTAGGGCCACACACGTGCTACAATGGATACAACAACGGGTTGCGAAACCGCGAGGTGGAGCCAATCCCTCAAATGTATCCTCAGTTCGGATTGGAGTCTGCAACTCGACTCCATGAAGTTGGAATTGCTAGTAATCGCGGATCAGCACGCCGCGGTGAATACGTTCCCGGGCCTTGTACACACCGCCCGTCAAGCCATGGAAGCCGGGGGTACCCAAAGCCAGTGTCCTAACCGCAAGGAGGGAGCTGTTTAAGGTAAAACCGGTGACTGGGGCTAAGTCGTAACAAGGTAGCCGTACCGGAAGGTGCGGCTGGATCACCTCCTTTCTAAGAGTAATCCGAAACCGAGATTGACACTTACGACTCACTCTTTTATTTTTTTGTTCTTACTTTAGTGATGCTCAGGCCGCAAATTCATCTTGAATATTTTTGAGGTGATTTTTTGTTGTCTAAGATAATCAATGGGCCTGTAGCTCAGATGGTTAGAGCGCACGCCTGATAAGCGTGAGGTCAGTAGTTCAACTCTACTCAGGCCCACATACTGGGTGTGTATTAAAGATTATAACTATCACCCCAAAAAACTTTGATTAGTTTTTGGGGCTATAGCTCAATTGGGAGAGCGCCGCCCTTGCAAGGCGGAGGTTATCGGTTCGATCCCGATTAGCTCCACAAAGGTTAATTCCTTTAGATTGTTCTTTGAAAGATTGAAAGAGTAAAAATCAATGTTTTATGCAAAGATTTTACTGAGCTTGTAAAAAACATAGAGAATGCGAAATCTATCTGTTTATAAAAATTTTTGGTTAAGTTATTAAGGGCACACGGTGGATGCCTTGGTACGGATAGGCGATGAAGGACGCGACTACCTGCGATAAGCCACGGATAGGTGGAAATAACCTAAGACCCGTGGATTTCCGAATGGGGCAACCCATCCCAAGTAATGTTGGGATATCTGCAACTGAATTCATAGGTTGTAAGAAGCTAACCCGGGGAACTGAAACATCTAAGTACCCGGTGGAAGATAAAACAATAGTGATTTCCTGAGTAGTGGCGAGCGAAATGGAAATAGCCTAAACTGTATGGCGTGTTAAAGGAGGTAACCCTTGCGTCAACAGTGTTGCGGGGCTTGTTCGGGCTGAATTACCGATAAGCCGAAGAGTCAAAAATTATGTTGTTAGCTGAAAGTTCTGGAAAGTTCTACCACAGAAGGTGATAGTCCTGTAAGCGAAAACAATATAACTCTTTGGAACAAGTTCCCAAGTACCGCGAAATAAGTGGAAGTTTGTGGGAATCTGCCAGAACCATCTGGTAAGGCTAAATACTCATCCGTAACCGATAGTGAACAGGTACCGTGAGGGAAAGGTGAAAAGAACTCCTTGTAGGAGAGTGAAATAGTACCTGAACCCGTGTGCTTACAAACGGTTGGAGTCCCGATTTATCGGGATGACAGCGTGCCTTTTGGATAATGAGCCAACGAGTTACTCGTATGTTGCAAGGTTAATTCCCTAAGGGAAGCAGCCACAGCGAAAGCGAGTCCTAATCGGGCGATTGAAGTAACATGCGGTAGACGCGAAACCGGGTGATCTACCCTTGTCCAGGATGAAGTGAGGGTAAAACCTCATGGAGGTCCGAACTATTGTGGGTTGAAAACCGCTTGGATGAGATGAGGGTAGGGGTGAAAGGCCAATCAAACCCGGAAATAGCTCGTATTCCTCGAAATAGCTTTAGGGCTAGCCTCGATTAATAGTATGCAGGAGGTAGAGCACTGATTGGGCTAGGGCTGTCACAACGGTACCAAACCCAGACAAACTCCGAATTCCTGTCATATGTTTTTCGGGAGTCAGGCTGTGAGGGATAAGCTTCACGGCCGAGAGGGGAACAACCCAGACCACCAACTAAGGTCCCCAAATAATAGTTAACAGAGAAAGGATGTTAAGTTGCTTAGACAACTAGGATGTTGGCTTAGAAGCAGCCATTCATTTAAAGAGTGCGTAATAGCTCACTAGTCAAGCGACTTAGCGTCGACAATACACGGGACTTAAACTATTTACCGAAGTTGTGGACTCCGACTTGTCGGAGTGGTAGAGGAACATTCTATATGCATTGAAGGTTAACTGCGAGGTTAACTGGAGCGTATAGAAAAGCAAATGTTGGCATTAGTAACGATAATCTCGGTGCAAAACCGAGACGCCGAAAATCTAAGGTTTCCTGAGCAATGTTAGTCATCTCAGGGTTAGTCGGATCCTAAGCCGAGGCCGAAAGGCGTAGGTGATGGTAAACAGGTTAATATTCTTGTACCTGGTAAATTTTGTTCGACCGTAAGGAGGGACGCAGGAGTGAAAGTCAGCCACCTGTTGGATTAGGTGGTCTAAGCAAGTAGGCTGAGAGCGTAGGTAAATCCGCGCTTTCTTAAGGCCGAGATGCGAACGGGAGTCCTTTGGACACAAACTGACTGTAATCATACTGCCGAGAAAATCTTCGTGCGGGAGAAATTTATCAGACCGTACCGCAAACCGACACAGGTAGATGGGATGAGTATTCTAAGGCGCTCGAGTGAGCCGTGGTTAAGGAACTCGGCAAATTAACCCCGTAACTTCGGGAGAAGGGGTGCCTCTTGTAGGTGATGTCCTTCGCGGGCAAAGCTGAAAGAGGCCGCAGTGAAATGGCCCAAGCGACTGTTTAGCAAAAACACATGTCTCTGCGAAGTCAATCAAGACGATGTATAGGGACTGACACCTGCCCGGTGCTGGAAGGTTAAGAGGAGATGTAAGCCGCAAGGCGAAGCATTGAATCGAAGCCCCAGTAAACGGCGGCCGTAACTATAACGGTCCTAAGGTAGCGAAATTCCTTGTCGGGTAAGTTCCGACCTGCACGAATGGTGTAACGATTTGGGCACTGTCTCAACCACGGGCTCGGTGAAATTGTGGTACCGGTGAAGACGCCGGTTACCCGCATATGGACGGAAAGACCCCGTGCACCTTTACTGCACCCTAATATTGGGTTCGGATAGGGCATGTGTAGCATAGGTGGGAGGCTTTGAAGCCGGGACGCTAGTTTCGGTGGAGCCAAAGGTGAAATACCACCCTTGTTTTATTTGGATTCTAACCTCGATCCTTGAATCAGGATTAGGAACAGTGTTAGGCGGGTAGTTTGACTGGGGCGGTCGCCTCCAAAATTGTAACGGAGGCTCTCAATGGTTCCCTCAGCATGGTTGGTAATCATGCGTCGAGTGTAAAGGCACAAGGGAGCTTAACTGCGAGACATACAGGTCGAGCAGGTGCGAAAGCAGGACTTAGTGATCCGACGGCTGCGAGTGGAAGTGCCGTCGCTCAAAGGATAAAAGGTACGCCGGGGATAACAGGCTGATCTTACCCAAGAGTTCATATCGACGGTAAGGTTTGGCACCTCGATGTCGGCTCATCGCATCCTGGGGCTGAAGAAGGTCCCAAGGGTTTGGCTGTTCGCCAATTAAAGCGGTACGTGAGCTGGGTTCAGAACGTCGTGAGACAGTTCGGTCCCTATCCTATGCGGGCGCAGGATACTTGAGAAGGGTCGCTTCTAGTACCGAGAGGACCGAAGCGAACGTACCTCTAGTGTACCAATTGTCACGCCAGTGGCATCGTTGGGTAGCTATATACGGTTGTGATAAGCGCTGAAAGCATCTAAGCGCGAAGCACGCTTCAAGATTGGGTATCCCTTACGTAAGTAACTTAAGACTCCTCGGAGATTACGAGGTTGATAGGCTGCAGGTGTAAGTGTAGTAATATATTTAGCCAAGCAGTACTAATAAGTCGTGAGACTTAACCATTTATTTTTATAAACAGGTTACGTTTCAAATTCTCAACAAGCTCTGCTCTTTCAATCTTCTTTATTTTGATATGTCATTCCGAATTTATTTCGGAATCTCAGAGATGCTGAAAAAATTTCAGCATAAATTTTTAGATTTTGGTGACTATAGCCCGGGTGATACACCTCTTCCCATTCCGAACAGAGAAGTTAAGACCCGGTACGCCGATGGTACTGCATGCGCAGGTGTGTGGGAGAGTAGGTAGTCGCCAACTTTTATTTTAACCCCGTTCGTTTTGCGTACGGGGTTTTTTATTGCATACTTTCGGTTTATTTTAAACTGAAATGATTAGAAAATTAAGGAGGGAAAATGATTTACTTTTATCTTGTACTAATTCACATCATAGCAGTTATAATTTTTCTTGGAAATATTACATTAGCTCCTTTTTGGAAATCGCAGGCCGAAAAAACAAAGGACAGACTGCACATTCTCAGTACGTGGGAAGGAATAATAAAAGCAGATAGATTATTTACTATGCCAGGGGTTTCAATTTTATTGTTATTTGGAATTGGTGCTGCACTTCACGGAGGCTATAATTTAATAAGCACAGGATGGATCTTCTGGTCGATAGTTTTATATATAATATCTGGCGCAGCTTTTATGGCAAAGGTTGTCCCAATTCAAAAAAAAATAGTTATACTAGCAAAGGATGAATCTAAATTCGGATGGGATGAATATTTTAAGTTGGCAAAACAGTGGGATATTTGGGGATCAGTTGCAACATTGGCTCCATGGGCAGCAGTGATCCTAATGGTAATAAAACCAAACCTATAGGCTTATTAACTATCGTATTCATTTAATTAATATTCACGTTGAATACCGAAAAGAAAATTGAAAAAGCTCTGTCGTGCTATCACTGCGGAGAGGAATGCAAAGATGGTTCAATAAAAATTGATGAGAAACTTTTCTGCTGCAATGGTTGCAAAACCGTTTACGAAATTCTGGATCAGAATAAACTTTGCAACTATTACAATCTTGATGAAACACCAGGTAACTCTCCCAAGCTAAATTTTGGAACGAGGTTCGATTATCTTGATGATGAATCCACAATTCAGAGACTTCTCGATTTCCAGGACGAGTCAATATAGCAAAGTAACTTTCCACATTCCGCAATTGCACTGCAGTTCATGTATCTGGCTGCTTGAAAATCTTTATAAGCTAAATCACGGAGTAAGTTCATCTCAGGTAGATTTCCTTAAAAAAGAATTGAGTGTAACGTTTAATCAGAAAAAGATCTCTCTTAAAGAGTTTAGTCAGACTTTTAACTTCAATCGGATATGAACCTCAAATCCTTTTGGAGAGTGTTGATAAAAAAGTCGAAGACTTGGTATCAAAGATGCTTCATTACAGGATAGGTATTGCAGGTTTTTGCTTTCTGAATGTTATGCTGTTTTCTTTTCCTGAATATCTTGGAATAGATGTAACGGATTCTTTACTTAAAAATTTTTTTATTACTCTGAATCTGATACTTTCTCTTCCGGTCGTTTTTTATTCGGGCTGGGAATATTTTGGTTCTGCACTAAAAGGTCTGCGAAAAAAAATAATTAATATTGATTTCCCGATATCTCTGGGCATTTTGGCTTTGTTCGGGCGCAGTCTGTATGAATTAATTTCACAAACCGGTTCAGGCTATTTCGATTCACTCACAGGATTAGTTTTCTTTCTCCTGCTCGGGAAAACTCCTTCAGGAAAAAACATATTCCTATCTGAATTTTGAGAGAAATTATAAATCTTTTTTTCCGTTATCAGTAACAATTAAAATTGATAATTCTGAAAAGTCAATCCCGATAAACAAGCTGATGATTGGAAACAAAATCATCGTAACAAAAAATGAAATCATACCTGCTGATTCAATCTTACTAAATGGTAGCGGAAGAATCGACTACAGTTTTGTTACCGGAGAATCGAAACCAGTGAACAAAGTTTCCGGTGAATTTATTTATGCCGGGGGAAGACAGCTTGGCAGTGTAATCGAGCTTGAAGTAATAAAAGAAGTTTCTCAGAGTTATCTTACTCAGCTCTGGAACAATGAGATATTCAACAATCTGGATAAATCCTCTGAAAGCTACTTCACAAATTTTTCAAATGTTGTAAGCAAATATTTTACATTTGCGATTTTGTTGATTGCTTTTGTTTCAGCAGGCTTATGGTTTCAGTCAAGTGTTGCAACAGCATTAGATGTTTTTACTGCAATATTAATTGTTGCTTGTCCGTGTGCACTTGCACTTTCAGTTCCTTTTACACTTGGCAATGCAATGAGAATTTTTGGAAGAAATAAACTTTATCTTCGAAATTCTCAGTAATAGAAGACCTTGCAAAGATTGATTCAATTGTGTTTGATAAGACCGGAACAATCACTCAACTTGGTAAATCAGATTTAATTTTTACAGGAACAGTTCTTAATTCATTCCAGCAGAAAATCATAAAATCTTTGGTGAGAAATTCAACCCATCCATTAAGCAGAAAAATATTTTACTCTCTGGAAGGAGAAGAATTTTTTCCGGTAACAAAGTTTGATGAAATAGCCGGACTTGGGATTACAGGGGTTGTTTATGGGAATCAATTAAAAGTCGGTTCAAGAGTATTTATTGATGGTTCAGTCGATGAAAATAAATACGGGAACAAAAATTTATGTTTCAATAAATGATGAACTATTAGGTTTCTTTTCAGTTACGAATTCATACCGCGAAGGAATAAATGAAATAATCAAGACACTTGGTGAAAATTATAATCTATCTTTATTTTCTGGAGATAATGAAGGTGAGAAATATAACTTACTTAAATATTTTAATGATGAAAATGAGTTGCACTTTAATCAATCACCCGAAGACAAATTGGAGTTTTAAAATCTTACAAACAATCAGGCAAAAAAGTTTTAATGATTGGCGATGGATTGAATGATGCAGGTGCATTAAAACAAAGTGATGTTGGTATTGCGGTTACTGAAGACATCAGCAGTTTTTCACCTGCCTGCGATGCAATTTTAGATGCTTCAAGTTTGAATCACCTTCCGAAGTTTCTTAAATATTCACAATCGGCAATTAAAATAATTTATATTAGTTTTGTTATATCATTTTTGTATAATCTTTTTGGACTAACTTTTGCAGTTCAGGGAATGCTTTCCCCAATTATTGCTGCAATACTAATGCCCTTGAGCTCAATTTCTGTTGTTATTTTTGCCACGTTGTCAACAAATTATTTTGCTAAAGGAAAGGAGCTTTTAAGAGGGAGGAATTAAAATTTCAGTCATTGTCATTTTGATAGCCGCCAGCCTGTTGGTTGCTGTTGCATTTCTAATTGCATTTTTAAGGGCTGTAAGAAACGGACAGTATAAAGATACTTATACACCTTCCGTCAGGATTTTATTTGATGAGAATAAAAAAATTGAAAAAGAAAAATAAATCTAAGACAATTAAAGGAGATGTTGATCGAGTTAGAAAAATTTAGTTATGATAATGAGATCGTAAGAAAATTCGCTATCGCAACTGTTGTATGGGGACTGGTCGGGATGCTTGTCGGTATTATAATAGCCATACAGTTATTTCTTCCTTCATTAAGTTTTAATATTCCATTTTTAACTTTCGGTAGAATACGGCCCCTGCATACAAATGCTGTTATTTTTGCTTTTGTTGGAATGCAATTTTTGCGGGAGTTTACTATTCGCTTCAAAGGTTGTGCAAAGCCAGAATGTTCAGCGATATGTTAAGCTAGTTTAATTTCTGGGGATGGCAGTTAATCATAGTTGCTGCTGCAATTACGCTTCCACTGGGAATTACAACAAGCAAAGAATATGCTGAACTTGAATGGCCAATTGATATTGTGATTGCGCTTGTTTGGTTGCTTTCGGTATAAACATGTTTGGTACAATTATCAAGCGCCGTGAAAAACATATGTATGTTGCAATATGGTTTTACATTGCAACATTTGTTACAGTAACTGTATTGCATGTTGTAAATTCAATTGAAATTCCGGTTTCATTTTTAAAAAGCTATCCGGTTTATGCGGGCGTTCAGGATGCACTTGTTCAGTGGTGGTACGGACATAATGCGGTAGCTTTTTTCCTACAACGCCATATCTCGGGTTGATGTATTACTTCTTTCCAAAAGCAGCAAACAGACCTGTTTATTCATATAGGCTTTCAATTATTCACTTTTGGTCCTTGATTTTTATTTATATCTGGGCGGGACCTCACCATCTGCTTTATTCTGCATTACCCGATTGGGCTCAATCTCTGGGAACAGTTTTTTCTATTATGTTGATTGCTCCTTCCTGGGGAGGAATGATAAACGGATTGCTCACCCTTCGTGGTGCCTGGGACAGGGTGCGTGAAGATCCGATTTTGAAATTTATGGTCGTTGCGGTGACTGCATATGGTATGTCTACATTCGAAGGTCCGATGCTTTCACTTAAGAATGTAAATGCAATCGCACATTTTACCGACTGGATTATTGCCCACGTTCACATTGGTGCGCTAGGCTGGAATGGATTTTTAACATTTGGTATTCTTTACTGGATAGTCCCAAGAATGTGGAATACAAATCTTTATTCAGAAAAACTTGCTAATGTCCATTTCTGGATTGGCACCCTTGGAATTGTTTTTTATGCGCTGCCTATGTAGTTCGCAGGTATTACACAATCGTTAATGTGGAAACAATTTACTCCACAGGGAGTTTTACAATATCCAAACTTCCTTGAAACAGTTTTGCAGATTGTACCGATGTATATGATTCGTTGATTGGCGGCTCTTTGTACTTAGCTGGTGTATTAGTGATGGTTTATAATTTAGTTAAAACAGCAAACAGGGATCATTTGCGAAAGAAGAACAGCAGAAGCTCCCGCATTGAAAAATTCAAAGATCCAACTGAAGCGTGGAGTAATTCACCGTAAACTCGAAGGAAAGCCGGTAATTTTTATTGACTGACTTTGGTTGTTGTACTAATAGGCGCGGTATTTGAAATGGTGCCGACATTCCTGATCAAATCTAATATTCCGACTATGCGGCAGTTAAACCATACACACCTCTTGAATTGCAGGGAAGAGATATTTATATACGGGAAGGTTGTAATAGCTGTCATTCGCAGATGATTCGACCTTTCAGAAGTGAGACAGAGAGATACGGAGAATATTCCAAAGCAGGAGAATATGTTTACGATCATCCATTCCTGTGGGGATCAAAACGAACCGGACCCGATCTGCACCGAATCGGAGGTAAATATCCAAATCTATGGCATTATTTACATATGGAAAATCCATCGAGTATGTCGCCCGGATCATTAATGCCTTCTTATCCGTGGCTTCATAAAAATGATTTGGATACTTCTTCAACCGAATCAAAAATTAATGTAATGAGAACTATTGGAGTTCCTTATCCTGAAGGATATGAAAAAATTGCAAACGATGATTTACAGAAACAAGCTGAGCTAATTGCCGCTGATTTACAAAACTCCGGTGCACCGGCTGAACCAAATAAAGAAATAATCGCATTGATAGGTTATCTGCAAAGACTGGGTACTGATATTAAAGCAAGTTCAAACGTAACAATTAGGGGGTAAGTAATATGTTTAAGAAGTTTTACAATCTATCGAAGGAATTGAATTTTACACAATCGTTTCAATGTTGATATTTATTTTATTCTTTGTTGGAATGTCAATCTGGTTATTAAAAGTTGATAAAAAATACATTCAAACAATGAGTGAGTTACCGCTCGAAAATGAAAAATAATGAGATTTCAAATTTTACAGGTGGTACAAAATGAAAAATATCAAACTCCAAAGGTACTATAATAATTAAATCGATTTTTTTATTTGTAGTTTTATTTTGCTGACAGACTTTTGCAGCGGGTGAATCTGATTTTCCCCCAAACTACTACGATACAGTTGCACTGTTGCTTCTATTGTTTGTTGTGATAACGCTTCTGAGCATTATTTATTTTGAAGCAAAACCTAAAGTTGTAAAAGAGAAGAAGGCTTCAAATTTTCTAAGATCAGACAAGCAATGACAAAATCAACGCCAATTGAACGTGAGCAAGAGATTATGTTAGATCACGATTACGATGGTATTAGAGAGCTTGATAGTAAAATCCCACCATGGTTTTCCTGGCTTTTCATCCTGACAATTATTTTTGCCGTTTATTACATGCTTCAATATCACGTTTTTGGGTCGGCTAGGTAATGCAGGAAGAATATAATGCTGAGGTAAATAAAGCCTCTGTTGAAAAGGAAGCCTTGATGAAATCCGGAGCTTTGGTGAATGAAGAAACTGTAAAACTTCTTACTGATGCTGCTGATTTACAAAAGGTAAAGAAATCTTTGAAGCTAATTGTATTGCCTGTCACGCTTCAGACGGAGGGGGAATAGTCGGTCCAAATCTAACCGATAAATATTGGATTCATGGCGGTGGAATAAAAAATGTTTTTAACACAATAAAATACGGTGTGGTCGAAAAGGGAATGATCAGTTGGCAAACTCAGCTGAATGCAAACCAGATGCAGGATGTAGCAAGTTATATTTTAAGTTTGCAGGGAACGCAGCCTGCAGCTCCAAAAGCACCTGAAGGAGAAATCTGGGAGGAAGAAAAAACTGAATAACGATTGTTAAATCGATTTGTAAATTATGAACGAAGATATACTTGAACAACAGCTATACGATGAAGAAACTAATCTTTCCGAAATCAACTAGCTACAGTTACAGATGAGGGGAAACGAAAATGGGTTTATCCTAAAAAACCGCCCGGTAGATTTCACAAAGCAAGAATTTTTGTTTCGGCTTTCCTGCTTTTAATTCTTTATTAACTCCTTTTCTCAAGATCAACGGTCACCCTTTTATGCTCTTTGATTTTCTCAACAGAAAATTTATACTTTTTGGGGTACTTTTTGGCCCGCACGATTTTCACTTCTAGTTATTGCGATGATCTCAATTGTTGTTTTTGTAATTCTGTTTACTGCGGTTTTCGGAAGAATATTTTGTGGCTGGGCATGTCCACAAACAATTTTTATGGAAATGGTCTTCCGCAAAATAGAATACTGGATTGAGGGAGATGCAAGAGACCAGCATAAATTGAATTCGGCTCCGTGGACGATGAATAAGTTTTTCAAAAAATTTTCAAAACAGATTATCTTTTTTGCAATTGCTTTCTTTATCTCAAATATTTTTCTTTCCTATATCATCGGGATAGATGCATTAGTTAAAATAATTACTGATCCTCCATCTGAACATCTCCAGGGATTATTTGCCATAACAGTATTCTCTGGAATTTTCTATTTTGTCTTTTCCAACTTCAGAGAACAAGCTGCACAATTGTTTGTCCTTATGGGAGGTTGCAGGGAGTATTACTTGACAGGGACTCAATTGTAATTGCATATGACAATGTACGCGGCGAACCAAGAAAAAGATTTAAGCGTGATGAAGGTCGGGAAAACCGTGGTGATTGTATAGAGTGTTATCAATGTGTGGAAGTTTGTCCAACCGGAATCGACATCCGGAATGGAATTCAACTTGAATGTGTTAACTGTACGGCTTGTATTGATGCTTGTGATGATATAATGGATAAAATTAAAAGGCCAAGAGGACTTATCCGTTATGCTTCAATTAATTCAATAGAGAAAAAAACCAAATCGAAATTTACTCCACGTGCGATTGGTTACTCAGATTATTAACCGTGCTTGTTTCATTGTTAGTTATCTTACTCTTGAACAGATCAGAATTTAGTGTAACAGTGCTCAGAACTGCCGGGACTTCTTTATCAGGAACAACCAAATGATATGGTAAGCAATCTTTATGATCTGAATATAGTAAATAAAACATTTAACAAAATTCCCGTCAATCTGAAACTTGAAGGTTTACAGGGTGAATTAAAGTTAGTCGGGAATGATTTAGTTATTCAACCACAAGGTAATATAGATGCTAAGTTTTTGATTCTACTCCCTAAAAATGAACTTACCAAAATGAGCACACCAATTAATTTAGGAGTTTATAGTGGTGATAAATTAATTGAGAGGGTTACTACTTCATTCCTCGCTCCTATAAAAAAAATCTGAAAAAAAATAAAAAAGAGTGAAGATTAATCGGGCATCGGAATATTGATTGGGATAATAATCTTTGTTGTACTCAGTGTTACAATGACTGTAATATTCTGTGACTCAGGACGTTAGCCTGGTTTCAGATCATTACTATGAGAAATCTCTCAGTTTATCAGGACGAAATAGATAAGCAGAGCAGAACAAAATCACTCGATGAGCTAGTGCAAATTAATTTTGATGGGAATGCAATTTCAATTTTATTTCCAAACGAATATTCGGTAAAAAATAAATCAGGTGAAATTTATTTTTATAGACCTGTCTGATCCTTTCGTCTTGATTTTAAACTTCCATTGCAGATTAGTGAAGTTGGGAACCAGATCATTCCTGTCCAGAGATTACAAAAAGGTTTTTGGAGGGTTAAGTTAAATTGGACGATGGGTGGGAATATGTATTATAATGAAAGAGCAATTAACAGTTGAATGAGATTTTGTCATTCTGAACTAGTTTCAGCATCTCCAGAGTGAAATAAAAAGATCCTGAAATGAATTCAGGATGACAGGAAGGATTAAATCTATGTCACCAGAAATATTTGCAGCGTTTTTAGTTGGATTAGTTGGAAGTTTGCACTGCATCGGAATGTGCACTGATTGCTATTGCCCTGCCTGTTCGAACTTCATCAAGTCTTTCATTTCTTACCGGAAGAATTTTATACAATCTCGGAAGGGTAGTTACATACTCTTTTCTTGGTGCAATCTTAGGATTGCTTGGCGGAAGAATTGCTCTTGCTGGGACGCAGCAAGTTGTTTCAATTGTTCTTGGAGTTATAGTTATAGTAGCAGTGATTCTTCCGCAAAAATATAAGAACTTTTTTGCACAGCATCCAATAATGCAAAAACTTGCACAGCCCTTAAAATCAAACATTGGTATGACTTTTCAAAAAAGGAACTTTCTCCGCAATGTTCCTCATCGGAATACTAAATGGCTTTCTACCGTGCGGACTTGTTTATGTTGCATTAGCCGGTGCCATCGCCAGTGGTAATGCAATTTCCGGTGCTGCGGTTATGATTCTTTTCGGACTTGGAACGGTTCCTTCAATGTTTGCTGCTTCTGTTTTTGGTAAGTTCATTAACATCGGAATACGAACAAAAATAAGAAAAGCAGTTCCAGGTACTTACGATTCTTCTTGGAGTAATTATTATTTTGAGGGGAATGAACCTTGGAATAAAATACATTAGTCCGAAGCTCAATATTCAGCCAGAAGTTTCATCTAAATGGAGTGTCATTGATTAGAAAGGCTAAGGTTGAGATAAGGGCAGAGGTATATTAAAGTTATTTCCTTAATAAATAGGATCTTAACCTATCCTTAAGCTGCAATGCTGGTAAGAAATTTGGATCAAATTCAAGAGCCTTAATTGCATAAGAATAAGACTCTTCCAGTTTTCTCTGCTCAAAATTTACTTTTCCAAGTCCAAAATATGCCTCAGTAAATTCGGGGTATAGCTTAATGGCATCCTTAAAATATTTTTCTGCTTCAGGATATTTTTTAATCGACTCATATGTGTACCAAGCAGAAAATTCGTATTTGAAAATATTCTACCATCCAAATTCAGTGACTGATGAAGAATATTAAGAACTCCTGAATTAGTACCTTTTTGCAGCATTTGTCTGGCTGCTTGGTTTCTTTGCGATACTTCTCTCGGCTGTATGTGAGACGCGACTCGGATTAAATTTAAAGATATGTCAAGGAACTCGAAGCTGTTAACTGGAGTAAAAATGGGTTTATCATTTACAACTTCAAACCAGTTTCTGAGTGTAATAATGTAGTCGACTTTTTGATTCGCGAGGAATCATTACATATATTCTGAATACATCCTGTCATTGATGTGTTCTATGAGTTCAGGTGTTATCAGCCCGGCTAAATCAATTATTTTTCTCTTCCCATAAAATGCTATTGCGCCCACATCGTGTGTTGCTATTGACATCTGTATCTCAATAGTATTCTTATTTATCCATTTACCGGCTGCAACGTGACGATCATTATGATATTTACACAAGAAACTATATTCTTCGCTGTTTTTAGTATTCTGATAACCGAACAATATTATTGCAGCAATTGCATATGCATTAAAAATGATATTTGGAAAGATAACTTTTTCCTTTTGAGAATCTTGCCTGGATGAAACTTATCATTTTTTCAACACCTGCTACCGCAATTAGAATATAAAAGGGGATTACAGGCATCAGGTATCTTCCGAATCGGTGTGCGAATGGTAGCTTAATGTAGGACACTGTGATCAGACCAATAATAAATAAAACAAATACAAGGTAAGTGTTATACTCTCTTTTGATAATTGATTTGAGAATCATTAATAAATAAAATAAGAAGGGTAGCCATACCAGAATAATTCTGCTTCAGAAAAAATATTTCAGAACTTCATTTTTGATAAAAAGGCTTCTATTCCTTTGACTGTAATATTCAATTTTTGCACTGAATGTATTTGGTAAAACTGAACCGGATAGAAGGTAATTAAAGATGAACGAGTACGCACCGGCAAAAATTGCAGCTATGGAAAATGCTGTTGCAATTTCCCTGAAGTTAATATTTTGTTCAGATGATGGTGATATATTTTTACTTAAGAAAGTCTTTCTCAGAAAATAGTCGAAAGCAATCGCAATCCATAAAACAAAACCATCAGGACGGCACGATATAGTTAGTCCCAGAAAAATACCAAGCAGTATAATCTTTTTACTTTGATATGCGAAAAGACTCGATGCTATTAAAAAAATGAACATTGATGTTTCCATTCCGGAAACGTTTATCAGGTTTAATCTGGGTTGAAGAGCTATGAGCAAAGCTGCAAGGATAGAAAGTAGTCCTGAATTTCTGAACTGACGGAGAGAAAGTTTTGTCATCATATAAACAAGCAGTACCCCGAACACCACCCCAAGCAAATAGCTGATTATGAATTCATTGTTACTGAAGATATAGAATAGAGACAACAGCAAAGTGTAAATTGGAGATGTTGAACCTGATGTTACTAATTGTTTTTAAAATAAGAGAAGCTTCCATATTCAATAAGATTTTTCGTGAAAGGTAAGATGAATCCACTGGATCGTCAAGCGGGAACCCGAAATATTCGTTCGTTTTATTTGCAGAGTAAATAAAATAAATGCCAGCCGCAACTGAAACCAAGACAGGCAGTAAAATAAAATACTTGAATTTTTTTCCAAAGATACTCGTATAGATGAGCTCCGAAGTTTTTACGGCATTCTCCGGTTTGTTTTTTACAGCCCGAACTTTTTTCTTAGATTTTTTTTTGCTCAATAGATTATTCCTGAAGCTGAAATAGTTTTATAGGTTGTAGGATTAAAATAAATATTTTTTTTATGCGGGAGTAATTTATGCAATTGCTTATTAATTTTAAATTTAGTCGAATTGAATCACTATAATTTATATTGGCTATTGGGCAAAGAATTATGAATCTTTCCTCATACAACCATACATTCATACACTTTCTTGGTTCTTCTTTCTTTCTGCTACGTTGCAAAAATCATAACACTCTGCGATCATAATCGAAAAATATTATAAGAATTTGCGATTATGATCGAAATAACTTATGTTTGAACTCAAAAGTTCGGTAATCGTAGTCATATCAAAGAGAAATTCTAAATCCATTGAAGCGAGATTTTTAAAGGAAAGTTATTAGTTATTTATGGTGCACGTCAAGTTGGTAAAACCACTATGATTAAAGAGATTGGTAATAAATATCCTGATGAAAGAATTTATCTCAACTGTGATGAGCCCGATGTAAGGAACTATTAACCGATTTCGACATCAACAAAACTTAAAAATATTGTTGGACAAAAAGAGGCTTGTCCTCATCGATGAAGCACAGCGGGTTAAAAATATCGGTATAACTCTAAAACTTTTTGTTGATCAAATAAAAGAAGTCCAGGTTATTGCAACAGGCTCTTCTGCTTTCGACCTATCAAATGAAATTAATGAGCCACTAACCGGCAGAAAAATTGAATACACTCTTTACCCTTTTTCAATGAGAGAACTTAACAATGAATTTGGCTGGTTGGAGACTAACAGACTTTTAGAGGAAAGAATATTATATGGAATGTATCCGGAAAATCGGGACCAATCCTAATGAAAATAAAAACCTTCTTAAAGAAATAACCCGAGCTATCCCTTTTAAAGATGTTTTAAGCTATGAAGGAATTAGGAAACCAGAAGTTTTAGAAAAGCTTTTAGTTGCGCTGGCTGCACAGATTGGGAGTGAAGTTTCTTATAATGAACTTGCAGGAACAATTGGTATTGATAAAGATACAATTAATAAGTATCTAAATACTTCTTGAAAAAGCGTTTGCGGTATTTAGACTTCATCCTTTCAGTAGAAATATCAGAATAAATTACCAAGATGCGTAAGATTTATTTTTATGACACTGGTGTACGAAATGCGCTGATCTCAAATTTTAATAGTCTTTCCACAAGAAATGATAAAGGAGCTTTGTGGGAAAATTTCCTTATTGCCGAAAAAATGAAAATGAACTCTGCATTGGACATTGACGTAAAAACTTATTTCTGGTGAGACCTCTCAGCAGCAGGAGATAGATTACATCGAGGAATCTGATAGTGGATTATCAGCTTATGAGTTTTCCTGGAATGTCAATAGGGAAAAAGAATATCCCGTTGACTTTTTCAAGAGCTTATAAAACTATTGCCTCTGATATTTTTTCGGACTACCGAAAACTACAACAGATTTTTAGGAATTGTATGAAAATAATCCCATTAATAATAAAATTTTATGCAAACCTGGTTAAAAGTTACAATTGGAATTGTTGTCTCACTGATAATCATCTTCATTATCGGTGGGTATATTTTCTACAATTCTCTAAAAGAATCTCTTCCTGTTTATAAAGGAGAGTTAAACGCTCCTTCATTAAAATCAGAAGTTAAAATATATTTTGATAGTCTTGCTATTCCATATATTGTCACAGAGAATGATGAAGATGCTGCGTTCACGCTTGGTTATCTGCATGCTAGTGAAAGAATGTTTTCTATGGATATGATTCGGCGAGCTGGTGAAGGAAGATTAAGTGAAATATTTGGAGAAGAGACAGTACCATTTGATAGAATGTTCAGAACCGTTGGAATTAGCAGAACTGCAAAGATGATCAAAGAGAAAATGAATCCTGAAGCGCTTAAAGTGCTTGAGGCTTATTCACGAGGGGTAAACTTTTATCTTAAAGAAAAGAAAAACAAATTACCTGTTGAATTTGATGTCCTTGGCTATCAACCTGAAGAATGGAAACCCGAACATTGCATAATCGTAATAAGAATGATGGCTTGGGAACTCAATTTAGGTTGGTGGACAGATTTGGCTTTTACTGAACTCGTCCAAAAACTTGGAGAAGAAAAAGTTAGAGAAATTCTTCCCGGTTACCCTGAAAATGCACCAACAATAATTCCAGAGAATATTAAAAAGTTTGCAAAGATCAACACAAACTTTATTGATACAGATAAAGCATTCCGAAAATTTCTCGGAATGACAGGAACACATCTTGGTTCAAACAACTGGGTGATAAATTCCGAGTTGTCCGCTTCAGGGAAACCGATAATGGCAAACGACCCTCACCTTGCGTACAGAGCGCCGGGGATCTGGTATGCAGCGGTTATCAAATCACCAACCTGGAATGCTGCAGGAGTAACTTTACCGGGTGTTCCGGGAATTGTCATTGGAAAGAACGATAATATTTCCTGGACCCTGACCAACATAATGACAGATGAAACAGATTTTTATTTTGAAACTCTAGACTCAACTCATTTAAAATATTTAGTTGATGGTAACTGGAAAGATTTAGAAATAATTCAAGATACTATTTATAGAAGAGATGGAATCGGAGTCCCGATTGAAATCAAATCAACTCATCGTGGACCGATAATTTCAAATGTACATCCTTACGATTTTATTTTTAATGAAGACGAGAGAACTTATCCACCAATAAGTATGCGCTGGCTGGGGAATGAATTAAGTGATGAGATGGATGCTTTCTTGCAAATTAACAAAGCCACTGATTGGAAAGAATTTAAATCAGCAGTTGAAAAGTTTAATATTCCCGGACAAAATTTTGTGTACGCTGACAGAGAAGGAAATATTGGATATGTATTTGGTGGAGCTATTCCAATAAGATCGTCAAACTCAACAACATTTTTATTTGACGGTTCAGATTCGAAAAATGATTGGAAAGGATTTGTCCCGAGAAACGAATTACCATATTTATTCAATCCTTCTCAAAATTACATTGCTACAGCCAACAATAAAGTAATTAAAGATTTTAAGTACCATATTACAAACCTTTGGGAACCCTCATCAAGAATTGAAAGAATAACTGAACTGCTTCAGGCAAATAGTAAACATTCAGTTGAAGATTATATGCGATATCAGTCAGATGTATTGTCACCATATGCAAGAACAATTGTCCCATTTATATTAAATGCATTTAAAAATGTTGAAATAGGAGATGATAATTTAGAAGAGTCATTGCAATTATTGCGTGAATGGAATTATGAAATGGATAAACATCAGCAGGCACCAGCAATCTTTTTAACTTTTTTTGACAAGTTGATGAAAAATATTTACCTGGATGAAATGGGAAAAGATCTTTTTAACCAATACGTTTTTCTTGCAAATGTTCCTTATAGAAATGTTTTTGAATTACTACAAAATCCTTATTCAAATTGGTTCGATGACACTCAAACTAATTCAATAGAAACCAGAGATGATATTATTAGAAAAAGTCTGGCTGATGCGATGGATGAACTTGAAAAAACGGTAAGTTCGGATGTGAAGGATTGGCAGTGGGGACAACTTCACACTGTTACTTTTAAGCACGCGTTTGCTGGTATTTCCTGGATTCTGGATGAAGTGGTAAATATCGGTCCATATGAAATAAGTGGTGATGGAACAACAATCTTCAACACGGAGTATGCATTTTATCAAAGCATAGAAAATAATCCTGTATTTCATCATAACCCTTTTGATTGTGAGCTTGGACCTTCGATGAGATTCATTTATGATTTTGCAAAGCCCGATGAGTTCTATTTGATTTTAACAACGGGTCAGTCGGGAAATATTTTTAGCGATCATTATAAAGATCAAACGGAATTATTTCTTGAAGGAAAGTATATGAAGATAAAAACTGATATAGAATCAATAAAGAATTCAGGTAATAGTTTGTTAGTATTAACTTCCAAATAAATGGCTGCATGCCAGACTTAATTATTATTAACTTTGTCTATATTTGTATTAAATCATTTGTTCAACAAAAAGAGATTAAATGAAAGTAATTGATCATTTAGAGAAAGCGAAAGAACCTCTTATCAGTTTCGAGTTGATACCGCCAAAGCGCGGTGGAGATATTAAAGCTGTATTAAACGTATTAGATGGTATAATAAAATTCAAGCCTCCTTTTATAGATATAACCAGTCATTCAGCAGAAGTTATTTATGAGGAAACCCCGGGAGGAATAAAAAAGAAAGTAAAAAGAAAAAGACCCGGAACGCTTGGTATTTGTGCACTAATTCAGAATAAATATAATGTTGATGCTGTTCCGCATATTCTGGTAAAAGGATTTACACGTGAAGAAACTGAAGACTTTATGATTGAGTTGAACTATCTTGGAATTGATAACGTTCTTGCAATCAGAGGGGACGATAGTGGTTACGAAAAACCAATTCCTTTGGGTAGAAGTGCTAATCAGAATTCTATTGAGCTTGTAGAACAGATAATGAAGATGAATAAAGGAACTTATCTTGAAGAATCCCTTCTTGATGCTAAAGCTACAAATTTTTGTGTGGGTGTGGGTGGTTATCCTGAAAAACATTTTGAAGCGCCAAATTTAAAAGCAGATATAAAGTTCGCAAAGCAAAAAGTGGACGCTGGAGCAGATTACATTGTTACACAAATGTTTTTCGATAATAAATTTTACTTTGATTATGTTGAAAAGTGTCGTTCAATTGGCGTTAACGTACCGATAATACCCGGATTAAAAATATTAACCTCGAAAGCACAACTTCATTCAATTCCCAAAGATTTTCATGTTACTATTCCTTCGGCTCTTTCTGAAGAAATCGAAAATGCTAAACCGGATAAAGTACTTGATGTAGGGGTAGAATGGGCTGCAAATCAGGTACGCGAACTACTTGATAAAAATGTACCGAGCGTTCATTTTTATATTATGCTTAATTCCAAACCGATTAGTTTGGTAATGGAACGACTCAAATTATTTAATAAAGTTTTTTAGAAATCATTTGGTATGGTTAAAATAAAAGGACCTGTTGTTAAGAAATTAAAATGGGGAGTTGCAGGCTGTGGTCGATTTACCGAGCATACTTTCATCCCGACAATGAAGTTTTTGAGAAAAAGTGCTGTAAATTCTTACTATAGTCACAATCTAAATCGTGCAAAAGATTTAGCCGAAAAATCAGGTGCAAAAAGTTACTTTGACAATTATGATGAATTTTTAAAATCTGATATCAGTTGTGTTTTTATAGCCAGTGTTAATTCGGATCACCACGGACAGGTAATTAAAGCCGCTGAAGCGGGCAAAAATATACTTTGTGAAAAACCACTTGCTATGACGAGTAAACAAGCAGAAGAAATGCTTGAAGCTTGTAAGAATAATAACGTTCTACTTGCAGTGAATTATGTTTATCGTGTTTATCCGCAGATACTTAAAGCAAAAGAATTAATAAAGAACCAAACTATTGGTAAACTCGTTTCAGTCTCAGTTTCATTTAATGTTGATTTTTCTTCAGGAAACAATTTCAGATTCAATAAAGAATTAAGTGGTGGTGGTGCCTTGCGTGACCTCGGTACTCATATGATCGATCTCTTGAGATTTATTGGAGGGGAGATAATAGAAATTAATGGTTACATGGATAATGTTGTTTACAATTATGAAGTCGAAGATTATGTTTCTGCTCTAGTTAAGTTTAAAAATAATAGCTATGGATCTTTCAATGTTTCGTTCAATACAAAGAAAGCATTCAACAGGATAGAAATTCTTGGGAATAAAGGAGCAATTAGTATTGAGAATTGTATTGGTGTTAAAGGTGCTCCTTCCAAACTCACAATTCTATTGGAAGGTGAAGCCAAAAAGAGTTTTAGAAAACACGGCAATAAATTTCTTTTTATGATGCGTGCAGTTCAGAAGTCATTCCTGAAAAATCAAACACCTCCGGTTACAGGGGAAGATGGATTAATTAATATGAAATTAATGGAAGAGCTTGAAAGCAAATGTCAGAGATCGAGAAATTAGTTTCTGTATGTCATAAAGTTTATGAAAAGGGATTTGTTGCAGCCAGTGATGGGAATATATCACTAATCACTTCCGATAATACAATTCTCATAACTCGTTCGGGAATTAGCAAAGGCGAAATTACCGAAAAAGATATTCTCGAATTCGATTTCAACGGACAGCATTTAAATGGCGAAGGAAAGATCACTACTGAATTTAAGCTTCATCTGTATGCTTATTCAAAAAGAAAAGATGTTAATGCGGTTGTTCATTGCCACCCGGTTTATTCAACAGCTTTTTCGTTGTTAGGTGAAGAATTGGTAAAACATTATTTCCCGGAAGTAATTTTAACTCTTGGCAAAGTGCATTTGTGCAAGTACGCAACTCCATCAACGAATGATCTTCCCTTAAGTCTTGATCCTTATATTGAGTATGGATGGGCATTTCTTTTGCAAAACCACGGTGCACTCACCCTTGGCAAAAATGTGACTGATGCTTATTATAAAATGGAAAAACTTGAACATGCAGCTGAAACAATTTATAAAGCAAAACAACTTGGGACACCTAATGAATTATCAATGGAAGATGTAAAAAGATTAGTTGAACTTTCTGAAGAAACATATGGGATTATACAAGATCCGAGAAATGTTTTTTAAAATCACAAATTCCAAATGCAAAATTCTAATTTTTTCTTGCATTGATAATTGAAATTTGTGAACTGTTTGTTGATTGTAATTTGATGCTTGGAATTTAAAAGAAAAATTATGACTCATACAAAACCTAAAATTGCTTTACTGGTTGGTGGAACTTCTCCTGAACGTGCTGTAAGTAAAATGTCTGGAAAAAGCGTACTTCAAGCATTAAAAACTTTGGAGTACCCCACTGTAATTATTGACCCAGCTTATGGATTAAATCAACCAAAAGATGAGGACCAATTTTTTTCAGAAAAAGATTTTGCTAAAATTTCAAATCGAAATAGTATTGATGCTATCAATTCAAATTTATTTGATGATGTTGATATAGTTTTATCAGCTCTTCACGGTAAGTGGGCTGAAGATGGGACAATTCAATCTTTGATTGAACTAAGGGGTTTGAGATACACAGGTTCTAAAATTTTGGCCAGTGCTTTAGCAATGGATAAAGAAATATCCAAAGTAATTTTCAAACAAGCGAATGTACAAACTGCTGATTGGCTAATATCAAAAAGTGAAAGTGAGATTGATTCATTAAAATCGGAAATAAAGAAAAAACTTGATTTCCCGTGTATCATCAAACCCAATGATCAGGGTTCAACGGTTGGTCTTACTCTGGTCAGACAAGAATCAGAAGTCAGTGATGCGGTAAAGTTAGCTTTGCAGTTCTCATCAAAAGCTTTAATTGAGAAATATATTCCAGGAAGAGAATTGACAGTTGCTATGCTTTTAAATGAAGCATTACCTGTTTTAGAAATTGTTCCGAAGAGTGGATTCTATGATTATAAGCATAAATACACTTCTGGTATGAGCGAATATATTGTGCCAGCAAATATTCCTGAAGATGTCGCAATGAAAGCTCAACAGCAAGCGTTATCAGCATTTATGTCTCTTGGATGTGAAGGTTATGCACGAGTCGATTTCAGAATGGATGAAAAGAACGAACTTTTTTGTTTAGAAGTAAATACACTTCCTGGAATGACAGCAACAAGTCTGGTTCCGAAAGCAGCAAAAGCAGCGGGAATTTCATTTGAAGAATTAATTGATAAGATAATCAAACAGGCGCTCTGATGGCTAAAAGCAAAAGAAAAATAGTTTTTTATGTTTTTATTTTTATTCTAGTTGTTGGATTGATTTATATCTTCTTTAATGGAAGAGGCGTAGTAAAATATATGGGATTAAAAGGTCGTGTCGATTCGATGCAGGTTGAGCTTGAAAAAATTCAGCTGGAAAATGAACAACTAAAGAATGAAGTAGATTCATTGCGAAAAAAGATTCCTGCTAAGATGGAACAAGTTGCTCGCGAAAAATATAATATGAAGCGAAAAGATGAGACGCTAATTGAAGTCGAAGAAAAGTGACATAAAAGTAAAAATTCCTTCTACTCCACTTGCTGACAGAGTAAGACCCAAATCGCTTAATGAATTTTATGGACAGGAACATCTGGTTGGTGAAGGCAAGCCCATCCGTATGATGATTGAAAATAAAAATATTAGTCCATTCATACTTTGGGGTCCTCCCGGAACAGGTAAAACAACTCTTGCACAAATTATAGCTGAAGAAACCGATTCAAAATTTTACCAGATCAGCGCTATATCCGCCGGTGTAAAGGAAGTTAGAAATATCATTCAAATTGCTGAGCACAATAAAAGTCTGGAACTGAAAACAATTCTTTTTATTGATGAAATTCATAGATTTAATAAAGCACAACAGGATGCATTGCTACATTCAGTTGAATCTGGTTTGATAATATTGATTGGTGCAACTACAGAAAATCCCTCTTTTGAAGTTATACCGGCTCTTCGTTCCCGAGCACGAGTTTATGTGTTGAATGAACTTTCAAAAAGTGATTTGCATAAAATTCTGACTAATGCAATTTATAAAGATGAATTCATTTCAAAATTTAAAGTTGAAGTTCCTGATGAAGATTACTTGTTATATCTATCCGGTGGAGATGCCCGGATAATGTTAAGCATTTTTGAATCTGCAGTAATCCAGGAAACAGAAAAAGAAAATATTTTCATTACCAAGGAATTACTTGACAATATAATCCAAAGAAAAAATGTTGTTTACGATAAAGGTGGTGAAGAACATTACAATATAATTTCTGCCTTCATTAAAAGTGTTCGAGGCAGCGATCCTGATGCAGCACTTTACTGGCTTGCCAGAATGCTGGAAGGTGGAGAAGACCCGATATTTATAGCGAGAAGATTGATCGTGCTTGCTTCTGAAGACATAGGTAATGCATCACCAAACGGATTGGTCCTGGCTGAAGCAACTTTTGGTGCCGTAGAAAAAATCGGTATGCCGGAAGCACGCATTATTTTAGCACAGTGTACAACATACCTGGCTTCCAGTCCAAAGAGTAACGCTTCATACTTAGGAATCTCAAAAGCTGAACAGGAAGTGAAGACACAACCAATTTATTCTGTGCCAACTCATCTTCGTAATGCACCAACAAATTTAATGAAGGAATTGGGTTATGGAGAGAAATATAAATATCCGCACGATTTTGAAAATCATTTTTTGATTGAGAAATACTTTCCCGAAGAAATGGATGAAAAACAATTTTATTTTCCATCAGAAAGCGGCCAGGAAAAAAATCTGAAGGAAAGACTGAAATCTTTGTGGAAGGGAAAAAAGAAATATTAATTTAGCTCAATTATAAAAGAGCAAACATCTTACCCGGTAACTGCTTGATCAATCCTTTAAACTCAAGAGATAAAAGATTAACAAGACACTCTGATGTAGTCATATTGGCTAATGTTGCAATTCTATCAATCTGAAGGGGTTCAGAGTTTAACACATTAACTATTTTTTCTTCAAACAAACTTAAATCAATTTGTTGCTTAGGAATGTTTTTCCCGAGAACGGGTTTTAGTTTGAGTTCAAGCTCATTTATTATATCATCTGATGAAATAATTAACTCTGCTTCTCCTTTTTGAATCAGCAAATTTGTTCCCTCAGATTGAGCAACCCCAACGTTGCCTGGAAGTGCAAACACTTCACGGTTTTGATCTAAGGCGAATGCTGCAGTTTGCATTGCACCACCAGTTGCTTTAGTTTCAATAACAACAACTCCAAGACTTAGTCCTGAAATTATTCTATTTCTTCTTGGAAAATTTTGTGCATCTGGTTTGGTACCAAATGCAAACTCACTAATGATTGCTCCAGTCTCAACAATTTTATTAAATAATGTTCGATTTTCAGACGGATAAATTACATCCAAACCACTACCTATAACGGCAATAGTTCTTCCTCCCATTTTTAATGCAGCATTATGAGCTATTGAATCAATTCCTCTTGCCATCCCACTAATAATGCTAATGCCTTGTCTTGATAAATCTGTAGCGATTTTTTCTGCTTGAATTTTTCCGTAGTTAGTTGGTTGTCTCGTACCAACAATCGCAATAGAGTATTGATCATTTTTTGAAAAGTCACCAAGCATGTAAAAAAGGATTGGCGGGTCATAAATTTTTTTTAGAATTGGTGGATAGTTCTCATCCCATATTGTAATCAGTTTTCCATTCAGCTTTTCTAATTTCTTTAATTCACTTTCTGTGAATTTCTCACTGCTATCTCTATTCTTTGAAGCACTCCTGATTCGTTTTGCAAGATTGGTACTGATTCCCTCAACGTTTAATAAAGATTGGTAGTCTGCTGTGAGAATGTTTTTTGTATTTCTGAATTTTGCCAGAAGATTTCGAAATTTACCCGGACCAATTCCTTCAACAGATAAAAGAAGAAACAGATCAGTCAACTGTTCAAAGTTTAGTTTACTCACTTTAAAGAAATTCTATTTTTTGGAAGAGTATTTGTCGTCTACATCAATTGAATCTACAACTGCTACAACAACCGAATGGACTGGTGCATTTTTATGACCGAGAATCTGCTGAACTGCCTTTCCTTCCTGAACTAACAAAACTGTATCACCAATTCCAGCATCCGCAACATCAATAGCGACAACATCATTTTTTCCGATGAAGTTGTTTTTCATATCAATTGGATGAACGAGCAATAATTTCTGCCCGACAAGGTAAGAATTTTTCTGTGTAGAAACCAGATTCCCCTTAACTTTTGCCAGGATCAATTTCGTTTTCCTGCCTGCCCATTTGGGGAGATTGTTCTTTCTCTTTTTTCTTTCTAAAAAAGATAGATAGTGGAAAAATAATTATGTAAGCTATAAAGAGAATTATTGGAGAAACAACTAATGAAGAAAAACTGTCCCATGGTCCGATGGTCATGAAATAGAATCCTACAATTGTAGCCAACAATCCAAGAATGAGGAGGTAGTAATTCCTTTTCTCCCAATAAATGTTGAATGGGGAAACCGAGGATTTCTTTGTCTGTTTAATTGTTCTCTTCTTAATCTTAGTTGCCATGAATACTCCTTAAAAAAAATAAAAAGCCCAGCGATGGGGGACCACTGGGCTCGACTCTGTTACATCAAAGGGCAGGGGAGAACCCTTTGAAAGAGTCGTTTGAAATATAAGTTGATAAGTATTATTTGTCAAGTATTAGCTATTTACTTATCTGATAAACAATCTTTCTTATTGTATCGAACTGGAGATAAGGATACTCTTCCCGGATTGCATCAATTGCATCACCGGCACTTACCTTACCAGCTCTTAAACTTTTAAATTTCTTACGGATCTGGTAATCACGAACCGCTTTTTCGTCGATTAATCCGTGAGCCTCCAATAAGCTCAAAGATCTCGTCACTGATTAACTCAGACAGAGGATTGTCTATTCTCGCTTTTATTTCTTTCATCGCAGCTTTCCTTTTGTTTTGTTAGTGAATGTCGTTACGTTATTACAGTATCAATCATTTAGAATAATTCCTCCGTGATTTGTTCCATTTTATTTAAAATTAAAAAACCGACCAGAGCTATTCCCTAAAATCGGTATTAATCTGCTACTCTGGTAATAAAAATCCCTAAATAATGTTAATTATTAAAAAAGTAGCAAATCTGTCAATAAAATTAAATTTTCTCCTATTGTTTCTACAAATATAGTAAATAAATAAAAAAAAACAATAAAGAATTTTGAGCGAAAATTTGCCAATTCTGTGCATTTATGTAAACAATAAGCCAAATGTAACTCGAATTGTGATTCTTTAATAGTGGAAAGATTTTGGAATTATAGAAGGATAAAATATGAGGTATTGATTCAGATTTTGTTTTAAGAAAAGAATTAGCTGCGTAAACAATCTCTGACAATTTAAGATAACACCACAGATGTCTGATCTTGTTAATATTCATTAAATAGAAATTGATAATTTTAAGGCAGATAAATGTTAATAAGTAATTTTTTTTACACTTGGACTTAGTTTTATCTCCATTTTCTATTTCTTAATTTTGAGTTAATTCAAAATCATTTTTTATGGGGTCATTAAATGAAGATCACTAAAAAAGTCACTAGTCTCATTTCTCTCCTAATTCTAATAACACTTAAAATCTCTTACTCACAACAACCAGCTGTTTCAAAATTTGAATACATTTCTCCCGTACCCAGTTCTGGAATGAATATGCCTGAAACTAATATCATTATCAGGTACGGTCCAGCCTTTAATTCAAATGATATATATTCACAAAAACTGATTGAAGTAGAAGGTGTAATAAGTGGTCTGCACTCAGGTGAGATTATTCTCGCTGAAAACAACAAGACTTTGATATTTGATCCTGCTATTCCATTCCGGGAAGGCGAGAGAGTCACTGTTAAGTTTCTTAGAACAACCATAACTGACGATGAACAAACAATTCCCGCATTGAGTTTTGTATTCAGGATCACAGGAAAAAATATAAATGAAATTGTAAAGAGTAACCCTGAAAAATATTTGTTAAATGAATTTTCTGAACTTACCCAGAATAAAAATAATTTATTAAGTCCGGGATCTAGTAAAACCCGCTACTCAGTTATGGATGATTCATTACCCGCAGATTTTCCTCGTATTGCAGTTGACTCAATAAATAATCCATCTCCCGGTTTTATTTTCTTAACTCCGTTTGATTATTTCAACAGGGGTAAAAACTATTTAGTAATAATGGACAATTACGGAATCCCTATTTTTTATAGGCAAATGCATTATCTAAACTATGACTTTAAAAAGCAACCAACAGGCGTACTTACTTTTTATGATGAATTACCTAATAAATTTTTTGTTCTGGATAGTTCCTATAATATGATCGATAGTATTTATTCAAAAAACGGTTACCTTACGGATGTTCACGAACTATTAATCACTGAAAATAATCACGCACTTATGATGAGTTACGACTTTCAACCTGTTTCTATGGATACAATTGTTCCCGGAGGAAACCCTAATGCTCTTGTGGAAGGATTGATCATACAAGAGCAGGATGAGAATAGAAATGTTGTATTTCAATGGAGAAGCTGGAATCATTTTAAAATTACTGATGCAACTGATGATATAGATTTAACTGATTCTCTTATTGACTATGTACATGGTAATGCAATTGAGGTTGATAATGATGGAAACCTATTAATTTCGTGCAGGCACTTGGATGAGGTTACAAAAATCAACAGACAAACTGGTGACATAATTTGGAGATTAGGCGGGGAGCATTGTGAAAATAATCAATTTACATTTATTAACGACCCCATCGGATTTTCTCATCAGCATGATGTTAGAAGATTGGAAAATGGAAATATCACTGTTTTTGACAATGGGAACTTACACTCTCCTCAATTTTCGAGAGTAGCAGAATATCAGATTGATGAAGTGAACAAACTTGCCTTTCTTGTTTGGGAATATCGCAATGATCCAGTTTCTTATTCAGCAGCAATGGGGGATGCAAGAAGGTTACCTAATCATAATACATTTATTGGCTGGGGAACAGGAACTTCGCCCGCCATAAGTGAAGTCACACCAAATGGTGAAATTGCATTATTCTTATCAATTCCTGATACAATATTTAATTACAGGGGATTCAAATATTCATGGAAGACAAACCTAATTGTAGGCAATCCTGAATCTTTGTATTTCGGGTTTGTGCCTTTGAATGATTCGTTGGAATTAGAGTTGGAGTTAACGAATAATTCAGAACAGCAAATAGAAATTAACAGTGTTTACAATCGCGATTCAGCATATAGTGTTTTAGAAAATTTACCAATAGCTCTTACCCCTTTTGGATCTACAACAATTACCGTAATGTTTAAACCCGAACTTGATAAAGATTACTTTGATGATCTTCATTTGAGGTGGGAAATTGAGGGACAACGGATTGCACAGGTTATTCCACTTATTGGCAGTACGGATCCAAACTTTACTTCTGTTGAAACTGAGGATGTTCTTAAGAATTACTCTTTAAGTCAAAACTATCCCAATCCATTTAATTCATCAACGGTAATCAATTATCAGTTGCCGGTAACCAGTAATGTGACTTTGAAAGTTTATGACATTCTCGGAAGAGAAGTTGCAACGCTAGTTAATGAAGAAAAACATGCTGGTAGTTATGAAATTGAATTCAATGGAACGAATTTAACAAGTGGAATCTATTTCTACCATTTAATATCCGGTGATTACTCTAAAACAAAGAAAATGATATTACTTCGTTAATTGATTTGTCTTATAAATCAAATATAGTCTGTTTGAATTATCATTTATAAATAATTAGAAGGAATTATACCTGCTTCATTTTTTACCATTCTCAGTAATATTTTTATTAAATGTCCAAGGCGACAACAAATAATGTTGCTATGACACTTATAAAAACATTAACTTTGGACGTTTTTTATAATATTATCATAAAATGGAAATTCAATGGAATCAAAAGATCCCCAATCCAATATTCCTGATAATGGCGACTATAAAGTAGCGCATTCCCTTATAGAGTTCCTTGTAGTTTTAGTTAGATCCAGATGGTTTCTCTTAATATTTATTATCATGCTGCAGTGCAACCACGCCATACTTGCAACCAAATGGTATAAAGCATCAGCATTGTTCTACCTGCTGAAAAAACAGATTTCTTGGGATCGTTTGGAGGGCTTTCTTCCTTGGTTAAAGGATTTTCTGCCAGCAAAGGTTTAGCTGCTCTGACCGGGACCAACGAGCTAGACCGATATATGGCGATTTTAAAAAGTGCAACTTTGACAGATGATGTTATAAAAAGATTTAAGCTTAGGGAAGAGTATGAAATGGAAGATGCTTATTATGAAAAAGTTGTGAAAGCGTTTATTGGCAACCTGGAAATGGATGTTGAAGATGAGGGTAATCTTGTTGTTAGTGTTTATGATCAGGATCCACAAAAAGCTGCCGATATAGCAAATTATATGATAGCTAAGTTAAATGAAATTAACACAACTTTAAGTGTTACAAATGCAAAAGCAAATCGTGAGTTCATTGAAAAAAGGTATCGTGAGAATATAACTTACATAGATACACTGGAAAATGAGATGAAAAATTTCCAGGAAAAATATGGAGTTATCGCTGTTCCGGAACAGCTTGAAGCTACGGTAAAAGCAATGTCTGATATTTATGCCCGGTTGGCTCAACAAGAAGTAGAGTTAAGTGTAATGAAAAGAACTTTAGGTGAAGATAGTCCGCTAACTCTTAAAGCCGAAATTTCAGTACAGGAGATCCGAAAAAAAAATCGAAATGATTAATGCTGGTCAGGGGTTGTCAGAAGATGGAATTAACTTATTAATTCCTTTTAAAAAAGCACCTGGTTTGGGATACAAGTATTTTAGAAGTTATAAAGACCTTGAAATTCAATACAAGATCCTTGAATTTGTTCAGCCAATGTATGGAACAACGGCAAAAAGTTGAAGAAGTTAGAAATACTCCCTCAGTACTTACGTGCTCGATTATGCTGGACCAGCAGAGCGGAAAGCCAAACCGAAAGGATCAATCTACCTTGTTATTTCATTCTTAGGTTCTTTGTTTGTTGGATTAGTAATTGTTTTTTCATTGGAAGGTATCAATAAAATTAAGCGAATATCTCCAGACAATTATGAGTATATACGGAAATCGTTAAAGTTCAGAAGAAAAAAAACTGAAGTTTAAGATTTAGTTTTTTAGATGATGCCAATCTTTTCAGTATTTTGTTTTATCATTTTCATTCTTCTCCTCATTTCAGGTTTAAGAAAGACTGCAGACTTTCTCTCGCCAGCCAGAATTTTCGGAATGTTATGGGCTTTTGTTTTGGGAATTGTTCAATTAAAACAGAGTCACCTACAACTTTTGTGGAGTTCATTCGATTGGTTTGTTGCACTGCTGGTCCGGAACTTCTTCTTCTTGGTATTTATATTTCCTTCATCATCAATCTGGATAAACCTTTTCTCCATGTTACTAAAATCAGGGCAAGTATCAGAAATGCCGGAATAAATGAAAAAAATTTGTTCAGGTTCATAATAATTTATACATTTATTTATATTATCTGCTTTATAGCAGAATGGCAGATTGAAGGATATCTCCCAATCTTCACTACTGACCCCGATCGTGCAAGGATTTTATTCGGGATTTTTGGACTGCATCTTATCGTTAGCAGCGCAAACGTGCTTTTATTTCTGGTAATCCAATATTTTATTTTTGTCAAGGCTGAATATCAGAAGAAAAGTTTGCTGATTATAGTATTCATACTGGCGCTAGCAAATTATGTTTTGATTGTCCAACGATATGGTTTCTTCATTCTTCTAATGATGGCATTTTGTCTTTTTTATTATTCCGGAAAAAGAGTAAAACCCAGGACGATAATTATTTTTAGTGCCACTGTTATAGTAATGATACTTGGTATTCAATCTATCAGAACAACAGAATTGTTCACCACTTATGTCTTTGTAAATTCTGAAATGAAATTTTCATCGAGATATGCGGAGTTTACTATTCCATATATGTATATCTCAATGAATATTGAAAATTTTGTTAAATACTATTCTCATATTGAAAACCATTCATTCGGATTTTTTACATTTGATTTTTTAACTGCTATGACTGGCATAAAACACTGGGTGGCTGAGTACTATAACTTTGAAAAGTATAAAATGTACATCGGAGGATATAATACATACCCATTTTATTGGCCCTATTATCTAGACTTTGGTATAACTGGATTGGCAATTATACCTTTCATTATCGGATTTATGATTTCTGAAATTTACTATTACTTACACAGGAAGCCCAGTCTTGTTGTATTAGCTTTAACTACAGTTGGTTTTGCAGTAATTATGATTTCCTTTAATTCAGACCCGCTTACTAGGCTAGATATGATGTTCAACTTTATTGTAATTGTCTTAGCTCAATTTCTATTTTTGAATAAATCTAGAAATGAACGACATTCATAGAAAATTATGTACGACTATTTTATAAAACCCATTGAAAATAGATTTTTAACCACTGCTTTATTTTTTATTATACTAACAAATTTTTATCTACTTCTTGGTCAAACTGAAACTGCAATTTCAGAATCAAAGTTCAAGATTGTTTTTGTAGCAGATGTTCGTGTTGGAGCAAATATGAAATGGCTGAATAAAATTGCAAATGATTGGGGAGCAACAGGAGTCTGCTTAAGAATTTTCTGGGGTCACGTTGATACCGATTCAGTTCCGGGAGCTGATAACTGGTCAATTCTTGATAATACAATAAGAACAATTACAGAAAACAGGTTTAATAATAAAAAATTGGACATTTATTTAAGAGTATGTATGGGGCTTCAGAAACCTGTTTGGGTTTCGCCGACAAATTTCAGATTTGATATGGATGATTTTCAGATAAAGTATGACAATTCAATTTATGATCATCAAGATTATGAAACAGGTATACGCAAATCTGAGAGATATCCTTTGAATTTTAATTCACCTAATTCTCAAGTTTTCATGAAAAATTTTCTCAATGAAGTTTTAGAACATATTGATACCGTATTCCCGGATAGTATTAAATCAAGAATAATAGAAGTCGTGCCAACATTCAGGTACAAGTGATGAAGACGAATATCCCAACGCGGTAATGTGTGGGTATTCTACTTATGAAAATGAAGAGTTCATAAATTATCTTAAGGTTAAATACTCATATAACCTATCAAGCCTAAATGCTATATGGAATCTGGAAGATGATTCGAAAAATATTGAGTCTTGGTCAGCAATAATACCCGAAAAATATTTTTGGCATACTTATAATAATTCTAAATACTTGTATCCTAACGGACGCGTAGACTGGATTAATTTTCGAACAGAGCAACTAACGCAATTTATAAATTCATTGGCAACTATTTGCTTAACCAGAGGGTTCAAGATGGGGGTTCAAATTGGTTCACTTTATGATGGGGGAATAGAAAAAAGAGGTTGGGTAGATCCAACTATGCTATTTGAAAAAGTAAATTCAATTCATACGGCCGACATATATAATTATGAGAAGAATTTTGATTTTGCGGCAAATTATGTTAGATCAATTTGTAAGTTTTGGAAAAACACAAACGGTAATACCGATTGCTCATTTACGACGGAAACTAATTGGCCAGGTTATGATGAAAAGTCCGCTACAGTTTTATGCCCATTATGGACGGCACAACTAAATGAATATTATAATAAAGGAGCATCGGCGCTTTATTTAGTAGGCTGGGATATTCCAACTGATAATTTAGATCAGTATAGAGTTAGTGATCATATGGATCATGATTATAGCTCTTGGTGCGATACTATTCAATTTTACAGCGGTGCTCTGGTTGTAAAAACAAACACAGAATCACCACACTTTGTTTATCTTGATTGTGAGCAGGTATTTTTTAATCATAATTCTCCTCAGAAGATTACAGAAAATGGATTAACTTTTTATAAATTTGAATTATATAACTCTCTACTCGCGAAAGACCATTATAACAATACAACTTCAGTAAATTTTGACGGAAATGCAGATATTATTACAAACTATATGCTCTTAAGAAATCCGAATTATATTGACAGATATATCAAGTAATATTTTGCTAAGGCAAACCATTATATAGCTGAAGCAACATACTGAGCCTACCCCAAAATTGTAGGCAAGGTGAAGAGCAACTATATAAACCAAATAGTAAAAGAGATAGAAACAAAAAAAAATGAAAAGCGTAAGAACTATGATAAAGAATTCAAATAACAGCAATAATCAAGATAACAGTAACAGGGATGAGAGTATTTCAAGTATTAATAGATCCATTAATAAATTATTTCAATCCTAAAAAAACTTGAGACAACTCTTTAGCAATGAAATAACCAGAAATGTTTTTTCATTTACATTTGGTCAGATTCTATCATTATTGATAAACCTTTTGGCAATAGCTCTGGCAGCCAGATATATTGGTGTTTCAGGATTTGGGACATTTAATTATTTGCTGGCGATGGTGATAATAATTGCAAAATTAATAGATATGGGCATCTCGCCAAATATTTTTAGAGAATATTCTATAAATAAAAATATTCAATTATTAAACACCGGATTATTAATCAGAGTAATAGGCTTTATTGTATTTGTTGCTATTTTTAATTTGATATGTTTAGTCTTATCAATAAATACTCAAGAAATTATTTTATCAAACATTTTTTTATTTAACCTCGTAATATCCTCAAAAGGTTTTTTAAGAGATATATTAGAAATACCTTTTAAAGTTGATTTAGCAGTACACTATCCAATAATAGTAATGTTAATAGATAATATTTTGTTCTTAGGACTTGTTCTTATAATGCCGGTTATTAAGGGTGATTTAAATTATTTTGTGCTAGCATATTCATTTTCAAATTTGCCGGGTTTTTTTGTCATGATTTTATTAATCCGGACAAAATATAATTACCGGATGGCGGGGAATCTTAATTCAGCCAAATGGCTCATCAAAAAATCATTCCCGGTATTTGTTTATACTGTTTTTAATACAATCTATTTAAATATAGATTTATTGCAATTGGGAAGGTTTGACTCATCTTATTCGGTAGGTATTTATTCTGCTGCCTATCGTTTAGTTGTACCGCTGTTAATAATCCCAACAGCTGTTATTCACACAGTGTTTCCACAGATTACATCAAATTATCACGAATCACCATCTAAGAATCCTCCAATCATTAAGATAGTTTTTAAAATATTTTTCTTATTGTCATTTAGTTTAGCTGCAATTGTAAGTTTTAAGGCTGAAGATATTACTAGCTTTATCTACGGCTATAATTACGTATTTGCTTCAGCACCATTAACCATACTTTTATGGGGTATGATATTTATGTTTAACAGTTTTTTTGTTATTAATCTTCTTGTGGCTTATGATAAACAGGTTGGTATGTACATTTTTTCGATTGTGACTCTTTCATTAAATGTTATACTAAATTTTATCTTAATTGAAAATTATTCCTATGTAGGGGTAGCATATTCAAAATTTATTAGTATTGCTGTTGGATTCATAATCACTTCATTAATTATATATAGAATTGATAAAACATTTTATCTTTTTGAAAAAGAGATTTTGTTTTTTTCAGTTCTGTTAATTACATCAATTTATTTCTTATCAACCTTTTTGGGATTACTTATTTATTTGATAGTTGCAAGTGTAATTCTTTTTTTAGCAGTTTTGTTATCCAGGTTTTTTAAGTCAGATGAAATTAAACTGTTGTTAAAATTAATTAATAGAGAAAATTGGTATAAAAACTTTGCATTTTTTTATCCGGATTAATTATGGAAACCCGATGTATAATATGTAATAGTCAGGAAAATGAAATTATATTTAAAGACTATCAAGGTTATGTTGAAGGCACTTTTTTTGATATTTATAAATGCGAATTTTGTGACTCACATTTTATAATTCCAAAAGACGATATTAAAAAAATATATAATGTAATTTATTCACATACAGACACAGCTGGTTATAACAGATATTATCGTTATGCAAATTCAGTAAAAAAAATGAGAGACCCGCTGAAATTTTTAGCATACTCTGAATCAACTTATTATCCTATTTACTGTTACGTTAAAAATAAGAGTGAGTTAAAAATTCTTGAAATAGGATGCGGTTATGGATATTTGAGCTATTCCTTACATCAGAGAGGATTTGAAGTTAAGGCATTAGACATAGCTACAAACGCAATAGATTTTGCAAAGAAAAATTTTGGTGATTTTTATAGAAATATGACTTTAAAGGAATTTAAGAATAAAACAGATGAAAAATTTGACCTGATTATTTCAACAGAAGTAATAGAACACTTAGAAGATCCGAATGATTTTTTAGAAATTTGTAATAATTTGTTAAAGGATGAAGGCAAAATAATATTAACAACACCAGATAAGGATTATTCTGATAAAAATAGTATCTGGCAAACAGACCGCCCGCCAGTTCATATATTTTGGATTGGGAAAAAGGGTATGAGAATACTCGCAGAAAAAAATAAATTAGCCGTCAGTTTCCAGGATTTTTCAAAATATTATCCTAAGTATGAAAACAGACTTGTAAAATTTTTGATTTCAAGAAAAGAAAGATTTGCAAGTCCATTTCTTAATAAGGATGGTTCCCCAATTATAAATACCCCACCATCCATGAATCATAGAACAATTTCATACTTGGTCCATAAGATTTCCGTTGTAAGATTTTTATCAAATTTAACATTTAATTTGTTATGTGGTAGAGAAGTAACATTAGGTGCATTTTTAATGAAAATTACAAAATAAAACTCTTCTAAATAATCATTAAAAATATAAAAGAAATTGATGTTCTAATTAATATTGAAAGTTTTCCGGATAAGGATTTTTATTTATTGAGAATATGGACTTTGATAAAATAATATGGAATAATTGGAGCCGCTTCTATTTGGTTAGTAGGAATTATTTTTGATACTATAATTTTATTCTTCATATCACAGAAAAAAATGAAATATTTAATGGTTCCGATTATAGACTAACAATATTCTTTTTTATGGTTTTTGTGTTAGTATTTCCATTCGTTGCCAATGATTGATTAGTGAAACTAATGTTTTTTATTTTAATTCTTGCTTCTTTTATAATTTTGACATGGAAATTTTTTCTTGAACCAGTTGAAATATCTTATACGTTATCAATATTGAAATGGGCCTTCAATAATTCCTGAGAATATAAAAAATAATATTGCAAGTGCAGTTGTATTGTCATAATCCTGACGAAAATTGCATTAAAAAAATTAATTCTTATCTGCATCAGGTTTCTTTTCTTTATGTAATTGACAACTCGGGAAAAAATGATTCATGTCTCGTTAATGAAGTTATTTCAAATCCTAAAGTAAAGTACACAGCAAATCTGAAAAATTTGGGCATTGCCCATGCCTTAAATCAAGCTACAAACTATGCTTTAAGAGATAATTGTGATTTTTTATTAACCATGGATCAGGATAGTTCTGCTGACAAAAAACTGATTGAAAATTATAAACATTTTCTAACTTCCAATGATCAAACGGGCATTGGAATTTTAACTCCAATTCCTATATATCTTCCGGAAACAAAAAGAGAATATGTTACTACAGTAAAAGAGATAGATGTAGCTATTACTTCTGGCTGCTTAATGAATTTAAGTGCTTATAAAAAGGTTGGTCCGTTTAATGAAGATTTATTTATTGATTATGTTGATTTTGAATATTGTCTGAGATTGAGGAAAAAAGGTTTTAAAATTATTCAATTAGGTGTTGCTAAAATCTATCACCAATTGGGACAACTTGAAAAACGTAATTTTATTTTTAAGACGATATATGTGACTCATCATTCGTCAATAAGATATTATTATAGAACACGTAATAGATTATTTGTAACTAAAAAGTTTATTCTCTCTTTCCCATTATTTGTATTAAAAGATTTTTTCATATTTATAAATGAACTAGTTAAAATTGTTTTATTTGAAAAGAATAAGATGTCAAAATTAAAAATATTGACGTATGGAGTATCTGATTTTTTACTTGGTAGATATGGAAAATTTGAGGACATTCATAGTGAATACTCTATCCAATAAAATTTTATCTTGTAACGAAATAATTGAAATATGGTAATATTATCGATAGTAATAGTAAATTTTAACTCTAAAGCTGTTCTACTGAATTGCCTCTCATCAATTAAAAAGCATTGTGAAATACTAAATCCTGAAGTTTTTGCCATTGACAACGCTTCCACTGAAAAAATTAAAGATCTGGAATCCTCATTCCCTCAATTCACATTTATTTACAATGAAAAAAATATTGGCTTTGCAGCTGCAAATAATATCGGTATTAATAAATCAAAAGGGAAATACATTTTACTTTTAAATCCGGATACAATTGTTAATGAAAATTCATTTCAACCAATGATACATTATCTTGAAACTCATAAAGATACGGGAATTGTTGGGTGTAAAATTTTTAATGCTGATGGTGAAGTGGAAAGATCTACACATTCATTCCCTTCCTTACTTAAGGAATTTGTTCATGTAAATGAATTTATTAAGGTCGTTATTGGCTATGATAGTTGGATTTCAGGTCTCCTCAACAAAATTTTTAAGTCAAAATCTTTAGAGAGTTACTGGGATCATAACAGCATAAAAGAAGTCGATCACGTTACAGGTGCGTGTATGATGGTAAAAAAAACTGCCATCGATAAAGTTGGTTTACTTGATGAAGCTTTCTTTCTTTACAATGAAGAGGTTGAATGGAGTTTGAGATTTAAAAGGGCAGGATATAAATCTGTATTCTTACCTGAGTCCAACATCATTCATTTATTTGGGCATTCAACAAAACAAAAGGTTCAAAAACAGACCATAAATAATTTGCTGGTAGAGCGATACAAGAGGCATGTTTTATTTCTTTCAAAAGCATTATGGGTCGGTCCAATTATTTGCCTTAAGAATTATTGTTTTACAAGGATTCAGTTTGAGATTTTTAACTTCTTTTATAAAATCAATATTTCATTCTGCAGAGACAAAGAAGTTAAATTTTGCTCAAAGGAATGCCATTGAAAGAAATATTATCTCTAGTGACCAAGAAAATTTCGATTGGCGTGAAAAAGGTTGAAGACTTTCTCTCATTATTTAGAGGACTTTTTTTTAAGTGTTTTGGTTTTGGCATATTTACCTTATCTTCATCCCCTAAATGGCAAAATTACAAGAAGATAGTAATCGGAGAAATCGTTTGATGAACATTGCTTTTATAAATCCCCCCTTTTTTCCTAAATATTCAAGGGAATAAGGAGAGTCCCGCTGTAACAAAAAGTGGAACGGTATACTATCCAATCTGGTTAGCACTCGCAGCAGGAGTTCGCAGAAAAAAATGGTCATAAAATATATCTCTTGTTAAACCAGCAGAAGCAATATATATTAGAAGAACGGATGAGTCAAGACTTGCTAAATTCAATCCCTCAAATTGCGCAGTGATTGAAACAAGTACCAGAAGTGTGACTTTAGTGATTTAAGATTTGCAGAGGATGTACAGGGAAAATTTGACGGCGTGTTCGTAATTACTAGTTGGAAATCACGTAACTGCTGCTGATAAAAGAAACTTTGGAAAAATCAAATTTCATAAATGCTTTTGCAAGAAATGAATATGAGGTAACGATTGTTGACCTACTAAAAAGGTATCAAAATACAGAATCCTTGAAAAAGTTCTGTCGCTTACCTGGAGATAGGGTAATGAAATAATTTCTAACGGTAATCGTCCTGCAGCTACCCAGGAGGAACTAGATGCAATGCCTTTTGCTAGTGAAATATTTAAAAGGTTTTGCAACCCAAGAGACTACTTTTTTGAAACTGGAAGTTATCCGCAGATGATGGTTTATACTGGCCATAGTTTCTGCTTATATTTTCGCATTTTTTGTTTATCTTTAAAATTTTTATGGGCATAAATTCCAAAAAATCGGTTATCTTAAAGAGTATCCAAATGATTCAAATACCATTGAAGAAAATTTTCCTGAAGTTGTAGAAGTAACCATTGAAGATGACACGTACACTGTATTTAAAAGACATACAATTGAAATTTGCAAACTTCTTGTCGAACAGAATAATAAACTGACCTGGACTTGCAATGTTCGTGCAGATCTTGACGAAGAAACTATGCGTTGGATGAAAAAAGCAGGCTGTCGCTTAGTTATCGTTGGATTTGAAAGCGGTTCAAATGAGATTTTGAAGCTGATGAAAAAAGGTGTCAGAGTTGAACAATTTAACGCAGCTGAAAATGCACGGAAAGCTGGATTGTTAATTCATGCCTGTTATATGATGGGAAACAGAGGGGAAACACTCCAAACTATGCAGGAAACACTTACTTTGGCGAAAAGATTAAATACTGATACTGCACAATTTTTTCCATTAATGCTTTACCCTGGTACGGAAGCATATGATTGGGCAAAAAAGGAAGGATTAATCATTGCCAAAACCTGGGATGATTGGTTGACACCTGAGGGATTGCACAACACAGTTGTGGGTACGCATTACCTCAGTGCCAATGAAATTGTAGATTTTTGTAATTACGCCCGTAGAGAATATTATCTAAGACCAGCCTACTTTCTGATGAAAACTAAAAACATTCTTAAACATCCATCAGAACTAAGAAGAACATTAAAAGCATTTTTCACTTTCTATAAATATTTGTTTGGCAAAGAAGGCAGAAATAATAAGAGTAAATTTGAATCAAAGTTTGAAAGTACAAGTCTCGATGTAAAGGAAACTAAAAAATCCCTGGTTGAATCCAACCCTATCGTCAAATCAACAAAGTCAAAAGTATCTCCTAAAGAAACTGTGATGTAAAGATAATAAAATCGTAGAGTCCTGTTAGAAAGACAAAATAGATTCATATATTTAATTTTATCTTTTTACAATAATTATTTTAATAGTGGACATTATTTTTGTTGCATTTTTCTGGCTGACAATCGGATTAATTATTCATACCTATATTAATTATCCTCTCTCGCTAAAAATAATTAATATGTTTAAGAGAAAATCTGGGGATCCAAAACCAGATCGAATATCCCTACCAACCGTTTCAATTTTGATTTCAGCTTTTAATGAAGAAAAGGTTATATCAGATAGAATTGAAAATATTAAGAATTTGGATTATGATTTTAGTAAGGTAGAATTGATAATTGGTTCTGATTGCTCTACTGACGAGACAAATAATATTCTGATTGAAAAAAGTAAAGAATATAATTGGGTAAGAATTCAACATTATCCAACACGAAGAGGAAAAGCAAATGTATTAAATGAGTTAGTACAATTAGCACAAAATGAAATTCTGGTTTTTACAGATGCCAATTCGAAATTTGAAAAGGAAGCTCTCCTTAATTTAGTCTCCCATTTCAAAAGTGAAAAAATTGGTGGTGTGTGTGGTCGGTTAAATCTTGAAGAACCAAAAGATAAATTTGAAAGATCTAATAGGGAAAAATTGTATTGGAAATATGAGACTCATCTAAAAATATTAGAAGGTAGTTTAGGTATTCTTATTGCGGCAAATGGTGGCATATATGCGATTAGAAAAAAGTTATTTGTTAAATTTCCTGTTAATGAAGCCATAACGGATGATCTATTTCAAACTTTCGCAGTCCTCGATCAGGGATATAAATTTCATTTTGCTTCAGATGCTGCAGCAAGTGAAGATGTATCAAAAGAAATAAAAACTGAATTTAATAGAAAAGTTCGCTTTGCTGGAACAAATTTCCAGACTTTAAAATTTTTTCACAAACTATTATTTAAACGAAAACTTTTACTTTCATATGCCTTGTGGTCACACAAAATAATTCGCTGGTTTGTTCCATTACTATTAATCATTTTATTTTTAACGAATCTCTTTCTTATCAGTTACAATCAATTCTTCAATATCATTTTTATTCTTCAGATCATTTTTTATTCATTGGCGCTAATTGGTTTTATACTAAACTTAATAAAAATTAATATCTCGCCTTTCAGTATTGTGTACTATTATTTAATTTCTAATCTGGCATTGCTAATTGGGCTTATTAAATTTTTATCTAAAAAGCATTCATTCGTTTGGAATTCGACACCGAGATGATATGCGATTGGATTAATTTATAAAGAATTTCAAATCCCTCTACTCTTTCCAACAATCATTTGCCAGACAGTCAACAGTATAATCTGAAGGTCAAGTGAGAAAGTCCAGTTTTCAATATACCACAGGTCATAATCAATTCTTAACTTAGTTCTTTTCTTGTTTTCTTCTTCATCGGTTACATCACCCCGTAATCCGTGAATTTGTGCCCAACCTGTAATACCCGGCTTAACATTTTGTCTTACTCTAATCTCATCTACAATTTTACTATAGAGATTATTATAAGATATTGCATGAGGCCTGGGTCCAACAACTGACATATCACCTAATAAAACATTAATAAATTGTGGAAGTTCATCCAGGTTATATTTCCGTAAAAATTTTCCAACCTTTGTAATTCGAGGATCGTTTTCTACAACGGGTTTAAATTCATCAACCTGTACTTTTTCATACTTCATCGTACGAAATTTGATGCATTTGAACTTTTGGTTTTTTGTCCCAAGTCTGTCCTGTAAAAAAAACACAGGTCCTCTATCAAATATCATAGCAATTAATAGTATGACTGGAAACAACCAGGATATAATTAAAATTGTTACCAAAATGGAAAAGAATATATCAAATGTTCTTTTAACCAATCTCCATTGAACTTCATTTAAGGGTTCTCTTCTTGCAGTAATGATAGGGAAGTCACCAAAAGTACTCAGCTGAAATCTTTTTGAAACCAGATTGTAATAATCGGGAATGATATGGACTTTAACTGCATTTTTATCACAGACTTTAATAATTCCCTCAAGCATATATCGTGAGTCCTCTGGAAGAGCAATTACAGCCTCATCGACTTTTAAATTTTAAGAAGGCACTCTCCAGATTTTTCAACATTTCATCCGAAGCATTTTGGTTTTGGTCGGAATTGGCTGATACGAAACCTTGAAAGTTATATCCAAAATCCGGATTACTGAGAATCATTTCCTTAAAACTTTTTGCGAGGTCACCTTCACCTACAACAATTAGGTCTCTTACATTTTTCCCTTTTCTTCTTAAAAGTTTTAAAATTTTTCTGAAAATGATCACCCTGAAACTGGTTAACAAAACTAGAAGAATGAAATAATAGACGATAAAGTATCTGGTAAATAAATTTTCTTTAGCAAGGAAAATAAAGGTTATCGTTATTATGAGTTGAAGAAGTGATATCTTTAGAATATTGGATAATTGAATAGGAAAATTTCTTGAAAAAAAATCATCATAAAAGTTTAAGTAATTCGCAGTAATTATCCATAATAAGTTTAAGCCAATTAATAGGAAAAACATGTAGTATTTGACGAGTAAAATTTCCCAGGATTGTGAATATATCGCTGAGATTAAAAATGCACAGTTTAGAAGAAGCAGGTCACTTAACAATTTAAAGAAATATATCGATCTTTGATTTACAATCATGGACAATAATAATTATTAAAAATTGAAAGTTTTAAGCTTTTCACTCACGAAACCCTTTATGTTTTCCTCAAAGTTTTTTCTATCAAATTTCTCAGCATGTTTTCTAATACTCTGAATGTCAAAATAATCAATTCTTTTTTCGAAATCTTTGATCGCACCTATAATTGATTCGGGTGTTTGCTCATTGAAATGAATTCCAGTCTTGCCATGTATTACTGATTCGGATGTCCCTCCTTTATTTAATGCAATAACAGGTGTACCACAAGCCATTGCTTCTACCACAACAATTCCAAAATCTTCTTCTGCAGCAAAGACGAAAGCTTTTGCGTTTTGAAAATACTCCCTTAGCTTATCTGCAGGTTGATGGCCAATGAATTCAGTGTTTAAATTAGCAAGTGATTTTATTTTCTCTTTTTCAGGACCACTTCCAATTACAACAAGCTTTTTATCTGGCATTTTATTAAAAGCTCTAACTATCAAGTCTATTTTTTTATAGGGAACGAGTCTGGAAGCGGTAACATAATAATCGTCCTTCGAATTGGAAACATCAAATTTATCAACATCTACCGGTGGATAAATAACTTCCGCATCACGTTTGTAAATCCTTTTTATTTTATCAGCAATATGCTGTGAATTTGCTAAAAAAAAGTTTACATTCTCTGCCGACCTCACATCCCATTTTCTTAAGTAGTTACTAAAAGACCTGCCTATTAAACCTTTTACTCCTATCAAATACTGCTCAGACTGGTCCCAGACATACCTCATTGGTGAATGACAGTAACAGATATGCAACTGGTTTTTGTTAATCTTTACTCCTTTAGCAACAGCGTGTGCGCTGGAGATTATCAATTTACTTTTCGAAAGATCAAATCTCTCAATAGCGATTGGAAACAGTGGTAAATAATATCTGTGTTTCTTCCTCGCAAAAGGAAGGTGTTGAATAAATGTTGTGTGAGCATTTTTACCTTTAAGAATAATATTTCTTTGTTCACCATTCAAAAAATCGACGAGTGTAAAAACATCAGCATCTTCCCAAATATTAGTAAATGACTCAACGACTCTTTCAGAGCCAGCATAGTTTACCAGCCATTCGTGGGTAATTGCGGTCTTGGGCCAATCCATTTATAAAATCCTTCTCATTTTTTATAAGAAAAATTACGGTATAGCATTACCAATGGCAACTTAACTAAGCTTCTAATACTATCTTTATTTGACTAAATTTCCTATGAATGATTTCAATTATTACAATTACATATAATGATTATGGTGGACTTAATAAAACACTTGGCTCAATTCCTGATTTCGAGTTCATCGAATCTGTAGTAATCAATGGTGGATCAGACGAGTCAACATTGAAATTTCTAGATTCGCATAGTGGGAAAGTTATTAATGAGAAAGATGATGGTATTGCAGATGCATTTAATAAAGGAGTAACCAATTCTCGTGGTGATGCAATTATGTTTCTCAATAGTGGTGATGAATTAATTGAACCTGGATATCTTAAGGAAGCTGTTGAGATATTTAATAAAAATAAAGAAGTTGATTTTATTCACTCGAATCTTATCCTAGTTGATTCTATTGGAACAGAACTTTATATGAAGCCTCCATTGTGCAACCTCGGAAGAGGTTTGCCTTTGCTTCATCCAACGATGATAGTTAAAAAATCAGTCTTTGCCCAAATTGGTTTATTTAATAAAAATTATAAAATAGCAATGGACTTTGATTTTATTGTGAGATTAGAGAAAAAAGGATTTAAAGGATTTTATGTAAAGGATAAGGCTGTAGTCAAAATGGAAGGTACAGGCAGGTCAATTGAACAAGAGTTTGATGGAATTAAAGAATGTTACAAATCATTAAAGCAAAATAGTTCTCTCAATCTCACAAATTCTTTCGGTATAACGATAAGAATTGTGCTATTCCTGCTGAGAAAACTTATGATATTAATTGGTATGGCTACAATGTTAAGATACCTTAAGAAGAAAAAACATTCTGTAAAAAGAAATACTCCGATTTAAAATCACTTCGTTATAAATAAATATTTAATCATTCCATAAAGCCTTCCGGTTAGCGCGGCGAAATTAGAAGCAATCAATCCAAATTTAAATGTGAACAATCCTCTGATGCTTTGAATAAACGGAACTGATATCATTTCTAGCAATTCATATGTGACTTTAAACTTATGCTTTTCAAATAACCATTTGCTAACCAAAGCTCCCTTACCTATGCCATATTTAAAAGCTTTATGAAAACCAGCTTTGAAAGATTCATTAAACGGAGGGACGTGATATACAATTAATTCTGGAAAGTATTCCATTGGCTTACCAGCAAAATATGCTTTCCAGCAAAAATCGGTTTCTTCACTGCTGCCCCACATCGAACCAGCTCCAAAATTTTCATCGAATCTTCCCAACTCATCAAACACTTTTGCTTTTACCACGAAGTTAGAACCCATTAAATTTTTTGTGTTCCTGAACTTTTTTAGACTTCCACGATTTTTATGCCTTAAGGTATAAAAATCTTTATTGTCATCACGGACAATGCTGCCAGCCAAAATCTCTAAGGAAGGATTTTGATTAATAATATTTTCTAATTTTTCCGAATAGTCTTCACAGGGATATCCATCATCATCACAGAAAAAAATCCAATCTGTATTTTCAGGAATTGTAATTGTATTTCTTGCAGCCGAAACTGATTTTTTATCCGTCCTGGTTCTGATTATTAAATGATTAGTTAATATTTCTTCCGGAAGATTCAATCCCTCATCATTTTGATCAATTAAAATAATTTTTTGCGGAGGGATTTTTTGATTTAGAGAAGCACGTAAATTTCTTAAGACAAGCTCTAATGGTCGGTTGTAAGTATTTATAACTATAACATAATTCATTAAATATAATACTCGAACTGTTGATCCAAAATAATCTCATTTTCAAACTGACTCTTTGCGCTGAAAAACATTAGATGCTTGAATAAATTAATTATCCGAATTGTAAATTGAAAATCTATTATTAGCAAATAAATATTTATATTTTGTCCGCCTATAATAAGAAAAATAAGTTTGTAATAAATTACTCTTGTTACAATGATATGATCAAAATGAAATCAACTTGCTGATAAATGGAAAGCTACGATGAAATGTGCAAAATGTTTCCTAATCTGGATGGGTTAGCATTAATTAATGAAAGCAAGTTTGATCCTTCAAGATGCATATTTTTTTACAATGGCAAAATCATTAAATCCAGAAAAATTAATAAAGATGTCAGCTCACAGTTAAGGCAAAATGATCTAAAATTAGAATTCGAAATTTTAATGTTATGTCCCTGCGTTAAAGAAGTTCCTAGTGCACTTCATTATTGTATGAACGACAAGTATGAAATTTTATTTGTCGAATACGTTTCCGGGACACAGCTCATCAATTTGAAATTATCATTCGGACTTCTGATTAAATTATTCCAAAGCTGATCGGGATATTGTTCAACCTTTCTAAAAAGGGAATTTGTCATAATGATATTGTTCTAAGTAACATTCTAATAGATGAAAATAGTTCTATTTCGCTAATTAATTTTGATCAGGCAATTTTAATATCTCCTGTTAAAGCTTTTGCCGGAGAAATTAATTCTCAATTGTTAACCTGTACAGTACATACGACAAACTGGAAGCATTAAATGAGAGTATTGCATATAGTTCATAATTTCTCACGTTTGTCCGAAACGTTCATTTATGATTATATAATTGAACTCGAAACACAGGGCATTGACAATCATGTCCTTACATTCAAAAGACTAAATGAAAGTGACCGACCTTTTAAAAAAGTCTATGTTGCTAATCCTGCAACATACCTTCGATGGAAGCTATTAAATACTATTAAGAAGCTAAAAAACAAACCTTTAGAATCCCCGGCTTTACTTAGACAAGAATATGTGAAAATTTGTAATGAAATAAAACCGGATATTATCCATGCACATTTCGGGCCTATCGGATCATTTGTGCAGAAAACATCGCTTAGGCTACATCTGCCGCTAGTAGTAACTTTTTATGGTTTTGATGCTTCTTCTTTATTGCAGCAAAAATCCTGGAAAAGAAAATATAAAAAGCTCTGGCAGACCGTCAGAGTAATTACCGTGCTTTCAGAGAATATGAAAAAAAAATTAATAAATTCCGGATGCCCTGAAAACAAAATAAAGGTCATTCATGTCAGCCGAAGGTCTACTGATTTAATAAATAAAAATATTCCCCTAGGAGTAAGAAACTTTGTTAGTGTGGGCAGACTTGTAGAAAAAAAAGGTTACCTAGATCTTCTTAAAGCTTTTAAAGAAGTAGTCGGGAAGGGTTTCGATATAAAACTAAAAATAATCGGCGACGGTATACTCTTTGAGGATTTAAAACATTTTTTAATCGAAAACAATCTAACAGAACAAGTAACCTTAACCGGCACACTAAATAATGAAGAATCAATCAGGCAAATATCCATCGCTGATGCTTTTATACTTTGCAGCAGAACTGCCACTGATGGGGACAAAGAAGGGACTCCCACAGTTTTGGTTGAAGCACAGGCAATCGGGTTACCCTGCATCTCAACTTTTCATTCAGGTATCCCGGAAATGATACCGGAGGCCAACAAAAAATTTTTAGCCGAAGAAGGAAATATAGAGCAGATTAAAAACTGCATTATCAGACTTATTGAAACTGACGGTGCAGAACTTCAGAAAATTATTGAAAGAGGAAGAAAAAAAGTTAAAGATGAATTTAACCTGGAAACTGAAGTGAAAAAATTAATTGCGTTATATAAAAAAATTCTTCAGTCGTCATGAAATATCAAAATACGTTCAGAGGCGATAGACTGTACCCGGAAAGAAGCTCCAGGATTTATTGGCAACTTACTTCATTACTGAAGGTATTTGAACTAATCTTAAGAAATAATTCTATCGACTTTTCCAGCCTGTTCGATTTTGGCTGCGGTAATAAGCCATACAAAGAACTGTTTTTAAAAGCGTCTCAAAATTATACCAGTGCTGACCTTGCAGGTAAAAACGAAGCGGAAATAATAATTAGTCCGGATGGCACCCTACCTATTTTAGACAATTCATTTTCATGTGTATTGTCAAGTCAAGTATTGGAGCACGTGAAAAATCCTAAATTATATCTGCAGGAAGCTTTTGTAGTATTAACAAATATCGGAACCTTGATCCTCTCTACATACGGATTCTGGGCATATCATCCTTACCCCGCTAATTATTGGAGATGGACGAGTGCAGAATTAAAAATTATAATAGAAGAAGAAGGGTTTAATATTTTAGAAATATTTAGTGTGCAATGTTTTCCTTCTATTTCTATTCAGTTATCGCAGGATGCAATCTTGCATAAAGTTCCGCGGATATTCCGGAAAGCATTTATTATGTTTTATCAATCCTTGATGGAAATTATTGACAAAAAAAATGCTGATAAATTTTCCGATAATGACGGTGTTTTTGTTGTTGTCGCTAAAAAGAATAAATGAAAAGTCTCAAGCAAAAAACAATAAGCGGGATCGCATGGAATAGTGGTGGTAAAATTTCAAACCAGGTTCTGCAATTTATACTATCGGTAATACTAATGCGTTTGCTTCAGCCGTCTGATTATGGTCTGATCGCAATGGCTATGGTGCTGATAGGTTTTGCCGGAATCTTTAACGAGTTTGGTTTTAGCTCGGCTTTAGTCCAGCATCAAAACATAACCGAAGAACATAAGTCGAGTATATTCTGGTTGAATTTAATTGTTGGTATAACCCTGACTTTATTGTTTTTCAGCCTTGCCGAAACTTTTGCTTCATTATATGAAAACGATAATCTCGTAAATATCATTAAATATCTTTCATTTTCCTTTATCATAAACTCCGTCTCAATTGTACCGGGAACACTCCTACAGAAGGAAATGAATTATGCTGCCATTAACAAAATAGATGTAACAATAGTAATTATCAGCGGGTTAATTGGCGTCTATCTTGCCTTTAACGGATGGGACGTAATGAGTCTAGTTGTTCAATACCTCGCAAGCCAGCTTCTTAAGATTCCGTTGCTATTTATTGCTTCACACTGGTATCCCAAGTTTCTTTATTCAAAAGATAGTGTGAGGGAATTGTTCTCATATAGTGCATACCTGACCGGTTTTAATTTTGTTAATTACTGCGCAAGACGATCAGATGATCTCCTTGTAGGAAAATTTATGGGGGCTGACAGCTTGGGTATTTATTCACGGGCATATAGTCTTATGCTCCTACCAATTAACCAGGTTATTAACATTATTAGCAATGTGATGTTCCCGGCTCTTTCATCAATACAGGAAGATAAAGAACGGGTAAAGCGAATATTTTTGAAAACAATCCAGTTCATCGCTTTCATTACTTTCCCGATGATGATTGGTCTGATTGCCGCTGCAGATAATTTTATAATCGGCGTATTCGGAGATAAATGGTCTGAAGTTATTCCCGTTATCCGGATACTCGCTTTCGTAGGTGTTGCTCAAACCATTGCTAATCCTACAGGCTGGATTTATACATCACAAGGTAAAACAAACTGGATGTTCTGGTGGGGTGTCTTCGGCTCAGGAAGTATAATAGCTGCTATTGTTATTGGAGTTATTCTAGGCTCGATTTATACAGTAGCAGTAGCTTACCTGGTCATTAATATGTTACTGGCTTACCCTGTTGTTGCTATACCCGGTAAATTAATAAATATGAAATACAGGGAGGTAATCAAAACAGTCCTCCCAACTCTTATTGTTTCAATATTGATTGCAATATTCGTTTACTTCCTCGGGATATATTTGCCAGACTACTATTCATACAAAATCAAATTAATAATACAGGTAGTTTCAGGATTTATTCTTTATATATTGACTATGTGGTTTTTTGAGGTTGATTCCTTTGAAAATCTCAGGAAATTTTTAATTGAACAATATCATTTTTACAGAAAAAAAGCAACAATCGATAAATAATTATAAACCTAGTTGTTTGATATCAAATGAGAAGAAATTGTTTATAAGTTAGCAATTAAAATCCTGACTCGTACTTGATTGGAGCTAGTTAGATATTCATAATTAGAATTAGAAAATAAGAAATTGCGATGCAGATAATTTATGGTATTCAATTGAAACATTACATAATGGTTTGATAATTAGTTCAAAATTCAGGTACTGCAATTATCGACGGGTTCGGAACCTGGAAGTCAAAGAAGAGGTTATCAAGTTACTCGGCTGTTCCATTTTTAATAAATTTATTAGCAGAAGAATTCTCTATCTTTTTAGACGATACTGACCGAAAAGGAGAGAAAGAGATTATATATTTTTGACTTAAGAAATTAGATCTGAAATTTGAAAAGATAAATCAGACTTCAGTGATGTGCGTCAAAGGAAAAATGCTAAACACTATATCCTGATTCATTTGAATATTTTATTTATAACTCATAATAGTTCTTTGTACGGAGCCAACCGTTCTTTGTTATTTCTACTGGAAGGTTTAAAGGAAAATAACTTTAGCCCGTTGGTGTTTGTTCCAGATGAAGGTCCATTAATTAGTGAGTTAAAGAAACGAAACATACCTTCTCGTAAATTGAAATTTTGGGCTTGGATGGGCGTAGACGGAAAGCTATTCATTTTCAAAGCAGTGTTAAGGTTTTTGTTGAATCTCGCATGTCTCCCAATCCTATTAGTTTATGCAATAAAATTTCAACCATCAATTGTCTATTCCAATTCTTCAATTACTCCTATTGGTATATATATTTCATTAATCTTAAATAAACCTCACATCTGGCATATTCGTGAGCTTGGAAAACTAGATTACAATTTAGAATATGACTTTGGGAGAAAATATTTCTACCATTTTATGCGTAAGTCGGATGCAATCATTTCGATTTCTCATTTTGTGAAGGAAAGTTTATTTAAAGGCGATTGGAAAAATATTTCCGTTATCAATAATGCTGTTTATTCTGATGATGATGTTGACTCGTTAAATGCAAATGTAGAAATAAGAAAAAATAATGCTTTTACTTTTTTAGTCATGAGTATTGTTCATCCCTCAAAAGGAATTCACGATGCAATTGAAGCGATAGGAAAAATTAAAGAAGATATTAATGATGTAAAGCTAATTATTTGTGGAGGAGACGAAGATAAAGAATATCGAAAGTATCTGAATAGTATTGTAATAAAACTGGATTTAGTTGAACAAGTATTATTCAAGGGATTTATTGACAAACCGTTAGAAATGTATAAAGCAGCAGATGCAATATTGGTTTGTTCAAGGAATGAGGCTTGGGGAAGAGTAGCTGCCGAAGCAATGATTTCTGAAAAACCAGTGATAGGTTACAATAACGGTGGAACTAAGGAAATAATTGCAGACAGGCAAACCGGATTGCTTTACAATAATATTGAAGAGCTTTCATCTTGTATGAAGAAGGTAATACTTGATAAAGAGTTAGTTAACAGTATGGTTATTAATGCAAAAACATTTGCTCTTCAGAACTTTAGTATGAATGAAACCGTAGGCAAAGTGTTAAAAACAATTATGAAAGTACTTAAATAAATATCACTTTTAATTTCGTATAAATTTAGTGGAAGAATGAACCAAATCGAAACTATACTAAATATTCTAAGTAACTATTACTTCTCATTTTGGTAATATTAAGATCTAAATCTGAAAATCAATAATATGTATATTTTAACTCTAAGATTTTAATATTATTTCAAATTGATCTTTTCATTTGAATAAAAAAACTCAAAAAATATTAGTCCTTCTTACTGATTTTCTTTTTATTTGCCTTGCCTGGTCAGCGTACTATTATCTCAGGGTTAAGGTTGGTTGGTTTAATTTTCAAATTGAACCCGAATTCTATGCGCCAATGATTGTTATGTACTTTTATTGGTTGATAATATTTACTTTTTTTGGAATGTATCGAACCTGGTTTGCTTCCTCCCGATTTGATGAAATCTCAACACTATTCAAAACAACCTTCGTCGGTATTTTTATTTTGTTCTTCCTGATTTTTATTAGCGACTTTTTAGAAGGTTCTGAATCCAGCAATAGGATATTAATTTTTATTTATTGGTTTTTTCTTTTTCTTTTTGTTTCAGTAAGCAGGTTACTCGTTAGAAGTTTTCAAAGAGGACTTCTGGTTAAGGGAATTGGAAGAAGGGGAACCGTGATTGTTGGATATAATTCGAAAGCTAATGAAGCTCACGATCAGATCCTTGAACACCCTGCACTCGGTTTAGATGTTGTTGCCTACGTAGCTATAAATCCGGATAATATTGGTAAAGTATATAAAAATGTTGAAGTAAACGGTTCTCTTAATAAACTTCTAGAGATTCTTAATGAAACACAAGCCGTCGAAGTAATCATTGCACTAGAGAAGGAGGACCACGATTTATTAGTTGATATTATCTCTAAAATCGAAAATAAAGGGATCGGTTTAAAAATCGTTCCAGATCTTTATGAAATTCTAAGCGGCCAGGCTAGAACTTCACAACTTTATGGAATTCCACTGATCGATATAATGCCGGAGTTAATGCCTGAATGGGAAAAGCAGCTAAAAAGAATTACAGATATATTTATTTCGCTGATTATTCTTATCCTGGCAATACCTCTCGCTCTGATAATTCCTATCTTAATTAAAATTGATAGTAAAGGTCCTGTTCTTTTTAAGCAAGACAGAATTGGAATGAACAGCAAAGTATTCACCATCTATAAATTTCGATCTATGTATCAGGATGCTGAAAAGCAAACTGGTCCGGTCTGGTCAAAGAAACATGATCCAAGAGTTACTCGTGTTGGAAGAATTTTGAGAAATCTGCGACTTGATGAAATTCCGCAATTTTTTAATGTACTTAAAGGTGAAATGAGTTTAGTAGGCCCTCGTCCCGAAAGACCATATTTTGTAGATATGCTTGCTGAACAGCTCCCATATTATCGGAGAAGGTTAAAGGTAAGGCCAGGTATTACCGGATGGGCACAGGTCAAACATAAGTATGACGAAAGTATTGAGGATGTTAAAGTAAAATTAAGATACGATCTTTTTTATATTGAAAATATGTCACTAAGAATGGATATTAAGATACTTGGACGAACTATATTTGTTGTGCTATTTGGAAAAGGGCATTATAGCTAATTGATGATCAAATAAAATCTTAAATTTATTCATATCTGAAATGTGGACACTTGTAATCATTCCTACATATAATGAACTCGATAATCTGCCGAAGCTTCTGCCGGAAGTACTTTCAAAAAGTGAAGAAATTAGTGTGCTTATAGTTGATGATAATTCACCGGATGGCACTGCAGCTTTCGTCGAAAATGAAATGAAGAAAAATGAACGTATTCATATTATTAAAAGATCATCAAAACAAGGATTGGGAACAGCTTATATTGCTGGATTTAAATATGCGCTTAAGAAAAATTTTGAATTAATTTTTGAAATGGATGCTGACTTCTCTCATGACCCAAAAGAAATTCCAAGATTTCTTGATGAAATTCGTAACTCAGACCTTGTAATTGGCAGTCGATATATAACCGGGGTTAATGTAATAAACTGGCCGATGAGAAGACTTTTATTGAGTTCGTTTGCAAATCTTTACACTCGTGTAATAACCGGTATGCCTGTTCATGATGCAACCGGCGGATTCAAATGTTTCAGAAGAAAAGTATTGGAATCAATTAATTTGGATCAAGTTAGGTCAAATGGTTATGCATTCCAGATAGAAATGAATTTTAAAGCGTGGAAAAAAGGATTTAAAGTAAAAGAAATTCCGATCATATTTGTTGATAGAACAAAAGGTCAATCTAAGATGTCAAGAAAAATTGTTAGGGAGGCGGTGACCATGGTTTGGAAACTTAGGTTTAAAAGTATTTTCGGAATGCTTAAATAGGTTTTTCATTGGATCTTTCTATAATCATAGTAAATTATAATGTGAAAGAATTTCTGCAGAATCTTCTTAACTCAATTGAAAAAACTTCATCAAATATTTCAAAGGAAATTATTATAGTTGATAATGCTTCTGATGATGGAAGCATTGAAGTAATTAAAGATAAATTTCCATTCGTAAAGCTCATTGAAAATAAAACAAACTTAGGATTTGGAAGAGCTAATAATCAGGGACTAAAAATTGCAAAAGGTAGATTCATTCTTCTTATCAATCCAGATTGTATTGTAAGTGAAGATACCTTTGATAAGATGATTTCTTTTTTTGAAGAACATCAGGATTGTGGACTTGCCGGATGTAAAATTTTAAATTCTGATGGAACACTTCAATTGGCTTGCCGGAGAAGTTTCCCTGGGCCCTGGACATCCTTCACAAAGGTTACGGGGCTAAGCAATATTTTTCCAAACAGTATAATTTTTGCTCGTTACAATCTTACCTATCTTGATGAAAATAAATCTTACGAAGTTGATGCTGTCTCCGGTTCATTTATGATGATAAGAAAAGAAGCTTATGAAAAAACCGGGGGATTTGATGAAAAGTTTTTTATGTATGGTGAAGATCTTGACCTTTGTTATCGTGTTCAGAAAAACGGTTATAAAGTTTACTATAATAACGACACTCAAATAATTCATTATAAAGGTGAAAGCACAAAAAGAAGTAATCTGGATGAAACAAAATTGTTTTATGATGCAATGCACTTGTTTGTAAAAAAACATCTTTCCAGTTTTCCTATTGTGGAATTGATACTTAGATCAGCAATTGGATTCAGAAAACTTTTTGCATTTATAGGTAAAAGAAAAATCGCCGTTTATACTGCATTTGCTGATTTAATAGTATTTGACATATCTTTATTTGCAGCGGAAAAATTCTATAAAAGTATTACGGATTGGGTTGGATTTGACCCTAGCGCATACTTGATAATTTATACTGTCCCAGCATTAATTCATATTTTTGTTGCAACCTTGTCTGGTGTTTACAGAAAGGATGAAGTTTCAGTACTACGAAATTTCGGTGCGATCATCATCAGTTTTCTGATAGTTACTTCCGCAACATTTTTCTTTAAACAATATGCATTCAGCAGAGCTGTTGTACTTATTGCATACATTCTTTTTCTTTTTCTAACAACATTATATCGCATATTTCTAAAATTATTTTTTAGAGTTGGGATAAAGTTTGAAGGTGCGCTAAACCGGCGAACAGTAATTGTTGGCACTGATAATCAAGCTGTTTTAATAGCCGAAAAAATAAAGTCTCAAAAATCAGATCTGCATAGTTTTATTGGTTTAATCGGTAAGACTCATTCTGAAATTGGAAATCACGTAAATGGTTTTAATGTGATTGGTAGTATTGGTAACATTAAGAACGTTTTTTCAGAATCAAAAATTAATGAAGTAATATTTTCATCTGAGGAAATATCTTATTCTGATATGATGTCAATAGTTTCTGCAAGCAGAAATAATAATGTTGATTTTAAGATTGTTGGTTCTGAAATGAATTTTGTAGTAGGAAAAAGTTCTGTCTCAATGCTTGATGATATTCCTCTTGTGGAAGTTAATTATAACATATCCAGTCCGACTGTCCAAACAGTTAAATTGATTTTTGATTATACTCTTGCTTTATTAGTTTTGTTTTCCTTTTATCCTTTCATATATTTCATAACAAAGCTAACACACAAAGAAACAGATTTCAGAAAATTTGTATTGACAATTCCATCAGTTATTTCCGGAAAGAAAAGTTTTGTTGGGCCACGGAATCAGTTGAAGTTTGAGAATGAAATTCTTGGCAAAACCGGTCTAACTGGTTTATGGTACATTGATGAAGGTAAATTTACAGACACTGAAAAATTAGATTTTTACTATGTAAAGAATCAGAACATTTGGCTCGATTTGGAGCTACTTGGTAAAACTTTGAATAAAATGTGGAGCAAAGGAGCTTAACATATGGGTAAAACAATATTAGATTTTGAAAAACCTGTATTTGAACTTGAGCAGAAACTTGAGGAGATGAAAAAATCTTCCGGCAGGCTTGGTATTGATAAGGAGATAAATCGAATTGAATCTAAAGTTGCGCAATTAAAAGAGGAACTTTACAAAGACCTTTCTCGCTGGCAGCGTGTTCAATTAGCCAGACATCCGGATCGCCCATATACACTTGATTATATAAATTTAATGACAACAAATTTTGTTGAATTACACGGCGATAGACATTATAAAGATGATAAAGCTATTGTTGGTGGATTTGCTCAGCTTGATGATTTTAAAGTCATGATTATTGGTCATCAAAAGGGAAGAGATACTAAATCCAATGTTTATAGAAATTTTGGAATGGCCAATCCTGAAGGATACAGAAAAGCTTTGCGATTAATGAAGCTTGCTGAAAAATTTGATAAACCAGTTATTACTATGTTGGATACTCCCGGAGCTTATCCTGGCTTGGAAGCAGAGGAGAGAGGGCAGGCCGAAGCAATAGCCCGAAACCTGTTTGAAATGAGTAAACTTCGAGTTCCTATTATTGTTTGCATTATTGGTGAAGGAGCTAGCGGTGGTGCTTTAGGGATTGGTGTTGGAGATAGAATTTTGATGTTTGAAAATTGCTGGTATTCTGTTATTAGTCCTGAATCGTGTTCAAGTATTTTATGGCGAAGCTGGGATTATAAAGAGCAGGCTGCTGAAGCTCTCAAATTGACTGCTGTTGATCTTCTCGAACAGAAAATAATTGACAGGATAATTCCGGAACCTTTAGGTGGTGCACATAAAAATGAAAAACTCGCGGCAAATAATCTTAAAACTGCATTGATTGAAGAATTAACTGAGTTGGTTAAAATTAAAAAAGATAAACTTATTCAAAGTAGAATAGAAAAGTTTGGTAATATGGGCCCATATACTGAATAGTTTAATATTGTCTTATCGAGAGATATTTTTATAATAATAATCCCGATGTATTCGGGATTTTTTATTTTTACACTGTACAATTTTGAAAGTATATTTTAATGCTCATACATAAAACTTCCCTCAGAGTACGTTATGCTGATACCGATCAAATGCAGTATGCATACAATGGAAAATATTTTGAATACTTTGAAGTTGGCAGAACTGAAATGATGAGAGAACAGGGTTTAACTTACAAAACTATTGAGGCTAATGGGTATCAGATGCCGGTATATGAAGCATTTCTTCAATTCAAAAATCCTGCTTTTTATGATGAACTTCTGGAAGTAGAAACGCGTGTTAAAAATATTCCGCAGGCAAAAGTACATATAGATCACACAATCAGAAGTTTGGATAGAAATATAATAATCGCTGAAGGTTATATCGAACTTGCTTTTATAAAATCTGACACAAAAAAAATATCCCGTGCACCAGAGTTTTTCACAAATGCTTTAAAAGAAATATTTTACCGATTGAACCATTCCTTAACAAAAAATAAAATCCTTAAAGAAAATAGATGTTTGATAAGCTAAAGGAACTTACTAAAGATACTGCTATATATGGAATCAGCACTATGGTAGGAAGGTTTTTAAATTTCATCCTAGTTCCTCTTTATACAAACATTTTTTCTCCCGCTGATTACGGGATTATTCAATTGATTTATGCATATACAGCAATCCTGAATATCATATTTATTTATGGTCTTGATTCGGCATATCTCAAGTTTGCTTCATTCAAAGATATCGGAGATGAAAAAGATAATTTTTCAACTCCATACTTTGCAGTTTTTTTAACTTCACTTCTTTTCGCATTGTTGATTATAATTAATACACAATCCATAGGTGAAACCTTAAGCGTACCAGATAATTATCTCTATCTGATTTATCTGGCTGCGATAATATTATTTTTAGATGCGAACGTTGTTATTCCTTTTCTGAAGTTAAGACTGGATAGAAAAGCGAAAACATTTTCCATTTACCGGATAACAAACATTAGTGTTAATATCATCCTGAATATTTATTTTATAGTTTTTTTACATTGGGGAATTGAAGCAATATTGATAAGTAATTTAATTGCTTCTGCTGTTTCACTTATACTCGTACTTTTGACGATAATTAGAAACCTTAAATTAAAATTCCATTTTGTACTTTTTAAACGAATGCTAAAGTTCGGAATTCCGTTTTTACCTGCAGGATTTGCAGTTATGCTTGTTCAGGTTATTGACGTTCCGATTTTAGAAAAGTTAACTGATCTTCAAACAGTTGGAATTTACAAAGCAAATTACAAGCTTGGAATTTTTATGATGTTGTTCGTGAGTATGTTTCAATTTGCGTGGCAGCCATTCTTTCTTCAGAATGCAAAAGAGCCGAATGCAAAAGAAATGTTCTCAAAAATTCTTACATATTTCACATTGGTCGGTAGCATTATCCTTGTAATTCTTTCTCTTTTTATTGCTGATTTTGCACATATTAAAATTGCGGGTTTTTCTCTTATTGGTGCCGGATACTGGTCAGGTTTACAAATTGTCCCAATTGTAATCCTTGCTTATTTAATTAATGGAATGTACGCAGTTTTTTCTGCGGGTATTTATATTGAAGAGAAGAGTATTTATGTCCCGTTTATTACGGGGTCGGGTGCATTGGTGAATGTGCTTGTAAATTTCCTTCTAATCCCTGTTTTAAATATAACGGGAGCTGCATTGGCTACACTTGCCAGTTATATTGTAATGGCAGCAGGTTACTATTTTGTAACTCAAAAATTTTATCAGGTTAATTACGAATTAAAACGGATTGCTCATATTTTTATCGCGATAATAATTGTTGGCTGTGTTTACTATTATCTTCTCTCGATAAATAATTTATTATTTTCATATAAGTTGATGTTATTACTTTTCTTTTCTCTTTATATTTATTTTGTTGCTGTTAATCGTGATGAAATTAATTTAATAAAAAGAAAATTTGCCGAATCCCGTAAAAGGAAAATATAGTGGAAAGATCAATAGATATTAAATTTAAACGAATAAGAAAAGAACTAAACAATATTCCACTACCTTCCTATGCTACAAAAGGAAGCTCAGGAATGGATATTTACGCTGCGCTGGAAAAACCAGTTACTATTTCCCACGGTGCAATTGAATTGGTTCCAACAAATATTTCTGTTGAAATTCCTGATGGATACGAAATTCAGGTTAGACCAAGAAGCGGGCTTGCTGCAAAACACGGAATAGGAATTTTAAACTCCCCGGGAACAATTGATTCGGATTACAGGGGAGAAATCAAAATTATAATTATTAACTTTGGCACAGAAGATTTTATTATTCAGCCGGCGGAACGTATTGCTCAACTCGTCGTTTCAAAAGTTTACACTGCAAACTTTATTGAATCAAATGATTTTAATAATACATCAAGAGGCGAGGGAGGCTTCGGACATACAGGTCGCTGAAATTTAATCTTCTTTCCAAATAAATTTTTCATCTGTTTGGCAAAAAAGTATTAACTCACTGCTGAACATTTTCAATATTGATTTTCTTAAATGTCAGAATTCATTCATCTTCATAACCATAGTCATTACAGTTTGCAGGATGGTGCATGCACTGTTGATGGACTGATTGCTGCTGCAATAAAATATAATATGAGATCTGTCGCTCTAACAGATCACGGTGTTATGTACGGCGCAATTGAATTTTATAAAAAAGCAACTAAAGCAGGAATCAAACCAATTATTGGGATGGAAGCTTATGTTGTTAATGAAGGTGACAGGTTTGAAAGAAGAAGTAGCGTTACAAATGGAACAGGAAAGAAAAGAAAAAATTATAGCCATCTTATTCTTTTAGCAAAAAATAAAACTGGATATAAAAATTTAACAAAGCTTTCAACTCTCGGTCACACCGAGGGATTCTACTACAGACCCAGAATTGATCTTGAACTTATAAAGAAGTATTACGAAGGTTTGGTATGCACTTCTGCTTGTGCCGGTGGTGTAGTTTCAACACACATCGTAAATGGTGATTATATAAAAGCTAAAGAAGTTGCGCGAACTTATAAAGAAATTTTCGGTGATGACTTTTACCTTGAGATACAAAATCACAGTATAGATGTTGAGAAACCAATTCTTGAATACATGCCTAAGATTGCAAAAGAATTGGGAATCAAGCTCGTTGCAACAAATGATTGCCATTACATAGAGCATGATCACGCAATTGCACACAATATTCTTCTTCTTCTTGGTGATAAGATGGGAGAAGACTACACCAAACTTCGTTATGGTACTGACCAGGTATATTTCAAATCTTCTGAAGAAATGGTGAAGTTATTCAAAAATCATAAAGAAGCGATCGAAAGCACACTTGAAATTGATTCGAAGATTGATTTAAAGTTAAGTTTTGGCGAACATCATTTCCCTAATTTCCCGATACCAAAAAATTCAACAGCAAAAAATCTCGACGAATATTTTGAACAACTTGCCTGGAAAGGATTGGATGAAAAGAAACTCACTTTGACAAAAGAAGTTGAAGAAAGATTTAAATATGAAATTGATACAATTAAGAAAATGGGATTCTCGGGTTACTTTCTCGTCGTACAGGATTTCATCTATTCAGCTAAAGAAAAAAATATTCCTGTTGGACCGGGGAGAGGAAGTGTTGCAGGAAGTTTAGTAGCCTATGCGTTGGGAATAACAAATATCAATCCACTTGAATATGATCTTTTGTTTGAAAGATTTCTTAACCCGGAACGAAAGTCAATGCCAGATATCGATGTTGATTTTGCTGATGATCAAAGAGGCGAAGTAATTGACTATGTACGAAAAAAATATGGTGATAATAGTGTAAGCCAGATAGTAACATTTAACAGGCTTTCATCAAAAGCTGTTATCAGAGATGTTGCGAGAGTATTAAAAATTCCAATCCCAACTGTAAATAATATTACCAAACATATTCCTTCAAAATTTGGTAAAGTATATTCAATTGACCAATCTCTCAAAGAAGTCCCTGAACTGAAATGGGTAAAAGATTCGGAAGAACCTCAAATAAAAGAATTAATAAAGCACGCACGTGTTCTTGAAGGAATGAATAGAAATGCTTCCAAGCATGCAGCAGGTGTTGTTATTACACCAGGGGAAGTTAGCGAATATGTCCCGTTGGCAAACGCAGTTTCGCAACAAGAGATAGTAACGCAATACAATATGAAAGATATTGAAAATGTTGGTTTGCTGAAGATGGACTTTCTTGGTTTGAGAACACTCACTATAATTAGAGACACAATTGGGTTGATAAAGAAAAATTATAATGTGGAAATTAATATTGATGAAATTCCACTTGATGATGAAAAAACATACCAGCTTTTCACTAAAGGACAAACCACAGGGATATTTCAGTTTGAGTCTCCGCCAATGCGAGAGTATTTGAAGAAACTTCAACCTACAAGTTTAAACGATCTTGCTGCTATGAACGCACTTTATCGTCCAGGCCCAATGGAGTTTATCAATGATTTTATAGATAGAAAATTCGGTAAAAAGAATGTTGAATATCTTCATCCAATTCTCGAAGAGATATTAAAAGAAACTTATGGTATTATAGTTTACCAGGAACAGGTGATTCAGATTGCAAATAAAGTTGGCGGAATCAGTTTAGCAGAAGCAGATATTTTGAGAAGAGCGATGGGAAAAAAAGATTTGCTTGCAATGAAGGAGCAAAAAACAAAATTCATTAAAGGTGCAATTGAAAACAAAATTTCTAAAAAAATTGCTGAAGAAATTTTTAATGCAATAGACAAATTTGCTAATTACGGGTTCAACAAAAGTCATGCTGTTGCATACAGTTATATCGCGTATCAAACTGCTTATCTCAAAGCACATTACACCGCTGAATTTTTAGCAGCTAACCTGACTAATGAATTTGAAAATACTGATAAGGTTACAAAGTTTCTTGAAGATTGTAGAAGATTAAAAATCGAAATACTCCACCCAGATGTGAACAATCCATCCGTCAATTTTGATGTTGTTGATGGTAAAATACTTTTTGGTCTTTCAGCAATTAAAAATGTTGGTAAAAGTGCTGTCGAAGAAATTATAAGATCAAAAAATAATATTGAAAGAGATTTTAATAGCATTTTTGATTTCTGTAAGAATGTTGATATCAGAATTGTAAATAAACGAGCGTTGGAAGGCTTGGTAATTGCTGGTGCATTTGATTCAACAAATAAAAATAGAGCTGCACTATTTAATTCAGTTGAGTTGGCACTTGATCATGCACACAAAGTTCAAAACTCAAAACTGGCTTCTGGTGACAGTTTGTTTGGAGAAGCCACAGAAATTATTGTTTCTGATCCGGATTTAATCGAAGCAGATGAATGGTCTGAAAAAGAAAGATTAGCAAAAGAACGTGAAGTAGTTGGATTTTATGTAACAGGACATCCACTTAGAAAATATGAGGTTGAGTATAAGTCATTTGCAAACTTTCATATTGGTGAAGTTCAGGAGAACGAAGAGATTGAAAATGTTCGTGCTTGTGGAGTAATTACAAATGTGAGAACCAAAATTGATAGAGCCGGAAAGGAGATGGCATTTTTTTCTATTGATGATTTTACTGGATCATGTGATTGTCTAATGTTTTCTAAAATCTTTGCAGAATATGGAAAATATGTTCAGAAGGAGGAGCCGGTGTTCGTGGTTGGCAATCTCGAAAGCAGTGGTGACACAGTAAAAATGCATATCAACAAGCTTTTACCTATCGATATAGCAAGGAAGGAATTATCAGGAAGCATAAGGATAAATGTTGTTAAGGAAAAAGTAACTCTTGAAAAATTACGAGGGCTTCGTCCGATCCTGGAAAAAAATTCTGGAAAAATTCCTGTGTTTATTCAACTTTTTTCAAATGGTTGTAAAAGTTCAATTTATGCTTTAAAAGAATACCGAGTTGATTTGTCGGGAGATTTGTTTACTGAATTGAATAAATTGTTTGGAGAAGAATCATTTCAACTAATTCCTAAATAAAGATTTGTAAATTGGTTTTATCCTTTCATAACCTATTTGTGTGACTTTTACCTATTTTGTATTATTACATCGGCTATTAATTCATTATTTCATCATCTATGGATAAAGAAACAAATAAAAAGTATTGGGCAGTAATTTTAGGAGCCTCATCAGGTTTTGGTGGTGCCACAGCAATGAGGCTCGCTGAAGACGGCTATAATGTTATTGGTGTACACCTCGACAGACAAGCCACAATGCCCAATGTTGAAAAAATTATAAGTCATATCAAATCGAACGATAGAGAAGCTTTATTTTACAATGTGAATGCTGCGGATCAGTTTAAACGAAATGAGATTGTTTCTGAACTCAAAGCAAAGCTTAATGGTGAAGCCGTAATTAAAGTAATATTGCACTCTCTTGCATTTGGCACATTAAAAAGTTTTGTACCAAAAAAACCTGAAGAACAGCCAATCACTCACGCTCAAATGGAAATGACTCTTGATGTAATGGCTCATTCTTTAGTTTATTGGGTTCAGGCAATTTATGTAGCTGGACTCCTTGCAAAAAAAGGAAGAATATTTGCGATGACTAGTTCAGGAAGTCACACAGCTATTCCGTATTATGGTGCCGTATCAGCAGCCAAGGCAGCGCTTGAATCGCACATAAGACAATTGACTGTGGAACTTGGTCATCTAGAAATTGGTGCTACTGCTATTATGGCTGGAGTTACAGATACTCCTGCATTAAGGAAAATTCCAGGCAACCAGGAAATGATAAATGTTGCAGAAATTAAAAACCCAAGAGGAAGATTAACAACACCAGGGGATGTTGCAAAAATAATTTCTCTTTTAAGCAGAGATGGAGGCGAATGGATCAGCGGAGGAATGATAAACGCTGATGGCGGTGAAGATATAGTAAGCTACACCGGCAAACGAATATAACCGAACTCTATTATCTAAAGGATTAAAAATGAATACCGTAGAAATAACAGATGATAACTTTGAAACTGAAGTAATTAAATCAGACAAACCAGTACTAATTGATTTTTGGGCAGTGTGGTGCGGACCCTGTAAGTTAATAGCACCGATTGTTACAGAATTAGCAACAGAATACGAAGGCAAAGTTAAAATTGGTAAACTCGATGTTGATTCCAATCAGCAAACCTCAATAAAATTTGGTGTAAGAAGTATTCCAACTCTATTACTTTTTAAAGATGGAAAACTAAAAGACACAATTATTGGAGCTGTTCCTAAAAGTAAAATAGTTGAAAAGCTCAACGCAGCTCTTTAAGAATCAAATCATTCTAAAAAAATAATTTTTATTTGATGAAAAAAATCCTGATCAGCGATTCAGTAGATCAACAATGTACAGAAATTTTAAACTCTACGGGATTTGATGTTAATTATAAAACAGACTTTTCGAAAGAGGAATTGTTATCTGTGATTAGTGATTATAACGCTTTGATTGTCAGAAGTTCTACTAATGTTGATGCTGAATTGATTGAAAGAATGGATAAGATGGAAGTAATTGGAAGAGCAGGTGCAGGAGTTGATAACATAGATATTAAGGCAGCTACTCGCAAAGGTATTCTTGTAATGAACACTCCGGGCGGGAACACAATTTCTGCTGCTGAACATACCATTGCTTTGATGCTTGCTGCCTCAAGGAAAATACCTCAAGCCAACATTTCTCTTCATTTAAAAAAATGGGATAGGAAAAGATTTCAGGGAAGTGAGTTGCACGGCAAAACTCTTGGATTAATTGGCCTCGGAAAAATTGGGAAAGAAGTTGCTATAAGAGCAAAAGCTTTTGGAATGAAAATAATTTCTTTCGATCCGCTTGTCTCAGTTGATGCAATCTCTGATATAGATATTCAACTTGTATCCCTTGAAGATATATGGAAGAATGCTGATATAATTTCAGTTCATACTCCTTTAAACGATCGTACAAGAAATTTAATTTCATACGATGAACTAGTCAAATGTAAAACAGGAGTTACTATAATTAATTGTGCACGCGGCGGAATAGTTAGCGAGAAGGATCTTCTTAAAGCTGTAAAGGAAGGAAAAGTATCTGCCGTTGGTTTGGATGTTTTTGAATCTGAACCCCCGGATTTTTCATCAGGATTGATTCAACATCCTTCGGTTGTTTCTACTCCGCATCTTGGCGCCTCTACAGAAGAAGCACAGCAAAAAGTTGCAATTCAGATTGCTGAACAAATCGTTGATTACTTCAATAATATTTCTCCACCCGGTGCGGTCAACGCTTCATCATTAAAAGAAATTTCAAATGACAATCTCAAAACCTTGGTAAAACTCTCAAAGGTTTTAGGAAGGTTGCTCTCACAAGTTCGAACTGATTCATTAAAAAAAATATCTGTGAGATATAGTGGTGAGCTATTACAAAAATTTAATAAGCCATTATCTACTGCACTGCTTAAAGGTTTCCTTTCTGAAGAGTTGGACACTAATATTAATTATATCAATGCTCCGTTTTTTGCGGAAGAAATGAAAATTATCCTGGAAGAAACAAACTCAACTGATCATAGAGAATACCTTAATCTCATTGAAGCATCAATATTCACATCAGCTGGGGAATGGAAATTTGCAGGTACTGTATTTGGAAACAATGAAATCAGAATTGTTGAAATAAATAATTATCAAATAGAATTTAAACCGGAAGGAAATATTTTAATATACTTTAACCTTGATAAACCAGGTATGCTAGCAGCAGTCAGTAGAGAATTATCTTCATCAAATATTAACATTGCAAGTCTCTCCCTAGGAAGAAAATCTGAAGGTGATATAGCTCTTACAGTTGTAAATGTTGATAGTAAATTGAATGATGAAACCAAAAAATCAATTTCATCGATAGACGGAGTAAAAGATATTTATACGGTTTGTATATAATTTTAGCGGAAAATTACATCTCTTGACATTTTTCATAAAAAAATGTACCTAATTGGTGTAAATATTTAATAAATCAAAGCTTGACAGAGAAAATCAGTAATGTTATTTTGGCTACATATTATAATAAATTTTAGTTTTAATAGACTTTATAATAGTTTTAGAACTATTGTTGTGTCAAAGGTATTTTTCTTAATTAATCATTTATAAACAAACATAGGAGAGTAGCATGTATAAATTTACTGCTTTACTCATAACTTTTCTTTTGCTTGGGGTCAATTTAGTTATGGCTCAAAATGCCAGAAATATTGTTGAGCCGAATGTTTACGCAAGTGACAATGAAGTTGGCCAACCTGCTGAGAACGTTAATGCATATACTACAGATCCTTTCACATTTGATCAGGTAGTATCCGGTCAGTTTATATGGACAGTTAATAATATCACTGATAGAATGTCCGGTTATGATTTACAATCAAACGGTTCAACCCAGGAAATCTGGTATGATTTAAGTAATCCGGGTTATGTTCACGCGATTTTTACGTATTCAAGTGTTGATGATAATGCATGGGCAGATAGAACCTGTTTATACTTCGGAACTATTGATAACGGAGCTAATTGGTTTGAATTAGGTGGAGTCCCAGTTAATAATGGAACTTCTGGTCGTTCAGGATATCCGGCAATAATCGGAACCGCAGATGGTCGTGCTGTAATTTCAGATCATAATAATGCTGATCAGACAGCTACACAAACAACTATATTTATTGATAACACTCCTTTTGAATATAATTTTACAAATTATGCTCCTGGCCCGGCTCCATTTGGTAATGGTGATGCAATTTGGCCTCAACTGGCTATTAATGCAAATGATGATATAGTTTTTACTTCATCAGTCAATGGCGGCGATAGCTTTTATGTTAATACACTTTATGCTAACGGTACTTTTGCTGGCTGGCAAGCTTTTAATGGTGATCAGGCTGAAACACAAAGAGTAAATTACTCTAATGGAGGAAAAGTGGGGATGGCTTACATTGGTGGAATAGGAAATGAAGGGAATTGTTATTACACAGAATCTACTGATGATGGTGTAACCTGGTCAACTCCTGTTGAAATTTGGACAGCTGTTCCAGATACAGCAGTAGCGGGAGATATTTTTGGACCAATCAGAGGTGTAGATGTTAACTTCTATGGTGAAGATCCGGTTGTTGTATTTGAAGCTGGTTGGCAAACCACTTCCGCTACCTACTATCCAGGAAGGGAAGCAGAAATCAAAATGTGGTCACCAAATATAAATGGTGGTGTAGCAAAAACTATTGTTGACACTACTATGATTCCATTCTATCCAAACTATGGTGTTGCTGATGTTATGTGGAATATGGGTCGACCAGTAATTGGTCGTTCACAATTGGACGATTACTTATTTGTAGCTTTCCAAGCCACAACAGGTGAATATTGGCCTGGTGCTTCTTCTGCAGATTCAACTGCGTTTTTCAGAGGTATGTTCACGATGAGGTACCTGATGGTGGTGAAACATGGTCAGCTCCTGAGCAATTTACTCCGGACAATACACCTTCTTTAGATTTTAGACATCCTAGCATTGTTCCGATAGCACCAGCTAGTCCTGCACCAGATGATGATATTATTACAGTACATCTTGCAATGCAAGGTGATCCTATGCCTGGAAGTACTGTAAATGGTTGGGGCATTATGCCGCCAAGTGTTACAGCACAATATTATCATTTTACAACCGAGATAACAGTCGTTGGTGTTAATGACGATATCATAGCAAACAATTTTAGTCTTGAACAGAATTATCCTAATCCGTTTAACCCAAGCACAACTATCAACTATACACTTTCCGAAAGAAGTGCAATTACATTGAAAGTGTATGATGTTCTTGGTAACGAAGTTGCTTCGTTAGTAAATGGAACACAAGAAGCTGGAAAACATGATGTTAAATTTGATGCTTCAAAACTTTCTTCAGGACTTTATATTTATACACTTAACGCAGGTAATTTCACTTCATCCAAAAAGATGATGTTACTTAAGTAATTTAGTAGTGATGTTTATATGAAACGGGTGGGTTTTCCAGTTAAAATAGATTGGTAAATTCGCCCGTTTTTTTTACTACTTTTTTTGTTCTTTCAAAAAAATTGGATTTAATTCAGAAGATTATTACTAAACATTTCGTGGAGAAGAGATGAAAAAAATATCTACAAATCTTCTGGCATTTTTGGTATTTCTTATTACCTCAACTGCTATTTTTGCTCAATCGGGAGTTGGTAAAATTAGTGGTAAGGTAATAGATGGAGATACTAAAGAACCATTGATTGGTGCTAATATTATTTTAATGAACACCAACCTTGGGGCTGCCACAGACATCGATGGAAATTATTTTATACTAAATATTACTCCCGGTAGCTACGATGTGAAAGTAAGCTACGTAGGCTACGCCGCCAAAACAATTCAGGATGTGAGAATTGTTGCAAATATCACGTATGAATTGAACGTGGAATTATCAACTGACTTTACTTTACCGGACATTGTTGTAGAAGATAAAAAATTCTTCGAAGCCAAATCAACTAATACTGTTAAAGTAATAGACTCTGATCAGATTTCACGATTACCAGTTAGAGGTGTTCAGAATCTTGTTTCACTACAATCCGGTGTTGTTTCACAGGAAGGTAGTGGTGGTCAGGATGGAAATGCATCAATAAACGTTCGTGGTGGTCGAAGCAGTGAGGTATTATACATAGTTGATGGTATTCCGCAGAACAACCTCTACAACAGAGGAACAGTTGCGCAGGTAAGTAACGCGGCAATTGACCAGATTTCATTCCAGGTTGGAGGCTATGAAGCAAAGTATGGCCAGGCACAATCTGGTGTTGTTAGCGTAACAACTAAATCAGGTCAACCTTTCTACAATGTTTTTGCGGATGTCTCCTCTTCCAGTTTTACTGACGATTATGGTGCAAATTTATATTCCGGCTCAATTAGTGGTCCTATAATTCCGGGAATTCCTGAATATACAATTTTCCTCTCTGGTGAAAGAGGTTGGTATCTTGATTCAAATCCTCCAGCCGTTCCTATCCCCATAAAAACCAATGAGGCTGGTGACATACTGGAAAACCCGATTACATTAGATAGACTTCCAAATAATCAATCGAATGTTTGGAGGTTTACCGGTAAAGTTAGTTCAAGGTTTGGTAGCTGGAATGTTGTTCTATCAGCTTTGTTGAATGACAGAACCTACAATAACTCGTTAAACGCAACAGCGTTAAGACAATATAAAAATGCTTCGCAGTTTATTGAACAAATTGAAAATCAAAATTACTCTTACAGTGCCAGGGTTTCCCAAACACTTAGCAACAGCACTTTCTGGAATATAAATTTTGGTTATAGAGATTTTGAATTTCAGCGGTATAATCCATTCCTTAAGGGACCTGCAAATCAAATTTTATATGGTGATAGCTTATGGTGGGCTGACGAATCTGGTATGAATGTAAACTTGCTGAGCGATGGTCAGAGAACTTCCCAAATTGATGCAAATGGAGTCTACAGGCCATATGGATGGTCATTAGGTCTATTTCAGCAGAGAGAAGATGCATCCTGGGGATTTGATGCTGACTTAACTTCTCAATTAGACAACCATTTGCTTGAGTTTGGATTCGGTGGTTCCTGGCATACAGTGAGGGGATATGGCAACTATGCCTATCTTGTTGCAGCAATTGATCCTTCTCAGCCTGATTACATTAGGTTTGCTCAAAACCAACCATTTGTTTATGGTTATGATGTAACAGGAGTAGAAAAAACAAACTCAGATTATCCATCCAGTTTAGATTGGCTCGCCGATCCGAGTATTGGTTCTGATCCATCAATGGCAACTTTCTTCAGACCAAGACAACCGTTTATTGGATATTTATATTTGCAAGATAGATTTGAATTACAGGATATTGTATTAAATATCGGTGTGAGGATGGATTATTTTGACATTAAATCTTACGAACTTGTGAATCCAGAATTACCATATTATGGTGGTAGCAATCCACTTGCTTTTGATATTGGAGACTTTAAACTGAAGGATATTGAAGTTCAATTCTCTCCAAGAATCGGATTAGGATTTCCGGTAACTGAAAGTACAGTTTTTCATGCTCAATATGGTAGGTTCATTCAGATACCTGAATTAAATAATATGTACGGAGGTCCGTTCGATTATAACCAATACATAACAATGTCACCCCAGAGTGGATTTAATGGTAGTATGTTAAGTGAGCAGACAACTCAATATGAAGTCGGATTTAGACAATTAGTTGGCAATAATGCAGCATTGAACATTACTGCATTTTATAAAAACACAAAGGCTTTGGTAGACTCGAAGCAGCATCAATATCAGAGAGTACCAAATGGTGAAGTAATTAATGCGATCGGTCCACAAAATACAGACTTTGGAACAATAAAAGGCTTTGCGTTCTCCTTTGATGTGACAAAGTTAAGTTATTTAAGTTTATCATTACAATATACCCTTTCAAATGCTGAAGGCACTGGTTCTTCTACAAACGGAAACTTTACTTCAGTATTCAGAAATCTTGACAATGAACCTCCAAAAGTAATTGCACCTTTGGACTTTGATGTCAGACATACAGCAATTGCTATTGTTGACTTTTATGTGCCAGAGGGAGAACTTGGAGGTTGGGAATTGTTTAATTTGAATGCAATCTTTTCATTTAGCAGTGGTAGGCCTTATACACCGGTAGACCAGTGGAACATTATTGGTGATAATGGTTTGGTTGCAGATAATACAGGGTATGTTAATTCTGCATTCGGACCTAGCACTTTTAGAATAGATCTTAAACTCGAAAAAGGCTTTAAGCTAAGTAACTTCTATATTACTCCTTATGTCTGGGTACAAAATCTTCTTGATGCAAATAATGTTAATAGCGTTTATCGATCTACAGGAAGTGCCTATACTACTGGCTGGTTAAATGATCCGGATGCACAAGGTCAGATAAACACAGTTGGTCAAGGCTATGTAGATGATTATGAGTCGCTAGAGTTAGATCCTAACAATTTTGGAATACCTAGACTTATTAGTCTTGGACTTAAGTTAAATTTTGATAGAATAAATTTCTAACAAAAATTTGATTTTAATTACAAACAGGATAATAAAATGAAAATAAATATTGAACATAAATATAAACTGCTGCTATTGTTTTTATATGTAGCATTTATAGCGTTTGGTTTTTTAGGAGATGATAAAAATGGAATTGCCCCTCCTAAACAATTATATAAAGTTACAGCTACTCAGGAATCTGGTAAGCAGGGCGATGCTTACGGGATGAATGTTAATAACATCTGGCTGCCCATTAATAGCAAAGGCATTATTGCTGCCGTTAATGTTGGAGAAAAAGGCAGCGGTGGACAGTATGCTGGTGGAACTTTCCTTTTCTCTTCTGGATTCTTCTTAAGTGGATACAGCAACGGAACCCTCTGGGCAAATGCTTGTGCATCAGCAAGTTTAGTAGAAGACTATCTTCCCGGTCCTGTTGGTCAAACAGGTAACTCAAATGCGGTTGTGTATGTTGTGAATTCTCGTGATCCAGCCTTTGGTCAAAGCTGGCAGGATTGGTCTGATGCTGTTGCATTAGGTGCCGATTTTTATGATGGCAATGGTGATGGAATATATACACCAGAGAATACTAATGATACAACAGGTTGGCAACCTGATGAAGATATGCCCGATCTGATCGGTGACGAAACAGTTTGGTGCATATATAATGATGCACTTCCTGTAGCACAACGTAGATGGAATACAACTATCCAGGTTGGAGTAGAAGTCAAACAATCTGTATTCGCATTTTCTTCTGCAGGAGCTATTGGAAATTTAATATTTGTGAGATATCGATTTGCATATAAAGGGCTTAATGCTTCTTCACCTGATCAATTAACAGATGTATATTTTGGAGCCTGGGCCGATCCCGATCTTGGTGATGCAACAGATGATGTGATTGGTGTTGATACAGTGAGAAATGCAGGATACACCTATAACAATGAGGAGGATGGAGTGTATGGGAACCAGGTACCCTGTTTTATGATAGACTTTTTCTCCGGTCCGCGCGCTTATATTGCTGGCGAAACTTATTTAGATAACAACGGCGATAACATGTATGATCCGGGGATTGATACTCCCATTGATACGGCTACTTCAGTTCAGGGACAAAGAAAAGGGATTGTTTACTACCCTGGCGCGAAAAATCTTCCGATATCATCATTTGTAATGTATATCAATGGGCTTTCAGGTATCAGTGATCCAAACAATAAAAATGAAGCCCGTAATTATATGCTCGGCTTGAATAGTAATGGTGACCCGGTCCTTCCTTGCTCATTTGCATATGGTGAGGTAAGGGGAGGAGTAGATTGTAACCTGGTTGATCCAAGATTCTGGTTCTCAGGTGATCCCGTAACGGATGTTGGCTGGGTTTGTACTGAGAATCGAGATATGCGCCAAATGACAAACTCAGGTCCATTTATTTTAGAAAAAGATGAAGAAAATGAAATCGTTTTAGCTTATGTGGTTGGCAGGGGTGCTGCGCCTTTAGAGGGTATAACAGTTGCCCGTGCAATTGATGATGGTGCACAGACTATCTTTGATTTAAACTTTCTTGCCCCATCCCCACCACCTGCACCTGAATTTACTCTATCATCAAGTGATGATTTTATTGATATAAGTTGGGACACTCCTGACCAGGTAACTTATATCAACGATGTTCCATCCTGGAATTTGAGATTTGAAGGCTACCAGGTTTGGGCTTTTAAAACAAATATTTCAGAAGATTTTGTTTCGGGTCAACCGAATTCTGTCTTATTAGCATCATATGATCTTAAAGATTTTATTCAAAGTGTTTATTTACAGAACTCTCAAACTGGTGGGTTGGATTTGTTATATCCGGTTTCACCACCGGCAAATCAACTTGATTCCTTAACGTATAAAGACCCTACCACTGGCAGAATAAGACTTAGAGTATTTAACGATCCATTTGATGCTAATATACCAGTTACGAAAGGTAAACCGTATTATTTTGCCGTTACAAGTTATGCTCTTAACTATGATGCATTGCTTTATAAACCAGATCCTGCGGTACTTATTGATTCAGTTACGCTCATAGGACCAACAGGAGATTACTACCTGTCCTCAAGTGCGTTTGCACAACAAGCCGAAAATATCAGGACAATTCAATCTATAGTAGTTGGTGAAGATGCTCTTAATCCTCCTGTAGTAGTACAACCTGCAAACAAAATAAGCGGTGCATCTTTAGGAGACGTTGGTTATGACGTGGTAGATAATGATGCACTCACAGGTCAATCATATGAAGTATCTTTCTTTAAGAATGATACCTCTGTTGCCTATTCAATGTTCTGGAAATTGAGTAATATTTCAACGGGAGCCTTACTTCAGGATTCAATGCTATCATATACTTATGGATCTACTTCAGTTGACCTGCCAATTACTGATGGATTCATTGCCAGAGTTGAACTTCAGGACGCTACAATAGGACTACCCACATATAATCCCGCGGGAGATGTCTGGTATAATTATGTTGGAAGTCCAGTTGACTCACTATTTTCCAGAGGTCCCTATTATATGGGAACAGATTTAATTCCGACTGGTGATTTACCTTTCCCTTTTCAAGGAAGTCCAAATCCAAATAAGAGAAGCACTTATATTACGAGCGACAAATTACGGACTGTAGAGATACGATTCGGAGATGAAGGTGTTGGCAAAGCATATAGATATATTAATGGCTATAAAAGATATCCCCCACCACAGAATTGGGCTGCAAATAATACTTTTCAATATGCCGAAGCTATAACAAGCAGTGATACAATCGGTAAAGGTCCTATAGGTATGTGGGATGAAGTAAATGATAGAGCTTTGGGATTTGTTGATGTACCTTTTACTGTATGGGTAGTAGATGGGCAGTATGACGAAGAATATCAATTAGCTGTTGGTTTTATGGAAGCTAGAAATGGTAGTGCAGATTTCCCACAAGGAATTCCTGACGGTATTTGGAATCCTGGAACAGACGTAAAGACTACAGGTGAGTACCTGATAATTTTTGACACGCCTTATGATCCAAATGGTGGTCAGATTGAACTAACAGGTGGCGATTTCCAAACAGGCAACGGTACAGAAACCATTTGGGCTGATATTGGACGTTGGTATTCAAGTTATCCTACTGTACCCGTTGATGCTCAAGGAATTACAGAAGAACAAAGAGCTGTTTTCAATTCTCCTTATCTAAGTACTATGTATTGGTTTGGCTTAGTTCCAGTCGATTCAACAGCCTGGTTTACTCCAGGTGATGTAATGACATTACCATTGACTGTATATCCATATACTGAAAATGATGTATACCAGTTTAGCACGTTAGACGGAACAACGCTTAGTTCAGCCGATGAACAAGAGCTTTGGAATAAAGTAAACGTATATCCAAATCCACTTTATGGATACAATGAATTGTCCAGCTATTATACAAACACTCCTGATGAACCTTACATTACGTTCACAAATCTTCCGGAGCAAATAACGGTTAAGATTTACTCTTTATCGGGCTCACTACTCAAAACCCTTACAACGGATGACAAAGCATCTCCAAGTTCACCATTTTTGAATTGGGATCTGCTTAATGAATCCGGGTTGAGAGTAGCATCGGGTATGTATTTAGCTATAGTATCATCACCAATCTATGGTGATAAAACATTGAAGTTCGCAATTATAATGCCTCAGAAACAAATTCAGAGGTTCTAGAAAAAAATAATGATTGGCAGGTTAATAGTTAGCCTGCCAGCTATTTTAAGTTAAAATAGTGGAGTTTATAAAATGAAAAAAATAATACTAATAATACTTCTGATTGCAACTTCAATTTATGCGGGTGATGTTGCAAGAAAAGGTACATCAGGGGCTGAAGAGGTCTTGATTCCTGTCGGTGCCCGGGGAATTGCAACCGGAGGTTCGTTCCTCGCCAATGTCACTGGTCTAGAATCATTGTTTTACAATCCTGCAGGTTTGGATATTTATCCACAAACCGAAGCTATGTTCAGTTATATCACCTACCTCGCAGATATAGATATATCTTATTTTGCAGTCGGCACTAGCCTTGGTGATTTTGGATCATTTGCCTTCGACTTGAAAACAATTGATTTTGGTGATATTCCAATTACCACTATCGCTTTTCCGGATGGAACAGGGGATACCTATTCACCCTCGTTCATAACATTTGGTTTAACTTATTCAAAAGTACTGACTGACAGGATTTCCATAGGAACAAATATGAAGTTAGTTACCGAGAATATTGGTAATACAAACGCAACCGGATTTGCTGTAGATGCCGGAGTTCAATATAGATTTTCATCTGAGCTGATGATTGGAGCTACTGTAAAGAATATAGGTACAAATATGAATTTTACAGGAGATGACTTATCAGCCAGAACAACTATTCCCAATACTGTGCCTGGTGCAGCATCGGGTAGTTATGAAATAATTACTGAACCATTTTTAATTCCAAGCTCGTTTCAGCTTAGCTTGACATATGCACTGAATTTTAATGAGCAAAATAGTTTATTATTTGCCGGTGCGTATACTGCAAATAATGCGTATGAAGATGTAGCTAATTTTGGTTTAGAGTATGGTTTCATGAATAATTTCTTCGTAAGAGGCGGTTATAACTATCTGGTTCAAAATCAAGATCAATCCATTTATGGCTTGACGTTTGGCGCGGGTGTAAACTACGATATCGGTGGTGGTGTTGGTTTTGTATTTGATTATGCATACAGAGCGGTTACGGAATTTGCTAATGCAAACCAGATATTTACTATTAAACTTATGTTTCAATGATCGAATTATTTAGCGATCAAAGCGTCTATTGATTTTTCAATAGACGCTTTTTTATTTTTGTAGCAATAGAATAAAAATTAGTTATGCAAAAAATCTCACTTATAATTTTTCTTCTTTATTTTCCAATTGCTGTATTTTCTCAAAATCTAAATTTTGAATTCGATTATGCTCAATTCGGTTATGATACTCTTTCGAATTATATCGAGTTCTACTATTCCTATGATAAAGGCAGATTATCTTATGTGGACACAGACACGACGGATTATGTTGGAGGAATTTTGCATATTGAAATTACTGATTCCGCGTCAGGAGATACTGTTATAGATAGACACTGGATGGTGAACAGTGAAATATCAGATTCCAGTGACTTGAATCAAAATCTTATTGGAGTTTTAGGGTTTATTCTTATCGAGGGATCATATAAAGCGATTGTAACAGGATTCGATGCTAATAATCGTAACAATGAAAGAGCAATCACAGAATTTATTTACATTCATCCATTAATTAAGCCCAGTTTAGCTATAAGTGATATTCAACTTGCCACTAAAATAATCCCGGGGAGCGAAAATACTACATCCATTTTTTATAAAAATACTTTTGAAGTGATACCTCTTCCTACAGCGTTTTGTGGAGAAAATCAGCCAATATTGTTTTACTATACAGAAATCTACAATATCCAGTCTGGTCGGTTTGAAGACGATTTAAGAATTGATGAATTGGTGTATAATAGCAAAGGGCAATTGGTTAGTTCAACATCCAAAAGGATAGATAAGTCAGTTGATTCAAGAGTTGATGTAGGAAAGTTAAACGTTTATAAATTACCTACTGACACTTATACATTAGGAATAAATGTGATTGATAGTTTAGCAGATTACGGCGTTTCATCATCTAAAAAGTTTTTTGTTTATAATCCTTCGGTTGCACCTGTTGATACAATGCAGATTACAGCTTCTCCTGTTCTTAGTACCACATTCGGTGCTATGTCTGAAGAGGAGTTGGATGATTTATTTGCAAAATCAGTATACATTGCCTCAGAGACAGAGAAAGATAAATACGAAGCGCTTACTACAGTTGAAGCTAAAAGAGAGTTTATGTACACTTTTTGGAAAGCTCGAGATGAAAACCCATCAGATGACAAGAACCAATACTTCGAAGATTACTTACGAAGAATTGGCGAAGCAAATACGAAATTCTCTGCTGCAAAAAAAGATGGATGGAAATCCGATAGAGGCAGAGTTTATCTTGTTTACGGACCTCCTAGCGAAATTGAAAGATATCCAAACCAAATTGAAACTAAGCCATACGAAATTTGGAAATATGAAACCTTAGAGGGTGGTGTTGTCTTTGTGTTTGGTGATCTTACAGGGTTTAATGATTATCAACTTCTTCATTCAACCAAGCGTGGTGAGATGAGGGATGATAATTGGCAAAGAAGAATAGTTGTTCATTAATTATTCAAGAAATTACCTACTTTTCTACCGCAATTTTACCGCTATTCAACATTCTGAGATTCTTTGGTTATTTTTGCACCTAAAATTTTAGATGTTGATGAAAAATAAAATCGAGTATATAATTTTTGTTTTATTTAGTTATACTTTCGGTATACTCGGATTAAAATTATCCAGAAGGTTTGCAGCCGTCTTAGCATTTACTTTCTTCTATCTCATCCCAATTCGCAAAAAGGTTGTTCTCGAAAACCTCAAAATTGCATTCCCAAGTAATGATCAGGTAACGAATAAGGAATTAGCTTTTAAGATTTACTCAAGTTTTGCCGTAACACTTGTTGAAATTATGTGTCTTCCATTCTTAAACAAATCTGATTTAGTTAACGCTGTTGATTGCAGTAATCCCGAATTGATTGTGAAAAAATATAACGAAGGAAAAGGGGTTATACTTCTATCATCACATTTTGGGAACTGGGAATTTATTGCTATTTCAGTTGCAATCCAGATTCAACTTCCATTTTCGGTGGTTGTAAAACCTCTGAGAAATAACTTAGTTTACGAATGGATGAATAAAGGCCGTACAAAATTTGGAAATGAGGTTGTAGCTCTTGGTATATCAATAAGAAAAACTTACCAGACACTCAAAGAAAAAAAAATAGTTGCAATGGTGGCTGATCAAAGAGGACCGAAAGAAGGTGTTAAAGTTGATTTCTTTGGAAAAAAAGTTGCTGTCTATACTGGACCTGCAGCATTAGCTCTTAAAACTGGTGCTCCAATTTTATGCGGAATCCCTATAAGGGCAAATGATTCTAAATATAGAATTACACTTGTAGAGATACCAACGAACAATTTACCTGATCATGAAGAAGAAAAGATTTTAGAAATAAGTCAGAGATACACGTCATATCTTGAAGAAGTAATTCGTGAGCATCCTGAGCAATGGTTATGGATGCACAAGAGATGGAAGTATTAAATGAGCTCTGATAAAAAAATACTTATAATTCAAACAGCTTTTCCCGGCGATGCACTACTAACTTTACCATTTATTCAAGAATTAAAAAAGAAAAATCCAGACTATTTGATTGATGTATTGTGTATCCCAGTTACCGCCGAAATATTTGCAGCTTCTCCTTATATAAATGAATCTATTCCTTTAGCCAAAAGAGGAGAACAAAAGTCTTTTTTTGCTTTTTTAAAATTTATTAAAAGTATAAAGTCAAACAACTTTGATATTGTCTACTCTCCGCATCGTTCTTTTCGAAGTGCATTAATTGCACTCAATATTTCTGCAAAAGAGTCTTATGGATTTGATAACAGTACCTTTAAATTTGCTTTCAAGAGTCTTGTTAAATATGATTATTCGGCTCACGAAATTAAAAGAAATCTAGAATTTATTGAGGGTAATTATGATGAAGATAAATGGAAAATAATTCCTGAAATAGTTGTTTCGGTGGAATCTGAGAATAAGATTAATAAATTTTTAAGTGATAGTGGAATTAAAAAATTTATAGCAATCGCTCCTGGTTCTGTATGGGCAACAAAAAAATATCCGGTTGAATATTACAAACGAATAACATCTCATTTTAGTGAATCACATTATGGAATTATACTAGTCGGGGGAAAAGAGGATAAAGATATATGTGAGTCAATCAAAGCAGAAAATAATAAAAATGTTTTCATTTCAGCGGGCGAATTCTCGTTTATTGAAACTATTGAGTTGTTAAAATATTCATCGTTATTAATTTGTAACGATAGCGCACCAACTCATTTAGGAATGTGTGCAGACATTCGGGTGCTTACAATTTATTGCTCAACTTCACCACAGTTCGGTTTTTATCCTTACAATTCCAAAAGTGATTACATCAGTTACGATAATTTGTTTTGTAAACCTTGTGGAATCCACGGTTACGACCATTGTCCATTGGGAACCTTCGACTGCGCAAAATCTCTTCTTCCGGAGATGGTGATCAAAAAAGCAGAAAGATTATTAGAAGATGACCGTTGATCAAAAGAGAATAATTAACATCGATGATAATTTGGATTCAGCTTTGATGTTAGCCGCCGAATTAGTTCATTCGGGTAAAATATTCATTTATCCTACTGATACGATTTATGGGATTGGCGGGAATCCTTTTGATACGAAAGTTGTTAGTAGAATCTCAGATATAAAAGGCCGGGATGAAAAGAAGCAATTCATCTGGCTGCTTCCTGATATAGAAAAAGTAATTAACTATACTGAAATATTATTCGAAAATCATCTTGAGTTTCTTCAAAAGATATGGCCAGCACAAGTAACTGTGATTCTTAATCTTAATGAAAGAACAAAAAATATCACAAGTCAGGAAACAGCTGCAATCAGAATTCCGAAAGATGAATTCTGTATTAAGCTGCTAAAGGAAATATCAAGACCATTAATCTCCACTAGTGTAAATCGTAGTGGTGAAATACCAGCAAATCAAACTGAAAAAATTATTAGTGATTTTTCACAAAGTGTTGATGCTGTTTTTTTTAAGTCTCAAATACCAACACAAATTTCCTCCACAATCATCGATTTAACGTCAAAAAAGCCAAAACTTATTAGGGAAGGTTCTATCAAGTTTGTAGAATTGTTGCAGAACTTGAGTTAAATTGATGAAACATAAATTTATTATTCAGTAAAAATGTCAGTATTCAAATACATAAAAAATCTTAAAAGCTTTTCAATTGTGATTATTCCCGAAGATACATCACATGAATCGAGGTCCAAAAAATTCATGTTCTCGCATATATTAATTTTTGCTTTAGTTTATTCTGTTTTAATGGCTGTCTTCGGTTATTATTTTTTTATTATTTCAGGTGTCGGGACAAAAGTATTACCGGGAAATTATGTTCAGAGTGCAGACACTATTGAGAAAATGGAAGAACTAAACGGAAAAGTAATTTACCTTGCAAAAGAACTGCAACTCTTAAAGTCAAACAATCTAAAATTAAAGTATGCTTTAGCACTTGGCGATTCTGCACTAATTGATTCTTTTAAAATAAATCCTGATTCACTTAAAGAGTTTTATAAATCACCAAAAGAAGGAAACATACTCGGAGTTTTAATTAATTTTCTTTCAAACATTTTCATTCACGATGACAATCCGATTTTTTTCATTCTTCCTGTTAATGGATATATTAGCAGAAGTTTTGATCCGGAACGAGGACATTACGGAATTGATTTGGTAGTTAAGGATGGAACTCCCGTTTACGCTTCAGCAGGTGGATTTGTTGTATTTTCGGGCTACACAAATGATTATGGACATATAATCATTCTTAGTCATTCGGATGGTTATTTGAGTATCTACAAACACTGTTCAGTTATTCTTAAAAAAGAAAGAGAATTTGTTAAACAGGGAGATTTAATTGCTCAAAGTGGAAATAGCGGGCTGGCAACTACAGGTCCACATTTGCATTTCGAAATCTGGCATAACGGAAAACCAATTGATCCCGAAAAAGTTTTAATAAAAAATAATTATGGAGAACAAATTGAAAACTAAGACTATGAATGGGGATGTTGAAGATACTACCGTAATCAGCAGTGGAATGAAAGTAGAAGGTAAAGTTTCTAGTAGTGGAAGCATCAGACTGGATGGAACAATTCAAGGTGATATAGATTGTCAGGGAAATGTGACTATTGGTGAGCAGGGAAAAGTATACGGTAAAGTAGACGGTTTGTCAATTACCATAGGTGGAAAAGTTGAAGGAGAAATCAAAGCAAAAGAAAAACTTATTCTTGAATCAAAAGCTAATCTGAAGGGTGATATTTTCACAAAAATTTTAGTTGTAGAATCTGGCGCTCGTTTCGACGGTAAGAGTAACATGGGAGATTCAAGCTCATCTGAAAATTCAACTAATTCATAACTCGCTATGAAACTGGAACCTGATAAATTAAAAGGCGCCAGTAACTTTTATAAAGACGTTGGTCCATACATTGGTCTAGGTTTGCAACTGGCAGTTACAGTTACTGCTATGGTATTTCTCGGTATCTGGTTAGACAATAAGTTTGAAACTCAGCCGATATTGACAGTAGTACTATCTTTTTTTGGTGTTTTTGCAGGATTGTACACTTTTATCAAATCTGTTCTGAAAGCCGGAAATGATAAAAAATGAAAAGCAGTTGCTTACACTCGCGTTTATCGTTTCATTAGTAGTTTTATTGGCTGTAGCATTTCTTTACTTCAATCTTGTTGTTTCAAACGTTATATTCAAATCTATTATTTTTGGTTCATTCATCTCTATAATTAACTTTTTGATCGGTTTATCTCTGGTCAAATTTTCTATCAATAAATCAGAAAAGATATTTCTTATTAGCTTGTGGGGAGGGATGCTTTTAAGACTCATTTTTGGGCTTTCAATAGTATTAATTTCCTTCATTTTTTTGGAAATAAACACATATGGGTTTATATTTTCAATCCTTTTTTTTCACATTTTTTACCTAATAATTGAGATTTTTTATCTGGATTTGAGGAGAAAGAATAGATTTGACGGCAGTAAGCAGTCTTGATACAGCTAAAGTAATCGCCGATTCTCTGGAGATTACCGGAAAAGCTGACAGTGGATGGATAATGCATCACGTTCTTGACGGAAAAGAAATTGAACTTCCGTTTTTGGGATACATCCATATTCCTCAAATTCCAACTCTTTTCGGTATTGATTTAACGCCAACAAAGCATGTCATTTTTATGTGGCTAGCGGCCATTCTGGTTTTTCTTATCGCAATTACAGTTTCAAGACAGTACCGATCTTCACTCATTCCAAAAAGAGTTTCAAACCTATTTGAAATACTTATAATATTTGTGCGTGATGAAATAGCTGTACCTACATTGGGGAAAAATTATTATAAGTTTCTACCATTTTTATTAACCTTATTCTTCTTTATTCTTTTCGGAAACTTTTTAGGTTTGATTCCTTATTCAGCTACTTTCACAAGTAACATTGCAGTGACGGCTACACTTGCAATAATATCATTTGTTATGATACAGTTGGGGGGGATAAGACAGAATGGATTTTTCGGATACTTTAAGGGCTTAGTTCCGCACGGAATTCCAGTTGTCCTGTTACCCTTGATGGTACTAGTAGAAATACTTGGACTATTTACAAAACCTTTCGCATTAGCAATACGACTTTTTGCTAACATGATTGCAGGCCACATAGTCATCTTAGCCTTGATTGGATTAATATTTTTTATGGGAACAATATTCGTCGCACCAGTATCTATAGCGTTCGCAGTTTTCATTTATCTATTAGAGATTTTAGTTGCCTTAATTCAGGCATATATATTTACAATGCTCAGTTCCTTGTTTATAGGAATGGCAGTACATCAAGAACATTAATTTATTAACAAATATTAAAGGAGTACTCAAATGGATTTAGCATGGTTAGCAGCTGGTTTAGGAGCCGGATTAGTTGTAATCGGCGGTGGACTTGGAATTGGTAAACTTGCAAGTTCCGCTATGGACGCAACAGGAAGACAACCTGAAGCAACTGGTGCAATCAGAACTTCAATGATCATTGCAGCAGCACTTATAGAAGGAATTTCTTTCTTCGGTTTAGTTATTTGTATTCTGCTTGCTCTTAAAGCTTAAATAAAATTATCTGAGGTTATAAAATGTTTTCAGAAATTATAGTCGCGGTCATTGCATCCGAAGGTGGGAATGGTGGACTCCTTGATGTAAACCCGGGATTAATGATATGGACTGTTATCACATTTGTTCTATTACTCTTCATCTTAAAAAGAGTCGCCTGGAAACCAATTCTAACTGCTCTTGACAAACGTGAAAACGATATTAAAGAAGCGCTAGAACAAGCAGAAAAGGCTAAAGAAGAAGCAAAAAAAATACTCGAAGCGAATCAATCGAACCTTGCAAAAGCTGAAGAAGAATCCAAAAAGATAATTGAACAAAGTCGCGCTTACGCAGAATCTCTTAAAGAGCAAATGATTTCTGATAGTAAAGAACAGGCGAAAAAAATTGTTGAAGATGCTTCATCTGAAATTCAAAGGAAAAAAGATACGGCGTTTGAAGAACTGAAAGGACAGATTGCAGAAATTGCTGTCAATGCTGCGGAAAAAATTATCAGAGATTCTCTCGATGCACAGAAGAGTAAGCAGGTTATTGATAAATATTTAAATGAAGTGAATAAGAATTAGTCATGGCTGATTTCAGGATTTTACATAGATATGCTACTTCTCTTCTTGAAACTGCATTAGAAAAGAAAAATCTTGATGTCATTACTGATGATATAAAAACTCTTGTAGAAGCTTTTGAGAAGAACAGGGAATTGCAGCTAATGATTGAAAGTCCGGTTATTAGACCTGAGTTAAAACTTAGTATCCTAAAAGAAATTTTTACCAACAAAATTTCTAAAGATTCGATAGATTTTATTGAATTTATAGTTTTGAAAAAGAGAGTGAATCTACTTGATTCAATTGGGAAGAGATTTTTAGAATTAAGAGATGAATACCTGGGGGTTGCAAATGTAATGGTTACAAGTGCCACGGAGTTTTCAAATGAGCAAAAAAATGTTTTGAAAAACAAACTTGAAAAAATCCTGGATAAAAAAGTCAGTTTGAATTTTAGAACTGATCAAAAACTTGTTGGCGGATTTATTGCAAAAGTGGATGACACTCTTTATGATGCTTCTATCAGACATCAACTTGAATTATTAAAGAAACAATTTTTAACGGGTGAAATATCACTCAATTAAACAATGAAGTTTAAAAGGAAATAAATTATGGCTGAAGTTAGACCAGATGAAATCTCAGCGATTTTAAGAAAACAACTTTCAGGATTTGAGAGCGAAGTCGATGTATACGACGTTGGCACCGTTCTGCAAATAGGTGATGGTATCGCTCGTGTTTACGGCTTAAGCAAAGTGATGGCGACTGAGCTTGTAGAGTTTCCAAATGATGTAATTGGAATGGTTCTTAACCTTGATGAAGATAGTGTTGGTTGTGTTTTGTTTGGCGAAAGTTCACTTGTTAAAGAAGGTGATACAGTAAAAAGAACAAAAAGAGTAGCTTCAATTCCTGTAGGTAAAGAATTACTTGGTAGAGTGGTTAATCCATTAGGAATACCAATGGACGGAAAGGGAGCGATCAACACTGATATGTTTCTTCCAATTGAAAGAAAAGCTCTCGGTGTAATTCAAAGACAGCCAGTGAAAGAGCCTCTGCAAACAGGTATTGCTGCTGTTGATGCTATGATTCCGATTGGTCGTGGGCAAAGAGAGTTAATAATTGGTGATAGACAAACTGGTAAAACAGCTGTTGCGATTGATGCAATTATAAATCAAAAACACACACATACTGAAGAAGCGAAATCACTTGGTATTAAACCCGTCTATTGTGTATACGTTGCTATAGGTCAAAAGAGTTCAACTGTTGCTCAGGTAGTCGCGAAACTTCAAGAGCAGGGGGCAATGGGTTATACAACAATTGTTGTTGCTTCAGCGTGGGAACCAGCACCACTTCAATACATTGCTCCATATTCAGGTGCAACTTTGGGTGAACACTTCCGTGATAATGGAATGCATTCCCTGGTAATTTATGATGATTTGTCCAAACAAGCAGCTGCTTACCGTGAGCTCTCATTGTTATTAAGAAGACCTCCTGGAAGAGAAGCATATCCTGGTGACGTTTTTTATCTTCATTCAAGATTACTTGAAAGAGCTTCAAAATTAAATGATGAACTTGGTGGTGGAAGTTTAACAGCATTACCAATTATTGAAACTCAACAGGGAGACGTTTCTGCGTACATTCCAACAAACGTTATCTCTATTACCGATGGACAAATTTATCTTGAATCTAGCCTGTTTAATTCGGGAGTCCGACCGGCTATTAACGTGGGTATATCAGTATCCCGTGTTGGTGGAAATGCACAAATCAAAGGAATGAAAAAGGTAGCAGGCTCATTAAAACTTGATCTTGCACAATATAGAGAACTTGAAGCGTTTGCAAAATTCGGCTCGGACCTTGATCAATCAACTCTAAGAACCTTGAATAAAGGTGCAAGACTCGTAGAGCTATTAAAGCAAGATCAGTATCAGCCGATCCCTATCGAACGACAAATAGTTAGTATCTTTTTAGGGACAAGAGGATTTATGGATTCTGTTTCAGTTTCGGATGTTAAGAGATTTGAAAAAGAAGCTTTGGAATTTTTTGAAGTAAAACATAAAGACATTTTTGAAACTCTCAAGAAGGAAAAAGATATTTCAAAAGATCTGGATGCAAAAATTAGCAGTGCAGCAGAAGAATTTTTAAAGGTTTTTAGAAAGACTGCATAACGAATATTAAATGGCTACACTAAGAGACATAAAAAATAGAATAGTTGGTGTTAAGAGCACACAGAAAATCACCAAGGCAATGAAAATGATTGCCACGGCTAAACTTCGCGGCGCTCAGCAAAGAATTGTTGGTGCACGACCTTATGCAAATAAAATAGGGGAATTGCTATCCCGTCTGGCAGCAGACGATTCATTACAAACAAATCCGTTTTTTGTGAATCGACAGGTAAAGAAAGTGTGTGTTATCGTCATAACAGCCGATAGAGGATTATGTGGTGCATTTAATACAAACATTATTCGCGAAGCCACCAACTATGTCAAGGAAGAGCTTAATAATGAAACTGATGTTTCTGTTTTCACATTAGGAAAAAAAGCTACAGAATACTTTTCAAAAAGAAATTACACAATGGAAGGAAAAATTGTTGGTTTATTCTCCTCACTCGAATATCAATCAACACTTCAATTATATAATGAATTGATTCCAAAATATTTGAATGGCGAACTTGACAAAATTGTAATGGTTTATAATGAATTTGTTTCGATGATTCAACAGAGGATTGTCAGAGTTCAACTTTTACCAATTCCATTCAATCAGGAGGAGAAGCAAGATCAGACTTATTCATCTAACTATATTTTTGAACCTGATCAGCTGTCAATATTTCAATCGCTTATTCCAAAACATTTGAAAGTTCAACTATGGCGTGCACTTCTGGAATCTAATGCTGCTGAGCTAAGTGCGAGAATGACTGCGATGGATAATGCAACAACAAATGCTCAGGAGTTGATTCGGTCATTAAATCTTACCTATAACAAAGAGAGACAGGCGGCAATCACAAAAGAAATTTTGGAAATCGTATCTGGTGCAAACGCTCTTAAAGCTAGTTCATAATTACTTTCTTTATCTTTCCATGACTATAAGATTAGAATAAGATGTTTGAAGATTTATCATTAAAAATAGAAAACGCATTAAAGAAAGTTAGGGGACAGGGTCGTTTAAACGAAAAAAATATTTCTGATACTCTTAGAGAAATTCGCCGGGTTCTACTAGATGCTGATGTTAATTACAAAGTTGCGAAAGAATTTATTGAGAAAGTTTCTGAGAAAGCACTTGGTCAAGAAGTCATCTCCTCAATCACTCCTGGCCAGTTAATCACTAAGATTATTTTTGATGAACTTGTAAACTTGCTTGGTTCTTCACAGACAGAGATTAAACTAAACCCTTCTGGTGTTACGGCAGTCATGGTTGTTGGACTGCAAGGATCAGGTAAAACGACTTTCTCAGCAAAGCTTGCAAAAAGATTAAAAGATCAAAAAAGGAAAGTTCTGCTCGCTGCTGCTGACGTTTATCGTCCGGCAGCAATAGAGCAGTTAAAGCAACTTGGTGATCAGGTTGATACCAAAGTATTTTCTCTGAATGAACCCAATGCAAGGAAGACTGCAACTGATGCTCTAAAATTCGCAAAAGAAAATAATTTTGATACGGTCATTTTAGACACAGCGGGCCGTCTACATGTTGATGATCAAATGATGACTGAAATTGCTGATATTAAGAATTTGATCAATCCTTCAGAAATTCTGTTTGTGGTTGATTCAATGACCGGGCAGGATGCTGTGAATTCGGCAAAAGCTTTTAACGAAAAAATAAATTTTGATGGTATAGTTCTCACAAAACTTGACGGAGATGCTCGTGGCGGTGCGGCTTTATCAATTAGATCTGTTGTTGGAAAACCAATCAAATTCATTAGTAATGGTGAGAAAACTGACTCTTTAGAGGTCTTTTATCCAGATCGACTGGCTTCCAGAATTCTAGGCAAAGGTGATGTAGTTTCACTAGTTGAGAAGGCTCAACAGAGTTTTGATACTGATGAAGCTGAGAGATTGGAAGAAAAGTTGAAAAAAAATCAATTTGATTTTGATGATTTTCTTAAGCAAATTAAAGTCATTAAGAAAATGGGTTCTCTGTCATCGTTGCTGGGAATGATTCCCGGACTTAATGCTCAGGTAAAAAATGCACAAGTTGATGATAAAGCATTAGGTAAAGTCGAAGCAATTATCAACTCTATGACGTATTCTGAGAGAGGGAATCCGAAAATATTAAATGGAAGTAGAAGAAAACGAATTGCTCGTGGTAGTGGTACTTCAATTCAGGATGTGAACAAGCTGCTCAAGCAATTTGATGATATGAAAAAAATGATGAAAAGATTCTCAGGTAAATCATCATTTGGAAATCTGTCGATGGGCAGATGAGTTTAAATTAATTTGATTAAATAACGTATTAAAGCGGAGGATAAAATAAATTGGCTGTTAAGTTAAGATTGAGAAGAATGGGTAAAAAGAAACAACCTATTTATAAAATGGTTGCAGCAGATTCGAGATCACCAAGAGATGGAAAATTTTTGGAAGCTGTTGGTTTCTATAATCCATTAACCAATCCACATACTCTGGATTTAAAAGAAGACAGAATAATGTATTGGTTAAATGTTGGAGCTCAACCAACACACACGGTAAAAAGTCTTTTAAGACAACAAGGTATTATTCTAAAAAAAGAATTAGTATCTAAAGGTTTGGATGAAGAAAAGGTTAAGTCGGAACTTGAAAACTGGCAGAAAATGAAAGAAGCTGGTTCAAAGAAAAGGACTGAGAAAAAGTTATCCAAAAAGGCTAAAGCCAAAAAGGAAGCTGAAGCTACTGCAGATGTTACCGAAACTCAGGAATCACCGGAAGAAAAAAAACCGGAAGTTGAGGCCAGTGCCGAGCCTGTTGAAAAAGAAGCATCAGCAGAAGAACCGAAAACTGAAGATAAAACAGAATAGGTTAAGCAGAAGTTAAAGCGCTGATTCTGCGTCCTTCATTAATTGAACTAGTTCAATTAATGACTCTGACTAAATATAATACTGCTCACGGCGCTGGCAGAGGAGGCCGTTAAAATGAAGGAGTTCATTGAGTACATTGCAAAGTATCTTGTCGATGACCCTGAAGCTGTCGTTGTTGAAGAAACAATTGATCAGGAAAAAAAAGTTAATTTAACTTTAAGGGTTAAACAGCAGGATGTTGGAAAAGTAATTGGGAAAAAAGGAAAAACAGCAATAGCAATGAGAACACTTCTTACCGCAGTTGCTGCAAAAGAAGGAAAACGCGCATCACTGGAAATTGTTGATTAGGTTTCTTTGAAAAGATTTTGGAATACGTCTTAATTGCGAAAGTTGAACAATTGTATGGTAAAGATGGATATGTTAAGATACATTCATATTCGGATTTCCCTGATCGCTTCCTAAATTTGAAAGAAGTTTATTTAGATTTTTGGGGTGACAAAAAAATATTTTACATCGAGGATTTTAAAAATCTTAATGGGAAATTACTGTTAAAGTTTAGAAAATTTAATAGTATAAGAGATTGCCAGGTTCTAATCGATAGAGATATTTATGTTGATGAAAAGGATAGAGTAAGTTTGCCGGACAATCATTTTTTTGTGCATGATTTGATAGGTAGTAAAGTTATTGTAGAGAATGAATGTATTGGATTAGTTGATGATGTGATGAAAGGTAAAGCGAATGATGTTCTGGTAATAAGAATGGATGATGAAAAAGAAAAATTGATACCTTTTGTTCTTAATTTTATTGAAAAATTTGATGCGGTGAAAAAGAAATTAATTCTTAACATCTCCAAAGATTTCCTGGAAGAAGATGAGAATTGATATTTTAACAGCTGTCCCGGAGTTGCTTGAAAGTCCGTTAAAAACTAGCATAATAAAAAGAGCGCAAGATAAAGGTAAACTTTCACTCTTTATTCATAACATTCGTGATTATGCTTTTAATAAACACAAGCAAATTGATGATAAACCTTTTGGCGGTGGACCTGGAATGGTGCTAAAACCTGAACCATTCTTTGAATGTATCGAAGCATTGAAATCGGAGCGTAATTATGATACTATTATTTTTACAACTCCAAAAGGAAAAATTCTAAATCAAAAACTGGCTAACGAATTTTCACTTGCAGAAAACATTATTATAATTGCAGGACATTATAAAGAAATTGATGATCGTGTAAGGCAGCAATTTGCAACTGATGAAATATCAATAGGAAATTATGTTCTGACCGGAGGTGAGCTTCCGGCATTAATTATTGTTGATTCGATTATTAGGCTCATACCTGGAGTTCTTAATGATAGCGAAGCAGCACTTGATGATTCGTTCCAGGATGGTGAAACAGTTGAAGCACCCTGTTTTACCAGACCTGCAGAATATAAAGGAATGAAAGTTCCAGAAGTTCTTCTTTCGGGAAATGAAAAAGAAATTAAAAATTGGAAGGCAGAGCAATCAGAAATTTTAACAAACAAATGGCGAGAAATTAATTCAGCTGAAGACTAATTTGGCTTAAGTTTAACAAAGGAGTAAGTGATGGATAAAGTAACAACCATATTGAAAGATAAACCCCGAACTGATCTGCCGGATTTTAGAACCGGTGATCATGTAAAAGTCTATGTAAGCATTGTTGAAGGCGACAAAGAAAGAATTCAACCATTTGAAGGGGATGTGATTAGTGTTCGTGGTAACGGTTTAAATAAATCTTTTACAGTAAGAAAAATTGCAAGCGGCGTTGGAGTTGAAAGAATATTTAGATTTGATTCACCAAAAATATCCAAAGTTGAAATCTTAAAGAAAGGTGATGTCAGAAGAGCTAAACTTTATTATCTGCGTAATCTTTCTGGTAAGGCAGCACGAATTAAGGATAAGAAAACTAAATAATTTCTAAATGCCGCCTTATGGCGGCTTTTTTATGAAGACAAATTTTTATCTCCCGCAAAATATATTTTCAAGTATCTTTTTGTCTAAGATTGAGGATAAAACCGGTATTGAATCTGAATTCGTCCCGGCATCACTCATTGTAAAAAAGATATTAAATGAAAAGGATTCTTTAGGTCTTATACCCACGATGGATCTTTTAAACAATAAAGATTTATTCGTTTCATCAGAAATTGGAATTTCCTTTGATGCCATTCTCTCAAATTCATATATTCACTTCAAAGAAAAACAAGAAACGATTGAGGAATTATTTTTAAAAGGTGATCTGACCACAAATGAAGTTATCCTAAGTAAAATTCTATTCAAAGAGTTTTATGATGTCGATATTAAAACGACTCTCTTGAGTGACGAGTCCGTAGATTTCAAGGATAATGTTTTGATTACAGGCGATGAAAATTATGAGAAAGGATTATTCGTTAATGGGTTAAGTTTTTCCGAAGAAATTATTGAACTGATAAGTGCACCTTATGTAAATTTTGTGCTCGCAGGTTCATCAGATGAACTCTTAAAGAATTTTGTTGATATAAATAAACAGAATATTTAATAAAACGCATTCACAAGATTTTAATTCTTTGTTCCCAACCTTTCCCCAGTCATCACTAGATTTTCTTTCCGTTAATATTCAACACTTAATTTTCGATTTTGATGAACAGGATATGGAAGGTATAAAACAATTATTGCACTTGCCGTATTATCATGGTCTGATTAAGGATATTATTGATGTGAAGTATGTTTGAAAGAAAATGGGCGACAGTCTTTTTTTTAGTCGCCCTGACAAATTTTAGATCTCTACATGACTTACACTAATTACGTTAGAATTCTCACTCATCTTCTTAAGCATATCTGCTGAAGCTGGATTCTTTAGTTTCATTGTACAACTTGCGGCGACACCACCATCAAAAATTACATTTTCTATCTCTTCAACGTTAATATCACCTGCTCTCAACAAATCAAGAACACTGGCCAATACTCCCGGTTTATCATAATGCTTAACAACAAGCTGGTAATGTGCATCCGTAATTTTTGCTCTGTTTACCCAGTGGTCAATTATTCCACTGTGTATAAAATGATTAATTATATTTATGGTTTCCTCTGCAACTGCGTCCTGTGCCTGTTCGGTAGAAGCACCGATGTGATGAGTAACATAAATGTTTGGATTGTTTTGCAATTTTGAAGATACTTCACCTGATTTTGTTTCTGGCTCACCTTTAAATACATCACAGGCGTAACGAATGTTTTTCTCTTTAACTGCTTCGAGTAAATCATCCTCAACAACTATATCTTGTCTTGAAGTGTTGATCAGATAAGCTCCATTTTTCATATGACCGAACATTTCCTTGTTGAATAATCCTTTGGTTTGAGGTGTTGCGGGAAGATGAATACTTACGATATCGCAAAGAGGAAGAAGTTGATCCATCTCGGAAAAATCTTTTATCTGAACGCCCTCAATTCTTGTGATGTCTTTTCCGTAAACATTCATTTCAAAAGCATGTGCTCTCTTCGCGACTTCTTTACCTATATTCCCAACGCCTATTAGACCAAGCGTTTTGCCTTTAAGACCTTTACCTTTAGAATATTTGTCTTTATTCCAGGCACCCTTATTGAAATCAGATACGTTATCCGGTATAAATCTGTCAAGTGAAATCATTAATCCGAATGCAAGCTCAGTAACTGCAACCGCATTCATACCAGGACAGTTTGTAACATATATACCTTTTTTGTTTGCTGCTGAAATATTTATGTTATTAACACCTGACCCGGCTCTGATTATTAAATTTAGTTTTTTTGATGCATTAATAGTTTCTTCGTTAACTACTGTTGAACGAACAACAAGTATATCTGAATCTTTTGCTGCATCAGGTAGGTCTTTCTCACCTAGTTTTGGCTGATAGACAACCTCAAGATCCAGATCCTTCATTTGTTGAATATATTTTTCGGGAAATTTATCTGCTACTAATACCTTCAATTTCATAATTACTCCACTTTTATTTTTAAAGTTATGCTGAATTTGTTTCAGCATCCGACAATTTTTATAATAGATCCCGATCCTGAGAGGTTGGGACTGAATGACAAATCAGTTATTACGGAATACCTGGAAATGATTCTACGAATTTTATTTTAATATCTGCAAAGGATTCGACTATCTGAACTTTTATATCAGGGAATGAATCAACAATCTGCCATTCGCCGCAATTATCAGGAAACGAGTTAACAATTTTTACTTTCAAATCCGGGAAAGATTCAACTACCTGCACAGTTAAATCAGGGAAAGACTCGACAAACTGAATTTTACCATAAAGTTGAAATCCTTTAACAGAACATGAATCATTGTTTACCTGTTCTTTTGATTGTGCATAATTTGTATTAGTTGTAAGTATGACTACTATCAAATAAAACAAACGATAAAATTTTTTGTACATTCATACTTAATATTGTTTTGTCAGTCTTCGACAGGCTCAGAAGGATATTTTGTGCCACACTTACCACGTCGAAGTTTGACGTATTACTTCAACATTGGAATTTTTACATTCCATTTCTTTGCATTTGAAATTGCCTGTTCATATCCTGCATCTGCGTGACGAACGATACCCATTCCGGGATCGTAAGTCAGTACTCTCTCCAGTCTTTCCTCGGCTTCTTTCGTACCATCAGCTACAACAACCATCCCCGCGTGAATTGATTTACCTATTCCTACTCCACCACCGTGGTGAACAGAAACCCAACTTGCTCCACCGATTGCATTTAATAAGGCGTTTAGAATAGGCCAGTCGGCAATCGCATCACTTCCATCAATCATTCCTTCAGTTTCCCGGTTCGGGGACGCAACAGAACCACAATCAAGGTGATCTCTTCCGATTACTATCGGAGCCTTTACTTTTTTATCAGCAACAAGTTTGTTAAATATTTTTCCCATCTTTGCACGCTCACCGTAGCCAAGCCAACAAATTCTGGCAGGTAATCCCTGGAAGTGAACTTTTTTCTGAGCCATATCAATCCACTTCATAAGAGCTTTGTTTTCAGGAAAAGTTTCCTTTATAGCTTTGTCGGTTTCATAAATATCATTTGGATCACCTGACAATGCAGCCCATCTAAATGGACCCTTTCCATCACAAAAAAGTGGGCGAATAAATTCGGGAACAAAACCAGGAATGTTGAAAGCGTTAGTAACACCATTTTCTTTTGCCTCACCTCTGATATTATTTCCGTAATCGAAAGTAATTGCACCACGTTTTTGAAACTCAAGCATTGATTCAACATGCTTTACAATAGTCTGACGAGAAAGTTTGATATAATTATCGGGGTTTGATTTTCTCAGAACTACTGCATCTTCAAAACTCATTCCCATCGGCACATATCCATTCAAAACATCGTGTGCTGAAGTCTGATCTGTCAGTACATCGGGGATAATATTTCTTTTCAAAATTTCAGGAAGAACTTCCCCAGCATTTCCAACAAGTCCAATGGATAATGCTTCTCCTTTTTGTTTTGCTTTTAAAACTCTATCAAGAGCATCATCAATATCATCTGTAAGAAAATCCAGATAGCCAGTTTCAATTCTTTTTTGGGCTCGCGCTCTATCAACTTCAATTCCAAGAAAAGCTGCACCGTTAAATGTTGCAGCTAGTGGTTGAGCTCCACCCATTCCACCCAATCCAGCAGTTAGCACAAATTTTCCTTTCAATGTTCTATCGAAATACTTTCTTGCACACTCAGCAAAGGTTTCATAAGTGCCTTGAAGAATTCCCTGAGTGCCAATGTAAATCCAGCTACCAGCAGTCATCTGTCCGTACATTTGTTAAACCAAGTTGCTCAAGTCTTCTGAATTCATCCCAGGTCGCCCAATCAGGGACAAGCATTGAATTTGAAATAATAACTCTTGGAGCATTTATGTGTGTTTTAAAAATTCCAACAGGTTTACCTGACTGAATTAAGAGTGTTTCGTCATTTTCAAGATTTTTAAGCGACTTAACAATTGATTCAAATGCGTCCCAGTTACGTGCAGCCTTACCACTTCCTCCGTAAACAATTAATACTTCAGGTCTTTCAGCAACATCAGGATCGAGGTTATTCATCAGCATTCTCATAGCTGCTTCTTGAATCCAGCCTTTGCAAGATAAATTAGTACCAGTTGGCGCTTTAATAATTTTCACTTCATTCGTCATCATCAATTAACCTTTAAAATGTTTTTCATAAATATCAGCATATTGGTTGTAAAGTGATCTCATCAACCATTTTTTTATAAACCAGCTCTTTCCCATCTCTTTTTTTAGATATTCAACATTTTGTTTTATGTTGTTTGTAAGTCGGATTTTCTCATCCTTAGTTAGTTTTATAGTTTCTGAATCTCCATTCAATTTTTCTAATATTGAATTGAATGCTTTTACTTCTCCAAAATACTGGTTCTCATTAGTCATTTGTTTGAGAGCTTGCTTGCAAAATGATGAGATAAGTTTTTTTTCGTTTTTGTTGAATTCAAAATTATAGTTTGTGAAGAGTTTTTTCATATGTTCTTAATTTAGTTTGTTATTTGACTTTTTACCTTGTGGTATCCAGGTTTAATAATATCGTAAATATATCTAAGTCTTTCTTTGTAAGGTATGAAAGCAGATTTCATTGCATTGATTGTTATTTTTTCAATCTCATCGATGCTGAGGTTAAAATATTTTACAGCCGTTAAAAATTCATTAGTGAGATCAGTATTACTCATTAAACGATCATCGGTATTAATTGTTACTCTGAATTTTTCTTTGAATAAAATTCCAAATGGGTGATGATCCAGTTGATCAACTGCACCAGTATGTAAATTGCTTAGAAGACATATTTCAAGTGGAATTCTTTTATCGAGGACATATTGAGCTAACTCACCAAAACTAACAACTTCACCATCATCGTCCAGAACAATGTCCTCAAGCAATCTTGTTGCGTGACCAATTCTATGCGCCCCACACCATTGTATTGCCTGCCAGATAGATTCTTTGCCAAATGCTTCACCGGCGTGAATTGTTATATTAAAGTTTGAACGCTGAATAAATTGAAACGCTTCTAAATGTTTTTTTGGAGGGTAACCACCTTCTTCACCAGCAAGATCAAATCCTACTACTCCATCTTCTCTGAAATTAACTGCAAGCTCAGCAATCTCGAGAGTGTTTTTCATATTTCTCATTCCACACAAAATCAAACCGTATCCAACTCCAAAATCTCTTTTACCTTTTTCTAGTCCTGCAAGAACTGCTGTTACAGTGTCTTCGAGATACAGACCTTTAGTTAAATGAAAAACCGGGGCAAATCTTGTCTCAATGTATGCTACTCCATCTGATTTCATATCTTCCATCATCTCATAAGCAACTCTTTCAAGGCCTTCTTTGGTTTGCATGACAGCTGTAGTATGTTCAAATCCTTTAAGGAATTCTACCAGACTTCCCTTGTTTGCGCCGACATAAAACCAATTCGCCAATTCACCAACATCACGCGTTGGTAATTTAGAATACTTCAATTCATCTGCTAGATCAATAATTGTTTGAGGTCTAACACCGCCATCAAGATGATCGTGAAGAAGTACTTTTGGTACAGAATTAATTATTTCTCTGGTTAACAATATTTCCTCAATTTTACTTTCAAAAATTAACTTTTTAAGGCTCCAAAATCAATTTAAAGAGGAGTGCTGCTACTATATTTATCTGTCTATTTAATAATAATAGTTGTATTTTTGTTCACAAATTTTATCCAAAATTAAAACTATTAATAATTATAAGGAGAATGGAGTTCCTATGAAAAATTCCAACTTGATTATTGCCGGGATGTTATTATTAGCAATAATATTCTCAGGATTTCAATGTTCTTCAAAAGAAATGGAAAGTGCAAAGCTATATTATCAACAGGAAAACTGGGATAAAGCAATAGCGGCTTTAAAGGAAGAAGTTCAAAAAAATCCAAAAAGTGACGATGGATATTACTGGCTTGGTCTTGTTTACGCTAAGAAAGGTGAAATTGATAGTATGGTTCAGGCTTTTGATAATTCATTGCAGATAAGTGATAAGTATAAAGCTGACATTGATAAGGAAAGATATTTTGAATGGCAAGAATCATTTAATAGAGGAGTTAGTCTATTCCAGAGGGCTAACAAAACGGAAGACCAAGACAGCTCGATGAATTTTTATGATCGTTCTGTTCAAGAATATAATGATGCCATCCTACTTGAACCAGACTCAGGCGACACTTATAAAAATCTTGCTTTTGTCTACCTGGTAACTCAAAGGAATGAGGAAGCTATCAAACCTTTACAAAAGCTTATAGATCTTGATCAGGCTGAAGAGGGCTATCAATATTTGGGTGAAGTTTATAATTCGATTGCTGCTAACTCCATGAATAAATTCAGGACTGACGGAGATAAAGCTGACAGCTCAACGGCAATGGAATATTATACGAAAACAATTTCTTTGCTTGCTGAAGGACTTAACAAATATCCTGACAACTCAGATATGCTAACAACAAGATTTAATGCCTATATTGGGGCAGACAGGATGGACGAAGCATTAAGTTCAGCTAAAGCATTGATAGACAAAGATCCGGGGAACAAGTTTAGCCATTACAATTACGGAGTTGTACTACTTAAATTAGGTAAATTTGAAGAAGCCGAGAAAGAATTTCAAAAAGCAGTCGATTTAGATCCAGAATATGAAAATGCAATTTATAATCTTGGTGTTACTTATGTTTCCTGGGGAACTGCAATGAATAAAGAAGCTGAAAAGCAAGGACTTATTAGTGAAGATTACAAAAAGAAATATCAAGCAGCATTACCATATCTTGAAACTGTAGTTGAAAAAGATCCAACAAACGTTGCAATATGGGAGCTTTTGGGTAAAGTTTATTCAGTTCTTGGAATGAATGACGATGCTAACAATGCATTTAATAAAGCAGATGAATTAAGGTAAAGTGAAAAATATGAATCAGAACAAACCTCCTCAGGGACAACAAATAAACATTGAGCTTGGCGAGAAAGAAGCAGAAGGAATTTATTCCAACCTGGCTATAATTACTCACTCACCAGCTGAATTTATTATTGATTTTACGCGAATCGTACCAGGCGTACCAAAGGCTAAAGTACACGCAAGAATTATCACAACTCCGCAACACGCAAAAATGTTAATGAAAGCTTTGAAAGATAATATAGATAAATTTGAAGCACGCTTTGGTGAGATAAAAATGGAGACGCAACCAAACCAGCACTTCGGTTTTGTTCCACCGAAAGGACCTGAGAAAGTAAATTAACTTTTCAAAAGATTAAATATTGGAAATGCCATCTCATTTAATTGGGATGGCATTTTACAATTAATACTTCATTTTTGGTAAAGTAATAAGAGTACCCGCCATAAAAAGTAAGTTTGCAAACCAGGCAGTCAGAACCGGGTCAAGAGCACCGTTTTTTCCAAACGCCTGACTTATTTTCATAAATACAAGATATATAAAAGCTATTAGTATGTTTATTCCTACCTGTACTGCTAACCCACTTTTTCTTTTGTTAGCAGAAATTGGAAGTCCGAACAAAACTATAATGACGCTTGTCATTGCAAAAGCAAACCTTGAGTGATATTCAATTTGTGCAACAGTGGGGTTTGTTCCTGCTCTTTTTTGTGAATCTATTAAATCCGATAGCTCCCCAAGATCCATTTCCGCTGGTTTTTCTTGTTTCTTTGAAAGATCAACAGGTTTAAAGTGCAGGTTGGATAATTTTAAACTATCGAAATAAACAGCAGTTTCAGATTCATTTGTAAACGTACGTTTAACACCTTGTTTTGCAATCCAGCTTCCGCTTAATGAATCATACTCAAGTTTTTGTGCATCTATCCTGCTTGTCATTTCAGTAAGATTCTTTGGATTAAAATCCTGAATGCTAACTCTGTTCGCCCAGTTTAAATTCGAATCAAAATACGAAATGCTTACAATTCTGGATTTACTGTCCTGGAAATAAATATTATTGCCTGTAAAACTTAGTCCCTTTTTTAAGTATGTCTGTTCGATATAAATTTTTGTTTTATTTGCCATCGGAACAATATAACCACCGAAATACAATGAAATAAAACTTATAATTAAAGCCGTAACAACAAATGGAGCCATAAACCTGTAAAGACTAACTCCGCTTGCTCTCATTGCAGTAAGTTCACTAAGTGTTGAAACTTTGCCCGCAGTAAATAATGCGCCAAAAAGTACAGCAACTGGTATTATTAGCTTTATAATCTCCGGAGTAAAAACAACATAATAATGGAGGATATTAATCCATGGAACATTCTGATCAATAAAGTCATCAAGATTTTCCATTGCATCAACAACAAGAAAAATCATTATAAATGCTAGCAGACTAAAAAATACTGTCTGTAGAAATTGACGAATAAGATATTTATCAATAAGCTTCATCGGCTGCCTGTTGCAATCTGAATCGCTTGGGAACAAGTCTTTTGAAAAATGTAAATTTAATGGTGATAGTTTCTCTGTTGGTTTTGATAGTTAATATGATCCCGAGAAATCCCAGTAAAAAATTTGCAGCCCACATTCCAATAAATGGTGAGAAGAATCCTCTTTCAGCTAGTTTTTCTCCTCCGATTAAAAATGCCCAGTAAATCAGGAAGAAGAATAGACTGATACTTGCTGCAACACCGAAACCACCTTTCTTGACCATAACCCCCAGCGGTGCGCCGATCAAAATAAAAATTATACAAGCAGCAGGTATTGCATATTTTTTATAAATCTCAACTTCATACTTTTCAATTTCCCTTTCAGTATATTCAATGTTTCTAGCTTTTGAGGTAATATTATTTTTTGCAGTTCTGATTTTATCCAGTACTCTTGCGTAAAGAAGTTTATCATTTACAACAGGTGCAGGATTACCATATGCGTCCACAAAGGAAGTATCATTGAAGAAAAATTTATTTGTCTCCGAATTTAAAAATCCAATTTGCTTTTCTCTTTCTCCCCTGTAGTTGCTTACTATCGCTTTCATCGTATCAACTCCGAGTTCTCTTTCGCCTCTTATTCCTCCTTGTGATTGGTGAAACGAAAACTGTGAGCCATCCATTACGATTCTATGTTTATCAAATATTAATTTCCTGTAAAGACCAGATTTCTTAACGTCTGACTCGTGAATTTCACCATTCCATAAATCCATCACCAGATTTTTTTGATCTGCAGTAAAATAAATTTTGCCTTTTTTAGCTGTAACGACATTTATTTTTGAAGGAGTTGTATAGTCATAAATTGTAACTCCACTTAGCTCATTTGTTTTGGAATTTATTTCTCTGACTAAGATTGCATAATTGGAAACTTCTTGAGAGAAAAAACCGGGTTCAAGCGATAATGTTGGCTTTTGCTGAGAAATATCTGACATCAATACTCTCGCTTGGTGATTGGCATCGGGAAGAACCTGATCATTAAATAGAAATAGTAAAAACGCCAAAACTATGCTTGCTATAAAAGGGCCCTGCATTATTTTGTATAGACTCACACCAGATGATTTGAGGATTGTTATTTCATTATTCTGTGAAAAATTTCCGTAAGCCATTAATGTTGCTACCAATGTCGCCATTGGTATTACAAGAACAAGCATCCAGGATAAATTGAAAACAACCAGTTTGATTAATAACCATGTATCAAGTCCTTTCCCAACAAGACGGTCTGCAAATTTCATCATAAACTGGAGTAAAAAAATCCCCATCAATGTTATTGTTGAAAAGACAAATGGAACTAAATGTGCTTTTAGTATATATCTGTGTGCAATCATTAAAAGAAAAATAATTAAGCTGGGTTAGTTTAACAACATCACTTGTTGTGATTAATCATTTCTCTTTTTATATATTTGCTTGCAATTATGATAAAATCATTTTTGAGTCCGCTTTGCTGTAGATTAGTCGTGATTCTTCCGATTCTGTTTGCAATAAATTCTTGTCGGCAAAACTCTCCTGAGTTGAACATCACTTCTGCCGAAAATTACCCAAGATGGCTTATGAATGATAATTATCACACAAACCAAACTTCGGGAATAACTTTTTTAAATAAATCCGGAGATGGCACATTACAATTTTTGCTGGCTGATGACATTGGGAAGATCCATAGGTTTTTTATTAAGAACGATACTGTTTTTAGTTTTTCCGAAATAAAGTTCAGCAAGCAAGTGATTGAATACCTCTCAGATTTTCCTAAACTTGATTTTGAAGAAATTTTCTTTGATAAATTTTCTGGTAATGTTTATTTAACCATCGAAGGTAACGGGGATGATTATTTGTCATATCACGGCATTTATAGATTGAATTTTAAGAATAATGATGTTTATCAAGATTCTATTGTTGGTCTGGAAAAACTCGGTTTAAACCTCAGGAAGAATTTATGAAAGATCTTGGACCAAATATTGGCTATGAGGGATTTACAGCAGATCAAAACTATTTTTATCTTGGTCTGGAGAATGTTCAAACAAACGATGGAAAATTCAGCGGACATACAGTTATCCGGATAGCTGACAAAAATTCACTAACCATAATCAAAGAAATTTCAACTGATAGTATCGGTATCGCAACCATTTGTGGGTTATACTCCGATGAGAACAATTCTCTTTGGGGAATTGATAGAAATAATAAAAAAGTTTTTAAATTGCTCCTGGATGAATATTTTAGAATATGCGGAAATTGAATTTTTTGAAATAAAAACAGTTATACCTCGGTATAATAATTTTGACTACACTGGCTCACTAGAGTCAATAACAATTGCGTCTGATAAATTTCTTTTTATGGTAGACGACCCCTGGTACACTTACTTTATACCACCCGATGAAATTTTAAATCAGTGCGACGAAAAAACGAAGGATAACTTCGAAAAGTTTATTCCGGTTATTTATAAGTATGTTATTGAATAAACATAAGGAGAGAATAAATGGAAAATGTTGTTAGCTACATAAATTCAAATAAGGCAAATTATGTAGAGGAATTGAAAGACTTTTTAAGAATTCCCAGTATCAGCACTTTAGCAGAAAATAAAAATGACATGCTGAAAGCAGCAAGTTTTGTGGTAAAAAAGTTGGCTGATGCAGGTATGGAAAATACAAAAATAGTAGAAACAAAAGGGCATCCTTTGGTTTATGCTGATTGGTTGCACGCACCCGGAAAACCAACCGTTCTAATTTACGGTCATTACGATGTTCAACCAGTTGATCCGATTGATCTTTGGGACTCACCGCCGTTCGAGCCAACGATAAAGGGAGAAAATATTTATGCACGCGGTGCAACCGACGATAAAGGTCAGATGTATATGCATATAAAAAGTGCTGAAGCTTATTTTAAAACTGTTGGTAAGCTTCCATTGAATATTAAATTCATCATAGAAGGTGAAGAAGAAATTGGCAGTAGCAATCTGGAAGAATTCGTTAATAAAAATCAAGACTTGCTCAAGTGTGATGCAGTTATGATTTCAGACACCTCATTGTATGGTCCGGGAATTCCGACCTTGACCTACGGATTGAGAGGTATTTGTTATATGGAAGTAACTGTTACAGGACCGAACCGTGACTTACATTCAGGAACCTTCGGCGGTGGTGTAGGTAATCCGATAAATATACTGGCAGAAATGATATCGAAGTTAATGGATAGTAATGGAAAAATAAAAATTCCAGGTTTTTATGATGATGTTGTTCGACTTACAAAAAAAGAAAGAGATAATTTTAAACGATTACCTTTTTCTGAGAAGCAGTATGCAAAGGCTCTTGGTGTAAAAGAATTGAAAGGCGAAAAAGGTTACACCACGCTTGAAAGAGTTTGGGCAAGACCAACTCTGGATTGCAATGGAATCACTGGTGGCTTTACTGGTGATGGTGCTAAGACGGTACTACCGTCTAAAGCTACAGCAAAAATCAGTATGAGATTAGTACCCAATCAAGATCCAATAAAAATAGGTAAACTCTTTTCAAAGTATATAAAAAAAATAACCCCGAAATCTGTTAAAGTCGCGATTAAAGATTTGCATGGTGCATACCCTATAGCTACTTCGCTAGATGATAAAGCTACTCAGGCCGCAGCGAAAGCAATAGCAAAAGTTTTTGGTAAAAAGACTGTTTTTATGAGGGAAGGTGGATCAATACCAATTGTGGTTACCTTTGCAAAAAAATTGAAAGCAGCACCTGTGCTAATGGGAGTTGGACTTAACACAGAAAATCTTCACTCGCCAAATGAACATTTTAACCTTAACCATTTTCAGTTAGGAATTTTAAGTTCTGCCTATTTCTTTGATGAATTTGCAAGATAAATATTAATAAATTTATTTTCTAAAGTCCTCAATTTTTATTTGGGGACTAGACTATTTAGAAAAATATCATCGAGAATAATTCCATGAAAAATTGAGATGATCACAAACTACTGATATATTGAAATTTCTTCAGTTTTTAATTTAATAGGTAAAATTGACTTATTTCAACTTATTAGCTCATCTGACAAAAATTATTAAAAAATTAAATGATATCTAAACTTTTTATTGATATTCAATACTGTATATTTGTAGCATAAATTTTGAAGGATTATTAATCTCATTAAACATTTCCAATATAAACTATGATGATTGCTACTGACGAGAAAAACTTACAATTGATAGAATACCTTGAATCATTAGGATTTTCCTCATTTCCAATTGATGGCTACAAAGTAATTAACAAATATTCCGCATTAGAGGATGAAATTAACTCATTGTATAATGGTTCCGCATTACGGAATATTTCACATCAGGGAATTATTGAGTTAAAGGGAAACGATTCATTAGATTTATTACACAGAATAGCAACCAATTCAATTAAAGATCTTCCAAAAGAAGGTGTAAGAGACACAATTTTTACATCTGAAAAGGGTAGATTTATTGGTGTCACCACTCTGATGAATTTTGAGAATTATCAGCTCCTGGTTTGCGATAGGATTAGTAAATTGAAAATTATGAGCTGGATCAGAAAATACGTGATCAGCGATGATGTAGAGGTAAATGATGCAAATACAAAATATAATATTCTTGAGTTAAGCGGGCCTCAATCAGAATCATTTGCAACTTTGGTGTGTGGAAACGTTGCGAACGAAATGCAAACAAATACATTTAAAATAATGCACACCGAAAATATTCTTTTCTTCCTGATAAAACTTGCAGGAGAAAGAGGAAATAATAAATTTTGGTTCCTTGCCGATTTTGAAAATTCCAAACGATTGATCGAGTATATGAAGGACAATAAAGGTGTTTTTAATTTCAGTTTGGTTGGTGAAGAAGCATATAACATTTACAGAATTGAACAGGGAATTCCAATTGCACCAAATGAAATTAATGATGAATACAATCCACTCGAAACTGGAATCAACGAATTAATTGATTTTAAAAAAGGTTGTTATATCGGTCAGGAAGTTATTGCACGTTTGGATTCGTATAATAAAGTTCAAAAGAAACTCGTTGGAATAAAATTCAGTGATAAATTTGAATTGAATAATGGGCAGTTGTTTCTTGAAGCTAATGGAAGCGAAGTTGGCAAGATTACTTCATATGCATTTTCTCCAAAACTTAAAACTTCAATTGGATTAGCATACGTTCATCACTCGCAATCTACACCTGGAACTCTTCTCACTTTAAAACTTCCTGGCAAGAATATTTAATGTTGAAGTTCAAGCTCTCCCATTTCTAAAATGAAAATTTATACTAAAACCGGTGATAATGGCGAGACCGGGTTATTTGGTGGTGAGCGCGTTAGTAAAGATTCTCTCCGCATTTCTGCATATGGAACAATTGATGAACTTAATTCGTATATAGGATACACGATTACTGAATTAAGAGATGAAGGTATCAAAAAAAACTTGATTAAGATTCAGAATTATCTTTTTACGATTGGTTCTGATTTAGCCACACCTGAAACTGAGAAAAATATAAAGTTAAAAATTCAGCGTACTCCAGAATCGTATTTTGAAGAAATAGAAAAAATGATTGATCACTATGATGTTCAATTGGAAGAACTTAAAAACTTTATTTTGCCTGGCGGATCAAGAGGTGCTTCATTACTTCATATTTGCAGAACTATTTGCAGAAGAGCAGAAAGAGAAGTTGTGGCATTGAAAAAGACGGTGACAATCGGTGATAATATCGTTATTTTTCTTAACAGATTATCAGATCTTTTCTTTGTTCTTTCACGTTTTGAGAATAAAGTCTCAAACCATCCTGATACCATTTGGAATCCAAAATCCTGATTTTTTAATTGGATTTTGTAATTTGACATTTCCCCAATTGGGGGTGAAATTTTGGTTTCGACGGGATTAAAGAGGCATTGAACTGCGTACCGTGTTTCTCCTGCAGACACGTTAAACGGCGGGAACAAAACAATAACTGGCGAATATAACTACGCCTTAGCTGCGTAAATAATACGTAGCTCGTTCTCCCTTCTCTCTTTTACCGGGGTTGGGAAGAACGCCGTTTAGGTAAAATAGCTGATGCTGTCGCCTGTGCAGTCGAAGCGAATTTAACAGCGGGCAGACTTTAAGTGATCTTTGTCTGTTTGGTAGCTTAAAGTCAAAATGAAACAGACTATGTATGTAGATGTTCTTTGGATCTTAATTTCGGACCGGGGTTCGACTCCCCGCACCTCCACCAGTCTTCGTTTTAGTTTTCCTACCTTTGGTAGGCGAAGTGTTTGATAATTGAATCCTCATAATTTTTACCCGCCTAACTAGTATTATTCACACCTGTATTAGTTAGTATTTTAAATATATTTTTTGCAGATTGAATGTCATCTATCCAATTACAATTATCAATAGCTATCAACTATTTAGCGTATTAAAAGCTTTTAAATTATTATAGAATTAATATGGAAACATTGAACAAAGAGCAAACAAAATTACAGGAAGAAAATTCTCGTCTTAAAGCTGCTGTAGAGGAACTTGCAATACTAAATGATATTGCAACTGCAATCACTTCAACTCAATCTCTTGAAAAAATAGTTGCGCTAATTGTTCAGCGATGTATAAAGCATCTTAAAGTTGAACAAGGTGTTGTTATGTTACTCGATGAGCAGGATACTGAAAAACCATTTCAAACAATGATTAGAAAACAGGATTCATCGATTAATATTCTTCCTTACCGTTTTGACAGCCAGGTAACAGGATGGATGTTAAAAAATAAATCACCTCTTTTAATAAATGATTTGAAAGGCGATTCGCGTTTTAAGTTTACAGACGAAACCAATTTGCCCGTCAAGACCTTACTGAGTGTTCCAATGTCATTAAAAGGTAAAATGATAGGTTTGTTGACATTGTTTAATAAAAAATCTGAGGCGGGATTCTCTGGTGATGATCAACGACTATTATCTATTATAGCTGCACAATCCGCACATGTGTTGGAACATGCAAGACTTCTGCAAAAGGAACAACAACTGCTCAAGTTGGAAGAAGAATACAGAATGGCAAAAGAGATTCAATTGAATATTTTGCCGAAAGCAAATTCCTACAATTTCCGGTTATGATATTTTTGCATTGAATATTCCAGCAAGAGAAGTCGGCGGAGATTACTACGATTTTATAAACTTACCGGGAGATAAAATTGCTTTTTGTCTTGGTGATATTACGGGCAAAGGATTACCCGCAGCGATGTTAATGGCAAATCTTCAGGCAACATTAAGAGGGCAGGCATTAACTCAAAAAAATGTTAGTGATAATATTAAAAACTCCAACCTGTTATTATTCAATAGTACCGCTGAAAATAGATTTGCAACTTTATTTTATGGTGAATTGGATTTTGTAAATCATACAATAACTTACTGCAATGCTGGTCATGATGCACCAATAAGTATATTTCAAAATAAAATAATTCGTCTAACCGAAGGTGGACTACTCCTGGGTTGTTTCGATTTTGCAGAATTTGAACAGGTGAGTAAACATAATTGAACCGGGAGAATGACTTCTTGATTTATTCCGATGGTGTTACAGAAGCGATGAATAGTTCAAATGAAGAATTCGGTGAAGAGAAACTACTAAGTATTGTTAAAATCGAATGTGAATTTATCAGCAAAGGAATTAATTGATAAGATTGTTTCTGAAGTTAAAACTCATTCAAGCAAAGTCGAACAATCTGACGACATTACCTTGATGGTAGTAAAGAGAAATAACTAAAATCTGTTGTATCCCCCGAATATTTTTAAACATAATTTTTTGAGGTGAACAAATGTTTATGCGTTTATTACATTTATCTATCAATGGGGAATACGAAAAAATTTTCAGCCAGTTTTATAACACTATTGTCCTTCCACAATTGCAGAAAATGGAAGGGTGCAAAATGGCAGGATTGATTAAAAGCAATTCTGATAAAGGTAAATTTATTTCTTTGACGCTTTGGGACGAAGAAAAGCAGGCAGAGAGATATGAGAAAAGCAAAGTTTATGAAAATCTTACCGAGCAGGTGAGCCAGTTTCTTTCAGAATCGAGCGAATGGAAAGTGCAATTGTCCGATGATTATAAACTTGAATATAAACCTGTTCCAGAAGCTCCCTTCAAGGGAAATTACGCTGTTGCAGTAAAGACACACAGTAATAAATCCTCACCTGAACAACCTAGCGGAATGTATGTTAGAATTGTTTCTGTCAAAATTCAATCTGGTATGGTTGATGAATTCAGAGATATTTATTCTAAGGAAATTATACCGGCACTTGGAGAGACAAAAGGTTGCACGTTTGCTTACCTGACAGAGAATATGCAGGAAGAAAATGAATTCTTATCAATTTCTGTTTGGGAAGACAAATCTTATGCAGATGAGTATGAAGCAAGTGGACGGTTTGAAGAGCTTACATCAAAAGTAAAACATACATTCTCAAAATTTTATTTATGGAAGATGGAACTCGAACAGGAATCAAAAGGGAAGATTGAAACCAGTGAAGATATGAAAATAGATAATTACACGATGGTAACTGGCAAAGGTTTTAATTAAAAATTAAAATTATAAAATGAACAACAGGAGAGTATTGAATTATAAAATAATAGAAAAAATCGGCGGCGGGGGAATGGGTGTTGTTTATAAAGCCTTGGATGAAAAGCTAGATCAGAATAATCGCACTAAAATTTTTACCAGAACATTTGCTCGATGATTCAGAAGCTGAACAAAGATTCATTTCAGAAGCAAAAGCAGCTTCATCACTGGATCATCCGAACATTTGCACTATTTATGATATCGACCACACTGATGACAATAAATTGTTCATTGCGATGGCTTACTATGATGGCGAAACATTAAAGAAAAAAAACAGTCGTGGAAAACTTTCACCTGAAGAATCCATTAACATCGCTTCACAGGTTGCAGATGGTCTGAAACGTGCTCATCAAAGTGGGATAACACATCGAGACATTAAACCAGCTAACATAATGATTACAAAATTCGACGAAGTAAAAATTGTGGATTTTGGTCTTGCCAAATCTAAAGCGTCAGCAGGTTTAACTAATTTTGGTTCAACAGTTGGAACCGCTGCTTATATGTCCCCTGAACAGACGCGAGGCGAAAGTGTTGATGGCAGAACTGACATCTGGGCACTTGGTATTATCCTTTATGAAATGATAACCGGAGTCGCACCGTTTAAAGGCGAGTATGATCAAGCTATAATTTATTCAATTCTAAATGATGAACTGCCCGAAATAGATGGAATTCCCGAAGAACTGAAGAAAATTATAACTAAAGCTACAGCAAAAAATCCCGCCGAACGATATCAAAATATAAGTGAGATGCATTCCGATCTGCTGTTGTTGAAAGGTGATTCGGGTTCCCGTTCTTCGTCCAGTAGTTATAATACTAATCAAAAGAAAATTCATCCGAATAAAAAATGGATTTGGGTTGCTGCATCATTCTTTATTGTCTTATTAGTCGGAGCTTATTTTTATTTCAGTCAAAAAAATATAGGAGAGGAGGAAGCCGTAAACACCCGACAAATGATTGTAGTTCTGCCTTTTGAAAATTTAGGTTCGCAAGATGAAAATTATTTTGCAGATGGAGTCACAGAAGAAATAACTAGTAAACTTGCAGCAATAGGAAACATCGGGGTTATCTCACGTAATACTGCAGAAAAGTTAGCCAAATCGAATAAGAGTACAACAGAAATAGGAACTGAACTGGGTGTTAACTATATACTTAGCGGAACTATTCGTTGGGCTAAAGGTAAGGAGAAAAATAACCGGGTGAGAATAACTCCTCAACTTACACGAGTCTCAGATAATACTATTACCTGGTCAGATTCATACGATAAAGTACTGGATGATATTTTTAGCGTACAGAATGATATAGCGCAAATAGTTGTCGATCAACTTAGCGGCTCATTAGGTTCCGGCACATTTGAAAAAATCGCTCCACCAACAGATAATCTGGAAGCATACGATTTTTATTTAAAAGGTCTGGCGTATGATAATCGTGGTGGTTATGCAAAATCAGATTTTCAGACTTGTGCCGATTTGTATCAGAAGGCAATTGATTTGGACCCAAATTTTGCTCAGGCTTATGCAAACCTTTCCAGGATTAAATCGGGCATGTATTGGTTTTTTTATGACCGAAGTGAAAAAAATGTAGAAGAGGCACTTGATTACGCCAACAAATCACTCCAACTAAATCCTGACTTAGCCGAAGTCCATCTTGCCTTTGGTTACTACTATTACTGGTGTGAACTTAATTACTCTGAAGCTATAAAAGAATTTACCGAGACACTAAAAATTCAACCTAACAATTCAGAAGCTTATTTCGGTTTAGGGGTTGTTTACCGTAGAATGGGCAACTTTAATTTGTCACTGAAAAATCAGATAAAGGCATATTCTCTCGATCCACTTTCGTTTGAACTTGGACGCAACATTGGTGAGACTTATGGATTAATAAGAGATTATGCCAATACAGATAAATATTATAAACACGTAATTGAGTTAAACCCTGATAGGAGCTTTCCAAAGATTGAGCTTGCTCAAAATTATATAAATTGGAAAGGAGATATAAAGTCAGCATCCGAGCTTGTAAATGCAATCAAAGAAAATGATTACCTTGATTTGATGCCGAATTATTCTGTATTTGTTGATGTCCTGGAGAGGAAATATGACAAAGCAATTCAAAAAATGATTTCAATCAATAGAAATTATGAAACAGGGCAATTCAGGTTTACACCAAAGAATCAGGAACTTGGATTAATTTATAGATATAAAAATGAACGGGGATTATCGAAAGCATATTTTGATTCTTCCAGAGTGCTTCTTGAGGAAATGATAATGAAGAATCCGCAGGATGAGAGATTGCATAGTTCACTGGGTATCACTTATGCAGGTTTAGATTTTAAAGAAAAAGCTATAGCTGAGGGCAAAAAAGGTATCGAGCTTTTACCGCTTGAAAAGGAAGCTTACAGAGGCTATTACCGTGAATGGGATATGGCAATAATTTATACCCTTATCGGTGATTACGATAACGCATTAAAAAAGATCGATTTTATTCTTTCAATTCCAGGAGCATTTTCTGTGAATCAACTTAAGCTTGAGCCATTATACGATCCATTAAGAAATCTTGCTGGCTACAAATCAATTGTAGAAAAATATTCGGTTAAATAATATCAATTAAAATAATAAGTTGATAAAGGACATCCCTTGACAGGTAAAACAATATTACACTATCACATTCTTGAAGAACTTGGTCGCGGTGGAATGGGCGAAGTTTATAAAGCAAAGGATACAAAACTCGATCGGTTTGTTGCACTTAAATTTCTTCCTTCCCATTTAACAGCTTCTGAGGAAGATAAAAACAGATTTATACAGGAAGCCAAAGCTGCCTCTGCACTTAATCATCCAAATGTATGTACTATCTTTGATATTCAGGAAAACAAAGGACAACTTTTCATCGTGATGGAATTTATCGATGGTAAGACATTAAAAGATAAAAAAGAACATCTATCCGAAAAACAGATTCTTGAAATCTGCATTCAAACTGCTGAAGGATTAGCAGCAGCTCACGAGAAGGGGATTGTTCACAGAGATATTAAACCTGAAAACATAATGATCCGAAAAGACGGTATTGTCCAGATAATGGATTTTGGACTTGCAAAATTGCGAACCGTGGTTGGTACTTCACGACTTACAAAAATGGGTACAACAGTGGGAACGATGGGATACATGTCCCCCGAACAAGTGCAAGGGCTGGATGTGGATCATAGAACAGACATCTTTTCATTGGGAGTTGTACTTTATGAATTACTTTCTGGAGAATCTCCATTTAAAGGATTGCATGAGACTGCAATTATGTATGAAATAGTTAATGTTGATCCGCCTCCCATAGTTACAATCAAAGCTGAAATCGATCCTCAACTTGACGAAATTATTCGTGAGTGCCTTGAAAAAGATAAAGATGAAAGATGTCAATCTGCAAAAGAACTCGCAAGAAATTTAAGAAAGTTAAAAAGAGGTTCATCAGGAAGCCGAGCTAGCCGAATCTATAATGTAAATTCACAAACTCAAAATGTTCGCTCGGGTTCAGGTTCGAGCATTCCTTCTCAGGAATCAGGTGTAAGCGAAAATTATCAAAGATCGGGAATTGCGAAAAGCTCATTATTCAACACAAAATTTCTTTGGTCGTTACTTGGAATATTTTTAACTGTAATTATTCTTCTATTATTATTTTTTGTCTTCAATTCTCCAAAGCAAAATTATCTTGAAACAAAAACATCAATCCTTCCCCCGGAAAATGTTGTATATGACAACTCTATTGGAAATAATGTGGCAATATCTCCAAATGGAAAATTTATTGCGTTTGTGGGAAAAGATTCTACAGGCAATGACAAACTCTGGGTCAGACCGGTAAATTCATTAACTGCTAGAATATTAACAGATGCGCATCCGTTTTCATATCCTTTCTGGTCGCCAGATAATAAGTTCATAGCTTATTTTAATAATGACAAGTTGATGAAAGTTTCACTTGAAGCAGGAACATCTCTTCCAATTTGTGAAGTCCGAAACGGCAGGGGCGGTTCCTGGAGTGTAAATGGATATATAATTATTGCTCCCGATTCATACGGAGGGTTATTTAAAGTAAATTCGTCAGGTGGCACTCTTGAACCTGTTGTTAAAGTTGATACAACCAATGCCGGATTAAGTTTACGCTGGCCTTGCTTCCTTCCCGATGGGGAACATTTTATTTATATGCAAAGAGCTTACGGATCAATATCAGCAGCGGAAGATGGAATTTATGCAGCATCTTTGGATGGCGAAACTAGTAAATTACTCATTAACAGTCCTTCGAATGCACAATATGCAGATGGATATTTGTTCTATGTACGTCAATCATTACTTTTTGCTCAATCATTCGATCCAGGAAATTTAGAATTGAAGGGAGAGGGAATTCCCTTAGCTGAAAATGTTCAGTTCTATCCGATAAGAAATTCAGGAACATTTTCTGTCTCTCAAAATGGCAGTCTGGTATTTCAAAAAAGTAACATTCTGACTGAAAAAATTGTTTCAATTGATAACACTGGAAAAACAATAAATACTTTCTTTAACAAACCAACAGGAATAGGTGAATTAAGCAGAGCATTACTATCTAAAGATGAAAGTAAAATAGTTTATGATTTATATGATCAGGCAGAAGACAATGTAGATCTTTGGATTTATGATATTAAGAGAAATGTTAATACAAGATTAACCTTTGACCACGCCATAGACGGGATACCAGTATGGAATTCCGGCGGTAGCAAAATTTATTTTTCATCTAATCGGGCAAGCTCTTCCCAATCTAGTTCAAATTTTAATCTTTTTGTCAAAAATACAAATGGCTCAGGTAATGAAGAGGTGGTTTTTACCTCAGATTATGATAAATACATATCAGATATTTCACACGATGATCGCTATCTTTTATTTTCCTCCGTTAACAACACAAAAAAAAGAACCGTTTGGGATATAGAAATGTTATCATTGAACGGGGATAAAAAATCTATTGATTTTTTATCTACAAACTTTTCTGAATACAATGCCAAGTTTTCACCAGATATGAAATGGATTGCTTACCAATCTGATGAATCCGGAAAATATCAGATTTATATAACACCATTTGATGGCAAAAGTGGTAAGTGGCAGATATCAGTTGAGGGAGGTATCCTACCAAAGTTTGTCCAAAATGGAAGAAAAATTTATTTCATCTCTTTAAATAATAAAATAATGTCTGTCGATCTTAATGAAAGTACAACTACCATCTCTCCTGGTCAACCGCGAGAAATTTTTAATCATCAGACTGAAAACATTTCAAATGTGTATGACTTTTATCAAAGTGGAGACAAGGTTATTGCAGGTATTTCCCTTGGTGATGATGCTCATGTGCCTATCACTTTTGTAACAAACTGGTTGCTGGAGATAGAAAGTAAAAAATGATCGGCGAAACTATTCTTCATTTTAGGATTCTTGAAAAATTAGGCGAAGGTGGAATGGGAGTAGTATATCTTGCTGAGGATACAAAGTTAGAACGTAAAGTTGCGATAAAATTTCTTACCTCATTACATATCAATTAATTCAGAAGAACGAGATAGATTTAAGATAGAGGCTAAAGCTGCCGCAGCGTTGAACCATCAAAATATTGCAACAATATATGCTATCGAAGAATCAGAAGATCAAATATTTATTGTGATGGAATATATAGAGGGAGTTGAATTAAAAGATAAGATAAAATCTGAACAGATTTCATCCGACGAGGTTGTAAACTTTGCAGCTCAAATAGCCGAGGGATTAGAAGCGGCTCATAAAAAGGGAATTGTACATAGAGATATAAAATCCCAAAACATAATGATAACTAACGATGGTAAAGTAAAGATAATGGATTTTGGATTGGCAAAGATTAAAGGCGGCAGTCAGTTAACAAAAATCGGATCAACAATTGGAACTGTTGCCTACATGTCACCCGAACAGGCAAAAGGAGAAGAAGTTGATCACCGCACAGATATTTGGTCATTTGGAGTTGTGCTTTATGAAATACTAACCGGGCAACTACCTTTTATGGGAGAATATGAACAGGCAATAATCTATTCTATTATAAATGAAGAGGTTAAAACATACGGAGAGAATCCTTCTTCACCGATTCAGAAAATTATAAATAATTCATTGAAAAAAGATCCTGGGAAAAGATATTTGCAAGTGAGCGATATTATAAAAGAACTAAGATTAATTGAAAATAAAACAGCAAGTGCAGATCAAAAAAAATCAATATCAGAAAGTAAAATAAAGAAGTTAGCCGTACTTCCTTTTATAAATATTCGTGACGATGAAGAATCAAATTACCTGGGTTTTGCAGTTGCTGATAGAATAATTGGTTCTTTATCTTATGTCAAAAATATTTTGGTGCGGCCTTCAAGTGCTATTCGTAGCTATCAAAATCAATCTCTTGATATTAAAGTAGTCGCTACTGATTTGAATGTAGATTTCATATTAACCGGGAATTATTTAAAGGAAGCGAACGATATTCGTTTAGATTTAGAACTAATTGATATAAATTCCAATAAAATGTTATGGCGAGAAGATTTTGAGATTGAGTTTGAAAATGCTTTCAAACTTCAGGATGTGATTTCAAAAAAAGTAATTTCTGACTTCAATCTAAAATTCACACAGGAAGAAAAAAGTCATTTGCAAACAGATGTCCCTAATAGCCCCTTAGCGTATGAATATTACTTAAAGTCGATTTCATACCCTCTTACAAATAATGATAATCATCTTTCTGTTTCAATGGCTAAGAAGTCGCTACAACTAGATCCAACTTTTGCGCCAGCCTATGCAGAGTTAGGTTTTCGTTATGGCTTGCTCGCACAATATGATGTTAAAGAAAGAAAAAGAATAACAGATTCAGAGGAGAATTACAGAAAAGCCCTATCAATAAACGAAGAATTGTTAAGTGCCTTAAATGGATTAGCAATGATCTATACTGAACACGGTAACTCATTAAAAGCATTAGAATTAATAAAAAAAGTGTTAGAAATTAATCCAAATAATGCTTCGGCTCATTTCTGGCTTGGGTACATTTTCAGATATACCGGATTTCTTGACGAAGCCATCAATGAGATGGAAATTGCTGTAAAGTTAGATCCCTTTAACCCTAGGTTTCGTTCAATTTTATGCACTTACTCATATCTTCAAAGATATGATGACGCGCTAAAATGCATGGATTACTACGAAGAAAGTCCTTTTATAATTGCATGGAAAGGTGCAGTATATCTTCATTTGGATAATCGTGAAGCTGCGAAAAATTGTTTTGAAAAAACTATCTCAATCGATTCTGAAGGAATTCTTGGAATTTGGTCGAATGCAATGCTATGTTTTATTAATGGGGAAAAAGAAAAAGGATTAAAGTCACTAAAGGATTCATTGGAACTTGAGACCCACGATGCTGAACAAATTTATAACCACGCTGCCATATACGGGTTATACGGAGAAAATAAAAGTTGTTTTAAATTATTGCATCAATGTATAGAAGGTGGATTTTTTAATTATCAACTATTCACTACAGATCCATTCCTTGATCCGGTAAGAGATGACCCGGATTTTCAGAAAATTTTGAGTAAAGCGAAAAGCAAACACGAAAATTTTAAAAAGATGTTGATTAAAAATTCCGTAATAGAATGATGAATATTTAATTTTAAATTACAACAAATTTTAATATAGGAGAGAGTTAGTACATAAAAATGATTGGCGAAACCATTCTTCATTATAAAATATTGGAAAAACTTGGCGAAGGTGGGATGGGCGAAGTGTTCAAAGCAGAGGATTCAAAACTCGATCGCTTTGTTGCGCTTAAATTTCTTCCTCATTACATATCAATTAATTCAGAAGAACGTGAAAGATTTAAGATAGAAGCGAAAGCCGCAGCAGCATTGAACCATCCAAATATTGCAACAATCCACGCGATAGAAGAATCAGAAGACCAAATATTTATTGTGATGGAATATATCGATGGTGTTGAATTAAAAGATAAGATAAAATCTGAACAGATTTCATCTGACGAGGTTGTAAACTTTGCAGTTCAAATTGCAGAAGGATTAGAATCTGCGCATAACAAAGGAATAATACACAGAGATATAAAATCTCAAAACATAATGATAACGAGCGATGGTAAAGTAAAAATAATGGATTTTGGATTGGCAAAAATTAAAGGCGGCAGTCAGTTAACAAAAATCGGATCAACAATTGGAACTGTTGCATACATGTCACCGGAACAAGCAAATGGAGAAGAAGTTGATCAAAGAACTGATATATGGGCGCTTGGTGTAATACTTTATGAAATGTTAACTGGCAAACTCCCATTTGAGGGAGATTATGATCAGGCTGTGATATATTCTATCCTTAACGAATCGCCCAAACCAATTACAATGCAGCGAGCAGATGTTCCAGAAACAATTTTAATAATCATTGATCGACTTTTACAGAAAAATCCTGATCAAAGGTATACGTCAACGAAAGAAATTTTGGAAGACTTTGATGGTGTTACCAAAAAAGATAGCAAATCACAAAAGGATTTACCCTCATCAATTGCCGTCCTTCCATTTATAAATCTGAGTGCAGACCCTGAACAGGAATACTTCTGTGACGGAATATCTGAAGAAATAATTAATTCTCTTGCGCAGTTAAATAACTTGCGAGTCATAGCACGTACTTCGGTCTTTTCATTTAAGGGAAAGAATATTGATGTTCGTGAAATAGGTAAAACATTAAATGTAAATACTCTCCTTGAAGGAAGTGTACGCAAATCCGGGAATCGTTTAAGGATTATTACGCAGTTAGTTAGGGTTTCAGATGGCTCACATTTATGGTCGAACCGTTATGACCGTGTGCTTGAGGATGTGTTTGCTATCCAGGAAGATATTGCAGAGAATGTTGCAACTTCATTAAAGGGTTTTCTCACACCTAAAGAAAAAGAAGCAATACGCCGTCCAGAGACAAATATTGAAGCCTATGAATATTATTTAAAAGCACGTCAGCTTTTTCATAGTCTTTTTCTGAAAGAAGCACAAGGGATGTTTGAAAAAGCCATTGAAATTGATCCTGAATATGCATCGGCTTATGCCGGCCTTGCAGATGCTCATTCATGGCTCTATGAATGGGAGGGTTCCAAAGAATCTGATCTTGAAGCGGCAGAAAGAAACAGCTCAAAGGCTCTTTCATTGGCTCCGGGTCTTGCAGAAAGCCACTCATCACGTGGTTTTGTCCTTTCGCTTTGGGCTAAATATGATGAAGCTGAAAATGAATTCAAGGAGGCAATAAGATTGAATCCCAATTTTTTTGATGCATACTATTTTTATGGCAGAGCATGTTTTGCTGATGGTCAGATAGAGAAGTCTGCAGAACTTTTTCGAAAGGCTGCCGATGTTCGGAAAGAAGATTTCCAGAGTATGCTGCTTCTCTCACAATCACTGGGAATGTTGGGGAGATCCGATGAGAGAGAAGCCCTTTCAGAGGGCCTGAGAAGAGTGAGGAAACATTTGGAAATTAATCCGGATGACAGAAGGGCTTTATCTCTTGGCGCCGGTAATTTATACGATGCAGGAGAGAAGGAGGAAGCTCTTCGATGGATAAGCCGTGCACTTGAGTTATATCCTGATGATGCGGGGGTTTTATATAATGGTGTTTGCCTTTTTGCAAAAAGTGATAAAGAGAAAGCTCTTAATCTTTTAGAAAAAGCTGTCGAAAAAGGATTTGGTAAAAAAGATTGGATAGAAAAAGATCCGGATTATGATCCCTTAAGAAATGAACCCAGATTTCAGGCACTTCTGAAGAAACTGAAATAGGATATTAATTGCTACATGATAGGCATGACAATACTTGGTTATAAAATATTAGAAAAACTTGGCGAAGACGGGCTCGTCCGCCGAAGCATCTATAATAAAATGAAACTCTTATGATAGGGAAGAAAATCTTACATTACAAGATTATTGAAAAATTAGGCGAAGGCGGAATGGGTGTAGTCTATCTTGCTGAAGATACGAAACTGGAAAGAAAAGTCGCGATAAAATTTCTACCACATTACATCGCAATAAATTCAGAAGAGCGTGAAAGGTTTAAGACGGAAGCAAAAGCTTCCGCAGCGTTAAACCATCAGAATATTGCAACAATATATGCCATTGAAGAATCGGATGATCAAATATTTATTGTGATGGAATATATTGAAGGAAAAGAACTAAAGTTTCTTGTTGACAATTCAAATGAAACCCCGTTGCAAATTAAATTGATAATTGATTATGCAATTCAATTAGCAGAAGGCCTGGCTACTGCACATAATAGCGGAATCGTTCATCGGGATATTAAATCTCAGAACATAATGATTACGAATGATGGCAAAGTAAAAATTATGGATTTTGGTTTAGCGAAGATTAAAGGTGGAACTCAGGTAACAAAAATCGGATCAACAATTGGAACTGCTGCTTATATGTCACCGGAACAAAGCAAAGGAGAGGAAATTGATCATCGCACTGATATCTGGTCATACGGTGTTGTACTTTATGAAATGTTAACGGGTGAACTACCATTCAAAGGTGATTATGATCAGGCAATAATATATTCTATCTTAAATGAAGAACCATCTCTAAGAAATAAATTTGAAAATGACTTTCTCAAAAAAGTTGTAAAAAAAACATTAGAAAAAGATCGTGATAAGAGATACAGGCACGCAGCAAATATAATTGAAGATATTCAATCAGCAAATGTATCTGCTGATGATTCAATTAATAAAAGTGCTTTAAAGGAAATAAAGAAGCTGGCAGTACTTCCTTTTTCTAATATTGCGGATGATCCAACTACAAATTTTTTAGGCTTTGCTCTCGCTGATCAGATAATAGGATCAATGGCTTATTCAAAAAGTGTACTATTAGATCTTCAAGTTCCATTCGTAAATATCAAAATGAAGTTGTTGATTTAAAGAAAGTGGGGGATGAACTTAAAGTTGGTTTTATTTTGGCGGGTAACTATTTGAAAGAAGCAGAAACCATCAGGTTAAATATTGAGTTGGTTGATCTTGAATCAGATAAAATGGTTTGGAGAGAGCCTATAGAGATAAAATATAATAATGTATTTGAACTTCAGGATATCGTTTCTCAAAAAGTAGTTGAAGGGCTAAAGGTTCAGTTTTCTGAAGAAGAGCGTGAGAGAATGAAACCGGAAACACCGCAAAATCCCGCAGCATACGAATTTTATCTGCGCGCTGTTTCTTATCCATCTTCAGTAGAATCAAATAGGATTGCAATTGAAATGCTAAATAGTGCAATCAAACTTGATCCATCATATGCACCTGCATATCTGGAACTTGGCAGCCGATACAATCTATTATCCCAGGTTGGAACAAGCACAATAGTAGCACAAAAGAAAGCTGAGGAAGCATTATTAAAGGCACTATCTTTAAAAAAGGACTACCTTCCTGCTCTTGCATATTTAGGTCTGCTGTATACTGACGCCGGGAAACACGAAGAAGCTCATGAAATGTTAATTAGAGCACTAAAGATAAATCCGAATGATGCATGGCTCCATTTTTCTCTCAGCTATCATTATCGTTATATTGGATTTTTAGAAGAATCAAAAAAAGAAGCGGAAACTGCTCTAGCTATTGATCCAAACAATCCAAGATTTCGATCTTCAATTATTACCAGTATGTTTTTAGGTAAATACGATGAAATTCTGGAAACATTCAATTTAGATGTTGAAAGCCCATTTACATTAAATCATTTAGGTGAAGTAGCTTTCCGTGCTGGAAACTATGAATTATCCAATAAATACCTTGAAAAGGTTATAAGTATAAAAGGTGAAATCAGTGAGTATTATTTCGCTGCTTCTTTTATTGAATATATGAAAGGAAATTCGGAAAAAGCAACAGAGTATACTTTAAAAGAGAATTAGAAAATCCCGCCGATAGCGAAAATATTTATGAGATTGCACGGGTATATGGACTATTGAATAATAAAGAGGCTTGTTGTAGAGCACTAAGAAAATCGATTGACATGGGCTATATAAGTTATCCTTCAATGCAAGGAGATTCTTTTCTTGATTCTGTGAGACAGAATCCTGAAATACAAAACTTGCTTTCAATAGCAAAAGAAAAACATGAAGAACTAAAGAAAAAGTTATCAACTACTTATTAATACTCTCCTCACCAATAAATTTCTACCATTCATCAACCTTTGATTGTTATTGCTAAACTGATTCTCTAAGTTTAAATCAGGAATAAAATTATAATTGCTTAAAAATGAAAACGACAAATCAATACATTCTTGATGAAAAAAGTCTGGTAAAATCATTCCTCAAAAAGATTCAGAAAATTTGGTTAATAATTGGATTTGAAGCTGCAGTTTGGATACTTGGTTTGTTCTTTCTGATTTTTATTCACTCTCCCGGTGATACGCACTTTACAGTTTGTCCTTTTGCTAATCTTGGATTCGAATTTTGTCCGGGATGTGGTTTAGGAAATTCAATTTCCTATTTGTTCCAATGTGATTTATCTGCTTCTTTTCATGCACATCCATTAGGAATTTTTGCTCTGATCATAATAACCATGAGAATAATAACTATCATAAAAAATAACAGGAGGATGTATGCCTAATGCATTTCAATTGATGCCAAGTCTTGAACCGGATGAGTTGACCTTTATACAAGATTTGATTAAAGAATTTAATGACAATCAAGCCCAGCAGTTTGCAATGGCTTATATGTCGAGACGAAAAGATCCAAGTAATATGCTGCTTTTTACAATAATTGGTTTCCTTGGAGTGGCCGGAATCCAGAGATTTGTTATTAACCAGATTGGTATGGGGATACTTTTTTTATTTACTGGTGGACTGTGTCTGATTGGAACCATAATTGATTTAGTAAACTATAAAAAACTTGCTTTCGAATTCAATTCTTCTCAAGCTCAGCAAGTGGCTAATATGGTAAAAAACTATTCCGCATAAAGATTATTCGGGAAGCCAGTGAGATGGCTTCCTTTCATTTCCAGGTTAAATCTTAAAGTTAAATTTAAGTTGATTCATTGTTTGCTATAAACACTTCGGTTAAATTTAAATCATCGATGAGAAAAATTTATTTTACAAAAATGAGCGGAGCCGGTAACGATTTCGTAGTAATCGATAAAAAACTTAATGAAAATATTTTTATCGATAAAAAGTTTGTGCAGTCTGTTTGCGACCGACGTAATGGAATAGGAGCCGATGGATTATTTACAATTGAAGATTCAAAAGATTATAATTTTGTAATGATTTATTTTAATGCTGATGGTTCAACGGGTAGTTTGTGTGCTAATGGTGCGAGATGTGGCATTTTTTATGCATCGGAAACCGGGAGATTAAAAAATGACATCGCAGATTTTCTATCAAATGAAGTTCACTATAAAGGTGAAATTGTATCCAATGGAGAAGTTAAGTTTTATTTGAATTCACCAAAAAAAATAAAATATAATTTCAAAATAAAAGCTGATGGAAAATTATTAAATGCTCATTATGCTGATACAGGTTCACCCCACGTTGTAATTGATTTGGCAGAGAACGAAAATCTTGTAACTACACTCGAAGATATACCAGTTGAATCATTAGGAAGGGAAATAAGATATTTAGAAGAATTTAAACCCGATGGAACTAATGTGAACTTCACTTATGTTAAGGATGGTAAATTATATATCAGAACATATGAAAGAGGAGTGGAAGCCGAAACGTTAGCTTGCGGAACCGGTTCGGTTGCATCTGCATTAATTTGTTATGTTAATCACAAATTATCAGTGCCAATTGAAATTATTCCAAAATCGAATGAAAAATTATTTGTAAATTTTGAAGTGGAAAATTCAAAAGTAAAAAACTTATCACTCACAGGTCCGGCAAAAGTTGTATTTACCGGCGAAATGAAAATCTAAAATACGGAGATTAAATGTCCAAAGTCTTATTCACAATAAATTATGAAATTCAAGCTGATAAAAAAGAAGACTATATCAGAACAGTCAGAGAATTAAAAAATCTAATTAAAGCGGAAGGTCTTGAAAGTTATAAGGTTTTTGAAGTAAAGGGAAAAGGAAATCGGTTTGAAGAACAATACATATTTAGCTCAGACGAAGCATTTGAAAGTTTTGAAGATGATACTGACGAAAGAATAAATATTCTTATTACTAAAATTAGCGGAATGACTGTTGAACATACCACGAAATACATGACATTAATGAAGTTGAACTTTAGCGATATACATTTCCGACACCAGAGCCTTTGAATACTTGTCAACCTTTTGACTGACGTATGCTTCACGCTCAAATTAGTCTTTTAATTATTCCTATTAGTAAGATAAATTAAATCAGTGTTTAGCCATTCTACATACTCTGCATAAAAAATTCTTCTAAATTTAAAACTTATACATTAACATTTTCTTACTTGGAATCTGAACAATCGCTTAAAAATTGGTCGAGATTCTTTAGATAAATTTACTCATAGTGCTTGGTCATCTCGCCCAAAAACCTCATTTCCTATCAATTTTGGAAGGTTTTTTTCAGGAATAATAATTGTAAATGGTTAAACTAACTGCATCATTGCAGGAGATGGTTGAGTAAATTCAAATATATACAAAGGAGAAAAAATGAAGCATTTAAAAATTTTCATAATTTCTTGTTTAGTTCTGTTGGTAACTGCTGTTTATCCACAAGAAGTTAAAAAGACTGGCGGACTTGCAAGGTTAGCTGCAATGGGTGCCAACCCATATGTGATTGACCCTTATTTTAACGCTGTCAACCCGGCATGGAATGCTGTATACAATAATTTTGTTTTGGGAGATTTAGGATCAGTAGCTGGAGCTCCCTTTTCTGCAGGTGGTTTTGGACAGTACTTGTCAACAAGTTTCACCGTCAGTCGAAATTGGACTGTAGGTGGAATCTTAGCAAGAAATGATTTTAATGGTATGTCAATTGCCTTACTGGATCCAGGGACTAATAATAATCTTGGCTTACCGTATCCCGGTGTAGTTTCTACAGTCAATTCTATTGCTGGTCTCGGAAGTGTAGTTCCATTAGATAACAATGTTGAACTGATGGGTACTTATTCTTTTCAAAATACTATTGTTGGTTTAGGAATTGCATACGCATCTACATCAAATGATATTAACCCTCCAACTGGAGGTTCAACCGAAGGATCAGCCAGTCAGATTGGGTTTAATCTTGGTGTAATTTCAGATCTTTCCCGTTCGTTAAAGCTTGATGTTGGTGCATCTCTTGCTCTCCCAAGTGCAAGCTTTAAAGCCGACACATTAAATGAAACGAAAGCAAGCCAGACAATACTTTTAATAAATGCCAGAGCATTCTGGAATCTTAATAAGGATCTGAAGCTTGTTCCTCTATTACTATTTTCAACTGCAGGGGGAACGGTAGATTCAGGTGGAGCATCAACCGGTTCAGTTGATATGCCATCTGCAACATGGTTTGCATTCGGTGTCGGTTTAAATTATCAGGTGGGTGACTTTTTATTAGCTGGTGGTGCAATATTTTCAACTGTAAACGCAACGGTTGCTGCCATCAGTGGAGTTTCTCCTGAATTAAGTTATGGTGCCACTACATTTCCAGTCTGGAATATAGGTGCAGAGTGGAATATGCTTGATTGGTTTGTTGCAAGATTGGGTTACATAGCTTACACAGGGAATGCTTCCACAGAATTTCCAAACACCGCGACTTCAAAAACGGAGACGATTACAACGTTTTTTGCACCCTCACAAAGAGGTGCTACTGTTGGTGTTGGATTCCGATTTGGTGGATTTTCACTGGACGCAACCGTTAATGAAGATGTTCTTCGTCAAGGATTTAACACAATTGGAGGCGGAGGACCTACATTTTCGTACTTGACAGCGAGTTACTCTCTACCCTAAATTATTATTCTACTAAAGAAGGCACTCATTTGGGGTGCCTTTTTTATTTCGGGAAATAATTTCATCATTTCACTTAAACGATAATCTTTTATAATTTCTGTTTAATTAAATTTTAAATCTTTATGATTGAATACGTAGGAGTAGCACATATTCATTCCCTCTTTTCAGATGGGACTGGCGAGATACCGGAAATAGCGGGTTTTGCTGCTGAATCTGGTTTGGATTTTTTATTAATTACCGATCATAACACTCTCAGGGGATTACAAGAGGGTTATGAGAAATGGTATAACAACACACTCTGTTTAATAGGATGTGAAATAAACGATAAAGAAAATAAGAATCACTATCTGGCGTTTGGTATCGAAGAGGCATATTCGACTCGTTTATCAGCTAAAGAGTATGTCAAAAAAGTAAATGAAGCTGGAGGTTTTGGTTTCATCGCTCATCCGCACGAAAAAAGAAATCATATGCAAGAGCACCCACCTTATCCATGGATTGATTGGAGTATAGAAGATTTTAACGGTATTGAGATTTGGAATCATATGTCCGAATGGATGGAGAGCCTTACCGAACAAAATAAATACAATTCCTTTTTGCATCCATTAAGATCAATCGTGTCACCACCTGAAGAAACTTTAAAACTCTGGGATGAGTTGAACCTAAAACGTAAAGTGGTTGGAATGGGTGGTGTTGATGCTCACGCTCATAAACAAAGTCTGTTTGGTTTTTTTGAAGTAGAGATTTTTCCATATAAAGTATTGTTTAAATCAATTCACAATCATATTCTGCTTCCGGAAGAGTTAGTTAAAGGAAATGGAAAACACAAACTTACTAAAGCTAAATCCGCAATCTATAACGCACTTGCTTATGGAAGATGTTTTATCGCAAATGATTATCACGCGAACTCAACAGGATTTCAGTTTTATGCTAGATCAAACAAGAAAAAATATTTTATGGGAGACTCAATCGATTTTACAAAACATATAACTTTACAAGTGTCAGTGCCTAGCCAAAACGTTGATATTAAATTAATTCATAACGGAAAAGAAGTGGAAAATGTTGAATCTGATAAAGCTGAATTTGAAGTGAAAAAGCCAGGTGTGTACAGAATTGAAGTTACTCATTTTACAAAAGCGTGGATTTATTCAAACCATATTAGAATTGGTGTCGATTGAGTGTAAAATAAATTTTCATAAACTTATTGATTAATACTCCTTCCCACCGTCATTTTTTTCGTCCTACATTTTTTATTGGATTTTTTTTGGCATCCTCTTGCTTATTAACTAATAAAGTTTAATATTGGAACCATCAAGAGGGCAAATCTTGATTGTGTACCTTTCTGAATCCCAAAAGGATTCCACAATATTTAATAAGATTTATTCAGTGAGATGAAATCCCCTTTCTAATCGCTGAGAGAAGTGTCATTTATAATCACTCGCTGGAGGGCAAATGAAGTTAGCGATGATCTTCTGTTTAGTGTTTCTGGAAACAACTTTTGTTGGTTCAGGGATAGGAAGTTGTTTAATTCTTTTTGCTTTAAGTTTGACTTAAATTAATTTCTGTTTCATTTAATTATTTTACGACAGCAAATTTAGAGTAATTGGTTTACAAAGGAATAAAAAAACCTTTTTCATCAAAAGATGAAAAAGGTTTCTTTATTTTAATATAAAATTATCAGACTCTATAATTAGTTGGATAATATTATATATTCATCCCAAATTGGTTTTATTATCTTAATCAGTTTCTGTTGAATTCCTGATCAAACAAAATCTTTCTCGTTGGAATTTTCGTACTGAAACTATCTATGGCATCATTCAAGGTATCAAAACATTCTACTATGCGGGTAATTCCAGTTGTATGAAAGTAGAGTTTCATATTATTCTCAGGAAATACTAATCTCATCTTTCCGTTATTGTTTTTAATCACTTTAAAAATTCTAACAAGCATTCCTACAAATGTTGAGTCGATAAAAGTACATTGGGAAAGATCAACTATTACCTTATCCCATTCAAGAATTGTTGTTGTTTCTAATTCTTCCCAGAGTGGTTTTGCATCTCGTTGCGTGGCTACGAGAAGATCGACAGTAACTATCGCGATATCATCAACAATTTTTATTTTGAATTCATCATATTTCATGCCGTTTTGGCCCTCATCCATTGTTTATATTCACAGTGTCGATTCAACATAAATGCCAATATAAAGATTAACTAAAATTAGATTATTTTCTTATTTGAGTATCAAAAATAGATTCGCTTTCAGTCTGAAACAGAAATAAAATCTTATAGTTTATAACATTAATTCAAACGCATTTTTCGTCGTTTCAGCTCTAATTATTTTGAATGCGAGAAAGGTCAATAATTCTCCGGTTTTTAAGACATATTGGAATTAGTAAATTTAGGCGGCAAGTAAAACCCTTATCTTTAAGAAATATTCGTAAAATTACAATTTTGCGCCCATAGTTCAACTGGATAGAACGTTGGATTCCGGTTCCAAAGGTTGGAGGTTCAAGTCCTCCTGGGCGTACGGATTTTAATGGCAGATTGTAAATAAATATATTATTTTTGCAAGGTTTTTTAATTAAATGTAGTATTCAACCAAAGGACAATTTATGCTTCAGAAGAAGAAGAAACTTTCTAAAAAAGAGATAAAAGAAGATAAACTAATAAACTTTTATAAATCAAGTATAGATTTCTTTGAAAAATATCAAAGTAAAATCTTTATTTATGCAGGTGTGTTAGTAATTGTTGTTGCCGCAATAATCTGGTATCAAAATCAAAAATCTGAAAATGACGCAAAAGCAGGCCTGGAACTTTCGAGAATAATGACTCTCTATGATCAGGGATCATACCTTGAAGCAATAGAAGGAAAACAGGGCACAAACATAATTGGATTAAAAAGACTAGTGGATGAATATAGTGGGACAGAAAATGGCGAGACCGCGAAAATTTATCTTGCTGATTGCTATTCATTTCTTGGTAAATATGATGAAGCATTTAATTATTATGAAGATTATGATGGCAGCATCGATTATTTCAAAGCGGCATCCTTAGCAGGTCAGGCTGGACATTATGCAATGAATGGAGATTATAAAAAAGCTGCGAATCTCTATCTTAATGCTTCCAAACAATCATCAGTGAATTCTCAAAATCCAGATTATATGTTGAATGCCGGAATATATTTTCTTAAAGTTGATGAAAAAGATGAAGCAAAGATTCTTTTCGATAAAATTAAGGAAGATTATTCTAGTTCATTAGCAAATAGAGAAGTTGATAAATATCTTGCAACTATCAATTAACAATTTCTCAAATATAAATTCAGCATTAATCTATATCTTTCATTAACTTAATTATGTCATATTTCTTAATTCATAATTTAATAATCCAGATTTAGTAAAACTTTATTTTTATGGCAGATACTTCAGATTTCCGAACCGGTCTAATTATAAAATTTAAAAATGACTTGTATAACATCGTCGACTTTCAACATGTTAAACCAGGAAAAGGCGGTGCATTTGTCCGCTCAACACTTAAAAATTTAAGAACCGGTAGAGTACTCGAAAACACTTTTCGTGCCGGTGAAAAGGTGGAGGTTGTGCGTGTTGAAAGAAGGAAATATCAATACCTTTATTCTGATGGAGATTCGTTGGTTTGTATGGATAATGAAACTTATGAACAAATAAACATTTCAAAAGAATTAATTAGCGATGGAATAAAGTTTCTTAAAGAAAGCGAACAAGTTGAAGTCCTGCTTAATGGTTCCGATATTATTTCTGTTGAAATTCCAATATTCATCAATTTGAAGGTAATAGAAACCGAACCTGGTTTTAAAGGTGATACGGCAACAGGCGCAGTCAAATCGGCAAAACTGGAGACCGGTGCGCAGATTAACGTGCCTTTGTTCATCAATGAAGGAGACATGTTAAAAGTTGATACACGAACAGGTGAATATTCAGAAAGAGTTAAATCCTAAACAAGAGGCTACAAATGGATCTTGATCTAATAAAAAAACTTGTTAAAATTGTTGATTCAAGTGGTGTAACTGATATTGAAATAGAGGAGAATGGGCTCAAAGTAAAGATTGCGAAGAAGATCAGAAACACACAGGTTCTATCTCAGCCACCAATAACGGCAGCAACAACTCAACCGGCTATTCAACCCACATCTGCCGGTCAGCAAGAACAAGTAAAAGCCAAAGAAGAAGTTGAACAAGCTCCTTCCAATATGCACGAGATAAAGTCACCAATTGTTGGTACTTTTTACAGAGCTCCTGCTCCTGATGCCGATTCATATGTTCAGGTTGGTTCAGTTGTATCGCCGGGATCTGTATTGTGTATTGTTGAAGCTATGAAACTAATGAATGAGATTGAATCAGATATTAGTGGAAAGATTGTAAAGATATTGGTGGAAAATGGAAAACCTGTTGAATATAATCAACCATTGTTTTTAATTGAGTTATCGTAAGCATTACTAAACTTTGGAACTAAAATTTGTTTAGCAAAATATTAATCGCCAACAGAGGCGAAATTGCCCTTCGAATTATCCGCACTTGTAAGGAACTAGGTATAAGCACTGTTGCTGTTTATTCCGAGGCAGATAAAGATTCTTTACACGTTACTTTTGCTGATGAAGCCGTATGTATTGGCCCACCTTTTGGGAAAGATAGTTATCTTAAAATTCCCGCGATAATTTCTGCAGCACAAGTTACAGGTGCTGATGCGATTCACCCTGGTACGGCTTTCTTGCTGAAAATGCAAATTTTTCTGAAATCTGTCAGGAGTCGAATTTAAAATTTATTGGTCCCTCTCCAGACATGATTAGAGCCATGGGAGATAAAGCGTTTGCAAAAGACACAATGAAAAAAAATGAAGTCCCAGTAATTCCTGGTAGCGATGGTATAATTGAAAATCTTGATGAAGCGAAATCACTTGCAAATGAAATTGGTTACCCTGTAATTATTAAAGCATCTGCAGGTGGCGGTGGAAAAGGAATGAGGATAGTCTGGGAAGAAAGCGAATTTCAAAAAGCTTTTCAAACAGCGCAGGCTGAAGCAGAGGCAGCGTTTGCAAATGGTGCCGTCTATATTGAAAAATTTATTGAAAATCCAAGGCACATAGAAATTCAGATAATGGGTGATCAACACGGAAATGTTTATCATTACGGTGAAAGAGATTGTTCTATTCAAAGACGACACCAGAAACTAATTGAAGAATCCCCCTCACCAGCTGTTGATGAAGATTTAAGAATTCGAATGGGAGAAGCTGCAATCAAAGGTGCAAAATCTGTTAACTATGAAGGTGCAGGAACTATTGAATTTCTTCTAGATAAGCATAAGAATTTTTATTTCATGGAAATGAATACACGAATTCAGGTAGAGCATCCGGTTACTGAACTTGTTTATGATGTTGATCTAGTAAGACAACAAGTTTTAGTTGCTGCTGGAGAAAAAATAGAGGCGAAACCAAAAAAACCACACGGCCACGCAATTGAATTCAGAATCAATGCTGAAGATCCGGACAACAATTTTAGACCTTCTCCTGGAAAAATTACTTCTCTGCATTTTCCCGGAGGTTTCGGAGTTAGGAACGATTCACATATTTACCAATCTTATTCTATCCCTCCTTATTATGATTCGCTTGTTGCAAAGTTGATAGTCTGGGGGAAGAATAGGGAGAATGCAATCATGCGTGGTAAAAGAGCACTAAACGAATTTATTATTGAAGGAATCAAAACCACAATTCCATTCCATCTTAAAGTTCTGGAAGATTCCAGATTTAGAAGTGGTAATTTTGATACAAGTTTTCTCGAGAAATTTTAATATTCATTTCGAAAAAAAATTATATAAGAGGGAAAAATGAAAATACCTGAAAATCTTAAATATACTAAAGATCACGAATGGGTTCGTGTCGAAGGCAACATTGGATCTATTGGGGTAACTGATTACGCACAAGGTGAACTCGGTGATGTGGTATTTGTTGACATTGATTCAGAAATCAAAGAAATTTCAAAAGGCAATTCATTTGGTACAATAGAAGCTGTAAAAACAGTAGGTGATTTGTTTGCTCCATTTAGTGGTAAGGTCACAGAGATAAATCAGAAACTTACAGATTCTCCTGAGACTGTAAATACAGATCCTTATGGTGATGGTTGGATGATTAAAGCGGAAATAAACAATCTTGCAGATCTGGATGATTTGCTTGATGTTAATGCTTACAAAGCTTTGATCGGACAATAATTCGGTAGTGTATTCAAATTAATTTTTGTTTTTATTTAAACCCGTATTTAACGGGTTTTTATTTTTAACTAAATTTTTATTTTTAAATCCTGATATGCAACGAGATTTAATTTTAATAATTGATTTTGGATCACAATACACACAGTTAATAGCTCGTCGTGTAAGAGAAGCAAAAGTATATTCCGAAATTCATCCGCACACAATAACATTTGACGAAGTAAAAAATCTTCACCCAAAAGGAATAATACTTTCAGGTGGTCCAATGAGCGTTTATGACGAAAACGCACCTGCAATAGATCCGCAGATTTTTAATCTTAAAGTCCCATTTTTAGGAGTATGTTACGGACTACAGTTGATTTGTAAAAATTTTGGTGGAACCGTTGAATCTGCAACGAGTCGTGAATACGGTAAATCAATATTAAGAATAACTGACAATACGGATATACTTCGTGGAGTTGAAGACGCCTCAATTGTGTGGATGAGTCACGGAGATTATTTAACAGAATTACCAAAAGGATTTAAAGTTATTGGCGAATCAGATCACTCTCCGATATGTGCGATCTCAAATCCATCAAAAAGATATTTTGGATTACAATTTCATCCCGAGGTTGTCCATACCGAAGATGGTAAAAAAATTATTACGAACTTCCTTTTTGACATTTGCAATTGTAAAGGTGATTGGACTCCTCAAAATTTTATAGAGGAGAAGCTTGAGAAAATTAAATCAACCATTGGAAATTCAAAAGCAATATGCGCTCTAAGTGGGGGTGTTGATTCAACTGTGGCTGCTGTGCTGGTAAGGAAAGCCATTGATAAAAATTTAATTTGTATTCACATTGATAATGGCTTGATGCGTAAAAACGAGAGTGAAAAAATTGGAAGTTTATTTGATGAAAAATTAAAATTAAATCACATTCACGTTGATGCATCAGAGAAATTTCTCAAAAATCTTAAAGGGGTATCAGATCCCGAAAAGAAGCGAAAAATTATTGGCAATACTTTTATTGAAGTCTTCGAAGAAGAAGCAAAAAAATATAATGATGCTGAATTTTTAGTTCAAGGAACCCTTTATCCGGATGTAATCGAATCGGTATCAGTTAAAGGTGCCTCAGCAACAATTAAAACTCATCATAATGTTGGCGGACTTCCCGAAAAAATGCATTTAAAATTAGTTGAACCTTTCCGCGAATTGTTTAAAGATGAAGTGAGAAAGGTTGGAAAAAGTTTAAATATTCCACCAGAATTTATTCATCGTCATCCATTCCCTGGTCCTGGTCTTGCGGTAAGAGTTCTTGGAGAGATAACTAAAGAAAAATTAGATATTTTAAGGGAAGCAGATGATATTTATATAACTTCAATTAAAGAAGCTGGGTTGTATAATAGTATTTGGCAGGCATTTACGGTTCTACTGCCGGTAAGTAGTGTTGGAGTGATGGGCGATGCAAGAACTTATGAGTTTGTTCTTGCACTCAGGGCTGTTACTTCTGTTGATGGAATGACTGCAGATTGGTATACATTTGAACATGATTTCTTATCATCAGTATCAAATAAAATTATTAACAAAGTTAAAGGTGTTAACAGGGTGGTGTATGATATCAGTTCAAAGCCCCCGGCTACTATTGAGTGGGAATAACCAAAATTTAATTCTAGTTTAGAATTAATAAATCATATGATTAATGAAAATACTCAGGACACATACCGCTATAATATTACTTTTTTTAGTTCAAATTATATTCAACTTTAATCAAACTTACTCACAGGAAGTCTCTGAAGTTGAGATTAATACCAGATTCAATGATGCACTTTCCTTGTATAACGCAGGCGAGTATGAACAATCATTAGATCTCTTCAATAAGTTTCTGAATAATTACCAATATAATTCAAAAACAACTGCTGCAGAATTTTTCAAAGCAAAAATTCATCTTGAGCTAAATCAACTTAACCAGTTTAAATATGCTGCGGACCAGTTTTTGGATCTCTATCCAAATAGTAAATATGTTGATGAAATCGATATGTTATTGGTAAAATACAATCTCGAAATTGCTAACTATTATAACGCATTCAAAGAAATTCTTTATATCATTGAGAAGACAAGTTCTTCTTCATACGAAGAGAAGGCAAAAAAAATCGGGGAGGGGATAGCTGCTAAATATCTTAATGAAACCCAACTTCAAAGATTTTACTCATTTTTTTCGAGCAACAATGTAAAATCGTATATCCTTTTGCAACAGGGCAAATATTTACTGCGTAATGGTAATTCATCTGAATCAAAAAATATTTTGGAAGAGTTAATTAATAATTATCCTGATTCAGAAGAATACGATGAAGCTAAAAAATTAATTGACTATTCATATAACCCGGCTACAACAAACACTACCATTGGAGTAATGCTTCCATTGGAAACAGACTCAACCGGTCAATATTCCTTTCAACCCGCAATCGAAATTCTTGAAGGTATTAAATATGCGGTTGATGAATTCAATAAGGATAGGACTGATAAAGTAGGATTGTTGATTCGGGATACAAAAAAAAGTGACGATGAAATAGAAAAAATCAGAGATGAATTTGTTTCTTTAAATTCAATTGTTGCAATTTTAGGACCTGTATTCAGCAATACGGTCAGAACTACTCTCGAAGAATTTGAAGACTATGATATACCCATTATTTCCCCAACTGCAACAGATGATGACTTGACAAGTATTAGCCATAATTTTTTTCAGGCAAACCCTTCATTTTCTGTTAGGGGTAAACTCTTAGCTCAGTACATATTTTATTCAGAGAACAAGCGGCTCATCTCAGTTATGAATTCAATTGATGGGTACTCCCCAGTTCTGTCAGCAGCATTTATAAACGAGTTTGAAAATTTAGGGGGAACACTGGTCAAAAGGGAATCCTTTAGAAATGATTCTACAGATTTTAGTCGGCCAATTTCAAGAATTTTTATTGATTCACTCACTATACAGGGAATATATATCCCTCTATCTGATAATTCAGTTACACCATATATTTTCTCTGAGCTTAGCAAATTTCCCATCAAAATTCCTCTTTATGGTAACCAGGACTGGTTCACAGCCAAAGGATTTGAGACTGCTTCTGAAGTGAGTAACAATCTAACATTTACATCAGATTATTTTGTCGATTTCAATAGTGAAGCATTTAAAAACTTTAGTGATCAGTTTAGTGCAATAACAGGGAGAGATGTAAATAGAAATGTTCTTTACGGATATGATGTTACAAAATATCTTTTAACAGTTATCAGAAACACTGAACCGGGAAGAAAAAATCTGGTCGATAAAATGATTTCAGGAATGGTAAGTAGCGGGCTGCACAATAATATTTCATTTGATTCTAGGAGAATAAATAGATACTTGAATATAGTGCGGTACAAAGATGGAGTATTTGATTTAGTTGATAAGTTCAGACTGGGCCAATAATATTTATGGAACAGAATAAAAAGTTTACAGTTAAAGAACTTCCTCCTGATGATCGACCAAGAGAAAAATTAATATTAAAGGGAGCTCAAAATCTATCCGATGCTGAGTTAATAGCAATTCTTTTAAGAACTGGAAAACAAGGGAAATCAGTTATTGAAATAGCAAGAGAATTGATTAGCAATGAGGGAAATCTATCAATGATTGCTGGCAAAACAGTTGATTCACTACAAAAAGTTAGCGGTATAGGAAAAGATAAGGCAGCAACACTTGCAGCGGCATTTGAGCTAAGCAGAAGAATTTTATCACAATCAAAATGGTTATCAAATAAAAAAGTAACATCCCCACAGGAAATTGCTGATATATTTATCCCGATATTAAGAGATGAAAACAAAGAAAAGTTTATTGTTGTATGTCTTAATTCGGCAAACAAAATAATTAAGTATGAAACCATATCAATCGGAAATCTTAACTCAAGTATTGTTCATCCAAGAGAGATATTCAAAGTAGCAATAGACTGTTCCTCTGCCAGCATCATTTTAATTCATAATCATCCAAGTGGCAACCCCGAGCCTAGTAATGAGGACATCTCAATAACTAAAAAAATAGTGGAATCTGGCAAAATTATGGATATTCCAGTATTCGATCATTTGATTATTGCAGGGGAAAGCTACACCAGTTTTGTTGAAAAAAGGCTTATTTAAAAAATTTAAAATTCAATTGAATTTATTAACGCAATTAATTATATATTTGTAAAGAATTTTGTGCTACTTATAGCAATTGGTAGTATAGCAATTTATCTTAATTCTAGCTCTAATAACAATAAACAATCAATAATTTAATCGGAGGTTACATATGAACCTATTGAAAAGCTTCAAAACCCCCGTGATTGCAGCAATAATGTTCTTCAGTATTGCATTGCTTTCGGGATGTGGTTTAAGTGACGCTCAGATAGCTGAACTAAATAATTTACGTGAAGAGGTTAAGTCTCTTGAAGCAGAAGCTAATTCACTAAAAGACAATAAAGCTCAGCTTGAATCTGAAATTCAGACAATCAACAGGAAATTGGCTGAATGCAACAAGCAAAAGGAAGAAACCAAGGCAAACCTTCAAAAATTGCCAATGTAATTAACAGGAATTTTATAAAAAAAATTTAATGGAGAAAAAAATGAAACTTGCAAAATCTTTAGTTTATTTTCTTTCCGTTCTCTTCCTGTTATCTCTTTCTTCCTTCGCGCAAGATGATAAAGAGATGACTGAAGACGAATGGCAAGCTGAAATGACCAGACTTACTGGTAAGAAACAATCCCTTGAGTCTGAAATTCAAACACTCACATCAGACATCGAAAACCTAACTACGGTTAGAAACGGTCTTCAGGATCCTGAAGAATGCATTGACGAACTTTATGCGTTAGTTGGTGCAACGAGAAGTGATGTTGACAACTTTAGAAATGCTGTCAATGAACTAGATGGCAAAATTAAGAGAAAAGAAAGTCCAAAAGCTGATAGACAAGCTGATCTTGATGCTTTAAAGATGAATAAAATTAGTGCATTACCTGAATTCTTTGATAAGGTTCATAACAAAATGCAGCAAGCTCTTGATGCCTGGGTTGATACCCCACCGGTAATTTCCTATTCAGTCGTAAGAGGCGACTGTTTGTGGAATATTGCTAAGAAGAAAGAGCATTATGGAAACGCATTTGCTTGGCCGGTTATATACAAAGCAAATAGAGATAAAATTAAAAATCCTGATTTAATTTATCCTAACCAAGTATTTTCGATTCCACCACTGACTCAGGAAGAGAAAGATAAATACGAAAAACTTAGAGCAAACTATAAACCAGCTCCGGTTCAATAAAATTGACCTGGCTTGTTTAAATTAAGATATTTAACAAACCCTTGTCCTATAGCAGGATAAGGGTTTTTTATTTTAAAAAGAAGATATGACAGCAATTGAAAAGAAAATAGTTATTGAAAATGTAAATATGCTTGAGCTTCTCGGTTTTAATGATTCAAATCTTAAAATAATTGAAGATCGATTCAATAGTACCTGTAATCGTTAGAGGAGAAAACGTTATTCTCAAAGGGGTTATGGAAGAGGTTGAATTAATAGAAAAGATTCTGAATGAAATGACCTATGTACTAAATACTAGCGGAAGATTGACTGTAAATGACGTGAATACTATTCTTGATCTTACCATCGAAGGAAAAGAAATTGTTGATAAAGAAGAGCTTGATACCATTATTCTCTATACAAAAAAAGATGTTATTAAGGCTAGAACCTCTGGACAAATAAATTATATAACACTTGCCCGAAAAAATGATATCTGTTTCGCAATTGGACCTGCAGGTACCGGCAAAACTTATCTCGCTGTTGCAATAGCTGTATCAGCATTAAAAAGAGGTCTGGTGAAAAAATTAATTTTAGCAAGACCTGCGGTTGAAGCTGGTGAAAGTCTTGGATTTTTACCTGGCGATTTCCGTGAAAAAATAGATCCTTATCTTCGTCCACTATATGATGCTCTTGATGATATGATCCCATCCGAAAAATTAAAAAGTTATATAGAGAAGCGAGTAATTGAAATAGTCCCTTTAGCCTATATGCGTGGAAGAACATTGAATAATGCTTATGTTATTCTTGATGAAGCACAAAATTCAACAACGATGCAAATGAAAATGTTTCTCACAAGACTTGGGGGTAATTCAAAATCTATAGTAACCGGAGATATAACTCAAATTGATCTTCCGGCTAAACAAACCAGTGGTTTGGTGCAGGCAAAAGAAATTTTATCAAATGTGGAAGGTGTTGCTTTCGTTTATTTTGATAAAAGCGATGTTGTAAGACACAAGTTAGTCAAAGATATTATTGATGCATATGAGAAATTTGGCAACAATAGAAATGGTGATAACTAGTTTATATTTTTACTTTCTTCCCAATAATAATCCATCTCTTTCAAATTTGAATCAGTTAATTTTTTCCCCATCGCCTTAATTTTTTCTTCGACGTAACCAAATCGTTTGATAAATTTTGAATTTGTTCTTCTTAAAGCATTTTCGGGGTTAACACCTAAAAATCTTGCATAATTAACTAATGCGAAGAAGACATCTCCTATTTCATCTTCTAGTTTTGCATGAATTTCTTTCTCATCAGTGGCATTGATTTTTTGACTTTTCACTTTTTCAATCTCGTGCATTTCTTCAATTTCTTCAATTACTTTTTTCCACACATCTTCTTTATTCTCCCAGTCAAATCCTACTTTAGAAGCTTTTTCCTGTAGTCTGTGTGCTCTCTGCAATGCAGGAAGCATTTCTGGGACACCATCTAATAAAGAGTTTCTGCCTTCTTCAAGTTTTATCTCTTCCCAATTTTTCTTCACCTCATCAGCACCAGATACTTTTACCTCTGCGAATACGTGTGGATGTCTTCGTATTAATTTTTCTTGTATTGAATCAATAACATCATCAATTGAAAAATCATTAGTTTCCGATGCAATGATTGTGTGGAAAACAACATGAAGCAACAAATCTCCAAGTTCGTTTCTAAGTTCTTCAAAATTTTTCTTATCGATTGCTTCAACAACTTCATACGCTTCTTCAATGGTTGCTGCTTTTATTGAATCATTTGTCTGTTCACGATCCCACGGACATTCTTTCCTCAATCTTTTAACAATCTCAACGAATTCGTTAAATTTACTATCAGTCATAAGATATTTCCTTTTCTAAATTTCAGCAGAGCTAAATGTTTTTGATATATTCAAATTTAATCAAAATAAATCTTCATTTAGATAATTAGAGGTAATAATGTTTGAAGAAAAAATTAAACAAATGGGAATAAATATTCCTGAAGTTGTTAAACCACTTGCAGCATATATTCCAGCATTGCGAGTGGGAAACCTTATAATGACATCAGGACAAGTTCCAATTTCTGCAGGTACGGTAAAATATATGGGAAAAGTCGGTAAAGATCTTTCTGAAGATCAAGGAAAAGAAGCAGCAAGATTGTGTGCATTGAACTGTTTGAGTGCAATCAAAAGCGTCATTGGTAATCTGGATATAATTGAAAGAGTTGTAAAGCTTACAGTTTTTGTCAATAGTGCTGAAGGATTCACTGCCCAACCAAAAGTTGCAAATGGTGCTTCTGAGTTTATTGGTGAAATATTTGGAGAAGCCGGAAAGCATGTTCGCAGCGCAGTTGGAGTTAGCGAGCTCCCATTAAATTCTGCGGTTGAAATTGAAATGATAGTAGAAGTTAATTCTTAAATTATTTTATAGTTTTAACCAGTTCTTCATAATCTGCTTTCCGAAAGGAGTTAGTATAGATTCGGGATGAAACTGTATTCCTTCAAGTGAATATATTTTGTGACGAATACCCATAATTTCTCCTGCTGTAGTCCTTGCTGAAATTTCTATATCATCAGGAGAGTGTATTTTCATTAACAACTAACGAGTGATAACGCATCGCATCAAAATTCTGAGGAATGTTTTCAAAAATTGTTTTGCTATCATGATTAATTTTAGAAGTTTTCCCATGATGAATATTTTTAGAATTTATAATTTCACCACCAAATAAGTAGCATATTGCCTGCATACCAAGGCATACCCCGAGTATTGGTACTGAATTTCCGAATTCTTTGATAGCATCAAGAGTCAATCCCGAACTCTCCGGTCTGTCCAGGACCAGGTGATAATAATATTTTATCGGGTAAAAAGTCTCTTATTGAAGATACTCGATCATCATTTCTGAGTACACGAAGTTTAGTTTTATGCTTACCAAGTAACTGAACAAGATTGTAGGTAAACGAGTCAAAATTATCAATAATTAGTATTTTCAATTAAAACGCTTTTAAATGATAAAATTGTTGCTAAATTTTATATTTTCGGTCAAATTGTTCCCTTGAAACTAAGAATTTGCAATAAGTATATTTGATTGCACAAAATTAAAGGAAAATGTTTTAATGCAAAGAGAAATGTTGAAATCAAAAATACATCGTGCAACTGTAACCCAGGCTGAGCTTTACTATGAAGGTAGTATAACTGTTGACAGAGATTTGCTTAAAGCAGCAGATATTTTACCGTATGAAAAGGTGCAGGTATTAAATTTCAACAATGGTTCACGATTGGATACTTATACTATTGAAGGCGAAGCTGGAAGCGGAACGATTTGTTTAAATGGTCCGGCTGCAAGATTTAGCTCAATAGGAGATGAAATTATTATTGTGAGTTATTTTCATATTTCTGAAGAAAATGCAAAAAAATATAAGCCCAAAATTGTGCTTGTTGATAAAAAAAATAAATTAACAAAGACTTTGTAATACTTTGATGTGAGTTTTATAGTTGCTTTTTGAAAGTTATTTATATAAAATTGAACTAAAATTTTGGTAATGATGTGAAAAAATTATTATTGTTATTCGTATTGGTTACTTCTACTATAACTTTTTCTCAATATAAAGAGACAGGTATTGAGCAGCCTAGTATTAAAGAAGGAATTGTTACGGATAATTCAAATGCGATATTTGGCTTTTTAAACTCTGATGATTTCATTATGCGTCATTCATTTAGTCTAAACTATACAACTTTTGCGGGACAGAGTGTTTCTTTAACAAGTTATACGAACAGTATGTTTTACAGATTGATGAACAATTTAAATGTTCAACTGGATGTTTCCGTTCTGTATTCACCATACAGCACACTTGGAGAACAGTTTCAAAAAGATGTTTCCGGAGTCTACATCAGTAATGCTGCAGTGAATTATTATCCCTGGAAGAATTTCTCAGTCCATTTACAATATAGTGCAATGCCTTATGGATATGGTTTTTATAATCCTTACTATGGTTATGGAAATCCGTTTAGTTTCAGATCAGGCATTTATGGAACCAGTTCAGATTCACCTTTCGAGGTCAAATGAAGATTGCTGTAATTTTAAATTTTGAGGGGAAAGAAAATTTCAGCTAATCTAAAAAAAGAAGACAATCTCAAAACATCTCTTCCTCAATATCTCGATTTCAATCCTGATAGTTATTAACGTTATCTTGGTTATTACAACCTATTAACAATGCTTCGACAATTTTCGGCAACTCTGGTGATGAATTAGTACGTAATGCGAATACACAAATACAGGTTGAAGTGCTGAATGGATGCGGCGTAAGCGGTATAGCAGATAAACTAACTGATTACTTAAGGGCAAACAAGATAGATGTTGTAAACCTTGGAAATTATCGTTCATTTGAAATTGAAAAGAGTATTATTATCAGCAGAAATGAAAAAAATAAAAATGCTGAAATGATTGCTTCCCTTGTTGGGTTAGATCAGAACAGTATAATCCAGCAAATTAATCCGGATTATTTATTAGATGTTACATTTATTCTTGGAAAAGATTACAGAAATTTAATTCCATTAAATAAGAGGTAAAATTGAATTCAAAAGAACTGTGCACACAAGATTTCAGATAGTATTTTTACAAAAAAAGGTTTTGATGTTTTAGTAATCGATTTAAGAAAACTAGTTACGTTTGCTGACTATTTTGTTGTTTGCTCTGCAGATTCAGACACACAGGTTAAAGCAATTGCTGATGAGGTTGATAAGACACTTTCTGATGAAGGAATTAAATGCTGGCATAGAGAAGGACTTAAAGCATTAAGCTGGGTTTTGCTGGATTATGTTGACGTTGTTGTTCATATCTTTAAGAAAGATGCAAGACAGTTTTATAATCTTGAAAAATTATGGGGAGATGCACCAATAGAAAAAGTGTTGATCCGATGGAGAAGAGCAGCATATCGGCAAAATGATGTTTACCTTCTTTCAACCGTGGTTTTTTCCAGACTTCTACTTTAATAAGTTTGCATATCAGATTTCAATCATAATTCCCCGTGTAAATTGAAAAATTATTTACAAAAATTATTTACCGAAGCATCAAAGCAATTACCATATCTTGACGAAATTGAGCTAACATTCGATACTCCTAAAATTGAAACACACGGTGACCTCTCCTCAAACGCTGCAATGATCCTTTCGAAAAAATTAAAACGAAATCCTCGAGAAATTGCTGTCAGAAATTCTTTCAAACCTTAAAATTGATAGCAACATAATAATCAAAACAGAAATAGCCGGACCTGGTTTCATCAATTTCTATTTTACTCCTTCATTCCTTTCTGAGATTGTTAAAGATATAAATGAACTAGTTAATGACTTTGGCAAATCAAAAAAGTATGCCGGCAAAAAAGCAAATGTTGAATTTGTTTCGGCAAATCCGACAGGACCATTGACTGTTGGCCACGGAAGAAATGCTGTTATTGGCGATACAGTTGCAAATCTTCTAGAATGGATTGGATATGAAGTTGACCGCGAATACTACTTCAACGATGCTGGCAGACAAATGCGCGTTCTTGGTGAATCTGTCCGAATTAGATATTTGAATATCTTGGGAAAAAATCTCGAATTTCCCGAAGATCATTATCAGGGAGAATATATAATTGATATTGCAAAAAAGTTAAAAGAAGAATTTGGTGATAAGCTTGTTGATGAACAGCCAGATGGAAAATTCAATGAAACTGCTGAAGCAGAAATATTCAATGATATAAAGAAAAGTTTGGCCAGATTGGGGATACATCATAAAATATTTTTTAATGAAAAATCCCTTTATGAAGATGGAAAGATAGATGAATTACTTAAAAATTTTAAGAAGTCTGGACTGACTTATGAAAAAGATGATGCGACCTGGTTAAAACTTTCTGAGTTAACCGGCGGAGAAGATAAAGTCATCTTAAAATCCACAGGTGAACCAACTTATCGCTTACCTGACATCGCTTATCACATTATAAAATATAATCGTGGCTATGATCTCCTTGTAGATTTATTTGGTTCTGATCACAACGCAACTTATCCCGATGTTCTTGCAGGAATGAAATCTCTGGGTTACGATACTAGTAAAGTGAAAGTGCTGATCCATCAGTTTGTTACGATTTTAAAAGATGGGGAAGTAGTTAAAATGTCAACGAGGAAAGCAAACTACATAACATTGGATGAATTGATCGATGAAGTTGGCAGTGATGTGGTTAGATACTTCTTTAATATGCGTTCTATTTCATCACATATGAATTTTGATATTGATCTTGCTAAAAAGCAAAGTGATGAAAACCCTGTTTTTTATTTACAATATGCTCACGCAAGAATATGTTCAATTATCAGGACAGTTGAATCTGAAGATTTAAAACCTGAAACCTCTCATCTTGACCTTTTAATGAGTGACGAGGAACAGTCGCTGCTAAAAAAACTTCACAAATTTGAAGATGAAGTTTTGTATAGTGCGGAAAATTACGAACCGCAGAAAACATGTGCTTATCTTGAAGACCTTGCTGCTGCTTTCCACAAGTTTTATACATACAGGCGAATACTTGGCAGTGAGAAAAATATTGCTGAAGCACGATTAGCTTTAGCTGTTGCTACAAAGATTGTAATCAAAAATGGGTTATCGATTCTTGGAGTTAGTGTACCTGAGAAGATGTAATTATATTAATCCGCAATTGCTATAGAACAAGCATAAACTGTGTTTGCACCAGCATCTTTTAATACCTTTCCGCAAGCTTGTAGTGTGGCTCCGGTAGTGCAAACATCATCAACAATCAAAATATTTTTCCCCTGGATTTTTTTTGAGCTTTTAACTTTAAATGCATTTGCAACATTCAAAGCACGATCATTCATATTTAGTCCTGTTTGAGTTTCAGTGTATCTGATTCGTTTAATTGAATTTACGGAGTAAGGAATTTGAAGTGATTTGCTTATTCCTTTTGAAATATAGTCAGATTGATTATAACCCCGTTCAGCTTTTTTTAGGTGATGAATTGGCACAGGGATGATTACGTTTAATTGCCATTCTCTTGATTTAATTCCTTCGGCTAGAATTGTTCCCAAAAACTCTCCAAGCTTAAATTTCTGATTGTATTTTAATGCATGAATTATCTGTTGCAAGGTCTTATCAGCCTCAAAAACAAATTTCGAATAGTAACTTTTGATAATACCGCTGGAACCGAAATCCTTATCATATTCAACTTTTAATCTTTCTTCATCTGCAATTAAAATACTGTTAAGACAATCATCACAGATAGGGTCTTTAGCAGTAGATAATTTAATGTTACACCCGGGACAAATCCTTGGTAGGAAGAAGTCAAATAAATGGTTTATACTCGTACGCATTTTAATTGTTTAAAATTCTGATTACAACATTCCATTTCTTTTACGAATAAACCACTCTGTAGCAAATAACAAAATTGATATTATAAGCATCCATGTATTCGACCACAAATTTATTTCTGAGGTAACTATTTTTTCTTTTGAAGAATTTATTTTCATGTTTTTCAACCTATCCAATAGCCCGGTATAATTTTCAGGAAAATAATATTTTCCACCAGTATCATTTGACAATAAATTTAATAGAGAATAGTCCATTACAGGATTAATCATTTCAATATCAATTTCTCCAATGTTGAAATTTCCGTTATCCTCTCCCAGATTTCTACCACTTGCTATTGCATTTGCTGAATAGTGAAAATCTCCTGTCTCATTTATTACGATTGATCCTTCATATAAACCGGGACCAACATTTTGTAAGTCTACTTCGTATTTATTAGAGCCTGAAGAAATATTTATCTTAACTTCAGCATCCGAAACCGGATTTAATGATTCGTCCGAAACTTCTCCATAAAACTCAATTCTTTCGCCCTGTGAGTAATTCTTCTTTGATGACCTTATCTTTACTTTTTTTTGTTCTTCGTTTGCTCTTAACCATCTTAATGAATTCACAATAAAATTATCAAATAGTTCTAATCCTTTTGGCGCTACCTGTAACTTCCATTTCCAAATATCCTTTGCCAAAACCACAATCGACCGCCTTCCACTAAAATTATATGAAAGAATTAGTGGAGATTTGATTACGTTATTATTGATATTTATCTGTGAAAGAGTTTTGCTTTCCACTCTTGGAATGAAAACCGCATTCGGTTGTAAGACTGGCGGCAAATTATTCCAGGCATCAATCTGGTTTTCGTTTGAATATTGAAGTATTGGATCAGAGAGCTCATCCGGTGGAATGTATGGCTGAACTTCTTTGAATCCCTTAATATTCTGAGATATTGTAAACGGAAGATTGTTACCAAGTTTCTTTAGTCGATTTAAACTTACGTCCGGTGATAGTGTAATAAAGAACGGTGTTTTGGCATCTTTGATTTTTGAAATGACACGATCAAGAAGCTCTTCCGGTGTATTGTCAGATGGAAAACCAATCAGAAAAAAAACATCGGCACTATCCAGCTTTTCATAATTTAGTTTATCTAAAAATTTATCACGAGATATCTGTACAATTGAACTGAGATCAATATTTTCATCTCTCATAAGTGAATTTTTTACAAACGTCAAATCGGATGATGGAGTTGAAGCAATTATCAGCACTTTTATTTTGTTTGATAAAATATTCACATAAAATATTTTTTTGTTGTTAGCTGATGTATACTCATTTTTTGTGTTGGATAATTCGACGCTCAATTTTTTTTCACCTGCATTTTTAGGTGTATAGCCGAAAGAAATATTTTGTATCCCCGTACTACTTAAAATCACATTTTGTTTTGAAACAAAATTGTTGTCTTCATATAATGTAGCTGTGACAGACTCACCGGTAAATCCTTTGTTGGAAATTGTTGCTACTATTTTTGTTGGTGTTTCTGCATAGATAAAATCATTGTGCAAAACTTTTTTTAATTCAACATCTTTGTGTTGTGTTGTATCGCCAATACCAATTGTAAATATTGGAATTCCGAGAGCTATCGCATCATAATATGGATTGGATCCGGAGGTAATTACACCGTCAGTTATAAGAGTAATGGATGCGATATTATTATCTGAATTTTTAACCTCATCAATTACATCCTTTATGTTTGTAGAGCCATCTGAAAAATTCAGCTTGTTTAAGCTATCAACACTAAGTTTTTGTACCTGAATTTCCGAAATCAAAAAAAGTCAAATTATCTGAAGAAACATTATTTGAAAACGTATTCACTATTTGTTTAATCTTCATCTCACGATCAGTACCATCGTCTATTTTCATCGATCTGGAATTATCAAAAAACACTAAATTATTAGGTTCTAATGCGAGCTTTCGACTAAGATTCAATATTGGCTCGAAAAGAATTAATATTAAAAATAACAGGGCCAGCACTCTGAGTGAAGTCAAGATTAATTTTTTGTAATTTTCAACCTGCGGAATTGTATATCGGTAAACGTAGAAAGAGTATGATACAACAAGTGCTAAAGCTAAAAGCAGATAAACAGAAGGGAAAGCAAGTGATAGATTGATTTCTTCGTAACCAAACATTAGAGACTAAGTTCCCCTTTAAATACTTTAACCGCTTTTCCGGATATCACCAACTCATTATTTGTAGGAGAATAAGAAACATTAATTCGTCCTTTTCTGTCGAGAACATCGCCTTGCTCAAATGTATAAATCTTTTTTTCATCAATCGCTTTAATAAGTCCCAATTTTTGTAGCACAAGAAGTAATGGTCCATTTGCAGAACCGGTAACTGGATCTTCATCGATAGCATAAAATGGTGCAAAGAATCTTAAATGTGCATCATTATTTTTTTCAATCGTTTCCGTAGCGAAAAGTGTGAATGCATCATATCCTTTCTGTGCGGAAGAAAGTTCTGAAAGTTTTTTAAAATCTGGTTTGATATTCATTAGATCATTTAATGATGAAATGTAAATGTAAAGATAACCACCATCGTCAAGAATAAAAGGGAATTTTTCAGGATTGATTATGTTCTCACTATTTAATGCTTTAATGATTTCTGCTTTATTTTCCTCAAATATTCTGAGTTCAGGAATTGGAAGTTGGAGTGAGTGTAATCCATCTTTTGTGCTGGCTCGAAGTATACCTGAAAGTGTTTTAAAAGTTAATGTAGAATTATTCTGAATTACCTCTCTCTGCAGTAAGTAATGTATTGCTGCTATCGAAGCGTGGCCACATAACTTTACTTCGACTTTTGGTGTGAACCATTGCAAATTAAAATCTGCTTCGTCAGATTTCGAGATGAAAGCAGTTTCAGAAACATTGAACTCTCTTGCAATTAATTGCATTTCCTCCTTGTTCAAATCATCAGAAAAAACTACCCCCGCGGGATTGCCCTGGAATGGAATCTCTGTAAATGCATCTATCTGGTAAACATCAATTATCTTTTTCATTTAGAATTTTTTCAATGCCCCAGCTTTTCATTTTTTGAAAGGTTTCATAATCAGTAAGATCAAAGTGAATTGGAGTAACCGAAACATATTTATTTTTAATAGCTAACTGATCACTTAACTTCTCATCTTTGACTTCAACTAATTTTCCTGTTAACCAATAATAATCTTTACCAAATGGATCAGTACGCTTTTCGTAAATATCATCCCATTTTGATTTGCTTTGTTCTGTAACAAGCATACCGGAAATTTCTTCTTCAGGATAGTCAGGTACATTTACATTAAGAAGAGTTCCTAAAGGTAGTCCGTGTTTGGTAACTTTTTGTGCAAGATATTTGGCAACTTTACCAGAGTATCTGAAATCTTTAGCTTCGTGACTTGTTACCGAAATAGCAATGGCAGGAACATCCATTATTGCTGCTTCACGTGCAGCAGACACAGTCCCTGAATAAATTATATTGATTGCAGTGTTTGACCCATGATTAATACCTGATATCACCAGGTCGGGAGATTCACCCAATATATTTCTTATTCCAATTTTAACACAATCTGCAGGTGTACCTTCTACAGCATAACCAAAAAAACTTCCATCTTTATAGTAATCTGTTACACGAAGTGGATATTTCATGGTAATTCCATGCCCAACAGCACTTTGCTCCTCACTTGGAGCCACTACTATTACTTCAGCAATTTCTTTAAGAGCTTCTGTAAGTGCTGCAATACCAGCCGAGTAGATTCCATCATCATTAGTTACTAAGATTTTCAATATATTTACCTTAATTGATGTTTTAAATATAGCTTTGCTAATATACTATTAAAGCGTTTTACTCTCAATTAAACTTTTATTACATTCAAAAATCTATGCTCGTCATCAAGCCATTTATTTTCAGACAGTTTCCTGAGATTGTTTGTGGATTTAGTACAAAGATTGGACCGAATTCCTCTGCACCGTTTTATTTCAACCTTTCTTATAGCGTTGGTGATAAAAAAGAAATTGTTAATGGTAACAGAGCATTATTTTTTGCAGAGTTAGGCTTGAACGAAAATACTGTTAGTTATCAGAAACAGATACACGAGGATAATATAAGAGAAGTAAACGAACATGGTTTTTGCGGTGAAAGTGATGGTCTTATCACTACATCAACAAATCTTGGATTAGCAATAAGCAGTGCAGATTGCCCTGCAATTTTTATTTATGATCCAATTAATAAAGTAATTGCCGCGGTTCATTCCGGTTGGAGAGGGACCGAAAAACAAATTCTTCGCAAATCAATCATTAAACTGAAAAATGAATTCAATTCAGATTCTTCAAATCTGGTAATCTATTTTGGACCATCAATCTCTCAAATAAATTATGAGGTTGGGGAAGAAGTTGCTCAAAAATTTGATGAAGAATTTATATTAAAAAAGGAAGGTAGATTCTATCTTGACATTAAAGCGGCAAATTACAAAATGATGTTGGATGAAAGAGTAAAAAAATCAAATATTCAAATATCAAAATTATGTTCATATGAATATGAAAGTGTTTTGCATTCGTATAGACGGGATGGACAGAAATCTGGTAGAGCACTCGGTGTAATAGCAATGAAAGAAAACTTATGAACAAATTGGCCGTTAAAGTATTTCTAGCTTACACTGCACTTTGTTTGATCTGGGGCTCTACCTGGATTGCAATTCGTATTGGTTTGGAATCTCTAACTCCGATTTTTTCTGCGGGACTCAGGTTTACATTGGCTTCAATTATGGTCTTTGCTGTGATGAAAATAAAAAGGATCGAGCTTCAGACTGATAAACTATCAATCAGACTTTACTTGCTGATGGGATTTTGCTCGTTTGTAATCCCATTTGGATTAGTTTATTGGGCAGAACAGTTTGTTCCATCAGGAATGGCAGCAGTTTTGTTTGCTGTGTATCCTTTTTGGGTAGTAATATTTTCTTTTATTAGAATACCTAATGACACTATCGGTTTCTATAAAATTTTCGGAACAGTTCTAGGATTTACCGGGATCGTAATTATCTTCTCGGATTCCTTCACCGGAGATTTTACAAATTATTTAATTGGAATGTTTGCAGTTGTTCTTAGTGGAGTAATGCAAGCCTGGATTGCTGTTTCTATTAAGAAGTTTGGAAATCATTTGAATTCGCTTTCAATGAATTTTATCCCGATGGTCATCGCCGGTATATCTATGCTTGTAATTGCCTTTTTTACAGAAAATCTTTCGATGATAAAATTTAATGAAAATGCTATTTTATCAATATTATACCTTGCCTTCTTTGGTAGTGTAATCACCTTTACAACATTTTATTGGCTTATAAAGCGTATCAACCTTGTAATACTCTCTCTGTTAGCTTTCATTACTCCGATAGTTGCACTAATTCTTGGCTATTTCTTTTATAACGAAGTTTTGTCTACCAGACATTTTGTAGGGGCTGCAATAGTCCTGACTGGAGTATTCTGGGCAAATCTGGGAAGTCTTTTAAAACTTAGAAAAGGATCAATTTTAAAAACTGGTGTTGAAGCGAATTCTAATTAAAAATATTGGAGATATATTTAATAACATTTCTTAAATTTTATTATAAAATAAATTAGATTTAATAAAATGCTCAATGTAATAAGAATTAAAAATGCTACTTTTTATGGGTACCACGGTGTAAGCAATGAAGAGCAGCATGTCGGTGGCAAATTTGAAGCTGATATAGATATTTACACAGATTTTTCTGAAGCAGCTAAAGTAGATGATTTAACCAAGACAGTCGATTATTACCAGGTATTTTCTTTCCTTAATCAATTTACTGTTAACCGAAAGTATTTTTTAATTGAGGCTTTGGCAATTGATATTGCAAATGAACTGTTAAAAAATTTTGAAAGAATATTAAAAGTTGCTGTGAGAGTTAGAAAAAATAATCCGCCAATGGGTGGTGTAGTTGATTGTGTTGAAGCAGAAGTAGTAAAAGAAAGAAAAGAGCTACAAAATTGAAAAGGAAATAAAATTAATAATACTGCTTACATAGGAATTGGTTCAAACGTTGGTGTGCAAATTAACAATATTGATTTTGCTGTTGAATTGATTGATCAAAATACTAAATGTAAAGTTGAAGATGCTTCATCTATTTATGAATCATCTCCTTATGGGAAAGTAAAACAAAGTGAGTTCCTTAACGCAGTCATAAAAATTGAAACTGATTTTGAGCTTAAAGAACTTTTCCACTTTTTAAAAGGAGTTGAAAACAAAGTTGGACGAAAGATTACAGAGAAGTGGGGTCCAAGGGAGATTGACTTAGATATTTTATTTTTTAATGATCTGATTTATACAGATGAAGAAATTACTGTCCCGCACAAGGATATGATGAACCGGGATTTTGTATTAGTGCCGCTAATTGAAATTGAACCTGAATTCATTCACCCCGAATTGAAAAAAAAGATATCTGAAATTAGTATTTTTGAGCACAAGACTGAGCAAATTTCTGCTCCATCAAAAAATCTAAATATTATCAGGAAAATTCCACATAGAGTTCTGATAAAATGAACGACAATAAAGAACTAAATAACGAGCTACATTACATTGCTATTGAGGGGGTAATTGGTGCTGGTAAGTCAAGCCTTGCAAAGAGAATTGGTGAACGCCTGAATGCAAAATTAATCTTTGAACAGTTTGATGATAATCCTTTCCTTGAAAAATTTTATATCGATAGGAAAAGGATGGCTTTTCAAACACAAATGTTTTTCCTGATAAACAGGTTTAAACAGCAGCAGGAGCTTCATCAGGAAGATTTGTTTTCAGAGCACATGGTCTGTGATTATATTTTTGAAAAGGATAGGATTTTCGCGTATTTAAATCTTAGTAAAGATGAATTAAATCTTTACGAAAGTATTTATCCATTGTTAGCCCGCACTTTGAGAAAACCTGATCTTGTTATTTTTCTTCAGTCTAGTACAGACAGATTAATTTATAATATTAAAAAACGTGGAAGGAAAATTGAAAGGGCAATTACAAGGAGTTATCTTGAAGAACTAAGCGAAGCATATAATCATTATTTCTTCAGATATAATACAACACCACTTCTTATTGTTAACTCTTCGGATATTGATTTTGTAAACAGTGACAAAGATTTTGATGAACTATTCAAACAAATCTTTAGAGAAGATAGAGGATTTACAGAATATTTTAATCCTGAGATAAGGAGGATAGTTTGATACGCTTAATAATTTATGGCGCTATAGTAATACTGTTATTTTTTGCTTATAGGTTTTACAAATTGCTCACAAACTTTAAATCAGCGTCTCGTCCCAATGTTAATGATCTAAAGGACAGGGCGGAACAACTGAAGAATAAGTATAAAAATGTTGAGGAAGCCGATTATCGCGACATTACAACTTCAGAGGATGAAAACGACTCCGCAAATAAGTAATGGCAAAAAAAAGTATTGCATCAAAATTAGTTAATTCATTATTCAAAATACTTTTATCTGTCCCTGAAAATCCTTCCCGAACGATTGAACCTCCAAAAAAGATTTTAATTGTAAGACAACATAATCAGCTTGGTGACCTACTTGCCGGCGTTTCGTTGTTCAGAGCATTGAAAGAAACTTATCCCGAATGTCACATATCTTTAGTTGTTAGCCCATTAAATTATCCCGGAATTGTTAAAAATAAATTTATTGATAGAACTTACGTTTTTAACAAAAAGAAGTTGATCAATCCAATTTACTTTTCAAAGACACTGAAGTTTCTAAAAGAGGAATATAATCTTGTTATTGTTCCGGTTGTCGTTTCTATATCATTTACAAGCAATTTACTCTCAAGAATCGCAAAAGCAAAAACAAGAATAGGTGCAAACTCATTAGATGGGAAAAATAATTCCAGCGTCTTCTTTTTTGATAGAAGGGTAGATCTTGATTGGCGAATTCATCCCGACTCAAATGTTTCTGAAAGAAGTCTAGATATTGTAAGGCCATTTGGAATTAACACGGAAAACTATAAATCAGAAATTACTTTTGATGATAATGATTCGGAGTCTGCTAAAAAATTTGCCGGCGATTTTACGGATAAAAATAAAAAGTTGTTGATTGGGCTTCACGTTGGCGCCGGAAAACCACACAATAGGTGGTCTCTTAATAAGTTTGTGGCACTGATAAAAAAAATAAATAGCCAATTTTCAGCAAATTTTTATTTGACTGGTGGTTGGGCAGAAAAAGAAGAATTGAATTATCTTACTGAAAATGTTGATATTAACTTTGGTAAATTTATAAATAAACCGATACCGCAAATAGCAGCATTAATTTCTATGTCAGATCTATTTATATCAAATGATACGGGAATTATGCACGTTGCGGGAACAACAGATACTCCACAAATTAGTATTTTTGGACCAACGAATCCATTTAATTGGGCACCGATTGGAATGAATAAATATTTTATTCGGAAATCAGAACTTATTGATGATGTATCGGTTGAAGATGTTTATCATCTATGCGAATTAATTCTACAGGGAAAGGAGATTGAAAAATGAACAAGTGCATTGCTGCAATAGATATGGGAACAAACTCTTTTCATCTTATTATAGTTCAGGTTAAGAATGATGGATCATTTAAAATTATTGATCGTGAAAGGGAAGTAATTCGTCTTGGTTCACACAAGGGTAAAGAATTTACGTGGATATCTGAAGGTGAAATGGAAAAGGCAGCTGATGTCCTGAAAGATTTTGCAAAGATTGCTCAATTCTATAAAGCAGATGTAAGAGCCATTGCAACAAGCGCTATTCGGGAGGCAAAGAATAAAAGTGAATTCATTGACAGAGTGTTAGAGGAGACAGGAATAAATGTAGAAGCAGTAGATGGGAAAACTGAAGCTGAATTAATTTATCTTGGTGTTCAGCACGCACTCGATATTCGGGATAAAAGAATTTTATGTGTTGATATTGGAGGTGGAAGTACTGAAATCCTTTTGGGAGAGAATGGAATATCTGAATTTGCCGAAAGCTTAAAGATAGGTGCAGTTCGATTAAGTAAAATGTTTTTCCCGGATTATCATTTAACATTATCCGGGATTGATATGTGTAGACAATACATTAAGGATAAATTACAGACGAATTCAAACATACATCCAAATCACAACTTTGAAATTGCAATCGGGAGTTCAGGGACAATTGTAGCTGCAGCATCAATAATTTCATTCAGAAGAACAGAAAAATTTAAAAAGTCAATGAATGGATTTGAATTTTCTGATCGAAGAATTATTTGATCTTACTACCGATGTTCTTAAATGCGAATCTCCGGTTGACAGACTTTTCATTGAAGGGATGGAAATAAAACGTGCCGATATAATTCCTGCCGGACTTATAATTCTCAGTGAAGTCTTTCAAAAATTTAGATTAAAAGAAATGACTGTTTCTGAAAATGCTCTGAGAGAAGGAATAATAATTGATACTATAATGAAAGCGAAAAGAAATGCAGGATTTGATAGTTTAATACAAAAAAATATTTTCTTCCCCTCTTGATTTGTACCCCCCCCCCTAATATATTTTAGCAGTAGAAGAACTCGACTACAGTCGAGTTGTAAAATTGTTTATCTGTAAATACTAAATCTCATCATCATCATTTGGGGATGAAATGAAAAAAGTACTAGTCCTTATTTTATTTATCTTCCTTCCTGTTACTTGGCTATGCTCAAATTGTTATTGAAGAACGTGTGGAAATTTCTCCTGAAGGAATTAACAACATTCTTCCTACTGGAAGTATTTCCGGCGATGACAGAAATCCGGTTTACTTGGGCTATGGCGGGGAAGTAACACTCAGGCTCATTCATAGAACACACAACAGTTATCAATTGTGGGAAGAAACACTTGGTCAATTAACAATTAGCGGTACAACATCAATTGGAACTTTCCCTCAGTGGCATAAATTTATTTTCTACTTGCTCGATCCTACAACAGGAAATAAATACTATCCTCAACCAGGGGACGATATTGTATGGGATTGGGGTTCAACAATAGATTTTTATCCTTCACATCAACCAGGAGACCCTTACCCATACAATCCTGAAGACTGGTGGGAAATAAATATTGATGTAGATTATTCCCTTGCAGCAATGCCTCCGCAGGAAATTCTTGACTATTTGGGTAATCCTTTTGCACAATCTGAGCCTCTTGAAGTGCCTCTTGCTGGCAGTATTTATGCTATTGTCTATACGTATACAAACGCCGATGATGCGCTATGGATGGATTTACCTGCAATACAGTTAATACAGGATAATCTAATAAACCACGACGGAGAAACATTCGAATTGGGAGATATGACAACGGGAGATGAATTAAGATTTTTCCTTAACTCTTCAAATACAATAGTAGGCGGAAGTAATCTTTATCCGCATAGTGAGGTGGTAGAAAAACCGACACCGGGAGGAGACATACACTTATGGACTTTGTATTTTGAAGACTGGACAGACCTGCTTTTTGATGATCTTGAAGTGGAAATTTATATCCGGCCTGAAGAACCCTATCCCGGAAACATAGCTGCAATTGTAGAACCTGAAGAATTAGCACCAGGAGACACAGCAAGCATAACTTTCAAAAAAAGATACCTGAACGGAACGCTCGAAGATTTTCCTGAATGGAAAACATTCGAGGTTGGAATGGTGGATGGCTGCGATTTAGGAAATCTTTTAGTTGATGGTGCGCTTGCACCATACTTTTATGATGTAATGCAGCCGGTATATTTTGTTGTAGATTCGTCTGCAGATACAGGAACGGTAAAACTGCAGGTAGCATTAGTTGAAGAAATAATAGGTTTAAGACCTGTACAAAACAATATCACGTAAATGAAACCGATAAACAAATTAAAAATGAAAATCCAAAACAGAAAGGTGACTTAAAAGAAGTAATAAGTGCCAGAAGAGAGAACAGAACTAAACCTGTTAATGAAAATAAAAAGATTTATGAAAACGTAACACCAAATAATCCTGAGAATGTGATTTGTCCAACAGAGGAAATTATGAATTCTTCGTCATTCGAGATTTCTCTAAAGGATGAATCAATAGAAATATTGCTCGGTGAAACAAAGTATTTTGCCGTTAAAAAGAAAGATACTGGTCACAAAATCGAGGAGATCCAAACAAATTATGGCGAAGAGCCAATGTTTCCCCCAGATGCAAACGGGTGGGTTTGGCAAAAAACAGATGTTTGGGAAACAAATCCTGTTAGTGTTGTGGAGTGCGATACTTGTGGAAAGAAAATGGGAGTATATTGGGAGAATAAATATCCAACTAAAAATACGGAAAAAAAAGTAATCGGAAAGAACACATACAATATTGTAAAGATGGATGCACTTTCAGATGGATTGATAAGATTAGTCGGTCGATACTGGTCACCAGATTCAACTTATATTGTGAAATTAAAAGCGAAAAAAGATAGTGATTCAACTGAAATTAAAGTAAGAGTTATTCAACCTGGAAAACTTGGTGATTCAGGAAATAGTTCAAGAGATGTTTCTAATAAACCAATTAGTATAGACTCAATTTGTATAGCAAACGGAGGGTTATTTGGAATATCTCCCCAAATAATTAAAGGACATATTGCAAATGAGGCTGTAGGTTTCTGGCCATCATATGCATATGAACCTTACACAACTGAGTTTAACTATCGAGATGCAAATAATGGTTATAAAATTTTGGATAAGTGGTTAAGTCATCCATTTTTAGTTGATTCAACATCAATGGGGAGTGGGGCATCTGTTCCAAATCATTTCAATGTTAAATATTACAATTATATTAATACGCCCACCAAAGTATGGGAAATAGTAAAAAGGTATTCAACTTTAGTTGAAAACTCACCACCTGGTGGCGTTACAAAATATTGCAAGAGAGCGTCAAATGATAGTCTAGATTTTAGCAGATATGGTTATTCTACAGTACAATCATTATACAATAATATTCTGTCTTATTTTCAAGGCAAAAAAAGTAGAGCAGATTCTTCGGATTTTCATAATGCAAGAGATTCGATAATTACATACTTGAGGGACTATTGGCGGGGAGGATTAAACAATCATTGGGCTCAGACAAGATTAGCAAGTTCTTATGGTCATTTACAATTGTTGCTTAAAACTGCTATTGAAGAAGGATATCCCGACTCGTCTACAAAACCACCAGAAGATTTGAATATTAATTCAATTCATTGGCCACTTGCAATGAAAAGAATTTCAAGGTTTCTAAATGAAAAAGGATTAGTAGGTGCTGCTTCAAAAGAGAGCAAGTGGCCGTATGGATATGAGGCGACTTTTCAGCGTATGTTAATAGGTTGGAATAGTAGGATTTATTACTCTAATGAAGTGCTTATAAATGCTAAAAGTTATTTACCTAAAAAATAATTCCGAGGTTTTTATGTTTAAAAAAATTCTATTAATCATATTATTAATATTTGCACAGGAAAACTTATTACCTCAAACTATTTATGAAACACTGAATTCGGAAATTAAATCTGTCTATGGATCATCATTTGAAGTGTCAAGTTATCTTAAGATTGATTCAAGTTTTATTAATTCCACTTATAATCTTAGTGGATTAATTACAGACCCATACGGAACATTGGACAATAGTATAGTTTTTACAGCTATTGATAATAGTAATGGCACAGATAATTGCAATTCATTAGTAGGTGTTTATAAAAATGGTAATATCTCCTGGGCATCTCCGCAGGTAATTAACAGTGAAGATATAGTTGCGACAAGAATATACGCAACCATTGATTTAAACAGAGATGGAAACGTTGATATATTAACTAATTGGATTAAAAATGGAAAATTTGCTCCAATGTATTGTTGGATATTAAGTTGGAACGGTACCAATGAGTATTTCATTAATGATATTGATCAATTCTGTGAATCAGTTGTTTACACAATTTCAAGTGCAGATTTTAAGTTGGCTGATATCGAAGGAGACGGTATCTGGGAAATTGAAGGTTATGAAATGGAACAAGGTGAACCTGAAATAATTAATGGTGAGGAAAATCCCACATATCTTTTTTCACCAATAGTTTTTAAATGGGATGGTGAAAAATATATTATGCTTGAAGAGCAACAAACACCACCTCCTAATTTTGTATATCCGAGAAATAATTTAAACTTGAGCATCAAGGTAATAGTAGGTACTTTTGACAATACATTTCATTACCAATACTTTGTAAAAAATCTCATTAATAGTCCACAGGATATGAATGAGTTTGTTTTGGATTTAGCAATCGATTCTATAAACTCTACAAGTTCCCCTCTCGGTTGGACATTTAAACTAGAAAATCCTTATCCATTCTGGCTTAGTGACAACCTAAATAATCACTTTATCAAACCTGGTGAATCAAGGAATTTTACTTTAGCTTGTAACAAGTTTCCTTATATTATAAAATACTACGCACTCGGGCATAATTTACCTAACTTCAGCCTTCCTCCAGATCAAGAACTCCTGGTTAATTCGAAGATTGGATATACAATTGGACCAGAGGTCTTTTGGGATACACTTAGCACTTCAGCTTTTTTAGACAGCTTATTAAGCAGCAACACCCGCTCCTTCAATCTCGGCTGGATAACAAACCAAACTACAGCAGATAAGTACGATAGCCTATTTAACATTGCAAAAACACAACTACAGCAAAACAACAATAATGCAGCAAGAATAACTCTGCAAACAGTTTTACAAGAAGTAGATGTTGACAGCACTAATAACCTAACAAGCGAAGCTTATGCTTTGCTCCTCTATAATACAGAGTATTTGCTAGAGGCAATACCTCAATCATCTCCTAACTTATTAGTAACCCTAACCAACAGCCAGGGAACGCAAATACCTGCCAGTAATGTAAAGTATTACGACACAAGCTGGAAAGATGCTGTGGATAACGGAGATGGAACGTTTACAGTAATAACAACAAAACCAACAGTTAGTGTAAGAATGTTTTATGAAGGAGCAAATCAAACAGTAAATAATGTGCCTGCACAAAACAATACTTATACTTTCCAAACAGTAAATGCAGCGGTAGAGCTGCGTAACAGTTTGGGTAATTTAATAGATGAGGGAACGGTTCAATACTATGCCGGTGCGTGGAGAAGCTTTGGCACAACCGTAAACGGAGTCGCAAACAAAGAGCTCCTTCCAATCAACTACAGCTTTAGAATGACCTATGAATATGGAAACATAGACAAACAGCAGGATATTTCTGTAAATCCAACTGTAGTTTTCCAAACAGTAAATGCTGCAGTTGAGTTACGTAATAGCACCGGTGCTTTGATAGATCAGGGAACAGTTCAGTATTATGCAGGTGCGTGGAGAAATTTTGGTACAACAGTTAATGGTGTTACAAACAAAGAGTTGCTTTCTAAAAACTATAGTTTCAGAATGACTTATGAATATGTTTCACTTGACAAACAGCAGGACTTAACCACCAACAGCACGGTTACATTCTCAACTGTTCTGTGCACAGTAAAAGTAACTAATGCAAACAATCAACCGTTGGAAAGTGCAGACACGAAATATTATTCAGTGGCTTGGAAAGACATTGGCTTAACGAATGCAAACGGAGAAATAACTAAAGAACTGCTTCCAAAAGACCTTAACTTCAGAGCAAGCTTAGGGGGTGTAACTCAGGATAAACAGCAGGATATTGGAGTTAATAGTTTGGTAGAGATTCAGTTGAACGTACCATAATATGGAAGACTTTTCCGGCAAAGGTTTAGCATAGACGGATGGAAGACGGTTGATGGAAGATGGAAAAAATCAGTGTAAATCAGTTTGATCTGTGTAATCTGTGTTCTATTCAAAAGGAGAATGGGAAATGAAAAAGATATTAATTCTTATAATAGCAACAGCAGGTACACTGTTTTCTCAAACAGTTTACGAGGTAACACCCGGGACAAAGGGCAACGAAATAAAGCTGACAGTTGCTAATGTATCGGATGAAAATACCGCAGAAAATGTTAGTGTTGTCATTACGAAGAAATCATCATCACTTAACTTTAGCAAAGAAGAAGAAACGATAGAACTGGTAGAGGCGAGGGCTGAGGTAAAGGCATCTTTTATATTTGATGTAAACAGGAATGCCCCAATAAATAAAAAAGACACGGTTGATTTTGTAATTAGCAGCCCGGATGGAATAATGATGACAAAGCAATTTATCTTCAGCTACACAGGACCAAAAGAATTCAAGCTTGAGCAGAACTTCCCAAACCCGTTCAACCCAACAACAACGATACAGTATCAGCTACCGCAAGATGCAAAAGTTACATTGAAGGTTTATGATATTTTGGGAAGTGAAGTTGCAACATTAGTTAACGAGGAACAGGAAGCTGGTTATAAAGAGGTAAAGTTCAACGGAAGCAACATTGCCAGTGGAATGTATGTTTATCGGCTCCACTCTGGTAATTATGTATCAACTAAAAAGATGATGCTGGTTAAATGATTTGAGCTAGAAAAATATCTGTAATCGTTCATTAAAACTTACCTTTAATAAGTTCGCACCCCTCTATATATTTGCACATAATTTAATTTACTTAAATGGAACAGATAAGAAATTTCTGCATAATTGCACATATAGATCACGGCAAATCGACTATTGCTGACAGGTTACTGGAAAAGACAGGTGCTGTCACTGAACGGGAAGCTAAAGCCCAGGTTTTGGATGATATGGATCTGGAAAGGGAAAGGGGAATCACTATTAAATCCCATGCAATCCAAATGCATTACTCATCAAAAGATGGCGAAAAGTATATATTAAATCTAATTGATACACCTGGCCACGTTGACTTTAGCTATGAAGTTTCCCGATCGCTTGCTGCTTGTGAAGGTGCGCTGCTTGTGGTGGATGCTGCACAAGGAGTTGAAGCTCAAACAATCAGCAATCTTTATCTTGCGATCGATGCAGGTCTGGAGATAATTCCTGTTCTTAACAAAATAGATTTACCAAGCGCTGAGGTCGATAGAATTTCTCAGCAGATTATTGATTTAATTGGCTGTAAAGAAGAGGATATCCTAAAAGTTAGCGCGAAAGCAAACGTTGGGATTGATGAACTTCTTGAAGAAATCGTAAAACGAATTCCACCCCCAAAGGGAGATCCTGACGCACCACTCCAGGCATTAATTTTTGATTCAATATTTGATTCATACCGAGGTGCAGTTGCCAATATAAGAGTTTTCAATGGGACTATCAGAACGAATGATAAAATAAAATTCTTTGTTACAGATAAAATTATGGAAGCTGAAGAAATTGGAGTTCTTGGATTAAGAAAAGTAAAAGTTGATGAACTTTCTGCGGGCAATGTCGGTTATTTGATCTCAGGAATAAAGGACGTTAGATATACAAAAGTTGGTGATACCGTAACACATTCAAAAAATGGAGCTAAGAATCCTCTCCCGGGTTACAAAGAAGTAAAGCCAATGGTTTACAGCGGGCTCTATCCAACAAACTCGGATGATTATGAGGGACTGCGAGATGCTCTTGAAAAATTCAAGTTGAATGATTCTGCGATAGTTTATCAGCCGGAAACTTCTGCTGCGCTTGGATTCGGTTTCAGGTGCGGATTTTTAGGACTTCTTCATATGGAAATAGTCCAGGAGAGAATGCAGAGGGAATACGATCAAACTATCATTACTACTTTACCGAACGTTGAATATTTTGTTTATAATAAAAAGGGAGAAAAAGTTGTTGTTGATAATCCTGCAGAAATGCCTTCAATCGGCGAGATCGAACGAATTGAAGAACCATACATAAAGGCACAGATAGTTACACCGAGTGAATACGTTGGTAATATTATGAAACTGTCAATGGATAAGAGAGGTACATATAAGAACACTACTTATCTTGATCCGACCAGAGCCGATCTTCAATTTGAATTTCCACTTTCAGAAATAATTTTCGATTTTTATGACAAATTAAAATCAACTACTCGTGGTTATGCATCTTTTGATTATGAATATATTGGTTATCTTGAAGCTGATCTTGTCAAACTTGATATATTGCTGAATAGTGAACCGGTGGATGCTCTTTCGATGATAGTTCACAGGGATAAAGCTTATGACTGGGGAAGAAAAGTGTGTACAAAATTGAAAGACTTGATACCCCGGCAAATGTTTGAAGTATCAATTCAGGCAGCAATTGGAGCAAAGGTAATTTCGAAATCAGTTGTGAAAGCTCTAAGAAAAAATGTGCTTGCCAAGTGTTACGGTGGAGATATTACCAGGAAAAGAAAACTTCTTGAGAAACAAAAAGAAGGTAAAAGAAGAATGAAGCAAGTAGGAAATGTGGAAATACCACAAGAGGCTTTTTTAGCAGTATTGCAAATTGAGGAATAATATCATGGGGAAATTTTCAGAAAAACTAGGTAAATTTTTTAAAGTATTATTTCTGGTTATCATTATAGCGTTAATTATAAAGGCATTTGCCATAGATGCTTTCCGTATCCCGAGCACATCGATGGAAAATACGCTTCAACCTGGTGATTTTATTTTAGCAAATAAATTTGCGTATAATATTGCCACACCCAGAGAAATACCTCTCGTAAATGTTTCAATACCTCAATACAAATTTTTTACAGTTGGCAAACCACAAATAAATGATATTGTTATTTTCGAATTTCCAATGGGATATGAAAGCGACCCATTAAAAGGAGGCTCAAAATATATTAAAAGAGTTATAGCCGGTCCTCATGATAAATTGCGAATTACAGATGGTAAAATTTTTGTGAATGGTAAACTCATTCCTCTTCCAGCAACTTTCAAGACGCCAACTTTTTTAACTGATGAAGATTCACTTCAGGAGGAAATAATTTACCCGCCAGGAGCAAAATGGAATAGAGTAAGTTACGGACCAATAATAATACCTGCAAAAGGAGACACGATTAATGTAACGCCGGAAACTTTTGAAAGGTGGCAATCAGTAATTGTGATGGACCATGGTGAGAGATCTTTGCTTTCGGAAGGTACAATAGTAACGCTTGACGGCAGAGCCATCTCTAAATACATTTTAACCCAGGATCATTATTTTGTTATTGGAGATAACTTCGAGAAAAGTCTGGATAGTCGTAATTTTGGTTTTATAACTGATAATATGATTGTAGGAAAGGCTTTGTTCATTTATTGGTCATACGATTCTGAGAAAGTTGCCCCCGGTCCTCTGGGATTTCTTTCTGCAATCAGAGCTAATAGAATTTTTAAGAGTCTTAACTAATTATTTTAATCTTATTAAAGTAAATTTCGATTTTTATCAAATCGACTAGTATTATCTTTAAACTTTATGTGGATTTTTCTTAACTTTCCACAGTTCCCTTCACTTTTAAATTTTACATTATGGATAAAATAATATTATCAAACCAACTGGAATACATATCTTCATTTAGGAAAAATACTGATAGCCTTTTAGAAGAAATTGAATCCTATGCAAAAGAGCATAGCGTCCCTATACTTTCCTGGCAATCAGCTGAATTTCTTGAACAATTAATTCTTTTGAAGAATCCAAAAAGAGTTTTAGAACTTGGTACTGCCATTGCTTACTCAACAATCAGAATTGCACGTCAACTAAAGGGGAAATCGGTTGTCCATTCTATTGAGAAAAGCACAGATAACATTGCATTGGCGAATGATTTTATTGCGAAGTCAGGGCTAGGTACAAAGATAAAATTGCTGGAAGGGGATGCGATAAATGTTATGCCTCAATTAAAAAAGAAATACGATATAATTTTTCTTGACGCAGATAAAGAGGATTATAAAAGACTCTTCGATTACTCATTAGTCCTCTTACGCAAGGGAGGACTTTTAGTTGTGGATAATTTATTATGGCATGGTTATGCTGCATCAACAAGGATCCCTCAGCAGTATAAAGAGTCGACAAATCATATTCGGGAATTCAACGAGTTATTTATGAATCAACCAAACCTGAAAACATCAATTATTCCGATTGGAGATGGATTGGGATTAGGAGTTAAAACTTAGAAGAGATTTTTTTTGCTATGAATCTAGATGATGAAAATTTTTTAGTAAAAGTTGAAGAGTATACTTCAAATCAAATTCAAAGAAAAGATGACATCCAGAAAATTATTGATGTTGTATCTACCAGTGGAACCGAAAATCAATTCGAAAATCTGACTTTTACTGCTAAGTATATTTGTGGAATGTTGAGAGTTTTAAAATCTGCACCTGGCATACCTGAGGTTAACAGCATAGATCATGTTAAAAATGATCTAAATGAAAACATGAAAAAAGGTATTGAGCAATTGAAAGATATAATGTCTTTAAGTGATGAAAGCGATCAGAAATATTTTAACAGAACATATTTTACACTCACACCACAAAATTTTACCAATCTCACACAGCTATTTTCTGATCTGGAATTAGTAAAAAAGTATATAAATCACATTAAACGTCAATCCTGAAACTTTCATCAAGGTTTTTTCAACCAGTTCTCTAAGGCCTCTAATAAGTGCTGCATTGCAGTAATCAATGGTTCATGTTGGCTAGTATCTATATCCTGTAAAATTTCGTTATGAATTTGCACATATGCTTTATTAAGCTGATTAACGAGTTGTTTACCTTTTTTTGAAAGCATAACACGCATATTTCTGCGGTCTTCAGAATCAATTTCCCTAACTATATATTCCTTCTCAACTAATCCATCAATAATTCTTGTTAGTCTGCTTGGACTAAGATTCATACGTTCAGCAATTCTTTTATTGTTGACGCTTTCATCTGTTCCAAACAATCTCAGGCACCTGAATTCTGCCTGTGTAAGGTTGTGAATTGTAGCCAAGCGAACTTCTTTTTCCTGGCAATTAGCTAGGAGGCTAAATGTTAGATTGGCAAGTCGTTCTGCTGTTTGAAGTGTTCCCATGGCATCCCCGAGTTTTGTGAAAATGAAATATTGTCCTACGCAAATATCAGTAATAACGATATTTGAATCAAGTAACATCAACAATTTTTTTGAACAATATTTCATAAACAATGAACAATATTATTTGTAAACAGTTTCAGGATGAACGATAATGGAAATCCTGTTTTTACCAAGTTCCAAAAGGTTTTTTGAAATCCTTTCGATTTCACTCGATATTAGCAAACATTGGAATTTAGCAGTTTCCCCATAATCTGATTTTTCAATACTAGAATTGTGATTAGAAAGAATTCTATGAACTAAACTAATCTGTTCAAATCCTACTGAAATGGTTGCAAATCTGAATAAGGATTTTGTACATATTTTCGAAGTATTTAACACCTGATATGCAGACTCATAATAAGCTTTACCTAAAGGACCAACACCAAGTTTAATTCCTCCAAAAATTCTCGAAACAATTACTAGTTGATTATTTAAGTTAAAATGTTCGATTGCATTTAGTAATCGAATACCAGCGGTTCCATTTGGTTCACCAGCATCAGAATATCGGACAGATCCATCGACCAGCTTAAATGCATAGCAGTGATGCGATGCACTGTGGTGTTTTTTCTTTGATTTGGTTAGATATTCTTTTACTTCACTTTCAGAAATTACTGCATACACCTGAGCAATAAAATTGGATTTATTAATGACAATTGTCACCTCGTTAAAATCTTCAATTGTTTTTATTTCATCGGGTAAATTCATAGCAGAAAAGTAAGAAAGTGCATTGCATTTTAAATTGATTATCAAACCGTCAATAACTAATATAGCAATTTAGAATTTTATTTACCTTTCCTTGGAAAAAGAATATATAACAATCAAAGGCGCACGCGAACACAATCTCAAAAATATTGATATTGAGATTCCGCGCGATACCTTTACTGTAATCACTGGGCTTTCCGGTTCTGGTAAATCTTCACTGGCATTCGATACAATTTATGCTGAAGGTCAGCGTAGATATATCGAATCGCTTTCCGCCTACGCTCGCCAATTTCTGGATATGCTCGAAAAACCTGATGTTGATTTAATTGAAGGTTTGAGTCCAGCCATTTCTATTGAACAGAAATCCACCACTGGTAATCCTCGTTCAACTGTTGGGACAGTTACAGAAATTTATGATTACTTAAGATTGCTTTTTGCAAGAGTTGGAATTCCACATTGTTATAATTGTGGTAAGCCGGTAAAAAAACAATCCTCGAATCAAATTATTGATTCAATTATTTCAAACTTTAATAACAAAAAAATTTCAGTTCTCTCCCCATTAATTCGTGGTCGAAAAGGACATTATAAAGATTTATTCGAAGAAGTTCTTTCAGATGGGTTTTTACGTGTAAGAGTTGATGGAGATGTTGTTGAAATTACTAAAGGATTTCAAATTGACCGATACAAAATTCACAACATTGAAATAGTTGTTGATAGGTTTACTGTAAGTGAATCTGCAAGATCAAGGATTACTGAATCCGTTGAAGTTGCTTTGAATTACGGAGAAGGCAGCATAATTGTTAACGATGGGAAAGAAGATTTCATTTATAGCAGGCAGCTTGCTTGTCTCGATTGCGGAATTAGTTATAGTGAACTTGCTCCAAACTCTTTTTCATTTAATTCACCGTATGGATCCTGTAAGGATTGTGAAGGATTGGGTGAGAAGAAAGAACTTGATATTAATCTTATTATTCCCGACTGGAATAAATCAATAAATGAGGAAGGACTCGCTCCATTAGGTAAACCCAGGAAAATTTGGTTCTTTACTCAGTTAGAGGCTGTAGCGAATACTTATAAATTTGATTTCGATACTCCACTTAAAAAATTAACAGATGCTCAACGCGAAGTTATCATCAAAGGCAGCAAAGAAAGAATACCATTTACATATACGTATGGAGGTGGAAAACCTGTTCAGTATATGCACCGATTTTCCGGAGTTACTAAATATTTGAAACACTATTTTGATACTACGTCTTCAAATAGTATTCGTGAATGGGTAGAGTCATATATGAATACTATTAACTGCACATCTTGCAATGGTGGAAGATTACGGAAAGAATCTCTTGCTGTAAAATTTAATGGTAAAAATATAAGCGAGATAACATCTTTTTCAATTCTCAGGACAATAGAATTCTTTAAAACAGTTAAGCTTAAAGGTAATGAAGCATTAATTGCCAAGCCCATTCTGAAGGAAGTAAATGAACGACTGGAATTTTTGCATAATGTCGGATTAGATTATCTCGCTCTCGGACGCTCAGCAAGAACTTTGTCCGGCGGTGAATCACAAAGAATTCGGCTTGCAACACAAATTGGGACTCAGCTCGCCGGAGTTTTATATGTTCTTGATGAACCTTCTATAGGGCTTCATCAAAGCGATAATATTAAATTAATAAACTCTTTAAAAAATCTCCGTGATCTTGGGAATACTATTGTTGTGGTTGAGCATGATCCAGAAACAATTGAAAGTTCTGATTATATTGTTGATCTTGGACCAGGTGCTGGCGAGCACGGTGGTAAAGTTATTCTCGATGGAGAAACAAAAAAACTATTAAATTCAGATAATGGATATGACTCTCTGACACTGTCATACTTAAGAAGTCGTCAAAAAATTAAAGTTCCGGAAGAAAGACGAAAAGGCAGTGGAAAATTTATATCTCTCAAAGGCGCAAGGGGAAATAATCTTCGGAATATTAATTTGAAAATCCCCCTTAGCACTTTAACAGTTATTGCAGGTGTAAGTGGTTCTGGCAAATCTTCTGTTTTAAATGAAACGCTTGTAAAGATTTTGATGAACAAAATTTACAAATCGAAGTCTGTACCCCTTCCTTATGATAAAATAGAAGGCCTGGAAAATATCGATAAGATAATTGAGATTGATCAATCAGCAATTGGCAGAACACCGCGCTCAAATCCTGCAACTTATACAGGTTTATTTACACATATTCGGGATTTGTTTGCACAACTTCCGGAAGCGAAAATGAGGGGTTACAAAACCGGTCGGTTTAGTTTTAATGTTGCGGGTGGAAGATGTGAAGAATGTCATGGCGATGGTTTAAAAAAGATAGAAATGAATTTTCTGCCAGATGTTTATGTGCATTGTGAAGCATGCAAAGGGAAAAGATACAACCGGGAAACTCTTGAAGTTCTTTACAAAACAAAATCAATTGCTGATGTATTAGGAATGAGAGTTTCCGAAGCACTCGATTTTTTTGAAGACCTTCCGAGAATAAAAAGAAAAATTAAAGCATTAAATGATGTTGGATTAGGTTACATTACTCTTGGACAGCAAGCAACTACACTTTCAGGTGGTGAGGCGCAAAGAGTAAAGCTTGCGACTGAGTTAAGTAAAGTAAGCACTGGAAAAACACTTTATGTTCTTGATGAACCAACAACCGGGCTTCATTTTGAAGATGTTAGGATATTGCTGATTGTGCTAAACAAACTTGTCGATAAAGGTAACACTGTTGTAGTAGTTGAGCATAATATGGATGTAATAAAAATGGCTGACTATTTAATTGACCTTGGTCCCGGCGGAGGAGAATTTGGTGGGAAAATTGTCGCTGAAGGAACCCCAGAACAAATTATTAAAAACAAAAAAAGTGTTACAGGGAAGTTTCTTAAGCAGGAATTGAATTAATCGGCATTGAAAATAACTTTGCTCACCTCTATTTTTACTTACAGGGAAGAATAAAATCCTTAATTTGAAAGGGAAAAAATGAAGAATTGTGAAATATTTATTATCATTTTATTTATTGTTTGCTCTGAAAGTAATTTCACTCAAAATTTCTATTCTGAAAATCCACTAGTCTCCACTTACTCAATAGTTGCCCGTGATCCTGAAACTGGTGAAATGGGAGTAGCAGTTCAATCGCATTGGTTTTCTGTTGGCACAATTGTTACCTGGGGAGAAGCAGGAGTTGGTGTTATTGCAACACAATCTTTTGTCAATCCTGCTTTTGGTCCTGACGGATTGGCATTGTTAAAATCAGGAATGACAGCAGATGAAGCCGTCGATAAACTAATTGCAGATGATGAAGGCAGAGATGTACGCCAGCTAGCGATAATTGATGTAGATGGAAATGTTAAAAGTTATACAGGCAAAAATTGCATTCCGGGTGCAGGAAATATAATTGGAGAAAATTATTCTGTTCAGGCAAATCTTATGTTGAATGATAAAATACCTGGTGCAATGTCCAAAGCATTTGAAGAATCAAATGGTCCATTAGCCGATAAGTTGATGGCAGCGCTTTATGCAGCTCAGAAAGCCGGTGGTGATATTCGTGGAAAACAATCCGCTGCTATTCTTATTGTGAAAGGAGAATCAACTGGAAAAGTTTGGGAAGATAGACTGATTGATTTGAGAGTAGAAGATAGTCCTGAACCGCTTAAAGAGTTAAGCAGATTGATTGAAGTTCATCGTGCTTACGATCATATGAATGCTGGAGATCTGGCAACAGAACACGGGGATATGAAATTAGCAATGAAAGAGTATGCTGCGGCAGAAAAAATGTTCCCTGATAATGAAGAAATGAAATTCTGGCATGCAACCACACTGGTAAATAATGGAGACTTTGAAGCGGCTCTACCATTATTCAAAGAAGTATTTTCAAAAAATGAAAATTATAAGATTCTTACACCGAGACTAGTTCCAATCGGATTGCTTATAGTGAATGAACAAGAGCTTCAAAGAATATTATCCATAGGTGATTAACGAAATGAAATCAAGATTCTTAATCCTATTTTTATTTGGTTTATTTGTTTTCAGCAGTTGCAAATCTGAGGAACAAAAAAATGAACCGAGACAAATTAATAAACAACAAAATGTTCTTCCTCCAAAAACCGAACAACCAAAACAGACAATTCAAAAACAATCAAATATTGACCCTAAAGTATCTGCACAGATTATTGCTGTGATTAAGGAGAATATTGCAGCAACTCAGGCTAAAGATAAGGAACGCGTTTTAAATACAATTGCAAAAGATTCTCCACAACTTCAATCAACCATTAATGGGATGGATTATGTGTTTGCAAATTTCGATATGGATTTTGAACTTGAAAAAGTGGAAGTGCTTGAAGTTAATGCAAATGATGCAACAGTTTACTATATCCAGACTACAAGGGCTATTCGAGGTGAAGGATTTGCTCCTACCCGTGCGAGTGGTATCCATCATTTGAAAAAAGAGAATGGGAAATGGAAAATCTTTCAAACAGAATACTTATCAAATGAACAGATAAAATAGGCTATTGGAATTTTTCATTAAAGAAGTAATATTCCTAAAAATTTTGAAAGGATATCAATGAAATATTTTCTTCCGACACTATTTGTGATTTCGTTTTTGTTATCACTAACTTTTTTTAGTCATATCTTCTTTACAAATGGACTTGAGGTATCTCAGCAGATTGAAGATAAAACCAATTCAAAATTCTATCCATATGAATGGGCATATCTCAAAAAAACATGGCCGTATATGAATGCTGATAAACGTGCATACATTGATGCACTGGAACAGGCACATAGTCTGCAGAGAGAAACTTCATCAAAAAGATTACAAAAGGGAATGGACGCAGTTTACTGGCAATTTATTGGACCTGAAAATGTTGGTGGAAGAGTTGTCGATATAGAATTCAATCCCGACTGATCCGAGTATTGTTTATGCTGGTTTTGCAACTGGCGGTGTATTCAAATCAACTGATAGTGGTAACAACTGGTTTCCAATATTCGATTCACTTGCTGTGCTTACCGTTGGTGATATAGCTATCGACCCAGAAAATTCTGATGTACTGTATGTTGGAACAGGTGAGGCAAATGGTGGACACAATAATTTTCCTGGTGGTGGTGTTTTCAAATCTACAGATGCCGGCATAACCTGGCAATTTCTCGGACTTGAGCAAACAACATCTATCGGAAGAGTCCTGGTTCATCCAACAAACTCAAATATCGTTTACCTTGCAGCAATCGGATCATACTTCTCACCAGACCCGGATAGAGGAGTTTATAAATCTACAGATGCCGGTGCAACCTGGAATAAATCATTATTTCTATCAGATTCAACTGGTGCGATAGATATTATTATGGATCCAAATGATCCGAACAGGATGATGGCTTCGATGTGGGAAAGAGTTAGGAGGCCAACCTCTTCTCATCTATATGGACCTTCAAGTGGGATTTACAGAACTTTCGATGGTGGTGATATCTGGAATTTAATCCCGGCATCCTCTGGTTTACCAAATGCCAATACGCAGGATGTTGGTAGGATTGGTTTGGCACAAAGTTTAAGCAATACAGATATTGTATATTCACTTTACACAGATGGTTATAGCATTATAAGTTTATTCAAATCCACTGATTTTGGTGATAGCTGGGTAGATGTTGATACTGATAATGAATTAAGCAGTGCCGGATTCAGTTGGTATTTTGGACAGGTAAGAGTCAATCCAACAAATCCTGACCAGGTTTATGTTTTAGATGTTGAGTTCCAGATGTCTACAAATTCAGGCGATACGTGGAGTGAAAGAAATCTTTCACACGTTGATAATCATGCTTTGGCTTTTAATCCAACTAATCCAAATATTGTAATGTGTGGAAATGATGGGGGAATTAATATCTCGGAAGATGGCGGCTTTACGTGGGGTGCTGCAGTAAATATTCCCTCCACACAATTTTATGAGATTGGTCTTGACGCAAACAATTCACTTGCTTTTTACGGTGGGGCACAAGATAATGGAACAAATAGAACAACAGATGGGGGATTGAATGACTGGGAGCATATTTATGGCGGTGACGGATTCTACGTTCTCGTTGATTTTACCAACTCAAACATTGTTTATGCTGAATCACAAAACGGTGGTCTTGGAAAATCTACTAACGGCGGAAACAATTTTTCCCCAGCAACAAGCGGAATAAACAATAGTGAACCAACAAACTGGAGTACTCCGGTTGTGATGGATCCGAACAATAGCAACATCCTTTATTACGGAACTGACTATCTATACAGAACTACAAACAGTGCGAGCAACTGGACAAAAATAAGTCCACAATTAACAGATTACGATGGAGGAAGATTAGGGACAATAACTACAATTGCAGTAGCTTCTTCCAACTCAAATGTAATTTATGTTGGGTCAGATGATGCACACGTATGGGTCTCTTCAGATAATGGAACTACCTGGGATGAAATTTCAAATGGTCTGCCTGAAAGATGGGTATCTCGAGTAGCAGTTGATCCTACAAATGAGAGCATTGTTTATGCAACGTTCAACGGATTGAGGTGGAGAGATCCGCAACCTCACGTTTTCAGGAGTACCTGATAAGGGTTCCAATTGGGAAGATATAAGCAGCAACTTACCGGATGTACCGGTAAATGCCTTTATCGTGGATCCTATCGAGCCTAATAGGCTATATCTTGGTAATGATGTTGGAATGTATGTTAGTTTTAATTCCGGTCAGAGTTGGTGGGTTCTTGGTGAAGGTTTGCCTGTTTTGCCAATTGGTGATATTGAGATTCATCCTGCTACCAGAGAACTTGTTGCAGGAACTTATGGACGTTCAATGTATAAAATAGATCTTAATTCAGTACCAACTTTTGTTGAGTCGAATGAACAGGTCGTCAATAGTTTTAATCTTGAACAAAATTATCCAAATCCATTTAATCCATCAACTAAAATTCATTATACTATTTCAAATGCTGCAGAGCAATCCCAGCCTGTAACTATTAAAGTCTTTGATATTCTCGGCAATGAAATCGCTACATTAGTAAATGAAGAAAAATCAGCAGGCAGATATGAGGTTGAGTTTAATGCAACCGATCTAACGAGTGGAGTATATTTTTACCAATTGCAGATGGCGCAATTCAGCCAGACTAAAAAAATGCTTCTGCTTCGTTAAAGTTGATGTATACATTTAATATTTGTAATGAAGGGAAAAATTATGAATGATGAAAAATCAGTTAAAAGTTGTTTAAGCTGTAATAGATCAGAAAATGAAATTCCGTTAGTTACATTGACATATTCTTCGAAACCAGCTTTTATATGTTCGCATTGTCTTCCATTACTTATTCATCATCCTGAACAATTGATTGGAAGATTAGAAGGTGCTGAATCAATTCCACCTGCAGAACACAGTGATTGATAATCATTCTGCCTTGATATGTGGAAATCAAATAAAAGGAAATTTTTCGGTTATGTCCTTGTAGTAATATCAGTTGGTTTCATTTTATTTTCTTGCGATCACGGGATAGAACCATTAGAAGCCCAGTCTTCGGGATTCAGCGGAACAGTAAGTTTCCAAAGTTCCTGGCCTGATAGTGTTAAAAGATCCTTCCTTATAATATTTAAAAATCCTCTGCTTGCAGATTCCGACTTTGTGATTACTAATATTAGATTTTTAAGCAGAGAAATTCCGCTTGGTTCTTCAGAATATGTTTTCAGCTCACTTGATTCATCATATTTACCGCCAGAACCAGGCCCATTTCCTTCTGGTAATTATGCATATGTAGCAGTAGTTCAGCAATCAACAGACGTATTATCTCTTGCAAGAAAAGATTGGTTCGTTTCGGGATTGTATTATTCAAATGGCGATACAACAAAACCAGGTACGATGGTAATTCCCGACAGCACTTTTGTAAGAAATATTAATATCAGTGTAGATTTCAATAATCCTCCGCTACAACCGCCCGGTGGCAATTGAACAAAATTATTTTTAAATATTTTTGCGCTCAACCCAGAGCAGTATTTTTATTTACTGTTCTAATATTCACATCACAAAATATTTTATCACAGACTTTTAGTATAAAAGGAAAAGTAGTTGATGCAGAATCTGTTCCTTTACCAGGGGTTAATGTGATATTGGTTAACACGAGTTATGGGGCGGCAACTGATAAAAATGGGCAATACGAAATACCAAACCTCAATGCAGGAACTTACATTGTTGAATTTTCTGCAATTGGTTATGAAAAACTGAAGAAGGAAAATATCATTATTGAAAATAAATCTGTTATACTGGATGTTGTATTAACTGAAGAAGCAATCCAAACCGAAGAAGTGATAGTGACTGCAGGTAAGTATCAGCAAAAAAAATCAGATTTAACTGTAAGCTCAGATGTAATCCACAGTGAAGAATTTGAGAACCGGAACTTCAGCAATCTTGAAGACGCAATAAGATATGTACCTGGTGTTACGATGACTGAGGATCAAATAAGTATCCGTGGTTCAAGCGGCTATAGCAGGGGAACAGGTGCAAGAGCTTTGATGGCAATTGATGGCTTACCGTTTTATACCGGTGATACTGGAGAAATCGTCTGGGAGATGATTCCGGTAACAGAATTGCAACGAGTCGAAATAATAAAGGGTGCTGCAAGCTCTTTGTATGGATCAGCTGCAATCGGTGGAGTTATAAATAATATTACGAGGAGTATTTCAAAAAAACCGCTTACAACAATAAATGGTTTTTATGGAATGTATGACAAACCATATTACAATGAATGGGATTGGTCCGGGGAGCGAAGATCATTTAATGGACTCACATTATCGCATTCACAGCAAATTGAGAAATTCGGGTTTAATATTTCCCTTACGCGTCTCGAAAATTCAAATTACAGAGAAGATGATGATTTCAAAAAATATATTGGATTCTTAAAAGCCGTTTACAATTTTACACCAGTTTCATCATTAACTTTTATTGCAAATACTTTTAATAAACGAGCCGGACAATTTCTTTACTGGAAAAATTCAAGAAATGCGTTAATACCTCCTGACAGAAATGCAGGAGCCAGAATTGAAACGGACAGATATTTGTTTGGTTTAATTTATAGTAGTTTATTAAACGACAATTTACTTTTGAATATTAGAGGAAGTTATTATAGAAATTATTTCATTGATAGTGAAGTCCCTGCAAATGAATCAACTTCAAATCTGTATAGAGGAGAAATTCAACTTCACTCAACTTTGAACAAAAATGTTTCCCTTACGGGAGGAGTTGAGGTGATTGCTTCATCAGTCAGATCAAGTCTCTTTGGCAATCCTCATTCTTTTCAATCAGGAGTGTACTTGCTGTCAGATATCAATTTTAATTTTCCTTTAATTGCGAGTATCGGAGTCCGATATGATTATAGTAAACTTGATACTCTGGATGGAACCGGAGATATCTCGCCAAAACTGGGATTAAACTATAAACTAACTGATGATTTTGTTTTAAGATCTGCATTTGGAATTGGATTCAGAGCTCCGTCAATTGCTGAGGCTTACACTTCAACAACAACAGCAGGAATTACTGTAAAGCCAAATCCATATGTTCAACCCGAGCACAACTATACTTTTGAAGTTGGAGTGAATTACAATTTTTTGACAATGTTGAATCTGGACTTTGCCGTATTCTTCAGCAAATATAAAAACCTTATCGAACCTGTTATCGATCCAAAAGATGGGCAAGCTTATTTCAACAATGTTCTTGAAGCTCAAATAAATGGCATCGAAACCGGTTTGATTATTTACATTGTTCCGGGCATTCTGGATCTCACGTTAAATTATACCTATTTACACACTGAGGATGTTCTTACCGGTAAAGCATTGCGATACAGACCAAAGAATATTTTATACGCTGGTTTATCACTAAATAAATGGGATTTCCAATTTGGTATTAATTTTCGTTACATCAGCAGGGTTGAAGAAGTCGATCAGGAACTGGTTGATCTCGGAATTGTAGTTGATGGCGATCTGCGAGTACCTACATACACAACCGATCTAAATTTTGGTTATAGTTTTATATCGATGAATATCCCCCTCAGTCTTTATCTAAACATTAAAAATCTTTTTAATTACAATTATGTTGAGTTGGTGGGGAATATAAGGCCAATCAGGAATTACTCTTTTGGCTTCAATTTAGCATTTTAGTCATTCCCATTTACACTCTCTTGCATTTTTCAACTTATATTTGAAACTTAACATACGTTTAAATCAAAGAGAGTTTTTTAAGATAAATTATCGAGAGGTGAATTATGAAAATAATATATACAGTTTTCCTTTTGTTCTTATTACCTATGATTTTATTTGCACAACAAGCGAGTGATTATTTCCCAACTCAAACCGGTTTTGAATGGAAGTTTAAAGCCACACCACTAGATTCTGCTAACAATCCTATCCCCGCTCAAGCTCAATACAGAATTGACTCTTTTGCAACTGTAGCAAATTATCAGGGAAGGGTGGCGAACATTGTTAATACGAAGACAGGGCCACTTTCAACAATCCAGTTTCAACAATATATGGACTCATTGTTTTACAATACAGAAGGAACAGACGGATATGAATATTTCAGTATAAGAAACATTGAAGGATTTTTAGTTTCATTAGACTCTATGGGAATCGCACCTAATTTTAATTTTCTTGATTTCTTTACTTCCCTGCAGGATTGGTATTCATTATATAGGTTTGCTTCTACGGTTAATTCTGAATACACTCTCGTGCAGATAGATACAACAATTACAGTCGGCACTACGAATGTCCCATTTACTTTTAAGTATTCAGGTACCAGAATGCAGGACGAAACAATTCAAACAGTTTTAGGTAGCTTTGATTGCAAAAAGTTTTTACTTCAATGGAATGTAACCGCTTATTCTTTTATTGATTTGTTAACTCTTAACGATACAATTTGGGTTGCGCCTGATAATTGGATAGTCCAGGATATTATTCCGGGTCAGTATGTTGATAATCTAGTATTTTACTTGAGTTGATCCGTTTTCAATTATTGGGTCTCGAAACAAAATTAACAGACGAGGTTGTTTCAGTTGAAAATGAAGAGCCCGTTTTACAAAGTTTTATACTTGAGCAAAACTATCCTAACCCATTCAATCCATCAACAAAAGATAAAATATTCAATTCCAACTTCGGAATTTGTAACACTTAATGTTTATGATGTATTGGGAAATGAAGTTGCGAGTTTGGTTAATGAAGAAAAATCAGCAGGCGTGTAGAAGTTACTTTTGAAGTAATTTCGGCGAAGTCCGGAATTGACAAGCGGAATTTATTTTTACAAACTTAAAGTTGGAAATTTTGTTCAAACAAAGAAGATGATTCTATTGAAATAATAAAATCAAAAATCAAATCGATTTCGACCCCTGCAATATTATTTTGCAGGGGTTTTTATTTGCCAACTACATTTCTTTTCTGCCGTACGTCAAATAAATTATTATTATTAGAATTCGTAGTTTATTTTCAAATTAATTATTAATTATTAAATAATTATTCGGAGGTTTAGGTGAGAAACAAATCACTGTCAGTTTTAGGGCTTCTTTTCATTTCATTTCTTTTGGCGATTTCTGCATTTGCTCAACAAAATAATATAACACTTCCTGATGTTAGCCAGCATGCAACTGTTACGCAGGAAATAGGTTTGATGGAAATCAAAATAGATTATCATAGACCTGGCGTTAAAGGAAGACAAATCTGGGGTGCGCTCGTGCCTTACGACCAGGTTTGGAGAGCTGGTGCAAACCAGAACACTACAATTTCTTTTTCAAATGATGTAATTATTGATAACAAAAATGTTCCTGCGGGAATATATGGTTTACATATGATCCCAACTGAAACAGAGTGGACTATTATACTCAGTAAAGATTACAGAGCGTGGGGAAGTTTTTCTTATAATGAAGAAAATGATTTGATGCGATTCAAAGTTACACCTCAATCCTCAGATTACCAGGAATGGTTGATGTACACATTCGATGTAGTAACACCTAATTCTGCTACAGTTTCATTACGATGGGATAAATTAAAAATACCTTTTGAAATTAGGATTGATCTTCATAAACAGATTATTGAAGATATTAAGATACAGCTAACCGGTCTTCCAAAATTTTTCTGGCAGGGATGGAACCAGGCAGCAAATTATTGTTATGTGAACCATTATGATCTTGAGCAAGGATTGAAATGGGCTGATCGTTCAATAAGTATAAATAAGAATTTAACAAACACTTATACTAAGGCATTATTATTAGCTGATCTAGGTAAAGAACAAGAATCTGCTGAATTGAAAAATGAAGCATTTACAAGTGCCTCTGAGGCAGAGATAAATAACCTCGGATATCAGTTGCTGACTGGTGGAAAGATTGACCCAGCAATTGAAGTATTCAAGAAAAACACTGAGCTTTTTCCGGATAGCTGGAATGTTTGGGATAGTCTGGCTGAAGCCTATGCAAGTAAAGGAGACAAACAACTTGCCATTCAAAATTACAAAAAGGCTCTAGGTATGGCTCCGGAGAACCAGCAGGATAGAATTAAGGGTGCGTTAACACAACTTGGTGCCGGATAATATTTTAGTTTAAAATGATTGGGCGAGTCACCGACTTGCCCACTAATATTTCGATAGCAGTCATCCCGACATTGTTCGGAATCAGACTGCTTTTTTATGTTGTATAAAGATTCCAATCAAAAATTATCTTTAATATATATTTATATTTGTTTCTGAATGAAAAATTTTCTGTTCAATGGAATCAGATAAACTAAACGATCACAAATCCAAATTATCCAGATTACTAACTCCCTTGTTATTTCCAATAGCAATGTGGGTAGTTTTCCTGTTATCGCTTATCTTAAATGAAGATTTCAGCAGGCTCGGATTATTGCCAAGAAACTTAATTGGATTGCTTGGAATCATTACTTCACCTCTCATTCACGCAGATTTTTCGCATTTAATTTCAAACACAATTCCGCTTGTATTTCTTGGTTGGATTATTTTTTCTTTTTATCGGAAAGTTGCTGTTCTGTTGTTCATTTTTATTTACTCCGCCACAGGATTATTAGTCTGGGTTTTTGCACGCCCGGTATATCATATTGGCGCAAGCGGAGTAGTCTACGGTTTTGTAAGTTTTTTATTTTTTAGCGGGATATTCAGAAGAGATAATACTTCCATTGCACTCGCACTTGTTATTACTTTTTTGTATGGTGGATTAGTGTGGGGTATGATTCCCGGATGGAAAGGAATTTCGTGGGAATCCCATCTCTTTGGTGCTGTAACAGGATTGATAGCAGCATATCTGTTTAGAAATATTGATCCTCCAAAAAATAAGTATGATTGGGAGGATGATCCGGATGATTTTGATGTGAATGATTTGGAAGTTTCTTATGATCCGGAGAAAAATAAATTTAATCCATTATAAAAAAGGAATGTAATGAAAAAGAACATACCTGAAACAAGAAAATACAGACTTGAAATGAATGATAAAATTCTCAACTCAGGCTTCAGAGATTTTAACAAGTTTTTTGCGCTTGATACAAAAGCATACATTGATGGAGCTTTGCCCATAAAAATGAAAGAACTTATGGGATTGGTTGGCTCAATGGTGCTTCGGTGTAATGATTGTATTTTTTATCATATCGATCGTTCGATCGCAGAAGGTGCAACTAAAGAAGAACTTCACGAAGCATTTAATATTGCATTGATCGTTGGCGGCTCGATTGTTATTCCTCATCTTCGTTATGCATTTGAAGTAATGGAAGAATTATTAAAAGAGAAAGAGTAGAAATATGAGTGGGAACGGGGAAAAGATACTGATAATTCCCGGTAAAATAGTTACAGCTGATTCTAAAGATTCAATTATTACTAATCAGGCTGTTGAAATTAACAATGGGGTTATAACTTCATTTGTGTCTACTGATAAAATAATCAAACATAATTATGATGAAGTTTTTGATGTCAAAAATCTGACTCTGGTTCCTGGATTTATTCAAACTCACGTTCACCTCAGCCAGACACTCTTCCGCGGATTAGCAGACGATTTATCGCTGCTAGATTGGCTTCGTTTAAAAGTTTTCCCATTTGAAAATGCACACAATGAAAACTCTCTCAAGGTAACTGCTCAATTAAGTTTAAATGAACTATTGATGGGTGGAACCACCACACTGCTTGATATGGGAACTTTAAGATACGGTGAAGTTGTTTTTAATGAAATGATTTCTTCAGGGATACGCGGGTTTACAGGCAAATGTTTGATGGATGTGAATGATCTGTTCCCGGCATTCAAATCTTCAACCGAAAATGAGTTGAAGGAAATGCAGATGCTTGCACAGACTTTTCATAACTCCGGAAATGGAAGAGTTAAGTATTCCTTTTCACCGAGATTTGTTTTATCGTGTACTGAAAAGTTGTTGAAAGATACAAAAGAACTGATGAAGGACTTTAAAGGAAGTGTTTATCATACTCATTCTTCAGAAAGCAAAGATGAGATAAGCGAAGTAAGAAAAAGATTTCATAAAGAAAATGTTGAATACTTCGATTCGATTGGTATACTTGATGATCATACAGTTCTTGCTCATTGTGTACATACCTCTGATACAGAAAGAAAAATGCTAAAAGAAAAGAACACAAAAATAGCTCACTGCCCATCTGCAAATATGAAACTCGGTTCAGGTATTGCGCCCATTCCACAATATTTGAAAGAAGGCATTTCAGTAACTCTTGGCGCAGACGGAGCCCCCTGTAACAATAATCTCAGCATCTTTAATGAGATGCGTTTAGCTTCCTTGATTCAAAAACCAGTTCACGGAACCGAAGTGATGGATGCAAAGACACTTTTTAGAATGGCAACGATTGAAGGGGCTAAAGCATTGCATATTGAAAATGAAGTGGGGAGTATAGAAGTTGGTAAGAAAGCAGATCTTGTTTTGATTGACCTTGATTCTTACTTAAACTCATATTCTGATTCGGATGAAATTGTTTACTCGGATATTGTCTACTCATCAACTACAGAAAACGTAAAAAGTGTAATGGTGGATGGGAAATGGCTTGTCAAAGAGAAAAAATCATTAATCTTTGATCAGGATGAAATTATTGCAAAAGGTAAGGAAGAACTAAATCAATTATTAAAAAGAGTTTAATGTTGAGTGAAGCGAAATCCCGTTTTACAGGAAAGCAAATTATTTTTGCATCGAAGAACGAGGGAAAGGTAAAAGAAGTCCGCCACATTTTGAATGGCATTAATGCTGAAATTCTTTCTCTGAATGACGTTGGATTCACAGATGAGATACATGAAACCGCTGATACATTTGAGGGGAACGCAAAAATAAAATCCAAAGCGATTTTTGATAAATTCAATCTACCTACAATCGCGGATGATTCAGGAATTGTTGCTTTGCAATTGGGAAATGAACCTGGAGTTTATTCAGCAAGATATGCAGGTGAAAATTCAACAGACGAAGAAAATAATAGTAAGCTTCTTGAAAGATTAAAATCTTTTCCTGAACCACATAAAGCAAAATTCGTTTGTGCAGCAGTCTATTATTTTGGTGGTGAATTTTTGGTTGCGATGGGTGAAATTATAGGTAAGATAATTAAAGAACCTCGTGGGACAAATGGATTCGGTTACGATCCTTTGTTTGTACCGGATGGGTATGATAAGACTTCGGCAGAATTACCACCGGAAATAAAAAATAGAATAAGTCACCGTTACAAAGCTTTTAACAAACTAAAGGTTTATCTATGAAAAAGATACCAGCACTCTTCGTAATCCTTTTATTGATTTCATATGCTTGTAATGAATCAGTTTATGAACCGTATAACAATAATTTTTCAGATTTTTTCCCAAACTCAGATGGAAATTACTATTACTATAATGTATCTGTATTGGATACAAACGGTTCCATCATTCAATCAGGATTGAAGAAATCTCGCTACTTCGGTGACACAATAATTTTTTCGATAAAAAATCAAATCAAAATTGATTCATTTCAATTGGGGAGTCTTCAATACATAAACAATTCCTATTTTAGAAAAGACGCATATGGTGTATTCAATTCCGTCGATGTTGATACAAATAGTTTTTATTTTCTATTACCTGATTCATTACGAGGTAATATCTCATATCCGATTCAATATCCAATACTTCTAAATACATTGAAAGATAGTCAATCATGGCATCTATTTGATGCCTGGACAGACATTCCCCAATTTCTAGTTTTTAATGTTGAAGCTGAAATTGTTTCATTAGATACATTTATAATTCCTAACCAAAGCACAAAAAGATTTACAGATGCTTATAATATTAAATATAGTGCAAGTTTGATAACTGGTGTAAATCAATCACCAAAATTATTTGAAGTTCACGGATGGTTTGCAAAAGGAATCGGACCTGTTAAATGGGAAGGCGATTCTGAACTAATAAATTTCTTTGCGGGAACTGAAATCTATCCGCCAAATACAACTGTCATGGAAGAACTTGAAACATATAAAGTATATATTAAGTGAAAATTAAATTTAAGATATTATTTCGGTTTTTAATCTTCTTATTTTTTATAATCGGTTGTACTGAAACGACAACCGAACCAGAGTATACAACTTATCCCGATTATTATCCAACTTCTGCTAATTCAACTTTAAAATATTCTGTAATTGAGAAAGACACTCTAGGTAATATTATTCAAAGCGGTACAAGAAATATTTTTTTTTCAGGTTCAATAAACTATAATGGCATAAACTATACAACTCAGGATGATTCTTTGGATTTAGGAAGCCAAAGTTCAGTTAGTACATATCTAGTCCGAAAATCTGACACTGGTGTATTTTATGCAGTAGATACAAGCCAGATTTCACTTTTAATTCCTGATTCTTTGAAGCAATATGTTTCTCTGAGAAATGAAATGCAGTTGCTCTTCTATCCTTTGACTTTAGGAAGCAGCTGGAGTTTGTATAGAATCACTGCAGAAGTTCAACCAAATGTTGAAATAAAAATATTAGATATCATAGCCAGATTCGAAGGTGTTGAACAGATTGATTTGAATATAGATTCAGTAAGAATAGTTTTTCCTTCAAGAAAAGTGAGTTATACAGTTGAGATTTTTTCTGAAATTGGTTCAGCTCCTGAGACATACACTGCTTATATGTGGTATGTACAGAATATCGGATTAGTAAAATTTGAGGGGAACCAGTTCCTCATTGATACTGGTGGTGGCGGAATTAGCTTTGAGCCATCTCCAAATATTCTCATTCAGGAATTAATTGACTACGATATTAAGTAACTACTTTTGCGCAATTACCACCTGCACAATTCCGAAAGTCAGTTTGTATTTCTTTACAGATTTGAAGCCAGCTTCATTTAACAAATCGACTAGATCAATTTTCTCGTCAAACTCTTCTACGGAATCTGGTAAATATTGATACGCGGTTTTATTCTTGGAAACAATTCCTCCAATTAAAGGAAGAATTTTTTTAAAGTAGATTTTATAGAGGGATTTGAAGAAAATATTTTCAGGCATCTGAAATTCAATAACAGTAGCGTTACCATTTTGCTTCAATACACGATGAAATGATTTGAATCCTTCTTTAATATCAAAAAAATTACGGACGCCGAATGCAACTGTAATATTTGTAAATGAGTGGTCTCTGAAAGGCATCTGTTCTGCAGTTGCCTGAATTGCATTACCTTTGATCCATTCACTTTTTTCTATGAAAAGTCCCAGCATATTGTGAGAAAAGTCAGCCCCAACAATATTTCTCACACCTTGCGTATAAGCTTCCATTGCTACATCGCCGGTTCCGCACGCAACATCAAGCAAAATACTATCACACCCGACTTTACTCAATTTAAGTGCTTTTCGTCTCCAGTATTTATCAACTCCAAAACTTAAAAGGTGATTTAGAAAATCATAGCTTCCTGCAATCGAATCGAAAATGTGTTTTACCTGGTTTTTCTTATCATCCATACAATTGCACGCTCACTCAGGTTGGTTCCTTCCGTACTCAAATTCAGGTTTGCCAATTTTTCTTTGCCACCAATTAAAAATGTATTTGCCAGACCAAACAGCAAATATCATAAATAACAATCCACCAATTAGATCAATCACGTAATGATACCATAGGTAAACAGTTGAAAAGATCAACAGCGTGCCGATAGGAATAAAGAAATATCTAGATCTGCTTTTCAATCGGTAAGATAAGTACATCACGATGAGAGTTATCATTGTGTGGCCACTCGGAAAAATATCTCTTTGAACAATTTCAGCAGGATTTGGTGTGCCACGTGGTATCGATTCACCTGCGTTCGTTAGATCCCGAAGAAAGTTTGTCAGGAAAAGCCCTGGCAAGTCCTGGTTAATTGTATCAAAATTATGAAGGGTAAATCGCGGACCAATTCCCGGCCAAATAAAATAGCCAAGGTATGATAGATAGAAGCCATAGATAACTATGAACACCGAAAAATCCATTGCGAAATATCTTTTCTTTTTAAGAAGAAATAATCCAAGAAGAATTGGCAGAAGATAAAACATTCCATAAACGATTTGCAGGATTTCAGTTAATACCGGATTGGAGATCTGCTGAAGAAAATGTGTCGGGTTAGTTCCAAACAACCAGTGATCAATTGCGATAAACATTGCATCGTGATCATAAATTCTGATAGGCTTTATCATAAAGTAAAGCTGTTTAAAAGTAATAAGTACTACCGGAACTATGTACCAATAATGAACGGCATTCCAGAATTCATTATCATACCTGGACTCAAGGTAAGCGAGCAGAAAACTGATAATGATTATGAACAGATTCACGGCAATCCACATGGACCAGGTTTCTATTCTATCGTGATAGATTATATGGATAATAGAAAGGATAATATAGGAAGCGACTACAACGAGGTCGAAAGCTTTAAGATGTTTTACTAATTGTTTGAACTTATCCATTCAAAATAATTGTGGATTTACTTTCGGATGAGACCAGAAGAAACATTTAAAACGAACTGTGTGAGTTGTAGATAATGTTCAACGTCCAGATTCTCAGCACGGAGCGACAGGTCAATACCCGAATTTGAAAAATCAATTTCGTGAAATATACTATTACTGAAGGAATTTTTTAGGGTTTTTCTCCTGTTTCCGAAAGCAGCCTTCACAATTGAGATGAAAAATTTCTGCTCTTCCTCAGAATGGGTAGTTTCTTTAAAGTGAATATGAACTAAAGCCGAATATACTTTCGGTTTTGGGAAGAAAACATTCGGGGAAATTTTGAAGCATAGTTCAGTGTTAGTGAAATATTTTAGGATAACTGCGAGAATACCGTAATCTTTGCTACCTTTGTTAGCAGTCATTCGTTTTGCCACTTCCAGCTGAACCATAAACACAGCATCATTTATCAATGCATTGTTTTCAATGAGCTTGAAGAGAATTGGTGAAGTAATGTTATATGGAATGTTGCCTACGATTCTAAGCTTCTCTCCTTGTAATGCTAATATTGATAGATCTGTTTCTAAAAAATCTTCGTTGATTAACTTAAGTTGTGGGAATTTTTCTTTCAGATTGTTTGCGAGCTCGTTATCTATCTCAATTGCGATGAGATTATCAGTTGATGAAAGTAATTTATGAGTTAATGCACCGTACCCGGGACCAATCTCTATAATATGATTTTCAGGTTGAGGATTTATTTCCTTTACAATTTTGTTTAGGATATTCTCATCCTGTAGAAAGTTTTGCCCGAATCGTTTTTTAGGTTTGTTGTGGATATTCATCACTTCAAAAATAGGAAATTCTAAGTTGTCGAATTATTTTAATTAAAGAGTGTCACACTGAGCTTGTCGAAGTGTGACGTAACAAACTGTCAGTCTTTGACAAAGTTTATAGTGAGCTCGTCGAACTACTCAGACCGACAAAGTCATCATTTCTTCTTTTTGATAAAAACACATTTCTCTTTAGTTTTTCAAAAGCGTTTCAAAATAAATCGAACTCACTCTAATCTCTCTCTTAAAAAGAGAGAGACTTGTTGTCAAAAAATCGGATTAATAAACAACTTGACAGGTTATTAATATCAAGTCATAGGTTTTTATAAGCCCTTCTCTTCTTAAGAGAAGGGTTGGGATGAGTTCCATTACACAAATTAATAAAGGATTATTCCCAATGCACAGAGATTCAGTAATCAGTATCGATATGGGCGGGACGAAAATTCTTGGCTGTGTAGTAAATTCGAAAGAGGGAATTATAGCCCGTGTTAAAAAGCCAACGGATCCAGCATCCACAAGAAAAAAATATGTTCATCAGCTTGCAGAAGTTGTTTATGAGCTGATCCAAAAATCGCATGTAAACAGGGAAAAAATAAAAGCTGTTTGTCTCGGTGTTCCCGGAACTGTTAATCCAGATACGGGAGTAATTGGGATTGCCCCGAATCTGGGATTAAAAAATTTCAACATAAAAAGAATGTTAGAAGCAGAAATCTCTTTCCCGGTTCTAATTGAAAATGATGTCAACCTTGGTGCAATGGGAGTTAAAAATTTTGGTGTCGGTAAAAAAGCAATCAATTTGTTGGCAGTGTTTGTTGGAACAGGAATTGGTGGAGGATTGATATTTAACGGCAAGCTTTATCGCGGCTCAAGCTTTGGAGCCGGAGAAATAGGGCATATGCTTGTTGATAAGAACGGACCGAAATGCGGCTGCGGCAACAAAGGATGTTTTGAAGCAATTGCAAGCAGAACAGCGATAGTAAATAATATTATCAAAGATATTAAATCCGGTAAACGAAGCAAGCTTTCCAAGCTGGTTAAATCTCGCGAGAGAATAAAAAGTAAATCTTTGGCATCTGCTGTTAAGTCGGGGGATAAAGTTGTTTGTAAAAGAATTAATGAGGGATGCGATGTTATTGGAGGTGTCCTTGCAAGTATTTCTAATCTTCTCAATCTCGATATGATTGTTCTCGGCGGCGGAATGATTGAAGCGATAGATTTTTATATGATGCCGTTGATAAAAAAATCTTTTTCTGAACACGTAATGAATGATTCAGCTAAAAACTTGAAGATAGTTGCCTCGAAACTGGGTGATGATGCAGCTATATATGGCGGTATTGCACTTGCTGAAGAGTTTTTGAGTGTGAAATTATAAGCATAATTTCTTGTATCGTGATATCAACAGCCTTTAAAAATTGTGCTATTTTTAATATTAAAGTTTAAATCATTATATATGAATTTAGAAACGTTTACTACTATCCTATTTCTTATCATAGGAGCATTTGGATTTTATACATTTGCTCGAATTAAGAATTTGGATATTGAAAAAGAAGAACTCAGTGGAAAATCAAAAGAAACAAATTATATACCTTTAAGAGCCAGAAAAGAAAAAGGATTAATTGTTTGTACAATATTCACATTGGTGGGTATTATTTTTCTAATTAAGATTATGGTTAATTAACTATTACAACTTAATGCATTGATTTCCTTTAGACTTTACGATGTAATTAAGTACGCTAAATAATATTTTAGGTAAACTCCCTCTCAATCTCTTCCAAGCCCAAACTCACTTCTTCCCATTCTTTCACTTTTTTATCGAGAGATAGTTTTAGCTTCTGGTGGTTCTCATTCAACTCTTTAATCTGATTTGGATTGTTGTATAAATCCGGACTTAATAAGAGTTTGCATTTATTTTTTCAAGCTCCTGCTCAAGCTTATGGATTTCCTTTTCAAGCTTTGATGATCTTTCCTTCAAATCTTTTGTTGCATTGTATCTCTGCTGTCGTTTCTCAGCTTCAATCCGTTTTTGTTCTTTGCGTGAAGTGGTCTCGGCTTGCTGTTCTACTTTCTTTGTTGATACCTTTTCAGTTTCTGCGTTTCGTTTATATAAATAATACTCAATATTTCCTTCGTAAATTTTTATTTTACCTGTGCGGATATCAACGACTCTGTTTGCAATCGGTTTGAGAAATTCTACATCGTGAGAGACAAGAATCAGCGATCCGGAAAAATTAACCAGTGCCTGCTGTAAAACTTTTTTAGATGAGTAATCGAGGTGATTTGTCGGCTCATCGAGAATTATAAAATTCGAAGGGGAGAGTAGAATCTTTGCAAGTGCCAACCTACTTTTTTCTCCTCCGGAAAGCACTCCGACTTTTTTGAAAACATCATCGCCGGTAAAAAGAAAAGCTCCAAGCAGAGATCTCAATTGCCCAATAGATTTCTCAGTGCCAACCGAATCAAGGGTTTCGATTAAATCGAATTCAGGATTTAATGAATCAGCAACATCCTGTGAATAATAGGAAATGATGTTGTTATGTCCGTTTTTTCTTTCACCTTTGTTAATATCAATTTTTCCTGCAATGATTTTGCTTAGAGTAGTTTTACCAGCGCCGTTCGGACCAACGAAAGCAATCTTATCTCCACGGTTCACCCTGAAATCAATTCCTTCAAACAATTTCATCTCTCCAAAGGATTTGTGAATTCCATTCAACTCAACATTGAAAACTCCACTTGGAGGTGGATTGGGGAATCTAATATTTACTTTTCCTTCATCATCAGGTATTTCGATTAGCTCAATTTTTTCAAGCTGTTTTATTCTACTTTGAACCTGTCGTGCCTTTGTAGATTTGTAGCGGAATCTTTCAATGAATCTTTGAGTGTCTTTAATTTTTTTCTGCTGGATTTCCCTCTGGTTGATCAACATCTGGTCGCGTTCTTCTTTGTATTTTAAATAAGCATTCAGCTTCCCATTGTAAGGATTTATTTTTCTTAAGAATATTTCCCACGTTCGGTTCGTTGTCAGATTCACAAAATTTTTATCGTGTGAAACAATTATCATCGAACCTTTAAAACTTTGAATATAGCCAATCAGCCATTGCAGTGAATCAAGATCCAGGTGATTTGTAGGTTCGTCAAACAATAGCAAATCGTTTTGTGCAATGAGAAGTTTTGCCATTGCAATACGCATCTGCCAACCACCGGAGAATTCATCTGTGAGTCTTCTGAAATCTTTTTCAGCAAAACCGAGACCGGTAAGGATCTTTTCAATCTTATATTCTGCGCTGTAAGATTCAAGCTCATCCAATCGCATGATGAACTTCACCAAGCTGATTTACAAGGTCTTCTTTTTCTTCATCATTTAATGAGGTAGATTCAAGCTGAGAAATAATTTCTTTTTCTTTTTGATGAAGCAATTTGATGTCAGAAAGAGCAGTAAAGACTTCATCAATTAAAGTTTTTCCCTTATGAACTATCTGGTCCTGCGGAAGATAACCGATGGTAATATTTTTTTGTTTATTGATCGAACCGCTTTCAGGTTCAATTTGTCCGACAAGCATTTTGAGTAATGACGACTTTCCAGTTCCGTTCGAACCAACCAGACAAATTTTATCACCCGAATTAATTTTCAGATTAACATTTTGGAAGAGATATTCCCCGGTGAATTGAAGAGAGATGTTGGAAAGATCAATCATAAAAAATGCTATTGATGTAGAACGGCAACTTTCCCTGTGACAACATCGTTACTCTCTGATTGGTAAGCAACTATAATATAAACGCCGGTGCTTACTAAATCACCATTCTCATCCTTACCATCCCAATAAGCTGTTCTTCCACCCGGTGAAGAAAATTCTGTGATGAGAGCTCCACTTATAGTAAGTATTTTAATATTAGTATCCTGCACCAAACCATCTATGGTGAGGATGTTTTCTCCATTATTTATGTAAAAGGGATTTGGATAAACAAAAAGTTCATCATAACTCTCCGCCGGTTTTATATACGGAGTTTCGAATGACGTTAGTCCTTCATCGGTACCTACATAGACAATCCCGTTATTATCATCAATTGCAATACTTTGAATCTGATTTGAAAGCAAAGCACTATTATCAGACGTAAATGTTTTAAGAAGTCTTGAGCCATCTGAATTTACAAGAAGCAAACCTTCGTTCGTACCAATCCATTTTTGATTAATTGGGTCAACTGCAATTGCGTTAACTGATTGTTGACGTAAAGTAAATACACTTCTTATATCCAATCCTGCACTGCCTGAAGTTGGTATTCCGCTAGTGTTCGCTATTGTATTTACACCAAGACTAGTTGCAACCCAAACATCTCCTCTTTTATCAACTACAACATCACGAACATCATTTGTATTCAGACCATCGGATGTTGTAAGATAATCTGATCTGTCATCCGAAGGATCATCATAAGTTTTATTTTCATTAAAATAATATAACCCTAACCTTGAAGGATTGGTACAACTGAACCATTTCGTATCGTAAGGATCAACTGCTAAACTATAATGACCTTCAATCGGAGAGTTTGGTTCTGCAGGAATGATAAAAGGATACCAGGTACTGTCAGGGGTTTGCATCCACAAAGTATTTCTATCAACTGCCCAATAATTTAATACCCAAAGATTATTGCGTGAATCTTTTCCAAACCCTGTTATCACAAGGAAATTCGGATTTTGTGGAATCCCTTGCATTCCCGTATTTGCCCCGTTGTAGAGTGTTTTGGTTTCACCATTAACCGTTAGAAAACCATATCCCCAACCACCAAGGTATGCAGTATTCCCACTTGTGTAGGCATAATAAACTGCATTAGTCGGTAACTCTGGTGTGTTCGTCCTGTTGAAGAAATTCCATTGTGAACCATTGTAAGTATAGTATCCAACACCTGTAACATCTTTACCGCTTGTCGACCATAAAGTGCTTTTTGCATCAACACTCATACTTGGAAATTGATTTACAGGCGGAGCGTTTGGCGAAAGAAAGCTCGCGTTGAGTTGATTGTCCAAATATAGAGATCCATCTTCACTGGCGCAGACTATTCCATAATTTTCTTTATACTCAATTTTTGAAAGGGCTACTGCAGAACTATAAATCAAATTAAGAACACCATTTGTATATAAATAGATGCTGTTTTCAGAAACGATAAAAATCGAATCACCTTTGACTTGAAAATCGCTAATATCCTTGTTCCCAAGTTCTACTATAAAATTATTCCAGAATCCATTAATGAATTGTGAAAATCCTTTGTCAGTACTTACGATTAGATTATTCTGATAAATTCCAGCCTTATAAGTTTTACTTGATGGAAGACCTTGCGAAGATGAGTAAACATTCCACGATTCCGGAGCAGAAAGATTTGTAGCTCCCACTTTCTGAATTGCAATTCCCGCATCAGTGCATACATAAAACAGATCAGTCTTGAGCGTGCTGTTAACAATTGTATTTGATGGGAATGTACCGAACTTGAAAAAAGTATCATAGAACAAAAAATTATTTACATTAATTAGAGAAACACCAAAATCAGTAGAGACTATCATCGTATCACCGGATGAGGCAAGGTCATTTATTCTTTTATTTACCTGGTTAGAGTTGTAAATATCAAGAATTACATCAAAGTTGTCATTGTTGATATTATAAACATCAATTATTCCTTCGACGCTACCGAACCAGGTTCTACCAGTATTGTCCTCAGTTACACAAGTAAGCATAGATCCCTGTAAGCCATCCGATTTATGCAAAGTAAGAAATTGATTTGTTGAATTTTGATACTGGAAAACACCTCCATTTGCCGCACTCCAAAAACCATTATTGATAATTGAAACATCACTAACATTTTTCAATGCGGTATAATTTTGCCAGTTTGTGAATTGTTGAGCAGATGCTGAAAAAAGAATTGCGGATACGATCAACAAATAAAATAAAAATCTCATTTTTCTTCTCCCAAAGTTTGAGTTAATCGTAAAAATTTGCTGATCTTCCCTTTAAAATATTGGTTTTGTGATGATCGAAAGTTATAAAAAATATTCAGGTTTGAAAGTCTAAAAAAATAACTCTGGAATTACTCAACGTTCCCAACAAGCCGGGTACGCATCGTATCAACTACTTTGGAAGAGGTATAAAATTTACCCAGATTCTCATCATCTTCTCTTTTTCCTCCGTGGTAGTCAGAACCTCCGGATTCCAACAAAAAATATTCGTTCACAATCCCTCTGTAAAATCTAACCTGCTGATGTGAGTGTGAAGGATGGATTACTTCTATTCCATCAACCCCGGCATCGATTAATTCTTTAATTAGAATTTCAGGCATATTCCCGGGATGTGCAATAAATGACAATCCCCCTGCATCACTTATAATTTTAAATGCACTTTGAGGTGAGAGATGAACTTTACGTTCATAGGCAGGTGCGTGGTTTCCAATAAATTTATAAAATGCTTCAAAGAAAGATTTAACCTGTCCTTTTGCAAGAAGTGCTTGTGCAATATGAGGTCTTCCAATTGCAGAATTTTTTGCATAAACAAGTACATCGTCAATTGAAATATCCAGACCAAGAATATTCAGCTTTTTCACCATCCTAATTGCACGCTTGTGTCTTTCCTCTCTGAAAAAATGTAAATAATGCTCCAGGTCTTCGTTGTTTGGATCGACAAAATATCCCAGGATGTGAACTTCGGTATCACGAATGTCAGAACTTATTTCGACCCCCGGAATGACTTCAATATCAAATTTCTTAGCGTGTTCAATTGCCTCGAAAATACCATTCACACTATCATGGTCAGTTATGCTTAAAGTTTTTATTCCCCGATTGTTGGCTTTCTCAATCAAATTCTCAGGTGAATGAAATCCATCAGAGAAATTTGTATGCATATGTAAATCTGTTTTATCAGTCATAGTTCAGAATATTTTTATAGGCTGTATAATTCCTTAAATTTTTCGTATTCAACTATTCTTAATTTTGAACCTTCAAGTTCAATCAGACCTTTTTTTGCAAATGCGTGTAACGTTCTGGAAATAGTTTCTCTTGAAGTTCCAGCCATATTTGCTAATTCGTGCTGGAAAGGTAATTTTTCGATTTCAACAACACCATGTTTGATTTTTCCCATATCATCAGCTAGTTGCAGAAGAACAGTTGCAACTTTTCCCTCAGCATCCTTAAGTGACAGAGCTTTTATTTTCATCCCGGCTGCTCTTAGTCTTTGAGTTAACTCCTGAAGCAAAGCAATCGACACATCAGGGTTTTCATTCAGCAGCTGAAGAAAATCATTTCTCTGGATGATGAAGATCTTTGAATCGTCCATTGCAGTTGCGGTTGCTGACCTTTCAAGTCCGTCTAGCAATGACATTTCACCAAAAAAATCAGAAGGATTAAGCATAGAAAGTATAACTTCCTTGTCATTGTCCTCGGTGCTGATCCTGGAAATTTTAACTTTACCCGAAATAATTATAAACAGAGCTGAACCTGCTTCCTTTTCAGACAGGATAATAGAGTCCTTTGAAAAACTCTGGATAGAGCCCGTCCTTGATAGTGTAGCAAGCGTTTCGTCATTAAGTTCCGAAAAAATCGGAACACTCTTTAAAAATTCAACTTTTTCCACTCTTTTTTCTAACTTAAGTTTAATTGATGCTATGAAAAATAGGTTTCAGTGGTCTGAAAATCAAATAAGATATCTATTTAATATTTAAGCTTAATCTACCCTGGGGGCTTTTAAGATTAGCACAAAGCGGGTTGGGATACAGCAAATTTAATTGATTTTTAACCCATCTGTATCTATGTTTGTATCCTTATTTTCGAACTTAAAACGGAGATTTTTACGATATGGGAATGATGTCCCGAATGAGAAGTTTAGCCCCTGTTTTTATAATCACAGTCGGCGTATTGTTTGTGCTTTTTATGGTTATTTCCGATTCAAATGTTCTTGAAGCACTTGGCGGTAGGACAAATTATGTTGGTACTGTAAATGGCGATGAGATTTCTTACCAGGAGTTTCAGCAAACTATTGAACGACAAAGAGAATCAAGAAAACAGCAATCCGGTGAGGATATCCCGGAAGATCAATTTGACCAATTCAGAGATCAGGTTTGGGAAAGTTTGATTACTGAAAAGTTAATTCAGCAGGAAGTACAGCGACTTGGAATTACGGTTAGCGACCAGGAAGTACAGGACATTATTTTGGGAGATAACCCACCTTCATTTTTAAAACAAAGCTTTATCGATTCGCTTGGCAATTTCAACAGACAAGCTTACGAAGATGCAATTTTCAATCCTCAGAATGAAAAGATACTCTTACAGGCTGAGGAATTTGTAAAACAAACCCGCTACAGAGAAAAACTCCAGAGTTTGTTAGAGGCAGGAATAACTGTTGGTGAAAACGAAATACTAAGAAAATACATGCAGCAAAATACTTTTATGAATGCACAGTATGCGCTATTTCCAACTTCATTGTTCCCTGACTCAACTTTAAATATTACTGATAGCGATTTACGAAAGTTTTATGATAATAACCCGGATAAATTTAAAGTAAATGCACAAAGGAAAATCCGGTATGTTCTGTTTAAAAGTGAACCTTCCCATGCTGATAGTATGTTGGTTCTAAAAAACCTTGAAAACGTTAAAAAGATGGCAGAAAACGATACATCAGAATTTAAATACCTAGTCGATATTTATTCCGAATCACCATATTCAATAGACACTTTCTCAGTAACACAACTTTCCAGTGCTGCAATTACCGGTTTAAGAAATGCAAAAAAGGGAGACGTGGTTGGACCTTATCCATCCACAAGAGGTGGCTATGAACTGTATCACCTCCTAAATGTAATTCCATCAAATGATAAAGTTGTAAGAGCTTCTCACATTTTAATATCTCAAATGGGTGATGATCAGGCAAATCTTGATGAAGCGAACAGAATATACCAGGAACTTCAAAATGGTGCCGATTTTTCTGAGATGGCGATGGAGTATTCCAAAGATCCTGGTTCCGCAAAGATTGGTGGAGATCTTGGTTGGTTTGGAAAAGGTATGATGGTTAAGGAATTTGAAGAAGCTTGTTTTACTGGTAAAGTAGGTGAAATACAAAAACCAATTAAAACATCGTTCGGTTATCACATAATTCTGGTTACTGATGTTTCAACGAGTAAGTTTATTGTTGAAAAGATTTTAAACGCGATTAATGAATCAGCTACGACTCGCGATGCAATACATACTGCTGCAAGTGATTTTGCATATCTTGCTGATAAGAATGGATTTGATAAAGAGGCAGAATTAGTTAATTATAATATTCAGGAAAGCGGTAGTTTTAATGAAAAGAGTTCCGCTATACCGGGACTAGGTTCAAACAAAAGGTTGATTGGTTTTGCATTTGATAATGGCTTAAACTCAGTGAGCGATGTTTACAAAGTTGCTAACGGTTATGTTGTAGCACAGGTATCTGAAGTGGTAGCGGAAGGACTCGAAAAATTTGATGATATTCAACCAAAGATCAGACAAATGGTGCGTACGGAAAAACAATTTGAAAAAGCTAATGAACTTGCAGTTGAGAGTATGAAGAAAGCTGGAGGTGACTTGAACAAACTGAATGGAATAGATTCACGTATTCAGGTTGGTAATACTGGTAGATTTAATGCAACAACATCCATCCCGGGTATAGGAAAAGATAATGCTGTAGTCTTTACAGCACTCGATATGAAAGTTGGTGAAACATCTGAGCCATTCAAAGGTTTGAAAGGTTATTATGTTCTTCATCTTAATGAAAAAACTCCTTTCGATTCCACTGCTTTCCAGAATCAAATGGCAACGTTGAGAAGCAGTATTTACCAGGAGAAAAAATCTACTGCACTAAATAACTGGATAGAGGAAATTAAAGATAACGCTGATATTGTAGATAAGAGGTATATGTTCTACGGTTATTAAAATAAGATTTTGAATTGGTTACCCCCACTTCATATTTAGTAAGGTACAAAAGGGGGGGTTTTCTTTTTTAAAATAGCTCTAGAAAAATATTTTGATTCTCGAAAGATTTCTCAGGAATAAAAATGAAATGCGTAACTAATCCACTAAGTTTAAACTTATAAAATTAGAATATTTTTTCTAGTTCTCGAATAATTCAAATGCTTTCTTAACAAATACATCATATTCTTAGAGTTCTGATAAATCAATACATTCGCACCGAGTTTAATTTCAAATAAATTTCTTCTTGATGTTGAACGCAATATAGTAAGAGGTTTTGTTGTATATGCATCAAGTATTGTATCATCTAGTGTTTTAGAAAAATCATTTATTAAATTACCTTTAAAGTTCGGGTTATTATGATTTTTTTGAAATGTGTGAAAACCTACTAAATAATTTGGTATTTGTAGATCCGTTTTTGATATCATAATACTTTAATTAATAATTTTATAAAGTATACATATTTTAGCTTAAATATTCTATATATATCAACAAAATTCATTCTCTAAAGTAATGACTTAATCTATGTTTGTTTAAGATCACAGAATTAGAGTTTTATCTTCATTTGGCACAATTGTGCTCTAAATATCTATACCAATTAAATAAATAGGTGTTTGTATTGCACTTTTAAATTGTGGAAGATACTTTTTTACTTTCTCGAATGTTAAGCTTCTTTCCAATTATTATCAAATTCTACTTTCATCTTTTTCTGAAAGTTTTTTGTATTACTATATAAACTCTCACATCAATTTTATCTAAGCTTGAATAAGATGATACTTGAAATTTTAATAAATCTATCCCAATAAATGATGCGTGACCAAAACCGACTTCAATACCTATTCTTTCTTTTAGAAAATCCATTTTAGCACCAAGATGATCATCCTCCTCAAATACCTGAGGTTGTGGTTGCTAACCTTTAGCGACAAATAGACGTTCAAGAACTTTATTAAAATTTGGTTTAGTTAGCTCCTCTAATTTTATTGTTGGATTTAATATTATTTCTTCAATTTCTTGCTTAAGAGAAAGTTTGCTATTCAATACTTGCTCGGCAAATCGGAAGGAGTATTTTTGAAGTCTTAACCGCACCAATCTCCCATTTAATATTTTTTGTTATAAATATACACCGATAAAGTAAATTATTTATTCTTTTGATCTTCTAAAGATATAAATACCAACTATTTCTCCGCTAACTGCTTCCTGCTGACCGCTTGACATAAACTTATCCCTGCTCACCGACCCCAATACTCTATAAACATATCCAGCACTCTCTAATTTCCAACCTTCACTCTCGATACCTTCTAATGGTACTAGTATTATCAAAATTGGATTTATCAGTAAAGGCACCAATCATTGCTTCAACCCTAGCTTTAGTCTGACTGATAGGCAGATCAATTTGAAATAATTTTGATCCTGACTTAAATGCCGTCCTTGCTTTACCTTGAGGTGAAGTTAAAAATTTCCTTTCTTTTTCTTCTTCAAATTTTATTTTAGCCTCAGCTGCTTTTCTTTTTCTTATTTCTTCCTTCTCTTCTTCTGTTTTTCGGTTAAACATATATTACTCACACATTTTAAATGTTATATTTTTTGACTTAATAAACACTTACTTATTTCCATCTTCTTTACCTTTTAAAGATGATACATCAAAATCCTTTTCTATTTTTTTCATTTCACTTGCTATTGCATCCAAATCTGCTTCCCAAATTATACCATCACTAAATCTTACTTTCCCAACATATGCCACTCCAGTATAAAATGTGAAATCAGCATAGGCCGTTGCGATCCAGGCTCCACTCTCAGCTTCATTAGGTTCCAATTTTTCCATACTTACTCCTCCTGTCCTATCGAGAAATTCATTCCAGATGTCAAAAGATACAAGTCCTATTTGTACTGCGATTATTTGTTTTAGTGAAACGTTTTGATATTTAATATCGTGACGAATTCCTTCAGAAGTATATGTGCCCCTTTTTTGATAATCAGCCTCATAAGAAATTATTTTTACCGGTGCATCAACTTGTGATATTATCTTGGCTGATTTTTGTGCAAATATATTGGCACAAAAAATTAAGGCTAACGAAACTAGATAAGTAAATACTCTCATTTTGTTGACTCCTATTTATTAGATTAACTTTTTTTTTATTTCTATTCTTTTTCTAAGACTGCTTTCAAGTATGTTGCGTCAAGCTCATTCCAATTTCCGGTTGCAGCATCGACAATAATTGGTATAAACAAAAGCAAAAAAACAATATCTAGAACAAGATACCCTGCACCAAGTGAATGATTTAACATCACTGATTTAGTTTTATATCCCTCCTTCTTAAAGTCAATGGTATATGTATCTTTTGATGCTAACTCTAACTTTGTTGGTGTCTTCCCTAAATTTGTCCCGTTGACATAAACGTCTGCACTATCAGGTTCAGATGCAAAGCTTACTTCTTCAGTAGACCCTTTGAAAACAGTGGCGCAACCATTAAGTGAAAAAAAAGTAAATGCAATGAGTGTGAAAAACGCAATGAACTTTAAGTGTCTATTCATTATTGAACCCTTTAGATAAATTTAAAATATACTATTTAATTGTTTGTGAGATTATATTTTTCAGATTTGTCAAATAGTGTTGAAGGGACAATAAAATAAATGAATTTGTTCCTATCATTTAAAACCCCGTCATTTGCAGTATCTATAGAAGAGTAATTTTTCTGTATCTCTATAGTAATTATAGTAAAAATAGTAATTTTTTACTCTTCTACATAAATTAATATTTTATCAATTTTAACTGCTCAATCACTCTCGCAGTTTCTTTTGGGTAAATATTCGATGAATCATCATATTTAACATTTTTTGTATTATTGCTTAATAGATATTCACGATAATAATCGAGTGTTTCTTTTAAACAATAAAATCCTCAAGTTCTATATTAGATTTCAATACCCGAGGTTATGACAAAACTATTTTTATTCCTGGTAATTATAAGTTCATTAGTAAGCAATACTTTTGCTCAGTTTGATTCACTTGGACTTGGAATTTCGATTAACGCTGTTTACACAACTTCCGCAGATATTTTTCTCAATCCCAATTCTTCAGATGCAGAAGCAAGGAACAGATCTTTCTTAATTGAAGATATCTGGAACCCCGGTATTGATATCAGGTATAGATTTTCATCAGAGTTTATTCTCGGCTTGAATGTTGAATATATTAAGAAGACCGCAAACCAGCCCAACCTTACTGCATTCATCGGCATAATTACCTTAAATAATGTTAAAACCGTTAGCCATCATATCCATTTTCATTTTATCAACCAGTTGTTTACTTGCACAATATAGTTCTGGAAAATTGGGAATAGCAGTGAATGCAGTTTATACAACTTCTGCAGATATTTATTTGAATCCTAATTCTTCAGATATTGAAGCGAGAAACAAATCATTTCCAATCGAAGACATCTGGAACCCCGGCCTCGATATCAGATACAGATTTTCTTCAGAATTTATTCTCGGATTAAACGTTGAATACATTGATCAAACCACTAGACAACCCAACCTTACTGCTTTCATAGGAAACCAGGTTTATATCTTTGAGGTCGAAGATGGATTCAGAACAATACCTATCGAACTTACAGCATACTATTTTTTCCCGTTTTCAACCGAGAAATTTAAATTTACAATGGGCGGCGGCATTGGATACTATTATGGTTGGTTTGTAAGGAATTTCAGCAATGTAAGTCTTGAAGTAACTCAAAGAAAAGCTTCACTCGGCTTACTGGTCTCCACTTCAATGGACTATATGATCCTTGATAATCTATCTGCAAGATTAGAAATGAAATTCAGAAACCCGCAGTATAACGTAACAAGCAAATACACAAAAACTGAAATTGAATACCAGGGCAACATAATCCAGCTGTCTGAAAATCCTTTCGAAACAAAAGTGGATATCAGCGGCTTGACTTTTGTGTTCGGTGTCGTTTTTCAGCTCTGATAAAATAATATCACATCACCTTTCTTTACTATTCAAATAATAAAACATATTTTTGACCTGATTGGTTATGAATAAAAATATCTATTATCTAACGGGTTTTATGGCATCCGGTAAAAGCACGATTGGTCCCATATTGGCGAACACTCTTGGATGGAAATGTTTTGATCTTGATAAAGAGATTGAAAAGCAAGAAGAAATGAGGATAGTTGAATTGTTTGAAAAAAAAGGTGAGGAATACTTCCGAAATGTTGAAACAGAAATCCTGAAAATGCTTTCGCAAATGTTTGAATCAATAATTTCGCTGGGTGGCGGTGCTATTGCATCTGAGGTAAATTTCAAAATTATAAAATCAACCGGAAAAATTATTTATCTTAAATCATCACCTGAAATGGCGTATAAGAGACTGAGGTTTAAAAAGACCGTCCTGCATTTTTGTTTGATGATATTGAGGTTCCTACAGAAGAACAATTTTTAGAACGTATAAATGAACTGCTCAATTCCAGGAAAATGTATTATGAAAAGTGCGATTTTATTGTTGATACAGATAACCAGTCAGTAGGAAAAACAGTGGATATAATTGCCAAATATATTAACCGAGATTTGATAAAAGATTAAAGGATCATTTTGAAAACGATAGTAGTAAACACAGAAACAAAGAAATATCCGGTTAATATTGGCAACAATATTTTCAAGACATTACCAAAATTCATAAATGAGAAAAAACTTCCTAAAAGAGTTTTAGTAGTAATTGATAAAAATGTTGACCGAATTTACGGACGCTCACTCAGAAAAGTTATTAACGGTTTTTCAACTAAAAGATTTTACTTAGCTCTTTCTGCATCGGAAAAAATCAAATCCTTTAATGCAGCAAACCAGATATACAGTACGCTCCTTAAGGAAAAATTTGGTAAAGATACTCTCTTAATTGCAATTGGTGGTGGAACCATTGGTGATCTGGCGGGATATACTGCATCAACATATATGCGGGGTATTCCTTTAATCCATATTCCAACCACATTACTTTCCGCGGTTGATAGCTCGATAGGTGGAAAGACAGGAGTTAACTTTCATAAAACTAAAAATATTATTGGCACATTTTATCATCCGGAATTGGTTTTAATCGATACAAGCTTTTTAAAGTCTCTTCCAAAAGAAGAAATGATTTCCGGCATCGGGGAAGTGATAAAGTATTCATTCCTGACTAATAAAAAATTTTACTCTAATCTTCTTTCAAACGTGAAGCGAATATTAAAAAAAGATTTGAAGTATTTAAATAAAATTATATATGAGTGTGTCAGAATTAAATCTGCAGTTGTTTCAAAGGATGAAAAGGAGGTTACAGGCTTAAGAAAAATTTTAAACTTTGGTCACACATTTGCACATGCATTTGAAAGCATTTCTTCATACAAAATTTCTCATGGGAAAGCTGTTATTGCGGGTATAGTTGGGGCACTCAACTTATCATACGAACAGAGATTGATTAATGAGGTGCAGCTTAATTATATGCTTAAGCTGCCAATGAAATTCAAATTCTCAACAGACATTAAAAGATTAAATTCGAAAGCTATTTTTAAAAGGATGAGTGTTGACAAGAAGAACAAAGATGGCAAAATCAATTTTGTACTCCTTCGGGATTTTGGGGAAATTCTGGTTGATGTATCAGTTGATAGAGAATCGGTAGTGAAATCATTGAAGATAACAGCACAGAACTGGTTTAAAAGGGCAACTGCCGGATTGTGAGGGCGAAACCCGGCAGTATTGTGTGTCATATTTGGAGGGATGCTATGCTTAAACTATTTCGTTCTATACTTCTCAACATCGGTGCCACTGGTTTTTATCACTCAATAATGGGTTGTTTACAAGGATTTGATGATGAAATAATAATCGGGGAAAAAATTACCTGTAAAATAATCCCCACGATTCCTTTAACTCCCTTGTAAAAACAATTTCAAATAAATATGAAAGAAATAACGTCATATCTGACCAGAATTCTTGAAAAATATATAGATGAGCTACAATTCTCACTCCATCTTTAAATTAAGGCAATTGTTAAGCATTCTTAGTGGGTTGATTCTGATAGAGTTGAATGGAGTAAGAAGGTTGGATAAATAGAACGAAAATATGAGGTTAGTTTTGCTTCTAGTTTTCAGGAGCAGATAGCAATTAATTTTGTAGGAAAAATTTTATTTAAGAACTACTTTTGAGCACAATTTTGAATGTGGTTCCTTCACCGGGTTTTGAACTTTTAACGAATATTTTTCCACCGTGGTATCCTTCGATGATTCTCTTAGATAAACTAAGCCCCAATCCCCAGCCTCTTTTCTTGGTGCTGTAACCCGGTCGAAATACATCTTTTCGTCTTTTCATTTCAATCCCTTTTCCACTGTCGGAAACTTCAACTTCGACTCCTTTTCTTATCTCATGGATAGATATTTCAATTTTGCCTTTTGTTCCTTCAATTGCATCCAGGGCATTCTTAATTAAGTTTTCAACGACCCATTCAAAAAGCTCAGAATTAATTTCCGCGTAAGCCTGATCATCCCCTGAAATTTTCAGTTCAACTGTTTTCCCTGTTTGAGGCAACCTTCGTTCAAAATAAGTTGTTACTTGTTTTATTTCATCCATGACATTCTTTTTTACCAATTCAGGTTTTGCACCTATTTTCGAAAATCTATAAGTAATTTTATTTAGCTTCTCAACGTCATTACTTATTTCCTCTGTGGTATCCAGAACTTTATCCGGTTGCCGATAATTCATCTTCAACATTTCGAGCCAACCCATTAAGCTGGAGATTGGAGTTCCAAACTGATGTGCAGTCTCTTTTGCCATACCAACCCAAATATTACTTTGCTCACTACGCTTTATGCTGCTAAAACCTATGTAACCGAGAATTATAAACATCGCAGCAATAATCAACTGAACGTATGGATAAAATCGAAGTTGCTTAATAAGTTCCGAATCACCATAGTGTATTTTATTAATAATCGTTCCTTCATACTTCACTTCAATAGGAGGATTTGTCGCATCCATTTCGTTTATAGTTTTTGATATAAATTCATTAAACTTATCAGGGGTAAGGCTGGTATCGATTTCAATATTTCTGATATCGGTTTTACTGTAAACATTATTTTCAGCATCAGACTGAATTAAAGGAAAATCTATAGGTTTAATTATATTATCAAATAGAAAAGTAATATCGACATCTGGATTTGTAGTATTAGCCAGGGTACTCAATTCCTTTAGCATAAAGTTCAACAATTTGTCGTTCTTTTTCCTGCAGTCTGTCAACAAGGGTTTGGGTATAATAAAGTGTCCCAATCGTAATTAACGCAGCTATTATCAGGAGAATAATTTTAATATTTACGGAACCGGGTCCACCGGACATTTTCATAACATACCTAAAGAAGTAAACATTTAACTGAAGCAAAATTAGAGAAAAGGAGGGTAAAATGCAGGAAGAAATTTATCTCAAGAATGATGAGGATTAATCACTTAAAAATTTATGCTACGTAAAAAGTTTGTCGGCGTTTTGGACCAACTGAAATAATATCAATTTTTATCCCCGAATGTTTTGCTATAAAGTCTAGATAATCTATCGTTTTTTTAGGAAGCTGATCATATGATGTACAATCACTGATATCCTGATTCCAACCTTCAAGTTCTTCATAAATCGGATTAACTTCAGAAAGCTGTTCAACTGCGGTAGGGAAGTATTTTATTCTTTTACCTTTAAGTTCATATCCAACACAAACTTTAATTTTTTCAAAGCTGCTTAGAACATCCAGTTTAGTAATTGCAGCTGAAGTAATACCATTTATCATCTGGGAATAAGCAACGAGAAAAGCATCATACCAACCGCATCTTCTTGGTCTTCCTGTTGTAGCACCAAATTCAGCTCCAACTTCTCTAAGTTTCTCACCATCATCGTCTAAAAGTTCAGTAGGGAATGGACCATTGCCTACACGTGTTGTGTAAGCTTTAACAATACCAATTACTGAATCAATTTTAGTTGGTGGTATCCCAGTCCCCGTCGAAGCTCCTCCAGAAGTTGGACTACTGGAAGTAACAAAAGGATATGTGCCGTGATCTACATCTAGTAGAGCACCTTGCGCGCCTTCAAGTAAAACTGATTTTCCCTCAGCAATTGCGTTATTAAGAAATGAGGGAACATCTTTTATGTATTTATCAATTGTCTGGTCGAACTCCAGGTATTCTTTAACAATTGCATCAACATCAAGACCTTCGTGTTCATAAACTTTTTTAAGCAGCTCGTTCTTTTCTTTTAGATTTATTCTTATTTTCTTTTCAAGTTCTGTCCGATCTAGCAAATCAACAATCCTAATACCTTTTCGCGCAAACTTATCGATATAACACGGTCCAATTCCTCTTCCCGTAGTCCCGATTTTTGAATCACCACTTTCGCTTATTGAATCAAGCAATTTATGATATGGCATAATAAGATGAGTATTATGACTGATAAATAATCTGCCTTCCACCTTTATACCGTTTTTTTCAAGCAGATCAATTTCTTCAAGTAATGCGGTTGGATCAAGAACAACACCGTTTCCAATAACACAAATAACATCATCTCTTAAAATTCCGGAAGGAATTAAATGTAGGATATATTTATTATCACCAATAATTACTGTATGACCCGCATTTGCACCACCCTGGTATCTTGCAACTATTTTATACTTTTCGCTAAGTATATCAACAATTTTCCCTTTGCCTTCATCGCCCCACTGGCTTCCAACAAGTACTGTAACACTCATAAAATGATTTTTTGTTTAGGAGTTAGTTTATACAAATAAAAACTCCGAACTTTTCAATTCGGAGTAACTTATTAAAAAAGAATTTAGACTAAATTATTTTGGTAATGATTCGACTGCCTTTTCAACAGAATCATAATGCTCAAAAATTGTTATCAGTTTTGTAATAATTAGTAAGCTCTGAATTTTATCGGTAACATTAGCAAGTTTGTATGATCCATTTGCTTTTTTCATTGTGGTTAAGCCACCTATCAACATGCCAAGCCCTGAACTGTTCATAAATTTTACATCACTTAAGTCAATTATAACTCTTATTTTTCCTTCTTCAATTAATTTATGCAGTAAATCATTAAATTCCTTAGTATCATCACCGCCCATCACATTTCCTTTTAATTCAACAATGACGGCTCCATATTTTTCGGTGGTTTTGATTTTCATGAATGACTCCTTTAAATTTTCATCGAAATTTAATCAGTTAGATATACTTTTGCAAACAAATGATACAATTTAAATTGCATTAGTTTAAGTTTAGGATTACAATTTATAATTGGAACATCAACGTAAATATTGCGTCTAAAAAATGAATTCAAACGACAAAGAAAAGGACTTGCAGCAGCCCCAAATATCTTCAATAGATGATGATTATTCCGTAATCAGGCAGTTTATTGAAGGCGATAAATCAGCCTTTCAAGTCCTCGTCAAAAGACATAAGGAAAAAGTTAGAAATATCATATACATTACAATGAACAACAGTGCTTTAGTTGATGATATTGCCCAAGAGGTTTTTATAACTGTATATAAAAATCTAAAGCATTTTAGGTTTGAATCTCAATTTACTACCTGGCTTTATAGGATTACTGTAAACAGGTGTAAAGATTATTTAAGAAGAATGAATGTTAGAAAAATATTTTCACCAATCGATGAAGGATATGAAGTTTCAGAGTATTCCACTCCGGTTGAAAATAACGACATATCAAAAATTGTAATGGATGCAATAGCAAAACTGCCTGTGAAACTTAGAATGCCACTGATTTTAAAAGATATCGAAGGATTTAGTTATCAGGAAATTTCGGAATCATTAAAATGTGAAATGGGTACTGTTAAGTCAAGGATTTTTAGAGGAAGGGAAAAGCTGAAGGAAATTTTACAGCCTTTGGAAAAGGAGCTTATGGCGTGAAAAAAGATTTACGAATTCCGGAATTACTTTCCGCTCACATTGATGACGAACTTTCTGCTACTGAGAAAGCTGAAGTTGAACATATTTTGGCTACTTCGCTTGAAATGAGGAAGAAGCTGGAAGATTTGAAAAATATTAAACAGCTTTCAAACAGTGTCCAAAGAGTCCCTGAATCTCCTTTCTTTGAAACTAGATTGATGGCTTCAATAGAAGGTCAAAAAGGTGAAACTGGAAAGACGAAAAGATGGATACCCGCAGCGGCACTAGCATTAATTACAATTGCTGTTATGCTTGTTATGAAATTCAATCCCGGATTATTAAATCAGATGTGGGAAAATCAGAAAGTGGCATTGGCTGGATTCTACAAAGAAAATCTTCAGCCGGTATTAGTTGCTGCAAACCTTACCAATGAAGATATTTTCAACTTCGCATTTAACAATGAACTTCCGCTTGATGATACACGAAAGCAATATCTGCTTTTAGGTTCTGATGATTCCGGTAAAGAATTTTTTGAGATAAGATCAAGTGATCAAAAAGTGAAAAGAGGAAGTTATAATGAATTTGTAACTGCAATGAATTTGAATGATACACAAAAGCAAACTGTTGATTCAATCATTGGAAGTTATAGTAATGCACTTGAATCTCAGGTACTTGTTAATGATAATAATACCGTTGCAATAAATCCGAACTTGTGGAATTTGAGAAAAGCTCTCTTTGCTGATTTACTCGTTGCAGCGCAGAAATTGAACAAAACAAAATTTGATAGAATCGTACCTAAAGGTATTAGTGAAAATGAAGAAGTTGTTGTTGTAAATGCAATTTCCAAATTAAAAAATACTTCCGGCGATAAATATATTTTCGTAACTCCGGATTCGATTTTTGAAGAATCTTATCTGTTTGATCCGGTAATCGCTGAAAAGAAATTGAAATGGACAGAAAAACATATAAAAGCAAATGAGAAACAGATCAAAGAATTCACACTTAAGCTAAAATATGATTCAACTTTTAAACATTATGCTGAAATGAAAAATGGACAACCATTTACAGTTGCATTTGATTCCAACATATGCAGAGTTGATATTCCTAATTTTGCTGTTTCAGAAGTTCCAATTCCCGAAATTGCCGCGATTGATCCATTAATAGAGCAGGCTACAAACAATATTCACTTTTATGCTTATAAAATTCCGAAGATCGAGAAATCAAAAAGTGAAATTAAAATTGAATACTATAATGATGACTCAGTTTATAGTTATGTCGTCAACTATAATACCTTAAACATTGATTCATTAGTGCAGGCGAATGCCGGGACCGATCTTTACAACCTTGAAAACTTTAAACCGGTTAAACCTTCAGACGATACTATGTTAATTAAATATCAGATTGATAGAAATTATTTTCACAAATACTATTCCGATGATGAATTCAAAAAACAAATGGAGGAGTTACAAAAAGAACTTCAGGAGCTTACTAGAGATCTGCAGAACAAAAAAATAAGAGTACACACAGAAGTAACAAAGAGTCCAGGGAAATAAGATACTTTTAGTGATTCGGGAGCTATTCTCACTTTTCTCATTTTCAGCTTTTGTTAGTTTGCCTCTTTTCTCTCAACCATCCTAAAAAACGTCCGCTTATAACGCAAATCTTTAATTATTAGTTGATTTCACTTAATTTTAATCAACCCTATTTTGGGTAATAGTATTTATTCAACGAAATGAAGAATTTTTCAAAAAATATTGTGAGCAGACAAATGCAGCTCTTTTTTATTGCTGCAATCCTCTTATTTATTTTGAAAATATTTTATGGAAATCCGGATACAATCCCGACCAGACTTTTATTTGATTTCATTATCGGAGTTGCAATATTCTTCCTGGTACTAGCTTTAATCAGGTTTGAAAACAGTCGTTCTTCGCTACCACTTTCGCTGGTCTTAAATGTTGGGATCCTGCTGGCAATTATGTTCTTTATAATTATGTTTTCAGACTACCTATTAACAAGCATCTTTGATACAGTAAATCTCAAACTAAACAATCCTGGTCTCGTATATAATATCGTTTCCATTATCTATGTTTTGATCCTTGTAAGTATCATCTCATTTTTTTTAGTAATACTCAGACATTTTTTCATTTTAAATCAGGCAAAGAATAGCAGAATATATTTTAATACGATGCTTGTATTCTTCATTCTAGCAAGCGTATCAATCAATTTTTTAAATGATGACGGCTTCGAATTTCTTATAACTACATTCTTTATCGTGGCTGTACTTTTGATGATATTCAATTCTCTACAGAATCTCGTGGATTGCTTTTTTAACAAAGAAAGAAAAAATTTATTTATTACTGCTTTCCTTTTTAATCACAACTCTGTTTATCGTAAACATTATCAATAGTAGCGGTGAAAATGTTTATAGCCAGATACTACTTGGGTTTTCACCATCACTAAAACAATTCAACCAGATAATTATGATTTATGGATCGATTTATTTCGTAATATTATTTTTCACGACACTTTTTCATCTGCCAACTGCGGAGGCATATGACCGCAAAGCTCAGGAAGTAACATCACTTCAATATTTCAGCAAGTTAATTACTGAGGTACTCGACTTTGACGATCTTGCAGAAACAGTCACAGATATAACTCAAAAACTAAGTGGTTCAAAGGCTTCGTGGATAATATGGAAAAACGGTTCGAAGCAAAATTCAGTGGCGGCAAAAAACATTGGGTATCTAGAATCAGATCAAATTTCAAATCAGATTCTTGAAAAAATTAGTTTTGAAAAATTGACATCAACAAAGACATTTACCCTTAAAGAGAAAATAGTTGAAGCCAATACTGATAATTTATTCTCAGTCGTTTCTGTTTCCCCAATAAAGACCAGAGGTGAAACCCAAGGGATACTTGTTGCAGCAAAATCTACAGGACAAATATTTACACAAGATGACCTTAGTGCTATTGAAACATTTTCTGATTATGCGTCGGTCGCAATAGAAAATTCAAGACTTTTAGAAGAATCAATTGAAAAGGAAAGACTTGAAAAAGAACTGGATGTTGCAAGAGAAATTCAGAGAAAAATTGTCCCGCTTAAAGCTCCTGAATTTAAAAATCTACAGATAGCTTCTGTATTCATACCTGCGTTTGAAGTTGGCGGCGACTATTATGATTTCTTTAAGATCAGTGAATCAAAACTCGGCTTTGTGATAGCGGATGTTTCAGGAAAAGGAATATCTGCTGCGTTTATTATGGCTGAAATAAAAGGGATATTCGAATCGCTTTCCAAAACAATGGAAACACCAAAAGACATATTAATAAAAGCTAATGAAATACTTCGGCATACTTTAGATAATAAAACATTTGTAAGTGCAGCATATGGTTATTTCGATTTGAATAAAAAGAAACTCACTTTTTCCAGAGCCGGTCATTGTCCACTATTTTTATTAAGAAAAGATGATTCCAGAGAGATTAAACCTTCAGGTTTAGGTCTCGGATTAAGTGATAGTGATTATTTTAAAAACACACTCGAAGAATATTCCATAGACTTACTGGAGAATGATACAATTGTTCTATATACAGATGGTGTAACTGAAGCTAAAAATGATTTAATGGAAGATTTTGGCGATAAGTATTTTCTGAAAGTGCTTCAATCAAACATTGATATTAGTGCAGACGAACTTTCAAATAAAATAATTCATGAAATTTCAGTGTTTTCCAGTGGTCATGAGCAGTATGATGATATTACTTTAGTTATTTTTAAGTGGCAACAAAAAATAAATTTTGATGGAGAGTAAGGATGGCAGAATTCAGTACATCGATTAAGGAAACTGGGGACGTTAGTATTATTAATCTCAAGGGATATTTGGATGCTCACACCGCTCCAACTCTTGAGAATAATTTTACTCAATTAATAAATGATAGCAAATTTAAAATTGTAGTGAACTTTGAAGAGCTTGCATACATAAGCAGCGCCGGGTTAGGTGTTTTTATGGCTTATATAGAAAATATCAGGGAGAACAAAGGCGATATAAAGCTTACCAATATGAGTGATAAAGTATTCAACATTTTTGATTTGCTCGGTTTTCCTCTCCTTTATGAAATTTATAAGAATGAGGATGAAGCTATAAAAAAGTTTGTCGGGAGTTAAAATTGTCCGTCCGCAAAAAAAATAAAGCAAGTGAACTAACAGTCAAGAGCCAGACAGAAAACCTATCTGAGATACGGGACTTTGTTAGTGGAAATGCTCTCGAAGCCGGGATACCGAGCTCCACTATTGACAATATTATTTTGGCAGTTGATGAGGCTTGTACAAACATCATAAAACATGCTTACAAACTATCACCACGGGGTGAAATAATTATTAAAATTAATTACGATGAAGAAATATTTACTATTACAATTATAGATTACGGAAAATCATTCGAACCGGACAGGGTTCCTCGTCCGGACCTCCAAAAATATTATCTTGAACATAGGGTTGGTGGTCTTGGAATGTATTTAATGAAATCTTTAATGGACAATGTGGAATACATTACAGTACCCGGCAAATACAATCAAGTGCTTCTTTCGAAAAATATAAGAAGCGATTAGTAAAATGCTGGAAGCTAAAAGTTTAAAAGTAAAGAGAAACCTCACTGCTCTTGTTGATTTTAGCAGAATAATTAATTCCAGTATTGATCTTGATTTTATACTTAACAATGTTTTGCTAACCTGCCTCGGAAAATTTTTAGCAACACGCGGCCTGATTGCCTTAAAAGAAAATAATCAAATAATTCTAAAAGGATCGAAAGGACTTACACAAGATTTAATTGATCGCTTTCCTCAGGTTACTGCCACACCAAATTGTACAGATTGCCCGGAGCTTCTATCATTTATGGAATTGGCAAACTTAAAAGTTTCTGAAAAAATAAGCTCATCAGACGGGTGTATTGGTATCGTTTGTCTTGGGGAAAAACTAAATAAGTCCGACTATACTGAAGATGATGTTGAATTCCTTGCCACAATTCTTAACATCTCTGCTACAGCAGTACAAAACTCAATGGTAATAAATGAGCTGCAAAAAGTAAATCGTCAACTTGATTCAAGAGTACAGCGATTGAGCTCTTTGTTTGAACTGAGCAAAGAATTTGGTTCGTTTGCGGAATCATTCAGAGTTGTCAAATTACTTGTGTTCTCAATCCTGGGACAATTTCTTGTGCAGAAATATGCAGTTTTACTTTTTGAAAAAGATGAAGCTGATATTCTCGATTCAAAATTTGATAATGAGAAATTAATTTCTTTAATAAAAAAATACGAGCTTCATAAAGTCAATGACTCTTTAACGAAGGATGATATCAGAAAAAAATATAATGATCTAATTGAACTTGGCATTGAACTGATAGTTCCGATGCAGCTTCAGGGAAAAACACGCGGTTTGATTATGCTGGGCAGCCGGGCTGGAGACAGACAATTTAAGATGAATGATATTGAATACACCTACTCAATCGGAAACCTTGCAATAATTTCTCTTGAAAATAACAGACTCTTTCTTGAAGCTCTCGAAAAACAAAAAATGGAAGAAGACCTTCTGATTGCAAGAGATATTCAGCGAAATCTACTTCCGTCGACTTTACCTGAGTATGATAAATACGATATTGCTGCTCTTAATGTTTCCTCAAAACAAGTTGGTGGTGATTATTATGATGTGATTCCGATTGATGATAACAAGTTTTATATCGCTATTGCTGATGTTGCAGGTAAAGGAGTTCCCGCATCACTGATGATGGCAAATATCCAGGCTTTTTTACAAGTGATTTGTCGGCAGGATTTGAAAATAGCAGATGCCACTGCGATGATTAACGACCTTGTAACAGCAAATTCTTCCGAAGGTAGATTCATAACTTTCTTTTGGGGTTATATCGATACACTTAAAAACACACTAACCTATGTAAATGCCGGACACAATCCACCCTATATACTAAGAGGTGATAAAATTATTAAACTAAGTCAAGGCGGGATTATTTTTGGGGTGATGAAGACTTCTGAACCATATATCTTCGAAGAGGTTCAGTTAATGACAGATGATGTGATAATTTTGTATACAGACGGTGTTTCTGAAGCACTGAATCTTGATTTTGAAGAATACTCGGAGAAGAGATTAGAAAAGACCGCTAAAAATCTTATGGACAAATCAGCAAATGAAATATTAAGCGGAATTAAAGAAGATGTTCAAATATTTACACAAGGCAATCAGCAATCAGATGATATTACTTTGATCGTTGTTAAAGTCAGATAAAATTATGAACAGTATAAAATCAATATTGCTGAAATATCGTTCGAGTCTAATTTTATGGCTTTCGCTGCTGCTGATCAGTGTGGCTATCCTGGACATCTATTTTTCGGTGGAAGTGAATGTACGAAGTAATGACGAATGTCTATGGGAACCACAATAAAGCTGATAAAGATAGCGTTGTCATTCTCTTTGATCGTGTTAAGGTAAATGGAGTTGCATGGGATGCAGGGATCAGGAATGGTGATCAACTGATTGAAATAGATGGCAAGACAATTAAGAATACGATCCAGGCTCAATATATTCTCAATGAATTTGATTATGGTCAATACGCTTCATACAAGTATGAAAGAGACGGAAAAATTTATTCCACAAAAGTATTTGTTAAAAAGCTGGTTCAGTTTGACTGGCTGGCTTCCTGTTTGAGTGCATTATTCTGGATGTTGATTGGCTTTATAGTTTTAACATCAAAACCCGATGGACGTATTCATCGACTGTTTTATTTATGGGGCGTAATGACCGTTCTTTCATCTTTAATGGTTCATCTTCCAATTTATGGTGAGTATGATAAGTTTTTAAATGAATATGGCTGGGCTGCTTACCTTGTCATTTTCTTCTGGCTTATCGGTATGACATTTTCACCGTTTGTAATTAACTATTTCTTGTGGAATTTTCCTAACACTTTCAACTTTGCAAAAAAGAAATGGGTTAAGAGAACCGTATTCATTATTCCATCAATTTTCTTTCTAACATTCTTTACAGTCTTCGTTCTTGTTTTTAACGGAGTTCTGGAGCATCAAGTAATCTTTCGAGTCAATTTATACTACTATTTGTCTAACGCTGCTTTCGTGGCTGCAATAATAGCATTGATCGTTCAATACATAAAAATCAAATCAAAAGAAAAACGTAAACCCATTCTTTTAATGATAATAGCATTATGTTTTGGGGGAGTAATAGCTGTATATGTTAATCTATTGGCTCCGGCTATTTCCGATACATTATTTAATTCTCCTGAATATTACACACCAATCATATTGATAGTACTTGTTCCATTAATTTTTGCTTATTCAATTTTTAAATACCAGTTAATGGATGTAAGTGTAGTTGTAAAGAATACTATTGTTTACGGAACTGCAACTGTAACAGTTGCTGCGATTTATTTCTTCGTTATCTATGTTGCAGGACACAGCATAAGTTCATTCTTCGGAGTTGAGAACCAGGGAATAATTGCAGGAGTTTTCTTTATCATCTTTGCGCTCGTGTTTCAATCAACCAAAGACAGATTCCAGAATTTCTTAACTAAAAGATTTTATCCTGAGCAGTTTGCTTATCAAAATGTATTGATCGAGTTGAGCAACGAGCTGGCTATTGTCGCAGGACTTGAAAAAATACTCGCCTTGATGAAGCATACATTTGTCGATGCACTCAAAATCAATACGTTTGGAATTTTAGTTCGGGACAAAGAAGGCAACTTAGCTCTTGTTGATAGCGTGGGCATGAATCCTGAAAAGTGTGTTATTTCCGAATCAAGGCTGATTCAATTTTTAAAAGATAAATTCCTCATTACAAAATATCCCTCTATTGAGCAGGCAGATTTTAAGACTGTCTTTAAAGATGAAGTTGCTGAAAGATTTAATCTCCGAAGGAATTTTTACTATAATTCCGATGATGGCAAAATCAAAAGTTGTTGGCTTGCTTTTGTTCGGTCTTAAACATTCGGGTTCACATTTTGCCGGTAAAGATCTTGAACTGTTATGGGCAGCTGCAAACCAGGCAGCTATTTCAATCGAGAACGCTCGTTTATACAAATCCGAAGTTGAAAAACAAAAAATTGAAAGAGACCTTGACCTTGCAAGAAAGATACAACAAGGGCTTCTGCCCCAGTGTATTCCGAATATGACCGGACTTGATATTTGCGGTGAAATGATCCCGGCTATGCAGGTTGGTGGAGATTATTTTGACCTGATACAGGTTTCCGATTCAAAACTTTTTGTTATTGTTGGCGATGTTTCCGGAAAAGGTCTTTCTGCATCGCTTTATATGACCAAGCTGCAGACTATGATAAAGCTTAGCTGTATGGATGATAAAACTCCAAAGGAAATTCTTGTTGATATCAATAAGAGAATTTACGAGGAACTGGATAGAAGCTGGTTTGTTACCATTACTCTCGCATTATTTGATATGGAATCTAATAAACTTACTTTCTGCCGTGCGGGTCATATGCCTGTGCTGCAGGCAACAAACGGGACCGTACAATCTTACAGAACACAGGGACTTGGCGTAGGGTTGGAAAAAGGAATTGTCTTTGAGAAATCTCTTGTTGAGGAAACTGTAAATATTGCACCGGGGCAGATCTATGCTTTTTTCACTGATGGAATTACAGAAGCAATGAATGATCGCAGTGAACTTTTTGGTGACGACAACTTGAACGCAATTCTCAAAAATAAAACAAACGCACGCTCCGCAGACATAGTAAATGAGATCTGGTCTTCAATTAAAACCTTCCGAGGCACTGCTGAAGTTAATGATGATATGACAATGGTTGTAGTGAAAGTGAAATAGACTTACAATCTTAAACCTTTCCCCTCTATTTTTTGTTTTAATCCTCTTCTTCCTATCCGACACCGCAACTCCTCTTTTTCTACACATAATTTTGAATTTTGATTTAGAATTTTTTCCGATATATTACTTTTTATTTGCAACAACTAAGGAGTAGCTTTGAAAAAGACTAAAATATATTTGTTTGTTTTTGTTATTCTTTTGATTCTTATTTATTCCTGCTCGGACAATAATTCTAATCCTGCTTCATCAAATACAACCTCATATTATAATGTTCAGGAATTGTTTTCCGAAACGTGGTCATCAGGAGAAATGAGCTCAATGGCTTATGATCATGCAGGTGATAATCTTTATTATATGAAAAGCACAAACAGTGGTCCAAACCAGGTTCACAGGTATAATTTTGCGACTGGTAAGATTGATACGGTTTATTCCTACCTTAGCCAGTGGGATTACGGGATGAGAATATTAAACGGCGAAGTGTATGTGATCAGGTCGTATGATAATTCTATTCTTCGGCTTAAGATTTCCTCAACTGACACTCTTGTAAAACTTAATACCTACCCTGACAGTCTTGGACAAAATTCGGCATTAGATGAAATTGTAGATGCTGCACTGGCTAACGGCAATCTTTATTTTGTATGCGGAAATATGTTAACATCTATGCAGAATAACGGAGTTCAATATTTACAGGGTCCTGATTTTACAACGGTTAGTCAACTAATCAGTTCTTCTACAGCAAACTGGCCCGACTCACCATACGTTTATACAAGATCGATTCTTTCAGTTGGAAGCGGTTCATCCACAAAGTTTGCAATCACCACCGGTTCAAACGGAAACATAGAATTGTGGGATGTATCCGGTAATTTTATTAAAGCAGATTCAGGTTATGGTGAAGCGTATTTACAGAAGGATTCTCAGAACAGGATATACGCAATAACAGGTCATGGTAATGACACAAAATTAACACGGTGGTCTGCCAGTCTGGATGAAAAGAAGGAATTCACTCTTAAGTTTTTTCAATACGGCGGAGGAAACGGAGTTCGTTATATCCTAAGGGACAGCGGAAAAGATATCGAAGTAATAATGATACAGTTCAGATCAAGGAATCCTGTTTTTTATAAAACAACAATTCCAGGCTAATGCAGAACAAACAAATATTATCTTTGTGCAATTACATTAACATCGCTATGTTTGTTTTACATACATAAAAATCGTTAAGCAATGGCTCAGAAATCATTAAAAAATAAAATCTTCCCAACAATTTTTATTTTGCTGTCATTCCTTTTTATAGGCTGGGGATATATTGGTCATCAAATCATAAATTATAATACAATTCTTTCGGCCCTGCCGGAAATGGAATTTTTTGAAACCTGGGCGGATTCACTTAAAGCTCATGCCTCAGATGCTGATGCAAGAAAATCATGGGATCCAGATGAAGCACCGAAACATTATATCGATATTGATAATTATCCGGAATTCATTGCAACAGGTACAATTCCACAAGACTTTGATTCGGTGGTTGCTATCCACGGTTATGCATTTGTATTGGATCAGGGTATTCTTCCCTGGGCAATATTATCAACTGCCGATTCTCTTAAGACTCTGTTTGAAATGAATGATATGCATCAGGCAATGTTAATTGCAGCAGATCTGGGTCACTATATCGGCGATGGTCATATGCCACTACATATTACAAGAAATTATAACGGTCAATACACGAACCAAAATGGAGTTCACTCGCGATATGAATCAACACTGATTCAAAATAATCAATCACAGATAGTTTATGATGGTGACACTCTACAGTATATCGATAATTTATCCGATTATGTATTCAATATGCTCTATGATAATTATCAGTACGTTGATTCGGTCTTGTATGCTGATTCGGTTGCTTACGCTTATGCTAGCCACAATTATAATAGTACTTACTATAATAAGTTCTGGGAAATTGCTAAAGATTTTACGATTGGCTTATTTAAAAAAGCATCTTACAGGTTGACTTGTGTTATTTATACTGAATGGGTTAATGCTGGTGGAACAACAGAAGTAATTGCTGGGCAGGGGATTGAATTGCCCTCGGGTTATAACTTGTATCAGAACTATCCGAATCCATTTAATCCGTCTACAACTATAAAATATTCAATCCCGGAAGAATCGTTAGTTTCACTAAAAATATATAATGCAGTAGGTGAAGAAGTACTCAATCTTTTTAATGATATTAAACCAGCTGGCGATTATGAAATAGTATTTAACGCTTCAACTCTGCCAAGCGGAATATATTTTTATAATCTGCAGGCAAGCGACTCTAGATCTGGTTCAGGATTGAGCTTTTCGGAAATAAAGAAGATGGTGTTACTTAAGTAGTTTTATTGTTACTGAGTGCGTAAACAGGGGTTCTCACTTTTGAATAATTCAAATGTTTCAGAATAAACTGTATTCTCATTTTTAATTATCATTAAATGAAATTATTTAATTATTCATCAAATTGAACTGGCATTATTATAGAATCAGTAATGAACTTATAATGTCAAATACTGTAAACTGTTGAGAAAACATATATGGAAAATTTTACTGTAAAATATGTTGACGACATTGCGATCATAAAAGTTGATCTGATTACCGCAACTCTAAGAGATTCTCAGGCACTTTGGGATACAATGGATTTAGAATCGATTTTCGAAAAAAAGAAAATAGTAATTGATCTGTCAGGCTGTAATTTTGTTGATTCAACGTTTATTGGAATGATAGTAAAAATATTCAGGTATTTAAAAGAAAATGACGCAACGTTAAAATTGGTATTTCCTCAAATTACAGACCTTGATTCTTTTCGTGTCATAGGAATTTCAAAAATTTTGGATTGCTATCATACTGTTCCCAATGCATTGGAAAGCTTTAATCCGGATTCTTCTGTTCAGAAAATTGATTTTGAGGATAATGGTATGCCAGTTAATTTTCTCAGGGAGAAATAATTCATAACATCATTGCAGCTAAATTTATGGCGATGAAATAATTGCCTACTGTCAATTTTAGTTGTTGCAACATATTTAATCCCTTCCCATCTGTTCCAATAATAAACTCTATTCTCATAATTATATTCATTTTCTGTCGTTTCTGGCAGAAATTAAGATAATAAGATAAATAGTGTGGCATTATAATGGAATTTGGTTGTAAGCATCTTTGATCCTGAATAATGTTTTCAGAGATGAGATAAAGTGCAAACTCGATTTCTTGTAGCACAAAATAGAGGAGAATAAAATTGGATATTTTTAAACTTGAAATATTTGACGGTGTCGCGGTTGTAAAAGTAGATATTCCTTCGGCAACATTGCGGGAAGCAAAACCAATGTGGGAACTTTTTGAAAGTGAAGAGATTTTTTACTGGAAGAATATAATTATAGATCTCTCAGCCTGCACATTTGTTGATTCCACATTCATCGGAATGATTATTAAAATATTCAGAAGAGTGAATGAAAAAGAATCTCGATTAAAACTTGTATTCCCTCAATTAAATGATATTGAATCTTTTCGTGTAGTTGGCATAACAAAGATTTTATCGTGCTTTAAATCACTTGATCAGGCAGTTGAAAGTTACAAACCGAATAAAAAAATACCCAAAATTCAATTTGATGAAAAAAGCGTGTTCAAACCTGTTGCAGCTGCAATAAATTAACTATTTCATCCTGGATAAAGATTTATATTTGGATATTTTCATTTGAAATTTGAGTGTCGCGATTCCATCTTCCTCAATTCTTTCTCAATTAATATTTCATTTAAATCATCTTATTGCATCTACCAGACAATAAGAGGGTAAATCCTTCTGCATAAAGCTAACCTTCCGATTACAAAATAATTCTCTCCAAATTTCCAGACCTAAAAAGAGTGATTTTTTTACACATTCCGCTGAAACCCTTTTGATTTTGCGGCATCTGATTTTGAGTATAAAATTTATTAAGTAAATACGAAAAAGTAATATGAAGTTAGTGGAAAATCTTGATGCTAAATTGTTCGAACAACGATTAGCAGAAGAAAAGGATGCAATACTCCTGGATGTTCGAACACCAATGGAACACCAAATGGTACGGATACCAAATTCAATTTTAATAGATATAAATAGTCCAATATTCATACAGGAAATTGAAAAACTTGATAAGAATAAAAGTTACTATGTTTATTGCCGCAGCGGCAACAGAAGCTTTCACGCTGGGAATTATATGCTGAAAGCTGGATTTGATAAAGTTTATAACCTTGAACCCGGTATTATCGGATGGCAAGGTAAAAAAGAATTTAATGTAGAATAATATTTATAGGAAGATTAATGTTTTTTGAACGCATATATGAAAAGGGATTAGCTCATGCAAGTTACCTTATCGGATGCCAGGCAACAAAAGAAGCAATAGTAATAGATCCCAAAAGAGATGTTGATACTTATCTGGAGATTGCAGAACGAGAAAATTTAAGAATAACTCACATTACTGAAACTCACATTCATGCAGACTTTTTAAGCGGCTCACTTGGATTGGCTAATGCAACCGGTGCAAAAATTTATTTATCAGATGAAGGTGGATCAGATTGGCAATACCAGTTTGACCATATAAGTTTGAAAGATGGCAATACGATTAAAGTAGGAAATTTAGCTCTTAAAGTGCTTCACACACCAGGTCATACACCTGAACATATTTCTTTTATCTTAACAGACACTCCGGCAAGTCCTGAGCCTATCATAATTTTCACGGGGGATTTTGTTTTTGTTGGTGATGTTGGAAGACCTGACTTGTTAGAAATAGTGGCAGGTATTGAAGGCACAATGATGTTGGGTGCAAAACAAATGTTCCAATCGTTAAAGAAATTTAAATCTCTCCCTGATCATATACAGGTATGGCCTGCACATGGAGCTGGTTCTGCGTGTGGAAAAGCTTTAGGTGCTGTTCCTGGCTCAACGGTTGGATATGAGAAATTATCAAACTGGGCGTTAAAGATTAATGATGAGGAAAAATTTATTCAGACACTTCTTGACGGTCAACCTGAGCCGCCTAAATATTTTGCGACGATGAAAAAACTAAATAAGATTGGGCCGAATAAATTAGGTTCATTAAAACATCCTGTAAAATTAAATACAGCGGATTTTCAAAAAGCGCTTAGGAATGGTTATCAAATAGTTGATACGCGTGACAAATTAAGTTTTTCAGGCGGACATATTAAAGGCAGTCTCAATATTCAGGATAATAATTCATTCAGCACATGGGCTGGCTGGCTGCTGGATTTTGAAAAACCTGTAATTTTAATAACTACTGAACAAAGAGTTGATTTTCTTAATAGGGCGTTAATAAGAATTGGTATGGATAATTTAGAGGGATACTGTACTGATATTGAAAAGCTTGAAGAATCCGGCTTAAATATGGAAATTCTGCATCAGGTAAGTGTAGATGAATTGAAAGAAGATATCACTTCATACAAAGTAATTGATGTAAGAAGTTATACAGAGTTTAATCTCTCGCATATTCCAACATCGGTAAACATCCATACTGGATATCTTGAAAAAAATATAACTAATATTTCTCCGGAAGAGAAGCTTGTAGTTTATTGTACTAGTGGAGACCGGTCAGCTATTGCAGCAAGTTTTCTTTTACGGAGTGGATACAAAAATGTTTATAATTTAAGCGGGGGAATTAATCATTGGAATCAATCAGGAAACAGATTGGATAAAATTCGTACTGAAGATTTTGCTGTTACTTCGGGTTGAAAAATTGATAAGGAGAGAATAGATCTCTGAAAGAGTGAGCTAACTTTTTCGGGGATTTTTAGTTTAAAACCTGGTTGAAATCTTAAAGCCTTTTAGTGAGAAAGGAAGTTTGAAAAATTTTACTTTAACTTAGTTAGATTTAGCTGCAGCAACAACTATTTTTCTACCTTCAACCTCTGATCCGTTCATTGCTTTTATAGCGCTGCCTGCTTCAGTTTCATTCCCCATTTCAACAAAACCAAAACCTTTTGATCGTCCGCTTTCCTTATCCGTTACAACTTTTGCTGAAATTACGTCACCATGTTTTTTAAAAGCATCTGATAATTGATTGTTGCTAAACGTCCAGGGGAGATTACCCACGTATATTTTCGTGCTCACCATTATCCTTTTTTTGTTAATTGATATTGATTATTCAGTTATTATAAAAATAGTATTAATTGGTCTAATTACAAATGAATCATTACAGGAATGATTTTGAATTGCACTCTGTTATTGGAAGAAGTATTTAATAATTGCGGTTGGGATTAAAATGAAAAAGCCGGAAAATATCTTCCGGCTTTTGTTTGAATTAAAATTCTACTTTCTTTTTGTATTTCGATGCATACTCATAAACGAGTGTGCTCGCAACAAATATGGAAGAATAAGTTCCTATGATGATACCAAAGAATAGTGTAAATGCGAAAGATCTTAAAACTTCACCACCGAAGATTAAGAGAACAAATACAGTCAAGAGGGTAGTACCGCCAGTTAGAATTGTTCTGCTCATCGTCTGGCTAATACTCGTGTTTATAATATCAAAAAGAGGTCTTGTTTTGTGAATCTTTAAATTTTCCCTGATTCTATCAAATACAATAACTGTGTCGTTAATTGAGTAACCAACAAGAGTAAGAAAAGCTGCAACAACTGTTAAATCGATGTCAAGATTCAATCCGGGAATCACTCCATATAATAATGAGAAAAGCCCCAGGGTGATAAGCACATCATGAAAGAGAGCTGCAACAGCACCAAATGCAAATATGAATTTAAACCGGAATCCCAAATAAACAAGGATAGCTATTAGAGCAAAAAAGATTGCAAGAACTGCATCTCGTTTAAGTTCATCACCGATTTTTGGACCCACCCTATCTTCTTTAAGAACAGTAAAAGAATTATTTGTTATCTTTTCTCTGAGGTTTTCTTTTATCCAATCTGCAATACCAACACTGACTATCATTCCAACATTATCCGGCTCTTCGGAAAGACGAGCAGACTGAAAACCAGCAGTAAACAAACCATCAACAATCTGGTTTGTAGTATCCGGATTTTCGAATGTATAAGTAACTGAGCTTGCGGAAGAATCTGTTATTGTTCTTGGAACATCAGGCATTAACTTTTCTATTTCGTTCTCGATACCAGTGATAACTTTTGGGTAAACGGAAGCGGGAATAACCTGCAACTCAGTTCTAATCATTACACCGGTTTCGCTACCAAATGTTTTTACTTCCATATTTCCAAGCCCGATGTTTTCAACATCAGCCCTTACTTCAGAAACATCAACTGGTTTTTCAAACTGAAGAACTATTTCGCTTCCACCTTTAAAATCTATACCAAAATGAAATCCTCTGGTAAATGCTGCAATTACTCCAACAAGAAAAAGTGACGTTGATAATACGTAAGTAAATTTTCTTAATCCGAGGAAGTTAAAATTAAAATTTTCAAAAAATCTCATAGTGAAAAAAAACTCCTTAAGCCTTTGTTATTAACCTACTGTTACTGCAATGTTTTTGGAAACCATCATATCCATAATTACTCTTGCAACAACAAGTGCACTAAATAAACTTGCTGCTATACCAATCATCAACGTTAAAGCGAATCCTTGTATTGGACCAGTACCAAACTGGTAAAGAATTATACCTGTAAAAAATGTTGTAATATTAGAATCGATGATAGCAGAATACGCACGTGCGAATCCACTATCAATTGATGCTTTAATCGTTTTTCCAGTCGCCATTTCTTCTCTTATTCTCTCGAAGATAAGTACATTGGCATCCACTGCCATACCTATCGTTAATATTATACCAGCGATACCAGGTAACGTTAATGTTGCATTAAATCCTGCTAGCACACCAAGTATAAATAATATTGTAAATGTTAATGAAGCTGCTGCGATTGTACCTGCTTTTCGATAATAAATTATCATGAAAATCCCAACGAGAACATATCCAAGTATAACAGATGTCAATCCTTTGTTTATTGAATCTTCACCTAGTGATGGACCAACTGTTCTTTCTTCAATAATATCAACCGGAGCTGGGAGAGCACCTGCTTTAAGCACAATCTCAAGTAGTTTAGCTTCATTCAGATCAGCCATTCCCTCTATTTGAGATCTTCCACTAGGAATTTTACCTTTGACGACCGGTGCGGAAAAAATTCCACCATCTAACATTATTGCAATTCTTTTATTTACATTGGCACCGGTTATCCTCGCCCATTCGGTTGCACCTTCTGAATTCATTGTCATTGTTACAATTGGTGCTGAAGTATTCGGATCAATATTAGCATTTGCATCAGTAATAACTCCGCCGGTAAGTTCTGGTTCCTTATTTACCAGATACATTACATAAAATTCATTACCCGAAGCATCTATATCTGGCCTTGCTTTAAATTTAAATTCAACATTATTTGGAATTACCTTTTGAACATCTGGTCTGTTAAGAATAAGTTCCAATCTATTTTTATCTTCTGCTTTAACGTAAGCGTCTGCACTTCTTCCCTGGGGATCCAAAAGTGCAATAGAGAAGAATGGATGTTCTTTCTTAAATTCTTCTTCACTCAACTCTTTCTGTTCATTAGCAGAATCACTTGAGGCAATTGAAGTATCAGCCTGTGTGGTCTTGTTTTCAGTCTTTGATGAATCAACCTCTAATGAATCTAGCGATTTACCGGCTAATACTTTGTCAATTTTTTGCATAATGGGAAATGTGAAATCAGGATCACGAACTATTCTAAACTCCAACAGTGCGGTTCCTTGTAAAAGTTTTTTTGCTTCTTCTTCGCGAGCTATTCCGGGTAATTCAACAATTATTCTCCTGCTTCCTTGTCTCACAATCGATGGCTCACTTACGCCATACTGGTCAACACGGTTACGAATAATTTCCTGAGCCCTGTTAACTGCGTCTTCGGCACTTTCATTTAGACTGGATATTATCTGACTATCATCTTCCCTAATTGTACCGAAATACCTGCTTAATCGTATTCCTTTTTCGCTAAGTTTCCTAGCAACGATGTCAACTACAGATTCATCACTAGTTTCCGATTCTTTCTGTGCCTCTGCAATTACAGTTTTGAATACTTCATCCGGATTTTTGGCAAGTTTCTCCAGAAGCTGTGCAGTATTTACTTCCAATACTACTCGCATCCCACCTTGAAGGTCCAGTCCAAGTTTAATTCTCTTTTCCCTGTCCTTTAATATATCCGGATTTGAAGCCATTATGCTGTCTTCTTTGGCCCTCAAAATCTTATCAAGTTGTGATTTCGTAAGATTGGGATTTTCTTTTTTGAGTTGATTTGAAATTGAGCTAAGCGCTTTTTTAATATCTTTACTATTCTGGTAATCCAGATAGGTTGGATATAATAGATAGATAGATAAAACTATCGCAGCTAAAATGATAATAAGTCTAAGTCTAAATTCTTTCATACCTGATTAATGAAGTGATTTGAAAATATAAAAATGAACTGCCAAAATTAGGGGTTGCCTCTTACAAAGTCAATAAAATTTAAGGTAATTAATGGTAGACCTTACATTCTGGATATAGCTGTTTTGAGCAAAAGACTGAATTTCTCCGCAACCATATTTGCAGTTTGTGTCACCTCTGAATGAGAGAGCTTCTCAGTTGATATCCCCGCAGCCATATTTGTAATACAAGATATAATCGAAATATCTAAATTTATAGAAGAAGCATATACCGCTTCATGCACTGTTGACATTCCGGCTGCATCCCCTCCAAATTTTCTGATCATCTCAATCTCAGCTGGAGTTTCATAATTCGGACCTTTATTGTAAAAGTATGTACCCGTATGCAATTTGAGCTGGATTTCTGCTGCAGCTTTTTTGAAATTTTCATTCATTATTTGAGAAGGGCAATTAAGAAAATTCAATTTAGATTCTATTGAAGAAATTCCAAGCAGCTTTGTTAGTTCTTTTTTTATATTCATTGAATTAAATGATTCAACGAGCATTAAGTCTCCCGGTTTCAAATTTTTGTTTATACCACCAGCAGCGTTTGTAAAAATTATTTTTTTACATCCAACTTTTTTTGCAAGCAGTACTGGAAGAATACAGTCGCTTAAATTATAACCTTCATAAAAGTGAAGTCGTCCCTGGAAAATCAGTAATTTTTTTTCACCTATATTGGAGAAATGAATTAAACCTTTGTGACCTTCCACTGAAGCTACAGGGTAACCAGGAATTTCTGATGTCTCAATAGTTTTTATTTTTTTTGTGGAATCTGCAAAATTCCCAAGCCCACTTCCCAGAATAATTGCTATCTCAGGATTGAAGGGAGAAAGTTTTTTTAAATACCCGATGGCATCCCGATATTTAAAACTTAAATCAATCATTTCAATTAAATAATAAGCCAGCTAGAGTTGCAGTCATTAAAGTTGCAAGTACCCCGCCAATAACTGCTTTAATTCCTAAAGCAGCTATATCAGATTTTCTATCTGGCGCAAGTGGACCTATTCCTCCAATCTGAATTGCAATTGAACTGAAGTTTGCAAATCCACATAAAGCATAAGTTAACATAAGAATTGTTTTCTCATTTAAAATTTTCCCGATTTCAACCAAAGTTCCCATTTCAGTGTATGCAACAAACTCATTCAGAACTACTTTTACTCCGAGTAGACTTCCAAAGCTTAATGAGTCTTCCCAGGGCACACCAATTCCAAATGCAACAAATTGTAAAACTAATCCAATCAGTAATTGAAAACTTAAAGGCTGACCAAACTCAGCCATTAATGATTCATTCAGATTTAGTAAATCACCAAGTCCATTTAGTAAATAATTTATCAATGCAATTAATGCTATGAAGGCAAGCAACATTGCTCCTACGTTTATCGCAAGTTTCCAACCATCAGCAGCTCCATTTGCCGCAGCTTCAATAACATTTGAGGCATTCTTTTCAACCTCCACTTTTACTGTACCTTTTGTCACTGGTTCTTCTGTTTCCGGGAAAAGGATTTTGGAAATCACAACTCCTGCCGGTGCGGCCATAACACTTGCACCCAACAGATGTGTAGCAAACAATTGTTGTGCTTCAATTAACGGAATTCCGTTTTTTAACGCATACGCAGTTCCAAGAATTTGAATATAGGCAGCCATAACACCACCGGCTATGGTTGCCATTCCCCCAACCATTACTGTAAGTATTTCACTCTTCGTCATTTTGTTCAGAAATGGTTTTATCATCAAAGGTGCTTCAGTTTGACCAACAAATATATTTGCTGAACAAGAAAGTGATTCGGCTCCACTCGTTCCAAGAGTCTTGGCCATAATCCAGGCCATTCCTTGAACGATCCTTTGCATAATGCCGAGGTAATATAGTAATGACATAAGACTGGCGAAGAAAATGATCGTGGGTAGAACCTGAAATGCGAAGAAAGATCCAAGACTTCCTTCTGATCCTGGAGGTTTAGCAAGATCTCCGAAAACAAATCTTGCACCTTCAGTTGTGAAATTTAAAACGAGCACAAAGAAGTAACTAATCCAGTTAAAAAAATCTTTCGGCCAGCCAAGCGGAAAAAATAATGTTCTCAGAACTTCCCCTTTGAGTATCAGAATTGCAAAAACAATCTGGAGAGCCAGACCACCTCCAACTAATCTCCAATTTATTTTTGATTTGTTATTGGAAAAGACAAAAGAAATACCAATTAGAAGAATAATTCCGAATAATCCTCTTATCACTGAAGTAAAATCCATATCAGATCTTTAATTTTCTTTTGGGATGTAGTGACACTTGCGACAACGAGCTTCATAAATTTCTGCAGCTCCTACTAAAACTCTTTCAGATTTATTTGATTTTCTTTGTGTCTTGTCTGCAGGGTTTCCGCAGACAACACAAATAGCATGTTGCTTTGTGATATATTCAGCAATTGCCAGCAACTGAGGCATTGGCTCAAACGGTTTTCCTGTGTAATCCTGATCTAAGCCCGCTATTATAATTCTTTTACCATCCAATGCGAGCTTATTGCAGATGGAAACAATATTTTCGCTGAAAAATTGTACTTCATCAATTCCAATTACCTGAGCATCGTCTGTTTTCTCAAGAAGTTCGTCAATATCTTCTATTAATATTGATGGAAGTGATTGTTCATTGTGTGAAACGATTGAGTTTGCAGAATAGCGTGAATCAATTTTTGGTTTGAATATTTTTACTTTCTGTTTTGCAATCTGTGCTCTTCGTAAACGTCGAATAAGTTCTTCAGTTTTACCACTGAACATACAACCGGTGATCACTTCTATCCAGCCAGTATCTTTTGGCAGCTGATGCGGAGGGATATCTGTCATAATGTGATTAAACAGTTAGGATAAAAATATGATTGATTTTTTTATTCAAGATCTTTATTTCCGAATGCAAAAGGAAGTAGTTCTGAAGTTTTTTTGACAATATAGTTCCCATCTCCATTTACAAGAATGACATCTATTTCACCACACAAATCACTTATCACTTGACGACAGGCACCACAAGGAGAAATAAAATCTTCAGTGTCTCCAGCAACAGCTATTGCTCTGAATTCTCTTTCTCCTTCAGAAATTGCTTTGAATATTGCATTTCGTTCAGCACAGATTGTCAAACCATATGAACTTGATTCAACATTGCATCCTGTATAAACTTTATTATTGTCTGCAAGCAATGCTGCCCCAACAAAAAAGTTTGAATAAGTTGGCAGAGCATTTTGTTTAGCCTTAATTGCTGATTCAGCTAAATGTTTATAATCCATTTCTCTAAATTTTTATTAAACTAAAGATAATTTTTTAACGATCTAATTTCAAAAGAATTATTTCTTTGAAGAATGACAGAAGTTTGTATTCTTAAATTAATCAACTACTTCCATTTTACATTAGTAAATCGTGCTCTAAAAAAATGAATAATCAGAAAAAATTCATACAATATTTGTAAGTAAAAGATTTCAAAGACTGAAAATTTATAACTGAATTTCTTTTGTATTGATTTTACGACAACAATATCAATAAAAAATTTTGCCGGAAACAAAATACCATATAACGGATTAATTAACATCAAGAAAGGGGAGAATAAAAAAACAAGATTTAGTGTATGCCAGCAACCAAGGATTAATCGATGTCTTTTGAGATAATGGAATGAAGTCTGTGTATGCCGGGCTTTTTGATGAAAATATTCGGAGAAAGTTTTTTTAGATTCGGAATAAACAAATGAACCTGTTTCTACTACTGTCCCTATTTTTAATTTAGCTTTAACTGCTTCTCTCAGAAGGAGATCATCATCACCGCTAAGTGTATCGTTAGTTTTTGAGTAGCCCTCAACTAAATCAAAAGCGCTTTTGCTAAATCCAAAACTTCTTGCAGCTGCTGTGTAAGGAAAATTAACTGATGCCATTGTGAATGATAGCATCTGTCCCCTTAAATTTTCGAAACAAGATATTTGGTTGACTAATTCTTTCTGTTGATAGAAGGGTGCCACACCGAAAATAAAATCATAACCCTGAATAAATTTATTTGAAAAAGATTTTATCCAATTTTTTTCAGGACGGCAATCTGCATCTGTAACTAAAATGTAAGGATATTTTGAATTGTGTATTGCAAAAGATAAAGCTTCTCTTTTACCACTCTTTCCTGAGTCTTTAATACTAAATACAGAAAAATTTGCGAAATGTTCTGTCTTTTCTTTAATCAAATTTAATGTGTCATCAATAGAATTATCATCGACCAATAAGACTTCATATAATTCAGGAGGATATTCTAAATTACTTAAGTGCTCTATTAGACCATTAATGTTTCTTGATTCATTCTTTGCCGAAATTACGACTGAAATATTTACAAGGTTATTTTCATTTTTACTCTTCTCTTGTGAAATTTTAAAAGAAAATAGCATTATGAGGTTCAGGAATAATAGTATGAATATTGATATTATTATAAGAAATATCATTTTGATGGTCGGAGTAGTATAAATATTTTTTTGTGAACGACGATTCTAAAAATAGTTAATTATTCAATTAGATTGATTTCAAATAGCCTTTTAGCAGTCTTAAAGCAGAGTCTCCCAAAAATTTATACAGCATTTCTATAAAATATTTTTAGTCGATATCAAAATAATTTTATACCCTAATAATAAAACATCGCTTCATTTGAAAATCTTAATTTTAATATCCTCGGGATAAATTATTAGTAATGTCAATAAATTCAGTTTCAAATTGAAACTTGGGTGATTTGAAGTTAATTAACTTTCTTCCCTAAAACATTAGTATTTTATTGTAATTATTTCTTATGTTTGTTCTAATTTGATTAGTATATAATACGGGAGACTTAACTTCAGAAACAGGGAAATTCAAAACAATTAATTAATTAACATAATTTCAATATCAAATAAAGGAAGGGTTCGTGTAATGGCGCAAAAGTATTCTACTATTTTGGGAAGAAGCGGAAATAAGAAAAATGGTATGCGACTTAACGTTGTTGGCATTTTTGTTTGTTTCTTGTTGATCTTTTCGAGCACAATTTTCGCACAGAATGATAATTCTCAGCGATTACCAGTGATCAAAGATGAATTGCGGGGACAGTATAACACAACTGATCAGCAAACAGAAAAAAATAAACGAGGTGATATTGCCTCTCAAGTCACAATTGTTGATCAGACAGCACAAGTTGATATGCTTGTTAATAACAACAACGGGTCTACCGGCACGGCATATTTTACACAAAGTGAATCTGACATACTTGCATTTGGTACTACGGTACTTATCGGTTTTAATGATTCAGGTTCATACAATGGTGGTTCTCATTTTACAGGATTTTCTTATTCAGATGATGGCGGTGTAACATTTACTGATGGTGGAACATTACCTGCAAGCTCAGGAGCTGATTTTGGTGATCCTGCAATGGGTGTAAACGAAAGTACTGGCAGGATTTATTTTTCTACATTAGGAAATTCTCCAATTCAAGTTTTCCGTTCTGATGATGGTGGACATACCTGGATGGCTCCTGTAAATGGAACACCTGGTGGTTCTTCTGAAGATAAACAATGGCTTACTGTTGATAATTTTGGTGGTACAGGAAATGGAAATGTTTACTTAATCTCTCGTCGTTTTGGTGGATCACCTGGAATTTACATTTTCCGTTCTACTGATGACGGCAGCACTTTTGTTCCTAATGGTGGTACACTACTTTGGTCAGGTGGACAAGGTGCCTTTGTTGCGGTCGGACCGGATCATTCAGTTTATGCTTTTCGATATAACGGATCATCGGCTATTGAAATGCGTAAATCCACAGATCAGGGTGCAACTTATGGTACTAGTGTAACAGTTTTAAGTGGTTTAAATGGAGGTTCGAATGGAGATCTTGGTTTAACCGGACTTAGACAAGGAACTGCTTCATATTCTAGTTTTAGAAGTAATGAATTCCCTCATGCAGCTGTTAATCCAATTAATGGTGATATTTATGTAACTGTAAATGATAATCCAGCGGGTACCGATAAAGCAGATATTTATATGGTTATGTCTACTGATGGCGGAGCAACCTGGGGTCCTCGTACACTTGTTAACGATGATGGCACAACAACCGATCAATGGCAATCAACTATTGCTGTAACTCCTGATGGAGCTAATCTTGGAATTTTTTACTACAGTAGACAAGAGGATACAGCAAATAATAATGAATTTAAATTCTATGGTAGATTAGCTACTATTTCTGGTTCAACAGTATCTTTTACTCCTAGTTTTGCAATTAGTGATGTTGCCTCTTTACCTGAATTCGGACGTGATTCGCCTGTTGTTACATCTTATATGGGTGATTATACACATGCCTTTGGATCACCGACAGGATTCCATGTTACCTGGTCTGATAATCGGGATGATCTTCCGGGTGGAGGTTCTCGAAAAGATCCACAAATGTATTATGAATTTATATCTGTAGGTCCCCCATGTACCAGTAGGCTTACCAACTAATCCAAATCCGGCAAACGGTGCTACTGATGTTGATATAAATTTACCACAAGTTACCTGGACAAATGGTGCCGGTGCAACACAGATTGAAGTTTTCTTTGATGGTTCAAGTGTTTATTCTGGTGCTCCTATGACATCATATAATATACCTTCGACACTTGATTATTCAACAACCTATAGTTGGAGAGTCAACGAAAGTGATGGTTCCTGTACAACGTATGGTCCAAACTGGACTTTTACAACGATGCCGGATCCAAATATTGTAGTTGTTATAGATACGCTTTATCCGCAGAGCGGTGATTATTGGACAGGAACCTGTAATTCAACAAGTAAAACAGAAGTTAGTTTAGTAAACTGTGTTGGTAATGGGTTTGCAGGCTGGATGGCATTTGATTGCTCATCAATTGTCAACGATCCATCTACTATAATAACAGAAATTGAATTTAATGGTTATCTATATAACAATAACTTCCCCTACTGGGCCATAACTCCTATGGGAGGTGTCAATCCAATTACAGGAACAGCTTCAGCTATATATTCTCAGGTAAGTACTCATTATAGTCAGGGAACTGCATACAGCTACAACCAGGAATCCGGTACATTAACAAACGGTTGGCAGCAGCGCATACTAAATGAAAGTACTGCCTACACAGATTTGAAGAGTGCATTGTCACAGGGCTGGTTTGCAATAGGTCTGCACGATTGGGATGGTGGAACAACATATTTTGTTGACTACCAGGGATGGGCAGAAGCAAATGTACCTTATTTAGTAGTTTCTTATGAATATACCACTCCTGTTGAATTAACTTCATTAACTGCAAGTAGCATCGGTGAAAATGTGGAACTAAAATGGTTCACTGCTACTGAAACAAACAACCAGGGATTCCAGGTTGAAAGGATGAATTCAGCAGGTACATTTGAACAGATTGGATATGTAGCAGGTTTCGGTACAACAACTGAGCCTAAATCATATTCATATACCGATTCAAAATTAGAATCTGGAAATTACACATACAGATTGAAACAGATTGATTTTGATGGATCATTCAGTTATTCAGAAGAAGTATATGTAACTGTGGAATTACCAAATGTATACTCATTAGAGCAGAACTATCCAAATCCATTTAACCCAAGCACTACTATAAAATATTCAATAGCAGAAGATGGGTTTGTGAAATTAGCGGTATACAACCTGCTTGGTGAAGAGGTAACAACTATAGTTAACTCAACACAAAAAGCCGGTAAGTATGAAGTAACTTTCAATGCTAACAATCTGGCAACGGGAGTATATATATATAGATTAGAAACTGGAAGCTTCACATCTTCGAAAAAGTTGATGTTGATGAAATAACAACGGGTTTCATTCTATTTATTTTATAAAGGCTGCTCAATGAGCAGCCTTTTTTACTACCTGCTTTTATAATTGTAATCATTTTAAAATGGTTCTATTTTTAGATTGGTATTTAGTTTTTCATTCATTCGAAAATTAATTATCAAGAACAATTATTGAATCCAATTTTATATTTATTGAACAGTAGCCTAACGAAGCCTATCAACAGAAATGAATAAAATTATACTAACGATCAGCTTTCTATTGACGTTAAATCCTAACGCATTCGCACAAAATTTCTGGGAAAAAATCAAGAGCCCCACATCTAAATTGTTAAACTCAATTGTATTTACAGATAGTCTTAACGGTTGGGTTGCAGGTGACTCTGGATTAATCATTCATACTTCAAACGGTGGGATGGATTGGGAAACTCAGTATTCAAATGATTCGCTAAATGCGGTGAACATATTTTTCTTAAATGATCAATTTGGCTGGTGTGCGGCCTGGAGTAACCGCTATACACCATTTGGAACATATATACTAAAAACCTCAGATGGTGGAATAAATTGGAGTTCCGAACGCTTTCGAATTCCAGAGGTTTTTGTAAATTCGATTTATTTCCTCGATTCACTAATAGGTTTTGCAGTCGGTTATCCGGGTGTATTCCATAGAACCACAGATGGGGGAAGTACTTGGTCCCACGTTGTTTTAGATAGTTCAACTGTATCTGGTTTCCCACCAATTACAATCAGATTTTATTCTTCTTTGTATGGGTATGCGTGTGGAGGCATTCGAGATGTTGTTGGAATAGTTTGGAGAACTTTTGATGGGGGTATGAACTGGAATACAGTTGTTGATACATTAACTTCGGAACCACTGTATGATATCCAAATTATTGATTCTCTGAATATCATAGCAATGGGTGGCGATCCTGAATTTGGAACCAGTCAAATAGTTAGTACCCGATGGAGGTAACACCTGGGAATATTCAACTCTTGGAATTTTTTATTACCCTGTCAGTATTGGATTTCGAACGGCTTCAGAAGGATGGGTGCCAATGGGAGAGCAAAGAAAATTTTTGTATACGTCCGATCTTGGAGAAAATTGGACCGTGGTAACCACGCCTGACTCATCAGATGTTATTCGTATTTGTTTCCCTGATTCAATTCACGGTTACGGAATAGGTATAAGCGGGGATATTATTAAATATAATTGGAAGGGGCCAACCAATATTGTTGAAACAGAAGATGCAATAACGGATTTTTATCTACAGCAGAATTACCCAAATCCTTTTAACCCTATTACAAAAATTGATTACTCTGTACCCGAAGAAAGCGTTGTAAAGTTGATTGTATATAATACAATCGGAGAAAAAGTAGCAATAATTGTAGATAAAATTCAGAATGAGGGGAGGTATGAAGTCGATTTCAATGCTACCAATTTCCGAGTGGAATCTACTTGTATTCGTTGACTGCCGGAAGTTATTCTATGGTAAAGAAAATGATACTGCTAAAATAGACGATTAATCTGAATCATCATTCAAATCTTTTTCAAATCGAAACACTCTTACAGAACTTAAATTTGTATAATTAGTTTATTTAAAGATAGAATACTTAAATTTACCTGCGAGTTTTCTGAATAAATCAAATACATCTTGTAAAGGATAAATTCCTTTTTATTTTTTAGATAGGGCTGTTTACATATCTCACACAAATTAAAATCAAATTCATATACTTAGGAATAGAAGTAGAATTTATTTTCAATTTAATAATTAATACATCAATCATTTAAAGTGGAGAAATGATGAAGAAGCTTACCTTAATTTTTTTAGTTTTCATTTTATTTGTGGGTACAGGAAATTTATATCCACAGATGACGAGCGAAGATGAAAATATTTGGTCAATTGTAAAAAGAGATCCAGCTGCACCAACAAAAGTTGAAACTCCAGAATGGATTCCAGCAGAACAAATTGTGAGGTTTTACAATTTTGGAGATGGAATAACAGTCTTCCCGAATTTTAGACCTCATCCAACAACCAATAGTACACAATCAGAAACAAGTGTTGACGTTCATCCTGCTAATAGCAACATTGTTTTCTGCTCGGCGAATGCTTCGGATTGGCCGGTAAATACGATTTTTGGTAGTGGCGTTTATTGGTCAGTTGATGGATCAACAAACTGGACCGGATACGATCAACCACCTTTCGGTTCAAACAGAGGTGACCCGGTTTCAGTTATTGGGGCTGACGGCAGACTCTATGAAAATTATATTAACAGTGCCAGCGGTCAGGGAGTTGCAGTTTCTACAAATAACGGTGTGAACTGGACAACACACACAGTTGCGCCAAATCCAGGAAGTCTGGCAGATAAAAATCATTTTATGGTTGATAAAACTCCAACTAGTCCATATGTGAACAGAGCGTATTGTGCATGGACAGAATTCGGTGGAATTAATGATTACAATGTTGCCTTAAAATATTCATCAAACTATGGTCAGAATTGGTCATCTTCAATCAACTTAAGCAGTGGATTGTCAACATCATATTTAAATCAGGGAGCAAATGTTCAAACTGGTCTAAACGGTGAAGTATATGCAACTTGGACTGTCTATATCGGTTCCAATGTAAACGATGGAGAAGATGGGATAGGATTTGCAAGATCCACAGATGGAGGTGTTTCCTGGTCAGCTCCAATTTATGTTTATCAACAAACTAATTTTGGAATTAGGACAACTTCTCTATCAGGCGGTAAGGGAATAAGATGTAACTCATTTCCGTCAATGGCAGTGGATAGATCAGGCGGGTCGAATAATGGAAACATTTATATTGTCTGGGCTCAGAGAGGTGTTTCTCCTGCTGGCATTGACCCGGATGTTGTGATGTCAAAATCTACTGACGGCGGAACAACCTGGGCATCACCTGTACGTGTAAATGATGACGCATTGAATAATGGTAAAGATCAAATTCTTCCCTGGGTTACAGTAGATCAAGCAACCGGTCAATTAATTGTTACGTTTTATGATAGCCGAAATGTTCCAAACTCACAGGCTGAAGTATTCATGGCTACTTCTTATACCGGAGGAGAACCTTTTACGAATTTTGCAGTGAGTGATCAAGCGTTTGTATTAGATCCTATTTCAGGATTTTCTGGGAACTATGCCGGTGATTATATAGGAGTAGCAGCTTATAATGATGTTGCATACGCCTACTGGATGGATGAAAGAACAGGTAATGCACAGGGTTGGATGGCTAAAGTTGAATTTGGTCCACCTTGTCCGATTGATCCACCATCAGATCCAAATCCTGTGAATGGTGCAACGGATCTAGCATTGACCGGCAATTCATTAAGCTGGACTAATGGGGCTGGTGCATCTCAAATTGAAGTTTGGTTTGGTGAGGGGGGTAACCTCAATATGGTTTATAGTGGTTCCCCTATAACAACATTTTCACTTTCGTCATTTGAGCCATTTACATATAACACAACATATGGCTGGCAAGTAAAAGGAATGAATGACACTTGTTCAGTTCCTGGTGCAATCTGGACATTCACAACGATGCAGGATCCTAATTTATTCCAGGTACTGTGAAACATTTGAAGACTTAAATAACTGGACAATCATAGGTCCGTTAGGATTAACAAATTGGTCCATTGTCAACACGTCAAATGCTGGGGGAACTTCGCCAGAATTACGAATGAACTGGTCTCCCTCTTTCGATGGTGAGTCAAAATTAATTTCTGATATTATTCCGTTGCCGGATAATCATTCGGTAGGATATTCTTTCAATTTTTATCTTGACTGGTATGCAAACCCAAGTGGAGTAGTTACAATTGGACTTACTTATGATGGTGGTGCAACGTCAACTGATATTTATACCTTAACCGATCCATCGGGTAATGTTGGTCCACAATTAATTTCAGGAAGTTTCACGACACCAGCAACAGGTTCAGCGAATGCTCAGGTAGAGATAAGATACAACGGTTATTCTTTCAACATAGATAATATATACTGGGATGATATGTGCTTAGAGTATGTAGTCCCAGTTGAGCTAACATCATTTAATGCTACCTCCATTGGAGTAGATGTAGAATTAAAATGGACGACATCAACAGAAACAAATAACCAGGGTTTCCAGGTTGAAAGAATAAACTCTGATGGGTTGTTCGAACAGGTAGGATATGTTGCAGGATTTGGTACAACTACTGAACCTAAAGCATATTCATTTACTGATACGAAACTTGATGATGGAGAATACACATACAGATTGAAACAGATTGACTTTGATGGAACATACACCTATTCAGAAGAAGTGAACGTAACTGTAGAAATACCACTTGAATATTCACTCGAACAGAACTATCCAAATCCATTTAATCCAAGCACTACAATAAAATACTCGATAGCAGAGGAAGGGTTTGTAAAGTTGGCAGTATATAATATGCTGGGAGAAGAGGTATCGATGATAGTGAATAGAATACAAAAAGCAGGAAGATATGAAGTAAACTTTAACGCAAGTCAAGTATCAAGCGGCGTATATATTTACAGAATAGAAACAACAAACTTCACATCATCAAAGAAATTGATGTTGATGAAATAACATGATATAATGTTTTAATATAAATAAAATAAAGCCCTGTTAATCTGGGGCTTTAATTTTCATTAATGTTTATACCTGTTATTGAGAAATCAAAAATTAACCTGTAAGTTTTGATAATAAAAGTCAACGAAAAATATTTAACAATATCAAAATTCAAAACGAATTAGAGGAGTAAAAAATGAATTTGAAGAGATACTTCCGAACTTGTTTCTCATTAATAATTGTTGCTTCCCTGTTTAACAGTTCACTGGCACAGAAGCGATCAACTAATACTGCATTGCAGATTATTCCTGATGAACCTGAGACCAGTATCACGCAAAATAATATGAGAATAAACCAGATAACTGGTGTTCCTCTTGCGCTTTATAGACCTAACTATCCTGTAATAGCAGACACACCCGAAAATATGGCAAAACAGTTTCTTATTGAAAATCACGAAATGTTAAAACTATCAAATGATTTGTCTGAATTAAAATATCTTAGTACAAGAGAAACTCCCGGAGGATATCATGTTCATTTTGATCAGTATATAGGTGATTATCCGGTTTTAAATTCGAGAATAAACGTTACTATTAGTAAAGATAATCGAGTTGTATTTGTTACAAACGATTCAAAAATTAATTATGATACTAAGGTTAGCAGAGATCTTAAAAATATAAATATCAGTCCCGAACAGGCTTTGCTGAATGCAAAAAACTATTTGGGTCTGAGTAAACCAGTATCCTTTGAAAAAAGTGAACCGAGCATCTATTATAATAAAGGGAGTTTTAGACTTGCTCAGGTTGTGACAATTATTCCAGCTGAGGAAGTTTTTGGCGAGTGGCAGATTTTAGTTGACGCCCAGACCGGAGAAATATTTAGAGTTGAGGATAAGGCTTGCTATTTTCATCCGGGGAATAACAATCCACAGTTGATTGATGGATCGGGTTATGTTTTTGATCCCGATCCGATTACACACGCAAGAACGACATATGGCTCAACGGGGTTTTCAGATAATAATGATGCTGATTCGGATTCATTGACAGCACATCGTGAATTGAGGACGTTAAATGAGATTTCATTTGAAGGTGGCGTTTATGTACTAAAAGGTCCGTGGGCTGAGATCAAAGATTTTGAAGCACCATTTACTGGTTTACATACAAATCCAACTTCGGATTTCTTCTTTACAAGATTCGATGACAACTTTGAAGCTGTCAACACTTATTTTCACATTGATAACTCTATGCGTTGGATTAATAACTCACTTGGTTTTACATTAACTCCTTATCAATATGTCGGAGGAGTTCGTTTCGATCCGCACGGATTCAATGGTGATGATAATTCGCACTATCTTTCATCAACCGGTAGTATTGCTTACGGTGATGGTGGAGTTGATGATGCTGAAGATCTGGGTGTAGTTCTTCATGAACTTGGACACGGGATCCATGATTGGATAACAAATGGTAACTTATCCCAGGTTGAGGGACTTAGTGAGGGTTGTGGTGATTATTGGACAACATCTTATATCAGAAGTACTGGTTACTGGACTCCTTCTGATCCTGCATACAATTGGGTTTTTATCTGGGATGGTCATAATCCATTCTGGCCGGGAAGAATTACAAACTATACAGCTCATTATCCCGAGGGATTGACAGGAACTATTCATACAGATGGACAAATGTGGGCCTCCTCGCTTATGTCAATTTATGATCTAATTGGGAGAGCACCAACTGATTCAGATTTTCTAGAAGCATTATCAATGACAAATGGAAGTTCAGGACAGGTTGATGCAGCTAATGCCTTTATCGCTGCAGATCAATTATTATATGCAGGCAGTCATCTTGCTCAAATCATTCCTGTTTTTGTCGATAGAGGATATATCGAAGGACCAATTACAGCAGATTTCACTGCCGATATCACAAATGGATCTGCTCCTCTGACTGTTCAGTTTACGGATCTGTCCATTGCACAACCAAATCCTATAACATCATGGGAATGGGATTTTGATAATAACGGAACTGTTGATGCAACGACTCAAAATCCAACTTGGACATACACTGATTTTGGTTTCTATAGTGTTAAGCTAACTGTATCGGATGGAACAAATACTGACTCAGAAACAAAATCAAATTACATAACTGTAACTGATCCAAACTTAATAGAATGGTGCGAAGCTTTTACAAATATAAATAATTGGACAATTGTCGGTCCATTGGGAACAACAAACTGGACAGCAAATAATTCATCGAATGCTGGTGGAACTGCACCGGAATTAAGAATGAATTGGTCACCGCAATTTGTTGGCGAATCAAAAATCAGATCATCAACAATCTCATTACCTGATAATCAATCAGTCGTTTACTCTTTCAACTTTTATCTGGATTGGTATGATGACCCAAGTGGAGTGATTACCGTAGGTGTCACTTATGATGGAGGAACTACTTCGACTGATCTATACACACTAACTAACCCAACAGCCAATGTCGGTCCGGAATTAATAGCAGGAAGTTTTACAACTCCATTGACAGGTGGTGCCAACACACAGATCGAAATAACTTATAATGGAGATTCTTTCAATATTGATAATATATATTGGGATAATTTATGTATCGGGTACGTAGTCCCAGTCGAACTTTCATCATTCAATGCAACAACCAGTGGAGCAGATGTAGAATTAAAATGGACGACATCAACCGAAATAAACAATCAGGGTTTCCAGGTTGAAAGAATGAATCCTGAAGGGTTGTTTGAACAGGTTGGATATGTTGCAGGATTTGGTACAGCTACTGAACCTAAATCATATTCATTCACTGATACTAAACTTGATGATGGAGATTACACATACAGATTGAAACAGATTGACTTTGATGGAACATACACCTATTCAGAAGAAGTGAACATAAAAGTAGAAATACCACTTGAATATTCACTCGAACAGAACTATCCAAATCCATTTAATCCGAGCACTACAATAAAATACTCAATACCGGAGGAAGGGTTTGTAAAGTTAGCAGTATATAATATGCTGGGAGAAGAGGTATCGATGATAGTAAAAGGAACACATAAAGCAGGAAGATATGAGGTAAACTTCAACGCAAGTCAATTATCAAGCGGCGTATATATTTACAGAATAGAAACAACAAACTTCACAATGTCAAAGAAACTGATGTTGATGAAATAATAAATTAGAAAAATCTAATAAAATATCTTTCGGTAAAAATGCCCTGTCCATATCCTGGTCAGGGCTGTTTTTATTAAAAACAATTCATAAATGAAATTTTCTTGTTGTGCAGGCGTATCCTACTTTGATATCACTAACAATTTTTTATTCCGCTTAATAATTTTTTCTTGACTATTAAGTTTTCATTGTGCAAATTATTGCTGAATCTAAATTTCATGTTGAGGGTTATTTAGATTAGGTACATAGATAGTACAATCAATTCTTCATAATAAAGAAATAATACTCTGATGAGACAAGGATTTGTATCAATCACTTCGTTGCAGTTTACTCTCAATCCAGTGTGCTCTATCTGCATTGAAATCATTAGCTAATATTGTAAAAGATTAATATGCTTAAGGGGACTATCTAATATTTTTACAAACAAATCCACTGGAGGCTTAAATGGTAGACATTGTGATAACAGATTTTGGAGATTCTTTTCATGCCCCTGATACCACCGTTTCTAAAGATGAAGTAGTGCAAATTTCTACATCAGTATTGGGCACTAACTTTACCATAGTAGTACCAAATTCTGATGGGTTTTTTGATGCTACTTCAGACGCTATTATTGGTACCGTATCCCAGGGTAATCCACTTTCACTTGGAAAAGTAACTGGAGATGGTCGGGCAACAAAGTATTATGAGATTCAACCTGGTATTGATGCTCCTCCAAGAATAATTCGAATTACTTAATGAAATTTTTTTTTGCTTTGGATTATCAACCGTGCGATAAAACAATGATTTATTCTTAGTCTGATGAAAATTAATTTCCAATGTCTGTTTGTTTTCATTCTGCTTACTTCCTTAATCGCAGGGCAACAAGAAAGAGACATACAATTTGATCATCTATCTACAGAGGATGGACTCTCTTCGAACACAGTCCTATGCTTATTTCAGGATAGCGAAGGATTTCTATGGATAGGTACTTATAACGGCTTGAATAGATATGACGGGTACAATTTTACAATTTACAGAAACTCACCCGAAGACACCCTAAGTATCAGTGACAACAAAATAAGATCAATATGCGAGGATAAGAACGGTAATCTTTGGATAGGTACCTGGGAAGGTGGACTTAACAGATTCAACAAAACATCAGAAACATTTACTCGTTATCAACATAATCCAAATGATCCGACCAGCATCTCTCCAAGTGCAATCTTTTCATTAAGCTTTGATACAACAGGTAGCCTCTGGATTGGTACAGAGGATAGTGGAGTGGACCGACTGGATCTTAAGGAAGAAATATTTCATCACTATAGGCATAATCCGCAGGATCCTTATAGTCTAAATTCTGATCATATTTATTCAGTATATGTCGATAAAAATAATAGTCTATGGGTTGGAACTACTTCAGAAGGGTTGATGAAATTCGTAGAACAACAACAAAAATTTGTAACGGTATTCTCGACTGATTTTAAAGTGGGTGCGAGTAATTTTGGAATTACCTCAATTTTTGAGGATGGATCAGGTATACTTTGGCTGGGCAGCAATAATGGAGGATTGATTAAGTTTAATCCACTTACTAATAAATTTGTCCATTATAGACATGATCCAAAGAATCCAAATACTTTAAAATCTGATGACATCTGGGTAGTCTGTGGCGAGTCTGATGGGTTGATATGGATCGGAAATTTGAATGAGGGATTAAATTTATTTGACCCCATAAACGGATCCTTTAATTTATTTTGTAAAGAGTATAATAATCCAAAAAGCTTAAGCGATGATGCCGTATTTACTATTTGTGAAGATCGTTCCGGTGTAATGTGGTTTGGAACCTGGAGCGGGGGATTAAATAAATATGACAGGACGAAGAAAAAGTTCATAACTTTTTCTCACAATCCAAATGACGATAACAGCCTTAGCGACAACATAGTTTACTCGATTTTTGTAGATGATTCGGATGAACTCTGGATTGGAACTCAAGCTGGCGGCTTAAACAGGTTTGACAAAAAAAATAATAGATTCATTCATTATTATCACAGTCCTAATGACATCAGAAGTTTAAGCAGCAACTCAATTTTTTCAATCTGTGAAGACAAAGATGGATACATCTGGGTAGCTACTGACAATGCCGGCCTAAATCGATATGACAGGAAAACAAGAAGGTTTAAACGATTCCAACATAATCCGGAGAATCCAAATAGTCTGAGTGGAAACGAGATTTCACAAATTTTTTGTGACAGTTACGGTGATCTTTGGATTGGAGTTAAATATCATGGATTAGATAGGTTAAAACAAAATCAGAATGATTTTATCCATTATGAGCCGAACCCTTCAGATCCAAATGGAGTAAAACCAGATCTAGTATTTTCTTTTTACGAAGTTAAATCACACGTATTGTGGATAGGGACTTATGGCGGCGGCCTGATGAGATACAATCGTCAGACGGATGATTTTAGTTATGTTGAAAATATTCCAAACAACAGTAATAGTCTTAGCAGTAATATAATATCTTCAATTTGCGAAAGTGAAAAAGGAATTCTTTGGATTGGGACAAATGGTGCAGGTTTAAATAGGTTTGATACAAAAAGCAAGCAGGTTAAAAGATATTCCGATAAGGATGGATTACCTAATGATATAATTTGGGGAATATTATCTGATAATCAGGGAAATCTTTGGATGAGTACGGGAAAGGGAATTTCCAAATTCAACATCAAAGATGAAACATTTACAAATTATGATAGACGAGACGGGCTCCAGGATAATGAGTTTAATCAATGGGCATATACCAAAGATTCATATGGCCGAATGTATTTCGGTGGAGTAAAAGGTTTCAACCAGTTTCATCCATCACAACTAGCAAAAAATTTATATATACCTCAAATAGCTATTGTGGACTTCCAAATATTGCATAAGCAGGTACCAATAGGATTTGATAGTCTTCTGGGAAGAATCGTTTTAGAAAAATCACTTGAAGAAACTGATGCTATTGAACTGACGCATAACGAGAATATTATTTCTTTCGAAATGGCTGCGTTGGATTTTCATCAGCCCGAAAAAAATATGTTTACCTACAAGCTGGAAGGTTTTGATGATCATTGGACTGAAACAGATGCTTCACATAGAGAAATTACTTATACAAATCTGGACCCCGGTGAATACACTTTAAAAGTGAGGGGTTCCAATAACGATGGCATCTGGAATGAAACTGGTGTATCCCTTAGAATAAATATACATCCTCCCTGGTGGTCTACGTGGTGGGCATACATACTTTATGGATTTTTTATCACGTTTGTTTTTGGGGCATCGACCAGATTTTATCTTAACCGGGAAAAACTAAGAACCCAACTTGAACTGGAGCATGAACACGCAAGTAAGTTGGAAGACGTTGATAAAATGAAATCCAACTTCTATGCTAACATTTCACATGAATTCCGAACACCACTTATGCTAATTCTTGGTCCTATAGAAAAACTAGCTTCAAAATTGGCAGATGAAGAAGGTTTAAAACAAGCAGGTTTGGTTAAAGCTAATGCAAAAAGATTACTCAATTTGATAAATCAACTTCTTGATCTTTCACGTCTTGAAGCAAAAAAACTAAAGCTCAATGCCTCCAGAGGAAATATTACCAGGTTTGTTAAAAGGCTTGCGAGGGAGTTTGAATCAATTGCTGAACAACGTGATATCCTGATCAAATTGATTACTGATACAGATAATATCGAAGCGTATTTCGATAGAGAGAAGATGGAAAAGATAATTACAAACATAATGTCGAATGCTATAAAGTTTACGCCAAAAGGTGGCAGAATTACCATAAAGGTCTCTGCAACTTCAAATAATTATGTTGAAATAATCATAAGAGATTCGGGCATTGGAATTCCCAAAAACGAGCTCAACAAGATTTTTGACAGATTTTATCAGGTAGATGGATCCCAAACGAGGGAACACGAAGGCACTGGTATCGGTTTAGCATTAACAAAAGAATTTATTGAACTGCACAGAGGACACATCATAGTTGATAGTGTTGAAGGTCACTGGACTGAGGTAAAAATCTTTTTTCCGCTTGGTAGAGAGCACCTGAGTGATAATGAAATAATTGAGCCAACAGATTTTGAACTTCGTAAAATTGAAGATGTTGATGAATTGGGTAAAAATAATTTAGAAGTTGATGAAATTGAAAACGAAAAATTGATAGATAAAACAATAGTGTTGGTAGTTGAGGACAATCTGGATTTAAGAGAATATATAAAAGATGATTTAAAACAGGTTTATCATGTTGAAGAAGCATCAAATGGAGAACAGGGATTAAGAAAAGCTGAAAAGTTTATACCTGATTTAATTGTTAGTGATATCATGATGCCTATTATGGATGGATATGAAATGATGAAGAAAATCAGACAGGACGAAAAAACAAGTCACATCCCAATTATTTTACTCACCGCCAAATCTGATAAAGAAAGTAAACTTGAAGGACTGGGTTTTGGTGCCGATGATTATTTAACAAAACCGTTTGATACGCAAGAATTGTTAGCCCGTATTAAAAATCTTATCGAAACAAGAAGACTTTTACAAGAGAAATTTGGTTCTGGCAACGCTGCAATACACAAAAAGGAAAAAGTAAAAATTAGTTATCTGGATCAGCAATTTCTGGACAGAGTAATGAATGTAATTGATGAACATATTTCAGAAGAAGAATTCAGCATTGAGGAATTTGGAAAAGATGTTGGAATGAGCAGATCACAAATGCATAGAAAATTAAAAGCTCTTACCGGTAAATCGACTAGCCTTTACTTGAGAACGGTTCGTCTTGCAAAGGCTAAACAACTGATCGAAGATAAAAAGGCAACCATTTCAGAAATTTCATATCAAGTTGGATTTTCAAGCCCGGCTTATTTCAGTCGTTGTTTCAAGGAAGAATTTGGTTTTACTCCGAGTGAGGTGAAATAAGTAAGATATCTCTACCTGCAATTAGCTCGCGATTTGCCAAACACTCCTATCTCAATTCCAAACCGACTAGACCAGGGAATAGACTTCATCAGAACAAAATCATTCAAAAAAGGCTAAAATCAAAAAAAATGCAACATAGTTGCATGCTTTTGCAACATAGTTAATAACTACTTAGGGACTCCATTTCGTTTATTTAAGGAGCAAATTCAGAAATATTTTCAACGCTAACTGGTATTGACTGAGGAGAAAATTGTTGTGATTGTAACCGGTTCATCAAAATCAAAAAAGATAATTACAAAAGGATTCTACCTTGAGCAGAATAATCCGAATCCTTTTAACAAACAGACTTCCATTCAATTTACATTACCCCACCAGGCAAGGGTTTCTATAATTATTACCAATTCTTACGGTAGGGTTGTCGATAAAATAATTTCAAGTATGTACGATGCCGGAGCTTATGATCTTGAGTTTTTAGGTGATGGTTTACCAAAAGGAACTTATTTCTATCATGTAATCGCAGATAAATTTTCGGACTCAAGAGAAATGGAATTAATAAAATGATGAAACCGTTTGTTTACCTCCTGTATAAGGATGAATGAAAAGAGGGTGAAAATTGCTATACAAAAAGAATGCGCCATTGTAGTAAGATTTGCCCTCTTGTTTTAAAATAGGTTAAAGTTAGATCAAATTTATAAAAGAAAAAAAATAAAACGAATGAGCTTCCCCACAGCACAGCAATAGAGAGGGTGGAAATTGATTGAGGATTAAATACGCACCCTTTAACGCAATTTCGCCCTCTTTAATTCTTGAGGTGGTAGCTCTGTTAAATATTTATGTTGCAACTGTTGATTAACTCTTATCGAGCAAGTTGATCAAATATTGAAAAGTTTATATGGAATTTATTGAAATGCAGGATCAACAAAGACATATCGAAAATAATAAACTGAAATCTATATCGGTTATTTTGCTAAAGTTAGACGTACTAAATTTTAGCTTCACGTATTCACATAATGATCCTGAGCTGATCAACAACCTTTATAAATTAATAATATTAAAGAAGGAGGCATTCTCCACGGAGGACAGATCCGCTAACCTATGTTAGGCAAACGTGGGAGGACAGCTAGGGCGGGGCTAAAACCCGCCCACGATTATCTGATCTTTTGAAATTCTTAATCACTATATGTCGAAAATTGTAGAAAGGAAAGCAAATGAAACAGTTCATAGAATATACTATCAAGCAATTAGTGGATAATCCGGATAAAGTGTTCGTGGAAGAAAACGACATTGATGAAAATAATATTGAGTTTAAAGTCGAGGTCGATGGAGAAGATGTTGGAAAGATTATTGGTAAAAAGGGAAAGAACATTAATGCAATCAGAACTCTTTTAACGGCATTAGGTGCAAAAGGACATAAGCGTGCAACGCTTCAGGTAGTAGAATAAAAAGTAATTGTAGACTTTTTTAATGAGAATAATCTAAAACATTATAATAAACCTTATAACAATTTAATAAACAGGAGAATTAAATGAGACATTTGTATATACTTTTCGTTTTTATGTTCACGGTGTTATGCTCTTACATTATCCTTGGTTAATGATTATGTCTTTCTACCATCCCAAATTCTTTTGGTACAAAGGATTAACAAGGAGCAATCTTTCAGGTTGAAGAATAAACAAAATATAATCTAACTTCGATAGCTATGTTTGAACATTTCATAAAATATTTTACACCTAACAAAGCCTTCATATAAATTTCCTTCGGGTGTTTATTACTCAACACCCGGGGGATAGCTCTTCTTAAAATTTCAATCATTATAAAAATTCTTTTAACTATCCATAACTAGGAGGTTCAATGAAACGCTAATTACAAACTTTCTTTTCTTTTTTTTTGTATCGCAAATATGTTCTGCACAATGGGAACAGACTAATGGACCATATGGAGAATTTGTTCTTTCATTAGCAATCAGTGGTGATAATATTTATGCCGGGACGGATACTAGTGGAATATTTCTCTCAACCGACAATGGATCAAACTGGAATGCTGTTAATAGCGGATTAACGAACTTTTGTGTGCGGGAATTAGCAATCAGTGACGAAAATATATTTGCCGGAACTTGGGGTGGCATATATCTCTCAACAGATAATGGATCAAGTTGGAATACTGTTAATAACGGATTGACGAACTTGGATGTTTTCGCCTTAGCAATCAGCGGCGATAATATATTTGCAGGAACGGCGGGTGGTGGCATATATCTCTCAACAGATAATGGATCAACCTGGAATGATGTTAATAACGGACTGACTGATTTATTCATTAATTCATTAGCAATCAGCGGGAATAATGTTTTTGCCGGAACGAATGGTGGTGTATTTCTATCGTCCGACGATGGATCAAGCTGGAATGCTGTTAACAACGGACTGACTGATTTATTCATTAATTCATTAGCAATCAGTGGGGATAATATTTTTGCAGGAACTTCGTATAGTGGTGTATATCTCTCAACTGACAATGGATCAAGCTGGAATGTTGTTAATAACGGATTGATCAGTTTGGATGTTTTGACTTTAGCAATCACCGGGAATAATATTTTTGTAGGAACTTGGGCCGGCATATATCTCTCAACTGACAATGGATCAAGCTGGAATGCTGTTAACAACGGATTAACGAACTTAAATGTTCAGACATTGGCATTTAGCGGGGATAATATATTTGCCGGAACGAATGGTAATGGTATATATCTGTCAACCGACAATGGATCAAGCTGGAATGCTGTTAATAACGGATTGACGAACTTGTATGTTTTGACCTTAGCCATCAGCGGAAATAATATATATGCCGGAACCGTTAACGGAGCATTTTATTCTACTAACAATGGCGAAAATTGGACAACAATAAATCTAAATAATACTGGTGTTAATTCTTTCGCATTCAATCATAGTGAAGATATTTTTGCCGGAACGCGATACGGGTATATATTCCGATCGACTGATGATGGAGAAAACTGGGTAAATGTCTTTACGGGTGGAAGAACTCGCTCAGGACCTTTACTTATTATTAATATTAATGGAGACATTTTCGCTGGGTTCTGGGGTGGCGTATTTCGTTCTACAGATAATGGGAACAATTGGATACCGATTAATAGTGGTTTAACAAATGTTCAAGTTTTATCACTCGCAATCAGCGGGAATAATATTTTTGCCGGAACTTGGGATGGTGGTACATTTCTCTCAACTGACAATGGATCAAGCTGGAATGCTGTTAACAACGGATTGACGAACTTGGATGTTTTTGCCATAGCAATTAGCGGCGATAATATATTTGCCGGAACTTGGGGCGGCATATATCTCTCAACAGATAATGGATCAAGCTGGAATGCTGTTAACAACGGATTAACGAACTTAAATGTTCAGACATTGGCATTTAGCGGGGATAATATATTTGCCGGAACTAGCGGTAGTAATGTATATCTCTCAACTGACAATGGATCAAACTGGAATGCTGTAAATAGCGGACTGACAAATTTATTCATTAATTCATTAGCAATCAGAGGTGATTATATATTTGCCGGAACTGACGGTGGAGTATGGCGTCGACCACTTTCGGAAATGATTACTTCTGTTGATGAGATTGCTCCTCGGATACCAGTGCAGTTTAGTTTATTTCAAAACTATCCCAATCCGTTTAATCCAAACACAAAAATAAAATATTCAGTTCCACAATCATCTCAAGTTCAAATAAAAGTCTTTGATGTTTTGGGTAATGAAATGGAAACATTAGTTAATGAAGAAAAACCAGCGGGCACTTATGAGTTGAATTGGAGTGCTGCTTCACTGCCAAGCGGAGTTTATTTCTATCAAATAAAGGCTGGTGCTTTCGTTAAGACAAAGAAAATGATTTTGATGAAGTAAAATTTCTCACCCTATTTCCCTCTCCATCATCCTGAGCGAAGTCGAAGGAAGGAGAGGGATTTTGGGAGCGGTAAAAATTTAACTATCCATAAATAGGAGGTTTTATGAAACGATTATTACAAACCCTGGTTTTCTTTCTGCCGGTAACACTAATATGTACTACGCAGTGGTATCAGCTGAACAGCGGCACAACCAAAAACCATAACATATTTTTCAACAATTTATTAGGAGGCGTTATGAAAACGTTGCTTCTTTCTTTCCTTTTTCTTTTTGTTTTTTACATTCCCGCAAATGCACAGTGGGTATTAAAATACTCAGGAACCCAATTGCACATGTCAAATGCAGTTAGTGACCAAATTTTTTGGTGTGGCAGATGGGATGCTACTCCTGGAACCTTTTGCACAACTGATGGTGGGCAAACATGGGATAGTAGTACGTTTAGCGATCCTAGTCCTGTTTACTGTATTGATGCTCTTAATGCTGATACAGCTTATGTAGTGGCATCTGATATATACAAAACAACAAATAGAGGTAACACTTGGGTAAAACAAATCACAACCTTTTCCACAGGATTTGCCAATTGCATTCATTTTTTCGACCCTAACAATGGTGTAGCTACCGGAGATCCAAATGGTGGTTATTTTGAGATCTATACAATTACAAATGGCGACGACAATTGGGTAAGGGTTCCGGAGAGCAATATTCCAGCTCCATTTCCTGACGAAGGTGGAATAGTCTCTTCCTTTGCTGCTTACAATAATACTTTTTGGTTCACAACATTTGATTTTGGTGGTGCAAGTAGACAAAGAATAATCCGAAGTACAGACAGAGGTTATACCTGGACTTTACTGACGACTTTTTCAATGCCTAGCACTAGTGCTTCAAGTATTGTTTTCCGTGATTCACTGCACGGAATATTTAATGGAAATTCATCATATTTGATATTTAGAACGAGTGATGGGGGGATGACATGGGCTGCGGATTCCCTGCCAAGCTGGGTTGAGTATAGTAGTACGCCATCATATATACCCGGCACATTAGCAACTTATGTAGTTACTACAATTGGACTAAGTGGAACAGAAGAACAATATTTTTCTTTAGTTTCAACAGATGATGGAGCATCATGGAAAAGAATGGACTCATGGCAATCAACCAACCTTACTTTTCAGTCAGCACAACGATGGACTTCTCCAAGTTCTGGATGGATAAGTTTAATTGACAAGGGAATATATAAATGGCCCGGATACACTGGTAAACATATCTGGAGGGCTGGTAAATCTTTGAAATTCAAAACTACAGTTACAGGTGAGATTAAAGATACTCTAGAATTTAGCGTTGGAAATTTTGGCACTTTACCGACAACAATCAATGCAATGAATTTTTCATCAGCACATTTTACGCTTATTAATCCTCCTAGTTTGCCAGTAGTTTTGCAACCATGGAGTACTATTGAATTGAACATTGCATTTACACCACAAAGTGGTGGTATATTTAACGATTCACTTATGATTTTAAGTGATGCAGCAAATTACAGTTCACTCAGCGTCAATCTTTCAGGAAAAGGTTTGGCATTTACACCTCCATTGTCTGATTTAATTTATGCAGCTTCAGATTCTCTTTATACTATCCACTTCTCGGATCTTACTCCTATACCGGTCGGTTCGTTTGAGGGACCTGAGATAGATGGTATGGCTGTAAATCCAATCGATTCCGTTTTAATTGGAATTACATCATCTTCAACTTTATATAAAATTGATCCAGTATTAGGCGGATGTGTGCCATTAGTTACGATACCTTTAGGAAATATTCGTGCAATTGCCTTTTCACCATCCGGAACTTTATTCGCTGCACAAAAATCCGGGTCACTATATAAAATAAACATAATTACGGGTGAAGCCACACTTATTGGAACTGCAACAGACGTGCAGTACGCTTCTATTGCATTTAGTCCGATTGATGGTAATCTCTTCGCCTCTGTTTCCAAATTTATTGGATCATTAAAAGATGCGATATACATAGTTGATACATTGACAGCTGCTGCTACTCTTCTTGGCTTAACCGGCGATGGTGCGAGCACACCTTCAATAACTTTTAATACTGATGGGAAACTTTATGGATTAAAAGGAACAGGGAGCCAAACTAACAAGCTTATTACTATAGATGCTCTGAACGGAATCGGGACTGAGATTGCTTCTCTTGGAATGAGTGGATTACAGACTATTTTCATTTCATCAATTATTATTGATGGGGTCGAGGACGAAATAAATTATGTACCAACTTCGTATGAATTACATCAAAACTATCCAAATCCCTTCAACCCAAGCACTAAAATAATGTATTCCGTTCCACAATCATCAAACGTAATTATAAAGGTATTTGACATACTTGGCAACGAAATAGAAACACTGATTAACGAAGAAAAACCATTAGGCACTTATGAGTTAACGTGGACTGCATCAACATTACCAAGTGGAGTTTATTTCTATCAGTTAAGAGCAGGTGCATTTGTTGAGACGAAAAAGATGTTGTTACTGAAATAATAAACCCTACCTCTTTCCTCCCCATTATTAAAGGGGAGGGTGAAGGAGGGGTTCGTAAATAAAATATTTAATCATCCATAATCAGGAGATTATAATGAAACAATTATTTTTTCTTTTCACTTTTACTTTTTTTTGTGTTACTGTGAACGCACAGTGGACTGAGAAATACAATTATCAAAACGCTAATTATATCTGGCATCTGGAGGCGGTAGGTGAAAGTGTTTTATGGGGAGCGGTAATCTTATACGCGGGTTACAAAGGTATTATTAAAACCACCGATGGGGGAGACACCTGGTTTGCTGATACACTAGATATTTCCAGAATCAATTGTATGCACGCCCGGAGCGCTACAACGGCTTATTGTGGGGTATTAGATAATTCCAATGTCAGAAGAATAATTAAAACAACTGATGGTGGAATAAATTGGGTTGTACAAAGTTCGGCTTTTGGAGGCAATCCATCAGCTGATTTATGGGTGGAGCAAATTTATTTTTTTGATGACAACAATGGTTTTGTCTTTGGAGATCAAACTGATGGTTATAATGACATTTATACTACGACTGATGGAGGAGATAATTGGATTAAAGTACCGAACACAAATATTCCGCCCAGTTATGCTAACGAATGGGCAATAAACACAACTTATTATGTTCTGGGAAACACTATATGGATCCCTGTAAATATTTACAACGGAAACCAGATTAGAATATTTAAAAGTTCAGATAAAGGTTATACCTGGATGGGATCAAGTGTTTTTTCAACAGTCATTAATGATTTAGAGCCGTCAGCTATTGTTTTTAAAAACCAGATGGAAGGAATTTTGATTGCTTCAGGTTGCTATTATTATAATAATTCCACGTATAAAATATATAACACATCAAATGGGGGAGATACCTGGGAAGAGATAACTTTCCCACTCCCTCTTGACCCGGCGTTTATGTGCAATATACCAGGAAATCCAGAAGCATTTGTTGTTACGGCTCCTTTAACTAATGTCGGTTCAGGGTATACTTTAGATGGAGGAAATTCCTGGCAGTTGTTAGAAGACTCGCTTGACTTATCTTTGACAACATTTACTTCAGGTACAGTTGGCTGGTCGACTAGTTGGAACTTACCCAAAATTTATAAATACTCAGGTTCTCCACTAACTGGTGTAGAAGACCAAAATGTACTCCCAACAGAATTTGCACTTGAGCAGAACTATCCCAATCCATTCAACCCAAGTACAACTATAAAATACTCAGTTCCACAACAGTCACAAGTTCAAATAAAAGTATTTGATGATTTAGGAAATGAAATAAAAACACTTGTTAACGAAGAAAAACCATCAGGAGAATATGAAGTTGAATTTGAAGGTTCTTCTCTAGTAAGTGGAGTTTATTTCTATCAAATGAAATCGGGTTCATTTGTGAAAACAAAGAAAATGATCCTTCTTAAGTAGCTATTACCAAGTAGACATAATTCAGTAGGGGCAAGACAGTGTCTCGCCCGAAATAATAAAATTTAATCATCATTAAAAAGGAGTATTTATGAAAAAGCTGGCACTACTTACAATTTTTCTTTTAACTCCAATGTTGTGTGCTCAATCTCAATTCGAGCAGTTTATTAGTTATGTTAACTCACTTGGCGACTCATTAGCAAAACAAGCAGCTGTAGATAGTTTTATGACTTATGCAAGGACTCAAGGCATCCCTTTCATTGAAGATTCAACTGCAAATTTTATTTACCTCGGAAATCAAAATACAGTATCCGTTCCCGGTGATTTTAATAATTGGAATGTAACTACCTGGCAAATGACAAGGCTTAGTCAAACAAATTTTTGGTACAGGTCAGAAATTTTTGAAATGGACGCGAGACTTGATTATAAATTTGTTTTAAATGGAATCGACTGGATACTCGATCCTGAAAATCCGCATACTTGTGAAGGTGGATTCGGACCAAACTCTGAACTTTCAATGCCTTTTTATGTACAGCCGTGGGAAATAAATTTCAATCCAAATATTCAGCATGGAACTGTTGTAAGTAAAACTATCTTTAGTTCAACTGTGGGAACGAATTATCAATTGAATATTTATTTGCCTCCGGGATATGACTCACTTTCCTCGACAATTTATCCGACAATGTATTTTCAGGACGGAACCGATTACATAGATTATGGTAAAGCTGTATATGTTATTGATAATCTTCTCGACAGTTCAAAAATTCAGCCGGTAATAGGAGTTTTTGTAAAACCTAATAATCGAGATGAAGAGTATGCTGGTTCACTCAGAAATCAATATAGATTATTCTTTGTTAATGAACTAGTTCCATATGTTGATTCAAATTATAAGGCAGAAGTTGATCCAAAAAAAAGATTAGTTCTTGGTGATTCGTATGGTGGAAACATTTCTGCACTTATCAGTTATAATCATCCGGAAATTTTTGGTTTGTGTGGACTTCACTCAGGGGCATTTCAGCCAAACGGTTATGAAGCTTATAATTTAATTGTTAATGGATCTGTGAAGGAAATAAAATGGAGTTCCATCTGGGGATCTTATGAAGGAAGTCTTATGCAAAATATGAGATCATTAAGAGATTTTCTTCTTAGTGCAAATTACGAACTTGATTGGCTTGAAAGACCGGAGGGACATAGCTGGGGGTTGTGGAGAGCAACAATAGATAGAATGCTCATATATTTCTTCCCTGCTAATCCAAACAGTATTGTTGCTGATGATCGGCTTATTCCTGAAGAATTTATTCTCTTTCAAAACTACCCCAATCCCTTCAACCCAAGCACTAAAATAAAGTATTCCATTCCACAATTATCAAACGTAATAATAAAAGTATTTGATGTTCTTGGGAATGAAATAGAAACTTTAATAAATGAAGAAAAACCAGCAGGCACTTATGAGCTAACCTGGAATGCAGATGGAGTTTCCGCCAAAGGCGGATACGCATCCGACGTTTATTTCTATCAGCTAAGGGCTGGAGATTATGTTAGTACCGAAGAAGATGATTCTTTTAAAGTAGTTAGAAGTCAGTAGTTAGTAGGGGCGTGACGATGTCACGCCCGAAAGAAAAATGAAATGAAAGGAGAAAAAATGGGGACAAATAATAAATTCATATGGCTAAACCTTCGGGGTGATGATATCCGAATCGATACAATACCTCGAGGGTTGGGGCAAATAAAAAATATTAAATGGTATCGAGTGCTCAATCAATTAGTACTCATTAACGACTGAACACCCCGATAATTTACAAACAATTTAGTTGGAGATTATAATGAAATCATTTAAATGTTTTGCAGTCATTTTCACGCTCATCGGGTTTTTGTTTATTAGTTGTTCAGATAATGTGTCTTCACCGATTAGCAGTGAAACTCAAACATTAACAAATACTCTGAACAAAGGTCCGGTAATTAATAAAGTTACTGGTTCAGCACAAATAAGTTACGATGGAAAAGTTATAGTAAATACAATGAACGCACGAGAATATGAAGATGGAACATATGGTGGGCAGTACGAAATCAATATGCAAGGCGTGTTCCAAGCGCACGAACACGGAGAAGTTATGTCGCTGAAAGTATATTATGATGTCCCCGATTATGGTACCGTTGCAATAATCGGTGGACAAGTGAAAAGTAGTAATATACCAGGTCAAGAAGGTCTATATGAATGCTATTTAGTAGTTGATAATGGTACACAAGCTGATATGATAAACTGGTGGATACCTTACATAGAATCATTAGAACAAGCGCAAGAATACTGGAATATTTCCCCTCTTGAGTTTATAAATGGGTTTGTAACTTCCTGGGGTGAAACATGGGATGGTGCTTACCTTGTAGAGTGTGAGATTGGGAATATTCAAATTCACTAGAAGACTAATTGGTTTTTATATAATTCTTATAATATTAATTATTCAGTTCGAACTATAGTGTTCGGGCTAATATAATTTAAGAATTTACTAAGCGAAGTGTATTTCTACGAACTAAAAGCTGGAGGATTTGTTAGCACAAATAAGATGCTATTACTAAAATAATAATTACCTCAACCCGTTTCCCTCTAAGTCATCCTGAGCGAAGTCGAAGGAAGGAGAGGAATTATGGGAGAGGTAAATAAGTAATCATCAATAAATAGGAGGTTCTATGAAAAAGTTACTGGTTCTTATTTTTATTGTGGGAATATTTTTTACAGCGGTAGCACAAGATCTAAAGGTTGTGCATCTGAATTGCAAAACTGACTTAATAGCAAATCCACCTCAAATTGAATTATCGCCTGGTGATCAACTTCAATTTGTTGCAGACAATGGCGAATTTGCAATATTCATTGAAGATGCTGGCTACTTTTTAGAAATTGATATGGCTGATCTTCAGATTCATCTAAATAGTACCCGAAAGTTCTAAAAGCAATGTATATAAAGTTAGAAACGGTGTCCCAGATATGAAACTTACGTATACTATTTACTGTATCTCAGATGACAAATGGCCGGATGCCCCACCAAGAATAATCATTAAAAATTCAGAATAAATACTAACATTCGAAATTATGAACCGGTTATTCATTTAGGCGAGATTTTTTCTCGCCTGATTATTTAATGAGTCACGTTTGAATTTGTCAACCATCAAATTCTTGTAATAATCATTTCAAGTACGCACGCATTCAGAAAAAGCCAAAAACAGCATTTGCAACATAGTTTAAATGTTGTGCAACATTGTTTTAACTGATTGAATAGATATTACAAGTTTTCACAACATAGCTCATAACTACCCGCGACCTTAATTTATTTTATTTGTGATGTCATCTTAATCAACTTTTTAATCATAAATCATAAGGAACAAATAATGAAAACACTTTTTGTTGCCCTCGTTACTTTCTTGTTTGCATTAATTATAGGATGCCAGGAAAGTTCTATTACAGATCCAGTATCAAATGATACCGGGACAAACTCAAATGCTCAGGAGTCAATCTATTTCGATAAGGATATAGCAAGCTATTATCCCGGAGTAATAAAGCTTGATGGTTTGCTTCCTGACCCGAGCCATTTCTTAAACAGCTTTGCCAGAATTAAAGGTATGGTTAGATATCGTGTGGATGAGACTTATATGAAAAAGGAATCAACACCTGCACCTAATGCAATAAACGTAAAACTTTTTGTAAGCGCACAATTGTTTGGCGAAAGTCCTAAACCAGTGTCACCCTGGATAGTAACAGGAACTTCGGAGGATGTTATGCTTAATACTCATAATGGTCTGGCAAATTACATTCTGGAAAAATCTTTCAGAGTACGCGATACAAAACTAAATTTAATTCTAAACTTCAGGGTTTATAAAAAATCAGTAAAATTAACTTCTATGGCCCTAAAGAAAGTAGACGATTCAGTTCAAATTCCTGATCCAATCCATTAAATAGTAATGATCAGTTATGAATGAACAAAATTAACCCTGCCTTAATAATAAGGCAGGGTAAATTATGAAGGAGAATAAAATGAAATATCTGGTAAAAGTCATAATCATAACAGTCATACCATTAGTATTCTTATTCGGTCAAAATAAAATTTATTGGAAGGACGCACCAATTCAAGGAACAAAATTATATTCAATAATATTTTTTGACTCAAATAATGGAGTTGCAAATTCACAGTATGCGGAAACACTTATTACTAGTGATGGTGGGAATCATTGGGCACCCATTAATCGTTCTGAAGAAAATAGTTTTTCAGAAAATTATTTATGGAGTGTGGATATTTTTTGTTCAGCAATGAAAACAAGTGATAGTGGTGTTACATGGGAACCTTATCTGCTTGAACCGCAGAAACATTTTTGTATGGCTTACTTTAAAGATGAAAATACCGGCGCGAAGGTTGCCGAAGAATTTTTAAGTAAAGTAGTAAAAGTCATCAAAGAGAGTTTGACTAAAGGTGAGCTTGACTCACTTGTGAATTCTCCGGTTCAATGCACTGAATATTATACTGATGCGCAGTCTGGTTGGGCACTGGGATGGTGTATCCGGGACTTCGAAAATCCTATGCAAATGTAAATAAATAATGGAGTTATTGCGTTATGCAACTTTTGATTTAACCCTGCAGCAAAATTAAGGCAGGGTTTTTTATTCACCCGCTATACCGTCTTTCCTAAGAATTAAATAATTTACTACCAAACAATAATCTGCTTTTTCAGGAGGACAAAATGCGTTCACTTCTAATCACTAACCTGTCAATAATCACTGTAGTGTTTTTAATTAACGGTTGCGAACCCGGAAATACAGTTGAAGTTGAATCATTTACTCCAACTGGTGAAGTCCAAAATTTAACAAACTTCACAATTGAATTTTCTGAGGATCTTGCACCGGCAGATGTTCAGAATAAATGGCTTGATGATGAATTTGTAACCTTTTCTCCTGCAGTACACGGCAAATACAAATGGACTTCTCCAAGAACTCTTAGTTTTTCTCCTGATGTACCGCTTGATCCGATGCAATCATATAAGGCGGTGATTAACAAAAATGTTTTGTTCAATACAAACTTTTCACCCGATTTTGATGAATACAATTTTCACACTCCCTACTTTGATGTAACAAAAGTTGAGTTCTTCTGGACAAACATACCTTACCAGGATTATAAATTGAGTGTTCAGGCAAATATTTATTTCAACTATCCGGTAGACCCTAATTCCCTTAAAAACTTTTTAGAGATAAAAAGAGCTGGTGCTGTAATTTCAGACTATCAGATTGTTACGACACAAGCTGCTAATGTTATAGCTGTAAACTTTGGAGAAGTACAGCAGACTGATAAAGAACAATTATTCTCTGTAAGAATAAAAGAGGATCTGATTTCAGTATTAGGGAAGGTCGGATTAAAAGAAGCCAGGAAATTTGAAGTTAAACTCCCACCAATCACTAAACTTGCAATCACAAATGTAACGGCAGGATTTGATGGCACCTCCGGTTGGATTGAAGTTTCAACGACTCAGACTGTTGATGATAAAAAGTTAACAGATTTTATTAGCACTGAACCGGCTAAAAAATTAAATTTTTCTGTAAGTGGAAATGTCCTGAGAATAGAAACCGATCTGGGTAATGTCCAGACAGTCGAGCTCAAAATTAAAAAGGAATTACCAGGCTTATATGGCGGTAAGCTTGAATTTGAATACGAGCAGGAAGTATCGATGGTAAATGTTGAACCATCGATCAACTTTGCTGATAAAAAAGGAAAATACCTGATGCTGGGGGGTGAAGAAAATCTTAAAGTAAATGCAGTTAACATTGACGAGGTCCAGGTTGAAGTATCGCAGGTTTACAAAAATAATATTCTACATTTCCTGAATCAGTATAGTTACTACTATTATTACGATGAATACGATTATGGTTACAATCCTAACTATTACGTTGGAGACTATGGAAAATCTCTTTATTCAGAAAAGATGAAATTAAGTGAAGGGCAAAACTGGCTTAAAAGTTTTACAGTAAATTTAAAGAAAGCTATTGATCAAAAGTATAAGGGGATATTCACTGTCTCCGTTCGATCACAAGAAGAAAGATGGAGAAACGATTCTAAGATCGTCGCTATTTCTGATCTTGGTATAATATCTAAAATGGCTGAAGATGAGCTTTATGTTTTTGTGAACTCAATCAGTTCTACTGAAGCTGTTGCCGGAGCTGAAGTGAGCATTATTTCAACAAATAATCAGACACTGCTAACTGCAAAGACTGGTGAAGATGGAATAGCAGTTTTCAAAAATTTAAAGAAAAGCACTGAAGGATTTTATCCAAGACTTATTGCTGTTGAGAAAGATGTAGATTTTAATTACATCGATTTGAGAGAAACAAATGTAGAGACTTCCCGGTTTGATGTTGGCGGTTTGACTCAATACTCAGCAAATTTTAATGTATTCCTATACTCACCTAGAAACATTTATAGACCCGGAGAAGAAGTCCAGCTCTCCGCAATTGTAAGAAATGATAAAATACAGGTTATAAAAGACATTCCATTAATCACAAAAATTGTCACACCAACTGGAAAAGTTTTTGAAGAATATAAAAAAGATTTAAATGAGCAAGGATCATTTGAACTTTCATTCACCCTACCTCAATATTCTCAGACCGGCAGCTACTCCGCAGATGTTTACACAGGTGATAAACAGTTAATTGGTTCTTACAAATTTAGTGTTGAAGAATTTGTCCCCGATAAAATTCGTGTAAAGGTAATGGCTGATAAAGAAAAGACCGAACCTGGCGATAAAGTTCAATTTGATGTTTCAGCCGAATTTCTCTTTGGCGCCCCTGCAGCTGAAAGCAGATTTGAAACGGATATTCAACTAAAGCATAAATTTTTCTCAAGTAAAAATTTTCCCGGGTATGTTTTTTCTAATTCATCCATAAAGAACTCAACAATTAACAATACTTTTCTTGAAGGACAACTTGATAATGAAGGCAAAACGAAAATTGATTATCAAATTCCTACCGGCATTCAAAGCAATGGAGTAATAGTCGGGACTGCATATGTGAGCGTCTTTGATCTTACCGGAAGAACTGTCACACGCTCAGCGAGCTTTGATGTTTATCCAAAAGATTATTTCATTGGTATCAAATCATCGGATTACTATAATGGAGTAAATCAGAATATTGATTTCAACATTATAGCAGTAGATAAAAATGACAAGCAAATAAATAATTTTTCTGCGATGGCAAAACTTGTGAGATATGAGTGGCAAACAGTTCTAAAGAAAGATTACAATAACCGGTACTATTATGCTTCCGAACAGAAAGAATTTGATGAATGGGAAAAAGAAGTCACTATAAACGGTCCGACAAAGTTCAATTTTATGGTTTCGAAATCAGGAAGATATGAATTGCGTATTTCAAAGAAAGGAAGCGCCGACTATGAGAAAAATATCTTTTATGCTTATAGTTGGGGTTCTTCAACAGCTGGCTCATTTGAAGTTGATAAGGAGGGAAGAGTTGAAATAGTTTTTGATAAAGAAAAATATGAACCCGGTGATAAAGCAAAGGTTCTATTTACTTGTCCGTTTTCAGGTAAACTTCTTGTCACCCTGGAAAGAGGCAGTGTCTATTCATATCAATATATTAATGTAAACACCAGATCTGCTGAACTTGAAATTCCACTTAACGATGAAATGATGCCAAATGTTTATGTGACTGCAACGCTTTTCAAAAAACATAGCAAAGATGATACGGCACCATTTTTAGTTGGTCATGGTTTTGCATCGATGAAAGTTGTGAAGAACAGGAATAAACTACCTGTTTCAATTTCTGCAGTACAAAAAGTAAAACCAAATACTACTCAACAAATAACTATTAAAACCGAGGCACAAAAAAATATTTATGTGACTGTTGCCGCAGTTGATGAGGGAATTCTTCAGGTAACAAATTTTGAGACTCCTGATCCTTTTGGATTTATGTATGCTAAAAGACCGCTGATGGTTCAAAGTTATGATCTTTACAAACTACTTCTTCCGGAAATAGTAAAAATCAGCTCTTCGACCGGTGGTGGCGATATGGAACAGCAGTTGCAAAAAAGAACTAATCCGATTTCGGTGAAAAGATTCAAACTTCTTTCTTACTGGAGTGGCATAAAAAAGACAAATAGTGATGGCATTGTAACTGTCTCACTTAATATTCCGCAATTTAATGGAGAAGTTCGCTTAATGGCAGTTGCCTACACTGATTCAAGATTCGGTTCTGCCGAACAGCCAATTAAAGTAGCTGATGATCTGATTTTAGAACCACAGATACCCAGGTTTCTTGCTGTAAATGATTCATTAGTTGCTCCAGTCTCTATTGTAAATACGACCAACAAATCGGCAAATGTTGAAGTTAAACTACGTGTTCAAGGTCCATTAATAATTACTTCATCTTCCCAAAAATCGATTACGATTGAACCGAACTCAACAAAGAGTGTTACATTTGGAATTAAAGCAGAGTCGCAGGCTGGTGCAGGTAAAATAATTTTTGAAACTTCTGGCTTAGCGAATGTTAAAGAAGAAATTGATATCGCAGTAAGACCAATATCACCTTTGATAGTGGAAACAGGCTCCGGAACAATTGAAGCAGGTAAAGAAATAAAAATTGATTTTCCAAAGAATTTTCTTGAAGGGACACAGAACACAACATTGACAATAAGCAAATTCCCTGCAATAAAGTTTGCGAAACAATTAAAATATTTGGTTGGCTACCCTTATGGTTGTATTGAACAGACTGTTTCAAAACTATTCCCTCAACTATATTTTGAGGACCTTGCAAAGGTTGTTGCCCCAGAATTGTATCGTACCAACAACCCGGTTTACTATGTAAAAGAAGGAATACGCAAAATAGAATCAATGCAGTTGTATGATGGTTCAATTGCATATTGGCAGGGAGGTACAGAAACAAATTGGTGGGGTTCAGTATATGCAGCACACTTTTTAATTGAATCAAAAAAAGCCGGGTACAATGTTTCAGATACTGTTATTAAAAAGTTATTGAAATATTTATCCGGTAGGGCAAAAGAACAAAGCACATTCGATTATGTTACATATCTTCCAACCGGAAGAACGATAAAGAAGATTGCAAACAAAGAAATTCTATATTCTCTGTATGTTCTTGCATTAGCCGAAGAAGGTGACATTGCCACGATGAATTATTATAAAGCTCGACCTCATCTTGTTTCAGAAGATATGCGTTATATGCTTGCTGGTTCTTATGCATTGATGGGAAGATGGAATTCTTATTACGAAATAGTTCCGAACGCATTTACGCCTGAAAGAACCGACAGATTAACCGGAGGAAGTTTCGATTCAGATATTAGGGCAAATGCAATCATGCTGAATGTTCTTCTTGAAGTTGAGCCCGCGAACAAACAAGTTCCTTTAATAATAAAATACCTGACACAAAATTCAAATAGAATGTATTCAACACAGGAAAGATCATTTGCTTTTCTTGCACTTGGTAAGGCTGCAAGCTTAAATGCGAATGCCAATGTAAATGTGGATGTATTAGTTGAAGGCAAATCGTTTGATAAATTTTCTGGAAAAGATTTAATAGTTTCGGATGAAAAATTGAATGCAGCAAATATTACTTTAAAAGCGACTGGTAATGGTGAGGTATATTATTTCTGGAGTGCAGAAGGTGTTAAGATGAATGAAAAAGTTAAAGAAGAAGATTCTTACATGAAAGATAAGACGATCTTTCTTTAGCTATAAAACTGGAAGACTAATACCCGACAACCAATTCTACCAGGGCGAGTTGATAGTCTGCAAAATTGAACTCACAGGGTTTGATAGAAAAGCGGATAACATAGTTATCACCGATTTAATACCTGCCGGGTTTGAGATTGAAAATCCAAGACTCAATCCAGCGACAGAGTTGAAATGGATTCCAAAAAATCCAATTTATGTTCAATATATGGATATCAGGGATGATCGATTATTACTGTTTACAAATTTGAATAGAAATAAAACGAATGAATTTTACTACCTGCTCCGGGTTGTGAATCAGGGAACATATCAACTTCCTGTAATTGGAGCTGAAGCGATGTATGATCAGGAATATCATTCATACAATGGTGCGGGAAAAGTAAAAGTATCGCAACGGTTAGGAGAATAATGTTATCCCGAATTTGGTTCGGGATCTATTCAATCTAATCTAAAGACCCTGAAACAAGTTCAGGGTGACAGAAAGATATTATGCACTTTGAATTAATAAAAAAATATTCTCGAACTGTAAAACTGATTTTTTCAGGTACTGCTGATTTTTGTTTTATTGGATTTACTATTCCCAATTCCACTGAAAAAAGAATTCTCAAAGGAAATTCATGCTAAAGATGGAACCCTTCTTAACGCATACTTAACCAGTGATGATAAATGGAGACTAAGAACTGAATTGGATGAGGTATCACCCGATTTAATTAAAGCTATACTGGAAAAAGAAGATTCCTGGTTCTATTTGCATCCGGGAGTAAATCCATTTTCTATTCTGAGAGCGTTTTATAAAAACCTAACGACCGGAGAAATAGAGGTTGGTGCATCAACTATAACAATGCAAGTCGCTCGAATGCTTGAGCCTAAACCAAGAACCTATTTGAACAAGTTCATAGAAATATTTCGCTCAATTCAGCTGGAATTAAAATTTTCTAAAAAAGAAATACTCGAAATGTATTTGAGCTTACTTCCATTTGGTGGCAATATTGAAGGTGTTAAATCGGCATCTTACATTTATTTTGACCGACCTCCTGATAAACTCAGTCTTGCACAATGTATAATGCTTGCAGTAATTCCAAATGATCCAAACGCATTAAGATTGGATAGATTTAATGATGATATAATTTCAAAGAGAAGTTATTGGATTAACAAATTCAAACAAGATGGGATTTTTTCTTCATATGATTTGAACGACGCACTAAATGAACCGATTGAGCAAAACCGTTTTCCTATTCCTGTAATGGCTCCTCATTTTAGTCAATTTATTAAAGATAATTTTACAGGAGATATTTTAAAGACAACGCTTGATCTGAAACTCCAGCAAACTGCAGAAAACTTACTAAAGCGTCGTGTTAACAAAGTTTTTTACAAAGGGATTACTAATGGTGCTGTATTAGTGATTGATAATAATAGCTCATCTGTGGTTGCGTATTGTGGTTCTGCAGATTTTTACGATAAGGGATCATTCGGAGAAGTTAATGGAATTACAGCAACTCGTTCTCCTGGTTCAACTTTGAAAGCAGCACTTTATGCTAATGCATTTGACAGAGGAATATTAACTCCCCGGATGAAGTTTGCAGATATTCCTACTGACTTTCACGGGTATCAACCAGAAAATTATGATCTAAAATTTTATGGCAATGTAACAACTGAATTTGCTTTAGTAAACTCTCTGAACATTCCAGCAGTAAAACTTCTTGAACAAATTGGATTAAATAATTTTATTAATTTTCTTGATGGATGCGGATTCAGTCAAATTCAAAAACAAAAAAACAAACTTGGTCTTTCGATGATACTTGGTGGCTGTGGCACAAATCTCCAGGAATTGACCGGACTATTTTCTGCGTTCGCGAGAAAGGGAAAGCTTTATCCAATTCAATTTATAGCTGGTAACCCAATTCAAAAAAGCAAACAAATATTTTCTGATGCGGCATCATATTTAATAGCAAATATTCTCTCAGGTTCAAATCGGAGTGATATTGCCGATCTTTCAAACTACTCTAAGCTTCCAAAGTTTGCATGGAAGACAGGAACCTCCTATGGAAAACGAGATGCGTGGGCGATCGGATTCAATCCAAATTACACAATTGGTGTTTGGATGGGGAACTTTAATGGAGTCGGATCACCAAATTTGTCAGGGACTGAAGCAGCAGTTCCACTTTTATTCGATTTGTTTAACGCAATTGATTATAACTCAGATGTTAAGTGGTTTGACATACCCGATGATCTTACTACAAGAAAAGTATGTGACGAAAGTGGATTACTTCCAACAAAATATTGTCCTAATACAATTACTGATTTTTGTATTAAGGATAAAACCAGTAATGAGGTTTGTAGTATCCATAAACCAATCTATGTAAATTTGGATGAAAGCATTCAATACTGCACGGAGTGCTTGTCGAAGACAAATTATAAAAAGGAAGTATTTACTATTTATGAGCCCGCACTATCACTCTGGCTAATGCAAAATAAATATGATTATAAAAAACCTCCTAAACATAATCCAAATTGCACGGCAAAATTTGAAGAAGAGGGGCCAAAAATTTTATCTCCATCACAGAACTACGAATATTATGTTGAAAAAAATTCGAAGCAGGAAATTCTCTTGCTTGCTGCTTCGGATAGCAGAGTTAAAACTCATTACTGGTATGTGAATGAGAAATTCTTTAAGAAGAGCAAACCCGGAGAACGAGTATTTTTAACTCCCGAAACAAGAGAATTAAAAATAACCTGTCTCGACGAAAAAGGAAGAGATGGTAGCGTGAAGAGTAAACATCAAATACTATTGATAAATTTAAGGTTGTTTAATAAGCCATTATAAATATTCCTAAAGAGAACGAAAATAATTGGAACTTTCAGCCGAAAATAAATATAAACTTTTAAGAGACATTTCTTTTAAGATTAAAGACACGTTAGACCTGAACGTTATTTTAAATCTTTTACTTGATTCTCTTAAGACAGTAATTGATTATGATGCAGCCGGCATTTTTGTTTTGAGTGAAGACATTGAACATCCGGATTTTCATTTCCCCGATCAAAAAATAGGAGGGATTGCAAAACGCGGTTACGAAGAGCATCCTGTCGAAGCAGACGAAATGTTAAGTGAAGGCAAAGGTGTGATCGGATATGTTATTAACTCAAAGAAAAGTTTGATTATTGATGATGTAAGAAAAGATAAAAGATATATTATCGGTAGAAAAGAAACTCTTTCAGAAATTGCAGTCCCCATAATAAAAAATGATAAGGCTATAGGCGCACTTGATGTTGAGAGTGATAAACTTTCTGCATTCGATAATCATCATCTTGAAATACTTCAGTTCTTTGCGGACGCTGCTGCGATTTCATTAGAAAAGGCAATCCTTCATCATCAAATTTTGGAAAAGAAACAACTAGAAGAACAAATGCAGATAGCTAAAGATGTGCAATTAAATCTTCTGCCTAGTCAACCTCCGAATATTGATGGTTATGATATTGCCAGTATTTGTATCCCCACTTTTGAAATTGGTGGTGATTATTATGACTATATAAAATTGGATGAAGATAGTCTTGGAATTATTATAGCGGATGTTTCTGGTGATGGTGTCCCAGCGGCCCTAATTATGTCTGCTTTTCGTGCTCTGCTTTTTAGACAAATAAAAATAAATAATGACACCGCTAATTTAATGAGCGAATTAAATCAGCAAATTCCCGATGTAAGTAGAAAGAGAGACTTCATTACAGCATTTTATGGAAAACTTAATTATAAAAATCATACTCTTACTTTTACAAATTGCGGGCACAATCGACCTATAATGTTAAGAGCAAATGGTGATTTCGAATTTCTTAAAGAAAGTGGTCCATCACTAAATATTATTAAAGACGCAAATTTTATTTCATCGTCGGTTAATTTATCTCAAGGCGATCAAATAATTTTTTATACGGATGGCGTAACAGAAATATTTAACAAAGATTTAAAAGATACGGTTTTGATAGATTGAAGAAAGTTATCTTAGAATCAAAAAATAGTTCCGCAAGTGAGATAATTAATAGTATTGTTGAATCAACTAAGAACTTTTCGAATTCAAATTTATTTCGGGATGATTTTACTTTAATAGTTTTAAAGAGAAAGTAGGTAGGCAGCATGAATAGCAAGAGAACATTTTTATTTCTGTTAAACTTTATCATCATTCTATTCACTTCGAAAATATTTTCTCAAGACACATTTTCAATTGTGGCTGTTGATACTATTACCGGAGAAATTGGAAGTGCCGGGGCATCTTGTGTTGGACCAATTGGTGGAGTTGGTGCATATATTCTAAGCGATGTTATTGAAGGTGTAGGCGGAATTCATACACAGGCATCCTACCTCGCACAAAATCAACAGAATGCACATAATAGAATGTTGGAAGGTCTTTCTCCGCAACAAATAATAGACTGGCTTGTTGCAAATGACGTTCAGGGCAATCCCTCTGTTCGTCAATATGGAATTGTTGATTTAACAAGAAATGGAGAAAGTGCAGCTTATACAGGAGTGAATTGTTCAGATTATAAAAATCATGTTACCGGACCCGGTTATGCAATTCAGGGAAATATTTTGTTGGGCCAGGTCATTATCGACACAATGCAATATGCATTTCTGAACACTCAAGGTCCGCTTGCTGATAAGTTGATGGCAACTTTACAAGCAGCAAAAATTATTGGTGCCGATACTCGTTGTGCTTCGAGAGGGACTTCCTCTCAATCAGGATTTGTAAAAGCAGTGAGAATTGGAGATGGAAATAATCCTTATCTTCAGATTGTGGTTCCAGATACTCCCATTGGGAAAGATCCGATCGATTCTCTCCAAACTATGTTTAATAATTGGAAATTGTCATTGTTCACAACCGTGGATCCATTTCTTTCACAGATTCAAGTTAGTCCGGACACTCTTCCTGCAAATGGAACTTCTGCAGCAGTGATAACGATCTTACCAAAAAACAATTCAGATACTCTGCTTGCCAGTGGCTTGCAGGTAATACTTTCAAATACCGGGGCGGGAACTTTGGGAACCGTGATTGATTTAGGAGATGGAACATATGAATCAACAATTACATCACCAATTGGAGTTGGCTCAGATACAATTTCCGCTGTGGTGATTTCCGGAACGGACACTGTCTCGATCTTTTGGGATGCTGTTGTTACATATGAAAGTCCGACATCATTAAACAATCAGAGTAGTTCATTGAACTCATATTATCTGTATCAGAACTCTCCAAACCCATTCAATCCTTCAACAATTATCAAATATCAAATTCCAAAAGCAGGATTTGTCTCGTTAAAAATAATTGATGCTTTGGGCAAAGAAGTTGCAACACTGGTTAATGAGGAAAAATCTGCTGGCAGATATGAAATAGAGTTCAACGCAAATAATTTTTCAAGTGGAATTTCCACCAGAGGCGGATACGCCTCCGGGGTATATTTTTACTCGCTTAAGTCTGGTGAGTTTTTCGAGACAAAAAAGATGATATTGATAAAATAATAATAAATCGAAAATTAAATTTTATAAATACCAATCTATTGTATTGCAATACTGAAGGGGAGCAATTATTTTATTTGTAAATTAGTAAATAGAAAGTCAAAATAATTCTGAAATTAAAATTTGGAGTATAAAATGAGTTATATGTTTACCAAAAATTCTTTTAATAATTTTTTCAGATTATTAATAATTCTAATCCTATTTATTCTCATCACACCTGGCTTAATCTTTTCTCAAGCGAATAAACAACAAAAAAATAGTGTATCCGATCCTACTCGACATCACGAAGTTAAAGATGATGATTTTATTCCTATTTCCAGAGATGAACAGGGAAGATCTCCCGCGTACAAATACACAATGAATAGTATCACTACCACTCAGGTTAATGTTGATGCTAGCGGACAGAATATAGTCGGAGATGCGGCAAATGAACCCTCTATTGCTGTTGATCCAAATGACCGTAACAAAATGGTTATTGGTTGGCGTCAATTCAATACCGTGAGTAGTAATTTTCGCCAAGCTGGTTATGGATATACGACAAATGGCGGACAGACGTGGACTTTTCCCGGTGTAATACAGCCAGGTTTTTTCCGCTCAGATCCAGTTCTCGATTATGATGTGGATGGAAATTTTTATTATAACAGTTTAACAAATGATCCAGACTATTATTGTAAAGTATTTAAATCAAGCACAGGAGGTTCATCCTGGGATAATGGAACTGATGCCCATGGTGGAGACAAGCAGTGGATGACCATAGATAAAACCGCTGGTCCTGGAAATGGACATATTTATGCTTACTGGACTAGTAGTTTCAGCACATGTTATCCTGGATTTTTTACTCGTTCAACTGACAATGGAACGAGTTTTGAAAATTGTATTACAATCCCGGATGATCCTTCCTGGGGTACACTTATGGTAGGTTCCAACGGGAATCTTTTCGTTGGTGCAACAAGTGGAACTACATTTGATTTTGTAGTTGCAAGATCTTCGAATGCAAAAATCTCCAGTCAAATGATTACCTGGGATTTTGCTACGAATGTTAGTCTCGATGGTTCCATAACATACGGTATTGGTCCTAATCCCGGTGGCTTGGGAGGACAAACATCACTTGCAGTGGATACTTCTATCAGTCCTTATCATGGAAATGTTTATTTGTTATGTTCGGTGGACAGAAATTCCAACCCTGATCCGGCTGACGTAATGTTTGCCCGGAGTACAGATGAGGGTGTTACCTGGAGTTCGCCAATAAGGGTTAATGATGATGTAAATACCTCAGCATATCAATGGTTCGGAACGATGTCAGTTGCTCCTACGGGACGTATTGATGTTATCTGGCTGGATACCCGTGATCATCCGGGGAGTAATTTATCAGCATTATATTATTCAAATTCATTTGATGGAGGAGTAACCTGGTCAGAAAATGAAAGACTCTCAGAATATTTTGATCCTCACGTTGGCTGGCCGCAGCAGAATAAAATGGGTGATTACTTCCATATGGTTTCAGATAGTAACGGAGCTAGCCTGGCATGGGCAGCTACATTTAATAATGAGCAGGATGTCTATTACAGTTATATATCAGTTGGTCCCCCTTGTACAGTAGGCTTACCAACTAATCCAAATCCGGCAAACGGTGCTACTGATGTTGATATAAATTTACCACAAGTTACCTGGACAAATGGTGCAGGTGCAACACAGATTGAAGTTTTCTTTGATGGTTCAAGCGTTTATTCTGGTGCTCCTATGACATCATATAATATTCCTTCGACACTTGATTATTCAACAACCTATAGTTGGAGAGTCAACGAAAGTGATGGTTCCTGTACAACGTATGGTCCAAACTGGACTTTTACTACAATGTCAGATCCGAATATTGTAAGTGTTACAGATACTCTCTACCCACAAAGTGGTAGTTACTGGACAGGAACTTGTGACGCTTCAACTAAAACAGAGGTTAGTTTAGTAAACTGTGTTGGTAGTGGATTTGCAGGTTGGATGGCATTTGACTGCACGCCAATTTATAATGATCCAAGTACAGTGATTGAAGAAATTGAATTTAATGGTTATTTGTATAATAATAACTTTCCATATTGGTCGATAACTCCTATGGGAAGCGTAAACCCAATTACAGGAACAGCTTCATCTATATTAACACAAGTAAGCAACAATGTTACTCAGGGAAGTGCATATAGCTATAACACGGAATCGGGAACATTAACCAACGGATGGCAGCAGCGCATTTTAAATGAAAGTACTGCTTATACAGATTTGAAGAATTCGTTGTCACAGGGCTGGTTTGCAATTGGAATTCAAGATTGGGATGTCGGAACAACCTACTTTGTTGATTTCCAGGGCTGGGCAGAAGCAAATGTACCTTATTTGGTTGTTAAGTATACATATAGTGTCCCAGTTGAATTAACATCATTAACTGCAAGTAGCATCGGTGAAAATGTGGAACTAAAATGGTTCACTGCTACTGAAACCAACAACCAGGGATTCCAGGTTGAAAGAATGAATTCAGCAGGCACATTTGAACAGATTGGATATGTAGCAGGTTTCGGTACAACAACTGAGCCTAAATCATATTCATATACCGATTCAAAATTAGAATCTGGAAATTACACATACAGATTGAAACAGATTGATTTTGATGGATCATTCAGTTATTCAGAAGAAGTGTATGTAACTGTAGAATTACCAAATGTATACTCATTAGAGCAGAACTATCCAAATCCATTTAACCCAAGCACTACTATAAAATATTCAATAGCAGAAGATGGATTTGTGAAATTAGCAGTATACAACCTGCTTGGTGAAGAGGTAACAACTATAGTTAACTCAACACAAAAAGCCGGTAAATATGAAGTAACCTTCAATGCTAACAATCTGGCAACGGGAGTATATATATATCAGTTGAAGGTTGGTAGTTTTGTTGAAACTAAAAAGATGGTTTTGATGAAATAAGTTGCTCGTTATATAGTGATAAAAAAATATTATTTCTATTTAACAAAAGGAGTCCGGTATGAGAAGAATAATTTTCTCAGTATCAGTTTGTGTTTACTTTTTCTTTATGCTGACATCAACCTTATCCCAGACTCGTACGTTTATAATAAGCGAAAACAATAATTTAATTAATAGTCAGAGTAATTTACCATTAGATTCTGCAGTATTAAAATGGGATAATGTTTGGGTTAACAGCTTAGGTCTTGGAGAAAATACTTCAGTATTAGTTGCAGCAAGATTTCCAGATACATTAACCTCTATATATTCTGGTTACTACCTGGTCCAAATTCAGATTGCTATTTCAGATTTGCCTTCTATAGCTCTACTTAGAGTTTTTGCTGAGGGTACAGATACTACTGCAGGCATATCAATTTATTTTAAAGATATAACCAACTTAATAACACCATATTCCTTGAATAATTTTGAAATTGATCCACCAATATTAATTACCGGAGATGATATTTGGATCGGTTATGAAGTCGCTATGTCTGACACAGATATTGTAATTGGAATTGATAATGGCCCATTAAACCCTGATGGCGATTGGCTTTACTCTCCTGCAATCGGAATTTGGTATCATCTTTCACTTTTTGGATTTCATTGTAACTGGGTAATTCGGGGATATTTATCCAATGCTGTATCAATTGAAGATATAAAACTAAATCCGACATCATTTTCTTTAGAACAGAATTATCCAAACCCATTTAATCCTTCGACGACGATCACATACCAGATTCCTCAAACCAGTTTTGTTACATTAAAAATTTTTAATGCTTTAGGTAAGGAAGATGTAATTCTTGTTAATGAAGAAAAGAGTCCTGGAAATTATGAAGTTAATTTCAATGCAATTGGTTTATCATCGGGAATATATTTCTATACATTAAAAGCAGGAAATTTTATCGAAACAAAAAAGATGATGCTTCTGAAATAATACTTAGAATTAATTAGTATGGATTATAAATATGATCCAATTAAATAAATACTCAATTTTCAGAAATTCAATTGTAATAGCTTCTCTGTTTATTCTTGTAAACTCCTGTTATTTAGCAGCACAAAGTTTTGATAATGTCATTAATGGGACAGTTAAAGATTTTGAAACCGGCGAACTTCTTCCATATGTAAACATATTTATTTCATATTCAACTTGGGGAACTACCTCTGATTCAAAGGGCTATTTTGAACTGAAGTCCATCAGGCCCGGTAACTATGAATTGGTTTTTTCTATGATTGGTTATGAACTAGTAGCTAAAAAGGTGATAATTACTGAGACTTCAGACATAACTTTTTATGTTCGGTTAAAGAAAAAAATATATGAAATTGATGAAGTAAAAGTTAGTGGAAATCGACCTGAAGAGTGGTTTGACGATCTAAAGGTTTTTATGGAAAAATTTTTTGGTTACTATTCAAAACCAATTGATTGTGAAATAGAAAATCAATTTTATATCGATTTTAGTCATCCAAGTAAAGATATTCTTGTTGCTACTTGTGATGTCCCAATTGACATTAAAAATATGACACTTGGTTATAGTATCAAATGTGACATTCTAAAATTTGAATACAATTATTTTACCAAAACATTAAATACAAACTATAAACTTTATTTCTCAGAACTTCAAAATGATAGTTCGCAATTAAATAAAGAATTGAGATCAATAAGAGAAGAAATCTATATGGGTTCTCTCTACTATTTTCTTAGGCAATTAATTTCAGGAAAATTTGTGGAAGCTGGTTTTGTAGTATACAATACAGGCAGTACAAATGCATACAACACTAATCCTGGAATCAAAATAGAATCAGTTGATGAATTAACTGAGGAGAGTGATGAAAATTATATTCTGCAATTCGACGATTTTCTAAATGTAATTTATTATTCTGATTTTCGTAAAGTAGGTGAATCCTGGATTAAGTTAAATTATCCTTCTGTAATTATTGATAAGTATGGTTACCCTGTTGAGGAATTTGCATTTACTTTATATGGAAGCTGGGCAAAAAGAGGAGTATCAACCCTGTTACCAATTAATTTTGAAATAGATGAGAATGAGAAATGATTGTTTCCTTGTAACAATAGAATTTATTTGATTTATTTTTGTTGCTCATTAAAAGCGTAAGTATTTTTAGTGCAAAGAAAATTAGCTTGGTTAAATAAACTTTAATCTCAAAATAATTGTATTTCGGTCCTGAGTTTCAGAGTATTTTTTTTATTTAGAAATCATCCTCAACCAACCAGCCTTGTGCTTTATCGGTAGACATTTCTGAGATAAACCGGGATGGTTTCGAAAGCGTAACCCCATCAATCCTGTTGTACATATGCATCGGGTAAGTCACGAATAAATTTTGTTTTGCTCTTGTTGATGCAACATACATTAGTCGTCTTTCCTCTTCCAATGATTCCAAACTTTCAGCAGCACGGACAGAAGGGAAGTAACCCTCAACAGCGTGAATTACAAAGACTGAATGCCATTCAAGTCCTTTTGCTGAATGAATTGTGGAAAGTGTTAAGTAGTCATCTTCTTTGTCTGTCTCGCCAATATCTATGACACTGTCAATTACTGGCTCAATTGCCATATCTGCAAGAAATGAATCGAGCGATCTGTAATTCTCCGAAATATTGTGAAGTGTTTCTAGATCTTTACCTCTCTTATTAAAATCATCATATTTTATTTTGAAGATAGGATGGTAATAATCGAAGACCATTCCTACTAATTCAGATGGGGGAGCCTGTGTTGTTCTTAACTTGTAAAGAAAAACGAAAAGATCTTTTATTTTTTCGTAAGCAAATTGTTTCTTGGTGCCGGGATTTTCCTCAATTGTTATTCTTGCTGTTGCCAGTTCATCTAAAATTTTTTGTGCGGTTTTCGGACCAATACCTTCATGCAGTAACAAAACTCTATACCAGCTAACAATATCTCGTGGATTAGAAGCAATTCGAAGAAAAGCTAAAATATCTTTTACATGTGATGTCTCAATAAATTTTATTCCACCAAATTTTTGAAAAGGAATACCAGCTTTTGCTAGCTCAATTTCAAGATCAAATGAGAAGAAGGAAGATCGAAAAAGTACTGAAATATCTTTTAACCGAATTCCTTCTTCGGTGAGCTCAAGAATTTTTTCAACAATAAATTTAGACTGCATATTTTCATTAGCGGCTGCAACAATAAAAGGTAAATCACCACCACGCCGTTTTGTGTATAAAGCTTTTGTGTATTTCTCAATCGCTCCTTCATAAATGTGATTCGCAAAATCCAGAATAGTTTGAACACTTCTATAATTTTCTTCAATTTTAATTATTTCTGCATCCGGAAACAGATTTGGAAACTCCATTATGTTTTTGAAGTTAGCTCCGCGGAAAGAATAAATTGATTGAGCATCATCTCCAACAACCATAACATTTCCATTATGCTGGGCTAACCCCTTTACAATATCGGACTGCAGTTTGTTCGTATCCTGGTATTCATCAACCATTAAGAAATTAATTGTAGTAAGCAGATTTTTTGATGCAGCGTTTCCGCTTTGAAGAAAATCTCTCAGGTAAATTAGTAAGTCATCGTAATCAAGCAGGTTGTTTCTTCTTTTATAATCTAGATAGATCTTCCGAACTTTTAGGATTTCATCAATTTCCATTATGAAATGGGGATAATCCTCCTCAATAATGAGTTCAACTGGTTTTTCAGTGTTTGCTGAAAGACTGTAGATTTTATTCAAAGTTTCTTTTTTGGGAAATCTTCTTTCCTTACTTATCAACCCCTCCTGCGAACGAATTAAATTTATAATATCTTGACTATCTCCCTGATCCAGAATGGTAAAGTTTGATTCGAGTCCTGCTGCTTTTGAATATTTTCGTAATGTAATGTTTGCAAATGAGTGGAATGTCCCGCCCCGAATTTTTGAACATCGATCATCCAGTAAAACAGATGCGCGTTTTAACATTTCGTTTGCTGCTTTACGTGTGAAGGTAAGAAGCAAGATTGAGTTAAGGATCATATCCAAGCTCAATTAATCTTGCTACTCTAAACACAAGGGTTCTTGTTTTACCTGTGCCGGCCCCAGCAATTATAAGATAAGCACCATTTACAGCAGATACAGCTTCATACTGCGAAGGATTTAGTTCCTGTTGGTAATTTATAGCAAAACGGGCTTCGTCCATTTTCCTTTCGAAGCCCGCTTTACCAACTCTTGTAAGCTTATATTTTTTTTGATTCATCTTCGAAGTGCTTTTGGCTTACCTAATATTTCTGAAAAGATGATATACTCTTTCAGTATTGATGGAGTTTTCATTTTTGATTTCACAGCCAAAGCAAGACTATTGTAAACAGCTTCTTTTTTACCCAATGATTCTTCAAACATAGCAGCCTTTTTTTCGATAGTTGAATCCACACTGCCTAATATTTTTTTAACTTCGGATCTTTTGCGTTCCCATTTATCTACAACATGCTCCGACTTCGTTTGTGAATGCCAGCTATCTGTTTTAACATGATCCTCCATTGAAAGCACAGATACAGATTGTGGTTGAAGGTCAACGTACTTTAATATCAATTGGATCGTTCCCAACCTTAAAGAAATCCTCAAGTTCCTTCATAATATCACTATCTACTCTCTTTTCAGCTTGAGGTAACTCAACTTTAGCCTGATAATAATTATCAGACTGAGGTTGTTGTGCAGGAGGCCTTTGCTGTTGCTGCTTCTTCTTTTTGAAAATGCTGCTCAGAAAGCTGATAATAATTATCACATAGATAAGTATTTCGAATACATTATCCATTAGCTTTGTTTCTTTTTATCATCTGGTTTAGCAATTGAATCACGCATTTCAGTGTCTGCCTGAATATTTTTTAGTTGATAATAATCCATCACTCCAAGTCTTCCTGATCTAAAAGCTTCGGCCATTGCTCTTGGAACTTCCGATTCAGCTTCCACAACTCTTGCTCTTTGCTTTGCAACTTCGGCTATGTTTTCTTGTTCGCTTGCGACTGCGGCAGCTCTTCTTTCTTCCGCTTTTGCTCGTGCAACTTTTAAATCAGCTTCGGCCTGATCAGTCTGTAGCATAGCACCGATATTTTGTCCAATGTCTACATCAGCAATATCGATAGATAAAATTTCGAATGCGGTTCCAGAGTCCAATCCCTTTGCAAGAACACTTTTAGAAATTTTATCCGGATTTTCCAGAACTTCTTTGTGCGAATTACTCGAACCAATTGTTGAAACAATTCCTTCCCCAACTCTTGCAAGAACTGTTGCCTCTCCTGCACCGCCAACTAATCTGTCGATGTTTGCTCTTACTGTCACTCTTGCAATTGCTTTTAGTTGAATACCATCTTTTGCAACTGCGGCAACTAAAGGAGTTTCAATAACTTTTGGAAGTACTGACATTTTAACTGCTTCAAAAACATCTCTGCCTGCTAGATCAATTGCAGTCGCAAGTTCAAATGGTAATTTTATGCTTGCTTTATCAGCTGAAATTAATGCGGCTACAACATTTTTAACATTACCACCGGCAAGGTAATGTGCTTCAAGCATTCCCATCTGCATCGTTAATCCTGCTTTTGTAGCATTGATCATACTATCGACAATTATACTTGGTGGAACTCTTCTTAATCTCATTCCAATCAAATCTCTAAATATTCTAATTTTAACACCAGATGAAATTGCCGCAATGTATAACCTCACTGGTACAAAGTATAATACCAGAATTAGGAAAAGAAATATTGCGATAATAATTACTAAGGAAAGTCCGGTTACTGCTTGCATATTTTCTCCAATTTTATTCTTTTATACTGTTAATATAGCTCTTTCAGAAACAAATTTCGTAGACTAGTTGGTCGCTCACTAAATGCTCTTGACTAAATGTCTGTTATTTTGAAGTTATGAAGCGTTGCATGACTATTTGTCTTACTGTTACAAAATTTATCAATGTTGCAAATCGATAGTTCTGTAATCACCCTCAATTTTGCTATAAATGATACTATTTCAAGAGGTTCAGATGGCACCCATTTTGCCTCATCATTATATTCTGGAATAAATAATCTGTTGAAATTGACGATGATCAGGGATAATATTGCGAGTGGATTAAATGAACACTTGGAATAATCTTAAATATTATGTTTATATTAGTTGAACTTTTGATAGTAAAATGTGGTTTTTATAATAAAATCAAGAGAGGAAAAGATTAAATGGATGGGAATTTCTCAGATAGACTGCAGGATGTGATTAGATTAAGCCGGGAGGAAGCTCTTAGGCTCGGGCACGATTATATCGGAACCGAACACCTTCTGCTCGGAATTATCAGGGAAGGGCAGGGTGTTGCTGTAAAGATTTTACGTAATCTTGATTGTGATTTGTTGAAACTAAAGAAGGCGATTGAAGACACAGTTAGGACTTCTGGCGGTACACTCACAATTGGAAATATACCACTTACCAAACAAGCTGAAAAAGTTTTAAAGATAACTCAGATCGAATCAAAAATTTATAAAGCCGATGTTATTGGAACAGAACATTTGCTGCTTTCACTTTTAAGAGATGAAGATAATATTGCTACTCAGATTCTTCATCAGTTCAATGTTACATATGATTCAGCACGTTCAGAATTAAATTCCCTGTTGAGCAGTAAAGGAAACAGAGATGCCGGAACTTCCAAAGCTATACCGCCCGATAGGAAAACAGAAAAAACAAAAACTCCAGTACTCGATAATTTTGGCAGAGATTTAACAAAACTTGCGAATGAAGATAAACTTGATCCGGTTGTTGGAAGGGATAAAGAAATTGAAAGAGTTGCGCAAATTCTCAGCAGAAGGAAAAAGAATAATCCAGTACTAATCGGTGAACCAGGTGTTGGTAAAACAGCAATTGCGGAAGGCTTGGCACTTCGTATTGTTCAGAAGAAAGTACCGAGAATATTGCAGGATAAAAGAGTTGTGACGCTCGATCTTGCCGGACTTGTTGCAGGAACAAAATATCGCGGTCAGTTTGAAGAACGGATGAAAGCGCTTATGAATGAACTTGAGAAAGCGAGAGATGTTATATTATTTATTGACGAATTACATACGATAGTTGGAGCTGGAGGAGCCTCAGGTTCATTGGATGCATCAAATATGTTCAAGCCTGCTCTTTCTCGAGGGGATATTCAATGCATTGGTGCTACAACTCTTGATGAATATCGCAAACACATAGAAACTGACGGTGCACTAGATAGACGATTCCAGAAAGTAATGGTTGATCCGCCAAGTTATGACGAGACTCGCCAAATACTTGAAAAGATTAAATTCAAATACGAGGAACATCATCACGTAAAATATTCTGATACGGCGATTGACTCTGCAGTAAAACTTAGTAACAGATATATAACCGATCGTCACTTACCTGACAAAGCGATTGATGTAATTGATGAGGCTGGTTCAAGAGTTCATATGGGTAACTTTGAAGTACCCGAAGAAATTCTCGATTTGGAAGATGAGATTGAACAAGTTAGAAGAGAGAAAGCTGCAGTAGTTAAAAGACAGGATTACGAAGAAGCAGCCAGACTCAGAGATAAAGAAAGAAATCTTCAGGCTGATCTTGAATCGACGAAGCGAGAATGGGATGCTAAGACCAGGGATATAGTTCACGATGTCAGTGAAGAAGACATTGCAACAGTAGTTGCTATGATGACTGGAATTCCTGTAAACCGTATTGCTCAGACTGAATCAGAAAAACTTCTAAAGATGGATGAAGTTCTCAAGGAATTTATTGTTGGCCAGGATGAAGCGATATCAAAACTTACTAAAGCAATCAGGCGCACAAGAGCAGGATTAAAAAATCCAAACCGACCAATAGGTAGTTTCATTTTCTTAGGTCCAACAGGAGTAGGAAAAACAGAATTGTGTAAAGCGCTTGCAAGGTATCTTTTTGATTCTGAAGATTCTCTTGTAAGAATTGATATGAGCGAGTATATGGAAAAGTTTTCAGTCTCACGACTTGTTGGAGCACCTCCCGGATACGTTGGTTATGAAGAAGGTGGACAGCTAACGGAAAAAGTAAGAAGAAAACCATATTCTGTAGTTTTATTTGATGAAATTGAAAAAGCTCATCCGGATATTTTCAGTATTCTACTTCAGGTATTGGATGATGGAATATTGACCGATAGTCTTGGAAGAAAAGTTGATTTCAGAAACACAATAATTATCATGACATCAAATATCGGCACGAGAGATATCAAAGAACTCAGCTCATTTGGATTTGCTGATGCCAAACCCAAAGATCATTATGATAAGATGAAGGATACAGTTGAAGAAGCGATGAAAAAACTTTTCAATCCTGAATTTCTAAACAGGATTGATGATACGATCGTATTTAAGAACCTGACTAAAGAAGATATTATGCAGATTATTAGTATCGAGATAAAAGATTTGTATAAAAATCTGGAAGAAAATAAGATGGATTTGATACTGGATCAAACTGCTAAAGAATTTTTAGTTGAAAAGGGATATGATGAAAAATTTGGTGCACGACCATTGAGAAGAGCAATCCAGAAGTACATAGAAGATCCGCTCGCAGAGGAAATTCTGCGTGGTTCATTCAAAGAAGGAACGAAAATAGTAGCCAAACATGTTGAAGGCGCTGATGATCTTGTATTTTATGATGAAGCATTGGAAACTTCTAATCCTGGCCAAGAAACTAAAGCTCCAGGTCAAATAGAAAACTAAAAATATTTACAAATTAAAATCATTCTATAAGGCGTATCTTTGAGATACGCTTTTTTATTTATTTAAAGACTAATCTGAGGAGGGCTTATGTCACGATTAACTCAAGATCAAATAGTAAAAAACTTAACTATTTTATCGGGCTGGGGTCAGGAAGAAAACCAGATTGCAAAAATTTTTCAGTTAAAAGATTTTACAGAAGCACTTGCCTTTGTAAATAAGGTTGGTGCAGAAGCTGAAAAGATGGACCATCATCCTGATATATTTATTCATTCCTGGAATAAAGTTAAAATAACAATCTCAACACATAGCGAAGGTGGAATAACAGAGAAAGATTTTCAACTTGCTGAAAAAATTGAAAAGCTAAAATAAATATGACGGAACCGGAAATACTTGACATCTTCAAAAAAACTGGTGCGCTTCTTACAGGACATTTTTTGTTGACTTCAGGGAGACATAGCGACCGATATTTTCAATGTGCAAAAGTTTTGCAATATCCCGAATACACTGAAAAACTTTGCAAAATGATTGCAGAAAATTTTAAAAACAGAGAAGTTGATGCGGTTATTTCTCCCGCAATCGGAGGATTAGTCGTCGGACAGGAAGTTGCTCGACAATTAAATAAAAGATTCATTTTTGCAGAAAGAGAAGATAAAAAACTATCTCTCCGAAGAGGGTTTGAACTTGGTGAGAATGAAAAAGTTTTGGTCTGTGAAGATGTTGTCACAACGGGCGGTTCTGTTTTTGAAGTAATTGATATTGTCAAAAGCAACAATGCAATAGTAGTCGGTGTTGGATTTATAGTTGATAGAAGTAATGGAAAGGTTAACTTTGGTTACCCACAATTCAGCACATTGAAAATGGAAGTGGTTTCATACTTACCCGACGAATGTCCATTTTGCCGGGAGGATATTGAATTGGTCAAACCAGGATCAAGAAAGATAAAGTAGTTATAAGGAATCATTCTTTGTCAACCTGCCTGACGGCAGGCAGGGCTTAGGATGACAGTTGATTGTAACATTAAGCGTGATATGTGCGACTATAAAATTTGTATTAACTCTATCATCTAAATCTCCTATCTTTGTGTAATCATTTCAATTTTATTAGGATTAAAAATGAAATTAGTCTCATTGCTTTTGTTATTTATTTCTATAACATACTCTCAAATAAATTTCGATGACTACTTTGAAAACAAAACACTTCGTTTTGATTATTTTCACACAGGAACGAAAGACAGCAATTCATATTCATTTGATGAATTGATTGAAGAACCATATTGGGGTGGCTCTAAAATCAATCTTATTGACAAATTTAATTTTGGCAGATACAAGTTTGAAGTGTATGATTCAGAAAATGACAAATTAATTTATTCAAGAGGATATTCTACTCTTTTCAATGAATGGCAAACTACCGAAGAAGCAAAACACACAACAAAAACATTTAGTGAAACAGTTGTTTTTCCTTATCCAAAAAATCCAGTGCTGGTAAAATTCTTCGCTGCAAATAGAAAAAATGATTGGATACTAAAATTCGAGTATGAAGTAAATCCCGAAGATTATTTTATTAAAACTGAAAGAGTAGATGAATACAATAATTTTGAAGTAGTGAATTCAGGTGATCCATCAATTAAAGTAGATATAGTAATTATACCTGAAGGATACACTAAAGATGAAATGGAAGATTTCAGAAATGATTGTGAAAAATTTTCGCAATATCTTTTTAACGCGTCGCCATTTAGAGAAAATAAAAATAAATTTAATATATGGGGAATTGAAGCACCCTCGACTGAATCCGGAACTGATATTCCAAAAGAAGACACCTGGAAAAAGACTCTCGTGAACTCTTCATTTTATACTTTCGACTTGGAAAGGTATTTAATGACTTATGATAATAAAACTTTAAGAAACGTCGCTTCGAATGCACCTTACGATCAGATTTATGTTCTTGTAAATTCTGATAAATATGGAGGTGGAGCAATTTATAATCACTATTCAATGTCTGTAACAAAAAATAAGCATTTTGAATTTATTGTCACCCATGAATTCGGTCACGGATTTGCCTCTCTTGCCGATGAATATTATACATCAGATGTCGCATATCAGGATTTTTATCCTCTCGATGTTGAGCCGACTGATGCAAACATCACAACACTTGTTGATTTCAATTCAAAATGGAAAGACTTAGTCGAAGAGGGAACTCCAATCCCGACTCCTGATAGTCAGGAGTATAAAGATAAAGTTGGCGCATTTGAGGGAGGTGGCTATATGGAAAAAGGAATTTACAGACCTTGCGAAGATTGCACTATGAAGTCGATCAAAATAGATAATTTCTGCCCAGTTTGTAAAAGGACAATTCAGCAAATGATAGATTTTTATTCGGAATAATTTATGGCATTAGATCAAAAAAAATTGCATAAACTTGTTGAGTCAATCGCTTCAGGAAAATTTAAGACTGAAGAAGAAATGCTTATCACAACAGTAGATGAAATTGTTGGGAATGAAAGTATAGATATAAATGGAGGCAGAATTTGGAAGCTTAATTCCCGGACCGAAACATACCGATTGTTGTATCAAACTGGAAACCTGGAAAAAATTGATAGTAAATTTCAGATCGATATACATCGTTATCCAATCCTTGATTTGATTGCAAAGCAAAGGACAATCCTTGGTAAAGAAACAATAAGTACTCTTAGAAGAAAAGGAATATTCAGATATTCAGCATCTGGAGTTGGCGGTCGAAAAAAAATAAAAGAAAAATTATTTTATGAATATCTTCTTGCAATGAATAGTGAAAAAATCGATGAGGATTTTAGATTAAACTTGAACATCATTGCCACAGCCCTAACCGGTCAGATTAAGCAGAGGAGAACTTCTGAAAATGTCAATCATCTTAAAGCTGATATTGATAAGGCGAGGCAGCTACAGAAAAGCATACTTCCCGAACACGAATTTAAATTTCACGATTATGAATTATATGGCTTAACCAATCCAGCTGAGATAATAGGTGGGGATTTTTTCGATTATCTTGAACACGGAGAAGAAAAAGATAGACTCGGTGTAACAATCGGAGATGCTGCCAGTAAAGGAGTCGGAGCAGCAGCAGAGGCAATGTATATTGCCGGGGCATTGCGTATGGCCAGTGGTTTCGAAATAAAAATTGTGGCTTTGATGAGAAGATTGAATCAACTTGTGAACAGAATTTTTGAAGATGATAAATTCGCTTCACTTTTTTATGGGGAATTGTCGAATCATCGAACCGGACTTTTTTTGTATGCTAATGCGGGACATAATCCACCTTTCTTTTACAAAGCAAAAACTGATAAAGTAGAATATCTTGGACCAACAGGTCCCGTTCTAGGCCCAGCTCCAAATGCTAAATATTATGTTGATAGTGTAAACTTTTCAAAAGGCGATGTTCTTTTATTATATTCGGATGGAATAACAGAAACAGCCGATGAGAAATTTGAGCAATTCGGCGAAGAAAAATTATTTTCCAAACTGAAAGATGTAGTCAGTTTAACCCCAAAAGAAATTGCACTAGAAATTTTGGATGAAGTTATAAAATTTTCAAAGCATGGAAAATACTCTGATGATATGACACTGGTTGTAATCAAAAAAGTAAAGTAACAACTAAAATAAAAAACATTACTAGCCATGATTAGATCAATAAATCCAGCAAACCTTGAAGTTATCCAAACCTATCAAACATCTACAACTGCTGAAATAAAAAAAATAATCAATGCAGCAAACGACGCATTTGAAAGTTGGAGGAAAACATCATTTAATCAAAGATCAAAACTAATGTTTAATGCAGCAGGAGTTTTGAGAAATAATATCGATGAATATTCCAGAATTATGACTCTCGAAATGGGAAAGCCATTTACGCAATCAAAAGCTGAAGTAGAAAAGTGTGCCTGGGTCTGTGAGTATTATGCGGAAAATGCTGAAAAATTTTTAGCCGATGAATTAGTTAAAACTGATGCAACCAAGAGTTTCGTAACATTTCAACCATTGGGGGTTGTGCTGGCAGTTATGCCATGGAATTTTCCTTTCTGGCAGGTATTCAGATTTGCAGCTCCTGGACTTATGGCCGGTAATGCTGGAATTTTAAAACACGCATCTAATGTTTCAGGTTGCGCACTTGCAATTGAAAAAATATTTCTAGAATCTGGTTTTCCTGAAAATCTTTTCAGAACAATACTTGTCCCATCATCAGAGATGGAAGAAGTAATTAAGAATGACAATATCAAAGCCGTAACTCTTACAGGCAGCGTCCCTGCAGGAAAGGCTGTTGCAGAAACTGCAGGATCAGTCCTGAAGAAAACTGTTTTGGAATTAGGAGGAAGTGACCCATATATAATTCTTGAAGATGCTGATTTGCATATGGCTGCAGAAATGTGTGTAACAGCTAGACTAATAAATGGTGGACAAAGTTGTATTGCAGCAAAAAGGTTTATTATAGTAGAAAAGGTTTATAATGAATTTGAAAAACTATTCATCGAAATGATGAAAGCCAAAAAAATGGGTGATCCATTTGATGAGACAATTCATATTGGTCCACAAGCAAGTGTTTACTTACGAGATGAACTGCACCAGCAGGTAGAAAAGAGTATTAAACTTGGTGCAAAATTAATGCTAGGAGGAAAAATTCCTGAAACAGAAGGTGCCTGGTATCTGCCGACAGTTCTTTCAAATGTTAAGAAAGGTATGCCTGCTTATGATGAAGAATTATTTGGTCCAGTTGCAGCTTTAATTAAAGCTAAAGATGAAAACGATGCAATTGAAATTGCCAATGATTCAATCTTTGGATTAGGTGCTGCTCTATTTTCTCGCGCTATTGAGAGAGGGGAGAAGATTGCAAAAGAAAAACTAAATGCTGGTTGTTGTTTCGTTAACGCATTTGTAAAATCTGACCCAAGATTACCATTCGGGGGCATAAAATATTCAGGTTATGGCAGAGAGTTGTCATCATTTGGAATACGGGAGTTTGTAAACATTAAAAGTGTTTATGTTAAATAATCAAGCTGGATAGTTTGCTGTAATTTCATTTAGAAGTTTTATTAGTTTCGTTCTTGAAAACGGTTTTGACAAATAGTGTGTGCATCCAGCCTGGATAAACTCCTCTTTATCTCCACGCATTGCAAAACCAGTTATAGCAATGATTGGAACATCTTTATAACTCTCAATTTTTTTAATTTCCCTTGTTGATTCAACCCCACTCATTCCCTTACCGAGGTTAATATCCATCAGGATTATATCAAATTTTTTATCATTCACCAGATGAAAAGCCTTTTCTCCACTGTCGGCAAACTCCATATCACACATATCTTTTAAGAACAACTTTATTATATCACGACTGGATTCATCGTTATCCACAACCAGAAGTTTTGGCTTAAATCCCGGTGCCAACTTATTTTCAGAAATAGGTGGTCTTTCAAACGAATCAATTTTTGTTTGTTTTACCTGATCATAAACTTCAATTGACGGAAACAAAACTGAAAATGTTGAGCCTGATCCTACCGTACTTTTTACTTTGATATGTCCATTCATCATTTCAACAAAATTTTTAGTAATAGTAAGACCTAATCCAGTACCTTCAAAATGACGATTAAATCCCTCACTGACCTGCCGAAATTCCTGGAATATCAAGCTAATACTTTCCTGCGGTATTCCGATCCCTGAATCTTTTACGCTTATTCTGACAAACGGTTTTGAGTTATTAGTGGTAGAGTCAACTGTAACTGAAACACCACCAGTATACGTGTACTTCAAAGCATTATTGACAAGATTGTTTACTATCTGTCGGAATATTTGTTCATCGACTTCAGCAAACAAATTTTGATCGAAATACTTTGTTTCTAAAAATAAATTTTTTCTTTCCGCCACTGCTTCAAACAATTGAATTTGGGAATCAACCAATTCCGGGATACGATTTGGTCTTAAATTGAGGTCTACCCTTTTAGCTTCAATCCTGGATAGATCAAGTAATAAATTTAATGTATCCATTAACCTATTAGCACTTTTAAGAATCCTATCGGCCATTTCTGCACTATGTTTTTCTTTTAATTTTTCGCTCAAAAGTTCAGCAAAGCCCAGTATACCAACTAAAGGAGTTCGCAGTTCGTGACTCATATTCGCAAGGAAATTGGATTTTATTTTATTCATTTCCTCTGCTTTTTCTTTAGCTTCCCTAAGTTCTATTTCTGCATTCTTTCGCTCGGTTATATCTCTTAATGTTACAAGAATAGTTTTTTTGTTGTCAAAAATTATTCTCGTTCCAAGGCTTTCAACCCACCTGTCTTCACCTTTAACGGTTTTCACCTTGTACTCATCAATAAATGGTTCTGTTGAATCATCTGCTTTTACTAAAGCTTGCAATACCTGCAATGTATCATCAGGATGCAGGAAGCCAAAAACTTTTTTTCCTATCCCTAGTTCGGGTGAATTTAATCCCACAAGTTTCGCAGCACTATTGTTTGCAAACAATATTACACCATCCCGATCGATAATAAGAGCAGCTTCGATCATATTGTCAATAAGAGAACGAAACCTTTCTTCGCTTTCTCTTAATGCCTCCTCCGCTTTTTTTCGTTCTGTAATATCTTCATAAGTTCCTAAAATCCCGACTACATTCCCATTTTCATCGTGCAGCGGGACTTTGTTAGTCTCAAGCCAGGCAATCGTTCCATCAAGGTGAGTTTGTGGTTCAATAATGTGATAAATCGGTTTGTTATTTTTCATCACCTCATTATCAATTAGCCTGTAATAATCAGCTTCTGCTGATTTCCAGGGCATATCATAATCGCTGGTTTCAATGATATTTTCAGGACTTGAAATACCGGCATCATTTGCAAAGTTTTTATTGCAACCCATATAATTAGAATCAAGATCTTTCCAAAAAATTCTTTGAGGAATGTTGTCCAGTATTAGCTGAATCATTTGTTTGGAATGTCGTAATTCATTTTCAGATTTTTTTCTGTCTGATATGTCAAGTGAAACAGTAATCAGCGCAACAGGGGCTCCATCATCATTTTTGATGACTGAAGTTGATATCGAAGATAAAAACTCACTATTGTCTTTTCGTCTACTAATTATTTCGCCCTTCCAGCCACCATTTAATGTATGAGGAAGGATTTGGCTTATAATTTTTTTATTATTTTTTTCTGACCTTAGAATTGAAATTTTTTGACCAAGTATCTCTTCATCAGAATATTCATAACTATCACAAAACGAATTATTCACAAAAATGATGGTTCCATTCATATCTGTAATGCAGACAGATTCTGAAATACTTTTTACTGCGTGTGCAAGAATTGAAATCTGCTCCTCAGTTTTTTTGCGATCGGTAATATCTCTGACAATTGCTTGGAGTAATGTTTTCTTACCAAGACTTATTTTATTTAAACTTACTTCTGCATCGAAAAGGTCACCGTTTAGTTTTTTATGTTTCCATTCGAATCTCTGAGGTTTACCCGATCGTGCTAATTTAATTTTTTCAATAGCCTTTTCTTTTGAAGGTATATTGTCAGGTTGAAATTTAGGAGAGAATACATAAGGTGGTTTGCCTATAATTTCTTCTTTTTTACACCCGAATAATTCAAGTGTTTTCTGATTACAATCTATAAAAATTTCTTCATCCATTAGAAATATTGCATCGTTAGCCAGCTCAAATAATGATTTGAATTTTGATTCACTCTTCTCCAACTCAACGTATACTTTTTTCTTTTCCGTTAGTGTGCATTCAAATATTTTTTCTTTACCACTCACTTTTGGAACAGCTGTAAGCATAAATATTTTTTCAACTTTTGAGTTATTGAACTCAACTGGTTCTATGGTAATTTGTTTCGATCCGGATGCTTTGTCGAGAGATTTGAATTTATTTTTGAGATTTTTATTGTATAGTAAAGTGGAAAGCTGAATTTTTTTTTGTTTAAACTCAGGTATAGCAAAGAATTTCTGAGCAGCTTTGCTCATACTAATAACTTCAAGATTTTTCGGTTTTACAACGAATTTTATTTTCGTTGATGTGGTAGACGATTTGGTTCGTTTTTTAGGCATCTAAATATTATTTAAATTTTTAATTTTCGATTGATTCTTGGCAAGATGAGTGCCATTTTTTAGGTATTCAATCCTTGAATTTTACCCAGTTTTAATTGTTTAATCTTTGTTAGTCACAGCAGCATGTAAAAAGGTTAAAATCACAACAGAAATAAAGATAATATTGCTAATTTTGGATTTAATGTTCAACTATAAAATCACAATTCAGTACCATGGAACACAGTACGCGGGTTGGCAAATTCAGGAAAATGCCACAACTGTTCAGGAAGTAATTAGTCAATCGATTGAAAAAATTTTACAAGAGAAAATTAATCTTATCGGAGCAGGCAGAACAGATGCAGGTGTCCATGCTCTGGGACAGGTTGCAAACTTTATAAGTGGTAGAGAATTAGATTTATATAAATTTAAATATTCAATTAATTCAATTTTACCAAGGGATATTTCTATAACCAAGATTGAAATGACAGAAGAAAATTTCCACGCAAGATTCAGTGCTAAAAAAAGATCTTACATTTATTTAGTCTCCAACCAAAAATCACCTTTTTTTGATCGATATTCATACACTTTGTTTTTTGATTTTGATCAAAAAAAATTGAATGATTTAGCTTCTGCATTATTAGGGAACCAGGATTTCACATCATTCAGTAAAGTTAACACTGAAGTGCAAAACAAATTCTGTGAGATATATGAGGCAAGATGGCGAAGACAAAAAAACTTTTTTATCTTTTACATTGAAGCAAACAGATTTTTGTATGGAATGGTAAGAACGATAGTAGGAACTTTGCTAAAAACATATTCTTCACATAATGGAATTAGTGACTTAATAAGTATCCTTTTACAAAAAGATAGAAATGCTGCGGCTGATTCTGTACCTGCAAAAGGATTATTTTTATATAAAGTGAAATACTAAGCAATGATTAATTTTGAAAACAAGAATGTATTAGTTACTGGTGGTTCACGAGGAATTGGTAGAGCCTGTGTAGAGCTTTTCTTAAAAGCACAGGCAAATGTAGCATTCACATTTCAAAGAGCAAAAGAAGAAGCTGAGAAAATCGCGTCAGATAATAAAAGCTCATCCATATTAAAGTATTATAAAATGGATCTTTCAGATTCTGAAGAAATTGAAAAAGTAATCGGTTCAATCTTAAAAGATTTTGGGAATATAGATGTAATTGTAAATAATGCAGGTATTTGGAAAGAGGCGGCAATTGATCGAATGACACTTGAACAATGGAATGAAACGATGAATATCAACCTTACCAGCACTTATCTGATAACGAAATTACTTGTACCTGCGATGAAAAAAAATAAATTTGGAAGAATTATTAATATTGCATCGACTGCCGGACAAAGAGGAGAGGCATTTCATTCACATTACGCAGCGTCCAAAGGTGGAATGATTTCATTGACAAAATCGCTGGCATCAGAATTAGGTATATATAATATTACAGTAAACTGTGTAGCACCAGGATGGGTGATCACAGATATGACAACAGATTCGTTAGCTGATACTGAAACAAATAAAAAAGTGCTTGAAGATATTCCTTTGAATAAAATTGCACAACCTACGGAAATCGCTGGTCCGGTTCTTTTTCTTGCTTCAAATCTTGCATCGCATATTACGGGTGAAATTTTAAATGTCAATGGTGGTTCGGTGTTATGTGGTTAGAATTTACAGATGAAATGGAGTACTGATTGGAAACAAATTTCCTTGCTGAAATTCATACTAAAGTAGTTCATTTTCCGATTGCATTACTTGCTACTTACTCGATATTAGAAATATTTGGAATTCTTTTAAATAATGATTTTGTGACAAAGTCAGCTTTGCTCATTTTGTGTCTTGGTGTCGTGACTTCATTATTTGCTGTATTGACCGGTAACCAGGCTTCCACCAATTTCTTTTTTTGGAATGATGAAAGCAATGCACTATTAAACAGCCATCAAACTTTCGCAACAATATTACTTTGGTTTTCAGCAATTATTTGCGGCTTAAGAATCTTTGTAGTAATTAAGAAAAAATTTGTGGGTCTTACAAAATATATTTTTGTATTATTAGCAATGGTGATGCTATTCCTGGTATTTAAAACCGGAACTTACGGAGGCGATCTGGTTAAAAAGTATGGAATAGGAACTGATGTTTATCATAATGATGAATTAAAATAATAAATTAAGTATAGCGAACTTTTTTTAAGTTTGTAACATCATGATTTTGAAATTGAGTAGATTCATTTTTTTATTACTACTATTAGTATACCAGTGCATTTTTGCAGGTGAACCACCATCCAGTAAAGCTGTAGGTATTTTTCTGACAACTGGTGTTGGTGCACGCGTCCCGGTAGGTCAGTTTGCTAACTCAACCAACTTAGGTTACGGGCTAGCCGTTGATATTTCATACACTGATAGTGACAAGCTTCCATTTTTCCTTTTCGCAAGATTAGGTTTTGAGCAATTCCCGGGTTCGCAGGACTTTTACCAGAACTCAGACTATTCAAATTATTCAACAACGATCCTACCTATGTCACTTGGGATTAGATACTATTTCGCTCCACTTATTGAAAGTGCTATTCTGCTAATTCCGGTTTTAGAAGGTTCGGCATCTTACTCTTATTTCCAGGTATTGAATGAATTTAAATCGAACGCGAATAGGTCAAACTACAAAGAATATATTTGGAAATTTGGTGGAACAATTGGTGCCGGTTTATCTATGTTCATTCTTGAAATTATGGCGAACTATAATTACTATGAATCAAATCAATACTTTTCAATTAATCTAAATGTTAGACTTCCATTATATGTAAACCTTTGAGGTGAAAATGAATTACCAAAATATTCTTTTTGAGATTAAAAATTATACGGGAATAGTTACAATTAATCGACCAGACAAACTAAATGCATTAAATGGTCAAACTGTTTCAGAACTTGAAGATGTATTCAGTGAAATCAAAAATAATTCTGAAATTTTCGTAGTTGTAATAACGGGAAGTGGTGAAAAAGCATTTGTTGCAGGTGCTGATATAAGTGAATTGAATAAACTTGATGTTCTTTCTGCAAAAGCATTTTCTGAAAAGGGCAACAGAATTTTCAGAGAGATTGAAACGCTTGGCAAGCCTGTAATTGCAGCGGTAAATGGTTTTGCACTAGGAGGTGGATGTGAACTTGCACTAGCTTGTCATATAAGAATAGCAGGTGAAAATGCTAAATTTGGTCAGCCTGAAGTTAATCTTGGAATAATACCGGGTTATGGTGGAACTCAAAGGTTAGCTCGGACAATCAATTCTGCACGTGCATTGGAAATGATTTTAACCGGAGATATTGTTTCAGCAGAAGAAGCTTTAAGGATCGGTTTGGTCAACAAGGTTTTTTCTTCAGCGGAATTACTAGCTAAAACCCTTGAATTAGCGGAGAAAATTTCTTCGAAAGGACAACAAGCAATTCGTTTTGCACTAAAAGCTGTAAAGGCGACTGATAATATTTCTTTAACGGAGGGATTAGCATATGAAGCAAGTCTTTTTGCGCTCGTTTGTGGAACGGAAGACTTCAAAGAAGGGACAGCTGCATTTCTGGAAAAAAGAAAACCCAATTTTAAGAATCGTTAGTTAATAATAATTAATGATACTTTCCTTAAAATTTAAAAAGAATTTACTTATAGCATTAATTTCACTGGCAATTGTATTATTAGCGACCGATATTCTACTTCAGCGTAATACCAATAATTCCAGACATTCTGAACTTTCAGTTGACGAAATAGAATTAACTCAAAGATTTAGAAAAATTTTGAGTGAATTTGGAATCGCAGGAAGATTTATTAAAGAAACCAGTTCAACTGATAATAAATCCAGAAATCAAGTCTCAAAATTTAAAGTGCAGGTTCCTAACGATCTTTCAATCCCGGAAATTTTACAAGAAATTTATCTTTCATACAGAAGTGATAGTCTTACAATAAATTCGGTTGAAAAGGTTAAAGGTGGAAAGTCAATCCTGGAATTAAAGTTTGGGCGAACTACTCTACTTGAGGCGGATTTTGTTTATGCAAAAAATTACTTTCGAGACTACGGATCAATTGCATTTATAATTTATGATGTTAATCTTGGTAACCAATCTACTATGATGCTGATTGAGTCTCCCACGAAATTAAATTTTCTCATTCGACCCGAAACAAAGTATTTACAATATCTCGACATATTATCAAGTAATTCTCAACAATTTTCAATTTTAATTGATGATGATATTAGCGAACAAAAGTATCAATTGGGTCCCGGGTTCTCTGAGCAGAGAATAAAAAATGTGGTTAAAACCTTAGTAAATGATTTCCCAAAATCAGTTTGTTTAATCATAGATGATAAATCTGATTTTTACAACACTTCAAATTACAAAGTGTTGCAAAGAGAACTTCAAAAAAGAAATATTAAGCTCTTTAAGATTTCTGATTTTGCATATCTGAAAAATGATGAATTGCTGAGAGATGTGTTTGATGAGAAATTAAATTCACTCCAGGAAGCTTCATCGATGATTTTTTTAGTTGATGAAGATTCTTACCTGGCTTTAAGACCTGAAATAGTAAAATTTCAAATGAAAGGATTTAATGTCAAGGCTGCTAGTCTACTGTTTGCAAAAAACTAAAATTAATTCTTCTAATGAAATAATTCATCAATTTCAAGAACAGTTATCTGACCAAACTCATTTTCACTGAGTTGACCCAAAATTTTAGTTGAGTCCCCAACCAAAACGGTAACAAGTTTATCATAGTAGATCGAACTGGAAGAAACTTTATTAACACCTTCTAAATCAAGTGTTTTTAAATTTTCGATGTAATTCTCGAAATAATTATCAGGAAGATTATGAATTACTTTACTACTAATATTAATAGCAATCTGACTGTAAGTTTCAAAATTTGATGGATATTTTTTTATAAGTGAAGATTTTGCAAAACTAAGTTCTTCTTCAGAAATCCCGTCATTAATTTTATTTAGTTCTTTATGAATTTCTCTTAAGGCATTTGCGGTGTTAGTGCCGTCTACCGATGTTGAAACAGCAAAATACCCGGCATCTTTTAAATAATTGAATCTCGAATGAACACCGTAAGTGTAACCATTTTTTTCTCTAAGATTTGAATTCAATCTGCTGGAAAATTGTCCACCGAGAATAAGATTTACTACCTGTTTTTGGAAATAATCAATTTCACTCCTCTTCGAAGTTATATGTCCGGTTCTTATTTCAGTTTGTACTGCATTCGTCTTATTGATTATAAATATTTTTTTTTGCGTCTTAACAGAGGTATTCACAACTGAAATATTTTTTATTGTTCTATCCTGCCAGTGTTCAATACCGGGCTTCAATTCTTTCTGAAGTAATCCCATATCAATATTCCCAACCACAACCATTGTTGAATTCGTTGGAGAAAAACTATTTTTATACATATTTCTAATTTTGTCGGCCTGGATGTTTTGAACAGTTTCTTCAATACCCGAAACCGGATATGCATATGATGAGCCCTCCCCAAATAGAAAATACTCAAATGCGATATCAGCTATATAGTCAGTTTGAACTTTCGATTGGTTTAACCTCACAAGTACTTTATTTTTTTCACGTTCGAAATCTGATTCTTCAAAATGAGGTTTAGTAATTATATCAGTTAATAATTTTAGTGCAGGGATAAAATTATCACTCAAGACCTGTAGGGATATCACACTAACATCTTCATTGCAAGCCGAAGAGAATTGTGCGCCAAGCATCTCAAATTTATCTGCAAGCTGAAGTGCAGTATATTCTCCTGCTCCTTCATCAATACACATACTCAGCAAATTACATAACCCCTTGCTTTCATTGGGATCAACCTTACTTCCGCTGTTTACGAGAAAATTAATCCTGATTATCGGGAGATCTTTTTTCTCGCAGAATAAAACTTCTAAGCCATTACCCAAAACAATTTTTTGAATGTCTGGAGCAATAAATTTTATTTTTTCTGACCCAATTGGTCGTTTACTTCTGTCAAGTGACATTTTTCTTCTCCGGTACAATCCTAAAATCCAAATGATTTCGCTTGAGATATTTCTGAGCGACTTGCTGAAGCTTAATGTTGTCGCATTCATTATATCGGTTCAGGTCATAATTGAAGGAATTTGGTTCTGCCAAATAAAAGTTGTAAAGATTCAACAGATCGGCAACGGTGTCAATATTTTGTAGTGAATAAATGAAATTTGATTTGATAACATTTTTGGACCGCACTAACTCCTGTTCAGAAATATTTTCATCTATAAGTATTGAAATTTCTTCTAAAATGATCTTCTTAATTTCGTCAAGAGATTTTCCGGGTTTAGCGGTTGCAACAATCATAAAGTGTCCGCCATATTTTCCAGAAAACTGCATTGAATTTACATCCTGAGCTATTTGTAATTCGTAGACGAGTTTTCTGGTAAGTCTTGCATTTTTAGAGCCAGTTAAAATATCCGATAAAATATCAAGTGAAGCGTCATCTTCATTGAATGCATTTTGCGTATGCCATGCGATGTACAATCTTTCAAGATTTACCTTATCTTCAGATAAAATAAATTTTGATTCAAGTAATTCAGTTCGCGATGATTTTACAAACTGAGGTTTAATATTATTTATTATTTCACTAAAATATTTTTCAATTAGTGACTTAGTTCTATCAATTTGAAAATTACCAGCTACTACAAGTGTTGCATTGGATGGCGAATAGTAATTTTGGAAAAATGATTGCACATCTTCCAGAGTGTAACTTTCTATGTCTTTATAATAACCAATAGTCGGCCAACTATAAGGGTGGTCATCAGGATAGAGGTTTGCTAAAAGCTTTTCCCATGCTAGTCCATATGGCTGATTATCGTATCTCTCCAATCTCTCATTAAGTACGACACTTTTTTGATTATCAAGCTTAACCTGATCAAGCGCCTCTAAAAAGAAACCCATTCGGTCTGATTCAAGCCAAAGTGCAAGCTCGATATCATTTGCTGGTAATTTTTCAAAATAATTTGTTCTATCGAAACTGGTGGATGCATTGAGGTTGCCGCCAGCTTCCTGAATATATTTGAAATGCATTTCTTTAGGTACATTTTGGGAACCCTGAAACATCATATGTTCAAAGAAGTGTGCAAGCCCAGATTTGCCTTTTACTTCGTTGGCGGAACCGACCTTATACCATAAATTGACTGATGTAAATGGTAGACTTTGCTTTTGAAAAAGAATCACTTCAAGTCCATTAGCAAGCTTATATTTTTCATAAGGAAGATTTAATATTTCCATAGTTTTCTTAGTTCAAAAAAATGAAGATTTGAGACCAATATTATTCTAACTCCCAATTTTAACCCTCACAAGAGTTAAAAATCAGCGAAAAACTCATATATAAGTTTCAGTAAAATTTCTTTGTTAAAAAAACATTAATTTTCAAAATAAAACTTGAATTCATCACGAATATAACGAATATTTGTTATGTTAATTTCAAACTTTTTCATCTGTGGTGGGAGGTATTCTATGAGGGCATTATTGAATCTCCTTTTACATCTTAATACAAATCATTCATTCATCATTCACTCACAATTAATAGAGAGGACTTATGAGTAAATTAATTACTATCGTTCTGCTTGTTCTCTCCGTTGTATTTACAGCCTTTGCACAGCCTTACAAACTGTCGGGTAATATAACGGATGAGTATACAGGTGAAGTTTTGATAGGTGCAAACGTATTTATCAAATCTTTGAATCTTGGTTCAGTTTCTGATATGAACGGTCATTACGAAATTACCAACATTCCAAAAGGAACTTATGAAGTAACCATAAGTTTTGTTGGTTATCTTCCACAATCCGTTAACTATCAGTTCACTGCTGATGTCGTTCATAATTTCAGTTTAGTAGAAAGCCCGGTCTTGCTGCAGGAAGCAGTTGTTCAAAGTACAAGGGCTACATTAAGGGAAACACCAGTAGCATTTACAGAAGTAAAAGGTGAAGAAATACAAACCAAGCTAGGGGCAAGAGATCTACCTCAAGTGTTAAACGTTACACCCAGTCTTTATTCCTCTGCTCAAGGTGGCGGCTCTGGTGATGCAAACCTTGTTGTAAGAGGTTTTAACCAGAGGAACATTGCTATAATGATAAATGGTGTTCCCGTAAACGATATGGAAAACGGTTGGGTTTACTGGTCTAACTGGGCTGGATTAGGTTCTGTTTCAAACAATATCCAAATCCAGAGAGGACTTGGTGCTTCTCCGTATTCAGTAAGTGCAATTGGTGGTGTTGTTAACATTCAAACATATGGTGCCGCTGGCAGACAAGAATTTTCGCAATTAACCCAAGAGGTTGGATCAAACGGATACACAAGAACTGCGTTTTCGTTTTCTTCAATGCTGACTGACAAGATCGGTATGACAGCGCTGGTTGCAAGAAGAACCACAGATGGATATGCTGAAGGGTTATGGCTTGATGAATACACTTATTTCGTTTCTATTGGTGGCGTCTTTGGAAAACATTCTCTTGAATTGACGGGTGTTGGCTCCCCACAGGAACATGGTCAACGAACATCCCAACAAACTATTAATAGATGGAACTCTTATGGTTTAACTCATAACTTTAACTATGGTTATTTGTTTGATCAACCATTAAATGAACGAGTAAATAAATATCACAAACCTCAATGGAATCTGAATTGGAACTGGCAAATAAATCAAAAGTCTATTCTTTCAACTATTGCATATTTCTCCTGGGGTAATGGATATGGTTCTGGACCTTTGGGTGCGTTTTTTGCTACAACACCTTCGGGTTATACTGATTTTGATGCGGCTTGGCTTGGAAATCAGTCTATTGACACAACGTATTCAACTACAATGAAAAGGTCAACCAGAATTTTAAGAAATTCTGTTAATAATCATTTCTGGACTGGTCTTCTGTCCACTTATAATGTAAACCTGACGGATGACTGGAAATTGACTGCTGGAATTGATGCCAGATATTATCTTGGTAACCATTACCGCGAAGTAAGAGATCTTTTGGGTGGTGATTATTATCTCGATACAAGAGATAAAAATAACCCAGTTAATCTTGCTCAGACAGGAAATAAAGTGGATTATTACAATGATGGAAAAGTAATATTGTACGGCGGATTTGCACAAGTAGAATACAAGAAAGATAAATATAGCATATTCCTGAATGCATCAGCTTCGAATACAGGTTATCAAAGAATTGATTACTTCAATTTTTTAGATAGTGATCCTGGTCAAACTACTGCATGGGAATATTTTCTTGGTTACACATTAAAAGGTGGTGTTAACTTAAACATTGACAATCATAACAACGTATTTGTAAATGCTGGCTATTTTTCAAAAGCACCAATATTTGATAATGTTTTCGATTTTGCAAATAATACTTTTGATGATATTAAAAATGAGGAAATACTTGGTTTCGAAATTGGATATGGTTTTGCAACTCCTACAGTTGCTTTTAATTTAAATGGATTCTATACGAATTGGAGTAACAGAGCGATAAGTGTTAATTATACATATACTGATTCATTAGGGAATGAAACAGACTACCAGGCAAACATAGCTGGTGCAGAACAAGGACACATAGGCGTTGAATTTGAAGGAAAGTGGCAACCACTTAGAAATCTTTCATTCGGTGGAATGTTCTCATGGTCTCAAAACGAATTCAAAAATGATGTCAGCGCAAGATTATATCCAGAAGAAGATCCATCACAGGTTACTGAAGTTAATTCATATGTTAATGGTTTATATGTAAGTGATTTTCCAATGACAACGGCATCTCTGTATATGAATTATGAATATGAACTCAGTTCGGGTTCAACATTGATATTCAATCCCGTTTATAATCTTTTCAGCAGATATTATGCTGTATTTAATCCTGATTCGAGAACAAATGAAAATGACGATGCTCAATCATGGAGAATGCCTGACTACTATATCTTTAATGTATATGCTGCATATAAAATATTGTTAACCAACTTCTTCGTAAAACAGTTCACATTTGGTTTCAATGTTTATAACGTAATGAACACAAAGAATTACATTACAGATGCTACTGATGGTTCCAGTCACAGTGCTTCAACAGCACGCGTATGGTATGGTCAGGAAAGAAATTATACTGCAAGCTTTACATTTAATTTCTAAAGATTAGATTAGAAAGAGAAAAGGCTGTCATTTCTGACAGCCTTTTTTATTTTAATGAAGTAATAATAAAATTCTATCAGTTCTAACAGAACCAATAAGTTTGAAGAGTTTTGTAAATGGTATTTCTCTATCCCACGAAAATAAAACTATGAAAGCCTCACCAACCACCATATCTCTGGCTACAAGTCCCCAAAATCTACTATCCAAACTATCGTCCCTGTTATCGCCCATCATAAAATAATAATCTTTTTTAAATGTGTAAGATGATACTGGATTTCCCTGAATAGTTACGACATCATTTTTCAAATCCACAACTCGCTCTCCATATTCACGATCGATTATTGTTCGCCATTGCTCAACGTTATACTTATTAAGTGGGATCGTTGAACCTTTTTTCGGAATAACCAAAGGTCCGTAATTATCTTCGTTCCAAGGCATTCCTTTAGGAAAGATTCTTGGCTCACGAACACCTTTTGGAATTGGTTTTAGAAAACTTCCAAATCTTCCTCTGTAGTATTTAATGAATGGTGGTCTCCAGAATTCCTTGCCATTAACGAAAACAACTTTATCTTTTACCTCTATTGTGTCACCCGGTATTCCAATACATCTTTTAACATAATTTACTCCACGTTCTGTTGCAAATAACTTATCGCGATCTCCCGGAAATTCAAAAACAACTATATCTTTTCTGTGAGGTTCTTTGAATGCAGGTAATCGGAAAAAAGGAAGTTCTATTTCGGTGAAGGGTATATACTTCGGTGATGAAGCACCGTAAATAAATTTATTAACAAGAACGAAGTCTCCAACTAGAATCGTATCCTCCATCGAACCGGTAGGAATCCTGGTATTCTGTATAATAAAAGTGATTATGAAAAAGGCGGCGATCGCAGCCCAGAAAAGTTGACGAAAAAACTCAATTACTTTTTCAGTAAGTGTTTCAGGTTTTTTTCTTTGCTTTTTCTTCCAGAATAAAAATTTTTTTGATTTTTCGGAGGAATCTGTACTCCTGTTATTATCAGTCATTGGCGTTAAGCTAAGATTTTGTGAGTAGAATTATTCTGTTGATGTTTACAACTAGTAAAAATTATATAAAACGATTAGAAATATAAGCTCTTTGATCAAAATATAAAGGCTAATTTTTATTGAATATATGAAATGCGAAATGAAGGTGATAAACGGTTAATACAGTCAACTAAACTGGGTTCTCTATTTTTTTCAATTGAACCTTATTCAAAAGGTCTATAAGGCTATCACGCTGTATCTCAAATGTAGCTTCAAGTTTTTCATTAATGGGTTCGGATGGTGGTAATTCAACTTTTAGTGGATCAACTGCACTTCCATTTACAAAGAATCTATAATCAACATGTGGGCCGGTAGCTAATCCTGTACTTCCAACATAGCCTATGACCTGACCTTGTTTGACTTTCACACCTTTTTTAATTCCTTTAGTGTATCTGGACATGTGGAGATACATAGTAGTGTAAACGGAATTGTGTCTTATTTTAACAAACCTTCCAGCACCACTATTGTAACTTACATCCATAACAACCCCATCTCCTGTTGTTCTTATTGGAGTACCAACTGGGGCTGCGTAATCAACCCCAAGATGAGGCCTGCGAGTTTTCAATACTGGATGTAGTCTGCTTCTGCTATATCTCGAACTTATTCTACCAAACTCCAGAGGTGCTTTTAAAAATGCTTTTCGCAGACTATTGCCGTTTTCATCAAAAAATTGAAGTACGCTGTCTTGCATAAAAGGTATTGCATAATACTCTTTACCGCTCTGGTTAAAGTAAGCAGCTTTAATTTGACCTATTGCAAAAAATTTATCATCAATGAATAGTCTTTCATAAATTACTTTAAAACTGTCTCCTTTTTGAAGGCGATAAAAATCGATTTGCCAGGCAAAAATTTGGGAGAGTTTAATTGCAAGTTCAGGCGAAGCATTCGACTCCATTAATGAAACATAAAGTGATTGGTCTATAACCGCTGATTTTTGTGCTTCAATCGTTGTTACTTCCTTTTCACTTTCATATACTTTTATAGAATCCTTTAAATCAAACACAACAAATTGTTTCGGACTTTTTTCATATACGAAATAAACTAATGTATTAGTTGAATCACCACTTGTGAAAGAATGATAAATATTTCCTGCCACAATTTTTCTAACATTTATTACCTTTTTGGCCTCGTCGATAATATTTACCATACTATTAGCCGGGACTCCAAGATTCAATAGTATATCTGACAAAGTTTCATTCCTATCAACAGAATATGTTTCTTGCTGCAAAGAATCGGAGTAAAACCCAAAACTATTTAGTTGAATTTCAGGTGTTGGATCAGGCTGAACTTTTGTGTTGGAATCAGAACATTGAATCAAACCACAAAGAAGAATGAATAGTGAGAGCAGGATTATCGCCTGGTAAGATAATCCAATAAAGATAGTTGTATTTGGTCTTGTCTTCACTCAGTAGAAACTATTAAAAATTTTTCGACAAACTTAGGTTTATTTTTAAAACTATGCAATTAATTTCAAAAAGTGATTAAATTAATTAATAGGAAGAGTTTATTCTATATACATTAATATTTAATTTGGATAGAGGATAATTCATCCATTATGCACGCAAATAAAAAATTCGGACTCTTATTAGCTATTGCGGCCTTTTGTATTTTATTATTTGCTGGTAATCTTGATCCAGCAAAACCACAAATAAATACAATGGCAGCAATTGCCGCACTGATGGCTATATTGTGGATTACTGAGACAATTCCCTTAGCGGTTACTTCACTTATCCCACTGATTTTTTTTCCAATACTTGGTTTACTCTCTGCAGAGGAAATAGCATCTAGCTATATGAACTCAATTATCTTTTTGTTCCTTGGTGGATTTTTAATTGCTATTGCTATGGAAAAGTGGGAGTTGCACAAAAGAATAGCATTAAAAATAATTACAATTTTTGGCGGAACACCGTATTCAATAATACTAGGGTTTATGGCATCGGGAGCTTTACTTTCAATGTGGATTTCAAACACAGCTACTGCTTTGATGCTTTTACCAATTGGACTTTCGGTAATCAATAAACTCGAAGCTGAGTTTGGTAAGGAAAAATCACATCAGTTTACAGTTATCTTACTTTTATCAATTGCGTATTCGTGTACGCTTGGAGGAGTAGCAACATTGATAGGTACGCCTCCAAACTTAGTAATGGTCAAAATGCTCAATGTTTTATTCCCCAAAGCTCCCACAATAACTTTCGGAAATTGGATGATTTTGACATTACCAATTTCAATAATAATGTTGATCATCGTAGCAGTCTTCCTTACTAAAGTATTATTCAAAATTGATCGGGAAATAAAACTCGATAAAAATTTTATAAGGGAAGAGTATAAACAACTTGGTAGATTTTCATTTGAAGAAAAAGCTGTAAGCATTGTATTTTTAATTACAGCAATACTTTGGATTTTCAGAAGCGATATCTTTTTCGGATTTATGACAATACCAGGTTGGTCAAATCTTTTACCTACAGCTGAATTTATTGATGATGGTACGGTTGCAATTACGATGGCATTTATTCTTTTCTTAATTCCTTCGAAATCAGGTAAAAGGGCATTACTTGATTTTGAAGCGTTTAACAAAATTCCCTGGGGAATTATACTGTTATTTGGAGGAGGTTTTGCACTTGCAAAAGGTTTTTCATCAACAGGATTATCAGTTTACATTGGTGAACAATTGAAAGGTTTGCAAAACATTTCACCTTTATTAATAATAATTTTCTCGGCACTCACAGTAAGTCTTTTAACAGAACTCACCTCGAATACGGCTGTAACTCAAATGATACTTCCTGTTGCAGCTTCCGTTTCTATCGCTATCGGTTTAAATCCAATTCTGCTTATGATTACTGTTACCATATCAGCATCAATGGCATTTATGCTGCCTGTGGCAACTCCACCAAACACAATAATTTTTTCCGGCGGAAGAATTAAAACAATTGAAATGGCTAAAACCGGTTTTTTACTTAACATATTTGGGGCGATTGTTGTAAGTCTTTTGGTTTACTATCTTGGAAGTTCCATATTCGGACTGGACTCATTTCCCGTCTGGGCTAAACCATAAATTTCTTTAAGAGATTTTATATGATAATTTACAGAGTAACTGTTGCAGTAAATAAGGATATTGAAAATGATTGGTTAAAATGGATGATAGAAATTCACATTCCTGATGTAATAAAAACTGGCTACTTTATCGATTGGCAATTCGAAAAACAAATCTTACCTGATAATTCTCCGGATAAGACAACTTATATTATTAATTATTGTGCAAATTCAATTTCAGATTATCAGCAATATTCTGAAAGAGAAGCCCCCCGATTACGAGAAGAACATAACAAAAAATATTCAGGTAAATTTCAAGCTTCCCGGATTGTTTTAACAACCCTCTCAAAATAAAACCACATTCGAGGGTTGCTTATTTGACATCAATTTAATAACATGTTTTAAGTTCTATTTCTTCAAGTAATCATTTTAACTTGTCTAATTATCTAAGAAAAATTATTTTATTAGTAGTGATAATAATTATTTCCTATTCCTGCAGAGAGGAAATTATTGAACCTGATAATTTAGTTGAGACTGTAAATAATCCGGTTCAGGTTAGGGAAAGTAATTCTTATATTCTACTTCTGAATGCTGAAAACTTCACAATGAATTTAACAGTACCTGCTATTTTCACTTCAATAAGAACACGTTTTAATATTACACTCATTGATTACGAATCTGGTTATACCAGGATTAGTGTGCAAGATTACAACTCAGTCGAAAGGTTTCGATATTTTATCGCAGATGATGTTAATTATCATTCGGAACTTTTGGATGGCTATGTTCCAACGAATATAAATATTCACACGGAAAATTTTAGCGGAAAAGTTAAAATAGAGTTTAGAAGGACGCTTTAAGCGATATATCCGGAAGGTTAATAATTCTAAAATTTCTTATCTTTTGTAGCCTTATCTCTGGCATTTTGTAATTACTCAATCAGCTTAAACCAAGAAATCTTAATCTATTCACATGTACAATAAAAAATTTGAGCAGATAGAAGTGGCAAGTCGAAAGATCCCAGAGAGATCTGAAATTAGTGATGAATATAAATGGAATCTTGCAGATATATTTAATACCGATGAAGAGTGGGAATCGACTTTCAAATCTGTATCCGAAAATATATCAGGATATAAAAAATTTGAAGGCACACTTTCTACGAGTGCAGAGAGAATGCTTGAGTGTTTCAAATTTGATGAGGAGATAAACGTCAAATTGGATCGACTACACCTTTATGCAATGCTTTCAAAGGATAGCGATATGAGAATCGGGAAGTATCAATCTATGGATGATAGAATCCAGTCGCTCTATTCACAGGTTGGGGCAGCAAGTGCTTTCATTCGTCCTGAACTGTTGAAGATTCCCGATGAGAGACTTATGGAAATGATTGAGTCAAATTCTGATCTAAAAATATATAAGCATAGCACAGAAGATTTGCTGCGCTCAAAAAAGCATACGTTATCAAATTCAGAAGAAAAAATTCTTGCAATGGCATCTGAACTTGCTCAAACACCATATAATACATTTTCTATCTTCACTAATGCAGATCTCAAGTTACCGAAAGTTGAGGATGAAAACGGTGTTATTATTGAACTTTCACACGGAAGATATTACTCAGCAATGTACTCTAAAGACAGAGATTATAGAGCTAGAGTCTTTGAGGCATATCTTGACTCTTACAAGAATTATATTAACACTTTTACTGCTTTGTTTAATGGAAATTTGAAAACAAACATATTCAATGCTCAAGCAAGGAATTTCAATTCTGCACTTGAAGCCTCTTTGCATAAAAGCAATATCCCCGTTTCTGTTTATAATAATTTATTAGAGTCAGCTGGCAAAAACCTCCAACCTATGTACCGGTGGGCCGGACTGAAGAAAAAACTTCTGGGTGTGGATCAACTTTATCCTTACGACGTTTATGTGACAATTTTTAATTCTCAAAGCGAAAAAAAATATACTTATGAAGAAGGCGTGAAAATTGTTTTGGACTCCTTGAAAGTTATGGGTAGTGATTATTTGAGTTCGCTTGAAAAAGCATTTTCGACCAAATGGATTGATGTCTTTGAAACTAAGGGAAAAAGGAGTGGAGCCTATTCATCCGGAACAACATTCGGTGTTCATCCTTATGTAATGTTAAACTGGACAGATATGCTAAATGATGTATTTACACTTTCGCACGAGATGGGACATAACATGCATTCATTTTACACTGGTGAAAATCAACCAGTACCTTATGCTAATTATTCGATCTTTCTAGCTGAAGTTGCATCGACTTTTAACGAATCACTTTTGCTGGATCATCTACTTGAAACTTCTGAAAGCAAAAAGGAAAAACTTTATCTCCTTGAAAGATATCTTAACAACCTCACTGCTACTTTCTACCGACAAATCATGTTCGCCGACTTTGAGAAAATAGTTTATGAAAGAACAGAAAAGGGGGAATCGTTAACTGCTGATGTGTTGAATGATTTATACAAAAATATCTATCAGAAATATTGGGGACCTGAAATGTCAGTACCAGAAGAGGAACAATATACATGGTCCCGAATTCCACATTTTTATTATAACTTCTATGTATTTCAATATGCAACAGGATTTGCTGCTTCTGAAGTACTTGCAAATAAAGTTAAAAATGAAGGTGCGGATGCTGTTGAAAAGTATCTTAATTTTCTAAGAGCGGGAAGCTCAGATTATCCAATTAACATTCTAAAATCAGCAGGTGTAGATATGAATTCACCTGAACCTGTTCAGGCAGTAAGTGATAGAATGAACCAAGTCCTAAACGAAATGGAAGATCTATTATGAAAGTTTATGATAAACATTCCTTAAACGAATATCATCAATCGCTAACATATGATGACATTAGCCTAATACCCACTAATGTTTCAAGAGTAAAATCAAGAAAGGAAGTTGATACCTCATCAAAATTTTTAGGACTTAATCTTGCTCTGCCACTTGTATCCAGTCCGATGGAATCTGTAACAGGAATTGAGATGGCTATCGAGTTATATTCACTGGGCTGTCTTGCAATAGTTAATCGATTTGATTCGTCTTTGGATGAAATACTGAATAACAATAACGGTAAAAGGAAAATCAATGCAGTATCAGTTGCGTTAAATACTTCACTTAGTACCATTAAGAAAATAGCCACAGGAAGAAAAGTAATTTGCATTGATACAGCAAATGCAAGTAATAGAGAAGTGTTAAAAAAGACAGAACAAATTAAGTCAAATGTAAATGTTAAAGTAATAGTTGGTAATATTGCTCATGGCGCTTCACTCAAACAGCTTGTTGATGCAGGTGCAGATGGTGTAAGAGTTGGAATAGGAAGCGGAAGTGTATGTTCTACAAGTATTCAGACTGGAATTGGTATTGGTCAGGTTTCCTCAATTCTTGATGCATACTTCACCAGAGAAAAGTTAAAATTAAAAATTGATATCATCGCAGATGGCGGAATAAAAGGTGCTGGTGATATTGCAAAAGCAATTGCACTTGGTGCAGATGCGGTAATGGTTGGAAGACTTCTTGCAGGTACAAGAGAGACTCCGGGTGAAGTGATTCGTTATAGTGATCAGTTGTGGAAAAAATACCGCGGCTCGGCTTCATTTGGGGTTAAAATGAGAAACGAATTCATTGAAGGTGAGGAAACTATGGTTGCATATAAAGGTGCAGTCAAAAATGTTGTAAATGCTGTTTCCGATGGTTTAAGAAGTTCAATGAGTTATATGAATTGCAAATCAATTGATGAGTTAAGAAAAACTGAATCGTTCGCAGTTTTAAGCAATTATTCATATTTGGAAAGACTTCCAAAGCCATAAGATTATTTTGTAAATTTTGGGTATCAATTATTTAAAGTAAGGGAGAATATCATGTCTGAAAAAGAATTTTCAAAAAAGTATCGAACTTTTAAATAAAGCAGTTGCCGATGAGCTGCTTGCAATTCATCAATATATGTATTTCCATTTTCATTGTGATGATCAAGGTTACGATTTGTTGGCAAATTTGTTTAGGAAAACAGCCATTCAGGAAATGGGTCACGTGGAAGTATTATCAGAAAGAATATTGTTTCTAAAAGGTGATGTAGAAATGAAAATAGTTGGAGAGGTAAAGAAAATTCATGATCCAAAAGAAATGCTGAAATGTGCTGCAGATATGGAAGACGAAAGTGCCAGAGAATATAATGAATGGGCAAATGAATGTTCTGCAAATGCTGATTCAAGCTCCAAAAAAATATTTGAGGATCTCGTACTTCAAGAAGAAACTCATTTTGACCAGTTCGATACTGAAATGGAAAATATGATCAAGTATGGAGAAAATTATTTTGCACTTCAGGCTATTGAAAGAAGCAAGGTTGTTTCTGCTAGAGGACCTGCAAATGGATAAAAAGTAGTTTTTCACTAAAGGGTCGGACTTTCCGACCTTTTTACTTTTATGAATATGAACTATTTTGATTCTGGCAAAATAAAGTAAGAAATCTTTTATGAATTATAAATTTCCAAAATATTTAATCTTCTTATCTTTTTTATCGACGTTTCTTTACAGTTGTGCTGATGAAGAAACAACAGCACCACCGACGGAAGAAAATTTATTACTCAACACTTCATTTGAAAATAACGGTAGATTTTCGACAGTGGGTTGGACTCTACCAACTTCAAGTGATTCATCTAATGACGTTCCCCCGAACGGGGGAAGTTTCTCACTAAGACTTCAATCAAATGCTCCACCGGAAGAGTTTGCTTTTATAAAAGTACCTGTTAAGACACAGTATTCTATAAACAAATTAACCTTTTGGGCAAAGTCAACTGGTGTCACAAGTAATATTCCCGGGAAAGCAATCCTGTCGTTAGTTCGGAACGGAGCGTCGATAAAATCCCATAGCATTCAGGTAGATCAAATTTCCTGGCAAAGTTTCAGTATTCAAGATACATTTAGTGTTGCAGTAGGTGATTCATTCTTAGTTCAATTTAGTGGGGGAATTTCGCAATTACTTTCCGCCAGGGCATATTTTGATCTTTGTCAACTGCAAGGAATCAATTAAGTCAATAAGGATTTAAATTTTCTTCATCTTTAATCTTAAGGAATTTGTAACCACAGACACAGAACTGAATGACATTGCAATGGCTGCAATCATTGGATTAAGAAAACCTAAAGCAGCAAGTGGGACACCAAAAATATTATAAATAAATGCCCAGAATAGATTTTGTTTGATTGTTGCTAAAGTCAACTTAGAAAGTCGAATTGCCTTGGTCACTCCGCTTAAGTCCCCACTCATCAGGATGATATCTCCCGATTCAATTGCGATATCAGTTCCATTTCCCATTGCAATCCCAACATTACTCTGAACTAACGCAGGTGCATCATTTATTCCATCACCAACCATAGCAACAATTTTTCCATCGTTTTGAAAGTCTGAAATTACTTTCAGTTTATCATCAGGTAATACCTCTGCTTTATATTCATCAAATCCTATTTTTTCCGATATGTTTTTTGCAACCTGATTATTATCACCAGTCAATAAAACCGTTTTTAGTTTCATCTCCTTGAGTCTTGAAATCACATCTGCTGAATTATTTTTTATTTCATCCTCAAGAATTATCAATCCTTTTAACTCCTTATCGATTGATACAAATATCGATGTCTTCCCAACTTCTGAATTTTGATTTAATACTGATTCAAAGATTTTTGTACCTATAGAATATTCGTCCATCAAACTTTTATTACCAATAATTAATTCTTTCCCTTTTACCTGTCCTTTCACACCCGATCCTGTCAGACTTTCAAAATCAGAGCTGTTCTCAGATTTAATCGACTCCTCCTTACCATACTTCACAATCGCATTCGCAATTGGGTGTTCAGAATTTTGTTCTAAGGATACAACAAGGCTCAACAAATCTTTTTTATCCATCGAATTAGAATGAATAGCTGTTACTTTAAGATTCCCGGAAGTTATAGTCCCGGTTTTGTCAAATATGATTGTATCTATTTTATGTGCAAGTTCTAAACTTTCTGCATTCCTAACCAATATACCTTCCCGCGCACCTTTACCTGTCCCTACTATAATCGCAGTTGGAGTCGCAAGTCCAAGAGCACAAGGACAAGCAATTATTAATACTGCAACAAAATTCAATAATGCGTTGCTGAATCCTACTGAACTTAGAAACAACCATCCCAAAAAAGTGATTATCGCTATACCAATAATTACCGGAACAAAGACAGCTGCAATTTTATCTGCTAATTTTTGAATTGGAGCTTTAGAGCCTTGAGCTTCTTCAACCATCCTAATAATCTGTCCTAGAATTGATTTATCTCCTGTCGAGGTTACTTCAAATTCAAATGATCCATTTTTATTAATTGTCCCACCGATTACTTTGGAGTCAATACTTTTTTCAACTGGTTTTGATTCACCTGTAATCATTGATTCATCAACCGAAGAAGAACCTTTAATAACTTTACCGTCTGCAGGAATTTGCCCACCCGGTTTTACAACAACAGTATCTCCGAGGGATAATTCATCAATAGAAATTACTTTCTCGACATTTTCTCTTTTAATTAAAACTGTCTGTGGTGTCAATTCAATTAGTTTATTGATTGCTAAATTAGTTTTGGACTTGGCTTTACTCTCAAGCAATCTACCCATTAATATTAAAGTTATAATAACAGCTGCAGTTTCAAAATAAGTATGCGAATTGATTGCCGAATTAAAAATAAGTTCGGGAAATAATGTTATGATTGTGCTATAAATAAAAGCTGAACCACTACCTATTGCAACCAACGAGTTCATATCCGCCGTTCTATGCTTGAAATTGTTAATAAAAATTTTGAAGAATCTGCTACCCGAAATAAAAATTACTGGTAAAGTGAGAAGAAAAAGAATTTTATTTATAATATCTTCTGACAGATTTATAACGGAATGAAAATTTTTCCACATCATTCCCATACTTATAAGGAAAATCGGAATTGTGAATATTAATGCTATTAAAAAATCCTTTTTTAGATCCTTATAATATTCATCTACAATTTCATTGTTTTTGTTAGCGGTTGTTTTGTCTTTAGTATTACTCAAAGATGAAAAATCAATTTTATAACCCGCATCTTCAACAGCTTTTTTAACTTGCGTTAAAGAAGTATAACTTTCATCAATTTCAAATGTGGCTTTTTCTGATGCCAGATTAACCACTACATTTTTTATCCCATCAATTTTGCTAATTGATTTTTCAACTCTGGCAACACAACTTGCACAAGTCATCCCACTTACTGGTGCAGTGATCTTTTGAGAATTTATTTTAGGATTTCCAGATACGCTCATTTTCTTATTACTTCTTTCTTCATCTTTTTATTTGATAACCTGAGTTCTCAATTGCATCAATTATTTCCTTTTCGTTTACTTTACTTTCGTCAAAATCAACTTCAGCCGAGCCAATAACAACTTTTACATCATTTAAATCTAGACGGGAAAGTGATTTTTTTACGCTCATTACACAATGATTGCAACTCATTCCTTCTATTTTTATTGTCTTTTTCATTCTAATTCCTTGATGTGGTTTATTATATTATCTACATGTTTATGTTACGAAAGATAGCAAAGGAATGCGTTACAGAATTAAGATTAATTGTTACAGATTATTTATACTTAATTCAGTTGATCAAGAGGATTTCTTCGGTGTTCTTTTAGCTTTTTGAAATATGAGGGATTGAGCCCAGTAATTTGTCTGAACTGGTTGGACAGATGTTGAACACTGCTATAGCCAAGTTTAAAAGCAATTTCACTTAAAGTTAGTTCATCATAAGTCAGCAATTCTTTTGCTTTCTCAATTTTTTGTTTTATGATAAATTTTTCGATTGTGATACCTTCACAAGATGAAAAGACTGAACTAATATGATTATAATTCACTCCTAATTCATTTGATAAATATTTAGAGAAGCTGAATTTTTCTAGTTTATTATTTTGATGATGAATCTTATCAATAATGAGGATCTTAATTCTTTCAATCATTTTTGAATTTTTGTCGTCAACCAGATCAAATCCATTATCAATTAATACTTTTCGAATCTCATTTAAACGTAGAGATTTTTCTTTTGATTCAATTACAGCTTCTCCCAGAGTAACATTGTGTACCTGGTATCCAAGTTTGGTTAATTCGTCATTGACGACCTTAATGCAACGGTCGCAAACCATGTTTTTTATATAAAGTGTTGATTCCATAATTACTATCCAATTCAGCAAAAATTTAGCAAAACTGAACCATATTGAAAATGAAGAATAATTTCCTCAAATACTTGTTATTTGAAGAATAGGCGGAGGTACCGTAACTGACTATTTTAATTGATTTTACAGCTAAACTTAGTTATTTTAATTGTTCGATTTTAAAAGTATTGAATAATTAAAAACTTTTAGGTGAATAAAATGACGAAGGCTGATATTGTTGACAAGGTTGCAGCCGGAACCGGTTTAACCAAATTGGAAACTGAAGCGATAGTTGAAGGTTTCTTGAAAACCGTAATCGAAGCTCTTAAAGAGGGAAAGGGAATTGAGATAAGAGGTTTTGGTAGCTATAGGGTAAAAAAGAAGAATGCACGTCAAGCCAGGAATCCCAAATCCGGTGAATCTGTTTTCGTTCCAGAGCACTTTGTACCTACATTCAAATTCTCTAAAGATTTTAAGGAAATTGTAAACGCTGGAATGTTGGAAAAAAATGGGAGATGAATAAGCAGTGAATTATTGTTCAGAATGTGGTTTTAAGTTAGATGGAGATTTCAAGTTTTGTCCTAACTGCGGCAGTAAAGTAGAAACTGAAATCAAATCTATTCCCGAACCCCAGAAAAATTTTACAAAATCATTATTGTGTAAAAATTGTGGTGAAGAGAACCCGATAGAAAATTCAGTTTGTTTTAGTTGTGGTGTTCCATTGAGTAGGCACAAATCCAGGAAAGAACACGGACATAAAACAGATTCAAAAAATAAATCTGTTTCAGTAAATGATTCTGATAAAAGAGAAAAGAATAGTAATGAAAAAGTTACTCGATAATAAAAAAATATTAATTATTTCTGCGGTAATATTTGTTCTATTCATCTTTGCTCTTGTAGCTTCAGGAGTATTTGATACTGGTATCCAAACTGAAACTGCACAAGTAGATAATTCATCAACAATTACAAATTCTAGTAGTGTGAACTTATCGAATATTGCAGAAATAAATGAACTGGAAGAAAAAATCAAAGCTAATCCAGAAGATTTAGAATCTGCATTACATCTTGCACATTTACAACAGGATGCTGGTTTATCTGAAAAAGCAATTTCCAATTATAAAAAATATTTAGCAAAATTTCCTGAGGATGCGGATGCAAGAGTTGATATGGCAATTTGTTACTATAATCTAAATGATTATAACACATCTATATCTGAGATGGAAACGGCAATAAAGTATCAGCCTAAACATCAAATTGCCTATCTGAATCTGGGTATAGTAAATTTAGCTGCTAAAAATATTGAAGCATCAAAAGAATGGTTTAAAAAAACAGTAGAGTTGGATCCTAATTCTGAGGCTGGAAAAAGAGCTGCGGAATTAATGCACTCTCATTAATTAATAACACTTAAAGGAAAAACGAATGCCTTGTGGAAAAAAACGAAAACGTCATAAAATGTCTACGCATAAAAGAAAAAAAAGATTAAGAAAGAACAGACATAAAAAGAAAGTAAGATAATTTTAGAAGAATATTCTTTGAATTAGTTTCCAATAACAATCCGAATATTCAAATATCTAATTAGTTCAATAAAATTGTGTTACTGCCAACTTAGCTCAGCTGGTAGAGCAGCTCATTCGTAATGAGCAGGTCGCCGGTTCGATTCCGGCAGTTGGCTCTCCAGCAAATAGTTATCCATTCGTTCTTATTAAAACTGATTTTCTGTTGAAACAGCCAAGAGGTATTTCCAGTAAAAGTGGAAGATTTTAAAAATACTTCTTGACTTTCTTCAAATTTTTCCATTATTTTCGGTGTGCGGTGGGGAAAAGTGGTGAATATTCCCAAATGATGGAAATAAATTGTTTAAAGGTCAGTTTACATACTCAATAGATTCTAAGAGCAGAATCAGCATTCCTGCAAAGATACGAAAGCACATTTCGCCTGATGCAAATGATACAATCGTGATGACCAAAGGTTTATCGAGTTGTATTGATTTGTACCCACTTGATGAATGGCAAAAAATAGAAGAAAAACTTTTGAAGCTAAATCAATTCCAGCCAGATGATCTCCGGTTTATCAGAATGTTTGTTCAGTATGCACATGAAGATTCTATGGACTCACAATCAAGAATACTAATTCCCCAAATGTTGATAGAGTATGCAAATATAGAAAAGGAAGTGTTGATAATCGGGGCTCTCAGAAAAATAGAAGTCTGGAATCCAAAAATATATACTGAATACCTGAAGCAGTCTCCACTTTCTTATGAGGAGATAGCAGCCAAAGTTATGAATGATTAATGTCTCAATTGCATACTCCTGTTTTGCTAAGGGAAAGTGTAGACTATTTAATAACAAAAAATGATGGGATTTATTTCGAAGGGACTTTGGGTTTTGGCGGACACACTCAAGAGATACTTAAGCAACTAAATAAAAAAGGTAGCATCGTTAGTACAGATGTTGATAAAGGCGCTTTCGAATATTGTAAAAATAAATTTAGAGACGATGAGAGAGTTAAGCTTTACAAATTTAATTTTTCCTTGATAGATGTAATTGCTAAGATTGAATCAATAGAGTTCTTTGACGGAATTTTGGCGGACCTTGGAGTTTCTTCTTTTCAACTGGAAAATGCCGCAGCTGGTTTTTCCTATAGTATTCATTCAGAACTGGACCTCCGATTAGACAAAAGCTTACGGAAAACGGCTGCGGATTTTATTAACCAGGAAACTGAGGAAAAAATTGCGAGCGTGATTTTTGAATTTGGTGAGGAAAAGAACTCCAGAAAAATAGCTCGACAAATTACCGAAGCGAGAAAAAATCAGAAAATTGAAACAACCGATGAGTTAAAAACAATAATTATGTCGGTTACTAATCCAAAATATTTAACTAAAACTTTGTCACGTGTCTTTCAGGCATTGAGGATTTATGTGAATGATGAGCTGAGTGTACTAAAATCTTTTCTTGAAAATTCTGTTACTGTTTTAAATAAAGGAGGAAGGTTGGTTGTTATTAGTTATCATTCATTAGAGGACAGGATTGTAAAGGAGTTTTTTAAGTATGAAAGTTTAAGCTGTGTCTGTCCTCCAGAAGCACCAATCTGTACCTGTGGCAAAGTAAAAAGATTGAACATTTTAACTAAGAAACCAATTATTCCATCAGATCAAGAAGTTAAAAAAAATAGACGATCCCGTAGTGCAAAATTGAGAGTTGCTGAAAGAATATGAAAAAAAGTTCGAAGCCATTAATTATTGTTGTTGCATCACTCCTTGTGTTGTTTACAATGATAATACTCATTTCACAAAGCATTCGGTTGAAATACGAAGAACTTCAACGTGAATTTGCCCAATTGGAGAATAGAATTAAGACGGAGAAAAATCAATCGGTTACATACAGAGCTAATTATCAAATGCTTACCTCTGAAGATATAGTTAAAAACTTCGCTATACATGATCTAGGATTGGTGAACAATAATAATGTTAGTCAACAAAAAATCAGTCTGTCCAGAGAAGAAGTTGCAAAACTTTCTGAAAATGTGGAGAGTTTGAATGAATAATTCACGAGTACTGCTAATATTAATTGTTGTGGTACTCAGTTTTGGTGCTCTCGTGTACAGACTTGTGAATCTTCAAATAATAAAAAGTGATGAACTAAGCTACTTTGCCAAAAGGCAGCAAACGAATTCTCAAACCGTAAAAGCAGACCGCGGTTTTATTTATGATCGAAACGATGTATTACTTGTTTACAACAGAAATGATTATTCATTTTATGTTGATCTGAGAATGCTTCCAAAATCAGATAAAGCTAACCTTGCTGGAATTTTTTCCAAAACCTTTGGAAAGAGTAAACGCTACTATATGAACTTGCTAAAAGCCAATAATAAAACAATTTGTCTTGAAAAGAAGGTGCAATTCGAAAAAGCTGTTCAAATATTTGAATATAAGAACCCAGCTTTCTTTTATGTTGAAGAACCAGTGAGTGTTTTTCATTACGGTTCACTTGCTTCTCACGTTCTTGGGTATGTAGATAATGACTACAAAGGAGTCAATGGTATTTCAAAAAGTTTTGATCGCGCCCTAAAAGGTAAGGATGGTTTAAGGATTGTAGAACGGGATGCAATGGGAGAGATAATATCGATTTCTGAAACAGAAACCAGACCATCTATTCCTGGCGATGATATCTATTTGACTATCGATAAAAGATATCAAGCAATAGTTGAAGATGAATTGAGAAATGGATTAAAACAATCAGGTGGTGAGTCCGCAACTTGTATAATAATGAATCCTAATAATGGTGAAATTTTCGCAATGGCCAATGTAGGCGATTATGATCCAAACTATTATTGGAAATTTGATGACTTTAATAGAAAAAATAGGGCGATTACTGACTCTTATGAGCCGGGTTCAACTTTTAAAGCCATAACATTTGCTGCATTAATGGAAGAAAAAGTTTGTGATGAAAATGAATTTGTAAATACTGAAAACGGAGTATATAAATATAAGAATCATTATATAAGAGATTCTCACAAATATGAATGGCTGACTGTTCGACAAGTTTTAGAAGAGTCGAGTAACATAGGTACCGCAAAACTTATTCAACGTTTAAACGATGAAAAGTATTATGAGTATGTAAGGAGTTTTGGTTTTGGAACTTTCACATCAATATCCATTACCAGGTGAAGTAACAGGAAAACTTGTTGATCTTTCTCAGTGGTCAGATCAAACAAAAACGTATATGTCGTTTGGGTATAATATTTCTGTAACTCCATTGCAACTTACAAATGCTTTTTGTGCTATAGTAAATGGTGGGGTTCTTTATCAGCCCCAAATAGTAAAAAGACTTGTTGATAAAAACGGAAATGTGATTAGTGAAACATCCCCAGTTATAGTGAGAAGAGTTATTTCCGAAAAAACTTCAGCCAAAATGAGAAAATTTTTGAGAGGAGCCGTTGAAAAAGGAACAGGTAAACAGGCAAGAGTAGATTCAATTGACGTCGGTGGTAAAACTGGTACTTCAAAACTCGTGATTGACGGAAAATATTCAGATAGTCAGTACCTACTCATCATTTGTCGGATTCTATCCTGCTGATAGGCCGGAAATAGTTTGTTATGTTATGGTAACTAAACCAAAGGGAGATTATTATGGTGGTTTAGTATCTGCTCCGGTTTTCAAAAATATTATAACAAGAATTCATTCACTGGGTAAAGGAAAGATTGAAACACCAACTACTGACCTGGAAATAAAGACCACTCAAATTCAGAATGAAGAAACAGAAAGTGAAATTGTTCAAAAAAATTCTCGTATGGTAAGTAGTTCCGATAAGACACAAAATGTTTTTATATCGACTTATAATCAAAATGTAATGCCAGATTTAAAAGGTAAAACAATAAAAGAAGCAGGTACTGATATTAAATGAGCGGGGAATTAGGTGGAAGCTTGCAGGGACAGGCGTGGTTGTTAACCAAAGTATTGCCCCGGGAGAAATTGTAAATAAGAAAATTTCCTGTGTGTTAAATTGTTCGCAGATCAAAACAACAGGAGTGAGGATATATTAATGATTCTTTCCGAATTGTTAAATAAAATAAAAGCAATTCAAGTTATAGGTTCGCCTTCTGCTCGTGAAGTAACAGGGATTGAATACGACTCACGTAAGGTCGTAGATGGATCAGTTTTCGTTGCAATAAAAGGTTTTAATACAGATGGACATTTATTTATACAGGATGCATTAAATAAGAAGGCTATTGCAATAGTTCTTGAGAAACACGATGCAATACCGGACTCTCTTGTCAATCAATTTAATGCAATAGAAATTTTAGTTGAAGATGGAAGAAAAGCACTTGCTGAACTATCAATTGCATTCTTTGATGAACCATCAAAAAAAATGAGACTAATTGGTATTACAGGAACAAACGGAAAAACTACGACATCCTATTTCCTAAAAAACATTTTTGAAAAGTCCGGATACAAAGTTGGATTGATAGGTACAATTTCAAATTACATCGGAAAAGAAAAAATCGAATCGAAACTTACTACGCCGGAATCGAATGACCTTAATAGAATGTTAAGTCAAATGCAGGAAAGCGGTTGCGAATTTGCAGTGATGGAAGTTTCATCTCATTCTCTTGCATTAAAAAGGGTATATGGATTACATTTTTCTTTTGCAGTCTTTACAAACATAACAGCGGAGCATCTTGATTTTCATTCTGACTTTGAAAATTATTTAAATGCTAAAAAAATCTTATTTGATAATCTACCACTCTCGTCATCGGCAATTTATAATGCCGATGATGTGCATAGTATAGACATTATTAAAGATTGCTCATCTCCAAAATATTCATTTGGTGCAAAAGTCAATTCAAATTTCAGAATTAATGATATCAATTGTGATTTAACAGGGACAGCATTCTCAATGAATTATGATAAGAAAGATTACAGTCTTAAAACCTCATTGGTGGGAGATTTCAATGCTTATAATGCTGCCGGAGCTTTTGCCGTTGCAAAACTATCTGGAATAAATGATGAAATGATAGTTGAAGGAATTTCAACTTCGCCACAGGTTTCAGGCAGATTTGAAATATTATCAAACGGGACAAGAAAAGTGGTTATTGATTACTCTCACACTCCGGATAGTTTAGAAAAAGTTCTACTTGTTATAAGAAAAATTACAGATAAGAAAAATCCGGTTTATACTGTATTTGGATGTGGTGGCAATCGTGACAAATTAAAGCGCCCTTTGATGGGAAAGATTGCAACCGAATTAAGTGATCAGGTAATAGTGACCTCTGATAATCCGAGAAATGAAAATCCTTCTGAAATAATTGAAGAAATAAAAGGTGGTATAACAAAAGATAACTTCACAGTTATTGAAGAAAGAGCTTCAGCGATTGAAGAAGCAATAAGAAAGAGTGGAAAAAATTCCGTTATACTAATTGCTGGAAAAGGACACGAAGATTATCAGGAAATAAATGGGGTAAGACATCATTTCTCTGATAGAGAAATAGCAAAAAAAGTTTTGGGAATTTGAAAAAAATTCATCTGAATATTGAGGATCTGTTTAATGTTCCGAGTGCAGTTATATATGAACCAGATAAGTTAAAAAACATAAACTATGTTTCGATCGATTCGAGAAATATAAAAAAAAACACATTGTTCATTGCCATAAAAGGAAATCGGTTTGATGCACATAGATTCGTTAAGACTGCTATTAAAAATGGAGCGATTGCAGTGGTAATAAATAAGCGAAATTTGAATGAGTTTGATAGTGTTAAGATACCGATTATAGCTGTTAAGGACACAAAATTGGCTCTGGGTGATATAGCGAGAACCTGGAGAAAAAAATTAAATACAAAAATAATTGGTATAACAGGAAGTTCAGGTAAAACAACAGTAAAAAATATGCTTGCAAGTATACTTTCTGAAAGATATCCGGTTAATAAAACTGAGGCGAACAATAATAATCATATTGGTGTACCGCTGACAATATTAAATACAAATGAAACGCATGAAGTATTGGTTGCTGAACTTGGAACAAATCACTTTGGTGAAATTAAATACACTGCTAGTATTCTAGAGCCAGATTACAGTATAATTACAAATATCGGTGATTCTCATCTTGAGTACTTAAAAACAAGAAATGGTGTCTGGAGAGAGAAATCATTTTTGTTTGAGGAGACGATCAAAAACGGCGGAAAAATATTTCTTAATTATGACGACCCGATTATCAAAGCAAAACATTCAAAAAGAGGAAATCATATCAGTTATGGCTTTTCAGGAAGAGTTGATGTAGGTGGAAAAATAATATCATACACTAATGATGGAAAACCAAGTATCGAATTAAGTATGAAGGGGAAAAAAACAGAAATCACTCTTCCAACTTATGGCGAGCAAAGCGCAAAAAATTTTCTTGCTTCGTACGCTATAGCAGTTGATTTAGGATTAAGCGTTTCCGAAATTAAAAATGCCTTAAAAAAATTAAAAACGTCCGAAGGAAGATTCAATGTTCACAGATATGAAAACTTCATGCTCATTGATGATACGTATAACGCTAATCCGGATTCGACTAAAGAAGCGATTAAAATAGTTGGAAGGATTAAAACATTTAAAAGAAAAATTCTGATTCTTGGAGATATGCTTGAGCTTGGGGATAAAAGTATAATAATTCATAAGGGATTAAAAAATATTATCAAAGAATCTGGTGTAACAGAAGTATATACGATTGGTTCTCAAATGCATTATCTACATAAAAACTTGAGAAATATAAAATTATTCTCCAAACACTTTAGCAATAAAAAATCCTTAGTAGATCATGTAAAAAATATGACTATCAATAACTCGATTGTTCTGGTAAAAGGATCTCGTGGCATGCATATGGAAGAAGTTGTTTCAGTAATAAAAATTAAAGCTATGAACTAATGCTCTACTATTTATTAGAATATATAAATAGGATTTACTCACCACCTGGATTTGATATCTTCAGGTTCTTAACATTTAGATCAGCGTTGGCAGCGATTACTGGACTGTTCATGGCTTTTTATTTGGGACCAAAAATAATTCGTTCTTTGCAAAAATATCAGATCGGTGAATCTAAAAAAGAGGATGCACCGGAAACACACTGGTCAAAAGCAGGAACTCCAACGATGGGAGGATTAATAATAATTCTTTCAGCCGTAGTCCCGGTTTTGTTATGGGGTGATTTAACCAGCATCTATATAATATTAATTCTTGGTGGAACTGTTTGGTTAAGTATGGTAGGGTTTCTTGATGATTACTTAAAGGTTGTTAAAAAATTACCCAATGGGTTAATTGGTAGATACAAGCTTTTGGGTCAATTTATCATTGGGCTAGTTGTTGGTGCCGTAATATACTTTTCACCGGAATTTGCAAATTATAATTCATTAACAACGGTACCTTTTCTTAAAAATGTAAATCTTGATCTATCATTTTTCTACATACCTATGGTAATCTTTATTGTGACTGCAACATCGAATGCAGTGAACTTAACTGACGGATTAGATGGACTTGCAATAGGTGTAATCGCAATTGTTATGATTGCACTTGCATTACTTAGTTATGTAAGTGGTAATGTAATCTTCGCGGATTATCTGAACATTATTTATTTGCCCGGCTCTGGTGAGCTAACGGTATTTGTTGCTGCATTGGTTGGTGCATCGCTTGGATTCCTTTGGTACAATGCATATCCTGCCCAGGTATTTATGGGTGATACAGGTTCACTTGCACTTGGTGGGGCATTTGGAATTCTTGCAGTCCTAATTAAAAAAGAATTATTTATCCCGATTCTTGGCGGTGTGTTTTTTATGGAAACACTTTCAGTGATAATTCAAAAAATTTATTTCAAGTACACAAAGAAAAAGTATGGTGCAGGAAAAAGAGTTTTTAAAATGGCGCCGATACACCATCATTTTGAATTAGTAGGTTGGGCTGAACCAAAAATTGTTGTTCGGTTTTATATTGTTGCAATTATTCTGGCTATTGTAAGTCTGGTTTCATTCAAGATAAGGTAATGGAAATTAAAGGAAAAAAAATATCAATAGTTGGTGCTGCAAAAAGTGGAGTGGGCGCAGCAAAATTGGCCAAAACACTTGGCGGAATTCCATTTGTTAGTGACTTCAGTCCAGAAGAAAAGATTAAAGATTCATTGAATCAACTAGAAAAGGAAAACATAAATTTTGAGTTCGGGGGACATTCGGACAGAGTATTTGAGTCAGCACTTATGATTGTCAGTCCGGGTGTCCCCAACGATTCACAGATTCTGAAGAATGCCAGGAATAAAGGAATCAAAATAATAAGCGAAGTCGAATTTGCATATCACTATTGTAAAGGTAAAATAATAGCAATCACAGGAACAAATGGTAAAACCACTACGACTAGTTTATGCGGACATGTGTTTAACACCTGTGGCTATAAAACTCATGTTGCAGGAAACATCGGGTTAGCCTTCAGTGAGATCGTTCTTGATGTAAAGGAAAGTGAATTTGTATCGCTCGAGGTATCAAGTTTTCAACTTGATTTAATTGAAAATTTTAAACCAATAGCAGCAGTGATATTAAACATTACGCCGGATCATTTGAACAGATATGACAACAGTATTGACAAGTACGCTGAATCAAAACAAAAAATTTACAAAAATCAGGATAAAAATGATTACCTGATTGTAAATAGAGACAGCAAACCTGTGATAAAATATTTAGCAGAACATAATAGTAAATCAATTTATTTCTCACTAAATGAAGAACAGAATGATGGTTGTTCTTACTCTGATAATGATGTGATTTTTAGATTGAATGGTAAGGAAAATTTTCGATGTTCCAGAAACGAAATTAAAATCAGGGGTGAACATAATCTTTCAAATGCTATGTCAGTTATCTGTGCTGCTAAAGTATTTAATCTTGATAACGAGAGTATAATAAAAGGACTTCAGACTTTTGAAAGTGTAGAACATAGACTTGAACTTGTAAGACAGATTGATGGAGTAAAATTTATTAATGACTCAAAAGCCACAAATGTTGACTCAGTTTGGTATGCGCTGAAGAGCTTTGATGAGCCAATCCTCTTAATTCTTGGTGGCCAGGACAAAGGAAACGATTACGAACAAATTAAAGAACTCGTACTTCAAAAAGTAAAAAAGATTTATGCTATTGGTTCATCAGCGGAAAATGTATTTAATTTTTTTCACCACGATGTAAAAGTAGAGATTGAAAAATCACTTGAGGAAGCTGTGAAAAATTCAAGCAGAGAAGCGATTAAGGGCGATGTAGTTTTACTTTCACCAGCTTGTGCGAGTTTTGATATGTTCAATAATTATGAGCATAGAGGAAAAGTTTTTAAAGAGACGGTGAATAATTTATAATGAAAAAATTAGGATTGACAATTTTCTTTGATGTATTTGCGCTTATGCTGCTCGGTTTAACTATGGTTATGAGTGCAAGCAGCACTTATAGTGTTATAAAGTTTGATAATGTATTCTACTTATTTAATTCTCATCTATTTAAAGTTTTTTTAGGAATCGGAGCAGTCATTCTTTTTGCATTTATTCCATATGAATACTATAGACGATTGAGTAAACCATTAATAATAGTAACGACGATATTATTGTTTGTAACATTACTTTTTGCCCCAGACATTAAAGGTGCTGGCAGGTGGTTGAATCTCGGTATAATTTCTATTCAGCCAGCCGATATTGCTAAGCTCGCACTTATTGTTCACCTTGCAGTTTTATTGGAAGCAAAAGCTAGCTTGTTGGACGATTATAAAAATGGTTTCCTATACTTTTTTATCTGGATAATGGTGATATCAGGTTTGATTATGCTTCAACCAAATATAAGTAGCGGGATAATGCTAATTATAATTTCGCTTGTTGTCATATACGCCGGCGGTGCAAAATTCAAACATATAGTTGTCTCTATGCTGATCAGTGGGGCTGTTATTGGAGCTGCTGCCATGATTTTTCCGCACTCAAGATCCAGAATTTTTACTTTCGTCAATGCTATTACAAGTGGTGGAGATTTAAATTTTCAGGTTAAACAGGCACTCTATAGTCTGGGTAGTGGTGGAATATTTGGGGTCGGAATAGGGAATAGTATGCAAAGTAATCTGTTTCTACCTGAAGCTTATGGTGACTTCATATTTGCAATTCTCGGTGAAGAATTTGGTTTAATTGGTTCTATCACAGTTTTGACGGCATATCTTGTTTTTCTAGGCTGTGGAATTTTGGTTGCAAAAAAATCAAAAGATATGTTCGGTCAACTTCTCGCATTTGGTATCACAATCTCCATCGTGTTTTATGCTTTTGTAAATGTTGCAGTTACTACTGGCGTATTCCCAACAACTGGTTTACCGTTACCATTTATAAGCTATGGAGGTACATCACTGATCTTTTTATGTATAAGCGTGGGAATTTTAATAAACATTGCCTTTACAAATCATATGAGACAGAATGGAATTGTTCATGTCCCGGATCAAAATGTTGTTGAAGGTTTGGGCTGATGAGCGATCTACAAAAGAAATATAGATTCTTATTTGCAGGCGGTGGAACCGGTGGTCATCTGTTTCCGGCTGTTGCAGTTGCAGAGCAGATAAAAGAAATGAAACCAGAGGCAGATATTTTATTTGTTGGTACCAAGGATAGGATTGAAGGAAAAGTTATACCAAAACTTGGATTTAAGTTTAAGTCCATTTGGATAAAAGGATTTTCTAGAAGATTTAATTTGGAAAATTTATTATTCCCCATAAGACTAATTGTTTCATTGATACAGTCACTAATTATAAATATATCTTTTAAACCTAAAGTTGCTCTTGGTTCTGGCGGTTATGTTGCGGGTCCTGCCATTTGGGCATCCTCGATTATGGGAGCAAAAATTATTTTAATTGAACAGAACAGTTATCCGGGTGTAACAACCAGAATACTGGAAAGATATGCTAGTGAAGTTCATCTAAGTTTTGAAGAATCAACAAAATACTTGAGAAAAAAAAACGTACAAAGTATAACAGGAAATCCAGTCAGAAAATACCTTGGTAGAATGAAAAAAGCTGACGCCTTAAAAGAGTTCGGTCTCTCTGATGAAAAAAAAACTCTACTTGTACTGGGTGGAAGTCTTGGAGCAAAAACAATCAATGAAGCTATGTTGGACAGCGTAAAAATATTGGAAGGAAAAAACGTTCAGGTAATATGGCAGACTGGCAAAAATTATTATGAAAAGTTCAAGATGTTAAATTCCATAAATATAAAAGTATATGATTTTATTGAGAATATGAATGCTGCTTATTCATCTTGTGATTTACTTCTTGCCAGAGCGGGTGCGACTACCATAGCGGAAATATTAAATCTCGGTATTCCCTCAATACTAGTTCCTTCACCAAATGTTGCTGAGAATCATCAGTACCTGAATGCAAGAGCTTTGTCAGATAAGCAGGCAGCCATTTTAATAGAAGATAAAAACCTGAAAAGTGAATTGACAAAAAGAGTGTTGGAAACATTAGAATCGGAAGAAAAACTAAATGAGCTGAAAACAAGTGCCTTAGCAATGGCAAAACCGAATGCCGCAAAGGTGATAGCACAAAGAGCAATAAAATTTGCAGAGGCTATATGAATAATGGCAACCACAAGAGAAGAATATTTAAATACAATATGTCGTTCTATTTTAAATCAACAATTATTTATTTCATAGTGCTGATACTTTACGGAGTTATCCGAGGTGAATTCATAGAAGATTCATTCAGATTAATCACGAGGGATCCGATTTTATACTTTCTCGCAATCATTTTGATAATCTCAGTTGCAGCATTGGCTTATAATCTTATCAGGAATATGTATGTCGAAGTTTCTGATGAAGGAATAGTATTCGCTGATAGATTCAAATCAAAATCATACAAGATTGATCAAATAAAAAAAATAAAATTTTCAAGACAAGTAAGAACAAGTAATTCCCCGGCATTCAGGACAGCAAGAATAAAAATGAATGCAAAAGTGAGACCATTGCTTATAAGATTTTCTGACTATGAAAATCAGGATGAACTTTTACTTCGTATAGAAGAATTAAAATCTCAAATAGAAAAAAGAAGTGTTTAAAAGTATAAAGAAAATACATTTTGTTGGTATAGGCGGCATCGGGATGAGCGGTATTGCAGAAATACTTATTAACAAGGGATTTGAAGTATCCGGATCAGACTTACATCTAACTGAAGTAACAAAACGTTTGGAAGAACTTGGTGCAAAAATTTACGAAGGGCATTCGTCAAAAAATGTTAAAGATGCGGATGTTTTAGTTTACTCTTCTGCTGTGATTCCGGATAATGATGAAGTGAAAGCTGCCTCTGACAAAAATATTCCGATTATAAAACGAGCTGAAATGTTAGCTGAAACTATGCGTATGCAATACGGAATCGGAATAGCAGGAACTCACGGCAAAACTACAACAACATCAATGGTCGGATTAACTTTAACTGAAGGTGGAACAGATCCAACAATTATCGTTGGCGGAAAATTGAGTGGACTTGGAGGTACAAACGCCAGGCTTGGCAATGGTGAATTCATAGTAGTGGAAGCCGATGAATTTGACAGAACCTTCTTAAAGCTTACTCCAACAATTGCAGCAATCACAACTCTTGAAAGTGAACATCTCGATACTTACAAAGATCTTGATGATATAAAGACTGCATTCATTGAGTTTGCAAACAAAGTTCCATTTTATGGATTTGTGGTTATTTGTCTTGACGAACCTGCGCTTCAGGATATTATACCATCGATTAATAAAACAATTTTTACTTACGGAACAACTGCGCAAGCTGATGTGAGAGCTGTTGATATTGAGTTTGAAGGTTTCAACAGTAAATACGCAGTGATATACAAAGGCAAAGAGCTTGGAGAAATAAAGCTAAATATTCCGGGTGTTCATTATGTGAAGAACTCACTTGTTGCGGTAACAATCGGGATGGAACTGGGAATAGATTTCCAAATCATAAAAAAGGCTTTGGAGAAATTCACGGGTGTATACAGAAGATTTGAAACAAAGTTTGAAAATGATGTGTTGGTTCTTGATGATTACGCTCATCATCCAACAGAAACTTCAGCTACTCTTGCCGGAATAAGAGCGGCGTGGGATAGGAGACTAGTTGTGATATTCCAACCTCATCTTTATTCGAGGACAAGGGATTTCTACCAGGATTTTGGAAGGTCATTCCTTAATTCAGATGTATTTATTTGCACCGATATTTATCCTGCAAGAGAAAAACCAATTGAAGGTGTAACAGGAGAGATGATATCAAATATTGCAAAAAAATACGGACACAAAAATGTCCATTACATTCCTGATAAAAAAGACGTTCCTGAAAAATTAATGCAGTTGAAAAAAAAGGGGGATATAATAATTACGATGGGAGCGGGAGATATATGGAAATATGGAGAAAAGTTTGTTGAACTTCTTAAAGAGGAAAACAATGAGTGAACGTAAAAGCAAATTTTTTGGTCTGATAGTTTTTTTAGTCCTGATCATTGGTTTCAGTTATTTAATGATAACAGGTTCAAAAGCAAATCATAAAGAAGTTTACAATCAGATTATAGTATCTGAAAATTCATTACTACCGGCAGAAGAATACTTGCGATATGCCGGCCTAAGTGACTCAACAAAATATAGAAATCTAACTTTATTAGATGTAAAAACAAGAATTGAAAAACATCCCTACATGAGAAAAGCGGAAGTTGAATTCGATGGTGTAAGTACAATCCTGGTTGAAGTTCAAGAGAAAGAGATAAAAGCCGTTCTGCTTCAAAAGAATGAATTAAAACTTGTAACCAGTGATTTAGAAACGCTTCCGCTTTTCCCCCCCACAGAGATTAATGATTTTCCTGTGATATCGAATATAAGTTTTAACAGTAAAAATATTTATGACAATAATGATCTTGAATTTGCATTTAGAATAATTAATGCAATCAGTTTAAGTGATACGAACATCAGACAGAATCTTGCTGAGATTAATTTAAGAAATGGCGGAGATGCAATTCTAACATTTACCGGATTGTCGTGTCCAGTATTATTTGGGAAAAGTGATGAAGTTAAAAAATCTCTAATCCTAAAAAACCTTTGGTATGATTTAGAAAATGGTCAAAATTCATTTGAAAATATAGAGGTACATAGATCTTCGGTATAAAAACAAAGTATTCATTGGAAAAAGAAAAACAGAGTTAGCAAACGGATGAAAAAAGAAATTATTGCCGGAATTGATTTAGGCACAACTAAGGTCTGTGCGGTGATTGCAGAAAGAGAAGAAGGGAAACAAACTTTTAATGTTCTCGGCTTTGGTATTGCACCTTCAGAAGGTTTACACAAAGGTCTGGTAGCGAATATCGGGAAAACTGCTGAGGCAATTAAGGAAGCCATGTCTATAGCTTCGAACCGGGCCGGATTGAATATTACATCAGTCAACGTTGGTGTAGCTGGAGAACATATAACAAGTATCAGGCACAGAAATTATGTAACGATCAGCAGTGAGGAAAAAGAAATAACAAAAAAAGATTTGGATAGATTAGAAGCAGACGTTCGCACAATCAGAATTCCATCTGACAGACAGATACTTCATATAATTCCTGAAGAGTTTTCTGTCGATCATCAACCGGGAATTGAAAACCCAATTGGAATGTCAGGTGCCAGGTTGGAAGCTAGCAATCATGTGGTACTTGCATCAATACCGGCAATTCAAAATATAAAAAAATCTGTTGACCGTGCTGGGTTAAAAGTAAAAGATTATATACTTCAACCGATTGCTTCGAGTACATCAGTATTAGAAGAAAGTGAAAAAGATCTTGGAGTTGTTCTCTTAGATATTGGTGGGGGAACAACAGATATAGCCATCTATCACAAGAAAGCAATTAAGCACACAAAGGTAATTGGAATAGCCGGTAACCAGGTAACCAATGATATAAGAGAGTCTCTCGGTGTTGTAACAGAAGAAGCGGAGAAATTGAAAAAAGAATATGGATACGCAATTGAAACAGCAATAATAAAAGATGAAGATATTTTAATCAAAGGAGTTGGCGCAAGGGGTAATACAAAAATACCTATTAGTCTACTAACGCAAATAATAAGCCTGAGAATGAGAGAATTATTTACACTGATTGATAATGAACTAAGAAGCGCTGGTTATAAGAATAAAGTTAAAGCTGGTATTGTTTTAACCGGTGGGGGTTCACTTCTTCGCGGATGTCCGGAACTTGCGGAAGAAGTTTTTGGATTACCAGCTCGTATTGGTGTTCCGCAAGAATTGGGCGAGGGATTAGCCAACGAAATTGAAAGTCCTGAATTTGCTACAGTTGCAGGATTAATTCGGGGAATACCTGGAGGTAAATCAAGTGAATATCAGTTGATAAAAAAGAAAAATGAAACAAAAAACACAATTAAACTTTTAGTTAAAAGGGTACAGGAATTTTTTGATGAATTATAATAAATCTAATACAGGAGGGTCCATGATAAAGTTCGCCACTCTCGATCGCGAAAAACCAATGTCGGCTGTCTTAAAAGTAATTGGCGTAGGCGGCGGCGGTTGCAATGCTCTGGGAAGTATGATTGCCAGAGGTTTACAAGGTGTTGAGTATGTTGCTGTCAATACTGATGCACAAGTTTTGGAAAGCAGCAAAGCTCATCATAAGATACAAGTTGGTACAAATATCACCCGCGGTCTTGGAGCGGGCGCTGATCCTAATATAGGCAAAAAAGCTGTTGAGGAAGATAGAGACAGGATTGCTGAAGTTCTTGCTGGAAGTGATATGGTTTTCATTACTGCAGGAATGGGTGGTGGAACAGGAACAGGTGGAGCACCAATCATCGCTTCAGTAGCGCAAAGTATTGGCGCATTAGTAGTGGGTATTGTCACCAAACCATTCAAGTGGGAAGGCAAAACCCGAATGATAAATGCTGAACAGGGAATCTTAGAATTTAGAAACATGTTGATAGTCTTATTGTCATTCCAAATGAAAGAATATTAAACATTCTGGATGGAAACATTAATGCATTTGCTGCATTCGATAAACCAAACGAAGTGCTTTACGAAGCGACGAGAGGAATAGCAGATATCATTACCGTTGAGGGATTGATCAATGTTGACTTTGCAGATGTTCGTGCAGTGATGAATCAAAGTGGTGAAGCTTTAATGGGATGCGGAATTGCAAGTGGGGAAAACAGAGCAATCGAAGCAGCACAGAAAGCAATTTCAAGTCCTCTTCTTGAAGGCGTAAACATTAGAGGAGCAAAAAGTGTTCTTCTGAATATTTCAGGTTCCAGCAATTTAACTCTGCAGGAAATCAATGAAGGTAACAATGTCATCTTCGAAGCTGCTGGCGAAGAAGCAAACGTCATCTTCGGGTGTGTGAGAAAAGAAGATATGAACGACTACGTTTCATATACTGTGATTGCAACAGGTTTTGACAGTGCCCGAAAAACATTCGCACAGAGTAACTTTAAATCCCAAACTAAAAAGACCGGCGAACAATTGAGCTTTAGAGGCGGATTTAATTTTATGGATACATCCAATATCGATAAAGAAGATCTTGATGTTCCTACAATCCTAAGAGTAAAGAGCCCTTCATCTCAGATTGATGAGCCTGAAGAGGAAGAGCCTGAAAATTCATTAACTGAAAATGCATCCCGGTATAGCTGGGCAAAAGAGAAAATGGAACAAAAAGATCCAAATAAAAATTCAAATGATGACGATGATGAAAGCTCATCATTTTTAAGAATGATTATGGATTAGCAAATATTTGTATAATTTATTATTTTTAGGGTAAGGAGATCGCAAAATACGTAAGTAAATAGGTAACTCTCATAACAACGGAGGACACTATGATGCTGCTGATAATCTTTTTGCTTTTGTCTGCAGGATTAAATTTGATTCTTATATTTCTTTTAGTGCGGAAATATGATGAAGTAAAATTGAATATTATTCCTGCAGAAGGGCCTGATGGAGAAGAGATTGAGTATTTTGAACTGCACAAATCGAATCCTATTATGTACTAATCTATATAATTCAACTGATCTAAAGTGTAGTTCTATTCATCAGACAATCGTGACTCGACAAAAATATATTCTTCATCTTCTTTGTCGTGTTTTATCAAAATCCTGTTTGGTCTGCAGCATACTTCGCAGTCCTCGATGAAATCTTGATTTTCCAGAACTGTGAGATCAACCCAAATCTCATTTTCCTCACCACAGTATTGACAAATCCAGTTTAGCACATCATCTGTTTGCATTGTCCTACCCTACAATTTATTAACTCCTTCTTAAACTAAAATATTTTTAAGCTTAAACGCAACACCTAATCAAAAAAGTAAATCAACAATTGTTAAGCGTGAACTATTTTAAGTTCAAATTAAAAAAATGGCTGTCCGGGTACTAATCGGGCAGCCAATCGTTGTTGTATGATCACAATTCTATTCTAAAAGAAGTTGTGCTTAAATTATATTTCAACTCTCAGACCATATCCAAATCAGTTGATTTTCTGCAATCATTAAATAGTTCCTTAAATAATGTTGTTTCAAAATAAAAAATAATGTGTCAGAAAAAATCTTTTAAATAAAATATTAATTACTTAAGGAAAAATAGTTGCACTTGTTCCAATTCCGATAATAATATTTTTAGTCAAATCGGAATGTATCCTTGGTGGAATAATAAGCTCAAATCGATATTTCTTCTGTTCATCCAATTTTATATTGACTAGTATCGGTAAATCTAATATTTCTCTTTCTCTGAATATATTTTTTCTATGTCCGTCTTTTAAATAATCAATTTTTCGCTCTATTATTAAACTATCATTTCCTTTTTCATAAATCTTCACTTCCATTCCATTCAAAGATTGAAGAATTGAATCCTTAATTTCAAAGGATTTGAATCTTTTAAACTCTATGTTAGGAAAAAATAAACTTATAATAAATTTATTTGATGATAATGTGGGTGAAAATTCCAAATCATATTGCTTAGCTACTTTTTTTTGTTCAACTTCAATCAAAGAATGGAAATTATTTAAACCCCATTTTGATTCATAATTATTACAATTCATAAGGCTGAGTAATGATAAGGATAAAATCATAGTAAAGTACTTAATTATTTTTTTTGTTTTCATTTTTTTGCACCAAAAATGTTTATAAACCATCCAGGAGAATTTTTAGTAAGAACATGAAACCTAGCTACTGCATTCAATATACTAAAAGTATAGGAATTACTATTTGCAGTATTCGTTTTAAATTCGGGGAAGGGAGCATATTGAACATTATTATCATAATTACTAGCAACACTTATCAAAGCGTTTCTAAATTCTGCATCGGACATCGCCTCAGGAGCTGAAACTGTTTCTCTATTTTCTAAACTAATTTCTTGAACTACGGTAGTTGGATCTGAAACAAGATTTCCCCAAGCACTAGAATTAGGTTGCCCTTGAATTATATCTCCAATAATTCCTAGTGTCCTGAATTCTGGCATTCCCTCCAAAGTAGTTACTTCGCCTGTTTCTTCATCAGTTAGAATTAACAGTGTATGATACATTGGTTCATATCCAAGAGCCTCAACCATTGGAATACTAGTATATGCAACCTCAACAGAATCTCCATTGGGATCAATAAATAAAAGTGGATTATTTAGACAATAATTATAAGGACTCCAGCTAGGATATTTATCTGCCAAGGGATCAACCGATAGCCATCTCGCGGGTTGTTCTTTTCCTAAATCTTTTATGTCAAGATTTGAAAGTTTATTATCGCTTGTATTTTGCTCATCAGCATAAGGAATAAATTTAGGATAAGGATTTTCCTTCCCTTGAGCAAAGAAAGAACTTGTACATAATATTATAAGAAATAACTGCAATATGATTTTCATTTTTCCTCCAAATTATTTTTACTGGTCTCAAGTTTAACTGATTTTAAATACTCTTCTCTTTCTTTTTTACTTTCTGGCTTCCATCCTAAAGAGAACGCTTTATTAATATATTTTTCTGATTCGTTCTCATAAAATGTGATCTCTTCTTCAGTTATATTTCCTTCCTCATACTTTTCATTCCCTATCTCAGCCAACAATGCTCCCTTCTGAACTAAACCTACATCAGACTCTGGAGAAAGGTTTAGAGATAGTTCAGCATATTCCAACGCTCTTGTAAATCTTTCAGCTCTTCTTTCGTTGTTTATTAATGTTCCAATCAATTCGGCGATATATTCTTTTTTCGTCAAATCGCGAAGATATAACTTATTTTCTAATGCAGTCCGACTTATATTATGATTATCGATATACCATTGATTTCTTACAGGATTACCACCATTTGTTGTTTCAACATTCCAAATATCACCAGTCTGTCTGTCTCGTAGACGACAGAATAAATGCAGTGGAATCTTTACCCCTACAAATTGAATAGTTGGGTCAACTCTTTCCAGTAAAGCTAGAAATAAAGTCGGCATACTTACACAATTACCTTTTTTCGTATCAATATAGTTATTCAAGAGTTGATGCTCTAAAATATTTCCCAAGGGGTCTTCCAAATCATAAGAAAAAGGATTGTAATTGTTCCATGCACCAGCTTCATAAAGAAACAACTTAGTTGCTAAAAATTTATCCATATCCTTTTCTCTGCCAGCAATCATCCTTTTTATTTCTTCTGCCATATCATCAAGTTTATTCAAGTATTTTTGAACATCAATAGAATCATTGAATTGCTTAGCAACAATCAATGCCCAGAATCCAATATCAATATTTTCTTCTTTCTCATCAACAATATCATATATCGATTGATTCGTATATACTTCTACTGATTTGTATTGTGCTACCAACGATGAAGCCATAGTAATCACAATAATAAAGATGGTAATATTTCTCATAGATTCGATTTTTTTGTTTTCAAAGTAGTTATTTCTGATCTAAATGGAATCAGTATAAGTACGTATTTTTCTGTGCCGAAAATCCACAATCCGAAATCTGAAATGAAAATCCCTCTTGCATTTAAACTTTAAAATGATTATATATATAGTGTGCAAATGTTCACTATATTATGTTTGAAAACAACTCAAAAAATGAAGATTTACTAATTTACCAGGTTCCGCCCGAATGGCGTGGACAGGCAAAAATACATACACTATATCCGCCAATTCCCAAACACACCGGCAATATTGATTTCGACATTTTCGATTTTGATATGCTCTTCAACGATCCTGCAACAAAAGAATTAATACGCTCAGGAAAAACCATTGGCTGTTTTTATATTGAATCGCCGGGAATGCGCTCACTTCTGCGCAGACTTGATGTTGAAACTTTTGAGATGCTCACTGCTGCAAGTTCTGTAATTCGTCCCGGTGTTGCAGAAAGCGGAATGATGCAGGAGTTCATTGCTCGTCATAAAGATCCTTCGCGAAGAAAATATCTTGTGCCTGAAATGGAAATTTATCTCGGCGAAACTTATGGAGTAATGATCTACCAGGAGGATGTAATTAAAGTTGCCCATCACATTGCTGGATTGAGTCTTGAAGATGCCGACCTTCTCCGAAGAGCAATGAGCGGAAAGATGCGTTCGCACCACGCAATGCAAAGGATAGTTGATAAGTTTTTTGTCTCATGCAAAGGAAAAGGCTTAACAGATTATCAGAGCAAGGAACTCTGGCGACAAATTGAGTCGTTTGCAGGTTACTCTTTCTGCAAAGCACACAGTGCATCGTTTGCTTTGCTTTCATACCAGGTTGCATTTCTTAAGGCACACTATCCGGCAGAGTTTATGGCAAGTGTGCTCAACAATGGCGGCGGATTTTATTCAGCCGCAGTTTACATTGAAGAATCAAAACGTTTGGGTTTGAAGATAGAACTTCCTTCAATTAATGAGAGCGAAAAAGAATATGTAGGAAAGGGGAGAAGCATACGTGTTGGTCTGAAGGCAATCAAAAATCTTTCTTACAAAGCAATTGAAAAAATCGTTGAAGAAAGAAAACGAGATGGCAAATATGTTTCGCTGGCAGATTTTCTTGTCCGTACAAAACTTGCCTATGAGGAAACCGCTATGCTGATTCGCTGTGGTGCGATGGGTTGTTTCAAACAAACAAGACCGACATTGCTCCGTTTGCTCGATATCTACATTCACCGTAGAAAAATAATTGAAGAAAGCTACAACGATCTTTTCCTGCAGGAAACTTTTGCTCTCGAGGAAGAAGTTAAAACTGATCTGAACTACACCCTTGCCGGAATTTGTAAAGAGGAATACGAAGCTTTCGGTTATATGGTAACACGTCATCCGCTTCATTTCTTTAAAGAATGGATTGAGCAAAAAGGAATTGTCCCAGCAAAAGATATGGAACGAAACAAAGGACGACGAGTGAAAATGATCGGTTGGTATATGACCTCCAAAAGGATAAAAACAAGAAGCGGCGAGATAATGAAATTCCTTTCGCTTGAAGATCTCACCGGAACTTTTGAGGCTGTCATCTTTCCGAAAGTTTATTACAGAGTTGCGGAACTTACGCTCTCAATGGGACCGTACCTCGTTACCGGCAAAGTAGATGTAAACGATCAAACGAATCTAATTGTTGAAGATCTGAAAGTCCTTTCTTCAACTGCTCTACAATCAAGCCTGATGAAAGACAGCGTTGAAAACAATTATTATGGTGATGAAGAAAAAATCACCGAAGAAGATTTTGCTCTTGCAAAAGCTCTTGATCAGAAAAAGCTGAAAGTTGCTTACGCAGGTTGAGAAACAATATTATTATATTGCACCCAATAAAAATTTATTGAGGGAGAATGTCCTGGATTTATCTATTAATCGCCGGGTTGTTTGAAATTGGCTGGGCAATTGGACTTAAATACACAGAAGGCTTTACCAAACTCTGGCCAAGTGTAATTACAATCATTGGTATGATATTAAGTTTTTATTTTTTATCGACTGCAGTTAAAACAATCCCAATAGGGACAGCCTATGCTATATGGACTGGGATTGGTGCAGTTGGTACCGCAATCCTTGGTATAATACTTTTTGGTGAGTCAAAAGAAATAATAAGAATATTTTTTGTAATGCTGATTGTAATCGGTATAGTCGGATTAAAATTTTTTTCAAAAGTTCCTGTTCAATAAAAAGAAATAGATCTAAATATGAAATTTAAATTATCAGCTTCACTACTAGTAATAATATTATTTTCCTGCAGTCCCTCTTCACAATTTACAAACCTATATGTTGATGATGCATATAAAGGAATGCAATTCAAAAAAGTATTAGTGGTTGGAATGGCGAAAGAAGATTGGAAAAGAAAAGTTTATGAAAATGAATTTCGTCAGGATTTGATGAAGCATAATGTTGAAGTTTTAACTGCATGGCAGGAATTACCAAAAGGCGAAACAATAAGTAAAGAAACGTTCTACAAATATTTCAGTGATAAAAATATTGATGCTGTATTTGTCGTGATGGCTGCCGGTTCCAAAACTGAAGAAACTATGTCACGCGGTGGATCGGCGAATGTTTATGTTGGCTTCTATGGATTTTATGTCTCAAGTGCTTCATATTATTACTCACCGGTGACGACTTCCGAGGAAACAATTGTTTATATGCAAACAAATATTTATGAAACAACTAAAGGCACATTAATTTGGAGCATAAAATCACAATCGTTTGATCCACAAAATACAGGTGATGTAATAAAAACTGTTAGCTTTAATGTAGTCTCGGAATTACAACAACAAGGTTATATTAAATAGAAATCAGCATCTTAATTAAGTAAACGTTATAAACATTATAATGATTAAAAATATATCAAGATATATCTCAACACATTCACAGCTTATTCTTATAATCAGCGTACTCTTACTTGTTCTTGTTAATCCATTCTACTGGGACGAACCATTTGCAGAATATTTCAATTTCTTCTTCCTCACATTAATTCTGCTTTCAGCAATATTCACAATCAAAAAAAGCCGGACTAATATTGCAGGACTAAGACGTGCAGGATTTCTTCTTATTGCCGTAAGTTTATTGACTGCTCTATTCAATAACCCCTACCTTGATCTTATTGAGCAGTTAATATTCATTATATTTTTTATTCTCATTGCAATTAATCTCTTTTTGGAAATGGTCAGAAGCAAAGAAGTTAATTCTGAATTAATCTTCAGCGCAGTAGCAGCTTACGTACTATTTGGATTCTGTGGTGCGCTTCTTTCCGCGGTAATTATTTTTTTTCAACCCCTGGCATTTTCTCTTGAAACCACCGATATCAGTATCTTTCATCAGTGTCTCTACTTCAGTTTCATAACGATTACAACAACGGGATATGGCGATATTGTCCCCCTATCACCGATGGCAAAAACTCTTGCAATTTTTTTATCCATATTCGGACAATTATATCTGACGGTGGTCATAGGAATTCTCATCGGAAAATATTTGTCGGGAAAGGCTAAAAATTAATCTCCTTAAAATATTATTATTGAAAGGATCATTCTGAAGAATATTTCAATATTGTAAATTTCTGAAGTTATTTCGATATGACACTGAATTAAATACTTAAACTTTGATTATCTTGACTATACGACAATATATTTTTTATTAAAATTATTCTATGGAGATTAATATGCGTTCATCAAAAAAAGGTCTTATACTTTTTAGTATGAGCATTACTGCATTAATTTTTCTGATTAGCTGTTCATCAATATCTGTAAACCAGGATTATGATCCGGCTTTTGATTTTTCAAAATTAAAAACATATGGATTTATTCCGATTCCTGCGGATGCTGGAATTGATCAACTCAGTGCCAATAAATTAGATGCAGCAATCAAAAATGAATTAGGTGCCAAGGGTTATACAATTGCAGAAAAGCCAGATTTTGGTGTCGCATTGATGTTCAGTTCGCAAACAAAAACTGATATTCAATCTTATGGATATGGATACGGTTATGGTGGCTGGGGTAGACCAGGAATGTACGGAACAGGTGGTGTTGATGTAACTCAATATCAGCAGGGAACATTAATCATTGATATAATCGATATGGCTAACCAAAAATTAGTATGGCGTGGTACAGGTTCTGGTGCTATGAGTGATTCACCATCTGTTGAGAAACGTAACTGAAAATATTAACAATGCGGTCAACCAGATACTTGCTCAGTTCCCGCCTGAGTAAGACAAGTAAATAATCTGATCACAAAAATTTATTCATTGAGAATAATCATTTTAAAGCCGGATAAATTCTCCGGCTTTTCTTTTTGTTAATTCCCTTCGTACGGAATTCATTTCAAGCAAAATTTTTGCTTTAATTTCTAACATAAATGCTATAAATTAGTATTAAACACTTCAAAAAGTATAACCCATATTTAATAATGATTATAAAATCCAAATTATCCGAGCTCAATCTCAACGAAATCATTATGGACAGTATGCCCGGGCATGGTCTTTTTCTTTGCAAAAGATGGACAAATGGTAGCCTGGAATAAAAAAGCAGAAGAAGTTCTTGAATATTCACGGGATGAATTTGAAAAGGCCTATGCAGGTTTTTTTTCAATTGACCGTGACAGAGAAAAAGTTAGAGCAGAATTTAGAAATGCTTTTGCAAAGGGGTTTGCAGAAGTTGAGCACGGAATTAAAACAAAATCAGGTAAAGAAATCCCCTCTCTGACAAAAGGAATGGTGGTTAAAATTAGTGGATGAAGAATATTTAATTGGGCTTTCAGTAGAGATTAGTGAATTCTACTCAGCACGTGAAAAAATTCAAAATCAGTTGAGCGAAATATCCAGATTAAATGAGCTATTAAATGCCGAGGTTACTTATTTAAAAGATCAACTGGAACACAATGAAGAACAACACAGTATTATAGGTACAAGCGAACTTGTAAAATATATATTGTATAAAATAAACCAGGTTGGTCCGACTGATGCTTCAGTTTTGATTCAGGGAGAAACAGGTACTGGAAAAGAATTAATCGCAAAAGCAGTACATAAAGTAAGTGAACGAAAAGACAAACAATTCATAAAGGTTAATTGTGCGTCAATACCTGAGAACCTGATTGAAAGTGAATTGTTTGGACACGAAAAAGGTGCATTTACCGGTGCTGTAGAAAAACGGGTAGGAAGATTTGAGTTAGCTGATGGTGGTACGATCTTTTTAGATGAGATTGGTGAATTGCCGATGAACCTGCAGCCTAAGCTTCTGCATGTTTTACAACACGGCGAATTTGAAAGACTCGGTAGTTCCAAAACTATAAAAACAAATGTAAGAGTAATTGCTGCTACGAATAAAGTATTAGATGATGAAATTAAAAATGGAAATTTCCGCAATGATCTTTATTACAGGTTGAATGTTTTTCCTATTACTGTTATTCCCTTAAGAGAAAGAAAAGTTGATATAGTTCCGCTTGTAGAACATTACGTAAAATTTTATTCTGAAAAACTGAACAAAAAGATTAAAGCAATTCCTAAAACAGCGCTAAAGAGATTAACAGAGTATTCCTGGCTGGGCAATGTTCGTGAACTTGAAAATATAATCGAAAGAGCCATAATAACTTCACGTAATAATATTCTGAATATTGAAGTTCTTTCTAAATCACAAAGCAACGGACAAATACAGACGACATTAGAGGAGAACGAAAAATCACATATCTTCAAAACTCTCGAACAAACCGGGTGGAAAATAAACGGGCCCGATGGTGCTGCAGAAATTCTAAAAATCAATCCTCAAACACTACGTTCAAGAATTAAAAAACTCGGAATCCAGAAAACAATGTTTGAATAACTGATTGGCACTTTAACTGTTATTGTTGAATTCAGTTAACTATAATATTCTGCATCTTTGTGACTTTGGCAATGCCTATAATTTGCATAAAATCGTATCATATAATATTTTAATATGTTATTCTTAACAAGCTTAAAGTTAATAATCAAAACCCAAGCGATGGAATTCATAGTGATATGACAGAAGAGAAAGGCAGAGCAGCTGGCCTGGAAACACAGTTGCAATTCGAAATGACTATAGCCAGCATATCCACGGCTTTTATCAACATGCCTACCGATCGGATCGACAGCGAAATCGGAAACGCTCAGCGCCAGATCTGCGAATACCTTGATATTGACATATGTGCTGTCTGGCAGCAGGTGACGGATAATCAGGAAAAGGTGATAATGACCCATATCTATCCGCCACAGCCTAATCTACCTAACCCGGAGTTTTTCGACGCTGTCACTCATTATCCTTGGATCTGGAGCCAGATTCGTGCGGGTAAGAAGATGGTACTGTCATCTCTAGCAGATTTACCTTTAGAAGCCACCACAGACAGGAAGAACTGTGAACTTTTTGGTGTTAAGTCGCATCTTTCACTGCCGCTTTCGATCGGGGGAGGACTACCGTTTGGCGTCCTGGCAATTAACGTGACTCGTGAGGAACGTAACTGGACGGATAAGATCGTTATGCAGCTTCAAATAATGGCGCAGGTATTTGCCAATGCCATTCAGCGCAAGCGAAGCGAGAATTTACTCCACAAGCATATCCAGGAGATCGAGAGACTTAAAGACCAGCTTAAAGCCGAGAATATTTATTTAAAAGATCAACTGGAACACAATGAAGAACAACACAGTATTATCGGTGCCAGCGAACATGTAAAATATATATTGTATAAAATAAACCAGGTTGGTCCGACTGATGCTTCAGTTTTGATTCAGGGAGAAACAGGTACTGGAAAAGAATTAATCGCAAAAGCGATACATAAAGTAAGTGAACGTAAAGACAAACAATTCATAAAGGTTAATTGTGCATCAATACCCGAAAACCTGATTGAAAGTGAATTGTTCGGACATGAAAAAGGAGCGTTCACGGGTGCAATTGAAAAGCGTATAGGGAGATTTGAATTGGCTGACGGTGGAACGATCTTTTTAGATGAGATTGGTGAATTGCCGATAAATCTCCAGCCTAAGCTTTTGCATGTCTTACAACATGGTGAATTTGAAAGACTCGGTAGTTCCAAAACGATAAGAACAGATGTAAGAGTAATTGCTGCTACGAATAAAATAATAGAAGATGAAATCAAAAAAGGACATTTCCGCAATGATCTATATTACAGGTTAAATGTTTTTCCAATCACTATTATTCCGCTAAGAGAAAGAAAAGCTGATATAATTCCGCTGGTAGAACATTATGTAAAATTTTATTCTGAAAAACTAAATAAAAAAATTAAGACAATCCCTAAAGCAGCACTAAAGCGATTAACGGAGTATTCGTGGCCGGGTAATGTTCGTGAACTGGAAAACATAATCGAAAGAGCAATAATAACTTCACATAATAATATTCTGAATTTAGACTCTCTTCCTAAATCACAAAACAACGGACAAGCACAGGCGACATTAGAGGAGAACGAAAAATCACATGTCATCAAAACTCTTGAAGAAACCGGGTGGAAAATAAATGGGCCCGATGGTGCTGCAGAAATTCTAAAAATCAATCCTCAAACTCTGCGTAATAGATTAAAAAAACTCGGAATCAAACGTAAGTAATCCACAGACTTACTCTCCGTATTTGGCGACTCTCGCTATATATAGCGAATATTATCTGCACTATAAAATCCAAATCCTATTAATTAAGCAATAATTGAACTTTTTTATCATGGCTGAAAAGTTGGCTGCTACTTGAAGCTCAAACTATTGAATTTTTTTCTCCACCTCAAAAGCAGATTAAAATATATGGAATCAGTAATTATTAATGCCAGGATAAGTGACAAGAAAAAAGCTGAATTTTTTCATACAACAGAATCGCTTAAACCGATACTGAATAAATTCTGTGATAATCTAGAGATCAACATCGACTCCAAAAACAATGTTCAGATAAACATAGGATTTGAGAGCAAGGATCAATTGCAAAATTATCATTTGCGAAATGAATTCAACATCCTAAAAGGATCTGTAATGAGTTTGTGTGATGATGTGGAAATTAAAATTGGTAATTCGCTGGTTAGTTAGGTATTAAAATTTTTAACACTGTATTCATTCGAATTCAATTAACATAAATATATCACAAACAAAAAGGAGTAATGTATGAAAGTTCTACTCACAACAATCTTTGTTTTATCCCTGGGCGGTATTTTATTTGCTCAGCAAGGCGATAAAAACTGGTTTAAGATTTATGGATTTGTAATGTCCGATATTGGATATGACGCAAACCAAATTCAACCCGATTGGTACGATGTTGTTCGTCCTACCAAACTTCCTACATATAAAAATGAATTTGGTACAGATGGCAACGCTTACTTCGGTGTTCGCCAAACTCGTTTCGGTGTCCAGAGTGGTACTAGGTACACCATTAGGCGAGTTATTTACTCAATTCGAGTGGGAGTTATTCGGAACCGGTGTCGATGCTGGACAGACTACACTTCGTCTACGTCATGCTTATGGACAAATTGGGCATTTCGGAGTTGGACAGTATTGGTCTCCGTTTATGGATATTGATGTATTTCCAAATTCACTTGAGTACTGGGGCCCAAACGGTATGGTATTTTTCCGCAACATCCAGGTTCGATGGATGCCGATAATGGGTGACACACGCTTAACATTTGCTCTTGAAAGACCGGGTGCCAGCGCAGATCAAGGTGACTATAGCGGTCACGTTGAGCTTAGTGGTGTAAGTTCAAGATTTCCTGTACCGGATTTTTCTGCTGAATACCGTTCCGGACACGACTGGGGCTATGTTGAATTGGCAGGTATTTTACGTTATATAAAATGGGATGATTTGAATGTAAATCAATACAATTTGAGTGGTGACGCAATCGGCTGGGGATTTAATCTGACTTCCAATCTGAATGTTTCAGAAAATGATGTTATAAGACTTGCACTAGTTTATGGTCAGGCAATAGAAAACTATATGAATGATGCTCCAGTAGATATTGGGATCAAAATCGATTCTACCAATACTTCAATGCCCGCTAAAGGTGTTGCTCTGCCAATGTTCTCAGGTGTGGCATTTCTTGATCATACCTGGAACGAGAAATTCTCAACTGCAATTGGTTATTCATTCTTAAGCATAGATAACTCCAACGGTCAAAGTTATGACGCTTTTAAGATGGGGCAGTACGCTCTTGCAAACTTGCTTTATTACCCAGTGCCAAATGTAATGATGGGAGTTGAAGTGCAATACGGAAGTAGAGAAAATATTGGTGAACCAACTGAAGTTATGGATGACTACCTGAAAACGTCCGACATATTTAAAGTTCAGTTCTCTTTCAAGTATAATTTTTCACACAAGATATTTTTATAAAATTAATTAAACATAACTCAAAAGGAGTGCAGTATTATGAAACAATTTATTATAAACACAAGATTGATTGCAATAGTGCTTGTTGCATTATTTCTATCAAGTCCGTTAACATTATTTGCACAGGATTTAAGCAAAGCAAATATTGAAAAAGTTCTCAACGAAGCATACAACAAATTCAAGGATGTTAAAGAAGGAGAGAATGCAAGTTATATAAAAGAACTAGCTACTGTAGATCCTAATATTTATGGAATCGCATTGGTTACTACAGATGGTCAGGTTTTTACTGCCGGTGATATCACTTCAATGGTATCAATACAAAGTGTTTCTAAAGTATTTACGATGGCGAAGGTTATTGAAGAAAAAGGACACCAAGCTGTACAAGATATGATAGGTGTTGATGCAACTGGTGAAGTATTCAACTCAATTTGTGCAGTTGAAAGAATGAAAGGTAAAGAAATAAATCCTCTGGTAAATCCCGGTGCAATTGCTTCAACAAGTATGATTGAAGGTGCAGATTCATCAGCAAAATGGAAAAGCATACTTCAGGTTCACAGTGAATTTGCAGGAAGACAACTCAGCCTGAATGTTCCGGTTTATATCAGTGAAGCTGGTGATAATTTGCGAAACCAGGCAATTGCTCATTTACTTTTTGCATACGGAAGAATGTACTTCGACCCCGTGCAGGCAACTGATATCTACACAAAGCAATGTGCAATAAATGTTAGTGCTAAAGATGCCGGAATTATGGCAGCAACTTTGGCTAACGGCGGATTCAATCCCGTAACAAAAAAGAAAGTTGTGTCAGCGGAAACTGTTATGTACACTCTTCCTGTTATGTCAACAGCAGGACTCTATGATGATTCAGGAATCTGGTTGTACAATGCTGGAGTACCGGCAAAAAGCGGTGTCGGCGGCTGCCTTATTGCAGTTGTACCTGGAAAATTTGGTATTGCCGTAGTATCACCACCATTAGATAAAGCAGGAAACAGTGTGAAGGGTCAATTGGCTATCAAGTATGTTATCCAGCAGCTTGGAGTTGATCCTTACCTGATTACGCCAAAACAGTAAAAACAATTTTGGTGTATTGATAATTCTTATTGAAAAAAATCGGTCGGTTTAATAGCCGACCGGTTAATTAATTAACTAAAATTTGTAAGGTCAATAAATGAAAACTTTATCTTTTATTTTTCCTAAAATTAAGATCTCCGTTTGGTTTCTTGGTTTTTTATTTTTCTTCCTAACTTCCATAAATATCTATTCACAAGAAGTTACGGATGTTGCTGAGGATACTGTTAAGGTAACTGATCCTTCCTATGAGAACACTACAGGAGGAGAATTTACTCCGGGCAAGGGATTTACGGTCATGGAAACAAAATGGGGAAGCTTGAACATAAGCGTATATGGTTTAGTAAGATATGTAAACCAGGTAGACAATGATCCAGAATTTCAAGACCACCTTGGTCGTGAAAGAACGGTTGATCCCAGACAGGATATAACGTGGCACCGTAGTATGATATGGGTATCCGGTTTCTTCTACACTCCTAAACTTCGTTACTGTCTTACAGTTTGGTCACTAGCATCTACTAATCAGACATTGCTTTTCGGATGGATGCAGGACCCATTAATGAAAGAAATGAGGTTTGGAGTTGGTGTTTCACCCAACCTTGGCAGCCGTTCAATGCAGGGAGCCTGGCCGTTTTTCTTATCAAGTGACCGAGTAATGGCAGAAGAATTTTTCAGACCTGGATTTACAATGGGCGCATTTGTAACCGGGGAAGTACTTCCAAGATTTTACTATAATTTTACGGTTGGTAATAATCTTAGCATACTTGGAACAACTGTAAGCCAACTCACAAGATATTTATCAACGAGTGCAAGTCTATGGTGGATGCCAACAACAGGTGAATTTGGTCCGCGTGGTGGTTATGGTGACTTCGAAATACACCAGGATGTTGCTACCCGTTTCGGTGCATCTTATGTTCATGACCGCGATGATCGTCAAACTCCAGTTGATAATCCTTATCCGAATAATACTCAAACCAAGCTTTCCGATGGCACATTACCGTACGAACTTGGTGCTCTTGCCGATGGGGTAACACTTATTCAAATGGATTTTGATCTTCTGGCTCTCGATGCAGGAGTAAAATACAAAGGATGGCACTTACAGGCTGAATATTATTTTAGACGCCTGTCGAAACTTGATGCTAACGGACCTTTACCACTAAGTTCAATTGAAGATCATGGTTTTTACGCAAGTGCTTCTTATGAAGTGATTCCAAAAGCGCTGCAACTTTACACTTCCACCTCCTGGGTCTTCGATCAGTTTCAAATGTTTCCCTGGGAAGTTGTTGGTGGAACGAGTTTTTATCCGACCGGAACCCGAAGCTGGCGTATAAATTTGAATGCGATATATGTTAATAAATCTCCTGCCTCATCGTCATTCGGTTTTTATTTAGGTGGACTTAAAGGAATGTCTTTATCAGTCGGAATGGACCTATTGATATAAGAAATGAATTTTAACGAATTGAATAGGACAATTAAAATGAATAATAAAAAAGTAAAAAGCTGTTCACACATTAAATATTTATCATTGCTTGTTTTTTTCATCTCGGGCATAATATTTTTTACTAACGCCCAATCAAGTGATAAGTATTTATTTAACGATTCCCATTTCCACATAACAAATTATATCCAGGAAGGCATTGAGATGGAATTTTATGTTGATTCCATCATGGGAGATAAAATAGGTCGATCTACTGTATTCGGACTTCCTGTACAGCAGCAGTGGTCATACCGCGTAACAGGAAATAATGCTCCAACTTACTATCTGGATACTGATGCTCATCTGTACTACTATTCATTTTGCGATGCGTGGATAGCAATGCAATACAAATCACTTCCAAAAGAAAAACAAGAACGCCTCGATCCGATGATCATTGGTTTTAATGTGACAGATATGTATGCAGCAGATCATATTAAAAGAGTGCTTAAAACTTTTCCCGATGTGTTTACAGGTATAGGAGAATTTTCTATTCACAAAGAATTTGTATCGTCAAAAATTGATGGCGATGTAGCAAGTCTTACAGATCCGGCTCTTGATAGAATTATGGAATTCTGCGCCGAATCCGGACTGCTCGTTTTAATTCATAATGATATTGATAATCCTTTTCCGAAACCGGGCAAACCAAATTATGTAACAGGATTTCAGGAACTGATAAAAAGACATCAGAATACTACGATCATCTGGGCACATCTTGGTTTGGGAAGAATAATCAAACCAATTGAAGATATGGGAAAACTATTTGAAGAAATGCTTGCAGATCCGGCATACAATAATTTGTACTTTGATCTTTCCTGGGATGAAACTGCAAAGTGGCTTGATTACAACGATAAGTCATTGGCGAGGACTACTGAGATAATAAAAAAATATCCTGACAGATTTTTATTTGGTACTGATAACGTAGCACCTGATAAACAGGAGAAAGAACTTTATGTTTATCATCTTTATGACAGACTATGGAAAGCTATTGGTGAAGAAGTTACTTATAAAGTCAGCATAGGAAATTATGAAAAATTATTTGGTGATGCCCGCATAAAAGTTAGAGCCTGGGAGAAAGAAAATTTAAAATAAGGTTCTGAATCCAATTATTATCGGTAGATGAAATTGATTCATTGATAAGATCGGGTTTCGAATTAACTGGAAATGATTCTGAAACAAATAATAATTAAATAATTAAAAGTTCATTGATCTTAGAACTACATATAAAATTAAAAATGAAACTATATATTCAACTGACTTTAACATAAATATAAGGAGAAAAAAATGACAACAAGAGAAAACACCATAGTAGGCCAAATAGTTTCAACTATCTGGTGGCTTGTACTTTTACGTGGTATTGCAGCAGTTCTGTTAGGCATATTACTTTTCACAAACACAGCAGCAATGCTTTCAGTGGTTATAATTTTTTTGGGCATCTATTGGGTTTTAGATGGCATTATTACTTTGATGGCATCTATAATAGGAAGGAATGAACATAGTAATTGGGGCTGGGGAATATTTGTAGGGATAATAAGTATTCTTGCCGGTCTTGCGGTTTTATCACAACCTGTTTTAACAGCTCTCTTTACTGCTTCATTTATAATTTCTCTCGTAGGAATAATGATAGTTATTTCCGGGATTTCATCTATAGTAACCGGATTCCGTCTACGCAAAACATCAGGTGAATGGATGATGATACTTGGTGGGGCATTGAGTTTAATATTTGGTCTGTTACTATTAATGAATCCGCTCTTTTCTGCAATGGTATTTGTCTATATCATAGCTGCTTTTTCAATCTTTGGCGGTATTGTGCTGATTGTTATTTCTTTTCAAGTCAAGAAGCTTAAAAATGCAATTAGCTAATAATAAAACGGGTCTCATAGGATCAACAAAATAATTAATTAATCAAAATTCATAGGAGATACTAAAATGAAATCAATAAAATTTGCATTAGTGGCAATATCCTTATTGCTGATATTCAATATGTCATTATTAGCACAGGGTGTTGAATTAAGTGATGCTGTTACTATTCAAGCTAAAGTATACGGCATTGAAAAGATAAATCGGACATTATGGTTAATCGGACCGAACGGTAATATTGCTGAAATAGAAGTTAGCGAGGATGCTAAAAATTTCGATCAGCTTAAAATAGGTGATTTAGTAAACATTACTTACTACGAATCAGTAGCACTTTACCTTGGTGATCCCGGAGAACAACCTGATGAGCAAACTGAATCAAAGATTGTCCGAGCCGAAGAAGGTGAAACACCAGCCGGTGTTGCAGTTGAAGTAGCCGATATATCTGCTACTGTTGTAAGCATTGATAAAGAGAATCGTTTAGTGACATTAAAGGGACCATCGGGTAATTTATTTACAACTTATGTAGATGAGTCTGTTAAGTATTTTGATAAACTAAAAGTTGATGATGTTATCCATGTTGCTTATACAAAAGCTTTGGCTGTAGATGTAGAGTTACAATAATTGTCATTTGGTTGCAAACCTGATCTCAATAATATGATCTTTAGCTAAAATTATTGCTATGGTATGACAAATAATTAATTGTTGTTCATACCATAGTAATATAAAAGCAAGACAAATAGATTTGTTTAACTGTGCGTGAGTTATAAAATTATTAAACCTTTTTTAAGGAACTTGAAATGAAAAATATAATTTTACTATTTATATTAGTTATAATGTTTGTTCCATCCATAATTTCTCAAACAGATTCGGAAGAGGACAATTGGTATCTGGATTTCAATGAAGAAATGAAAGCCTGGGAGAATAAGAAACCAGCAATCAATATTAACTATGGTTTTTCAAATATTTCTGACAAAGATATTGAAGCAGCTTTCGCAAAAAACAATCAGCTTGGATTAAAACTTGGTTATGCATATAAAAGAAATAAATACGCAGACAATATTGAAAAAAGTACTTTTAATTACCTACAAATAAATCATAATTCAACGGCACTTGCAGGAGGTTCAAGCTCAGCATCAGACATTGAATCAAATAATTGGCAGTACGGATTGGTCTTTTCTGGTGGTTTTGGTTACAAATTGGGCACAGAATCTTCCATTACAGGATATTACGCTTCAGAATTTAACTTGACAAATATTGATTTTGCAGATCAGCAACTGAGCGCTAATGATGAATATATAGAAGGACGTTTTGAAGGTTCTCTTCGATTTGGTACTGGTAGTGAAGCAGGAGTTAGATTACAAGCAACAAATCTTGTGGGTTTGGAAATTGGTTACGAGAGATCGGTTGTTTTTGAAAGATATTTATTTATGAAGTGGATTGGAAGTGAAATAATTGAACTTGCCGCCAACAATGTGCTTGATGTTTTTATTGATGAGATCTTTAAAGCCTCTCCCGATGCCGGTCCAATTGTATTCCTCGTTTTAAAGGGCGCTTTGGGTTATGGTATTAATGCATTAAGAAAAGGAGAAATGAATTGGCCGTTTCCTAGTGCTCCGCCAATTTTGTTTGACAATCTAAAATTTGGTGTCACGTTCACATTTTAATTTTTAAGTGTTTAGGATCTGATTAACTAACTTCAACATAAATGAAAGGAAAAATAAAATGAAAAAGATGCTAATGCTCTTTGTTTTAATTGCATTCACAAGTTCATTTGCACAGGATGTTCAGAGCTACATTGAACTTCTTAAATCTGATGTAAAAACAGGTAAAAAGGAGATTATTACTGATGTAATGGAATTCACAGATACACAATCAGAAGCTTTCTGGCCCATCTATAATGAATTTGAACATGAATTGGAAAAATTGGCGAATAAACGTGTTGAGAATATCAAAGATTTCGCAGCTAACTATGATAACATGACTGACAAGAAAGCTGATGAACTGATAAAAAATTCTTTCAGCTTTTTGGAGGACCGCTTGAGTCTTAATAAAAAGTATTATAAAAAATTTGCTGCAGCATTGACGCCAACAGTTGCTGCAAAGTATATGCAGGTAGAGCATGCTATTCAACTGGTATTAGATATTGGTATCGCTGCAAATCTGCCATTGTTTGAAAAGACGGAAACCGAACAATAATAGTTAATGGGTTATGTGCCGATCGGTTTAATAAATCGGTCGGCCTAATATATATCTACTGATATATCAAATGGATCATAAAAATATTTGGCAGAGACTTAAAGAAAAATACAGTTCTGTATTAGATCCAATTGACAGGATTTCAGAAGTTCTTTTTGGATTAATTATGGTGCTTACTTTTACCGGTTCTATAAGTGTTGCATCTGATGGACGGTCAGAAATTAGCGTACTCTTATGGGCAGCCTTAGGTTGTAATCTTGCCTGGGGAATTATTGATGCAGTATTTTATTTAATGGGTCAGTTACTTGCGAGGGGACACAGTTTTTCAGTATTAAAAAAATTAAAATTAATTCAGGATAAAGAAGTCGCCAGGAATCTATTACGGGATGAATTACCTCAAGTAGTATCATCAATCTTAGAACCAGAGGAGATTGACCAGCTGAAAGACAGAATTATTAAGCTTGATGATTTACCTAAAAGGAAATTATTAACTGCAACTGAATTCAGAGCTGCGATATTAATTTTTATTTTAGTCTTTACGTGTACGTTTCCGGTTGCCCTGCCATTTATTTTTTTTACAGATACTGCTTTAGCACTTCGAGCCTCAAACGGAATTGCATTATTTGTTCTCTTTGCCGGTGGTTTTAAAGTTGGGAAATATTCCGGCTTTCATCCCGGCTGGTCAGGAACGCTTTTAATGATTCTCGGAATTATTTTAGTTGGTTTAACAATGGCATTAGGTGGATGAAAAAAATATTCTTTTTTTTGATTTTGATGTTAAACCAACCCTGGTCTATGTTTACACTCGCTCAGGCTCAGGCTCAGGATACATCATCATATTCTGAATGGAGCTTCGAAGTTGAAACTGATCTTTATTTTACTGACCCATTTATTTTCCTTCCAATTATTACGGCAAATAAAAGTAATCTACATCTTGAGGCAAGATACAATTATGAAGATTTAAAAACTTTTTCAGGATGGGTTGGTTATAATTTTTATGGTGGGGAGGACTTTGAATATTTTATTACCACTATGGTTGGTGGTGCCGTCGGAAGAACGAACGGAATAGCTCCGGGATTGGAACTGACCTTTAATCTTTATGGATTTGAATTTTATAATGAGTCAGAATATTTATTTGATTTAGAATCAAATGAAAATAATTTTTTTTATAGCTGGACCGATCTGACTTATTCACCTTTGGATTGGCTATGGTTTGGTATAAGTGGTCAGCGAACAAGATTATATCAAACTAATGTGAAAATCGATCGAGGGTTGATACTTGGTGCTTCATATAAAAACTTACAATTCACAGGTTATTTTTATAATCTATTTACCGATGATGTCTTTTTTATGCTATCAATCGCAGCTGATTTTTAACAAACATTGGACAAAATAAATAAGATATTTGAAGTAAATTATTTGGGAATGAGCGGGCTTAAGATTACTATATTGAAGTATCTGTCATATTTATTTTTCAAGGAAAAGCTTAATGATTAAAAATTGTTTTAAAATCGGTGAAGAGCTGCAACTCCAACCCCGGGATTATGAAAGCGCTGTTAAAGAGCTTCAAACGTCAGATGCGAATATATGGATCGATTTACAGGACTTTGAAACAAGTGAGCTCGAAAAGGAATTGGATACAATCGAAATAAAGGATCTGGCAAGACGTCTTTGTCTCGAAGCCCGTGATCGTCCCGGTTTCTACCCGGTGAAAGATCTCACATTCATGGTAATCCCCGTTCATAAAATTATCGAGAATTTTGCTGAGTTAGAATATGTGGCTCTTCTTATGCGCAAAAACCTTCTTCTAATTTTACGCGATAAAGGCGATGTCCGGCTTCAGCGTCTCTCTTCCTTGAAGGAGTCAGCTACCTGGCTTCCAGACAACTCTATTGCCGGTCTTGTTTCCGCTATAATGATTGCTTTATCACTAGACTCTTTGCAAAGTACCGCTGAATTAAGAAAAAAGATTTTGACTCTTGAGAAACGAATGAATCAGGGAGCCCATCTGATTAAAATGAAGGATATATCTGATTTACAATCTGAACTTCTGATCCTCGAATCAGTTGTTAGTGGTCAATTACCTATCATTGAGTCGATCATCAAAACGGATAACACTTCATCAATTTTTGAGAATGCACTGGACTATTTAAACTGTGCGATTGTTAATCTTAAATCAACCAATAGTTCACTTAATTGGCTGCAGGGTCGGCTTGACTTAATGCGCTCCCTAATGGATATGAATACCCAGGAGATTACAAACCGGCGGCTTGGCAGGTTAACCATTCTATCTATGATCTTCATGCCAATTACACTTTTGGCTGGTATCTGGGGAATGAATTTCGACATTATGCCGGAACTTCATCTAACGTTTGGTTATCCACTCGCACTTGGATCCATGGTCCTAATAGGTGTGGCTTTGTACAATTATTTTAAGAAGCTGGGATGGTTTGATTAGATGGAATCTTGTTTAAATATTATTAAACCAACAGCTTTACAAAATATAATCTGGATCCTTTATAAATATTTCGAAAAGTCCTGTAATATTATTTAGTAAAAATGGTAAGAGCATGATAAATGAATTAACGATTAATTTGCATAAAAAATATATAAAGTATTATTTAATTGTAGCATTATTTTTATTCACTGCCTGCTCTGGTCATCATGTACTTTTAGAATCCCCGGCATACACAGACAATTTATCGCAAATAACAACAGGGTTCTATTCTGTTCATACAATGGTAAATGGAGTAACCTCAAATGAAATAGGTTCTGAATTTTTAGGTAATCTTGTCTATCTGTACAAAGCTGATTTTTTTGTAAACAAGAAATACTACAGCGGAATTAAAGGTTCATTTTTACCAAACTATTACATCAAAACAAATCTGGTTAATGGAAAAAACGTTTACTACTGGCAGGATGCTGAAAACGAGGATCAAAAAGGAGATATTCATATTTATGAAATTAGCGAAGATAGAATTGTTGCGGAGATAACTACCGATAAAAATCAAAAAGAAGAAGTTGAGCTTAGGTTTTACGGACATCAGATTTCAGATGGTGAACTTAAAGTAGTTCCTATTGCACATAGAGGGTTATGCTATCAGCCACCAAATAATTATGATGGTATTTTCCCCGCAAATACTTCCCCCGGTTTCGAAGCTGCTCTGTCATCAGGATATAAGGGATTTGAATTTGATGTAAGAGTTACCAAAGATAAAAGATTCATCATCAGCCATGACGAAGATTTAACTGCTGCTACCACCTTGCATGGTTATGTATATGATAAAAATTTATCAGATTTCCAAAATGGACTTGTAATCAAGAGTGCATTTGTGCCTGAAAAGAAAACCACTGCTTATGAAGCCTACATCGCTGCACCTATTGAACCACTTTATGATGTATTATACCGTTTTATTGACGATCCGCGATTACAAAAATTAGTTGTTGATATTAAACCCGACACCGATGAAAATATTTTTACAGCCGCAAAACACGATTTTGAAAGTCTGACAGAAGAACAGCAAAAAAAGATTTTGTTCCTTACTCGTACTGAAAGTTCTGCAAAATTATTATTAGAGCTTTGTCCATTCTCAGATGTGGCCCTTGAAGGATCAATAGGACCTGAGCCTGTTGAAGAACTGGAAAAGTATTATCCTGAAGCCGTCGGATTGCCCCGTCAATCGCATAATACAATTTCATTCGGAGCAAATATCATCCTGGCTTTTAAATCGATTGAAACAAGTCAGGAAATGATCGGTCAGGCAATGGAGTTATCCAGACAATATAATTACAAAATTATGATGTGGACTTTTTCAAAGGATTGGCGATTAAATTTTTTGCGAGAGAACGAGTTCTACCCGGATTTTATTCTTTTAGATATTCCATATTATCAGTATGCATTACAACAAATGAAATACACCAAGGAAAAGGAGTTAATCATTGCTGATAGAGATTCTGTTAAAGAAAAATTCAGCAATCCGATTTACAAGAGGATTTACAATTCTACGGTAAAAGATTTTTGGTTTCAATCACGCACATTATTCGAGTTAACATATGGACAGGGTAATCTTCATCAAAGTAAATTCAGCAGCAATTTTGCTCCTGTTGGAAACTGGGAATTAAAATTAGGAAGAAGTGAACTCGATCAATTTTCGCCTACAAATGCTTCATTGAACGAATGGTATCTTTTCTTTTCGTATGCAAGCACCGGTTCTGCTTTGAGTAATGCAGAAGCAGAAGAAGTCACTTCTAAATTTTACAGTTTTGGTTTTGGTCGAACTGAAGGTCTTGGTTATTATGGACCAAACCTCTCTTTTATTCCATTCGTCTCTCAATCTTTATTATTAACTAAAATCGATGACTTTGGTTATCCGCAAAATGATTTGAGTGAACCTGACCAGGAGATATTAAACACATACCCAAATGCATTAAGATTTGGTGACAGAGCATTGTATGGATTTAAATTTGATATTTTAACCTCCCTACAACTAACTGCAAATTATGAAACAAGCGTTATATATCCTCGATATTTATTCTTAAAGTGGGCAGGTAGTTTCGTTTTAGCTGAGGCTGCTTATCAAGCATTAGGATATGCATTAGGTAAATTTGTTGATGATTACCCTGTAGCCGGTCCTATTATAAACTTCCTCGTCAGATCGGGATACTTATATGCATACTATGCTCTTAGAAAAAATGACATGAATTGGCCGTTCAGGTACTGAAGCTCCATTAAGATATGAAGGATTTAATCTGGGCATAAGTGTTGTCCTTTAATTTAAATTTTCAAGAAATTTCCGAAATAAAAATGACGTCTAAGGTTAACCCTTAGTTTAAAATCGTAACTTTTAAATTGAGAAGAGACTAACAATAATTTGCACATGGATTAATAGGACAGAACAATTCAAATCTGATTCTGTTTAAGTAACTTGATTTTTTAAAAAAATTATATCATTTGTTTGGAGGATAATCTTATGGCAACAATCGATCAAGAATTTAAAGACGAAGCATATTACACAAAAGCCATCACTACTGCTTTAAGAATTGGATTTGTCGGGTTACTTATAATACTTTCCTACCTGATTCTTAAGCCTTTCTTATTTGTAGTTATGTGGGGAATAATAATTGCTGTTGGGATCTATCCACTATTTAAAAAGTTTGCCAAACTTCTTGGTAATCGAAATAAACTTGCTTCTACTTTAATCACTCTTTTTGCCCTGGCTGTGTTAATTATTCCATCATACCTTTTAATGGAATCTACCGTAGTGGGAGTACAAAATATTGCCATGGAATTAGAGAAGGGAACATTTAAAGTGCCACTACCTGAAGAAGCTGTGGCTGACTGGCCTGATTATAGGTAAACCTGTTTACGATACCTGGGAACTTGCTTCAGTGAATATCGAGGCGACTGTCAAAACTTTCAAACCTCAGATAAAAGAATTTGCATCAAATATTGTTTCTGGTGTCCTTGGATTAGGTTCTACAGTTCTTTTAACACTGATATCTATTATTATCGCTGGTGCATTGATGGTAAAAGCAGATGCTGCAGAAATCGCTGCCCGAAAAGCATTCAAAATATTAATCGGTAGAAAAGGAGAAGGTTTTACGGAACTTGCAGGCGCAACTATTAGAAGTGTTGTTCAGGGAGTATTGGGTGTAGCAATTATTCAATCAGTAGTCTCCGGAATTGTAATGCTGATATTCAATATACCATTTAGCTGGTCTATGGGCATTGATTGTACTGTTCCTTGCAATAATTCAGTTGCCACCTTTAATAATATTACTTCCGATTGCCGCTTACAGCTTTAGCATTCTGGATACATACATCTGCAATAATTTTACTTGTGCTCAGTTTAATCATTAGTATGTCTGATGCGTTTTTAAAGCCAATTTTTCTTGGAAGAGGTGTTGATGTTCCCACACTCGTAATTCTACTTGGCGCTATTGGGGGAATGATGCTTGCCGGAATTATCGGATTGTTCGTTGGTGCCGTTGTTCTTGCTCTTGCATATAAAGTCTACCAGGCTTTACTTAAGGATATATCTCTTACAGAAGTAAATTCAGTAACCGAGAATTGAATCGCCCAAAATTAAATATTATTCGAATTTAAATATTAAGGTTGTTCTCGATGTTACTTATAAGTTGCTCATAGCCTGGGTTAATGAAAAAAAATGAAGCGGTCAAGACTTAAGAAATAACTTATGATATTAAAAGAGTAAATTAACTGTCAATAAAAAAAATATTTTTAAAGGAAAGAACTAAAAATGAAACACATAATTAAAATTTTATTCATTACGCTGCTTTTTTCAACTTTAACTTTCAGTCAGAATAGTTATGGGAGCGACCTATCCGCAACTATTGCATTTCCTACGGGTGTAAATGCGGAATATTTTAATACCGGTTATGGTGCTATCGGAGGGTTTTACTATGAAATGGAATCCAACTGGCGCATAGGGTTAACACTCGGCTTTATCTATTCTGGAATAAACGGAGACGAAGTAAACAATTATTTTCAGACACTTGACCAGCAACAGGGAAGCGTCGAATTAACTGGAAACGTTTCAACTATTCCAATACTCCTAAGTTTTAAATATATGCTGCCCGGCACTTCACCAAGATTTTATGCAATTATAGAAGCTGGACTTTATTTGTACTCGACAAATGCGAATGGAACAATAACTTATTCAGACAATGCTGGCACAGCACCGATAGACCAATCAGAATTCAGCAGCGAGCCTGGATTTGATCTTGGTTTGGGTGCACTCTTTCCGGTAAGTAAAGAGATTTCTATTGATGTAAATGCCAGATATCATTTTGTACGCAATTCAGGAACTATAAAGATTAGATATTATGATGACAATGGTTACTTATATCCAGTGAATGAATCGGTTGGATCAAGTCACTTTATAAACATTGGTGTTGGTGCTAACTGGAATTTTGATTTATAAAGATTCCGATTCAATAATAAATGCTGGTCAGTATTTGTTGAAAGGAAAATAAACAGTGAAGCTTTTAGTACTTAAAGATATTTTTCTGAGCAGATAATGAAAACAAAAATATTTATTTGTTTTTTTCTTCTCTCTATAATAGTAATCAATGCACAAGACAGGCAGTTCTGGGATCAGGCTGTAGGCAGTAAGGCGGCATTGCTTGGTGGAATTGTTGTAGGGGGGGTTGATGATTACACAGCTACTTATTACAATCCGGGAGCATTAAGTTTTTTAAATAAGAAAAGTATGAGCGTTAACTTTAATATGTATGGTATTAAAGATTTCCAGTTCATCAACGGTGGTGGACCCGGGATTGATTCAAGATATACAAGAGTTTCTTTATACCCTGCTTCATTAGCAGGTCCTCTTCCATTCTTAGGTGATTCACTCAACATCTTCAGTTATATGATATATTGTAATGGTTATTCATACGTAAGAGTTTCTGAGAGATATGAAGGTTATTCAGATGTAATTCCAACAAGACCTCCATCAATAGCTGGTTCACCAAATGCATTTGAAGGGGATGAATTTCTGATTAATGAAGGAAAAATTGATGCCTTACTTAACGAAGTAAGTGTAGGTTTTGGCTATTCGAAAAAAATATCAGACAACGTTGGAGTTGGTTTTACTTTGATCGGTGCTTACCGTGACCAAACAAAAATCCGGTACGAATCGTATGCAGCGTTTGATACAGTCAATCAACGAACTGCGACAACAAATGTTTATGTTGATATAGATTATTGGGCCGTCAGGTTTTCCGGAAAATTCGGAGTTGAAGCAAATTGGAAAGATCTGAAATTAGGGGTAACATTTACAACACCAAGTGTAGCTATAAAATTAGCCAGTGGTGGAACGGATGAAGCAACTTTGACTTCCAATAATGTTTTGGTATCAGTTGATAGTGCTACTTTAGAAGTTCTCCCAATCGATATTCTTGCATCCGACAGGCAGGAGGGATTGCCTGTGCATTATAAGACGCCACTCTCAATAGCAGCTGGAATAGAATACACTCTATCAGAAGGCACCAAAATCCATTTTGCCTGCGAGTGGTTCGCACCACTTTCGACTTATTCTGTTATGCAGCCGGAGAGTAATAACTTTATTCGAAATGGATCTGGTATTATCAAACCAATCGATACTTCTGAATTGTTAAATGTATATGATGCTATGCAAAGTGTTTTAAACGTTGGTCTTGCTGTTGAACAAAAGCTGACAGATAAAATAACCGGTTACGCGGCTTTCAGAACAGACTTCAGTAATGCTGATTACGAAGATATTAATGGTTTAGCTGTTGGTTTTACAGATTGGAATAATTATCATTTTACAGCAGGTGCGTCGACCAATTACAATGATACTTTTATTGGAGTTGGTTTTGAGTATACGCATGGACAGAGATCAGATTTTCGACAATTATTTAATTTTCCTACAGGAGTGGTTGAACCTGGCGACATAGTATTATTTGACAAACGCGGTAGCTGTGAAGGCAATTTACAATAACTTTAATTTATTCTTTGGTGTAACACAGTTGTTATAGTTATCTATGAATCCGTTAAATCGGTTAACATAAACGATGTAATTCTCTAACCCACGATTAAAATCGTGGGTTACTCCTACTAAGGTACATAGTGTAACCCATGACTTCAGCTATGATAATCAAAACTAAGAAGCAGTATTAAGTAACCCATAGCTTCAGCTATGGGAAAGAAAACTAATTAGAGACAATCAGAAACCGTTTCTCCGAAGGAGTCCTTTGGACAACGGTTTCCAACGGAGGAAAAATGTCGCACTCACTATTAAAAGTTTGGATACACGGGGTCTTCGGCACGAAGGAAAGGATTTCACTAATTAAAAGCCCATTCGAAACACAATTGCACGATCACATACGGGAAAAATTAGAACATGATCTGGACTGCAAGGTTAGAACAATTAATGGAACGGAAGATCATATACATATATTATTTTTATTGTCACAGAAATTCAGTATAAAAGATATTTTTCAGAACATTAAAGGAGAATCTTCGCACTGGCTTAACCAATCAGACTTTATTGAGTATAAATTTTCATGGCAGACTGGTTACGGTGCATTTTCTGTTAGTGAATCGATGGTTAAGGAAGTTGAAAACTATATTTCAAATCAGAAAGAACACCATAAAAAAATGACGTACAAAGAAGAAGTTGAATTATTAGTTAAAAAATATAGACTTGAAATAGTAAACCGTTAAAACGGTTCTGAGAGGTTTTAATTGTCTTTACTTACCCACGGTTGAAACCGTGGGTTTCTATTTTTCCATCTCATCGTTCTTTGCATCAACATACTCTTCTTTAGAAATCCATCCACCGCCAAGAGCTTTGTATAATCTAATATAAGAGTTGAAAGTAGACTGCCGTATTTCAGAGAGTTGCAGTTCTGCACTGAATAATGTTCTCTCTGATTCTAAAACTTCAAGATAACTTGTAACACCGAGATCATATCTCATTCGGGATAACTTTTCGGCATTCTTTGCTGCAAGGTATTGTCTGGTTAGTGACTCAAGCTGTTCCTTATAAGTTTGTACATCAATTAAAGCATCTTCAACTTCACGGAAAGCATTAATTACTGTATACTCATATTGATAAAGTGCTTGCTGGGTTTGCGCTTCCTCAACTTCAACACGACTGGTATTTTTTCCGAAGTTAAACAATGGACCGAGCAATGTTCCACTTATTGACCAAGCCGGATCTCCGACAGTTAATGTTGATAGATCATCACTTGCAAGACCAAATAAACCAGTCAAACTTATGGCAGGGAACATTTTAGCTACAGCAACACCAATTTGTGCATTTTGTGATTGAAGCAGATACTCTGATTCTGCAATATCCGGTCGCCTGACCAGCAATTGAGATGGAAGTCCGATTGGAATATCTGGTGGTATATCACGGTTTTCTAAACCTGTTCCGGATTTTATTGAAGCTGGTAATTTCCCAAGCAGAATGCTAAGAGAATTTTCCGTTTGTACTGAAAGTCGTTTATACAATGGAACTGTAGTAGCAGCAATTTCTTTTTGAATTTGTGCCTGGTTAAGATCTATTTCCGGAACAATTCCTTTATCAAATCGTTCCTGGATAATTCTTAAACTTTCCATTCTTGATTCTAAGAGTGCTCTCCGAAATTTTCAATCTTTCTCTATAGTCAAGCAAAAGGAAATATGTACTCACAACTTCACTAATCAAACTGATTTGAATTTTTCTTAAAGAAAATTCCGATGCAAGATATTGAGCTTGTGCAGATTCATTAGCTCTTCTGAATTTTCCCCAGAAATCAATTTCCCAATTCACCACTGGTGCTATAAAAAATCCATTTGTTTCTGAATCGAGTTGAATACCACTCCCGGCATAATTTCCTCTTTTAGCTTCTCCCTGTATATCCACTCTTGGATAAATATCTGCTTCTGTGAATCCAAGATTTGCACGTGCTTCTTCTATTCTTGAAATTGCTATGTTTACATTTTTATTTTGCTGAAGAGCAGTTATGACCAGAGTATCGAGCGTTGGATCATTAAAAATTTCCCACCACTTTAAATTGACTAATGTATCAACAGCCAGTGAATCATAATTAGTGAAATATTTTGGTACCTGCGTTTCAGGTTTTTGAAAATCAGGACCAACAGCACAGGAATAAAGAAAAATTCCTAAAAGCAAAAGTGCAGCAACCGAGAATTTGTTCATAATCGTCTATTCATTTAATTTCTCAGGTTGAGTTGAAATTATTAAGCTCTCGCTTTTGTTCGTATTTGGCTATCTTACCAATAAAAATAAATAGCATCGGATAGAAAAATACCCCGAGGAGTGTTGCAATAGTCATTCCGCCTAAAAGTGCAACTCCCATAACTTGTCGTGCTTCAGAACCTGTGCCTGAAGCAACCACTAAAGGAAATACTCCGAGAATAAATGAAAATGCTGTCATTAAAATGGGTCTGAATCTAGATTTTGCTGCTGTTATTGCAGCATCGAAAAGGCTTATTCCTTCTTTGAATTCATCATTTGCAAATTCAACAATCAGAATCGCATTTTTAGCAGCCATACCAATAAGCATCACAAAAGAAACTTGTGCAAAAATATTATTTTCAAAAGTTGGGCTAAGTAATCTGCCAGCCCAGAGTGCGAATAAGGCACCAAAAATGGCAAAAGGTGTTCCCAATAAAATTGCGAAATGGCAGCGACCAACTTTCATATTGAGCAGCAAGAATTAAAAACACAAAGATCAGGGAAAATGTTAGAATAATCACCAAGTGAGCCGGAAGCTTTTTTTTCCTGATAAGACATTGCATTCCAAGCTATAACTCATATCTTGCGGTAATACTTCGGATGCAACTTCTTTCAAGGCAGCTCATTGCATCTGCAGAAGTATATCCTTCTGCTGGTCCTCCAGTAACTTCCACCGATCTGTATAAATTAAATCGTGTTGGTATAATCAGGACCAGAAATTGGTGTCACAGTAGCAAAAGTAGCAAGTGGCACCATCTCTCCGTTATTGTTTTTAATAAAGAAATTATTTATTTGACTTTCATCCACTCTGTATTGAGGTTCAGCCTGTATATAAGTTTTATATAATCGACCAAATCGTGTAAAATCATTCACATAAGCACCTCCCATAAATGCACCAACAGTAGTATATAGATCATTAAGTGAACACCGAGCTTTAATGCTTTTTCTTTATCAATATCCATAAATCGTTGCGGAACAGTTGCTTGAAAGGTAGTGAATGCCATTCCAATTTCAGGTCGTTCATTTGCAGCTTTAATAAAATTCATAGTGTTTTCTGCAAGATATTCAGGTGAATTTCCTGCCTTTATCCTGTAGCATAATGCTAAAACCAGAACCATTTCCCAAACCGGGAATAGCAGGTGGTCCAAAAGCAAAAACCTGAGCACCTTTTATTTCTTTTGAAAGACGAGCATTTATTTTATCAATCATTTCTTTAGCAGTATAATCTCTTTCCGACCAATCTTTAAGAGTGACAAACATAAATCCGTTGTTAGGAATATTTGATCCTGTAAGCATGCTATAAGCCTGTTGCATTTAATACAAATTCAACTTCAGGATATTCCAAGAAGAATATTTTCAATATTGCTCTGAAATTACACTCGTTCTTTGAAGTGAAGCAGCATTAGGCAATTGAATATTTACATAGAAATAACCCATATCTTCTTCAGGAATAAAACCACCAGGAACCAGTACTTCCAAAAAATACCTGCAGCTAATCGTCATTATTAATAATAAAAATAATACCTCTTTTAATTTTTCGTGAAACAATATTCGTAAAACTCATATAAGCATCTGTAGCTTTTATCCATTCCTTTATTAAATTTTCTAAAAAACCAACCTAAAGGACCTTCATAAGGTTTTGGTTCTTTTAACAATAAGAGAACATAATGCAGGACTAAGTGTAAGTGCATTTATTGAAGAAACAATTACAGAAACTACAATTGTAATTGCAAACTGTTGATAAAAAATTCCGGTAATACCAGCCATACCAGCAACAGGAATAAATACTGCAATCAAAACAAGAGTAGTTGCAATAACAGGTGCTGTTACTTTTCCCATTGCATCTAAAGTTGCTTCTTTAGCCTTCATCCCTTTTGCAATATTTACCTGAACGGCTTCAACAACCACAATAGCATCATCTACCACAATTCCAATGGCAAGAACAAGTCCTAAGAAGTGATAATACATTGATGGTAAACCCAAGCATTGGGAAAAATATAAATGCTCCAATAAGAGAAACAGGAATTGCCAAGTGTAGGAATAAGTGTAGCTCGCCAATCCTGGATAAAAATAAACACTACTAAAATTACTAAGAACAGTGCAATGATTAAAGTAACAATAATATCTTTAATTCCAGCCGTAATTGGTAAGGTAGAATCGAGTCCAACTTCATATTTAACACTTTCAGGAAAATCTTTTGCCAACTCATCCATTTCGGCAATGATGTTCTTAGCCAACTCAACAGCATTTGATCCCGGAGCCTGGTAAAGTGCAATAATAGCACAGGTTTGTTCATTCATTCGTGGAATCATATTGTATGTTTCCACTCCAAGGTTAACCGTTGCGACATCACCAATTTTAACTTGTGAACCATCTGAGATTTGTTCTAACGACAATTTCTTCAAATGCTTCCGGTGAGTTAAATCGATCTGGTAATATTAACTGTATATGTAAATTCGGTACCAGGTGGAGCAGGTTCAGCACCAAATTTACCTCCCGGAACAATAACATTTTGATCATTAATAGCATTTAAGAATTTCCGGAACAGTCATACCCAATGCTAGCTAACTTGTCAGGTTTTACCCAAATACGCATTGAATAATCTGCAGCACCCATTACATCAACTCTTCCAATTCCTTTAATTCTGCGCTAGCTGATCTTTAATATTGATCAATGCATAGTTTCCTAAAAAATCCTGATCGTATCTTCCATCAGAAGTAAGTGCTAATGCTAGCATAATATTTGGTAATGATTTTTTAGTAGTAACACCGAATTTTGTTACATCAGAAGGAAGTTTTGCGGAAGCAGCTGAAACTCTGTTTTGTGTTAGTACCGTATTCATATCAGGATCAGTCCCAACATCAAATGAAACCTGAATTACCATAGATACCATCATTGGCATTGGTAGATTTCATATAAATCATATTATCTACACCATTGATTTCCTGTTCCAATAGGCGTAGCTACGGATTCTTCAACACTTATTGCATTTGCGCCAGTGTAACTTCCTCTAACTTCAACAATAGGAGGGGTTAAATTCGGATATTGTTCGATGGCAAGGCCAAGCAATGAGACAAGATCCAACAATTACAATTACAATTGCAATTACAATTGCAACAATAGGTCGGTGTACGAAAAAATTTCCTTTATTTTCAGCCATAGTTTTTAATTTTGTGAGGTTGATGTACTATCGAATGCGGTAACTTTCGGGCGAACTTCCATGCCGGGTTTAACTTTTTGCAGTGCATCTATCACTACCATTTCATCAGGAGCGAGTCCACTATTAACAAGCCAAAAATCTGATATACGCGCACCAACATCAATTTGTCTGGTTTCAACCTGATTATCATTATTTAAAACGTAAACAGAATATTTCCCTTGTATTTCCATTAGCACATCTTTGAGGAATAAGAATTCCATTTTCAATAAAATCGGTCTGAGCACGAACTTTAGCATATTGCCCGGGTCTGATAAGTCTTGTTGGATTCGGAAACGATGCCTGAACTAATACTGCGCCTGTAGTTGGATCAACACCTCTGTCAATAAAGTTAAGTCGACCTCCTTCTTTATGAATAGAGCCATCAGATAAAATTAATTGTAAAGGTGGACCTTCAGTTTTAATTTTAATTTTGTCACCCTTTCCCTCAGTCTCTTTGATATATCTTCGGGCAAATCTTAAATAGTCTCTTTCTGTTAAAAAGAATTCAACTAAAATTTCATCTAATTCAGATACGACATTTAATATTACAGGATTTGGATTTTGTCCAACAAAATCACCAACCTTCGCTCTGGTTTTTCCAATTATACCAGTAATCGGAGAATAGATTTTAGTATAGCCAAGATTTATTTCATGATGCTTTAAGATTTGCTTCTGCAGCATCGACTCCGGCCACTGCTGCTTCATAAGTAGCTTGTGCAGCATCAAGATCACTTTGACTTACTGCATTAACCTCGGCTAATGGTTTATAACGGTTTAATTCATTTTCTGCATTTGCCAGGATGGTTTTGGCTTCGGCAAGTCCGCTGAGCTTTGCAGCTACATCCTGCTCATATAATTGGCTTTCGATTCTGTAAAGAAGCTTACCTTTTTCAACCTGGGTTCCTTCATTAAAATAAATTTCTTCTAAATATCCTGCTACTCTTGCACGGATGCTAATATCCTTTTTCCCATATACCTCTCCAACAAATTCCTGGTAAACCGGAACACGTTCAGCTTTAGTTTTATATACAAGAATTTCAGGTGCCCCACCTTGCTGTTGAGAATCATCTCCGCATCCGTTTAGAAATAGAAGAATAATAGTTGAAATTATAAAAAGCTGTTTCATACTTTGTCTATTAATAATTATAAATATTCTATTGGAAAGGATTTAACAGTAAAGAATTCAAAGCAAAATGTATGGAAAAAATTGAACAATTGAAACTTTGTGGAGATATATTTTTGGAAGTTTAAGAGAGTGGTGGAAAGAATAAATTATTTCTCTTTTATGTATGTTGCAATAAAGGAAATTGACACTAGGGATAATTATGTAACAAATATAAATCGATTAAAAATTTTAAAGTATTGAATAATAAGTATGAGGATTAATGCTTAAGGAGAATATCTATGAAGAAAAAAGAATTTATTAAACGTGCAAAAAAAATCGCAAAACCATTTCGTATAACTGATGGCAAACAATTTAAACTCAAACATATCGATACGAAAGATACACTTGGTTTTAAATCTGAAGATAAACCAAAAGCACAGGAAGCATTAAAAAATGGAATTGAACTACTTGCTGAATTGCAGGATAAACTTAATGCTCAGGATCGTTACTCAATTTTGTTGATTTTTCAGGCAATGGATGCTGCAGGGAAAGATGGAGCCATAAAACATGTAATGTCCGGAATAAACCCACAAGGATGCCAGGTATTTTCGTTTAAAGCTCCAACCAGTGAGGACCTCGATCACGATTTTATGTGGAGATGTATTAAACATTTGCCGGAACGAGGGCGTATAGGAATTTTTAATCGAAGCTATTATGAAGAAACTCTTGTTGTGAGAGTACACAAAGAAATTCTTGAGAAACAAAAATTACCCGAAAAGCTGGTAACTAAACATATCTGGGATCAACGATTTCAGGACATCCGTAACTTTGAAAAATATTTAACAAGAAATGGAATAGTTGTTAGGAAGTTCTTTCTTCACGTTTCTGAGGAAGAGCAGAAAAAAAGATTTCTTGAAAGAATTGATAATCCTGAGAAAAACTGGAAATTCTCTTCAGCGGATACAAAGGAGAGAGGATTCTGGAAAGAATATATGAAGGCATATGAAGATATGATTCAGAATACGGCAACAAAAGATTCTCCGTGGTATGTAGTGCCTGCAGATAATAAATGGTTCACAAGATTGATTGTTGCAGCTGCATTAATTGATAGTCTTGCATCACTCGATTTGCATTATCCCGAAGTTGGTGATGAGAAATTGAAGGAACTTGCCCAGGCAAAGAAAACTCTTTTAAGTAATTGATAATTTATTCGTAAAAAAATTATCCTTTTAATCCAAGTGTTGCAACCATAACTGCTTTAATTGTATGCAGTCTGTTTTCAGCTTGATCAAATACAATTGAATGCTTGGATTCAAAAACATCTTCAGTAACTTCCATTCCATCCAAACCATACTTTTGAAAAATTTCTTCACCAACTTTTGTTTCCCTGTTATGAAAAGCTGGTAAACAATGAAGAAAATTTACATTTTTATTTTTAGTCATTTTAATCACATTCATATTCACCTGGTATGGTTTCATCAACTTGATTCTTTCTTCCCACTTTTCCGCTGGTTCACCAAGTGAAAGCCAAACATCAGTATATAGAAAATCAACTCCTTTAACTCCTTCTTTGACTTTATCGGTAAGAGTAATTTTTGCGCCGGTTTCTTTTGCAATCTCTTTACACATTTTTACTAATAATTCTTCAGGCCAGTTTTCTTTTGGTGCGCAAAGTCGAACATCCATTCCCATTTTTGCACCACCAACCATTAGAGAATTTCCCATATTATTTCTTGCATCACCGAGATAACAAAATGAAATTTTATTTAGTTTTTTCTTTGAGTGTTCTTCCATCGTTAACAAATCTGCCAAAACCTGTGTAGGATGAAATTCATCAGTAAGCCCGTTCCAAACAGGAACTCCAGCGAACTTAGCCAGCTCTTCAACGATCTTTTGTCCGAATCCTCTGTACTCAATTCCATCATACATTCTTCCGAGAACTCTCGCCGTATCTTTCATCGATTCTTTATGTCCGATCTGTGAGCCGGTTGGACCCAGATAAGTTACATCAGCTCCCTGATCAAATGCAGCCACTTCAAATGCGCAGCGTGTTCGGGTTGAAGTCTTTTCGAAAATTAATGCAATGTTTTTCTCTTGTAACTTTTTCTTCTCTTTTCCTTTCTTCTTTTCAGCTTTTAATTTTTTTGACAGATCAAGCAAATACCTGATTTCTTTAGGAGTAAAATCTAATAATTTTAGAAAACTCTTATTCTTAAGATTAACAGCCATTGGATTCTCCAGAAGTAGTTTAATAGTTAAAATAAATATTATTGATACATTTACTTGACAAAATTAAAAGTTTAATCTTGTATTAAGAAACTTTATAACCTCTTTATAATTCTTGATAAAAATACTAAAAAAAATTGCTGTTCTCCTGGGGATCATCTGGATATTGATTTTTACAATGTGGTTAGCCCTATCCACTATGATTTTAATCAAAAAAGATGATATTGGTAAATATTTAATAAGCTATTTGAATCAGGTTCAAAGTGGTGAGCTTACTGTTGGGCAAGTTTCAATTTCTCCCTTAAGACAATTTCCTCGTATTTCATTAATTCTTGAAAATGTAACTTATTATGAACACAAAGAAGATAAGCGGATTGAATCTGAACAGCCAATTGCAAAAATTGAAAACTTTGCGTGCGGATTAGAAATATTAAAATTATTTAAAGGTGATTTTGAAATCTCGAAAGTGAATGTAAGCAATGGAGAATTAAACTTTATTATTTATCCCGATAGTTCGGTTAATTTACTCAATGCGATAAAAAGAGATCCAACTTCCGAAACTAAAATAACTACGGAATTAAGTAAGAAGGAATCAATATCAAGACAACCATCAATTTCAGTGGAAAAGCTAACGATTGATGGTCTTTATCTGAATGTAACAAATGATACTAAAAAGAGAGAATCAAATATCCTGATTAAAAATTTTGATTCGAAGTTTGATTTTAAAAATGGTGAAGTAAACCTGAAGCTTAATTCCTCAATCCTAGTTGAAAAATTAATGTTGAATGAAAGTACCTCTATAAATAATCAGAATATTAATTTGGATGTTTCTTCACATCTGGATAAACAAAACGGATTGCTTGTTGAAAAGGGCACATTAGAAATTGAAAATTCAACATTTCATTTTAACGGTCATTTTAATCCTTCAAACGAAGGGGACCTTGTACTAAAAATTGTTTCCGACGGTAGCTTGAATATTTTATCATTATTCGTAAATGAAAACACAGCAAAAAAGTTAAACAAAGGTGATTTTTATTTATTTGGTTTTGTAGAAGGGAAGACATTTTCGGAGTTCCCTTTAGTAAATATTGATTTTGGAATTAAAGATGTTGAATTAGTTAACCCAATTACCAGTAGGACAATTAAGAATTTGAATTTAAAAGGTTCATTCAATTCAGGTAGGAATAAAAATCTTTCTGAAGCAACTTTAAAAGTTGATACTTTATACGCCGATTTTCCCGATGGAAAGATAAATCTTGCTGGTTCTGTAAATAATTTTGCGAAACCATTTTTTAATATCAATTTATTTCTCGACGCAGATGTAACTGGGTGGGATGATGTATTTAAGTTGGGCAGTATTGACAGTCTTAATGGCAGAATAACAATTAAAGACAAAACAGAAGGTAAATATGACGCTTCAAAAAAAAGTATAATAAGCAATACCAATTTATCTGAAATATCGTTTGAGAATTTTGGTTTTATTATACCAGGCACTATAAGATTCGATAAAGTAAATGGAAAAATTTTTGGAAATGGCGATATGTTTAGTTTGAAGGATATTAATATTATATCGGAAGGCACCGACCTTAATATAAATGGTGAAATCGACAATCTTCAATACCTGATATTCAATATCGAAAAAGAAATTAAAGCACACCTCAGAATAAAATCTTCAGTTTTCGATCTCCCAAATTTTTTAGCCTTTGATCCTTCTATTAAACGGGATTTCCCCCACAGAATTCTGAATCTCGATCTACTTGTTGATGCAACTACAACTACCTCTAAAGCACTTCACTTTAAATCGTTTCCGGAAATTACTTTTGATATTAAAAAATTAGTAGCTACAACAGAGGGATTTTTACCGAAAATTGATATCAGCTCAGGCATCTTTAAAGTTAGCGAAACCGTACTCGGATTTCATATGGATTTTGAGAATTTCAAAACTGAATTTCTTGATGGAAGATTTGATATTAATGGTAATTACAATTCTTCTTCCTACCAACCTTACTATATTAAAACTGAGATCGATATGGATGGGATAAATATTTCTGAATTGTTTGGAGAGGATGAAGATTCAGTCTCAGAAACTTATAAAGGTAAAATGTACGGTTCATTATTCCTGGAACTGGAATTCGCTAATGATAGTACTGAGATGACTTTATTAAATATTAATAAAGGAAATATAAGTTACTTAAGTGGCGAAGACACAATACAGACAAAATCGTTGATTTTCAATTCTAGAGAAATTGATTATGACCTTAATAATGATCCAAATCCATTAGCAACTCTGTTTGCAAAAGGTAATTTCAAAGCTGACGAGATAAAAACTCCTGAGTTTATAGCTAACAAGATTGATTTCAACTTTTTAATCCAGGATGGTGAATATATCGTTGAAACTAATTCACCAAAATTTTTCGGTGTCAATTCGAAAGGTAAAATTAAATACATCCTTAGACCATTTATTGAAACACCTTCCTATGATGTCCATTGCAAGCTTTCAAGTTTCAATATAAAGGAAATGTTGTATACGTTTTTAGATGATACCATATTTTCAGGAAATTTATCCTTAACAATGGATATTTCAATGCAAGGCAAAGAACTGGATGAATTGCTAGCCTCGATGAATGGAGAAGTAAATTTAGCCGGAAAGAACTTAACTTTTTACGGAGTTGATGCTGATAAATTGATTGAAGAATATCAAAGAAGCCAGAATTTTAATCTTGTTGATGCTGGAGCGGTTTTGCTTGCCGGCCCAATTGGACTTGCTGTAACTAAAGGAAGTGATTTTGCAAAAATACTAATTACCAATCCTGGTCAATCAACGCACATTACACAATTAGTTTCTAATTGGAATGCAACGGATGGATTGTTAACTCTTAAAGATGTTGCACTGAGTACGAAAAAAAATAGAGTAGCAGCAAAAGGTTGGTTAAATGTTTTGAAAGATAGCTTAGATATTTCTTTTGCTGTCATAGACGATAATGGTTGTAGTATTTTTGAACAGAACGTCTCTGGTGATTTAAATAAACCGTCTTTGGGAAAAGTTAAGGTAGTAAGTACCCTTTTGGCTCCGGTTACAAATCTTTATGACAATGTTATGGGTGTAAATTGTCCGGTGTTTTATAAAGGTTCGTTACCACCAATTAAATAAAAGATTTACTAAGCACCTATTTTTACTGTCGGATAGGTAACTTAAATTAATGGACAAGATAAAGTCAGCGAGATTTAATCAATTTTATAAACTTAAAGTTAGTCTAAAATCTAAATGATCCGCATAGTGTCGATAAGATTTAAAATTAATGCCTGCATATAAGTAATCTAAAATTTTATACACAAGTCCAAATCTTTGATAAACATCATCCAACTTTTTGTAAGGACGATATAGATAAAATCCAAGCTGAATACTAAAGATTGTTCTCCCCATTAGAAATTCCCATCCCGCTTGTACTGATCCACGCCAGGGACTCAAGCTTTTAATAATTCCTCGGCAATCTAAAAGATTTGCCCTTCCATTCATTTCCAATTCAATCCCTGCTGTAACTGCACCAATTCTTGTAACCTGCCAGCTTCTAACTACATTAATACCATACATCGGAACCTGAGATTCATCTGGGTAGGGCATTCCCGAAATTCCCCAAAATAAAGCAAAATCTATTCTCCTCTTTTTCTTTTCAGTTAAGTAGCGATCGCTGTTATTTCTAGGTTTAATTTCAGTTGGATTGAATGTATAACCTAGTGCCAGTGAAAGCGCAGGGTAGTTTATTCCGCCATTTGGTTCAAGAAAAGCAGCATTGGAGTTGTGATTCATACTTATAATAAGATGAGGATTCCACATAGTCACTAAATCCAATTCGAATTCCACCACCTGCAGAAAGTAAATAATTTAAATGCGTTGAGTAAGACAGATTTTCAGGGTGATTGACTTTATCATAAGGTCTTGTTAAATACGATAACCCTGCTTTACCTTGTAAAAAGAAATTGAATTTTGATAGTAATCCAAAAAAATATGTAAAGTTAATTCCACCCTCATAACCATATCCAAAAATTTCATTTACATCGAAATCATAAAATGAAAGATGAAATCCAAGTCTTGGATAGCAATGGCAGTCATTCCAGGTTTCATCAGAATAAAGTAACCAATTAAAATCAACCTGGTAACCTTTTGGATTTGTACCCCTGATGTTAATCACTTCTTTAGCGTGGGGAATTGCATATCCGTAAATAAAAGAAAAACCGGCAGTGAAGGGTTCTTGATTTTTGATTTCTGTATCTGAATTGATTAATGAATCTGGCGAGTAATAATTTCCGATTCGATTAATTGTTGAGAGTTTACTACTCTCGTCAAGAATAATGAAAGCAAAAGAGAACATAAGAAAGGTATTCGATCATTTTCCCGAATTTATTTATTTTCATAATTCTAAGGTTCAATGAATTACTACTGAATAAACAAAGTAAAAATTGGAAATCTCTCTTAGAAAACTAAATATATTTTCTTTTATTTATTAGGGGTCTAAAATTTCAATACATTTTAATATCGTTTATCATATTCGAAAATTGATTATTGAAATAAGCGTTGTATCTTTATTCTAATACTAATAAAAGTTTTTTTAGGAGGTTTTTATGAAACATATTATTCTTTTTATTCTAGTAAGCTTTTCTTTATTTACATTTGCTCAATCTGCTGATTCAGTTAAAACTAATGATCAAACTAAAACTTCGCAAGATAATTCTGTAAAAGTTAACAGATGGTATTATGGTGGTGAACTTGGATTTGGTTTTTCATCTAACTACTTCTCAATTGGTATTGAACCAATCGTTGGATATAAAATAACCCCACAATTTTCGGTTGGAGGGAAAATCGGTTACACTTATATAAGTGACAGTAGGTATGACCCCTTACCGACTCTTAACACAAGTAATTATGGCGGAAGTGTTTTTAGCCGTTATAGAATTATTCCTCAAATTTATGCTCATGCTGAATTTGCTTACTGGAGTTATGAAAATGCAATTAATATAACAAATCAAGGATATGAAACAGAAAGAGTGTGGGTCCCATTTCTTCTTTTAGGTGGAGGATTCAGTCAAATGATTTCTCCAAATGTCTGGGCATACGCAGAAGTTTTATTTGATGTACTAAATGATACTAACTCTCCATACGATGATTGGGATCCGTTTATTAGTTTTGGTGTTGGAGTAGGATTTTAATTTGATAGATCAGGCAAGTTTTTGGTCGGGGTGGGGGGATTCGAACCCCCGACCTCTTCGTCCCGAACGAAGCGCGCTAACCGGGCTGCGCTACACCCCGTATTTGTTTTTTACATTAGTGAGAAATTTGCTTCAGAAAAATAACATAAATCCCCTAAATCAGCTAAAACTTAGTGCTATTTTTGGAAAGATTTTTGCGTTCTAAGTACTTAAATATGAATAAGTTAAACAGATGATTTATTGTTTTTGTTTAGTTTTTGTAATATTTTTATAGGTGCTAATAATTGTTAATTCAATATTAGCAGAATATTTAATCAAGTAAATTATTTTTATCAATAACAAATAATGAGGGTAATTCTATGAAAAGAATATTAACAATTCTTTCACTTTCTGCCATTTTACTCTTTATGAGTAATTCATTTGCACAAGATAGATTTGTTGCATCGGACGCATGGGGATTTGGATTTGGTTTTACATATCCAATGTATGTTGGCAATCAACGAAGCTTCTTTGAACACAAGCGAATTTTATGGTGGATTTTTATCAATTCAGAGAAATTTTTCTGAACACATCGCGTGGAGACTAAAGGGTGCTTATAATCACGTAGCTGCACAATACTACGAAAACTATGATTCGGGAAATGGTGAGTATGTTACAAACAATATGATCACCGGTGATCTCGATTTCCTTTATTATTTTAATCCTTGCGAACCAATAACAATGTTTCTTTTAGCTGGTGCGGGATTAAACTATAATAAACCGAAGTAATGCAATTGGTATGACGCAGTAGACGGTGCAGGAAATCCTGTTACAATTGTCAGTCTCCTCGATGGTGAATCAAATGTTGTGGCACAATTTAATATTGGTGCTGGTGTTGACATAAGACTTGGGTGAAGACTGGAGACTACACGGTGAAGGCATCTATCATACCACTGGTAATAGTAAAATTGATGGCAGGGATAGTAGGAGATGGAAATTGCTGCAGGATACAATGGAGGAAGTCTTCTTTGGTGGTAATTCCAATGATTCCTGGATAAATGCTGACCTTGGTGTTCTTTATTACTTTGATAAAGGCGAACCTTCAAAATTCTGTGATATGTATACTGGTAAAGATGAAGTTGATTACAACAGAATCGAAGATATAGTTAGAAAATATCAGACTATGCCGACTGAGGTCGACTATGACAGAATTTGTGAGATAGTGAAGGTTTGTATGGGCCCAACAATGGTAGAGGAAAATTGGGTTCTCATTGGTGTTAACTTTGATTTCAACAAAGCTACACTTAGACCAGAATCTTATCCAATACTTGACAATGCTGCATCAATCCTTCTCTCTAATCCCGATGTAAATGTTGAAGTTGCCGGATACACGGACCAGATTGGTTCTGATAAATATAACAATGAGCTCTCAATGAAAAGAGCTGAATCTGTTAAAAAATATCTCGTAGCTAAAGGTGTTGATGGTGGTAGATTAACAACTGTAGGCAAAGGTAAGAGTGACTTGTTATTCAAGGAAAATGATCCTGTAAGCAGATATTACAACAGAAGAGTAGAATTTCACGTTAAATAATTTGGATAATTAGTTATCCGAAATCTTATAGAAAGGGATCTGAAATATGATCCCTTTTCTTTTTAAATAATCTTTTACTTGTTTCTCTTATTTCATTTTAATTTGTTTTTTCTGCTTCATTTTTTTAGTAATTTAGCTTTGAAAGAAATTATTTATTAACCTTTAATTCTATCCGGAGAGATGGAGAAGGAAATGAAACTTACATATACTATTACCTCCAGAAAAATAAAATCGGGAGGTTTTTTTGTATGAAGATTAAAACAAAAGTCGTAGACAAAGAAAGTCTTGACAGAATCCTCACCAGAATATCACACGAAATTCTAGAAAAAAATAAAGGTTCCAAAGACCTTGTATTGATGGGGATGAGAACACGTGGTGAATTTCTAGCCAGAAGAATCCAGAATAAATTAAGAAATATTGATGGCGCAGATTTACCCATCGGAGTGTTGGATGTTACACTCTATCGTGATGATTTTCGTACCCGAATTAAACAGCCCGAGGTTTCTGTCTCCGATATCACTTTCGATATAAATGAGAAACATATAATTCTTGTCGATGATGTTCTTTACACTGGTCGAACAGTTCGTTCTGCTATGAATGCAATAATGGATTTGGGAAGACCAGCTTCAATTCAATTAAGTATTTTAGTTGATAGAGGACATCGAGAACTTCCGATAAGAGCAGATTACGTTGGAAAAAATATTCCCACTTCACAGAATGAGGAAATTAAAGTGCGGATGACTGAGGTTGATGAAGAAGATGCTATTTATTTAATAGAAATTGATAGGGAGGAATAACATGTCTTTATCAAGCAGACATTTACTTGGTTTACAGGGAGTATCCAAGAGAAGATATTCAAAACATATTAGATACCGCGCATACATTCAGGGAAATACTTGAAAGACCTATTAAAAAGGTCCCAACTCTGCAGGGCAAAACAATCGTCAATCTTTTTTATGAGAGTTCAACCCGAACAAGAATTTCTTTTGAATTAGCAGAGAAACGATTATCTGCTGATGCAATCAATTTTTCTGTTTCAGGAAGTAGCGTTAGTAAAGGAGAAACTTTTAAAGACACAATAAAAAATATTGAGGCGATGAAAATCGATATGGTTGTTGTTCGTCACGCTGCTGCCGGGACACCGCTATATTTGACAAAGATTTGCAATGCAAACGTAGTTAATGCCGGAGATGGAACCCACGAACATCCAACTCAGGCTTTGCTTGATATGTATTCAATCAGGCAAAAGGTAGGTCATCTGGAAGGATTAAATGTTTGTATTGTTGGTGATATTGCACATAGTAGAGTTGCATTATCAAACATTTTTGGATTGAAGACAATGGGAGCTAAAGTTTCTGTTTGTGGTCCCTCCACGATGATACCAAAAGATATACAGGACTTAGGAGTAGATGTAATTTATAATATTGATGAAGCAATTCAGGAAAATGATGTTCTAAATATTTTAAGAATTCAACTTGAAAGAAAAGCAAGAGAATATTTTCCATCAATCAGGGAATATGCAAAATACTTTGGAATAACTCAGGAACGATTAGATAAGAATGGTAAAGATATATTAATACTTCACCCTGGTCCGATTAATAGAGGTGTGGAATTGTCTTCTGAAGTTGCTGATGGTTCAAATCAAATTATTCTTTACCAGGTCACAAATGGAGTCGCAATAAGAATGGCAGTATTATATTTATTAGGAACATTAAACTAAAGACAAGTTATGAAAATAGTATTAAAAAATATTGATGTAATTCATCCTGAACAAAAAATAGATCTTAAAGGGGTTGACATTCTATTAAGCGACGGTCTCATTTCCAAAATAGGAAAACTGACAATCGATGAAAGCAAGGATGCAAGAGAGTTTGATTTTTCAGGAAAGTTACTCGTTCCTGGATTATTTGATATGCACGTGCATTTACGCGAACCCGGCAGGGAAGATGAGGAAACAGTTGTTACTGGTTGTAACGGTGCAGCTTCAGGTGGATTTACAGGTGTTGCTTGTATGCCAAATACCGAACCTGCAACAGATACAGCAGAAGTTGTAAAATTTATTAAAGAACAAGCCTCAAATCATTTAGTTGAGGTTTATCCCATTGCAGCTGCAAGCGTGGGGAGAAAAGGCGAAATCATATCACCTATGGCAGAATTGGTTGAAGCCGGAGCGGTTGCTTTTTCAGATGATGGTGTAGCAATAAAAACTGCATCAGTCTTAAGGAGAGCTTTTGAATATTCAAGTATGTATAATACCCCAATCATTGAACATTGTGAAGATGAAACTCTTGCTGATGGAGCGATGAATGAAGGAGTAAACTCTACTGTTCTTGGTCTTCCGGGATTGCCATCTGTTGCTGAAGATCTAATTGTGAGCAGAGATATTTTAATGGCAGAATATACCGGTGGCCAAATACATATTGCCCACATCAGCACAAAAAATTCTGTAAATCTTGTTAGAGAAGCAAAGAAAAAGGGGATAAAAGTAACTGCGGAAGTAACTCCTCATCATTTTACATTAACTGACGAATCTTTAAAAACTTATGATACGAATTTCAAAATGAATCCTCCCCTTCGAACACAATCTGATGTTGATGCAATAATAAAAGGATTAAAAGATGGAACTATTGACTGTATAGCTTCTGATCATGCACCACATTCAATAGAAGAAAAAGAATCTGAATTTCAATTTGCACCAAATGGAATAGTTGGATTTGAGACGACAGTAGGGTTATCATTTTCCGAACTATTTAAGAAAAACAATATCAGTATCGAAGATATCGTGAATAAACTATCTATTAATCCTCGTAAAATTCTTAAAATACCAATTCCTAAATTTGAAACCGGTGAAATTGCAAATTTCACAATCATTGATCCGAATCTTGTGTGGACAGTCGATGTTTCCAAATTTAAAAGCAAATCCAAAAACACACCTTTCAATAAAAAGCTGCTAACAGGAAAATCCATTGCGGTTATCAACAGAAAAAAAATGTTGTTCGATGACCAATGGATTAACCTGACAAGTGCTTAATTTTTATCAACTTACTGTCTAATTTTATATACGAATAAAGTCTAGCTTTCTGGTGATTTTTTAAAGGTTTTTAACTTTTTCTGATGGCACCCCAATTGAATTCTCACTCGTGTAGAGAAAACAAAAGAGGTGATAAAAATGAAAAACATACTAAAACTTTTTGCAGCACTTACATTTCTTATATATTTCGCAGGTTGTGACGTCAATGAACCTGAATATGTCGCAGATTATATACCACCTGTAGTTCCAACTGGAGTAAATGTTCTAGTTGGAGATAATAGAGTAGATCTCTATTGGAATGAAAATAGAGATCCGGATCTTGCAGGATACAACATTTATTTTAGCTATTCATATGATGGAGAGTATAATTTAATTGGTTCTTCACCATATAATTATTTTATTGATGATGAAGCTGTAAATGGTAATAAATATTATTATGCAATTACAGCATATGATTTTAATGGAAACGAAAGTGACTTGAGTCTTGATGTTGTTTATGCAACTTCAAGACCTGAAGGATTTGATCAGGCGATTTTTGACTTTAGAAGATTTCCAAATAATTCCGGATACTCATTCGTTCTATATTCTGTTGTTGCCTACGATAGTATTGATGTCGACTTCTTTTTCGAGAATTATCAAGGTACCTTCTACTTAGATGTTTGGGATGACACTGATATCCAGGATATGGGAGTAACTTCAGATATTTATGATATACCTTTTGCTCCTGGCGTCTGGATGGTCAACAACTAAAGATGCAGTTGCTAAAGTTGGCCACACATACGTAATATGGACATGGGAGAACCATTTGCCAAGGTTCGCATTTCAAATATCACTAATGATAGGAGTTGTGTTTGATTGGGCATATCAAATTGTTGAGGGTGAAAGACAACTTAAGCCTTCCGTAATGGGAAAACGAAAATCACTTGACAAACAATGGAGCAGATAGCAAGATGGGGCAGTTGCCCCATCTCTTTTTATAGATTAATGATCATGATTTAACTAAATTAGTAACAAATGAAGACATATTTTTTATCAGTAACAATTTATCTTATCACAGCACTTCAATTTTCCTTTCCCCAGGACAATAAGTTCCAACAAAATCTAAGTACAAACAGTGAGACTAAAACACAGAACCTAATCTTCAGCGATATTGAAACGGGCATACTTTCAAATGATGTACAAAAGATTGCAAAATACTTTTCAGCCCAGCCATATATCAGTTTGCTCAATGGAGTGAATGGATACTATTCTTCCAACCAGGCTTATTACATACTTGAAGATTTTTTTAGTTCTTTTAAAGTAGTTTCCTTTGAAATGAGTGAGACTAAAATTGAAGATGCAGTTTCATTTGGAAAAGGAGAATATTACTTTGAAAAAAAAGGTAAAAGAGAGGTTGCCCACTTATATATAACTTTAAGTAAATCTGGTAGTAGATGGTATATTTCGCAAATTTCTATTAATTAATGACTAAAAAGCTTAAAGCATACTTCAAAGGCGATAGAAAATATTTTGCTATCGTCTTTTTTATTTTACTGCTAATAATTGCAGTCGGCTTGATTACCCCTGTTACAATAGATTCTTCAAAAGAAAATTGGGATGCTGAATTATCTGCTAAGATAATTGAAGTTGAAAACGGAATCAAATCTTTATTATCCCAAAAGGAAACCAACCTAATATTAACGAAAAATCTAATTAAGAATCAATTACATTCCAGTTTAACAACAGAAGATTACGAATATGGAAAGTTAAAATCTCTGGTTAATAGAAAAGATTATGAAAACTTTTCAATTGAAATTGTCGCACCCAATGGTAAAATCATTGCCTGGAATAGCTCACTAGCAATTGAACAAAATGAAATATTTCCATTTGTCTATCCAATTAATGAAGTGCATTTTTATAATGCTCCACTAATCACCTACCTTACCATCATTGATACTGTGATGTTACATTCGGATAGATTCTATCTTCTCTTGAGTAAACCAATTGAGAAAAAATACACTTTACAAAATAAGTACTATGTTGAGGTTAGTTTTACAGAAGAATTATCTAACCAATTTAATACTCTTTTCAATGTTTTTTATGATCCATATGCACCTCCCTCAAAAGATGGAAGGAAGTATTCAGTCATTTTAGTTAATTCTGCGAAAAGTAAAATTGGACTAGTAACTTTCTTTAAACCTTCCCTAAATATTAAAATATCCGGAATACAGGAGACTTCGACCAAAATCCAAATCATATTATTAGTTATAGGATTCTTTTTTTTAACTCTTGGATTAAAATCTGATTTTAGTTCTATCAAAAAGAAATCAATAAAAATATTTATTCTGATAATTTATTTGGCCGGGATTAGATCAGTATTGTTTTGGATAGGGTTTCCATCCAGGTATATCGAAGGTCCACTTGTAGATCCATCTTATTTTTCCTCAACATTTGCGTGGGGACTTGTGAAGACCCCAATAGAATTCTTCATTACAAATATTTTTCTAGTTGCGTTAGGGCTAATTATTTTTCTTTACTCGGTTCAGTACTATCGTGAAAATAAATCTGGTCAGTTTAAAATATTAAAATTTATAATCTCGCCATTTCTTGCATTACTCACGTTCCTCACACTCCGAGGTATGGCGGCTTCTATAAAAAGTGTAGTATTCGATTCAACAATTCGTTACTTCAAAGAACCCGATTTAATCCCAAGCATATCAACGATTTTAATGAATTTAAACATTCTTGTTTTTACTGTGAGTTCTCTCTTTGTGATTATTGCAATCCTGCTGCTACTTGGAAAATATTTAAGATTATTTAATGCTAATAAACCAGTCTTCAAGTTTATTGTTTTCTTCATTTTGATCGAGGTTTCATGTTTCATTTTTTATTTCAGACAACCTGAACCTTTAATCACGTACTTTATGTATTTCATATTTTTTGTTCTCATCTTTTTAATAGTTGCTAATCTTATATTTCGCAATAAGCATGTATCGATAAGTATAATTTATTCATCACTAATTGCTTCCATAATAGCAATCTCGATGCTAAATTATTTTAACCTTGAGCTTGAAAAAAGATCATTAAAAGTTATTGCATACGAAGTGAACAGGGCTAACAAAGATTTACTCTCATATCTTGTGGATGAAACTTTAAGAAGTTCAGTTCAAGATGAAAGTTTGGTATCATCATTATATCGATTGAATTCAAACTTTGATGCTCAAACATTTATAGCATGGAGTAAAAGTTCACTTCAAAGAGAGTCCTTAAGTTCCCAACTTGTTTTATTAGATAGAAATTTTAATACTCTCGGAAAATTCAAAGTTGGATTTGATGAAACGATCAATTTTAAGGAACTTCTAAATTCAAATTCTAAATTCGAAATCAAAAGTAAACCAATCCCGATATCATCACCTGCAGGAATTGGATATGCAGGAATAACCTCCATTGAGAAAGATAACATTACTACAGGGTATATAGGGGTAGCAGCAAAATTCAGTGTTGAAAATCTTGGTGCAGCTGAATTTCCAGATTTTCTTGAATCAAATAAAGCTGCTCTTGGTTCAGTTATTGACTTAAGTCTTATTAAAATTTTTGAATTTTCTGATAATAATTTAATACAGGCACGGGGAGATATTTTTCCTTCAAAAGAACTAAGAGAACAAATCTTTAAAGCTAAATTATCTGAATACAATGATGGTTGGGTTAATCTAAATTTTTACGGTGAGGAGTATATTACATTTATTTTAAAGTCCAACTCGGATAGTTCAGAAAAAACCACAGTGGTTGCCATTAAAAACAAAGAGATTACGTGGAGCCTTTACAATTTCTTTAAAATATTCTTAGTGCATTCAATTTTTATTATCCTGTTAATTTTAATTCTAATCAGTTTCAGGTTTTTCAATCTGAAGTATTCTTTTAGAATGAAACTACTTATCGCATTCTTGTTGATATCAATAATTCCAATAATTGCTCTTGCAGTTTATAACAGGGAAGTGGTAAAAGAAAGGACCAGTTCAGCTATATTGAACGAATTGAGTAACAGATCCGAGTATCTTGAAAATCATATCAATGCACAAAAGTCAAAACATCCTGAAAGAGATTTTCATGAAGTATTTGAAAACGCAAGTAAAGAATTAAAAATAGCTTATACTATTTATGAGAATTCAGAAGAAATTTATAGCTCGCAGGGCGAATATTATAGTAACGGATTATTGCCGGATAAACTCAATCCAGAAGTCCACTACAATTTAAACTATCTTAGTTACAGAGAACTTCTCACAAAGGAGTCAATTGATAATTACTTTTATGACGCATACTATAGAAAAATAGATTTTGGAGACCGAACATTTATTCTTGGAGTAAACGATGCATTTAATAGAATCGAACTATCATATTCACCGGTAGATGCTGATGTTTTCTTATTTGGTGTTTATTCTTTTGCAGTAATTGTGATAACGTTACTAAGTACACTTTTTGCCAACCAAATTTCTGCACCAATAAGACAGCTTACCAGAGCTACCAATGCGGTTGCACAGGGAGATTTGAGTATTCAATTGTTAAATAAAGAAAAAGGTGAATTGAAAGAACTGTTTGAAGGTTTTAATGCTATGACGAATGAACTTCAAAAAAATCAAAATGACATTGCAGAACTCGAACGGGAAAATGCCTGGAAGGAGATGGCTAAGCAAGTAGCTCACGAGATTAAAAATCCTTTGACCCCAATGAAACTTTCTGTTCAACAATTAGTGGCATCTTATAAAGACAAAAAAAGTGAATTCGATGAAATCCTGAAAAAACTTTCCCAGGCAATATTAAACCAAATAGAGAACCTAAGTTTAATCGCCTCAGAATTTTCCTCATTTGCCAAAATGCCAAGCCTAAAACTTGATGTGTTTGACTTAGTTTTGGTTATAAATGATACTATTCATTTATTCGGGGATGAGGAGGCAGAGATAAAATTTAATACTGATGTGAATGAAGTTCAGGTTGAGTCAGATAGTTCACAAATGCGAAGAATGTTTATTAATTTGATCAGAAATTCCATTCAGGCTAAAGCAAAAATTATTACAATCGATTTATCAATTGAAGACAACCATTCAATTATTATTATTTCAGATAATGGATTTGGAATTCCTCAGGAAAACCAAAACAAAATTTTTGAAACAAACTTTACTACAAAAGAAAAGGGTCTAGGATTAGGATTAAAGCTCATTAAACGATTTCTTGAAAATACGGGTGGAGAAATAACATTAAATGCTTCTTCAAGTGCAGGGACAGTTTTCAGAATAAAAATACCGATGAAAGAAGCTTAGTACTAAATTGGTTATGAACACTATTACACCACATCAAGAAAAAGCACTTAATATTGAGAAGTCCATTTCTCTTACTGCTAATGCAGGTTCGGGAAAAACATTTGTGCTTGCCCAAAGATTTCTCCAAATAATAACTAGCACTTCAGCCCCATTAACTAAAATTGCTGCGATTACTTTTACTGAAAAAGCTGCCGGAGAATTATTTAAAAGAATTTCAGTCGAATTAGAAAAGTTACTTTTATCTGTTACAAACTCAGAAATAAAGCTAAGAATTGAAAAAATCAGGAAGCAATTAGTTTCAGCAAAAATTTCGACGATACATTCGTTTTGCATTGATCTTTTAAAAGAATTCCCGGTTGAATCTTCTCTGGATGCAAATTTCTCAACAATCAATGAGCAAAAAGCATCTGAGCTAATTAATATTTCAGTTGAAAGCGCACTAAAAGATTTGCTAAATGATTCACAACACAGTTCAAATATAAAATACCTTGTAAGGCTCTTAGGTTCAAAAGCAAAGCTAGTTGTTGAGCTATCTGAACTGATAAGTAAAAGAAGAAATGTTTTGGACCTGATTGAAAAATATTATTCAACAAACGAAAAGGAAATATCCGGACTTTTATATAACATATTTGAGACGAATGCCAAAAATCTTTTTGAAAACAAGTCACCAATTATTTTAAAGCATCTTAATAAAATCAATGAATGTGTGCTTGAAATTAATCCAAAAAATGTATTAGCAATTGAGATAAAATCTGAAATTGAAAATTTATCAGTTAACGACGATCTAATCAGCACGCTAAAATCAATGAAAGGGATGAGTAGTAAATTACTCACTATTAACGGTGTTATAAGAACACGTGGTTACCTTCCTTCTAAAAACAGAAATGAAGTACTGGAATCAATTGAATTAGTCGAAACTTTCTTTACACAGTTAACCGTAATTAATTTAGCAGAAAATCACAAGGAGATTGAGAAAGAACTTTCAAGACATATCATTGCATTAGTTAACGTCTTCAAGGAGTGTTTGTCAATCTATGAAAATAAAAAATCTGAGCTTGGAGTTCTGGATTTTGAAGATATTCTTTTAAATTCCAGAAGGCTACTTGATAATACTGCTGTAAGAGAATCGTTAAAAAGTAAGTTCGATTATCTATTAGTAGATGAGTATCAGGATACAAATGAAATTCAATATGAAATATTTCTTCCATTGGTAGATGACCTTAAAAAGGGAAATCTTTTTATTGTTGGTGATGAAAAGCAAAGTATTTATCGTTTTCGAGATGCGGACTTAAAGGTATTTTCAAAAACGAAAGCAGATATCAGTTTAATTTACGGTAATGAATCATTGCTCACGCTTCCTGATAGCTTTCGGATGGCACCTGCAATTTGTTTGTTTGTAAATTCCATTTTTAAAAGTCTGTTTAAAGAAGCAAGAAATATTTTCGATGAGGTCCTTTCTACTGATCTTGTTTGTGCACGTTCTGATAGTTTTGAAGGAAAGGTTGAAATCCTAATCGCCGATGAAAGCGAAAATAACGAGGCGGAAGCGGAGCTAACGGTAAAGACAATAATAAGATTAAAAGAAGAATTTAAAGAACGACTAAAAAATTGGAATGATTTTGCAATTCTTGTTCGGAAGCGTGCATCTTTTACGGAACTTCAGAAGGCATTTATTAAATATAAAGTGCCGTTTAATATCATTGGCGGTACCGGCTTTTATCAAAAACAAAGTATCAGCGACATTTACAACTACTTTGCATTTTTATTAAATGATAAAAATGATGCTGCGTTAATAGGAGCGCTACGTTCACCATTCTTTTTGATATCTGATGTCGAATTGTTTAATCTTTCCACGTATGATGGAGATTCTTACTGGGAAAAAATAAAATCAGCTAAATCCGAGAAGAACGAAATTTGGCAGCAAGTATGTAATATTATAGAGACTAATAAAAATTTATCAAATCGAATTAGCATTCCCGTTTTGTTGAGGAAAATTTTGAAAGAATCGAATTTTATATCTGTTATTTCATCAAGAATAAACGCTGACCAGGAATTATCAAATCTTAATAAACTAATTTCTATTACAAATGATTTCTTTAATGATGAATTTAGTACACTTTATGATTACGTTACGTTTTTAAATGATTCAATCCTGGGAACTGTAGACGAAGCTCAAGGTAAAGTAGAGCAGGGAAATCTGGGTGTTAATATTATGACTATTCATCAAGCTAAAGGATTAGAATTTCCAGCGGTTTTCTTTTACAAATGCAATGACACAGGCTCACTTCATAAAGTAAAATCAAAATCTTTTACAGTTGATAAAGAATTCGGAATTTTAACCAAAGTGCCTCTTAAGGGAAATTATTTTGGTAATTATGAATCAGCACCAATAGTTGGAATTTACAATCTTATTGAAGAGAAAAAAGAACTTGCAGAACTTAAAAGATTGTTTTATGTAGGATTGACACGAGCTAAAGATTTCCTTTTCGTAACTCAATCGGAAGATGCGAAGACACCGAAGAAAAATTCGTTTACAGAGTTGTTAGTCGAAGGAATAGGTCAGGAGCTTTCAAATGAAAAAATTAAAATAGTTGGTGAATTGGAATTTCTTAAACAAGATCAAGGTAAGTTTACAAGTTTTTTCAAAAAAATAGATTTGAATATTCCCATCACTCGAAATATTGACATTCCCGAAACAAATTTTGAAACTAATAAAATTAGTATTGAAGAGAAGAAACTAAATCTATCTGAGATTAACGATAAATCGAAGGGAGAAGTAATTTCAGCAACAAGATATTCAGCCTTTTCGAGTTGTCCAATGAAATACAATCTCATCTATAATTATAAATTACGTGATTTGATTAGACAATCGAATCGTTTTAATGCAAAAGGTAAGTATAAATATCTGGAAGAGTATAGTCGAAATGAACTCACCTCACACTTATTAGATGACCAAATGAATTTAACAGAGTATTCGATCGTTAAAGGAGAACTTATTCATCAGATATTAAGAAAAAATATAAACCGAAATTTAGTCCCGCACTTTATCGAATACAAACTTAAAAATATTTCTGAGGATGAAATTCACAAAAGATTGAAAGATGATATTACGGACGATTTACTTCAGTTTTATGATTCTAGCGAGTTCAAGTATTTAATGTCATTACCAAATCATCAAAATGAATTTGAAGTTTATTTAAAGGAACAGGATTATTACCTATTTGGTATTTTAGATAAGCTTATAATTGATAATGAGAAAATTATTATTGTTGATTATAAATCAAACAATATTAACGAAAATGAAATAATTACTAATGCGGAGAAATATATACCGCAGCTAAAGTTTTATGCTTATATTATTTCCAGGTTTTTTTCAGATAAAAAGCCAATTGAGTGCAGGATAATTTTTATTAAATATCCGGAAAAACCATTTGTTTTTCTCTATAATAAATCATCAGACGAGGAAATTAATGCCGGTATTAAGTTAATGATTTCATCGATTAGAAGTAATAACTATTCATTAAATTTAAGAAACTGTAAGGAGTGTATTTTCGTTGATGATCACTCAAAGTGCGTAAAAATTAGCTCCGAATTAAATTAAATCAAATCTCGAATGAAAAAAAAATCAAAGTTAATAAGAGATTTATCTCTAGTAGAAAAAGAGTTGAGCGCAGCTCAAGGCGGCGTTGTTTCCATCTTGCTGAAAAAGGAAAGTTTTACGCAATTTGCAACAAATTTTGTCTACCAGAATAAAAACATTTTCTTTTATATTGAAAGCGAAGAGCTATTGCGTGCTATCAAATTTGATGCACTTGCTAAGTTTACAATCTTAGAAGATAAAAATGTTTCTTCGGAATTAATTGAAATGAAAGAGCCTCTGTATAGACTATTTTCAATTGTCGTGACTGGTATAATTCGTGAAGCCGAAGAAAAGAAAACAATAAATAATATTGCTCAAAGCTTCATAGAAAAATATTCTGGTAAATTGATTCGTGATGAAAAAGAAACTTCATCACCTGGAAAATTATATTTTATAGATTCAGAAGAATTACTTGCCTACGATGAAATTGGATATTAATGTGTTTTTTATTTGTAATGAAAAAAATATTCCGATTCTGATACACATTTTAAGCAGGGGACATCATTGTTAAACTATATCTGGGTAGCATTAATAGTGCTCGGAGTAGGTACCGCCCTTACAACTGATTTAATAAACAGTTCTTCGAATAGATACAAAAATGATATACCGTTAGAAGTAGTCATTAATTTTAACGAAGATATTAATCACATAGATAATGGTAATTATAATTGCAAGGTTTTAGTATCAAGCAGTAATTATTATAACCTTTATCAAGATAAATTGAAATTTGATAATTTAATTGTTGATGCCAATTTCGATTATCATAAAGAATCACATTACGGTAATCTAAATTTAACTATTGATGAAAAAGCCCCACAGATTTGGAGAGAGATGGCAGAATTATCAGGTAAAAATGATAATTTATCTGGAATAATTAAGTTAAAAGAAAAAACCAACGATCAAAACTATACTGCTGAAATAATTTTTAATCCCGTTTCATTCGTAAAGATGCAGAAGGTTACCGATGAAGTTATCAGTTATGCTGGTACCGCTGTCACTATTGCATTAGGTTTGATTGGGATTATGGCACTTTGGTTAGGTGTAATGAAAATAGCGGAAGATGCAGGGTTAATTAAAATTATTGCCAAATCAGTAAAACCTTTTACAAAACGATTATTCCCTGATATACCTTCTGATAGTCCTGCAATCAGTTCGATAATTATGAATGTGTCGGCAAATATGCTGGGATTAGGAAATGCAGCAACACCGTTTGGATTAAAAGCTATGGAAGAAATGGAAAAAATAAATCCTAACAAAGGAACAGCTTCCAATTCGATGGTAACTTTTCTGGCAATCAATACGGCCGGACTTACACTAATCCCTGCAACTGCAATAGCAGTAAGAGCAGCTTCAGGAAGTTCAAATCCTGCTGTAATAATCGGTACTTCAATCTTTGGAGCGTTTTGTGCTACTGTTGCTGGAATAACAGCTGCAAAATTTTTAGAGAAATTCTACCTTGATTCCTGGAAGTTTTCAAGTTGGTTAAAGAAGAACATTAAGTTCTTTGCACTGACGCTTGTTTTTATAGTAGCTATTATTTTATTCTTCACAACGGGATTATCAGGTAAATTTTCAAGTTGGATTTCATTCTTTTCAATGGAGGGATTCAAAAACTTTATTGAAATAATATCAAAGTTGGCGATTCCTTTGTTGATTTTGATTTTTGTTGGGTACGGAATAATTAAAAAAGTTAAGGTTTATGAATCGTTTGTAGATGGTGCTAAAGAAGGATTTAATATAGCTGTAAAAATAATCCCTTATCTCGTTGCAATGTTGATCGCAATCGGAATATTCCGGGCTGGCGGAGCAATGGATTGGTTAATTCTTATTCTTAAACCAATTACAAATTTGATCGGAATGCCTGCTGAAGCTTTACCAATGGCGCTAATGCGTCCACTTTCCGGAAGTGGATCATTAGGATTGATGACTGATATAATGAAGGTTCATGGCCCTGATTCCTTTATAGGAATTCTTGTTTCAACAATTCAGGGAAGCACTGAAACCACCTTTTATGTTCTGGCTGTCTATTTCGGTGCAGTGAATATTAAAAGTACACGCCACGCAGTTCCGGTTGGTTTGATAGCAGATATTGCCGGAATTTTAGGTGCACTATTTATTGTGAGATTGCTATTTGGTTAAGAATTAATTTATTTGAAAATGAAAGTATTTATTACAAGGGAGCTTCCGGAAATTGCATTTACATTATTAAGAAAAGCTAAAATATCTTTCGAGTATTATAAAAAAGATAATCCCATCCCCAGAAACATTCTACTTCAAAAAGTCCAAAACTGTCAAGCATTAATTTCACTTCTTACTGAAAAAATTGATAAAGAAGTTATTGATCATATGTCCAATTGCAAGATAATAGCTAACTATGCTGTTGGTTATAATAATATTGATATTCAATATGCAAAAAAGAAAAAAATTATTATAACAAATACTCCAGATGTTTTAACAGAATCGACTGCTGATCTTACTATGGCTCTCGTACTTGCTTGTGCCAGAAGAATAATTGAAGGAGAAAAGCTTTTAAGAAATAATAAATATAAAGGCTGGAAACCGAAATTGCTTCTGGGGACAGAGTTAATAAATAAAACATTCGGTATACTTGGTGCGTGGAGAATTGGTACTGCAGTCGCAATGAGGGCAAAATCATTTGGAACAAAAATTATATACTTTGATTATAAAAGAAATTCAATTCTAGAAAAAAATTGCAAAGGAAAAAAAGTTTCCTTAAAAAGGATATTAAATGATTCAGATATTCTCACTGTCCATCTTCCTCTAAATGAAAAAACATTTCATTTTTTAAATAACGACAGATTGAATCAAATGAAAAAAGATTCCATCCTGATAAACACTTCAAGAGGGGAAATGATTGATGAAAAAGCATTAATAAAATTGCTTGGAAAAAATAAATCGTTTAGAGTGGGATTAGATGTATTTGAGAACGAACCCAAAATAAATCCCGAACTTATGAAGTATTCTAATGTATTAATACTCCCGCATCTTGGTAGTGCAACACACGAAGCAAGAGATGGTATGGCAGAGCTTGCAGTAAAAAATGTAATAAATGTTTTAAAGGGAAAACAACCATTATCACCTGTTTTTTAACGATTTACAGCGAATTTGGTTGTTTATATTTTTGCTAATGGTTAGTTTTGAAACAAAAAGTTTTAATTATGCGAATTGGAATTCCAACCGAAACTCGTTGGGAAGAAAAACGAATAGCACTTGCACCAGCCGGCGTTGATTCACTGATCAGATCAGGACACACAGTATATATTCAAAGCGGGGCAGGTGAAGCGAGCCATTTTACAGATGAAGAATACCGCGAAGTTGGTGCTACAATTGTTTACACCCGGGAAGAAGCATTTGGTCGGGCAGAGATGATTGTAAAGGTATCACCACTAACCGAAGAAGAAGCTGATCTACTTGTTGAGAATCAAATACTTTTTTCCTTCTTACTACTAACAATGGCTAAAAAAAATATTCTTGAAAAATTGTTAAGAAAAAAAGTTACAGCCGTTGGTTTTGAGTTAATAGAAAAAGATTTTCGTCTTCCTATTTTACATTCGATGAGTGAAATAGCGGGACCCCTTGCAATACAGGTTGCGGAGCGTTATCTGGAAAGTTATTCAAAGGGTGGACGAGGAATATTGTTGGGTGGTATTACAGGTGTTGCACCAGCAGCCGTGGTAATTTTAGGCGCTGGAGTCGTAGGAATTACAGCTGCAAGAGCCGCTCTTGGTCGCGGTGCACAGGTGATTGTAATTGACAGAGATTTATCTCGATTAAGACAAATCGAAACTGAGTTTCAACGTGGAGTCACCACTGTAATGGCTAATCCATATACGATTTCTCGTGGTGTAAAATTTGCTGATGTATTAATTGGTGCGGTTCTAATTAAGGGAGAAAAAGCTCCTCATCTTGTAACTACAGAGATGGTTCAGGAAATGAAAAAAGGCGCGGTAATCGTTGATGTATCAATTGATCAGGGTGGTTGTGTAGAAACAAGTAGGGTCACAACTATTTCTGATCCAGTTTATTCCATTCACAATGTCATTCATTATTGTGTACCAAATATGCCAGCATTGGTAGCACGTACTGCAAGTTATGGTTTAAACAACGCAGTGCTTGATTACTTACACGAGGTTGCGGACAATGGTCTCATTCCTGCTTTAATGGGTGACGATGGGCTGGCTAAAGGAGTCTGTGCCTACAACGGATTCTGTACGAATGAATCAATTGCAGAATCATTTGAAATGGATTATAAAAAGCTACACGTGTTTTCTACAAATTAATTTAGCTATAACGTTTACAATGTGAAAAAGTATTATGATAACTATAGAAGAGATTAGAAAAAGGAATTTACCAGCGAATCTATATAATATTTACAGCCGAAAATTAACTTCGGCAGATGAAGCTGTAAAGCAAATTAAATCAGGGGATAATTTAGTAATTCAACCAGGATGTGCTGTCCCACTTGAACTTATTCGTGCAATGGTTAGAAGAAAAGACGAACTTGAGAATGTTACGATATACCATATACTTATTGTTGGTGAACTTCCTTATGTGAATCCCGGCATGGAAAAACATTTTAAGCATAAAGCATTTTTCACCGGTGCTAATGTAAGGAAAGCAGTCCACGAAGGTCGCGCTGAATTTATTCCGATTTTCTTATCGGAGGTTCCACTTCTCTTTAAAAGAAATATAATTCCAGTCGATGTAGCTTTGTTAAATGTCTCAACTCCGGATGAACATGGTTTTTGCAGTTATGGCGTTGATGTGGGAACAATTAAAAGTGCCGCCGATAAAGCGAAGATAATTATTGCCCAGATAAACAGCGAAATGCCACGAAGTCTTGGTGATAGTTTTATTCATATCAATAAAATTCATCATCTTGTTGAACATACCGAACCAATTCAGGAATTGCCCCAGGTTGATCCAAACACAAGTGAAGAAATGTTGAAAATATACGATACGATTGGGAAGAACACGGCTGAACTAATTGAAGATGGTTCAACCTTACAAATGGGTATTGGAGCGATACCAGATTCTGTAATGAAGTATTTAAGAGACCGCAAGAATCTTGGAATACATACTGAAATGTTTTCGGATGGAATAATCGATTTAGTTGAGGAAGGAATTGTAAATGGAGAGGAAAAAAGTATACATCGAGGTAAAATTATTGCGGGTTTCGTGTTAGGGTACTAAAAGATTATTTAAATTTATTGATAACAATCCAGTTATTGAATTTCACCCTCAAGAGTATGTAAATGATCCTTTCGTGATAGCTCAGAACAAAAAAATGGTTGCTATTAATTCTGCAATAGAAATTGATATTACGGGCCAGGTTTGTGCGGACTCAATAGGGCCAAAAATCTTCAGTGGTATTGGTGGACAGGTAGATTTTATTAGAGGAGCGGCTCATTCGGATGGAGGTAAACCAATAATTGCATTACCTTCTATTACTAAAGATGGTAAAGTATCTCGCATCGTTCCACAGTTGAACAGAGGAGCTGGCGTTGTCACTTCTCGAGGAGATGTTCACTACGTAATAACAGAGTATGGAGTTGCGTATTTATTTGGAAAATCGTTGAAGGAGCGAGCACAAGAACTTATTAAAATTGCCCACCCAAAGTTTCGTGACGAACTAACCAGTTACGCGAAAGAAACGAGACATATCTAATTATGGTTGCTGTAATCGGGGATGTTCATGGATGTTTTCATACACTCAAAAAACTTTATGCTCTTATCTTAAAGAAGTATCCTGATATTCCTGTCTGTGCAGTTGGAGATCTTGTTGATAGAGGGAAATTTAGTTATGAGGTTGTAGATTTTGTAAAAAAAAATAAGATAACATTCACTGCAGGTAATCACGATTATATGTTTTATTATTTTATAAAACACCCTTCAAGTATGCTGGGAAGATCCTGGGTATTTAATGGTTCAGAAACAACTTTAGATTCCTACAGTAATCGTTTCGCTGAGATGAATAAGCATTTAAACTTTATTATAAAAGCTCCGCTAACACTAGATCTAAGTGATTGTTTTATTTGTCATGCCGGTATATCAAGTCATTACTCAAGAAAACTCGGCAAAAATCCTTTGGCAGATAAACAAAAACTTATTAACATTATTGAAAAGGATTTGAATACCGATCACGGAATTTTGTGGACGAGAGATAAACTTTTAAATCTAAATAAGCTTCAGGTTGTTGGTCATACACGGTTTCAGGAAATATCGTATGATGAGGCAAGTGATACAGTTTATATTGATACCGCCGCTTGTTCTGGTAATAAGCTAAGTGCAGTGATTATTAATGAAAGTAATATTGTAGATAAGATATCTGTTCCCACAGAAAAAATGGATATCTCTTAATTAAAAAATAAATTCTAATGTGGGGGATATATGATTGAAAAACCTCAACTTCTTTTAACGACTCCAAGCGAATTCATTTCCTTTCTAAAAAAAGAAGAGATAAATAAGTTCTTCTTTGTCTATGATGATAAGAAAAAACGTCTCGTGGCTTCGAATGATAAATTACAACCAATCGCTGATTATTTTGAAAAGGATAATAGGGATTTTGTTGAACACGAAGGTTGGTTCTGTAAAGTATCTGATGAATACGAAATGATATTAGGTGCTTTTATTCATCGCACTAAAAGGGGTCAGGCAGCTGGAGGTGTAAGGTACTGGAGCTATGAAAGTATGGAAGATTATTTTAGAAGATGGTTTGAGACTTGGAGCAGGGATGACTTTCAAAAATGCACTTGCTGGTTTGTGGTGGGGAGGTGGGAAAGGAGTAATAGCTCACAATCCTGAATACAAAAAATCCGATCCGGCTATCAGAAAAAGTATTTATAAGGAATATGGTGAATTTATTTCTTCCCTGAAGGGATGTTATGTTACTGCCGAAGATGTAGGAACTAGTGTTGATGATATGGCAAGTGTTTTTTCTAATACTCGTTTTACAACTTGCATCCCACCTAAATATGGCGGAAGTGGAAATCCTTCAGCGCCAACAGCTAAAGGAGTAATTTCAGGCATGGAAGCCGCATTGGAATTTTTAGGATTTGGTTCTTTGGAAAGGAAGACAATTTTTGTTCAGGGTCTCGGACATGTTGGTGAACCTCTTGTTCAATATTTATTGGAGAGGAATGCAAAAAAAATTATCGCTACAGACATCAATCCCCAAAATGTCGAATCTATAAAGGAAAAATATCAGGGTGAGAAAATTGAAATCAAATTAGTTGACAAAGGAGATCTATCCATTTTCAGTGAACAATGTGATATATTCTCTCCTAATGCAACTGGTGCAATATTAAATTCGGAAACAATACCAATGTTAAAAGCTAAGATTGTTTGCGGTGCGGCTAACAACCAGTTGGAAGATATGCACAGAGATGGAAGAGCTATCCACGGAATGGGAATAGTTTACGTCCCTGATTTTCTAACAAATAGAATGGGAATTGTGACTTGTGCAAATGAACAATATGGTTACATCAATAACGATCCATTAATTGAAAATCATTTCAGTAAAGATTGGGAGTATTCAATTTATAATAAAGCAATGCAGGTACTTAAAGAATCAAAAGAAAATAATATTCCAACAGCAGAGATTGCCTTGAAACTTGCAGATAAACTTTCTAAAGAGAACCATCCAATTTTTGGGCATAGAGGAAAAGAGATTATTAGATCGCTTGTAGATAACGGTTGGCATATGAAGCAGAATTAATATTTAGGATTATAAAAGCCCTCACCCTAAACTTACTAGATATCATTCAAAAAATAATTTAAACCTTTTGATATACTCAGATACGCTACTATGAATGCTATCGTTCCAAGCATTGCACTTGTAAAGAACAATTGGGAAACTGAGGCTAAGCTATTTTTATCATACGCAAAGAAATAATTACTTAAGGGTGCAAAAAGAATAATAATAAGAAATACTAAATAAATTATTGTAAACAAAAATGTTAGTGAAGCCCCCTGTGATGATGCTACCCGTATTGGACTTTTCTCTTTGTAATTTACATAAGCAGACCCCATCCCAAAATTAAGTGTCACTAAAGTAATCGTTGCAAATGCCGTGTTCATTTGTGAAATTAATGCAAATAGAAATGAGAATTGAAAGTTTGATACAAAGTTTAAAATTTGACCTATCATAAAAATCACGAGAAAGTAGATAAACAATCTTGTAAGCATCAATTTTTTATAGTCGATAGGAGCACTTCTGATTTTCCATATCGTTTCACCCTCTAAACTAACTAGTGGGAATATAAATCTTAGTGACATAGATGCAATTAGGAAAATATTGAAAAGATAGATAATTAGATAAACCACAGTTTTTAGATATATGTTGTATGCGTTAAATATCATAACGTTTACACTTGATATTGACAAAATAAATATTGCAATAAGAAACGCCATCACTAAAAAATGAGTCCATTGGGTAGGGTCTCTAAAAAACAATAATAACTCTCTTTTTAATAATGCTTCACGTGTGGGAGCAAGTGAAGACTTATTCTCAAATGAAAAAAAAGATTTAACTTTACTCTTCTTTTTATTTGAAAGTGTATTTGATAAATCTAAAAAAACAAGCCAGGATTTATAAAACCAATTCTTTGCTAAAAATAAAGCAAAAATTAATAGTAGTGTTGCTACTATAATTAACAAGTATAGATACCAGCCAGCTGCTATAAATTTCCCGGATGAAATCCAATACAAAGCGTCTGCAACCCAATGATTTGGTAGAAGTTTAATTGCAGGGTGTTCAAGAAAACCAAAATAGCCATTCAGGTTTGGGAAATATGAAAAGACATTCGTAACTAATTGGACCGGGCTGCTGAATATGTAAAACGATATAATAGTTGTTGCATATATTGAAGCTAAAAATATAAGCACCTTTCTTATACCAAATTTTGCTGATATTCTCATAATTAAAAGAAGAGTAATAGCGCCAAGCATACCAGCAATGAACATAAATGGAAAAATAATTATTATTACCGCAAATGGTATAAAGTACCAGGGTAAACCAATGTAGGAGGTATATCCGGCAAGTGCGGCAGTTACCATCAATAAAAGGGTCGAAGAACTATAGAAGAAATTATCTAAAAATTTTATAAGAAATATTTTAGCAAAAGAGGTTGGTTGCGTAATGAGAAATGCGACTTCTCTATTCTTGAAAAATGTTGAATAAGAAACCACGATATTTCCAATATTTACAGTCATAAAAAAAATGAAGAGAACTACGAAAACGAATCTATGAAGAAGAAACATTCCTATTTTTACTTCTTCAACAAGGTAAGACATAATGTTTTGCGTAAAAAAGAAAATACCGACTGCGAATAATAAATACACTACAGAAGCACTTATATTTTTCAGTATTGACTTTCCGCTAATAGACTCTTGAGGTTTTATGAAAGTTAAAAACTTATATTTTAGTATGTGAACAAGTACGCTCATTTATTTTGTAAGATGAAGGAATAATGATTCAAGATTTTGGTGATCAGTCCCTATAATTTGCTCGACGACTACATTAGTATCTTCAAAAATCATCTGACCATCTTTTATAATTCCTATTCTGGAACAAATTTCTTCAGCGACATTTAAACTATGGGTGGACATAAAGATTGCCATCCCCTGCGCAGCTTTATCCTTTAATATATTCTTTACAACCAAGGAACTTTGAGGATCTAATCCAATCATCGGTTCATCTACGATTAAAAGATGTGGATCATGAAGCAATGCAGAAGCAATGGCTATTCTTTGTTTCATTCCCTGGGAATATTCTTCTGTTCTTTTATCAACCCATTGCTCAATCTTTAACTGATCAATCGTTTCACCAATTTTATTTTTTAATTTATTTTTTTCGAGTTTGTAAATTCCTCCACAGAAATAAAGAAATTCTCTCCCCGTTAATTTTTCATAAAGAAATGGTTGATCAGGAACATAACCGATTAATTTTTTAGCTTCGATATGATTTTTTTGAATATCAATCCCACCGATGTGAACGGATCCTTTGGTAGGGGAGTATAAGCCGGTTATCATCTTAATTGTAGTTGTTTTTCCTGCGCCATTTTGCCCCAGAAAACCAAAGAAATCCCCAGCATTTATTTCTAGATTGATATTATTTACCGCGGTAAAATTTCCGAATTTCTTTGTAAGATTGGTTAATTTTAGCATTATTTCGATTTCTAACTAAAAACAGAGTAAAAAATTGAACAACTTCATATTTGGCTAATTCTTGTGCAAAACTTAGACCAGAGAAATTATTTAAAATGAAAAAGGCGGGGTATTTCCCGCCTTTTTTGTAGCAATATTATGATTGGTATTAATACATACCGCCCATATCACCCATACCACCGCCTGGCATTGGAGGCATTGGTGCTTCTTTTTCTTTCTTTTCGTAAACAACTGCTTCAGTTGTTATGAGTAATGCAGATACTGATGCAGCATTTTCTAATGCAGTTCTTGTAACCTTAGTTGGATCAATTACACCAACTTTGATGAGGTTTTCATATTTTTCACTGAATGCATTGAATCCGAAATCATCTTTTCCCTCTTTTACTTTTTGTAAAACTACTGATCCTTCAAGACCCGCGTTGTTTACAATCTGTTTTAAAGGTTCTTCAAGTGATTTCTGAATAATTTTTACTCCGGTTGTCTGATCAAGGTTTTCACCTTCCAATTTATCAAGTATACTTATAGCACGAACAAGAGCAACACCACCACCTGCTACAATTCCTTCTTCAACAGCCGCACGTGTAGCATGCAGTGCATCTTCAACTCGTGCTTTCTTTTCTTTCATTTCAACTTCAGTTGATGCTCCAATTTTCAATACAGCAACACCACCGGAAAGTTTTGCTAATCTTTCCTGAAGTTTTTCTTTATCGTAATCAGAAGTTGTTTTATCAATCTGTGCTTTTATCTCATTTATTCTTTTCTTTATATCATCTGTCTTTCCAGCACCTTCGACTATGGTTGTATTGTCTTTATCAATTACAACTTTTTTAGCAGTTCCCAAATAAGATACAGTTGCATTTTCTAATTTGAACCCTCTTTCTTCAGAGATAACGGTTCCACTGGTTAATGTAGCAATATCTTCAAGCATTGCTTTTCTTCTATCACCGAATCCAGGAGCTTTAACAGCAGCTATTTTTAATGTGCCACGAATCTTGTTTACTACTAATGTAGCTAATGCTTCACCTTCAAGATCTTCTGCAATAATTAATAATGATTTCCCTTGTTGAGCAACTTTTTCAAGGATTGGAAGAAGATCTTTCATTGCAGAAATTTTCTTATCGTGAATAAGAATCATAGGATCTTCAAGCACTGCTTCCATTGATTCAGCATCTGTAACAAAATAAGGTGAAAGATAACCACGATCGAACTGCATACCTTCAACAACTTCAAGAGATGTTTCTGTACCTTTTGCTTCTTCAACGGTAATAACTCCATCCTTACCAACTTTTTCCATTGCATCCGCAATCAAATCGCCAATAGTTTTATCATTGTTTGCTGAAATTGCAGCAACCTGAGCGATTTCATTTCTTCCTTCAACATCTCTGCTGATCGATTTTAAATAATCAACCACTTTGGTAACTGCATTATCAATTCCTCTTTTTAAATCCATTGGATTAGCACCTGCTGTAACATTCTTCAATCCTTCACGATAGATTGCCTGGGCAAGAACTGTAGCAGTTGTTGTTCCATCGCCGGCTACATCACTTGTTTTGGAAGCAACTTCGCTGACCATTTGTGCGCCCATATTTTCAACGTTATCTTCAAGTTCAATTTCTTTTGCTACGGTTACGCCATCTTTTGTCACAGTAGGTGCACCATATATTTTTCTCAAGTATAACATTTCGTCCTTTTGGACCGAGTGTTACTTTAACGGCATTAGCCAGTTTGTCAACACCAGCTTTCAAACCGCTTCTTGCATCAGTGTTATATTCTATTAATTTTGCCATATCTGTTTACCTTTTTTTATTGTCAATTTAAATTTTAATTAAGAAACTATACCGAAGATGTCGCTTTCTCTCATAATCAGAAATTCTTCACCTTCAATTGTAACTTCAGTTCCACTATATTTGCCATAAAGAACTTTGTCGCCAACTTTAACAGTAGGCTTTACTAGTTCGCCATTATCCGCTACTTTACCTGGTCCTGCAGCTACAACGGTTCCTTCAACAGGTTTTTCCTTTGCAGTGTCTGGTAGAATAATACCGCCCTTGGTTTTTTCTTCAGCTTCTGCGGGTCTTATTACAACCCTGTCAGCCAATGGATTGAGTTTTAATTTTGTCATATTTGACTCCTTTATTTGATTAATAATTTTATTAGCACTCTTAAATGACGAGTGCTAAAATAACACTCAGTTTAATTTTTGTCAAGACCAATAAATTAGGAATTCATTCCAAATTGAGTGTTTTTATATGAAAGAGATAACTTCTTTAAGTATATATTTGTCTGGTGTCAATATTAAAAATTCAGTAATTGGTAAATGAACAATTTCAGGTTAAAAGAGGAAATTCAAAACCTGTTGAAAATCATCCGATCGATGGATAGGAAAATTATTATCATTTTTCTATCGGTGGCTGTTCTTCAAACAATTTCTTGGTACTATACTTCAAGAAATTTTTTCAGATTAAATATTTTTCCAATATATCAGAACGATCCGAACGTTTATTTATATGAATATCTTTATTGGTTTATTGGCGATTTTTTAACGTTGTTTGTTCTTTCAGGTACTCATTATAAAATTTGTTTTAAAAGAAGATCTCCGGGATTATGGTTTACAAGTTGGCGAGTTAAAACTAGGATTAATTCTCTCGGCTATTTTTTTAGTAGTAATGGTGATACTGATATGGTTTTTCTCTGCTACTCCTTCTTTCTCTGAAAAATATCCTCATCTTCTTTCTTCAAGAAGCAGCTGGAATACCTTTTTCATTTATGAATTCGGAATGCTGATTTATATGGTGAGTTGGGAATTTATTTGGCGGGGATTTATGCTTTTCGGATTAAAGGAAAAATTCGGTTACTACTCTGTGATGATTCAAATGATTCCTTTTGTAATTTTGCATAACGGAAAACCAGCAGCTGAAACATTTGGTGCGATAGCGGGAGGCATTACGTTAGGAATTCTTGCTTTTCGTACCAACTCAATTATCTACGGTGTTATTACTCATACTGGAGTTATGTTTGCTATCGATTTTATTTCAACTCTACGATATAGGGCAAATGATTATGGAGTAGGGTTGGATTCTTTATTTAATGTAATTAAAAATATTTTTTAAGGAACTCAAATGAAATTTTCATTGAACATCGATCACGTCGCTACTCTTAGAAACGCAAGAGGGGAAAACCAACCTGACCCGATCACTGCCGCGTTAATTGCTGAACAAGCGGGAGTGGATGGAATCGTATTTCATCTTCGTGAAGATAGACGGCACATTAATGAGCGTGATGTTCGACTTCTTCGAGAACTCGTTACAACTAAATTAGATTTTGAAATGGCAGCGGTTCCTGAAATAATAAAGATTGCCTGCGATGTTGGACCGGAATTAGCCACTCTTGTTCCTGAAAAACGTCAGGAATTAACTACTGAAGGTGGTTTAAATGTAATTGATAATTCATCATTAATTAAATCGACAATTGAAGAACTACACAAGGCAGATATTGATGTTTCAATATTCACTGAACCTGATATTCCACAAATTGATGCCTCAGCCGAATTAGGAGCAGACTTTATAGAAATTCATACTGGTGTATTTGCCAATGCTGAAACAGAAGAAGAACAATTTGATGAACTCGAAAGAATACGAGGGGCAGTAAAACACTCAAAAAAACTTGGTCTTGGTGTTAATGCAGGGCATGGTTTGAATTATCAAAATATTAAAATCTTCAGAGAGCTTGATGATATTGATGAAGTTAGTATTGGTCATTCAATAATTGCACGAGCAGTATTTGTTGGAATTGAAATTGCAGTAAAAGAAATGATAAGGCTCATCAATAAGTAATCGCGTGATGAGCCAATAAAATTAATCTTCGTTAAAGTGAATGAGGGGAGGTTTACCAATCGGATAAACTTCAAATCCTATATTAAAAAGTTGCTCATGATCAAGAATATTTCTTCCATCAAAAACAAACGCAGGTTTTTCCATCTCGTTGTAAATTTTTTTATAATCCAGACCTTTATATAAATCCCATTCCGTTAAAATTGCAATTGCATGAGCCTCTTTTGCTGCTTTGTAGGGATCTTCCTGGTATTCAATATCATTCCTATATTCCTTTAGATCATTCTTCGCATTCTTAATTGCTTTTGGGTCAGATATTACAACTTGTGCTTTCTCCATCATAAGCTTTCTTGTGACAGACAATGCAGCAGTTTCTCTTGTGTCACTTGTATTAGCTTTAAATGCAAAACCAAATAACGCTATTCTCTTATTTGTAATTGTATTAAACATTGCTTTCATTATAGTTTGGATAAATCGGGTTGATTGGTAATCATTTATTTTAACGATCCATTCCCAGTAAGCTGCAACTTCGTGTAATCCATAAGTTTCACATAAATAGACAAGATTCAAAATGTCTTTCTTGAAACAGGAACCTCCAAAACCTACACTTGCATTTAAAAATTTGTCGCCAATCCGTGTATCTTTCCCAATTGCATTTGCAACTTCCCGAACGTCTGCATCAACCTTTTCACAGAGTGCAGAGATACTGTTGATGGAAGAAATTCTTTGAGCAAGAAAAGAGTTTGCTACCAACTTTGAAAGTTCTGAACTCATTTGGTTACTTGTTATTAGGTTACTTTTTGGAATCCAGTTAGCATATATATCGACTATTGTCTGTCGTGCTTTTAATCCGCTTTCAGTTTCTTTTGATCCAATCAAAACTCTATCTGGTTTTTCAAGATCTCTAATGGCAGTACCTTCAGCCAGAAATTCAGGATTGGAAACTACTTCAAAGTTTAAACCTTTGTCGTTGAGGCTTAAAATTCTTTCCATAGCAATTGCAGTCTTTACAGGCAAAGTTGAACGTTCTACTATTATTTTATCAGTTTCTGAAACTCGTAATATATCTCTCGCGGTTTTTTCCCAGTATTGAAGGTCAGCACTTTTACCAGCTCCCTCACCATAAGTTTTTGTTGGTGTATTAACCGAAATAAAAATTATCTCTGATTCTCTGATTCCTTTTTCAACATCAGTTGAGAAGAAGAGGTTTTTTCCCCTGCAAGATTTAACTAATTCAAGTAAACCAGGTTCGTAAATTGGTAAATCGTCAGTTTGCCATGCTGCTATTTTTTCGGGCATAACATCCACTACCGTTACTTTGTACTGCGGGCATTTGTGGGCAATCATTGCCATTGTTGGTCCGCCAACATATCCAGCCCCAATGCATAATAGATTTTTCTCAAATTTCTTTTCAGCCATCTATAACTCCGAATTAAAAATTACTTTAAATTATATCGCATTATTGGTCTGGATTTACTTCTTCGTAGCACTTCTTTAAATCCAGCTTTACGGAAACTTGAAGGAAATCCTGTCCAGGCAAAAGCTGGTGGAATATTATTCGCATAAGGTTCGGTAGGGTATCCTTCAACTATTTTAACGCCTTTGGATTTGCAATGACTAATTGCTGCTTTTAACATTTCAGTTGATAGTCTTTTTCTCCTAAATTCTTTTTTAATAAAGAAACATGGAATAGACCAGACTGGTTGATCATCAACATTTTTTAACACTCTCGATTTTTCAAGTCGAATATACTTTTCTCTGGGTGCGATTGCGCACCATCCAACAGGTTCATTATCAAAGTAGGCTATTATTCCCGGTTGAGCATTAGAATCGACAAGCTTTTTCATTTTCCTTTTGTTCGCCGCGCCTTTATTTGCATCGAATTCTTTTTTTGTAAGTAGCCAACTCATACACCAGCATCCGCCGCAAGCCCCTCGTTCACCAAATAAATTTTCAAAATCTTTCCAGTTTGCTTTAGTAACGGGATAAAAGGAGAATTTGGATTTGATATTTATTTCCAGGTTTTTATTCATTCAACCGAAATTCAAATAAGTTGCTTCCAAATCTAAATATTAGATTATTGAGAGAAAACTAGATGTGTAATTCATTTTAAAAATTGAAAAAGTATCTGCCACCAATTGCTGCACTGATTGTGAAATCAGTCTCAGGTAATAAATCCAGAATTGGGACTGCTTCAAAGAATACATCAAATGTTGCTTCATTAAATATCCAGGTTACACCGAGAGGTACACGAACGCCTAATTTTACATCATTTGAAAATTTTAATCTACCACCAATTCCAAAATAAAATGGAAATTTCCCATCAGGAAATTTTATTAGATTAAAGTTATGAACAAGATAATCTGCTTGAATTTGAAATGCATTTTCATCAATAAATGACCACGCAAGACCTGCATCAAGAGCGGTTTTTTCGGTCAGCCAATATTTAAAACTAAATCCGGTAGGTTCTCCCAAAATAATACCGGCGCCCATTTTTTTATCTTGTGAAAGTGAGTAACCAGAAATAAAAATTAGTAAGCCTATAATAAGTACGAATGACTTCTTCAAATAATCCTCGGAATTTAATAATAATTTATTGACTGAAATATAATTAAATCCTCAATTACACTTAATTCGTTTTCGAATGCATTTATTAATTTGAACGAACTAGTTTTTAGCTCCTGCTTTTTTTAGTAATCTAATTATTTCCTGGTTTTCATTAATTCCTGCAAGGTAAAGTGGAGTCATTCCATCTGAAGAAGACTTATTTACATTTGCTCCATGTTTAATTAGATATCCAACTAACTCGACATCGTCATTAATCACAGCATAATGCAAAGCTGTCCAGCCCATTGCACTTTTCTTATTAAGCCGTGCATTTATATCAGCCTTATTTTTTAAATAGTAAATCACACATCTCCAAAGGAACTTTACCTGATGAAACACCGAGTGTTGCCTGCAAAAAAGGAGTCATACCGTCATTTGAAGCAATGTTAACATCGGCACCATTGGCAACTAAAATATTTGAATTTGGGAGTGAATTACTTGCAGCCCAGAGCAATGCAGTTTTTCCTTCATTGTCCTGAAGGTTTACGTTTGCACCTTTCTCGATTAAATACTGAACAATGCCATCGTAATAATAGTAACTGCTTGCAATCATTAAAGCTGAAGTGCCTGTGTTTTTGTATTGAGAATTAATATCAACTCCGGATTGAAGAAGCTGGTTTATTTTTACCGTGTCTTTTTCAATAACTGCATCTGCAAGCTGGTTGAATTGCTGAGGGAAGATTGTATATGGCTGTACAATAAATATTATGCTAATAATTAAAATATTTTTTAGACTCATATTCATTACTCTACTTCGTCCCATTTTATTTGATCTTGAATATGTCTGAGAATATAAATTATAGCCCATAATCCAACAGGATCCCCATCTCCGATCGAAGTCACAGATCTTTCTATTGAACCAGAAATTACTTGCACCGTCTCTCTTCGTTGATGATCAGAAGCAGAGTAGTAATAACTATCTTTATAATCAAGGAAACATTGAGAGATAATAAAATCACTAAACCTCAAATATGTATCAATATTTATTGTGCCTTGTTTATTTATTGTTAAATCATGTTCCAGATTTTAAAATCTTGTCAATTTCATAATATGTTACATTTCCAAATTTGTTTAGTACGATTTTTTTGTAGAAGTAAACTGGCGAATGGTCTATGTAAATAATTTCATCAAAGACCAAATCAGGATTATCAACGACTATATTTAGTGAGAATTTAACAGTAACAAATATTTCCGATGAAATATTTTTATCCAAGACTTTTGCGTTTTTATATTTAGCTTTTAATAATGTATATAATACTACATCATCGCAACCCGCACCTATACCTTCTATTAAATTTGCTTTTATTGCCTTTCCATATTCATCTATTTCAACTCTAAATATCACGATTCCCTCGACCCCAGCTCTTTTTGCGATTTCTGGATAGATAAATAATCTAGAAACAGAGTCTTTATCCATTACAAATTGTGGTAACACAGTAAATTTATTTGAATCTACAACCTCAACTTTTGTTATCTGTACTTTTGGATTTTTAATTTTAGAACGAGTAAAGAGAGATGGACAATTATCATTTTCACTTTGTGCAAGTGCAGTTGTAAATATAAGTATTATTAAAAATGAAAGAAAGTATAATTGTTTTTTCATAATATTATCCACTTTAATTATGAATAATTAAGAAGTATCTGATTAACTTTACTTCAAATTTAACCACAATTAATTAAATGCAACATAGATCTAATCTCAAGCACTTGTCCCTTCGGGAAAAACTTGAATATCATTATAAAGCTTTCGATAAAACAAAAATCGAACCTGACCCACTTCAATTCCCCCATTTATTTAAAGAAGAAAAAGATATTGAGGTGATGGCATTTATTGCCTCAGTTTTTGCTTATGGGAACGTAAAGCAGATTATAAACTCCCTAAACAAGTTTTTACTTGTCTGTGATAATAAACCGTTTGACTTCATAAAAAATTATTCCATTAATAAATCACAGCTGAATAATTCTTTCATTCACAGATTTTACACTTCGAAAGATATCAATCAACTTTGTCACTTGTTGAGTTTATCGTATCAAGAATTTGGTTCATTAAAGAAATTTTTTCTTTCAGGATATCATCAGGATGATATGAATGTTAAAAATGCTATAACGTATTTTTCAAATTTCTTTTTGCAAAAAGCACAAAACGAATTTGGAATATTGAGCAGGGGATTAAAGTTTATGTTTCCTTTACCCGAGAAGGGAAGTGCCTGTAAGAGGATGAATCTCTTCCTCCGCTGGATGGTTAGAAGAGATGAACTCGATTTTGGATCGTGGCAAGAAATTCCGACTTCCAAACTAATTATTCCTGTCGATACTCACGTTGCGAGAATTTGTACGAAACTCAAACTTACACACAGAAAAAATGTAAGCTGGAAAATGGCAGAAGAGATCACAGAAAACTTAAAAAAGTATGATTCCAATGATCCTGTTAAATATGATTTTGCAATTTGCCACATCGGTATGCGCAAGATGCAATTTTAATCCGACCATTTCTTGGTTTTCATATACTTCAGAGATTCTGTTATCAATTCTTTTAAGATTTTCATATCAAGATCTTCAAGTCTATTGATATAAAGGCAACTGCTTCCTGTTTTATGCTTGCCAAGTTTTTTCATCAGCTCATTGTTGCGTTTGAATCCTGACATAATGTAAATAGTTAAGTTTTGTTTTCTTGGTGAGAAGCCTGTTAAAAACCAATCACCTTCACGTCCGCTTGCATATTTGTAATGGTACCTCCCAAAACCAACAATGCTTGGTCCCCACATAACTGGTTCTTCTTTTGTTATCTTTTTCATCAACTCAAGCACTTTAAAACTATCTTCCCGCTTCTTTTCATCTTTGATTGATTTCAAAAATTTTTCAACACTTACCTTGTTTGGTTTAGTTTTCAATTCCGCCATCTGAATGCTTAAAATTATGTTTAGGTTTTATTAGTATGTAATTCTAAGTGTAATTTAAAATAAATTAACAATATGAGTCGAGATATTTTCAAATTATATCTAGCTAATCTATGAGGAAAAGATTGTCAAAAAAGATTGTTATCTCAGGTGAACCTAAATAATATAATTATATTGTTTGCATTTCAGGCTATTATTTCAGATTTTCAAACTCGTCTATTCAAAACACTTTACACGATAGGAGTTACAGTTTATGGCGGAAAGTAATTCTTCAGAAACAAAATTTACACCCTACATTTCTCCCACCGACACAATACCGGAGTTTACTCCCAAAGCAATTATACTCGGAGCCATTTTTGGGATTATCTTCGGGGCGGCGACGGTTTATCTTGGATTGAAGGTTGGCTTAACGGTCAGTGCTTCAATACCGATTGCTGTGCTAGCGATTGCTGTTTTTAAAAAAATCGGTAAGTCGACAATCCTTGAAAATAATATAGTTCAAACAATTGGATCTGCCGGTGAATCCGTTGCGGCTGGAGTTGTATTTACGCTACCTGCATTGTTATTTCTTCCCGGTGGCGAAAGTTATTTTCAATATTTTCAAATTTTCGTTTTAGCATTAGCTGGTGGAATTTTAGGAGTTCTATTCATGATCCCTTTAAGGAGATCATTAATTGTTAAAGAACATAAAGTGCTTCCATATCCAGAAGGAACAGCTTGTGCAGATGTACTTGTTGCAGGAGAAAAAGGAGGTAATCTTGCAAAGAAAGTTTACTATGGATTAGGGATTGCATTCCTATATAAATTTTTTATGTCTATCATCGGATTGTGGAAGGAAGTTCCTGCTTATGTCTTCGGTAGAAGATCTGCTCTTCCAAATGGAACAATAAATGGCGAAATAACTCCTGAGCTTCTTGGTGTTGGTTATATTATCGGACCCAAAATAGCGGGTATCATGGTTGCAGGTGGAGTTTTGTCTTGGCTTGTGTTGATTCCACTGATAACTCTTTTAGGTGATAATTTAACAAATGTATTTGCACCCGGGACCAAATTAATCTCCGAAATGTCCCCATCAGAAATTTGGAGCAATTATATAAGATATATTGGTGCGGGAGCGGTTACTTTTGGCGGAATTGTAACATTAATAAAATCTTTTCCAACAATTATAAGTGCTTTCAGAGATTCATTTGCTGATTTAAAAGAGAATCGTGCAAACAGTAAAAACAATACAAAGACAGAAAAAATAAGAACAGAAAAAGATATTCCATTAGTATTTGTTTTGGTTGGAAGTGTTCTTTTAATATTATTTATGACACTCATTCCAAATATTCCAACAAATTTTCTGTCTGCAATAATGATTGTGGTATTTGGATTTTTCTTTGTAACTGTTTCATCAAGAATTGTTGGTATAATCGGGTCATCATCAAATCCAATTTCCGGGATGACGATTGCAACATTAATGGCAACATCTCTAATTTTTGTTGGAGTTGGGTGGACAGGTGATATTTATCAACCAATTGCATTAGTAGTTGGTTCAATTGTATGTATTGCTTCAGCTAATGCAGGTGCAACTTCTCAGGATTTAAAAACAGGATTTATCGTTGGTGCAACTCCGGTAAAGCAGCAAATTGGTTTACTAATCGGAGTACTTGCTTCGGTTATTGTTATTGGATTTACTTTATTATTATTGAATAATACACTAGGTATTGGACCAATAACAGAGGCTCATACTAACCCACTACCAGCTCCACAAGCTACACTCATGGCAACTGTAATAAAAGGATTACTCAGTCAGAATCTTCCATGGGGACTTGTAATTATAGGGATGGGAATAGCTGCAGTGATGGAATTAAGCGGAGTTCGTTCACTACCTTTTGCAGTGGGTGCATATCTTCCTTTATCAACTTCCTCCCCGATTTTTATTGGAGGATTAGTTAAGTGGTTTGTTGATAAAAAGAAAAAATCTAATGTTGAAGAATCTGAAATCGGCCCTGGTGCATTATTTAGTTCAGGTTTGATTGCAGGAGGCGCAATAACTGGAATCATTATCGCAATACTCATCGGTACTAATGTTGGAACAGATGCAGAAGGAAGAGCAATGAATGTTGTTGATTTGCTTAATACAGGTTTAGGTGAAAGTCTGGGAGCAGTAGGAGACCTTGTTTCTCTTATTCTCTTTGCTTTACTTGCTGCCGTTCTGTTTAAATTTGCTATGAGTAAAGAAGAAAAAATCTAATAAAAATAATTAGGGAAAAATATTATTATGGGAAATGTATTAGGTCATTTAGAGCCGAAATTAGTTTGGAATCACTTTGAGGAGATTTGTAAATATCCTCGTCCTTCAAAAAAAGAAGAGAAGATTGCTGAGTACGTAGTATCAGTCGGTAAAAGACTGAAGCTTCAAACAGAGAAAGATAAATTTGGAAATATTCTAATCCGAAAACCCGCAACCAAGGGGAAAGAAAATCTGAAGACTGTAGTTCTTCAATCTCATATCGATATGGTCTGTGAATCAAACAGGGGTGTTGAGCACGATTTTGATAACGATCCAATTCAACCTTATATCGATGGTGATTGGGTTAAAGCGAAGGGTACAACCCTTGGTGCAGATAATGGAATTGGTATGGCTGCGGCTTTGGCTGTGTTGGAATCAAATAATATTGAACATGGACCAATTGAAGCTTTGTTTACTCTTGATGAAGAAACTGGTTTAACTGGCGCAAATAAACTTAAAAAAGGTTGGCTGAAAGCAGATATACTTATCAATATGGACTCCGAGGAGATTGACTTCCTTTTTATCGGATGTGCCGGTGGAATGAACACAATCGCAAAGTTCAAAGCAAAGCTGGAAAAAGCTCCGAAGAATTATTCTGCTTTTGAAATTAAAGTTTTGGGATTAAAAGGTGGTCATTCCGGAATCGACATTCATCTGGGAAGAGGCAACGCAACAAAAATTTTGAACAGATTAATTTGGGAATATTCACAAGAGAATAATATCAGAGTTGGATCAATCAATGGTGGAAACAAACACAACGCTATTCCACGTGAAGCATTTTCGGTTGTTGCTGTCCCCAAAAAGGATGAAAAGAAATTTAAAAAGTTTGTTAAAAAATTTAATGCTGAAATGAAACAGGAATTTGAAGCTGCTGATCCCGGCCTTAATATTTCAGTTGAAAAACATGAGATGCCTGAGAAATTCATAGGGGAAAAGAATCAGAAAAATATTATTAACACGATTTATGCAGTTCCGCATGGTGTTACTAAAATGTCAAATGATATTCCAGGTCTCGTCGAAACATCAAATAATCTTGCAGTTGTTGAAACAACGGGGAAGCATATCAACATTGTAACAAGCCAGAGAAGTTCCGTAGACTCTGAAAGAGTTGATATAACGAATATGGTTACGTCTGCTCTTAATCTGGCTGGTGGAACGGTTTCGTACAACGACGGATACCCGGGGTGGAAACCTGATATTGACTCAGATATATTCAAAGTGTTCAAGTCAACTTATAAAAATATTTATGGTAAAGAACCGGAAGTTACTGCAATTCACGCAGGACTCGAATGCGGGATCATCAAAGAAAAATATCCAAATATGGATATGATCTCTTTTGGTCCAACAATGATTGGCGTTCATTCACCCGATGAGAAATTACAAATATCGACAGTTCCGGAGTTCTACAAGCAGCTAATCAATGTTTTAAAGAATATTCCATCTAACTAAAATTCTTTTTGTTAAGAAAAATTGTAAAGCAGATACTTACATTCTTATAGTGTCTGCTTTTTATTTTATTAAGGAACAATTATGGATAATAATCGTGTGAAATCTGAACCACCTGCTTATTACAGGTGGGCGGTTTTAATTTTTCTTAGCATTGCAATGTTCGGAAACTATTATGTGTACGATTCGATCTCCCTGGTTGCTGATCAATTAAAAACTCAACTAAATTTCTCTGACTTAGATATTGGCCAAATGTATTCTTATTACAGCTTTGCTGCGATAATAGTTTTGATATTTGGTGGAATTTTAGTTGACAGATGGGGGACCAAAAAATCAGCATTAATATTTGCTGCTATTTGTACTATTGCAGGCTTTCTAACAGCATTTGGTTCAAACTTATATGTTATGCTCGCAGGCAGGTTTCTGCTGGGAATCGGATCTGAACCATTAATAGTTGCAATTACAGTAGCAATAGCAAAGTGGTTTAAAGGCAAACAATTAAGCTTTGCACTCGGAGCGAATCTTTTTCTTGCACGCGCCGGTACATACGCAGTCGATAATTCACCTTCAATTTTTCCTGGCTTTTACAGCGGAGGTTATGAGGGACCATTACTAATTGCCGCTATGGTTGGAATGCTTTCTGTGTTAGGTATACTAGTATATGCAATGCTCGAGCATAGAGGAGAAAAACTTTACATTTTAGGTTCGGGTAGTAAATTAGATAAGCTCAACATCAAAGATTTTTTTAAGTTCAACAAATCTTTTTGGTACATTACTCTGCTTTGTGTCACTTTTTATTCAGGTATTTTTCCCTTCAGAGCTTTTGCTATAAAGTTTTTTATGGAGACTCATAGCATTTCAAGGGAAATGGCCGGCAGTTTTATTTCAGCTTTACCATTAGCAGCGATGATTGCTACTCCATTGATTGGACTTCTTGTTGACTACATCGGTAAACGTGCTTTATTGATGACATTCGGCTCAATATTACTCTTACCTGTTTATTTGTTGATGGGTTATACAGATATTTCGCTTTATATCCCGATTATTATGATGGGAGTTGCATTCTCATTAATTCCTGCTGTAATGTGGCCTTCCGTTGCATATATTGTGGAAGAGAGGCGATTAGGATCAGGTTATGCATTAATGACACTTATACAACAAATTGGTATGGCGCTTTTCCCATTGATTATCGGCGCAGCAAATGATTATTCCGGTGCAAGTGCAGGAAATCCGGCAGGTTACCATCTTGGAATGTGGATATTTTCTATTCTTGGATTTCTGGGGCTGCTGTTTGCATATTTGTTGAGGAAAGCAGAGACCGGACCAAATTCACATGGTCTTGAATTAGGAATTAAATCAAGAAACAAGCTTTCAAATCAAATGTAAACATGGTAAAACTTAAATGAAAAAATTAACAAAACTAGATACAGCGTCGCAAATTGCAATTCGTGATTGTATGGGTGCAAAAAAGAATGAAAAAATTCTTGTTATTACAGATGAACTAAAAAGAGAAATTGGATTATCACTCCACGAGAATGCTTTAAAGTTAGGATATTATTCACTGCTGGTAATCACAAAGTCAGGAAAAATAAATGGTGAAGAACCATCTCCCGAAGTTGCTGAATTGATGCAAAAATTTGATGTTGTTTTTTGCCCGACTGCAAAATCCTTAACTCACACAGATGCAAGAAGAGCTGCTTCTGCAAAGGGGGTACGAATTGCTACTTTTCCCGGTATAACTAAAGAAGTAATGATTAGAGGAATGAATGCTGACTATAAAGCAATTTCAAAACGTACAATAAAACTTCAAAAAATTCTGGAGAAGGGAAAAACAATCAGAGTAACTGCGCATGCGGGAACTGATATTACTTTTGAGATAACAGGAAGAAAAGTAATACCCAGCAAAGGTCTCTTTCATAAAAAAGGAGAAAGCGGAAATCTTCCAACCGGAGAAGGATTCTTAGCTCCGGTTGAAGGAACGGCAAATGGAATTTTTGTTGTAGATGGATCTATGGCTGGTTTGGGACTCATAAAAAATGTTAATATTAAAATAGAAGTTGAAAAAGGATACGCTACAAAAATTTCTGGCGGAACTGCAGCAAAAAAATTGAAAGTAATGCTGGATAAAGTTGGTAAACAAGCTCGCAACATTGCAGAGTTTGGAATAGGCACAAACGATTCAGCTAAACTCAGCGGAATCCTGCTGGAAGACGAAAAAGTTATGGGAACGATCCACATTGCTCTTGGCAACAATATTTCTATGGGAGGTAGCGTAAACGTTCCTATTCATCTCGACGGTGTCGTTAAAAAACCGACCGTGTGGATGGATGGAAAATTACTAATGAAAGATGGGAAACTGCTCATAAAAGAATAATATTATTTTTTTCCTTCAAGTCACTACTCAAGTTATTTAATCTCTCATCTAAGAATAGTATTTTTGACGTAAATAATTTCAAGAATAATCACAGAATATGTCAATAATCCCCATCACCATTTGTGGTGATAAAATATTACGAAAGAAAACAGCGAAGATCATAGAAATTGATGATAAAACTGTTGGACTTATTGCTGATATGTTCGATTCGATGAGAAATGCAAATGGAATTGGACTTGCAGCCAACCAGGTGGGAATAAATAAACAAATTTTCGTTGTTGATATTTCACCTGTCGAAGATTATGAAAAATACAAACCTATCGCGATGATAAATCCGAAAATTATTTCGAGGTCAGATGAAATAATTTCAATCGAAGAGGGATGTTTAAGTATTCCTGAACTTCGTGAGGAAGTAATCAGACCGGAATCGATTCAGGTTTCTTATTTTGATGTTAATATGAAAGAACATACTATTGAAGCTGACGAACTTTTCGCCAGAGTCATTCAGCACGAGTACGATCATCTGCAAGGTGTGTTATTTATTGATTACTTTGATGATGAATTGAAAAAACGATATAAAAAGCATCTGGAAAAAATTAAAAAACGAAAACTAGATATTGATTACCCGATCAGCTCTTCTACAGATTATTTAATCAAATAGGTGTGTGATGAAGATTGTCTTTATGGGCACACCTGATTTCTCAATTCCTTCCTTAAAAATTCTGCTTGAAAACAATCATAAAATTCTGGCAGTTGTAACTCAACCGGATAGAGAACGGGGAAGGGGAAAAAAGGTTTCATTCACTTCTGTAAAACAGTTTGCATTGGATCATCATCTTCCTGTTTATCAGCCTGAAAAGTTAAAGGGAAATGAAGAATTCATAAATCAAATGAAATCACTTCAACCTGATCTTTTTGTTGTTGTGGCCTTCAGGATTTTGCCAAAAGAAGCTTTTGAAATTCCGAAGTTTGGCTCATTCAATTTGCATGGATCGTATCTCCCAAAGTATCGTGGTGCTGCTCCAATCCAATGGGCGTTAATAAATGGTGAAACCGAAACAGGTTTGACCACCTTCAAACTCGCTGAGAAAGTAGATACAGGAAATATCTACCTTCAACAAAAACTTAAAATACTTCCGGAAGATAATTTTGAAACTCTTCACGACAGGATGAGTGAGCTAGGTGCAAAACTTGTACTTGATACAGTAAATCTTATTGTCCGACAGGACTCCTTCGGAGAAAATGGAAATTACGAACTGAAGAAACAGGATGATTCTCTAGCTTCTCCTGCACCAAAAATCACAAAAGAATTTTGTGAGATTGATTGGAAAAAATCTGCTTTGGACATACATAATTTGGTTCGGGGACTTTCACCTTATCCCGCTGCATTTTTTATTCACAAAGAGAAAGTAATAAAAATATTTAGAACGGAAGTAATTGAAAGAACTGATTTGAAACCATTTCAAATTGAGCAAACAAAAACTGAATTGATAATTGGCTGCGGAATAAATGCTTTAAAAATTCTGGAACTTCAGCAGGAAGGAAGAAAGAGAATGACGACTGAAGAGTTTTTGAGAGGGTTTAGCTTTCTTGAATAATTCAAATTACGCTGAGTTCCTGCTTGCATTAATATTTCCATACAAAGATCTTCTCACAATTTTTTCATATGCATTTTTTCTTTTTGTGTCTTGCTCAATTTTTTGCATTGCATACTGTTGAATTACTAAAAGCGGGAGAACAATTTCTTCACGAATTGCAATCGAACTGCCGGAAACCGGTTCTTCCTCCATTAGCTCATTAAAACCTGAAATTTTAAGAAGCATTTCCTTTGAAAGTTTATACTCATTGTATAAAATATTCCAGAAACTTCTGAATTCTTTGTCCTTATTGAAATATTTTGTAAGCTCAAAATTTGATTTTGACAGTGACATCATGCTATTCAGCATTAAAACATTGAAAAAAGGAACTTCATTAAATAATTTTTTTAATTCTTTCAATTTACCTTTGTCAGCAAGTTTTTTTAATGCCGTACCCACACCAAAATATCCAGGTACATTTTGCTTCAACTGACTCCATGATCCCACAAAAGAAATGGCTCTGAGATCTTCAAACTCCAACTTATTTTTAGAACCTCTTTTTGCGGGTCTGCTGCCGATTTTGGTTTCACCATAATATTTAAGTGTGCTCTTCCTTTCAAGATATGGAAGAAATTTATCATGACTCTTAAGTGATTGATATTTTTCAAAGCTTATTTGTGCGAGATCCTCAATTATTTTTCTTGCCTGTTCCGGTATTTTATTTTTATCAGTAAAAAATTTATTTGATAAACCCGCTGTCAACAATTGCTCCATGTTATTAATGAAATGTTCTTTCGTTCCATATTTGCTCGTGATCGTTTGCCCTTGAATAGTAAGTTGAATTTGATTGTTTGCAATTGTTTCCGTCTGCGTTGCATAAAACTTATGTGTTTTACCTCCTCCTCTTGCGGGTGGACCACCTCGTCCGTCAAAGAATATTACTTTAATTTTATTTCGCTTGCATAAAGTAGAAAGGTTTTCCTTTGTTTTAAAGATTGACCAATTGGCTTTCAGGTAACCGCCATCTTTCGTTCCATCTGAAAATCCCAGCATTATAGTCTGTGAGTTATTTCGCTGTCTCAAATGCTTTTTGTATTCAGGTAAATTGAACAAAGCTCCCATAATATTTTTAGAATTGTGCAAAGCCTGCATTGATTCAAATAGCGGCACAATATCAAAATTAAATTTATTGCTGTTCCAGCACCACCTGAACAATGCATAGACGAACAATACGGAAAAAATATTTTCAGAATTGCTGATAATGTATCTTGAGCATCCTTCCTCACCGTTTTTATTTTGTATCTGCTTTAGCTGAGCGATATTGAGCAGAGTATCTCTTACAAGGTCATCTTCGAATTGATCTGGACCGATTTTTATTTTTTTATTAAGAAGAATATCAACTAAATCATCTTCATTGATCTCATCAAGATTCTTTGCAATCAATCCTTCCTTCCTTAAAATATCTTCAATTACTTTTTTATGAACTTCATGATTTTGCCTTATATCGAAAACCGCAAAATGAGATTTGAATATTTTTACTTTGTTAATTAAATCATCAAGCAATTCAAGATAGAGGCTGTTGTAATCTTCAACAATATAATTCCTTATTTTATAGAGAGAATTAAGAATATCGCCTAACTCTATTGTTTTATTTGCGTCAAACATCGCAGCATAAAGTTTTGATCTAAGGTTTGAAATTAATCTTTCAACTTTTCTGAAAGTCATTTTTTGCTCGAGGTTTTTTACATCCCTGTAATAACATTTCATCAAAGACATTCTTAGTTCATCAGCTACATTCATTGTAATATCTGAATTAACAAATGGATTTCCATCCCTATCTCCACCAGGCCAGAAACCGATTTGAATAATTCCCGGATTCTCAAAATCACTATTTCCCAAAAGACTTTTTATTTGAGTGTATAATTCTCCAACAGCATCGTAGTATACATTCCTGAGAAAATAAATTATATTTTTTGCTTCATCTAAAGGAGTCGGCTTTTGTGAATTTACAAGTGATGTTAATCCTAATTGCTGAAGAGTTAAATCGATTCCGTTGATATCGTTTTGCAGGATCAAAGTTCTAAGTTTGTTCATAATATCAAGTACAGTGTGCGAGTAAAATTGAGTTGGATGCGCAGTCAAAACAATCCTCGCACTGAATTCCAACAACCTAGCGGAGATTTCTTCTAGATCTGTTTCTCCTTTTAACAGATTGATAAAGTCTTTTAATGATATTTCGCTTCTTAAATTCTGGATTGCCGGAAAGGCTGCATCTTCAACACTATCGTAAAGGACTATTTGTCTTTCGATATATTGAATTATTCTGAACATAAAATCAATCCTTTGATCTTCAGAATTAAAACTAGAATTCATTTTAAAAAATTCATCCAGAATCTCAATTGGATCCTTTCCTGCTTGAAGACCTTTTTTGCATACTCGCTGGAGAAGTGGAATGAACATTCCCGTATCACGGATTTTACTGAAAGGAAGATTTAGAAATATGCTGTTGTAAACTTCAAATCTATTCTTTACTAATTTTCCAAACTCTTTTTTAACTTCTGATGAATTCATCGGCTACAAATCCTATCAATAATTTATTAATCACCAGTGGGAATAATCTCTTTATTCTCAACCATAAGTATTACAGTTTTTTGTGGTGCTCTCGTTCTGTGTTGAACATTTTTTGTTACAGTTATTCCCTGACCAGAATTCAGTTCAATCGTTCTATCTTCTCCCGAAGGGGTGGATTCCCGAAAATCAACAAATAATTTTCCTTCGAGAACAAAAAAGAATTCGTCATCATTCTCGTGTTTGTGCCAGTGATACTCACCTTCAACAATCCCAACTCTAACAACACTGCCATTAACTTCAGTTAATGTTTGGTTGAACCATTTGTCTTTTGTTTCTTTAACTATTTGAGGAATATTAATCAGTTCAAAGTGTTTGTATTTCGTATTAAGCTTCGTGTTGTATTTATCATAGTTTAACATTAATTCCTCAAGATTATTACTAACAAATAAATTATTTATGGTGTGTTGCGCCCTGATGAAAAATAATTTTCCAGTTACCGTCGAAATTTTTCCAGATTGATGTACGAGTTGAAAATAATATTTTATTACTTCCCAAGTTTTCTTTTTCCACCTCGTATGTTGCCAATACTGTATAAGGTGCAATTTCAACAGTATTAAAATTAGTGATAGAAAACTTTATTTCATCTTCTTCCGATAAAGCGTCAATTGTATCTTTTTTGTTATACTGCTTTCCTGAAGTACCTATTTCTAAAAAATTGTCAGCTATCAATTCGTTTAATCTTATTTCTGATTTCCGTATTCCCGGCTGAAGTAATTCAATTTCAAGAGCTTTGATTAATGCTGAAATAACCATTTCATTATTCCTCGATTAACACACCCATTTTTCCCATTTGTGCATCCCGGATTGCCTGCATAATTTGTGTTTGGTTATTCATCACGAAGGGCCCGTATGATGCAACTTCTTCATTTATCGGTTCACCAGCTAGTAAGATTGCCCTTGTTGGAAGGATTGATTTAGCTTTTATGTTTGTATCATCATTTGAAAACCAAACCAGGTTTCCACCTTCAACTTTTTCTGAACCATTTATTAACAACTCTCCATCGAGTAAATATATTAATGCATTTTGGCTTGAAGGAATTTCAAATTCTATTTCGCCTTCTTTTTCAAAATCAAATCTTAAAACAGTAACGGGAGAAAAATGGTTAACAACACCTATGAGATTTTTGAAACTGCCAGAAACAACTCCGACTTTTACTTTTTCATCTTTTGAAGTGAAGACCGGAGTATCTTCTTTTTTAATTGCAGTATAAACCGGTTGCTCCATTTTATTTTTTGCAGGAACGTTTAACCAAAATTGAATCAACTCGAAAGCACCACCATTTTCAGCTAGTTCCTTGTAAGGTCTTTCACTGTGAGTAATTCCCATTCCGGCAAACATCCATTGAGTTCCTCCAGCCATTACAATGCTGTTATTTCCTCTTGAATCACGGTGATGAACTCCACCTTTAAAAATTAATGTAACTGGTGAAAATCCACGATGCGGATGAGGTCCAACTCCAGCATCATTTTGCTTTTGATTTCCTTTAAGTACGTCATCCCAGTGATGAATAAGTAGAAACGGATCGAGCTGATCCATAAACTGATTTGGTAATGCTTGATCGAGGATAATCCCTCCCATATCAACCTTCTGACTTCGAATAATTTTTTTTATTGATCTCATAATATTATTAATTGTCAATTTAGTCACACTGAGCGTAGTCGAAGTGTGACAAAAATAAAACTTTCAGTCTTCGACTCCGCTCAGACTGACGTTTGATTCAATTTGGTTTTTTTAATTCTCCGAAACATTTTTTAATAAACCATTTAAAACAAAATCGCGTTCACCAATCTGCTGTCTCCACATTGCGTAATAGAGTCCTTTAATTTCAAGTAGTTCTTCGTGTTTCCCTGATTCAACAATATTTCCTCTTTCAAGAACATAAATTCTATCTGCATGCATTACTGTTGAAAGCCTGTGTGCGATCATAAGTGTAATCAGATCTTTTCCTAACGATACTTCCCTAATCGTTTTAGTTATTTCTTCCTCAGTCAGTGAATCAAGAGCAGAAGTAGCTTCATCAAAAATTAAAAGATGTGGATTTCTAAGCAATGCTCTTGCAATTGATAGACGCTGTTTTTCACCGCCGCTTACTTTTATTCCTCCTTCACCTATCAATGTATCGAGTCCATTCTCAGCTCGCTCTAATAGACTTGTTGCTGCTGCTTTTCTTAAAACTTCTATGCAATCATCATCCGTGGCATTTGGGTTTACAAAAAGTAAATTTTCTTTAATCGTCCCGGAGAAAAGCTGTGTATCCTGAGTAACAAATCCTATCTTCTCTCTGATTTCATCAAAATCAATTCCGTCACCCGGAATATTATTAAAAAGAATTTTTCCTTCCTGCGGAGTATAAAGTCCAACAAGCAACTTAACAAGTGTTGTTTTACCCGAACCGGAAGGACCAACAAATGCTAAAGTTTCACCTTCTTCAACTTTAAACGAGATTCCGTTAATTGCGTGCCTGTTAGCAGATTGATGTTGAAAAACTACTTTTTCAAATTCTATTCTTTTTATCTCACCAAGTTTTTGAGGCCTTACCGGTTTACTCTCAATTGGTTTTGAAATCAATTCATTAAAATTATTTAGTGAGACTTCTGCTTCACGATAGATATTAATAATGTCACCCAGACTTTGAAGCGGACCAAAAATAAAAAATGAATAGATAAATAAAGAGAAAAATTCTCCGACTGTTATGTGCTGAGTGAAAATCAGATATAGCATCACAAATAAAATAGTAGTTCTCAAAAAATTGACAATTGTTCCCTGTAAAAAGCTTAATTTTCTGATATAACGAACTTTTTTCAATTCAAGTTCGAGAATTTTATCTGTCGTAGAATTAAGCCTGTTTATTTCTTGGTTACCTAGTCCAAGACTTTTCACAAGTTCGATATTTCTTAATGATTCAGTAGTTGAGCCGGCAAGCGAAGTAGTTTCTGTAACAATAACCTTCTGTATTTTTTTTATTTTTTTACCTAGAACAGAGCTTATTAATCCAATGAGCGGTATCGAAGAAAAAAAGATTGGTGCAATAACCCAAGATACACTTATTGCATATATTGATACAAAAACAACACCAACCAAAGTTGTGAAAAAGTACATTTACTGAAGTAGAAATTAATTTTTCTGAATCACTTCTTACTTTTTGTAAAATACCAAGAGTAGTTCCGCTTCGCTGATCTTCAAACTGGTAAAATGGAAGTAGTAGATGAATGACTTATTCCATCAGAATATATTGTAGCACCAAGCTTCTGTGTAATTACATTTACGTAATAATCCTGGAAATTTTTTGCTACTCGCGAAACGAATGCTACTCCGACAGCAGCAGCAAGTAGGAGCAATACACCGCGAATAAATTGTTCGGTTGTGTATTGATTGAATTTAGTTGCATAGTCATCAATAACAATCCGGAATATCCACGGATCGAGCATTGAGAAGACCTGATTGATTGCTGCAAGGAATAATGCAAGTATAACCAGTTTCCAATAATTTTTAAGGTATGATAAAAGCAGCTTCATAGATTTGATTGCAAGATAAGGATTGTTAATTCAATAATAAAAGGTGAAGATCACACCTACAAAAGAATTGATTACAAATACTTTTCTATTCCTGGTATTCCATATTGTTTATTTTGAGCAGTCATTTTGATAAAATAATTTAAACGCTTCTTAAATACATCAGGTCTGTGTCTTCCTCCATCAATAAAAGCAATCCGGATTCTTTTATACGATTCAGAAAAATTTTGAAAATTCTTCCAGGCTTCTTTATTCTTTTTAATTTCGTTTAGGATATCCTTTGGAAAAACAAACTTTTCGTTTTCTAAATCACCGAGTGTCTCCCTAACGGATGAAATTACTTTCTTTTGATTGAGTAAGCGTTTTAATCTCTCTTTATTTAGCTGAGAATAACTGCTCTTTGGGTTTCTTGGTGTAAATCTTTGGACACGGCTATCCTTTTCAGTCTTTTTAACAATACTGTCAATCCATCCAAAACATAACGATTCTTCCACTGCCTCTTCGTACGATATTCCCGTTTTACCAGAAGATTTATTTTGAAAAACCAGCCATATTTCTTTTTCTTTTTTGTAATTCTTTTTTAACCAGTTTCCGCCATTCAGTGCGGGTTTTTAAATATAATGTTTTTGTGATTTGCATTTAGACGAGTAAACTAATTCTTTGAATATTTTTTAAGTTTAGAAACATATCCATTACTAAGAAAGTTCAATTTTCTTCCTCTCCAACTCATCCCATCTTATCGTACAGCTTTTTTACATTCTCTTTTGCTGATTCTAATTTTTGATTCAATTCATTAGTCTGTATGGCATATTTTTCGTAAAAGCTAGGGGAGGAAAATATTTCTTCGATTTGTTCAACTTCTTCTTCAGCAATTATTATTTTTTCTGCAATCTTTTCCAGTTCCAATGCATCTTTAAATCTAAGTTTTTTGGATTTTGGTTTTACTCGTGAATCTTCTTTTCTAACTTTTGGTTTTGATTGATCAATCTCTTTGTCCCGATTCTTTTTCTTTTCGATATAAAAATCGTAATCGCCTTCACTGTAATAAATTTCTCCATTACCTTCCAAAGCTAAAATTCCATCGCACACACGATTTATAAAATATCTGTCGTGGCTCACAATCATCACACATCCTTCAAATGATAAAAGAGCTTCTTCCAGTATTCTTAATGTTGGAAGATCAAGATCATTTGTTGGTTCATCGAGCATCAGGAAATTACCGCCGTTACATAAAATCTTTGCAAGTGTTAACCTGCTTTTTTCTCCGCCGGATAATCTTCCAACAAGAGTATTAATTCTTTCATCACTAAAAAGAAATCTCTTAAGATAAGTCCAGATGCTAAGCTCTTGTTTTCCAAACTTAACTGTGTCACTTCCTTCACCGATTGCTTTGATAACTGTATCTTCATCGTTCAACAATATTCTTGCCTGATCCACATAATTAAATTGTGTTGTTTCGCCGATGTCAATAATTCCGAAAGTAGGTGAAACTAATCCAAGAATAATTTTTAGCAGAGTAGTTTTACCAACACCATTTTGTCCGACAACACCAATTTTTCTTCCCGGTTCAAAGATGAAATTAAAATTTTGAAACAACAGTTTTTCACCTAGTTTGATCCCAATATCTTTAAACTCTAAAACTTTTTTTCCCAATCTTTCTGCAGGTGGAATAATTAAATCAACGTCAAGTTCAACTTCATAATCATTTTGAGCGGCAATATCGTTATAATTATCAATCCTGCTTTTAGCTTTTGTTCTGCGAGCTTTAGGTCCGCGTTTTATCCAGTCAAGTTCGCGCTTAAGAAACATCTGGCGTTTACGCTCTTCAACTTCTTTAATTGCCCGTCGTTCTGCTTTACTAACTAAGTACCCGGTATAATTTCCTTGATGCGAATAAAATGTTCCTGATGATAATTCCACTATTCGGTTTGCAATTCTATCAAGGAAATAACGATCGTGAGTTACGAAGATGCAAGTTCCATTATACGATGAAAGAAAATTCTCAAGCCACTCAATCGATTTAGTATCCAGATGATTTGTAGGTTCGTCCAGAATAAGCAAGTCAGGTTTTGAGATCAAAGCTCTGCAAAGTGCAACCCGTCTTTTTTCACCACCGGAAAGTGAAAGAATTTCTCTCTCGCCATTTGGAGCATCCAGTGAATTGATAAGAATATTTATCCTTTTATCCAGATTCCAGGAATCAAGTCGTAATACTTTTTCTTCAAGATTATGTTTTATTGGGTGAATCGAATGGAGTCTGTTCGTACTCTTTGATCAGATTCAATTCAGATAGAGCTCCATCAAGAATATTATCGTACACATTTTTAGTTTCATCGATAGTAAATTCCTGAGATAAAAAACCTATCACAATATCTTTTTTCTTCGCAACATCTCCAGAATCCTGCTGCATTAAACCTGAAATAATTTTTAGAAAAGTAGATTTTCCAGCGCCGTTTTTTCCAACTAAACCAATACGATCACCTTCGTGAACAGACAGCGAAGCTTTATCAAGTATAACTTGCTCACCAAAATGCACATCAAGCTCAAGTGCTGATAAAATAACAGGAGTAACGTTTACAGACATAAAAACTTTGATTAGTATTTATTATTAAAATGATGAGCAAATATACACCACAATAATATTTCTACTCATTAGCAATTTAAAGTGAAAATAGTTATCCTTAATTTCTTTTATCATTCGAACCAATTTGTTATTATTGAATAATTTTTTTTCTTTAAAATTCAATTAACATATATGGACTCAAAATGAAAAAAGGCAGGATGGAAGCATTCAGTGATGGTGTTTTTGCTATCATTATAACAATAATGGTGTTGGAATTAAAAGTGCCGCATGGCACAGATCTGAATTCATTAGTTCCTTTGATCCCGGTCTTTTTAAGTTATGTTCTGAGTTTTGTATTTCTTGCCATCTACTGGAATAACCACCATCATCTCTGCCAGGCAATTGAAAGAGTTAACGGAAGAATTTTATGGGCAAATATCCATCTACTTTTCTGGTTATCATTAATTCCTTTTGTAACAGGCTGGATGGGCGAAAATAATTTTGCACCGTTGCCAGTTGCTTTGTATGGTGTAATTCTGCTTTTAGATGCTATTGCTTATTTTATTCTAACAATTGCGTTAAAAGCTCACCACGACGAAGATTCAAGACTTGCCAAAGCTATTGGGAATGATTTTAAAGGAAAAATTTCAGTGGTTATTTATATAGTAGCAATTCCGCTTGCATTTGTTCATTCCTTAATTGCAGCCGCGCTTTACATCGCTGTTGCGCTTATGTGGCTAATTCCCGATAAAAGAATTGAAAGGATAATTAGTTGATTATCCTTTCTCAACAACTTCTTTAAGTTTTGCAACAAATCTTAAATCCCATCCCTCTGAATGACTTTCCTGTACATCTTTCTGTTTATCAGAAAATCCTGAATGAATGAGAACCAGTTCTGTTCGGCTATCTTTACCTGTAAGCTGAATACTAACAGTTGAACTGCCTTCAAAGAAAGGTCCACTCCATGAATAAACAAGTTTTTTATTTTCTGATATTTCCAAAACTTTGCACGTTATATCGAAATGGTTTCCATTCATTTCCGCATTAAAAATAAAATCACTGTTTAGTTCCGGTTTGAAATTGTTCGGCATCATCATCCATTGCTCTATCTTTACCGGATCGGTAAGCGCTTTCCATACATCGGCAACAGGGGAATTTATTACAACTTTTTTCTCGATTGGTTTCATTTTTTGTTCTCCATAAAGTTTTTTAATGAGTTTAATTTATTATCCCAAAATTTATCAAAGTACGAGAGCCAATCGTATACTTCATTCAATGGCTCTGGATTTACATTGCAGTACCGTTCACGCCCCTGTTGTTCAATAGTAACAAGCCCGCATTCTTCCAGTATTTTTATATGCTTGGAAATTGCAGGGCGACTTATTTTAAAATTTTGCGTTACTCCGTTTAATGTCAGATTCTTTTCAGAAAGAAGCAGAATAATTTCTCTCCGAATTGGATCTGAGATTGCCTGGAAAACATCTCTTCTTAGTTCATTCATAATCAGGTTCCTAAATTTGTAACCGATTGGTTACCAATATAAATGAAACCATTCAGTTACGCAAATTAATTTTGAAATATTTTGGAGTAAAAAATCAACACAGATTTTATAACTCATAATTTCGTTTTATCAATGTGAACAATTGCCTTATATTTATATCTGTGAATCTATTGTACAAATTGTAATCTTCTGGAGAATTATTTGGAATTCAAAAACAGCATAATTGAGCAGATCGGTAATACTCCGCTAATCAAGCTCAATAAAATAAATAAAGGGTTAAAACCACAGATATTTGCAAAGTTGGAATCTGCAAATCCTGGCGGAAGTGTTAAAGACCGTATTGGACTTAATATGATTGCAGATGCCGAGCAAAAGGGAATTCTGAAACCCGGCGGAACAATCATAGAAGCAACAAGCGGTAATACAGGAATTGGTCTTGCTATTACAGCTGCAGTAAAAGATTACAAATGTATATTCGTTGTGACTTCCAAAGTAAGTGATGAAAAAATTAACTACCTTAAAGCACTTGGTTCGGAAGTAATTGTTGTTTCAAATCTTGCCGAGCCTGAAGATGATGAATATTATGTTAATGTTGCAAAGCGTTTAAATAAAGAAATTCCAAATTCATTTTTTGCGTATCAGTATTCTAATCCATCTAATCCGGAAATTCATTACAAAACAACCGGACCGGAAATTTGGCGCCAGACGGATGGAAAGATCACTCATTTCGTTTCAAGTATAGGAACTGGTGGAACGATCAGCGGGACGGGAAAATTTCTGAAAGAAAAAAATCCTAATATTCAGGTGATTGGTGCTGATCCTCTCGGTTCAATATTTAAACATTACAAAGAAACAGGAGAATTAATTAAAGGGAGTCCATATTTAGTTGAAGGAATTGGTCAGGACTGTCTTACCCGAGAATGTTCACTTCCAGTACATAGATAAAATAATAAACATTAGCGATAAAGATTCATTCGCCGCAGCAAGAAGGTTGACGAAAGAAGAAGGAATATTTTGTGGAGGAAGCACTGGAACAATTGTTCACGTTGCACTTGGAAATTGCTAAAGAATTTGCAAAAGATGATGTTGATTGTTTTCATAGTTTGCGATACTGGCGAAAGATATCTTTCAAAAGTTCATAACGAAGAATGGCTTAAATTAACAGAATGCTTGATACTGAAATTAGAACTTTACGGGATATTTCAGATAGGAAAAAATCAACTGGTATTGAAGAAATTGTTTCAATAAAAGAGGATGACAAAGTAAAAGATGTTCTTGAGATGATAACAAAAACAGGATATACGCAGATTCCGGTTCTAAAAGGAAAACAATCAGTTGGTGCTATAAGAGAAAATCGTTTATTATCAAAGTTGGTTGACAATACCAACACTCTATAATTCGAAATTAAAGATGTGATGGAAGAAGGTTTCCCTTTAATTGATGCAAAGACAGAAATATCAGAAGTCAAGATTTTGTTAAAAGAAAATCAAGCAGTTTTAGTGAGTGATTTTGGTTTGGTTACTGATATTATAACTCGTTATGATTTAATTAATATGGATAGTAAATAATATTCGTAGTCATCCCGAACTTGTTTCGGGATCTTTTAAATACTAGTTAGACCCTGAAACAAGTTCAGGGTGACAGAAAGTTAAAGAAAGAAAAATATGGGCTTTTCAACAGATGCAATTCACGCAGGACAAATTCCTGATCCAACAACCGGTGCTGTAATTACACCTCTTTATTTAACATCCACTTATGCTCAGCACGAACTTGGTAAGAGTACAGGTTTTGAATACGGACGAACTCACAATCTTACAAGACAAGCACTAGAGAACAATATCGCAACCTTGAAAAAGGAAAATACGGTATTGCATTTTCTTCAGGTCTTGCAGCAACACACGCATTGATGAGTCTTGTGAAAGCAGGAGATCATATAATAATTTCCAGCAATGTTTATGGAGGCACGTATAGATTATATGAATTGAATATGAAGAATTATGGAATTGAGTATTCCTGGGTTGATACAAGCAATCTGGCAAACATCGAGAGTGCGATTAGAAAAAATACAAAAATGATTTTTGTTGAAACTCCCACAAACCCAATGTTAATTCTTACGGATCTTAAAAGCTGTTTCAGAAATTGCAAAGAAAAATAATCTGATTTCTGTATGTGATAATACTTTTATGAGTCCTTACTTTCAAAATCCGTTAGAGTTGGGGATTGATATTGTCCTCCATTCAACAACAAAATATTTAAATGGTCATAGCGATATGGTTGGTGGAATGCTCATAACCAGTAATGAAAAATATCACAAACGATTAAGATACATTCAGAATGCCGCGGGTGGAGTTCCTTCGCCTTTTGATTGCTGGCTGGTTCTTCGTTCTACAAAAACGCTTGCAGTCAGAATGAAGCAGCACGAAGAAAATGCAAAGTCATTTGCAAAATTTTTATCTGAATCTGGAGCTGCAAAAAAAGTAATTTATCCCGGCTTAAAAGATCATCCCCAGTACGAGCTTGCAAAAAAACAAATGCGTGGTTTCGGAGGAATGGTTTCTGCAGATTTTGGTACAATTGAAAAAGCAAAGAAAGTATTAAACGGAGTAAAGATTTTTACACTTGCAGAAAGTCTTGGAGGAGTTGAAAGTTTAATCTGTCATCCAGCTTCAATGACTCACGCTGCAGTCCCAAAGGAAGAAAGAGAAAAATATGGATTTACAGATGCACTTGTTCGCTTTTCCGTTGGTATTGAAGATGTTGAGGATTTGATAAATGATGTTGAGAAGGCTCTTGGATAGCAAGCTATTTGAACTTTGCTTTCATCAGAGTCAAATTTAAATAAAAGCATTTCTTTATGCCCAGACAGGCCAACTAGTTTGATAAGCAACTTATGTAGTATTGTGGTTTTCTTTTCAAAGTCCTTTTTTTAAGTTCAATCCCACCATCATTTGATAACCTTGTATCGGATAACTGAAAAAGTTCCAAGTCACTGCTTTATCTTCAGGATTTTTATTGTCAATCAGGTTCCAACCACTCAGAATCATTGTTGTCAATCCTAATCCGATATTAACCATTGAAAGTATTTGTTGACTTTCGTTTGTTGTGTTGTAGAAACCCTGCGATCCATTTTCTGGCAAGTTGATTAAACCCAAAACAACAGAACCCGCACCAGTAATTAATCCAATAGTAGGAATAGTTTTGTTATCTGTACCTTCACTTATTTGTATAGCATTGATTGTACTCAGAGCTAGGTTAGTACCACCAAAGATTGCAGAAGTTATTCCATATTCTTCTGAGATGTGATTATAATTTATACTTGGTGGCTCTCCATAAGTTGGCTGTATCATTGCACATTCTTTTATTGTTAGTCCGCTTCTTGCACCCAACTGTAAACGATAGGGTCATTCATTTTTAAAAGTTTCTCGTATTTATATTCAGTATTAATTTTTTCTGCCACCTGTCTACCGGCAGTTTTCTCTATTAAATATCCAACTGCACAAATTCTTCCGTTTTTATCTATGAAGCACGGAACTCGGTTGTTTGCATAGTCATAGTTACGTGGAAATATTCCATCAGTCCAGTATTCGTGAAGCAAATCGAGAAGATATATTCGATTTTCTTTTTGCTCTGCAGTTAAGTTAGAAACATCTTTTTGCCGGAACAAATTTTCAACATATTCCAAATGAGTTCTTATGCGAAGGTCCTCATTTGTTGTTGCATTTGGTTTTTGTCCGAACTTGTTAATAAAGCTGATGTCACCGATAAGTGGATTAATTGTTTGTTCATTGTTACCTGGTTGATTTTTGAAGCTCAAGAATGCCAAAATTACCATCGATAAAATGATAATTGCTTTTTTCATTTTCCTATCCTTTTAAAATGGCTGATGTTTTAATTCTGCACACAATATTAAGTACTGTTTTTTCAATTGCAAGGTATATAACTAGAGTATACTCTTTATTTATGCTCAAAATTTTTACAAAACAACTTCAATATTTTTGATTTGGTCATCAATGAAAATTATTTTATTAATAATATAAGAACTACAATTTCCATAAATTTGAAGAAGAAATATTTTTACATCGGAATTTATATGAAAACAAATAAAATTATATTAGTACTTATAATTCTTTTAATCTCTGAATCACTTTTTGCGCAGTCAGACTCCATAGAAGTTTATTTAATCGACGCCTATTGCACACGTGAAATGCCCTACACCTTCAAGCTTTCATTTTATACTAGTGAAGAGTGCAAATCCAAAGTTATTCTTGAGGATAAATACGAATACACTGTTTCAAATGATTTCGCAGATATGCATAAAGCAGAAATAAATATTAAATGATCTTTCATTTGATGGTAAAATAGTAAACTTTGTTATTGTATCGGAAACAGTGACAGGAGAAATATATACAAGCGAACAATTTGATTTTGATTTACCTTTTGAACCTCAGATAAAATCCGGATCCGATCTGTTTACTTTGTGTTTATTTGGTTCCGTGATATTTCTTCTTCCATATCCGAGTTATGCCTTTGACAACCATTCAAGCTACTTCAGTTTAACAAAAGAGATACCCTTTATTTCCTTTCGCTCAAGGAACCTGAACTATCCATCCGGTTATTTGTCAATTGAATATTCTTACCTTTTTAACAATGATAATCCAAGTTATTTGCGATTGGGTTATAAAAAATTGTTTGAGGTATCTCACATTGAATACTTATCTCCCGGAGTATCTTTATACACCAATTTTGATTTAAATCAGGGTGTAAGCCCGGAACTATCGGTCGGTTTGTTTACAGTAGAAGATACCTTCACATTTTATGTACGTTACAGATATAACTTCACGCTTCAATCACACGGTAAAAATTTTCAGGAAATTAATATCGGTCTTTACTCCGGGTTCTTTTCCCTCTATCTCGATTAATAATTTCAGCTTTAGGAATTATTTACTACCTTATTTTGTTGTAGACAAATAATATCATATTCACTAATTATAATGTTGTGAAGAAACTGCTTTACATAATTCTTATTCTTTTTTGCGGAACCGCCTTTGCTCAATCGGGGAAATTAAAAGGAAAAATTTCAGACGGTTCTGAAACATTACCTTCTGTTAATATTATTATTTTGGATACAAATTTGGGTACTGCGAGTAAATTGGATGGAACCTATGAGATCCCTAGCATTCCCAATGGCAACTATAAGGTTAGATTTAGCTTGATTGGTTACGATTCGAAAACAATTGATGTTAAGATAGAGCCAAACAAGATAACAGAACTAAACATTCAGCTTGAAGTTAAAGCAATTGAACTAGAAAGTATTGAAGTAAGTGATGTGAACAGACAGGATCAGCGTGATACAAGAACAAGTCTAATTGATCTTGATCCAAGAGATGCAAAGACACTACCCGGTGCAGCAGAGGACGTATTTAGAACACTTCAATCACTTCCCGGAGTTTTAGCTCCAAATGATTTTTCATCACAATTAATTGTTAGAGGAAGCGGACCTGATCAGAATCTTATAATCCTTGATGATGTTGAAGTATTTAATCCTTACAGACTTTATGGTGTAGTGAGTATGTTCAATCCAGATGCAGTTGAAAATGTTAATTTGATATCAGGAGGATTCCCGGCAAAATATGGTGACAGACTTTCCGCAGTTCTTGATGTTACGAATCGGGAAGGAACGACTTCAAGATCACTGGGTGGAAATATTAATATCTCGATTGTTGATGCAAATATTGTCCTGGAAGGGAAAAATCCTTTCAATTTAAGAGGAAGCTGGTTGTTTAATTCTCGTCGAACGTATTATGATTTAATAATTGAACCAATTGTTAAAAGCGCCAGGCTTGTTGATGATAATACGACCTTTCCAAACTTTTATGATTTTCAGGGAAAACTTGTGATCGGACCATACAATGGACATAAGTTTTTATTTAACGGAATTCTTTCAAGAGATGCGGTTAATGTTGTGAGTGGTAAAGAACGAAGCAGTGCTGATAGTGTGGGAGTTTTTAATAATACCGACAATGATTTATTGTCAGCTGCCTGGCATTTTGCTCCAAATGAAAATACTTTAAACAAGTTAATTGTTTCCTGGTATAAAAATAATGGGACAACTGATTTCGATTCTCGAATTCTTGATCCCTCACTCAATCGCAGTGCATTTGAAAATACGATCCCGGATACATTAGCTCCATATCTTTTACAATTTTCTTTCGTTGGTGAATTTATTTATGAAAAATATTCCATCGATGACAAATTCACTTACATTTTAAAAGACCATATAATTGAAGCCGGGGTCGGTGCTGATTTTATGCAAACAACGATCAATTTTACTTTTGAGCTTGATGAACAACTCCAGGCAATCCTAAATTCAAATCCCCAGTTCAGGTCTTCTCTAAGTGATCTGAAGGACGTACAGGATTTCAATCGTTATCGTGCCTATTTGCAGGACAATATCAAATTAACTGAGCAATTTACTTTTCAGCCCAGTCTTAGATTTGATTACTATAATATTCTTAATAAGGCTTATCTCGCACCAAGGATTTCACTATCCTATGCAATTGATCAACTTACAACTGTGCGAGCAGTTTGGGGATTGTACTATCAATCGCCAGGGTATGAAAAATTAAGAGACCAGGGTGTGCTTTATGATTTTTCCGATCAATACACAGAGAGGCTTGTCGCCGAAAAAGCAACGCATTATGTTCTGGGAATTGAAAGATGGCTAACAGCTGAGTGGAGTGCAAGAGTCGAAGGATACTATAAAGAATTCAGCAATCTTTATCTGCCGCTAAGATTAAATGGTGAAAGATTTTATACCGAGCAAATTCCGGGAAAAGATCCAAGATTTGCTCCTGGATGGACATTGCCTGCAACATTTAGCGGAGATTCTTTAACACAGATTCCAACTAATTCAGCTTACGGTAATGCATATGGGGTAGAATTTTTTCTTTCTAAAAGAAACGCATTTCGTGATAGCAGATTTTCAGGATGGATTTCTTATGCATTGGCATTTGCAAACAGAAACGAAGATGGAATTGAATATCCTTTTGCATTCGATCAGAGAAACACAATAAATGTTGTCTTAAATTATCAAATGAATGACTGGCTTGAATTTGGAATCAGGTGGCAGTATGGCTCAGGTTTTCCGATTAGCCAGCCAACCGGAATCAAACCCAGAATAATTCTACAAGATCAGGATCTTGACGGAACACCTGAAACTCCTGTAATTGCAACAAGAAATATTAATCCTGATGGTGAAAATCCTGTAATTTTTGATGTAGATTTTAATGATGGAAAATTCAATTCAAGAAAACCCGAATATCACCGGCTTGATTTTAGAATAAATGCCTTTGCCGATTGGTGGGATCTAGGCTGGACAATATATCTTGACATAATAAATGTATATAATCATTCTAATGTAATTGGATATGATTATTATATAAATGATGACCTGACATTAGGAAGAGAGGTTACAACGATGCTTCCAATAATTCCAACACTTGGTTTTAGTGTAAGATTTTAATTCTTATTTTTCTTGCGAATAATTTTCAAATTAATTCTGACTTAAATCCTCAATGAAAAAATCCATTTTGCTCTGGTTAATCGCATTCGTGCTAACAGTTATCACTGCTGTTTATCAGAGAATGACCGGACCAACCTATCCAGTATCCGGTCAGGTGACATTCGAAGGTAGTCAAATTGGCTATAGTTTGCCAAGATCTCATGGTGGGGAAGGAGATCATAAGATAGAAATCGAAATAAATGATAATTCTATTGAAGGAAAGCTATTATGGAAAAGGTATAAAACAAGAGACGACTGGTCTACAGTTGAAATGGTAAAAGACGGAAATAAATTAATTGCTTCATTGCCTCATCAACCTCCAGCCGGAAAATTAGTGTATCATATAGCACTTCAAAAAAATAATCAAATTATAAAACTTCCAAAAGATGGTGAAGTAATTATTAGATTTAAAGGTGATGTGCCTATTTACTTTCTGATACCACATATCATTTTTATTTTTGGTGCAATGTTACTGTCAACCAGAACAGGACTTGAGTATTTTAATGATGGTATAAAATTCAAATCATTAACAATTTTCACTTTCATTTTTCTGATTGTTGGTGGATTTATCTTAGGTCCAATAATACAATATTTTGCATTTGGAGCATTCTGGACCGGGATTCCTTTCGGTCACGATTTGACTGATAACAAAGTCTTGATCGGTTTCATAGGTTGGCTAATCGCGTTGATTGCATTATACAAATTTAAAAGTCCCAATCGTTGGATAATTTTTGCATCTATATTAATGTTTGTTATATTTTTAATACCTCATAGCGTACTTGGTTCAGAGTTGGACTATAATGAACTTGATAACAAAACAAATATTGAAAACCAATCAGATACAGTTGAGTAATTGGCCAAAGAAATTCAAATATTAACAGTCTCCGAATTAACAAAAGAAATTCGCGATACACTTGAAGAATCGTTTGATCAGATTTCTGTTGTTGGCGAAATTTCAAATTTCAAATCACACATATCTGGTCATTGGTATTTTAGTCTTAAAGATTCTGACGCAGTAATCAATTGCACAATGTGGAAAGGATTTAACCAATACGTCTTTTTCACTCCACAGGATGGAATGAAAATTATTGTGAATGGAAGACTTACAGTGTATCCGCCACGTGGTAGTTATCAGCTAGACATACGTTCAATGAAACCTGCTGGAATTGGCGAGTTGCAGGAAGCTTTCGAAAAACTAAAGAAGAAACTTGAAGTTGAAGGTTTATTCGATGAAGGAATTAAAAAAACAATTCCAACTTTTCCTAAAAAAATTGGCGTTGTCACTGCCATTGATAGTGCTGCATTCAGAGACCTGGTAAGCGTAGCCGAAAGAAGATACCCGTTGGCAGAAATAGTCATTTCACCTTCAAGAGTTCAAGGTAGTGGTGCTGCTGAGTCGATCGTTAAGAGTATTAAACTTTTGAACGATTATCCTGGAATTGATGTTATTATTGTAGCACGCGGTGGTGGATCAATAGAGGATTTATGGGCTTTCAATGAAGAGAATGTTGCCCGGGCTATTTTCAAATCAAAAATTCCTATGATATCTGGTGTTGGTCACGAAGTAGATTTCACAATTTCTGATTATGTTGCTGACCTTCGGGCTCCAACACCCTCTGTTGCAATGGAAATTGCAACCCCGGATATTACTGAGATAGAAAATTTTATAGATCAGTTTTTATTAAATTCATCTACAAATATTAAAGAGTTAGTTGAAACTAAAAAGGATGAAGTTGTCTCATTAGCAAGATCATATGGATTCAGGTTGCCCATAGATATAATTAACCAGAAGTCGCAACAAGTTGACATCTGTGTAAATGATATAATTAAAAGCATCGAAAAGCATTCAATGATTTATAAACAAAAAATAATGCTTCTATCAAAATCACTAGAAACATATGATGTGCAGGGTGCTTTGAAAAGGGGTTTTGTTTTAGTGAAGCAGAACTCTAAATTTGTCAAAAGGGCTTCAGATTTTAATAAAGAAATAAACGCGTTACTTAAATTTTACGATAGGGAAGTAACAACCCGGTGATTTAATTTTATGGCGAAGAAAAAAAGTAAAAGCAGCTTTGAGCACGATTTAGAACGTCTTGAGGAAATAAGTCATATCCTCGAAGAAGAAGATGTTGAACTCGAAAAAGCAATATCACTATTTGAAGAGGGAGTAAAACTATCTAAATCTTGCTTAGTACTTTTACAAAATGCTGAATTGAAAATTACCGAACTTAAGAGCGAACTTGGAAAAGTTACCAAAGTTGAATAAGATTGATACTATCTTCACAAGGAGGATAAAAATATTAGATGATTGACGAACAAAAATATCCTGTACTTTCCAAAGTTGATTACCCTTCTGATATCCGTCAACTATCACTTCCACAATTAAAACAATTGTGCACAGATATTCGCGAATATATGGTTGATACAATCTCAGAGATTGGTGGACATTTTGGGGGAGGGCTTGGCGCAGTTGAACTTACGGTTGCAATTCATAAAGTTTTTAATACCCCGCATGACCTTGTTGTATGGGACACGGGTCACCAAGCTTATCCACATAAAATTCTAACAGGTAGAAAAGAGGCTCTAAACAGGATCAGACGATTTGGAGGTATCAGCGGCTTTTTAAAACGTTCAGAAAGTGAGTATGATGCTTTTGGTGCTGGTCACGCTTCCACTTCTATCTCTGCTGCGCTCGGTATGGCCAACGCGAAGAAAATTTCTAAAGTTGATAAAAAAGTGATTGCAGTAATCGGCGATGGCGCAATGACCGGTGGGATGGCTTACGAAGCAATGAACAACTCGGGAGTATTAAAAACTGATCTTATTGTAGTTTTGAATGATAACAATATGTCAATTGCTCCAAACGTTTGGCAGATCTCAAATTATTTTACAGAAATGATTTCACACCCTGATTACAATAAATTTAAGGGACAGATTTGGGATCTAACAGGCAAGTTGGATCAGTTTGGTGACAGGATGAGAAAAATTGCAGTGAGACTTGAACACGGTCTTAAAGCTGTCATTACACCGGGAATGCTTTTCGAAGCATTAGGTTTCAGATATTTTGGACCAGTAAATGGTCATAATATTCATCAGACTATAAAAATATTTGAGCAAGTTAAAGAGCTTAAAGGTCCGATTCTTATTCACGCAATTACACAAAAGGGAAAAGGCTATAAACCTGCGGAAAATCATTCACAACGGTTACATGCTTCAACTCCATTTGATAAAGTAACCGGGAAGGCTCACAAAAAATCTGGAGCACCTATAGCTTATACCAAAATATTTGGTAACGCAATGGTTGAAATAATTGAACAAAATCCAAGAGTAGTTGGAATTACAGCTGCAATGCCGGATGGAACAGGACTCGATATATTAAAAGAAAAAATTCCACAAAATTATTATGATGTTGGTATTGCTGAAGAACATGCTGTAACATTTTCAGCTGGACTCGCAACACAAGGTATCATTCCGGTTGTAGCAATTTATTCAACATTTTTACAAAGAGCTTTTGACCAAATTGTTCACGATGTTGGTTTGCAAAAATTGCACGTTGTTTTTGTGTTGGATAGAGCGGGATTAGTTGGAGCTGATGGACCAACTCATCATGGAGTTCTAGATTTAGCATATTTACGCATCATTCCTGGAATGGTAGTAATGGCACCAAAAGATGAATCCGAATTACGTAATATGATTTTTACAGCTGTTAATTATTGTGACGGACCGGTTGCAGTGAGATACCCGAGAGGCTCAGCGTTGGGTGTTAAACTCGAGCCAGGATTTTCAAAGATAGAAATCGGCACAGGAGAAATATTGAGTCATGGTGAAGATATTGCAATTCTTGCCGTTGGATCGATGGTTAACTATGCAACTAAAGCTAGTTCAATATTAAATGAAAATGGAATTAGATGTGAGCTAGTAAATATGAGATTCATCAAACCACTGGATACAAAACTACTTGATGAAATTGCATCAAAGTTTGATAAGGTTGTTACAATAGAAGAGAATAACTTACCCGGTGGCTTCGGTTCTGCTGTATTGGAATATTTTAATGATAAAAATTATAAAAATGATGTTCTGCGAATTGGAATACCTGATAAGTTTATTGATCACGGCACACAACCTGAATTGCATAAACAAATTGAAATTGACCCCGATGGAATAGTCTCCAGAATAACTTCTTTTTTTAAAAGTGAAAAGGCTACAGTAAAGGTAACGTATTAATGGACAATACAAGAGTTGCCGTTATAGGTCTTGGTAGCGTTGCACAAATGGTTCACCTTCCAAATTTAATTAAAATAAAAAATGCGGAAATTGCAGCACTTGCAGAAATTAATAAAGGCAGATTAAATCTTGTTGCTGAAAAATTTAATGTTAAGAAACGATTTCGTAATTTCACTGATTTACTGGTAGATGATCAAATCGATGCTGTTATAATTTCTACACCAACCCATCTTCATAAACAAATTGCAATTGACTGCCTTAATGCCGGCAAAGATGTATTAGTTGAAAAACCACTAGCAAGAAACAGCAAAGAAGGATTAGAAATAATTGAATGTGCTAAAAAGAACAAAAAGAAATTAATGGTTGGAATGAATTTGCGTTATAGACCTGATTCAATGTTAATAAGAAGCTTGATTGATGCAAAAGAGATTGGAGATCCGTTTTACATTAAATGTGGTTGGATAAGAAAGCAAAGCAGTTCAGAAAAATGGTTTAATAAGAGAGAAGAAGCCGGTGGAGGAGTAATTCTTGATCTTGGAATAAACCTTGTCGATTTAGCTTTATGGCTTGCCGACTATCCGAAGGTTATATCTGTTTCAACAAAAAATTATTATCATAATTCCAGAAAAATGGAAGACACTTCAATAAGTTTAATTAGATGCGAAAAATCGATTACAATTAGTATTGAGGTCAGCTGGAATATGGCGGAGGGAAAGGATTCCTTTTATACTAACGTTTATGGAACGAAAGGAAGTATTGGGGTCAATCCATTTAAATTAATTAAACAATTGGATGTTGAGCAAATTGATCTTGGTTCAAAGTCTAAAGAATCACCAACAGAAGCATTTAAAAAATCTTATTTAAATGAACTTAAGAGTTTTATAGGTGCAATCAGGGGACTAAATCCGGTATTCTCTTCTGGTGAGGAAGCGCTTGAATTATTAAAGATAGCCGAGTCTATGTATATCTCTGCTGAAAAAGACAAAGAAGTTAAAATATCCTAGAATATGAAAAAAGTTTTACTGGTCGATGACGAAGTAGACATTCTTGAATTTCTTAAATACAATCTTGAGCAGGAAGGATTTGAAGTTTTAGTAAGTTCTAACGGAAAGGATGCATTAACAAAAATTTCACAAGATCCCGATCTAATCGTGCTTGATATTATGATGCCGGAAATGGATGGATTCGATTTGTATAAAAAAATTAAAAATGAAAAAGAGTATCAGGATATTCCGATAATTTTTCTAACAGCTAAGTCTGGTGAAACAGATGAAATAAAAGGATTGGACCTAGGTGCAAGCGATTATATTCAAAAACCAATTTCACCTAAGAAGCTTGTTGCAAGAATTAAATCAAATCTGAGGAAATCCAATTCATCTAGGAAAAATATTAAACAAGCGGAGCAAATTAAAATTGGCCCACTTGAAATTGATGTTGATAAATTTGTAGTCAAAATTGAAAATAAAGATAAATTTTTTCCGCGAAAGGAATTCCAACTACTTTATTTTCTTGCCAGTAATCCCGGAAAAGTAATGAAAAGGGAAACTCTGTTACAAGAAATTTGGGGAAGCGATGTGTATGTAATTGACAGAACCATTGATGTTCATATTAGAAAAGTGCGTGAAAAACTAGGTAAACATTCAGAAATTATCGAGACAATTAAAGGTGTTGGATACAGATTCAAACAAAACGAATAATTTCTTTTCTCATCTCCGATCCTCATTAGTTTATTATAGAGAATTTCTTTTCTTAAATATTCTGTTTATTCTGACCGTGTTATTATTAACACAGGATCTCTCTCTGATTACTCCAATCATTTTTGCTTTAATATTAATAGATATTTCCGCGCTTTATTTAATTGGTCGTAGGAGAAATAAGGAACTGGATGAAATTAAAACAATCATTAATAACATCAGAAAGAGCAAATACAAAGAGGAAGATGAAATAAAATTAGGTGCCAATTTATTTGCGCTTCAAAAAGCAATCAAAGAAATGTTTAAGCAAGAAAAAAATGATATTGAATACCTTCAACGACTCCAGAAAATGAGATCGCAATTTCTTGCGAACGTTTCGCACGAACTGCGAACACCAATTTTTGCTATTCAGGGTTACATTGAAACTTTGTTAAACGGGGCAATACATGATAAAAACGTTAACACCCATTTTCTCGAAAAAGCCAATCAGCACACTGTATCACTAAGCAATCTTCTCAATGATCTTATCGATATTTCCATGATTGAATCCGGCGAGATGCGAATGAGTTACAGATACTTTAAAGTTAATGATCTTGTAAAACAAGTAATTCAGGATAATAAGATAATTGCGGAAGAAAAAAATCTTGTTCTGATCTACATTCCTGGCAGAGAGGACCTTGAAGTTTTTGGAGATAAGGACAAGTTGAGACAAGTTCTGGTCAACCTTTTGCTGAATGCTATCAAATACACAGAAAAAGGTAAAATAGATATTTTTGTTGAAGAGAATGAGAAAACGGCCAGAATCGTGGTTAAGGATACAGGGATTGGGATCCCTGAAAATGACCACGACAGAATTTTTGAAAGGTTTTTCAGAGTAGATAAAGCTCGTTCGAGATCCCAGGGAGGTACGGGTCTTGGACTAGCAATAGTAAAGCATATAGTAGAAGCACATAATTCAAAAATAAATGTATCAAGTACAATTGATGAAGGAAGTGAGTTCTCATTTTCACTCAAAAAATGAGTTTTGCAATCAAGATATTACGATTAGGGATTGACTAATAGGAGTTCTTTGCATAGATTTGTGCCTCAAAATTTTAAAGGTAAAGTTTAATCATGTTTGCAATTATTAATGTTCTGGGCGATCAGATAAAGGTTCTCGAAAATAACAAATATTACGTTCCCAGATTAAAAGATGAAGTTAATTCTGAAGTGACTTTTAATTCAGTTTTGATGGTTGGAGACGCAAAGAAGGTAAAAATAGGTCATCCAGAGGTTAAAGGTGCTAAAGTAACAGCAAAAGTTCTTGAACATATAAAAGACGATAAAGTTATTGTTTTCAAAAAGAAAATAAGAAAAGGTTATAAGAAGAAAGCTGGTCACAGACAGCAGTACACCAAAATTGAAGTTTTAAAGATTGCTTAGAAAGGAATTTATTTATGGCTCATAAAAAAGGACAAGGCTCAACAAGAAACGGCAGAGATAGCAATCCGCAATATTTGGGTGTTAAAAAATTTGGCGGAGAAAAAGTTGTTGCAGGAAATATCATTGTTAGACAGCGTGGTACAAAATTTCATCCCGGAATGAATGTTAAAAAGGGAAATGATGATACCCTGTTTGCAGTTGCTGATGGTGTTGTAAAATTCGAAGTTAAACGTGGTAATAGAAAATATGTTAATGTTTATGCTTCATAATTAAAGAATTAATTAAAAAAACCCTCCTTATTTGGAGGGTTTTTTGATTTAAACCGATTCAAAAAATTAAAATCCAAGTCTATCCATATCAGCTATTAAAGTTTTAACTGCGTTCACTGAATTATCAAGTAATGCTTTTTCTTCATCAATAAGCTCAAACTCAACAACTTTTTCAACACCTGTAGCTCCAAGAACTGCTGGTACTCCAACATAGTATCCCTTCACACCAAACTCTCCATTAAGATAAGCACAGACCGGAAGTAAACGTTTTTCATCACCAAGAATAGATTCAACCATCGCTATTGAAGCAGAGGCAGGTGAGTAAAAGGCCGAACCAGTCTTTAAAAGTTTAACAACTTCACCACCAGCCATTTTTGTTCTGTCAACCATCGCTTTCATCACTTCAGCAGCTTTTGTTTTGTCATTATATTTTCTTTCCAACAATTCCATTACAGGGATTCCATTAACATTGGCATAACGCACAATTGGTACCATTGTGTCACCGTGTCCGCCAAGTACCATTGCATTCACATCTTTTACAGAGACTCCAAGTTCCCATGCAATAAATGTTGAAAATCTTGATGAATCCAAAACTCCCGCCTGACCCAAAACTCTATTAGCCGGAAACCCTGTAACTTTTTTAAATAGAGTAACCATTGCATCAAGTGGATTTGAAATAATGATTACAATTGCATTTGGTGCGTGTTGTTTTACATTTTCAGCTACTGATTTCATTATTTTTGCATTGGTTGTAAGAAGATCATCTCTACTCATACCTGGTTTTCTTGGTAAGCCAGCAGTTACAATCACTATATTCGATCCATCAATATCTTTGTAATCATTTGTTCCTCTTATAGAAACATCGAATCCATCAATTCGGGATGCTTCTGCAATGTCCAATGTTTTTCCCTGGGGCATATCCTCAACAATGTCGAATAAAACTACATCGCCCAACTGTCTCAAACCAATTAATTGAGCCAAAACGCCACCAATTTGACCGCCACCTATTATTGAAATTTTTTTTCTGCTCATTTTATCTCCCTGTTTAAATAATGTTGATGTTAACAATAGTTAAAATAAACAAAAACTTTTAGAGGAAACAATAGAAGGTAGGAAGGATTAGCTTTTGATGATAAAAGAGAATTAAATTTTCAGAACTAGAATGGTTTCCAAACCAGAAGGTGTTACATTGTATTTTACTTCGTCCATATACACCTTCATCAGATATACACCCCTTCCTGAATCTTTTAGAAGATTTTCAGGTTCAGTTGGATCAGGAAGTTTTGAAGGATCAAAACCTTTTCCTTCATCTTTAATTTTAATAATAAGCTTTGAGTCCTCAATATGTGCGTGAACTTTTACAAGTTTTTCGGGGTTACATTTGTTAGCGTGTATAATAGCGTTGGTAGTTGCTTCAGTTACTGCTAACAATAAAACTGAAAGTTGTTCTTCGGACAAGCCCAAATCCTTAGCAAAATAATTAACGAATTCTTCAATCGTTATAAGATTATTAGGATCGCTTTCTATTTCTATATCGTAATATGGTTCGGGCAAATTGTTCGCTAATTTATGTCAATTTAATTGATTGAAAATTTACTCTGATAATTTAGAAATTCCAATTCATAGATAATAAAAAATTTAGCCTCTCACGATCTGCATTTCCATAGTCCGTTATAAACTCATACCAGGTATTTAGTTTTAAAAACAACATTTTACTATTAATTAGTATCTCAAAAAGAGGTCCAACACTTAAAAATTCTGAATTGAGTATCATTTCACGTTCCACATATCTAAACGTATTAAGTGAAAAATATCTAAATCCAAGTGCGAAGAAAGCGGAATTAATTGATATTCCGAACCTGGGATCGGCATAAATTTCCTGTAGATATCGTTGCGGATTTTCGGCAAAGTTGCTCCAGTCTAATTCTCCCTGATCAGTTAGTCTGATATAAGGCGTAATTATAAAAGAGAAATTTTTTGTAATAAAATATTGCGTTGAATCAGTTGCGATAAACTGCCTGAATGAAATGCTTCTAAGGCTTGAAGCAATATCTTCAAAGTCATAGACCGTGTAGTTTGCAGATACTTCAAAATTGTTTAATGAAGAAAACCTTGCCCCTTTATAATTTCCACCGGCAGAAAATCTGAGCACACGGTTGACATTATTGTTGGCACTCTGGCTTGAATAAATGTAAATAAGGTGACTTATTGTTCCTTCCAGATTAACAAACATCTGTAAAAAAGGATTGATATAAGTAGAATATCTAAGTCTGGCGATCGTTAAAAGTTCATCTCTGTCATCGTCATTTAGCGGACTTGGAGTATCATATTTTAATTTACTTTGGAAGAGACTCCAGGAAAGTCTGTCTTCATCCGAGAAATAAAAATTGCCGAGTAAAGAGACAATAGCTCTGTAAGAATCATTGTTTTTTCTTCCCTCCTGTTGTGACCTCTCCTGGTAAAAACTTTCATCGACACCAGGGTATCTTTTAGTGATGTATTTTTCATCCCGCTCAAAATAACTTGCTTGCAAACCAACATCCGCACTCTCAGTTCTATAGTAGAACCTCGACTCCAAATTAATTCCGAGTTCATCAACTTCCGTATCAAAGATGGAAGGAGATTGAATACGTGTGGACTTATATCTCAATTCTCTATCGATCGTCCGAAACATTATTCTCCCGGACAATTCCATATCAATTAGGTTGAATAAATTATTGTAATTAAGACGATCCTGTAGTAAGAAGATAGTTTCAATCCTGCTTTCAAGATTATTTACAATATCATATTCCAAAGCAGTAACCGAATCAGCAAACAGATAAAAGTCTTTTCTGTATTGTGAATACAGTGTATTAAGATTATTTGTTATTTCTGTGCTGAAAGGATTAGTAATCAGAAAATTTAAATACCTGATGGTATTTTTTCTGGGAGAGATATCTTCATTTTCAAATCGTAATTCTGAATTCAGGTTGAAATCTGTTAAATCAAGACTATAAATTCTTCCTTCCAATCCATAAACAGGTCCGGTATCATCTTCATCAACCTGCAGATTATTTGAATATCCTCCATAAGGAATCAACTCCAACCAGAATGTTGGCTGAAAATCACTAAGTAAGATTGCCTGATTTATTACTGATTGATTAATTCCGACTTTTCTACTATCTGAAAGTAGATTACTTGTTAGCAATATTCCTTGTTTCCAGCCATTGTTTATTCTGTATTTGCCAAGTGCATAAAAATACTCCTCATCACGTGTGCTGTTTTCATTTGATTGAATAAGTGTGGAACGAAAGTTCTGATTGATTTTATACTCAAATCTTGAAGCTGATCCATAAAGTTCTAAACCCGAATTCAGATAATAGGTATTTAACAATTTGTCGAAATCTGAAAATAACCTGTTTAGAGAGGATACTGGGATGCTATAAAGTGATGAATCAATTAATACTTGAGCAGATGACTTTGAACTGCAAAGAATAAAAAGGTAGATAATTATTGATATAAAAAAGAAATTTTTATTCAGTTTCAATCTGCATCGCTAAGTTGAATGAATATTCATTGGTAAAATACGCACAATGGAATAATGGATAAAGAAATAAAATTTGTCAGAATTATGTTATAGTATACATTCTGTAACACCAAGTCAAGTAAAAGTTATTATTTGAAAGGACAGGATTTAAGATATAATATTTATTTTAGGAATGTAAGATTTAATAATTCGTCGCAACAGTGTCAAAATCAAAAAAGAAAAAACAAAAATCAATTCCGGTAAATGAAAAGGTTAAATCATCTTTTTTAAAACTGGAATCGATATTAAATTTCAAGCATACCGGACTAATACTAGCTGGAATTTATTTAGTGGCGGTTGGATTGATAAGTTTCATCTTTCATCGTATTGGTGATTATGGAATAGAGACTGACTTCTTTTGGGGGTATGTTCCAAGTGCAAAGAAATTTTTAACCGGTGAAATACCAATGGATCCGTTTAGAGGACCGTTTTACCCAATGGTCCTTGGAGTATTTGGATTTATTCTCGGAGATTTTTTTCATGGGGGAATATTAATAGCGGTTATTTCTGCTTCAGTAGTTGTATATGTTACTTATGAATTATTAAAAAAAATATTCTCTCCTATAATTTCATTTTTTGCTACAATCCTGCTTGCTGTTAACCCAGTATTCATTCAATATTCCTATAGTGCCGGGACAGATATGTTTTTTAATGCCCTCGCGGCAGCCACACTTTATTTCTTCTTTAAGAATAAAGAATTGAGGTATAAAAATTTGATTCTGGCAGCTTTATTTGGAGGGCTTTCCTATCTAACAAGATACAATGGAATATTTCTGGTAAGTTTTGTTTTGGTAATTCTATTCGTTAACTATTGGAAAATAAGTTGGATGAATAGAATAAAAAGTTCACTTCTTTTTATAGTTGTTTTTGTTATTACAATTTCTCCCTGGGGATTTTACTGTCTTAGCCAAAAAGGCTCATTTTTCTACAATGAAAATTATAAGAACATTGCGTTCGAAGTTTACGGTAAAGGAAAAATTAGCTGGGATGAATTCTGGTTCAATGAAAGCAGCAAAATTACATCGATGTCGCAGGTGATTTTGAAGGATACAGGACTTTTTATATCAAAGGTAACGGGTAACATTGCAGATAATTTTTTAAGTGATATGGAAAAGCTGGTTGGTTGGCAGGTTGGGATTTTTGTTATTCTCGGACTGATTTTACTTGTATTTTCAAATCCCTTAAAAGACTGGAAAGAAAAAAATACAGCTTACTATATCGTTAACTTATCATTCTTTGCATTGTTATTACTTGTTTTTTATAGTGAAAGATTTTCTTTATTTCTCTTACCATTTTATATCGTAATTGCTGTTCAACCATTCTTTTTGGAGAGATATAAAATATCAAAATTCTTACCGCAAAAATTAATATACGTTTTATTATCTGGACTAATAGTATTCACCTTTGTTAAAGCTTACTCTTTCAATAGTGAAAATATTAATTCGGGTCCAACGGAATTACTAGTATTAAGAGATTGGTATCAGAAAAATATTCCGGAGAAAGAAAAAGGTAAAATAGTAGCAGCCCGAAAAGCACACGTTGCATATTATCTTGATATGGATTTTCAGTTAATGCCAATGGCAGATTCCTATGGAGAATTTATTAAAAAATTGAAAGAAGAAAATGTGGATTATCTTTATTTTGGAATTGCTGAAGCAGGATTAAGAAGAGAATTACAATATTTAATTGATCCAAAATCAAATCATCCTGGGTTAGAAGTAGTTGTTTATTTTAAGAATCCACCCTCAGTACTTTATAGGGTAATAAAATAGAAGAATTCTCAACGATTAATTGATAAGAGACTACTGTTTAAATTGACAATCCACGTTATTTTCGATAATTTTAAGCTCAATTAATTAATACTTATTAAATGCTAGAACAATACATTCCATTATTTATTGCTTTGGGTGTTGCAATGATTTTCGGTGCTATACTTGTCTGGTCATCCACGTTAATTGGGCCTCAGAGACCAGATAGAGAGAAGACTTCTACTTATGAAAGTGGAATGCAACCGGTGGGAACAGCGAGGGAAAGAGTTTCAATTAAATATTATCTCGTTGCAATGTTCTTCATAATTTTTGACCTTGAAGTAATTTTTATTTATCCGTGGGCAGTTGAATTTAAAAAGCTATTCGGTGAGATAGGTATTTCTGTCTTTATTTCAATGTTGGTTTTTCTTATAGTTTTAGAGTTAGGATACTTATATGCATATAAAAAAGGCGGTTTCAAATGGGATTAGAATCGTATTTAAAGGATGAAGGATTTATTACAACAACTATAGACGCAATGATCGCATGGGCAAGAAAAAGTTCTGTATGGCCAATGCCAATGGGAATTTCCTGCTGTGCAATAGAAATGATGGCTGCCGGAGATCCGAAATATGATATTGCCAGATTTGGTTCCGAAGTTATGAGATTTACTCCGCGTCAATGTGATCTGATGATTGTTGCCGGTACGGTTACGTACAAAATGGCCCCAGTCGTAAGAAAAATTTTTGACCAGATGCCCGAACCAAAGTGGGTTATTGCAATGGGTGCGTGCACTTCTTCTGGTGGAATGTATCGTTCATATTCAGTTGTACAAGGAATCGATCAGTTCCTGCCGGTGGATATTTATCTGGCTGGATGTCCACCTCGTCCTGACAATCTATTAAATGCACTTATGATGATTCAGGAAAAGATTGGAAAAACTAAAGCATCACAATTCAAGAATATTAAAATTGATGATAAAGGAATTTCTGTTCCCGAACTAAACGTTATTCAGAAAAACTGATTTTTATGGATCTGAAAACTCTTATCCCGCAAAAACTGAAAGAAAAATTTCCCTCAACAGAATTTGAAATATCAGACTATCGGGACGAATTGACAATCAAGTTTGATAAAAAAAATATTGCAGAGGTTTGTTCATTTCTAAAATCAGAATCCGAACTTGAATTTAGCTGGTGTTCCGATGTGACAGCAGTCGATTGGGCAACCCGTAAAAACAGGTTTACTGTTATATATAATATTTTCTCAATGAAACATAATTTTCGTTTAAGATTAAAATGTGATGTTGATGAATCAGATTGTTCAATTGATTCTGTCTCCTCAGTTTGGAAAGCAGCAAATTGGCAAGAGAGAGAAACTTATGATATGTATGGAATAAAATTCAATAATCATCCGGACTTGAGAAGAATGTATATGCCAGAAGAATTTGAGTATTATCCACTAAGAAAAGATTTTCCCCTGATGGGTATTCCCGGATCACTTCCTTTACCAAAAAAATAAATTGATATGAAGCAATTAGAAAAAGAAACTGATCCAAAAATATTACAAGCGCTTCTGAATTCAAGAAACGACTTTACGCTTGATGATGCCTTAGAAAATGAGATGATACTAAACATGGGTCCGCAGCATCCTGCAACTCATGGTGTACTTCGACTTTTACTAAGATTAGATGGGGAGAGAATTATAGGATGTGTTCCTGAATTGGGTTATCTGCACCGTGGTTATGAAAAGATGGCAGAGAATATGAGTTATTATGAATACATCCCTCATACTGATAGGCTTGATTACATTTCGCCAATGGCTAATAATGTAGCGTGGGTTTTAGCAGTTGAAAAACTTGCTGGTATAGAAGCTCCCAAAAGAGCACAATATATTAGAATGATGATTGCTGAACTTGCGCGTATTGCTTCTCATCTTGTTGCTTTGGGTTCATTCGCAATGGATGTTGGTGCATTAACAGTATTTTTATGGACGCTACGTGAACGTGAAAAAATTTTGGACATCTGGGATATACTTTGTGGTGCAAGATTCACGAATAGCTATACAAGAATTGGTGGTGTTGCAAATGATGCTCAGCCTGAAGCACTAGCAAAGGCAAAGTGGTTTATCGAACAGTTTGAACCAAATTTAGTTGACGTTGAAAAACTCCTTAACACAAACAGAATTTTTATTGAGCGTATAGATGGTGTTGGTGTAATTTCAAAAGAGGATGCTATTGATCTTGGCTTTTGTGGACCAAATCTCCGTGCATGTGGCGTTGAGTTCGATCTGAGAAGAAATGCACCATATCTCTGTTATAACGAAATTGATTTTAATATTCCGACATATACTGAAGGCGATTGTTTAGCCAGATACTTTTTAAGAATTGATGAATGCAGAGAAAGTGCAAAAATCGTAACACAAATTTTAAGCAAAATGCCGGAAGGTCCTGTTCACGCTGATATGCCGAAAAAAGTTCTACCACAGAAAGATGAAGTTTATACCAAAATGGAAGAACTGATCCACGATTTTATGATTGTTAATTTTGGAATCAATCCACCTGTCGGAGAAATTTATCATGCAATTGAAGGCTCGAAAGGAGAACTTGGATTTTACCTTGTTAGTAACGGGAAAGGAAATCCATGGAAGTGTAAAATCCGCTCACCCTCGTTTAACAACATTCAGTCGTTACCAAAATTGGTAATCGGTCATTTGATCTCTGATGTTGTTGCAATAATTGGAAGTATAGATCCCATAATGGGAGAAGCAGATAAATAAAATGGAATTTAAATTTACTCCGGAAAATCTTGAAAAGATTGAACAGGAAACAAAAAAGTATCCGGTTCGTAAACCTGCTGTAATGGCCGCACTTTACATTGCACAGGAACAAAACGGATTTATCTCGAATGAAGTTATAAAAGAAGTTGCAAACGTTTTAGGTATTTCTGGTGAAGAGGTGCTTGGAGTTGTTACATTTTACACGATGTATCAGCAGAAACAAATGGGTAAATATCATATCCAGGTTTGCACTAATGTTTCCTGTATGCTTCGCGGTGGGTATGAAATCTGGGATCAGGTTAAAGATAAGTTTGGAATTGATCACTTGGGTGTAACTGCCGATCAAAAATTTTCATTGGAAGAAGTTGAATGTATGGGTTCTTGTGGTACAGCTCCAATGATTGCTATCAATGAAGATTTTTATGAAAATCTCTCAAAAGAAAAAGTTGATGAAATACTCGCATCTATTGGGAGCGGTAATTGATGGAAAAAATACTTCTACCCGATATTAAAGATCTTCACTTAATTGATGTTTATACTTCCAATGGCGGATATAATGCTGCTAAAAAAGCCTTTACTCAAACTCCTGATGAAATTATAGACCAGGTAAAAAAATCCGGATTAAGAGGAAGAGGCGGCGCTGCATTTTTAGCCGGCTTAAAGTGGAGTTTCATGCCAAAGACAACTGATAAACCAAAGTATCTTTGTGTAAATGGTGACGAAAGCGAACCCGGTTCATTTAAAGACCGGCAAATATTTGAATTTAATCCGCACCAGATGATCGAGGGCGCGATAATTTGCTGCTATGCAATAGGTGCAAAAACTGCTTACGTTTATATCAGAGGCGAATATCATAAATGGATTAAGCTGTTACAAAAAGCGATTGATGATTCTTATGCTCAGGGATATCTTGGTGAAAAAATGAAGGAAACTTTTGGAACAGATTTTCATTGTGATATTTATATACACAAGGGTGCTGGTGCATACATTTGTGGAGAAGAATCATCTTTAATGAACTCATTAGAAGGGAAAAGGGGATACCCGAGAGTAAAGCCACCCTTCCCGGCACAAAACGGATTGTGGGGTTGTCCTACAACAATCAATAATGTTGAAACCCTTGCCAATGTCCCAAAAATAATTGAGAATGGTTGGGAATGGTTTTCCAAGATTGGACATCCGAAACACCCTGGTACTTTATTATTTGGAGTCAGTGGACACGTAAACAATCCCGGTGTGTATGAACTCCCTACGGGAACACTTCTTACTGATATTATTTACAATTATGCTGGTGGAGTCCCAAATGATAAAAAGATTTTATGCGTAATTCCAGGAGGTACCTCGATGCCGCCCCTGAGAGGAGACAAGCTTGAAGGTGTGAAAATGGATGCTGAGTCTTTGAAAGAGGTAGGTTCTGCAATTGGTACTGGCGGAATAATCGTTATGGATGAAGATACTGACCTTGTAAAAGTTTTGGCAAGAATTGCTCACTTTTATCATCACGAAAGTTGCGGACAATGCACTCCTTGCAGAGAAGGAACAGGTTGGCTTGAAAAAATTCTAAAAAGAATTATTGCCGGTAACGGCTCAACTAGTGATCTCGACTTGCTTATCACAGTTGCAAACCAGATTGAAGGAAATACAATTTGTGCACTCGGCGAAGCTGCTGCCTGGCCTGTTAAATTTATGGTAGCGAGATTCCGAGATTATTTTGAGAAAAGAGTGAGCAAAGAAATTAGCATGCCAGTTGCAAATAAAGTCCATGCGATGAGACAAACCGCTTTCCCACTTGCGGACGTTAAGAATTAAATAGTTTAATTATTAAAATTTGAAACGCAAAAAAGACCCCACCAATTTTGGACTAAATTTATTGTTGTCTTCTAAAAGTTGACATAAAGAGGTTAGGGTTTTTCGAAGTATCAAAGGTTTGCGGATAATCGCCGCCTTTCAGGTCATAACAAATTGTTAACAACTCATTTTCATATTTATAAATTGATTTAAAATGTCTTCCTGCATTTACTCCTACATCGATGTAAATATCCATTTTTCCGTTATCATAAGTTACATTTCCTTCATCTGCACTCTCAGCCATAAATAAAAATGAATTGCCGATTATGGCAAGCTTTTGATTTTCAAAAGAGGCTAATGGTAATTCCTGTCCCTTCATTTCCTGTCGGATGGGATACCAATCACCATCTAATTCTCCTGAATTTGATGCTGTTTCTTTTGTTGATGAACAGCTAACTGTCAAAAAAAGTAAGAATAAAATCGATAGTTGTTTCATATTATTGAGATAAAAGTGATATAATATTTTCAATTTATTATAGTTCGATTTAATCGCATTACTATGTTGTTAAAGCTCTTGCACCCAGTTCTCTATCCATCATAAACAGACCACTCTTAGCATCACCAATCATTTCAAGTTTGTTAATTATTTCTTCAACCGTTGCTTCTTCTTCAACCTGTTCATTTACAAACCACTGTAAAAAATTATTAGTTGCATAATCCTTTTCCTGCATTGCCTGTCCGACAAGTTTATTAATTAAGCCAGTAATATGTTTTTCGTGAGCAAGTGTTTCCGCAAACACTTCCATAAATGTTTTCCAGTTTGTCTTCGGTGCTTTAATTGCTTTTAATGCTACTTTGCCACCAATCTGCTGTATGAAAGTATAAAACTTCATTCCATGGCCGTACTCCTCCTGTGACTGTATTTTGAACCAATTTGCAAATCCTTTAAGATTTTCACTTTCAAAATATGCTGACATTGATAAGTATAAATATGATGAATATAACTCTTCATTTAAATGATTATTTAATGAATCCATCATTTTCTTTGATGACATTTTAACCTCTTAGTTTTTAATTTATTATGAAAATTTCCTGCAAATATAATGAAAGAGTAATAAACTCATAAGTCTGTTCGAGTCATACTTTAAAATTAACCTACTATAAAAATAATTGTGATAAATAGCATTCAACTGTAATATTAAATTGAAAATGCTCGAGTCTTTAACTAACTTTGATAACATTTTTCATTTCAAAATTTACAATTAAGGAGCATAAAAATGGCTGTAAAAGTAGGAATTAACGGCTTTGGAAGAATAGGCAGACTGGTTTTTAGAAGATGTATGGAAATCGGAGGTTTCGATTTTGTAGGAATAAACGATTTAACAAGTGCTGCAACTTTAGGACATTTATTAAAATATGATTCTGTTCACGGAAGATTTAAGGGTGAAGTTAAGGTAGAAGGTAATGATCTTATTGTAAGCGGAGATAGAATTAAAATAACTGCTGAGAAGGATCCATCTAAATTAGATTGGAAGGGTGTAGATGTTGTTATTGAATCAACAGGTGTTTTTAGGGACAGGGAAAGCTGTCTAAAACATGTTACTGCAGGTGCAAAAAAAGTTATTCTTACAGTTCCGGCAAAAGGAGATATTGATGCAATGATTGTTCTGGGTGTAAATGAAAAAGCGTTAACCGGAAAGGAACAGGTTGTTTCAAATGCATCCTGCACAACAAATTGTTTAGGTCCGATGGTAAAAGTTTTACACGATGCATTTGGTGTTGAAAAAGGTTTTATGACAACTGTTCATTCATATACTAATGACCAACAATTGTTGGATTTACCCCACAGTGATCTGAGACGAGCAAGAGCAGCTGCAGTTTCCATTATCCCGACTACTACGGGTGCTGCAAAAGCGATTGGAAAAATTATACCTGAACTTAAAGGTAAACTAGATGGATTCTCACTAAGAGTACCAACACCTGATGGATCAATTACTGACTTTGTAGCGACTCTAAAAAAAGAGGTTACTGTTGAAGAAGTAAATGCAGCATTCAAAAAAGCAGCAGATGGTGAATTGAAGGGCATTTTGGAATACACAGAAGATCCGATTGTCTCTGCTGATATTGTTGGTAACTCACACTCAAATATTTTTGATGCTCTTTCAACTATGACAAATGGAAATCTTGTTAAAGTTGTTGGGTGGTACGATAATGAATACGGCTATTCATGTCGGGTTGTAGATTTAATGAAGAAAATTTCGTAAGATAAAAAGAAAATCAGATAGCCGGATAATTAATATCTGGCAAATCTGACACTCTACACGAGGAATAAAAATGAACAAACTTTCAATCGATAAAGTTGAATTGAAGAATAAAAGGGTTCTTGTCCGCGTTGACTTTAATATTCCACTAGATGAGAAATTAAATGTAACAAATGACATCAGGATAGTTGAATCGCTTCCAACAATAAAAAAAATAATTGGCTCGCGTGGTAAAGCAATTCTTATGAGCCATTTGGGAAGACCAAAAGGTGAGCACAAACCTGAGTTTAGTTTGAAGCCTGCTGCCGAGAGACTAAGTAATTTAATTGGTAAAGAAGTAAAACTTGCCCCTGATTGCATTGGTTCAGAAACTGAAAAACTAGTAAATGAAATGAAACCAGGAGATATATCCTTCTTGAAAACCTTCGCTTCCATAAACAGGAAGAGAAGAATGATCCGGATTTTGCGAAGCAGCTTGCAAATCTTGGAGATGTTTATGTCAATGATGCATTTGGAAGTGCACACAGAGCACATGCATCAACAGATGGAGTTACAAAGTATATCAAAACCTGTGCTGCTGGTTACCTGATGCAGAAAGAACTCGATTATCTTGGAAATGCACTTGCCAATCCTAAAAAACCTTATTGTGCAGTTTTGGGTGGAGCCAAAATATCAGGCAAGATCGACGTTATAAATAATCTGCTCGACAAAGTTGATATATTGATAGTGGGTGGCGGAATGGCATTCACCTTTTTCAAAGCTCAAGGAAAAGAAATTGGAAAGTCTTTGCTTGAAGAAGAAAAACTTGATTTGGCGAAAGAACTTTTAGAAAAAATTAAGTCGTCGAAACTAAAATTCCTGCTTCCAATAGATATTGTTGCCGCGGATGAATTTAAGAACGATTCTCCTTCAATTACCGTTGATGTAGATAATATCCCTGCCGATAAAATGGGATTGGATATAGGACCAAAATCGATTAAGTTATTTTCAGAAGAATTGATGAAATCGAAGACAATCGTTTGGAATGGCCCGATGGGAGTTTTTGAAATGGAAAATTTTTCTAAAGGAACTTTTGCAATAGCAGAAACACTTGCAAAAGCGACAGAAAATGGTGCAGTTACAGTAATTGGCGGCGGTGATTCAGCTGCGGCTATTAGTAAAGCAGGATTAGAGAAAAAAGTTTCTCACGTTTCGACCGGAGGAGGAGCTTCCCTGGAATTTCTCGAAGGTAAAGTTCTTCCAGGTGTTGCTGCGTTAACAGACATTTAACAAGGATGAAATAAGGAAATATAATTGAACAATACTTATAGACCCTTTGGCGGATTTAGTGTTTTTCCACCAGTGATTAAAAATCTTTTAATTATAAATGTTGCAGTGTTTTTCTTGCAATTGCTTGCAAGCAATCTTATGGTTGGTGGCAAACCTCTTGGTTATTTGCTAAATATTTGGTTTGCATTAAATCCCCTTGGTGAAGGTTCAAATTTTCAGATCTGGCAGTTGATAACTTACCAGTTTATGCATGGGGGTTTCATGCATATCTTTTTTAATATGTTCATACTTTGGATGTTTGGAATGGAAATTGAAAATATTTTGGGCTCAAAAAAATTCCTTTACTATTATTTAATTTGTGGGGTTTCGGCCGGACTTGCACAACTTTTTATTTCACCTCTTTTTTCAGTTCCTGCAATTACAATAGGGGCTTCAGGAGCAATTTTTGGAGTGATGATTGCCTTCGGCATGTTTTTCCCGGATAGATATATTTTCCTCTATTTTCTTATCCCGATAAAAGCAAAATATCTGATTGGATTTTTATTTGTTCTTGAAATATTCTGGATTGGAGATGCCGGAAGTAATGTTGCTCATCTTGCTCACCTTGGTGGTGCAGTAGCAGGATTTATTTTTATTTTATTAGATAAAAATATAGACGTTCCATTAAAGCGGATGCTGAACATTTCGTCGCGATATCGATCGAGCAACACATTTCAAAATCCGTTTAGTGGGATATCGGATAAATTCAAAAAAAGATATAGTAATATAGAAGACGCAAACTATTACGATATAAATCAGAAAAAAGATGGTGAAGAAGTTTCGCAGGAAGAAATTGATAAAATACTTGATAAAATAAGTCAATCAGGATATCAAAATTTAACTGAACGTGAAAAACGAATTTTGTTTGAAGCAAGCAAAAAATGAACTGATATAAATCAATCGTTAAATGTCAAAAATATTTCTCCCGCTAATTCTTGTAACTATTCTTCTACAATCTTGTGACGATTCTCCCCCAATTCCTGAAGACAAATTTATGCACGCTTATGTTGACATATTAATCGCGCAGGATACAACTACTAAACCATTTTCAATGGATTCACTAAGGTCAGTAATTTTGGCTGGTGACAGCATTTTACCCGGGCAATACGATTTAATGATCGATTATTATAATGAAAAACCAGAAAAATGGATGGCATTCTTTGACAGTGTTACTGTTTACGCTGAGCAGTTGAAGCTTGAAACCGAGAATCAGCCTTAAATTTAGCGACTGCAATTCTTATCTCAGGATAAGTTATTCTACCAGGTAATCTTTCTTTTAACTCTTTCAGGTTTGTAAAATTTTTCCGGGCTGCTTCAATAATCAAATTCAGATTTTCCTTTTTTATCATTGATGAGAGATCAATATTTGGTTCAAACTCAATAAGGGTTTCTATCTGCATTGAAATGACTGCTTCAGAAAGTTTAATTGTATCAGAGATTTCTTTCAGTGTATATTTTTTTTCGATTAGTTTTTTCGTTTCAAGAATATTTGAGGGAAGACCAAGTCTCTCACTCCTTTCTTGATTCCTCATATCCATTGGCTTGTAAGAACTCAGTATTTCAAGAAAATCATTTCCAAGCTTATTGAACATCCGGCTATTAAATCCTTTAATACCTAATAACTCAAATTTATTTTTCGGTTGTACTCTGGATACTTCACGTAATACACTATCAGGACAAATTAAATATCCAGATTGCAAAAATCTTTCAGAAGCTTTTTTTCTAACCTCACGTAGTTGGTTGTATAAAAGTAATTCATTCTCAAATCTTTGCTTATCTGGATTTGATTCATTTTCTGTCATGGTATGAGCAGGCTCTATTTTTTTATCTTTTTGCAGTCTTAAGAAGTTTTTTCTGCCAGCACTTTTTATAACTTTTTCTTTGGAAACCAAAAAAGAAATAACTCCTTTTAACTCAGCTGTAGTAAAATTTTTACATGCACCAAAATGTTTGAATAGAGTAACACTCTCTTTCACCTTCTCACCGCGAAGTAAATTCACCACAAAGTTTTCTGGTAAATCTTCATTTGCCTCTTCCAATGTTTCAATAATTAATTCTGAAAGATAGGTTGTGGATGAATCTCTTAGCCCTCCGGTACTTGTGCAATTGTCACACTTACCGCATTTGTAATCAGGAAAATTTTCTCCAAAATAGTTCAGGATATTTTTAAAGCGGCATTCATTTGTAAAGACATAATCATTCATTTTATCAAGCTTACGCTGTGAATTCAGAAAACTTTCATTTATTAGTTTATAGTTTAAGACTAATCTATCCGCATCGACTCGTGAAGATGTAAGAACCACTGTATTTTTACCTATTGCCTTTTGAAAAGTTATAACTCCTAAATTGTCAAGGATATTTAATGAGTCAATAAAATTTTGTTCCGGCATGGAAATTTTATTTGCCAGATGCGAAACGGATAATTTTATCGGATCTGAGAAAAGCTGACTTCCAAATTCCCGAAGTAATGTCATAACTACATTTGATAATTCCTGTTGCGAAGAGTTCTGAACGAACTGTTTTAATTTATCTTTACCAAATAAGAATTGGACAGAATCTTTTTTATCAAATTCAGAAACTCGTCTCAGGTAACCGGAGTTCTCGAGATATTTAAGTGCGGCATAAAGAAGTCCAGAAGAGAGTTCAATTCCAGTATATTTTGATATATATTCTTTATCAACAATTAATTCTTTTTCAGTCTCGCTTCCAACAGCAACCCTGCTATAATCACAGATAGCCTTATAAATATTTTGAATATTTTCTTTTGTAGGATGAGAATTATTAATAAAAAAGTTTTGTATAGCGAAGTCAGAATCATCATGCAAAAGATAACAGAATGATTCCTTCCCATCACGTCCTGCTCTGCCTATTTCCTGGTAATAACTTTCGATTGATCCAGGTGTGTTATAATGAATTATTAATCTGATGTCTGATTTATCTATTCCCATTCCAAATGCATTTGTTGCCACAATAATTTCTGTTTCGCCATTTATAAATTCTTCCTGAACTCGTCTTCTCTCAGGCGCAGGTAAACCAGCGTGATAATAATTACATTTTACACCTTTAATGTTTAGGTATTCGGCAGCTTCCTCGGATTTCTTTCGGGAAGAAGTATAGATTATTGCTGGTCCTCCTATTTCCCGGATCAATTCATAAGATTTTTCTTTTTTCCTTTTTGAATGGATAACTCTTAAGTGAAGATTCTCTCTTTCAAATCCTCTCACAAATATTTTAGGATCTTTAAATTTGAGTTGGGCTACTATATCATCTCTTACTTCAGGAGTTGCAGTTGCTGTGAAAGCTGATACATTCTTTAAACCCGTATGATTTATGAATTCATGTATTTTTAAATAACTTGGTCTGAAGTTGTGTCCCCATTCGCTTATACAGTGTGCTTCATCAATAAAAATATTTTTTGGATTTAGTCCTTTAATTCGCTCTGCAAACTTCAGGCTCTCAATTTTTTCAGGTGCGAGATACAAAATCTTTATTTTTCCCAGAGCAATTTTATTTAACACTTCTTCAGTTTCTGAATAATTCATTGTACTATTTACAAAAGCAGCAACTTCATACTTTTTATTTAATGCATCAACCTGGTCTTTCATCAAAGCAATAAGCGGTGAGATAACGATTGAAAAATTTTCCAACAAAAGAGCCGGAATCTGGTAACAAATTGACTTGCCTGCGCCAGTCGGTAACACACAAAGTACATTCTTGTACTTTAATATAGATTCAATTATCTCTAGTTGTCCTGCTCTGAATTTTGGATAGCCAAAAAATTCATTGAGTATTTTGAGTGAGCTGTTCGTTGTCGGTACCTTTTTTGCTTGTTAAATCACAATTAGAGACTTATTTTTAAAATACATTCTTTAGTAAAATAACTGAAATTAATCCAATCCAAAATATTCAACCGTACTACGATTCAATTACAACTTTTATCATATTTTAAATTGAAATATAAACAATAAGGAGTTTTCCATATGAGAGCATTTTTAATTTTCATCTTTTTGGTGATAGCAACCGGAATAAGTTTTCCTCAAACTTCATATACTGATATATTGATTGCAAATTCTGTCTATTCAGAAGCACCAATAGAGATTCAACATACGAAACCATTTATCCGTCAAAGATGGTTTTTTGAACAACGAGCGTACCCATATAATTTTATCCCACAGGATGCATATGCTAATGCGATGATTCAACGCAATGAGCTGAGACAACAGAATGCTGGTAGAATGCCAAGTATAAATTGGGTAAGTCTTGGTCCAACACCCGGATACTATTTTAATTATGGTAACATTTCTTCGAGAGTAGTTACCGGTACATTTGACCCAACAAATCCGAGTACAATTTATATTGGACCAGCAAATGGCGGTGTTTGGAAATCAACGGACAGCGGAGTAAACTGGACACCGCTAACAGATGATCAGGCTTCCATGGCAATGGGTGCAATTGCAGTTGATCCGACAAACTCAAATAACATTTACGCAGGAACCGGTGAAGCAACTTATAGCGGTGCTTCCTACTATGGAAGAGGATTGTTGAAATCAACTGACGCTGGTATGACATGGGAACATATTACAAACGGGCTACCTTCATCTACTTATTTTTCAAGAATAAAGATTCGTCCGAATCATCCAAATGAGCTACTAGCTGCGTTGGGTAATGCTGGATTGGTTAGAAGTACAAATTATGGTCAAAGTTGGAACACGTTATTTACAGCAAAATGTGACGATATTGTTTTTACTTCTACTGGTGATACGGTATATGCTGCAGGTTCTGTTCTGGGCTTTAGAAGATCACTTGATGGTGGTCAATCTTTCACCACATACGGAACCGGATTAGCGTTCGGTGACAGAATTCATTTTGATATTTGTCTTGCTTCGTCAAATGTAATGTATGCATCGGTTTATGGAAGTAGCAATGTTTTGTTATACAAAACAACTGATTATGGTTTAAATTGGTCACAACTTGTTACAACATCAGCTTTTCAAAACCAGGGAGGCCAAGCCTGGTACGATTTGTACTGCAGAGTTAATCCATCAAATCCTAATATAGCTTATGTAGGAACCATTGATGTGTGGCGTACAACTGATGGTACTAATTTTACTGATATCACCAATGGATACTCAGGTGGATACGTTCACGTAGATCAACACTATTTGTTCTTTCATCCAACGGATCCAAATAATTTAATCGTTTGTAATGATGGCGGGATTTGGCGTAGCACTAACGGTGGAACTAATTTTACAAATCTAAATCAAAACTTAACCCTTACTCAATTTTATAGAATAGCTGCAAGTCCCTTTACTCCAAGTAGAATTTTAGGCGGGACACAGGATAATGGAACTCAGCAAACCTATTCAGCGCTAAATTGGGCAGCTGCTTATGGAGGAGATGGTGGAGAGGTTTGTTTCAATCCTTTCGATTCCAATTTTATTCTTGGTGAAACTCAAAATGGCGGAATCTTCAGGACCACAAATGGTGGTAGTTCCTGGAACAGTGCGACAGGTGGTATAAATACAGGTGAAAATGTTACCTGGGTGGCACCAATTATCGCTGACCCTATAATTAATGGAACATTTTATACTGCAAGGCAGAGAGTCTATAAGTCAACGAATAATGGTGGTTCATGGGCTGCAATTTCTGGTAATATAAATGGTAATAGTGCGGTTAGAGAAATGGGAATTAGCAAATCTAATCCACTAATAATATATGCAACATCTGGTTCAAACGTATTTTTATCCACGGACGGTGGTGTTACATTCACAAATAAAACAAGCGGAATTCCTTCAAGAACTATCACTTCAGTCAATGTTCATCCAGTAAATGAAAACATTGCAATACTCACGTTTTCCGGTTTCGGTGCAGGTAAGATTTATAAAACTACAAATATGGGAAACACTTGGATTAGCATAAGTGGTAATTTACCCGATTCACCTGTGAATGATGGTCTCATATATACGTATGATGCATTGAATCCAAACACATATTTCGTTGCAACAGATATTGGTGTTTTTGTTACTCATGATAATAATTCCAATTGGGTTGAGCTAACGAACAATCTTCCTAATACGGTAATCATGCATCTTGAATATACTCATTCTAATCAAATGCTTAGAGCAGGGACACACGGCAGAGGTGTTTATGAAGCTTTCATTGATTTTACAGTTCCCGTAGAACTTTCCTCCTTCACCGCTGAAACTGCCACAAATTCTGTTTTATTGAACTGGAGTACAGCAACAGAGACCAACAATCTTGGTTTTGAAATAGAACGGAAATTAAAAAATCAGGATTGGGTTACAATTGCATTTGTGGATGGTAAAGGAACGACAACAGAAATTCAGAACTACAATTACTCAGATGATTACAGTGAGTTACCATATGAAGGAACAGTTTTGTACCGATTAAAGCAAATGGATTTTAATGGTGATTTTGAATATTCGGATCAAGTTGCAGTCAATTTAACTTTTGTACCATCTGAATACTATATCTCACAGAACTATCCCAATCCATTCAATCCTTCAACGATGATAAATTATTCACTACCTGTTGAAAGTAATGTAAAAATAAATATTTATAACTCTATTGGAGAAATGATCGATGAGCTAGTATCCGAAATACAATTATCCGGAAATTATGATGTGACATGGAATGCACAAAACTATTCTTCAGGTGTTTACTACTATTCGTTTGAAGTTACTAGTTCAGATGGTTCACAATCTCATCGTGAAATGAAGAAGATAGTATTTTTAAAATAATTTACTATTAAAATACTAGTTTATTAAAGGGATGTAATAAGTTGCATCCCTTTTTATTTGTGACGGAAATCATTTTTAAATGTTTCTTCGTCGTAGGCATTTCAAAAGCTCATCCCAATGCTATTAAAACATAGATATTATAGTTAATTTTACAATGACTTTATTTGTAATTTTTGAAAAATAAAACAATGAATACCCTCTAAAATAATCACACAAAAAATCCCTCTAGAAAAATATAGGTTTTTAAATGCCAGTGAAAGAATTAAAGCTTGAAGATTTACTAAAATCATCACCTAAAAAAGAAGACGATCAGGATTCAATCAAAGAGATAGCGATTATCGGTGGTGGAGTAATGGGGCAAGGTATTGCTCAAACCATTTCTTCTGCAGGTCTTGATGTATTATTAATAGAAAAAAATGAAAAACAATTAAAAAATTCCAAGTCTCTGCTTTCTGAGTATATGGATCGTGAAATAAAGCGGTGGGCGATGACAAAATCGGATAAAAAAGCTATTCTGAGTAGAATAATCTGGGATACAAGTTTTGAAAAAATTGGAAACTATGATCTAATTATTGAAGCTGTTGATGAAGAATTTGATTTAAAGGTTAAAATTTTTACTGAACTAGATAAAAAAGCAAACGATGATTGTATCTTCGTTTCTAATTCATCCACACTTAGTCTTACAAAAATTTCAGAAAAAACTAACAGACCTGATAAAATGATTGGTCTGCACTTCTTAAGTCCGGTTCCGAAAATTCCCGTAGTTGAAGTTGTTAAATGTTTACACACTTCACCTGAAACTGTAAAAAAAATTAAAACATTTGTTTCTGAAATCGGCAAGACTCCGGTTGAGGTTTACGAGTATCCCGGATTTGTTACAACCAGAGCCATTGTTCCACTTTTAAATGAAGCTATGCATATTCTTTTAGAAGGCATTGCAAGTGCTAAAGACATTGATACTGCGATGAAACTTGGTTACAATTTCCAGATGGGCCCGCTCGAAATGGCGGATAGTATGGGGCTTGATGAAGTACTTGCCTGGATGGAAACTCTCTGGAATACTCTTGGTGAACCACGTTATCGTCCTTGCCCGCTTTTACGTAAACTTGTTCGTGAGAGAAAACTTGGTAAAAAAAGCGGAGAAGGATTTTATAAATACGATGAAAACGGAAACATAGTCTATTAGATTTTTAAACTTTTAATTAGAAAAATAAAATGAAAGTACTTGCTATAAATTGTGGAAGCTCATCAATTAAATATCAATTTATTGATACTGAAAAAGAATTAGCGCTTGCAAAAGGAATGGTTGAGAGGATTGGAATGACTGGAGCAATTCTTTCTCATTCAAGACATGATGGTGAAAGCATTAAAATCGTAGGAGAAATTCTCGACCATCAGATTGCAATTGAATACGTAACTGCAATTTTACTTAGTCCTAACCATGGAGTTATCAATGATATTAAAGAAATAGATGCTATTGGACATCGTGTGGTTCACGGTGGTGAAACTTTTTCATCTTCAGTGTTGATTGACGACAAAGTAATTAAAGTGTTGCAAGACAATATTGAACTAGCACCTCTGCACAATCCGCCAAACATTAAAGGTATTCAAGCAGTTTCTAAATTGTTACCAAAAACTCCGCAGGTTGCTGTATTTGATACAGCGTTTCATTCGAAAATGCCTCCTCGCTCTTTTTTATATGGTATTCCTTATGAGTTATATAAGAAGTATAAAATCAGAAGATATGGGTTTCATGGAACTTCTCATCTTTTTGTTTCTAACAAAGCAGCTGAGTTAATGGGGAAAAGTATCGAACAGCTCAAAATAATAACAGCTCACCTTGGGAATGGATGCAGTATGGCTGCTATTAACAATGGTGTTTCTGTTGATACCGCCATGGGATTCACTCCGCTCGAAGGTTTGTTGATGGGAACAAGAAGTGGTGATCTTGATCCATCATTGATTTTATACATTATGGGAAAAGAAGGATTATCACTTGGTGAAGCTAATACTTTACTAAACAAACATTCAGGATTAATAGGCATAAGTGGTGAAAGTAGCGACATGCGGGAAATACTTGCATCAGTTAAGGATGAACAAAAACGTTCGATTTATGCTTTTGAAATATTCTGCTACAGGATCAAAAAATATATTGGTGCCTATACAGCTGCTATGGGTGGATTAGATGCTTTGGTTTTCACAGGCGGTATAGGTGAAAATGCTGCCGAAGTGCGTCAGGAAGTTTGTAGAGATATGGATTTCTTAGGTATTAAATTGGATAGTTTAAAGAACGAGAATAAAGATACACTGATATCAGATTCTACATCTAAAGTTAAAGTCTTTCGTATTCAGACTAATGAGGAACTTGTAATCGCTCTTGATACTGCAAAAATAGTTAGCGATTCTATTTAGTTTTTACAATAAATACATTATTTTAATTCCTGCCAATCACATTATCTTTGACCAAATAAAAAGGGTTTGATATGGACATGGGGCTAAAGGGTAAGACTGTGCTTATTACAGCTGCAAGCCTGGGGATAGGAAAAGCAGTTGTTGAGCTGTTCGCACAGGAAGGATGTAAGATTGCGATCTCTTCCCGATCAAAAACTAATCTTCTGGCTGTATCAAAGGAAATTAAGGATAAATATTCTGTTGAACCGTTTTGGTCTGTCTGTGACTTGAACAAACAGAAGGATATCGAAAATACATTTTCTGCAATATCTCAACACTTTGGAACTGTCGATATTTTGGTTAACAATTGTGGTGGTCCTTCACCGGGTCTGTTCCAACAACTTGATGAAGAGGAGTGGAATTTGGCTTATGAACAAGTTCTACTCAGCGTTGTGAGATTTTCAAAACTTGTTTTACCGGGAATGATGTCCAAGAACTGGGGAAGAATCATCAATCTCACTTCAATATCTGTAAAACAACCAATTGACAATTTGGTCTTATCAAACACTTTGCGTGCCGGAGTTACAGGTTTAACAAAATCTTTAAGCAATGAGGTTGCAAAATTTAATATTACTGTGAACAATGTAGCGCCGGGTATGACATTAACCAGAAGATTATACGAACTTGCCGTGATCGAAGCAAAAGAAAAGGGGAAATCTCACGAAGAAGTTTTAGTGGAAATGGCTAAAAGAGTTCCTTTAAATCGGCTAGCCAGACCTGAAGAAATTGCATCAGTAGTTGTCTTTCTTGCGTCTAAACAAGCAAGTTATGTAACCGGTACGACAATTCAAGTTGATGGCGGTTATATAAAAAATATTTATTAATTTTTTCTCAATAAAAATGAAACAACAAATAGAACTAATCGTTCCTCCGGAAAAATTGTACGAAGACGGATTTTTCCGTTACATTGCATCAAGAAAACTTGGTGTAAAACCATCTGAAATTACTAAGATCGTTCCGGTTCGCCGATCCATTGATGCCAGACGTGAACCGATTTATCGAATTTTAGCAGATGTTTATATCGGTGAAACCCCCGCTGAAGATCGACCTAATTACATTTATAATCCTGTAAATAATAAGAGCAAAAAGGTTATCGTTGTGGGCTTTGGATCAGCCGGGATGTTTGCTGCTCTACACTTGATCGAACTCGGGATCAAACCAATTGTTCTTGAAAGGGGAAAAGATGTACAAGCAAGAAGAAAAGATTTAAGATTCTTGATGCGAGAACAAATTGTAAACCCGAATTCAAATTATTGTTTTGGTGAGGGAGGTGCAGGTACATACAGTGATGGCAAACTTTATACACGTGCCGTTAAAAGAGGAAATGTTTCAAAAATATTAGAAATATTTATTCAACACGGTGCACACCCTGATATATTGGTAGAAACACATCCGCACATTGGTTCAAATAAATTACCACAAATCATTGAAGCATTCAGGCAAACCGTTTTAGATGCCGGGGGCGAAATCCATTTTGATTCCAGAGTATCAGATCTTATCATAAAAAACAAAAAACTGAAAGGCGTAGTAGTTAATGATTCTCAGGAATTTTTAGCCGATGCTGTAATACTATCTACCGGGCATTCAGCAAGAGATATTTTTTATCTTCTTGATAAAAAGAAAATAAAGATTGAGGCAAAGCCGTTTGCAATGGGTGTACGAATCGAACACCCTCAGCCATTAATAAACGAAATCCAGTATCATTTAAAAGTTAAACCTGAAAATCTTCCTGCTGCAACTTATAATCTATCAACAAAAGTTGAAGAGGCTGGAGTATATTCATTCTGTATGTGTCCCGGAGGAATTATTGTTCCAGCTATGACCGGAGATGGAGAAATAGTAGTTAATGGGATGTCAATGTCGAGACGAGATTCACCATTTGCAAATTCCGGTCTGGTTGTAGAAATTAAGGAGACTGAATGGAATAAGGAAGATGAAGCATCTCCATTTAAAACTTTAAAACTTCAGCAGGAAATTGAACAACTGGCTTTTAAGCTAGCCGGTTCATCCATATCTGCTCCGGCTCAAAAAGCTACGGATTTTGTTGATGGTAAATTTTCTCAATCACTTCCAAAAACTTCTTATATTCCAGGATTAACTTCTACAAGACTTGATGAGGAACTTCCTTCATTCATTGTAAAGAAACTGAAAAGAGCCTTGAAAGATTTTAACAGGAGAATGAATGGCTATCTTTCGGATGAAGCTGTTTTGGTTGGTGTTGAAAGTCGTACAAGTTCACCAATCAGAGTTCCGAGGGATAGAGAAACTTTTATGCACGTTGAGGTTAAAGGATTATTCCCTTGTGGTGAAGGTGCTGGTTATGCCGGGGGAATTGTTTCTTCAGCGCTCGATGGCGAGAATTGTGCTGATGCTGTAAGTAAATTTGTAAATTAAATTTTGTAAAGAAATAATAGCCCGGAACTAATTAAGTCCCAGGCTAGATAAAAGTATCTGATTGGATGTATCTACTCAAATACTAACAAAATAAATAATACGTTAAATATTTTAAGCTGCCTTTACTGCTTGTTGAACTTTATTGAATTCAGCTAGTATTTCGATTTTTACTTCATTGCTAACAACTACACCACCTGCTTCGGTCAATGCGTTCCACTGAAGACCAAAATCGAACCGATTAACCTTTCCCCGAACTTCAAATCCCGCTACTTCACTTCCTCCGAAACCCGGAACAGTTCCATTATAAATAACATCAAGCGTAATTTCCTTTTTGATTCCTCTGATTGTTAGGTCACCTTTTACTTGAAGTTCATGATCGGAGATTTTTTTAATGGAATTAGAAATAAACTTCATCTTTGGATGATCCGCTGCATCAAAAAAATCCGCTGATTTCAGGTGTGTATCACGTTGCTCGTTTTTGGTGCTTATACTATTTATATCTGCTTCGAAATTAATTTTAGCATCGCTGAAGTCTTCTTTATTTGTTTCTATAGATGCATCAAATTGGTTGAAATGCCCGGTAACGGTTGATACAACTAAATGCTTGACTTTAAAATTTATTTCAGAATGTGCATTATCTATTTTCCATGTTGTCATTTTCTGTTTCCTTTCATTTTATTGACGGTAGTTTGTTATGATTTCTATAACAAACATAGTTTGACAAAGGTTCCCTTGCATTCACATATGTTAAAAAATAGAATTAACAAATGGTAATTATTGTTGCCAAAGACACTCTGGGATTGTGCCCGATTTTTTTTGCTCACATTTAAATATGGAAAGTTTTTGAAAAGGTTTTATGAGGATTTCTATTTCTGAACTAGTTCTTTTCGAATTCTGCTTAGAGATTGTGGGGTAATGCCAAGGTAGGAAGCGATCTGGTTTTGTGGGATCTGTTCAAAAAGTTCAGGATAGGTTTTTATAAATTTTTGATATCTTTCTTCAGCCGTTGTACTTAATGAATCAACTATTCTCTGGTTAGTGGCAACGTGATTCGCTTCAATTAGAATTCTAAAAAATTTTTCCATTTTCGGACACGCATTGAGCAGATGATCTCTAGCTGATCTTTCAAGAAGCAGAACCTCTGTATCCTTTAATGCATCGATATTATCTGTTGCAGGACTGCCTGATAGAAAACTATGTAAATCCGAAACCCACCAGTCTTGAATTGCAAATTGAATTATATGTTCTACACCTTTACTATCGATCCTGTATTGTCTGAGGCAACCAGAATTAACAAATCCAATATGTCTGCACACTTCTCCCTCATTCAAAAGAAATTGTTTCTTCCTCAATTTTTTTGGGATAAAGAATTTGCTTATTGTCTCAAATTCCTCATCAGTGAGTTTAACTCTTTTATTTATATGTTCAAGTAGGAGTTGGAACATAAAAGATTTATTTGATTTTTAAATTGTGTTATAAATGAAAAATTCTTTGTTATCGTCTTACTATTTTTAATGCATTCAAAATATTATAGACAATTTCTTTCCTCGCGGTTTTAAATTTTTCATTATCAGAATCTGCAGTTTGGATACAGTTTGCAAAATAATAGACATTATCATTAGTCTCAACATATCCCACGAACCAACCAATATTTAATTCATCTTGAAAACCCCACCCGGTTTTAGCTCTAATAACATATTCCATTGTATTTTTTGTAATCATTATACTTTTGACGATGTCGATTGATCTTTGCGAAAAGGGAAGTTTGTTGTCATGAAGTCGCACCAGAAAATTTATTTGCTGTTCTGGAGTTATACGAAGTCCACCTGTCAACCAAAATTTATCTATTCCTCCTGAAGTATCGGCATTACCGTAATCAGCTTTATCCAGCCAGTATTTCATTCGTTCTCCTCCAACACGTCTTGCTAGTTCCTGGTAATACCAGACTGTAGAATTCCTGAAAGCAGATTTCAAATCCTGGTCCTGATTCCAGACAGGAAATTGACGTATGACACTGTCCCAGGGAATAATAAAGTTTTCATCTTTGATAACGCCTGTTTCTAGTCCAATTAATGAATTACAGATTTTAAATGTTGATGCAGGTGTGAATTGCTCTTTGAATTGGGATTGGTTATAAAAAATATACTTGTCACTTTTTTGATCGTAAAGAACAAACGAACCTTCCACATTATAGTCATCATAATATTGCTTGAAGTCATTTCTTAATTCAACAGTTTGTGATTGAATCGTTATCGATAAAATTAAATGTATCCAAAGAGCATTCACAAAATATTTACCAAACAGTTTGGTCATTTGATCAACAACATTTTTTTATTTTCAACATAATTGCCTGAACTAAGCTGATAAACATAAATTCCACTCGGCAGATTCCGGACTTCGCCGGAATGACTCGCGTCAAACAGTACCTGGTAAGTTCCGGCTTCCTGGAATTTGTTAACGAGTTCGGCAACTTCTTTTCCAAGTGTGTTAAAAACCTTTAGTGTAACAATTCCATCATTGCCAATCTGGTATTTTATAGTTGTAGATGGATTAAATGGATTTGGATAATTCTGCTCTAGCTGTAATGTTGAAATAGTTACTCCGTTTACTTCAATTACCTGTGAATAATTATACGTACCCAGATAATCAATTTGTTTCAACCTGTAAAAAACGTTTCCGCTTTTACTTTCATCAACAAAACTATAATATTGATTTGTTGTTGAATTACCATTCCCATGAACAAAACCAATAGTTACAAATTCATTATTATCAAGGCTTCTCTGTATTTCAAAACCCCAGTTGTTCAATTCTGTTGCAGTTTCCCAATTAAGAATTACCTGACCATTCACAATTTGATAATTAAAACTTATTAGCTCAACTGGTACAATAGGATTGATAGTCGCTGTATAAATATCCATATCAAAACCGCCGGCTCGTTCATCAGTCCATACAGGTACAATATTCCCGCCAACAAAATCAATATTGATATAATCACCAAATCTGACATCTGAATTTGGAATATTTGTGGGCGAGGGCTGTGTACTGACTAACTCATTTGTAAAAGTTGCTCCACCATCAGTTGAACGAGCAATGTATGCTTCTATTGTATTGTTATTTGAAGTGTTCCTTGTATCATAAAATAAAATCACAATCTCGCCGAGTTCACTGATTGCAATGGATGGCCAGTATTGAACCTTGCCATTTCCAATCGGGTCATTATTAACTCTTGTTGCAGATGACCAGGTATTTCCGCCATCTGAAGAAACGGAAAGGAATACATCATCATCACCATTTCTTGTGTCATCCCAAACAACATAAATGTAATTATGGAATGGTCCACCACTCAAATCAACAGCCATATGCGGGAACCAGGCACTTGGAGCATTGCTGACAACTATATCGGTTCCAAATGTAAGTCCACCATCCGTTGATTTATCAAAACGAATTTGTCCGCCACTTGAAGAAGAGCGCCATACCACATAAAGTTCGCCATCGGATGAAGTCGCAGGAAATGATCCCTGGACTCCACTTGCTCCATCACTTACAGTGACAGGCGAATTCCAGGTTTCACCATTATCTGTTGATCTTACTAACAATATAGATGTATTTGCAGCAAATCTTGTCCAGCTGCAATAAAGTGTGTTTAAGTATGGACTTGTGGGATTTAAATCGACAGCTCCCCATTCTTTATCTTCAAACCAGGCCCCACTAGCCATACTATAAACCTGGTCAAACGTTTCTCCACCATCAGTTGATTTGAAAAGCCATAATTCACCATTTCCATTTGCATCGTTTAGTGAAACGGTATAAATATAAAAATTTCCGGCAGTGTCAGTTACTACAACCGGATCACTGCTTAATAATGCACCCGGAATAATCTGAGGTGTAAGTTGACTAACCGACCATGTCAGTCCACCATCAGTTGAGAAACTATATCCAATTCTTCTGAGCGGGGGATTAACTCCTGTTCTGAAATCACGCCAGGCGGCAACTACTCTGTTAGGATTCTTTCTGCTTATTCTAATGGACGGCTCATTCTGAGGAGCTGATTCATTCGAAATATTATAATTGTCAAAGTTCGAAAACATAGCGGGAGAATTGTCTATTGTTAAAGGTGCGAATGAATGTGGAAACCTACTTAGCCAGTACTCAGTATTAAGTTCGTGAGGCTGGTCAAATATGCTTAATTCTCTTTGTGCTAAGCTGGAGGAAGTAATTAATAATAATGATTGCAGAAAATGAATCGTAAAAATTTTTTCATCAGGTGAGCCCTTTCGGAATAATTCGAAGAAAAACAAAATCTTCAATACTAAAATTCGTAAACTATAGGGATAATTACCAGAGATAAAAAAAGGCGATCAGAAGATCGCCTTAAATCTGGTTGTTCAGAACGAAATTATTTCATATACAACATTTTTATGATGTTCGAATAAACCTTATCCGATGTTAGAGATTTTGCATTCATCTTAACAAAGTAAACACCGGACGCAAAACCTTTTGCATTCCACGTTTTTTGATATGATCCTTTTTGCAGGATTCCTGTTGTAATTGAGTCAATTTCTTTTCCGATCGAATCATAAATCTTAATTGTTACTTCACTCTCTTCAGGAATACTATATTTAATTATAGTGGAAGGATTGAACGGATTGGGATAATTCTGTTCGAGCAAATAATCACTTGGGACATTTTCTATTTCAGTCGAAGTAACTGTTGGAGTGAACCGATATATGCTGCCATTAAAAGATGTAATGTATAATTCATTTTGCTCGTCAACACCAAATGAAGTTAGCGAACCGGTAACATTTAACAGATATTCATTAACAGGAGGAGTTATACCATTGTAGTCTAGCGACCAGATTTTACTTGAACAATAATCACCATAAATATATTTTCCTACCAATGCGGGTACACCGGGACCTCTGTAAACGTATCCACCGGTTATCGAACATTCAGGGCTATGGCCATATTCCCAAATTGGATTAATATACTCTGGATAATTACATCCAGACGTATTGTAAGGATGCGTTCCTTCATAACAACGCCAGCCATAATTCTTTCCATTTTCAATTATATCAATTTCTTCCCAGGCTCCCTGACCAACATCGCCTGCCCACAATTTACCTGTAACCGGGTCAAAACTGCAGCGCCAAGGATTTCTCATCCCCCAGGTATAAATTTCTTTAGCGACACTTCCTGTGCTATCATAGAAGGGATTAGTCATAGGGATTGCATAAGGAGTTCCTCCATCAATGTCAATCCTTAAAATTTTTCCAAGCAATACATTAATGTTTTGTGCATTGTTCAGGGGATCTCCTCCAGAACCACCATCACCCGTTCCAATGTAAAGGTAACCATCTGGTCCAAACCCGGTCCAACCACCGTTGTGATTTGAGTAAGGTTGACTAAATGTTAGAATTCTTAATTCGCTGTTTTTGTCAGCTGAGTCAGGATTGCTGGTAACCTGGAATCTCGCAATTACTGTGCTATCAGATGTAGTATAATTCACATAAAAGTAACCATTGTTTTCATAGTCAGGATGAAAAGCTAAACCGAGTAATCCTTTCTCTCCACCTGAAGAAACACGATCAGTAATATTCAAAAATTCTTTTGCAATCAAAGAATTTTCAGAATTTGGAAATACCTTTATCCTCCCGGCTTGTTCGACAACAAAAATTCTGTCACTTCCATCGCCTGCATGAGTTAGAAATACAGGACTACTAAAGCTAAGATTCGGGAAAGCGTTCTGCAGAGTATATTGTGCATTCAATAAAGTTGTCGATATGCAAAAAAGAATAGCTGTAAATAAAAGATTTTTTATCATTTCTTTTTCCTCTTTGTTATTGGTTTCTTAGTTTTTTCTTTCTTCACTGTGACTTTATCAAATTCTCCACGAAACTTGTTAAAGTCATATCCACTTTGCTCAGCTTTATCTATAAGCTCAATAAATCTTTCATAAATATTTTTTGAAAAAGTTAATATTTCTTTATCACCTTCAGTTCCGGTTATCCTTTTCGGTGTGTTTAGTTTTTCGCTGATCTTGGGTTGAAACTGAGATAGATTAAACAATAAAATCCATTTTAATAACTCTTCAAATCTTTCCTTATTAAAATAAGTTGTTCCTTCAAATTCATTTACTCTGAGAAAGTTATGAACAATTTGCTCTTCAAGCAAGGATTTAAATGATGAAAAAGTATCAGTTTTATCATCTGATTTTAATAATTTTGGTGCTGATTTTTTAACTGGAGTTTTCTTCTTTGATTTGTTCTTATCCAATAGAAACCCCATCAATAAAATCTTTATTAATTCAATCCTTTGATGAATACTTCCAGCGTTTGGTTGTTTTTGCAAAATGTTTGTAACAGGTTTTGAGAGTAAAAGATCGTCGAAAAGAATATGGATTTTTTCGTTTTCAGATTTTTTAGAGAAAAGCTGCTTAAGTAATAATAGATTTACAAAAGTCAAGAATTCCCGGTTGCTTTGAACTTTGCTGTTAACAGGTAAAATTTCATCACAACTTTTCATCCACTTAGTAATTCTTTTTCGATTGTTGTATGTAATCCAGAACTGGAAAAATCTTCTGTTATTTAAAAGATCATTGTGGAAATTTGTTTCGAACTTTTTATTTGATGTCTTTCCGTCTAGATAATTCCTAAATTCAGTAACCAGAAGATCGAGTTCCTTATCTAATTTTCCCGGAAGAGCCAGTTTTTCTTCTTTCTTTTTCTTATCGGGTTTATGAATAAGATAAGTTCTTATTTTTTCAATATTATCGTAAGAGAAGAAGTTCTCATATTTGCTGTGGAGTGGGAGTAATTCCATTTCCTTAAGAGCTTCTTCAACTGATGATACACCTTTACCATTCAATACTTTGTAAAGTTTTTCATATCTGCTTTCACCATCAAAAACCTCTCTGAAATGAAGAGCGACCCTATACTGATAGCCAAACAAATGTATTTTAAATCCCTCCTCAGAGATTTCTTTTCCTGAAATAAGATATTGTAATTGCGTCCTATGATCTGTATAGATGTAATAATATTCCTGGCTTGATTTTAAGTTCAGGAGTTCAGTAATATGATGTGGTCTTTTCATTCCTCCATTTCCAGTGACAACCTTCGGATATGAAAATGCTATGCTTCCTTCAGTTTCAGAATACGAATTGTTATAAAGCACTAATGCAGTTTCATTTCCAGATCTATTACTAAATGCAAAAACATTATGATTTATTTCACCATTTTTATCAACGAAATCATAGAATTCAAAATTTTCAACCTGGCTGAAAAGATAACGCAACTTTATTAATGGGAATAATTCTTTTGTATGTCTCCACAAAAGATGTTCATCAGTTGCTTCATTGTAATAAGCCTGTTTGTATTCCATTCCATACTTCTCAGAAAAACCTTCAATCTGTCCGTGCCCGAACATTGGCAAACCCGGCATAGTTAACATCATTACAGCAACACCAAAATATTTATCTCCCTTTCCAAATTGATTTATCGCTGTCTCTTCATCGGGATTGCTCATAAAATTAACATAGCGTTTTAAGATCTCAGGATTGAATTCAAGAGTATTGGTAACAAGCTGACGGTATTTTTCATTTTCTTCTTTCATCATCATATGCATAAATGCGCTGTTGTAAACGCGATGCATACCCAGCGTACGAACGAAATAGCCTTCCATTAACCAGAAAGCTTCTGCAAGCAGAAGTACGTTCGGCATTTCCGCATTAATTCTGTCGACGACTTCTCTCCAGAATTCATTAGGCATAAGCTGGTTAAATTGTTCTAGAGTCATCGAGTAATCAGATCGTGAAGGAATTGCTCCACCTGATCCGGGATTTGGAAACCATAATCGCTGGTAGTGTTTTTTTGCTAGAGTCATCGCTGCATCAAATCGTATGATAGGAGTTTTACGAGCAACATGCATTATTGTCTGAATAAGAGATTCGCGAACCTCCTGATTCAAAAGATTTAGCTGAGCCGTATCATTCCACGGCATATTTGTTCCATCATTACCATGATAAATGTATTTTACCGAACCGGTGTATTTGTCTCTTCTCTGAAAAACTACAGCAGCATCTTTTCTTGTGTAATATTGATCTTCAATTTTAATTTCGACTCGCTCATCTTCAGAAAGATTCTGTCCTGTGAATGAATAATTAGGATAGGGAGGTTCATTTCTTTGAAGAAAATATTCAGGTTTTTCAACTACCCATTTTGAATATACTCCCATGTGGTTAGGAACCATATCGCTAGCCATTCTTATTCCGCGGGCCCATGCACGGTCTTTCAAATTTTGAAATGCCATTTCACCACCAAGTTCTTTTGCGATTACGTAATCGTAAAGAGAGTAAGCTGATGAAACAGCAGAAATATTTCCAGTGAGATGTTTTATTTTTTGTGATGCAGTACTTCTTTCCCAAATTCCAATCAGCCAGAGCGCATTAAAATTCCAACTTGCAAGCTGATCGAGTTCTTCATCCGGTACTTGATCAAGGCGTTTAATTTCCCATTGATATTTCACCGAAAGCTGATGTAGCCAGACGTAAACATTTTTTGCAATCATCACCACTTCAGGAATCCATTGAACATCTTCTGTAAATTTCTCGTACTCAAGATAAAATTGCTTTTCATCCTCCGAAAGTTTTTTCTCCGATGCTATTTTTCCCCTTATAAGTCTAAGTCTCTTTAGATCCTCATCGTATGTCGGGACAGGCGGAGTTCCTTTTTCTCCTCCTCCGTGCTGAACAAATAATTTAAAATCTTCCCTTATCAAGTCAACTCCGCGTAGAAGCCTGTTTAAAATATCTTCACCGAGATACGCGCCGAATTCTGTTCTGATAATATCAAGTTGCTTTTCTAAGTCAAACGGATTTGCTGAAATTGGTTTTCTTAAAAGTTTGAAGAGTGAAAGTCCACCGAAACTAGTCGGATTTTCATTATCAAAAAATATTTCAGTCTTTTCAATCAACTGCTTGTAGCTTGTTTTGATGGCAAGACTATCATCAGCATAAAGTTCTCTCAGATTAGCGGCTGCCGGATTGTTGTTCTCCATATGCAGGAGAATAATTTCCTCCAGGATAATTTCAGAATTTGGCTTATCTGAAGTAAGTCCTTTTAAATAAACTTCAGCAGTCACATTTTTATTGTAAACCGGAAGGGGAGGGAACTCATCCACAAAAGAAAGGAGTGTTTTATCAAGTTCACTTTCACTTATCTCATTCTTTAGATGATCAATTGCTTTGTTGAAAACACCGGGATTATCGCTATCCTCATATTTTCTGATCAACAAATGAAAAATTTCGTGAAGCAAGCCAAGGGCGTTTATTTGTCCGGCAGTTACAAATTGATCAGCATTCCCTTCTTCTCTTCTTTTCGAATTTATCTTCTCAGAAAGAAGACGTGCCTGTTGATAATCTGCAAGTATTAGCTTGCCGGTTATTGAAAAAAGTGATTGATTAATTTTGTATTTTTCTCTTGCAACTCTTGATATGTGAAAATCAAATTTTATCATTTTTTTGCTTAAAATCTTGTAATGAAAACAGATGAATAGAGGAAGATTTGTGTGCAAATATACTAAAATGAAGGGCAAATGTAAGTCAGTTATCTTTATACGAATATCATTATTTGTGAAACGCTGTACTTCCCCCAACCCAGGTTTTATTTTTATTATAATCTACTCCTATCATCTTTCCTTTGCTCTGCCTAACGAGGTTATTAACGAGAATAGGTTTTTCCTGCCAGATAAATATCATCCGGATTTCAACTTTTGCTTTCTCGTCGGGAGTTTCAATTAGTGGTGCGTATTCTACTTTTTCCTGTAGAATATAGTTCTCTGGATCATCAATTTCTTCAAGCATTTCTTTAGTAACATCAACCTTAACTCCTAATCCAGCAAAAGAGAATAGGGGTTTTAAAACGTAATTTTCTAAATCGGCAGGGTAGGATGAAAGATCACGCAAATAAAAACATTTTGGAACGAATTCCCCTTTAAGAACTGGTAATGAATATTTACTCATCTTATAAAACCAGTTCGGATGTGGAACCCAGGTTACGTTGAGTTCATCGCGGATTTCAAAATTGAACTCAGCTTTTGTTCTGCTAAGCTCATCAAAAATTACACGGTTGTAAATTCTTTCAATTGGGATTTCTTTACCATTCTTTTTATAATAAAAAAGATTTTTATCTCGTTTAATCAAATTGGAAATACAAACTTCACTGACACCAATTAAATTTTCAGTTGCAGCAAAATCAATCCTGGTTTTTTGTTTCTCAGGTTCTATCTCCAATAATATTACATTCTCAGGATTGGCATCGCCAACAATAACTTCTCTTAGCATTTTTACATATTCGTCGGGGGTAACATTGTTGAAATATGTTGTAAAGCCCGCAGGAATATCAAAGTGATGTCTGATTTTTCTTTCGAAGAAATACTGATAACCATAAAGAGTTGGAAATCCCTGCAGTTCAATTAATTTTGGATAGTATTCACCGGTTGACTTGTTTCGGCAGATTGCAAAATCAAAAACAAACAACTCGGGATGATCTGATTCTCCTGGAATATTTAAGTGAGGAGGAACAGCATCATTCATTTTTACTTTAAATGTTGGATCAGTTACCTGTTTGCAAAGATCATCGCAGGCTTTAAGTAACTTATTCTTAAGATCGTCAGCTAAAAAAAGGGGAGTCTCTGAAATTCGAAAATCCACAGGATATTTGAATGATTTGTTAAGATCATTTACGAAATTATTGTATTTCTCCTCTGTGAATTCTGAATTGAATTTTTTACGAAGTTCCGGAATCATATTATTCTTTTTCTGTCATTGCGAAGGAGGAACGACTGAAGCAATCTTTTAATTTGAATTTTAGAATGGAGATCACTTCGCTTCGTTCGCGATGTCAATGTAATAGTTTATTAATTAAAACAAAATTAAATGTCATCATATAAATCTTTCCATTCTGGATTTATCGAATTTATCAGTTCAATTTTCTTTTTTCTTGAACCAGCTTTTATCTGTTTTTCTCTTTGAATAGCTGAGTAAATATCATTCGTAGATTCAAAGTAAACTAGTTTATTCACATTATATTTTTTAGTGAAGCCATAAACCAATTTTTATTTGTGTTCGTAAACCCTTCGATTTAGATCGTTTGTCACTCCAGTGTAAATAACAGTATTATTTTTATTAGTCATTAAATAGACAAAATATTTACTACCCATAGATTGCTTCGCTTCGCTCGCAATGACATACTGATATTTACTTTACCGTAACTTGATTCAATTCATCAATCGCATGAATCAGAAAAGCCGGGATGACGTTCTCTCGTGTTTTTTTAATTGTGTCCGGCCTTTTAAGAATTTTTATCATCTCGAAGTATCTTTCTTCACCATATTTTTCAACAACCTGTTTCTTTCTTTCATCCTGCTTGAAATGATAAAGCATACTGTCTGGATCAGCTTCAGGATGGAATTGTGTCCCGACTATTTCTTCTGAAATTCTCACAGCTGCTAAAGCTGCTTCAGCTTGTTCATTATCATCAACAATTTCATATGAAAGTATTTTTGTACCAAGCTCATCCAAAACTTTTTTATCAGGATCAATTACCTGATATTGTCTTATATCAGCTGCGTAAAACGGATTTGCCAACCCGTTAAAAATATTATCTGACTTTCCCTCTTTGGTTAATGTGAATGGCATTACACCAAAAGATTTGGAATGACGCTGGCTGACTGTTCCGAATTTAAAAAACCTTCCCATCATCTGGAATGAATGACAAATAAAGAAAAGATATTTTTTCCTTTCAGGATTTTTTTGATTGTGGTCCCAGAATTTTTGAATAAGATTGAAATAATCTTTCTCCCATTTCGTTCCTTCACCTTCAAAAGGACTTCCAGGTCCGCCGGAGGAAATGAAAATGTCATTTTCTATGTCCGGAATTTCATCTTTGAATCGAGTATCAAAAACTTCGTATGAAATGTCAAGGCTGTCATTCCTTTTTTGAGCTTCAGATACAATTTCCTTTATACAACGCATTCCCTCATTACGTTCGTTATTGTAAAGATCTATTGTTGCAATTTTAATCACTACCATTCCCTATGTAAGATTTAGTTAAATGAGTATCGACTTAGTGTTTCTAAATGCTCTGAGTGTCTCAGTGGTGAAAACGCTTACCTTTTTCTTTACCACGAAGACACAAAGGACATTAAGTTTCACTAAGGTATTTTTTTAAAGTCCAACGTGAGTTTCTTCAATTATATAATCGACAACTGCGTTCGTATCATTTGTTTTTTCATAAACAGCGAGTTGTCTATCGGCACCTGTGCCCATTTCTAAAATTTTATATACGTACCTGAATTTCTTCTCTGGAACCCAGACCATCAACTACATCATCAATAAATTCGAGTAATTCACCGATAAGTTGTTTAAACTCGACTTCTTCCTGTTTACCAAAGTCAATCAACTTTCCGCTGATACCGTAACGGGAGGCGCGCCATTTATTTTCAGCTATGAGTGCTCTTCTATAAATCCTGAATCCAAGATTCTGCTTTATCAGCTTGTGTAGCTTTGCAACAACTGCCTGCATAATTGCAGCGAGACAAATAGTTTCATCTACTCTCATTGGAATGTCACATATCCTAAACTCAAGAGTATTGAAGTAAGGATGTGCCCGAATATCCCACCAAATCTTTTTTGCATCATCAATACATTTTGTCTTCACTAAAAGTTTTACATAATTATCATACTCTGAAATACTTCCGAAGTAATCAGGGATTCCAGTCCGCGGGAAACGATCAAACACTTTGCTTCGGTAGGATTTAAATCCAGTATTCCTGCCAAGCCAAAAAGGAGAGTTGGTTGAAAGAGCAAAAATGTGTGGTAGAAAATATCTTGCAGCATTCATCACATGTAGAGCAGTTTCCCTATCATCCACGCCAACATGAACGTGAAGACCAAATATTAAATTAGCACGTGCAACTTGCTGATAGTCCGATATAATTTCTTTGTATCGTGGATGTTCAGTAATCTGCTGATCTTTCCAGTGAGAAAACGGATGTGTACCGGCTGCAGCAATTTTTAGATTATTTTTTTTCGCAAGCTTTGCAAGTTCCTGACGTAATTTAGTTACTTGTTGTCGTGCATCCGTAATATCTTTACAGATATCAGTTCCAATCTCAACTACAGACTGATGCATCTCAGCTTTTACTTTTTCTGCGAGTATTATTTTGCCCTCTTCAATTATCTGCTGAATGTGAGACTTCAGCTCTCTCGTTTGAGGATCAACAATTTGAAATTCTTCTTCAACTCCAAGTGTAAACAATCCGGGATCTGCCATAAATTTATCTTACCTTAACCTTCACTCAATGGGACATTACCAGCATAATGATTTAACGAAACTTCCCCAGGTTAAATTGTTTTGTCCTTTTTTATGAGATTTTGCTCTTCTGATTGCCATATTAGCTGCTGCTTCAACTATCCAGTTAAAGTTTTCTTCACCAACTGAAGTTTTTTCAGCATCCGGAGCAGGGTTACAGAAATCAATTGCATAAGGAATTCCATCTCTCACCGCAAGTTCTATTGTATTAAAGTCATAACCCAATGCATTGCTAATTGTCGTAATGGATTTATTCAATTTTTCCATCAAAGATTTTTCAATCGGTTCTGGATTTATTACATATCTTAGATGATGTGGCTGTTTGGGATCATAACGCATAATATGAAAATCTTTTCTGTCAAGAGCATAACATCTAAAATATTCTTTAAAATTAATTTCTTCCTGAAGCATCATTACAAGCTGACCGGTTTCATTGTATGCTTTGAAAAAATCATCAGGAGATTCGAGACGATAAACATTTTTCCATCCGCCGCCAGCAAACGGTTTGAAGTAAGCAGGAAATCCAACGTAGCTGAACATAGCATCCCAGTTCAAAGGATAGTCGAGATTTCTGAATGAGTTTGCATCAGTATCTTCCGGATGCTGGTTCGATGGAAGTAAAACTGTTTTCGGAACCGCAACATCCATCTTTGTCATCAAAGCATTGTTGAAAAATTTTTCATCAGCACTCCACCAGAATGGATTGTTGATAACTGCTGTGCCATTTAAAGCAGCATTCTTTAAAAAAGCCCTGTAGAAAGGAACATCCTGCGAAATCCTGTCGATGATAACATCGTAACCGTTTGCTTCGCCCTGTACAACTTTATCAATTTTTACGAATTCAGCTGTAATTCCTTTTTCTTTTTTTGAATTAACTCTTTCAACAAAAGCAGGTGGAAAAGTATTCTCTTGCCCGAATAGTATTCCTATTTTTTTCATTTATAAACCTTAAAATCTGATTTAATTATCTAATAATTTTGGAAGTGCTGAAGGAATAAATTTGTAATATTTCCTTCGATAATTTAGAGGCAAATATATCAAAAAGTGATGGCTTTTCAAGATTGTAATCAATGAAATTAGTTGGAAGATCGGGCATTGATTATAGCTTTTAAATTGATATTCTTTCACGATTGAGCTATTTTTAGCCCGATGAGTAAACAGGATTCACAAACAACTAAAGCCTCGAATAACAAGCGAACAGAAGGTGACAAACAGACTCCTCTAATGGCTCAATATCTGAGAATTAAATCAGCAAATCCAGATACAATTCTTTTATTTCGGGTCGGGGATTTTTTTGAAACATTTGAAGAAGATGCTAAAACTGCTTCGAAAGTGTTGGGAATTACTTTGACAAAAAGAGCAAACGGAGCAGCGGGGGAAGTTCCTCTTGCAGGGTTTCCTCATCATGCAATAGATTCCTATCTACCTAAGCTTGTTCGTGCCGGTTATCGTGTTGCCGTATGTGAGCAAATGGAAAATCCAAAGTTTGCCAAAGGAATTGTTAAACGGGAAGTGATTGAAGTTGTAACTCCCGGTGCAACGCTTTCGGATAAACTTCTAGATCACAAAAAAAATAATTACTTGCTTTCTGTTTACATTAAAGATGAAGTTGCAGGGATTTCATTTGCGGATGTTTCAACTGGAGAGTTTTTCACATTCGAAATTCCGGAATCAGATCTACCACAGCAGATTGAATCAATTGCACCAGCAGAAGTATTAATTCAGAAAAAAGAAAAAGATTATCTCACTCCAATCATTAACAAAATAAATCCAACAATCCGAGTTACAAGAATGGATGACTGGATTTTCAATTATGATTATGCAAATGAATTGCTTCTCAGTCATTTCGGAACTGTGACCCTAAAAGGATTTGGTATCGAACATCTTCATAACGGAATTATTTCAAGTGGTGCTGCATTAAATTATTTACAGGAAACTCAGAAGGTTAATCTCACTCATCTTAATAGGATTTCACTTTACAATCCTTCCGAATATATGATTCTCGACTCCTCAACAAGAAGAAATCTTGAAATCAGCTATTCGATGTCCGGAGAAGGAAGAGAAGGTTCTCTTATTTCCATTCTTGATAAAACCACAACTGCAATGGGTGGAAGACTGTTAAAAAAATGGATATCAGCGCCATTAAGAGATTTAAAAGAAAATTCAGAGCAGACTTAACAGCGTTGAAGAACTGATGAAGAATAAATCGCATAGAAAAAAAATCGAGAATGAGCTGAAAGAGGTTGGTGATCTCGAAAGAATAATTTCAAGAATTTGTACTGGACGTGCAAATCCAAGAGAAGTTGTTGCACTTAAAACCTCGCTTAAAAAAATGCCTTCGATAAAAGAGTTTCTATCTTACTTTAAAACTGATGCACTTTCAATAACAGCAAAAGATTTAAATCCACTCGAAAAGTTAGTTGATAAAATTCAGAGTGCAATTATCGATTCTCCACCTGCAACTTTAATCGATGGTGGAGTAATTAGAAACGGGTTCAGTCCTGAACTCGATGAGTTAAGAAACATAGCATTCCACGGAAAGGACTGGATTGCAAAACTTCAAAAAACAGAAAGAGAAAGAACTGGGATTCCTTCATTAAAAGTTAGCTTCAACAATGTTTTTGGTTACTACATTAATATCAGCAATGCGCATAAAAATAAAGTGCCTGAAAATTATATTCGGAAACAGACGTTAGTTAACTCTGAAAGATACATCACTCCGGAGTTGAAAGAATATGAAGACAAAATTCTGAATGCTGAAGAAAAAATTCACGAACTTGAAACTGAGCTATTTGATGAAGTGAGAAAATATGCGGCGGCAGAAGCAGTAGCGATTCAGAGCAATGCAAGAATGATAGCATTGATTGACTGTCTGATATCATCAGCAGAATGTGCCGAATCATACAAATATTCAATGCCATCAGTTAATGAAGGCACAGAGCTGGAAATAATTGAAGGCAGACATCCTGTCGTGGAAAGGATACTCCCACCGGGAGAGAAGTTCAAACCAAATGATTGTGTGATTGATAATAAAAATGATCAGATAATTCTACTTACCGGTCCAAATATGGCTGGCAAATCTGTTTACCTTCGCCAGATTGGTTTGATCGTTTTGATGGCACAGATTGGCTCTTTTGTTCCAGCAAAGTCTGCAAAAATCGGACTGGTCGATAGAATTTTTACTCGTGTTGGTGCAAGTGATAACATCACTTCCGGTGAAAGTCACTTTTTTAGTTGAGATGCAAGAGGCTGCGAACATTCTTAACAATGCATCATCAAAAAGTTTAATTCTGTTGGATGAAATAGGGCGCGGAACAAGTACGTTTGACGGAATTTCGATCGCGTGGGCAATTACTGAATATCTTCACGATAATAATGATGTAGCTGCTAAAACTCTTTTTGCAACTCACTATCACGAGCTGAATGAGATGGCTGACTTATTCCCCAAAATAAAAAATTACAAAGTTGAAGTCCGTGAGTACCGATGACAAAGTTATCTTTCTTCACAAAGTTAATCCTGGAAGAGCAGATCATAGTTATGGAATTCAGGTTGCGCAGATGGCTGGATTGCCGACGTTCGTTACAAATCGTGCAAAAGAAATTCTTCGTAATCTTGAAAGCAAAGAATTAACACCTTATGAGTTGAAAAAAGAAAAATTGCGTAAAATGCAGATACCTGAAAACCAGATGAGTATCTTTGAATTTAAAGATGATAACCTGAGGGGAGAAATAACTGAGCTTGAAATTGAAAAACTTACACCTCTTGATGCCTTGAATAAACTAAATGAACTAAAGAAAAAAGTAAAAAAGGATGGGCAGTAATTCTATGTTAATTGGAAAAAGTTATGGTTTGATGATAGTACTTATAATAACGCTTTTGTCTTTAGAATCGTGCAAAGAAAATCGACTGGATAGTCCTGAGATGAAATCATATGTTGATGAATTAATAAAAGAAAGAAAAGAAAAAGATTACAGTATGCAATTTGATAACAGCTCTCCATTTTTTCGTGACACCACAGTCGCATTTAAACCCCTGAATTATTATGAACCAAATCCTGACTTTATTTTCAAATCAAAATTATTTTTGTATAAAAAGCAGGATACCATAACAATATTTGGAACAAAAGGTGAAAAGAGACCAACTATTATACTTGGCTATCTAAACCTGGACTATAAAGGGAAGGTATATAAAATTAATGTTTATAAAAGTTTTAGCAGGACCGGTGAGGAGTATTACAGCATCTGGTTTACAGATAAAACTACCGGGGTAACAACTTACGGTGTTGGTCGTTATCTTGATTTTGAACTTAATGACGACCCTGATTTTGTCTATACTATTGACTTCAACAGAGCATACAATCCCTATTGTTCTTATTCACACTTGTACACCTGTCCAATTCCACGCGAAGAAGATCATATCGATTTAGCAATTGAAGCTGGTGAGAAGAATTTCCACTAGAACAATTAAATTTGAAATCAATTCAGCATTACTAATTAGATACTCAATTTTGAGTTTATCCTGAAAGTAAAATAATCTATTTTCACCATCCAAAAGAAAAACTAATTCTGAAATGATAAAAAGATTTCTAAATATTTTAATTGTGTTAACAATTTTTATTATCTGCTCAACTGAATTGTTGCCCCAGGATCTGGCGGGCACCAAAGTAGTTAAAACATACTATCCAAATGGAGTGTTAAAAACTGAAGGTCAATATTGGTATGACAAGCTTAATGGTTTTTACAGAGAATATTATCCAAACGGAAAATTATGGAAGGACTGGAATTTCAGTTTCGGGCAAGAGGATGGATTATCAACATGGTATTTCGAAGACGGTATTGTTAGTATTGAGTGGAATTACAAAGAAGGTGTCAAGCAAGGTACTTCCAGATGGTACTACGAGAGCGGTGAACTCTGGGCTGAACAGCATTATTCAAAAGGAGTTTTGCAAGGGATAACTTATACATATTACAAGACAGGTGAACTACAGGGTGAATGGAGATATGTTGATGGAGTGCTACAGGGAATTTCCAGAACATATTATAAAAATGGAGATGTTGAAGTTGAACGAACTTTTGTTGATGGTAAACAGAATGGAAAAATTTTGATCTATCACGAAAACAAAATGGTGGCTGTTGAAGCAAATTTTATAGATAATAAAATTGAAGGTACTGTTAAACTATACGATATGTTTGGTAGCCTTCGAGTGAAAGATGAATATTTAAATGATGAACTTCTTAACAGAGAACGATATGATTTTGAAGGTAAGTTTGAATCAAAAGAAGAAATGCTAAAGAATTATTCTGATGCAGGTGTCATGCTTGATGAAACATTTGTCAAAGATGGGGTAAAGCAGGAAGTTGCAAAAACGTTTTACGATTCAGGGTTTTTAAAAGAAGAAATACCTTACAAGGATGGAGTAATAGACGGAGTATATATCACTTACTATGAAGATGGGATAGTGAAATCTAAAGTTGATTATATAAAAGGCGAACAGAGAGGAATGATTAAAGAGTATTACCCGGATGGTCATATGAAATTAGAAACAGTTATAAAAGACGGGAAGAAAAATGGTCTCGTAGTTAATTACTACGAAGATGGTTCGTTAAAATCTATGGGGACATATATTGATGACCAACTTGATGGAGAGTACAAAGAATATTTTAAAAATGGATTACCCAAATCCGAAGCGAATTATATTAAAGGGGAAATTTACGGCAAGAGAAATTCATATTACGAGAACGGTGCATTCCAGAAAGTTGAAAACTATTATAATGGCAAACTGGATTCATTTGTACGCACATACTATCGTAATGGTTATATCAAAAGGGAAGAATACTATAAAGATGGAAAACTCCAAAGAAGTAAAGATTTTAACGAAGAAGGTTATCTCGTCTCCACTTATGGTTACTAGGTAAAAACAATTCACCTAAAATTGCCAATTTTATTTTACTACAGAAAATATTTCTTTAATTTTAAATTAAAGAATCAGGTTAATTATGATTAAAAAATTTACAATAGGTTTAATTCAGTTAGCTTTCAGCAAGGACACCTCAGAAAATTTAAAGAAAGCTATTAGCTGGATCGAAAAAGCAGCAAAATCAGGTGCACAGGTTATTTGTCTACCAGAACTTTTCCGATCACAATATTTTTGCCAGACAGAAGACACGAACAATTTTAATCTTGCAGAAACGATACCCGGACCCTCTACTGAAGCAATTTCACAAGTTGCAAAAAAGAATAAAGTTAGTGTAGTTGTTCCTCTGTTTGAAAAAAGATCTTCAGGTGTTTACCATAACAGTCTTGTTGTAATTAACAGCGATGGTAAGATTCTCGGTACTTATAGAAAAATGCATATACCGGATGATCCGGGATTTTATGAAAAATATTATTTTGCACCAGGTGATTTGGGTTTCAAGAATTTTGAAACTTCGTTCGGTAAAATCGGAACTTTGATATGCTGGGACCAATGGTACCCGGAAGCTGCAAGATTAACTGCTCTCCAAGGTGCTGCGGTTTTATTTTATCCAACAGCAATTGGTTGGCATCCTTATGAAAAGGAAAAACATGGTAGAGATCAGTATGAATCCTGGCTGACAATTCAAAGAGGGCATGCAGTTGCAAATGGAATTTATGTTGCTGCAGTTAACAGAATTGGATTAGAAAAAGTAAATGATGATTCACCGGGAATTGAATTTTGGGGACAATCGTTTGTTTGTGATCCGCAGGGGATGATTATAGCACAGGCTTCAGTTGATAAAGAAGAAATTCTTCTGGCTGAAATTGATATCGAAAGAATAGAATATATCAGGCACAACTGGCCGTTCTTAAGAGACAGAAGAATTGATTCTTATGATGGAATTACCAAACGATTTTTAGATGAGTAACTACAAACTTCTTCCCGAATGGGCACCTCATGAAGCAACCTGGATTGGCTGGCCATATAATAAATCAGATTGGCCAGGAAAATTCTCTCCAATTCCTTATGTCTATGCTGAGATTGTTAAATATATTTCTCGCGAAGAGTTAGTTAAAATTTTTGTTCAATCTAAAGAACATAAACTGAAAGCTAAAAAAGTTTTAAAAAATTCTGATGTTAGTTTAGCAAATGTTGAATTCTTTATTAAAAAAACTGATCGAGGATGGTTAAGAGATTCAGGTCCGATGTTTGTGAAAGATTACAATGAAATAATAGCTTTGGATTTTAAATTCACTGCATGGGCGAAATATGATGATTACAAAAATGATGATAAAATTCCTTCATTCATTTCACAAAAATTAAATCTTAAAAAAGTTGTTGCTGAACACGATGGCGGACAGGTTGTACTAGAAGGAGGCTCAATTGATACAAATGGCAAAGGATTTCTGATTACAACGGAAGAATGTTTACTTGATGAAAAGGTTCAAATTCGCAATCCGGGATTTACAAAGCAGGATTACTTTGAAGTCTTCAAAAAATGTTTTGGAATATTAAATGTCATTTGGCTTGGAAAGGGAATAGTTGGCGATGATACACACGGTCACGTTGATGACCTTTGCAGGTTTGTGAATGAAGATACCATTGTTCTAGTGGCAGAAGAAAATCCATCCGATGAAAATTATAATCTACTGAATGAGAACAGGGAAAGACTTCAAGGGATAAAATTGCCAAATGGTTCAAAGTTAAATGTTGTGTCTTTGCCTATGCCAGCACCTGTGATTTACAAAAACCAAAGACTTCCGGCCAGCTATGCAAACTTTTACATTTCAAATTACGCCGTTCTAGTTCCAACATTTAACGATCCGAATGACAGAATTGCTCTCGGGATTTTATCTGAACTATTTCCTGATAGAAAAGTTATCGGGATTCATTCAGTGGATTTAGTTTGGGGATTGGGAACACTTCACTGCTTAACAAAAGAACAGCCTTCCACTAAAAGCTCACCCTAATTAAATTTTATTGCGAATTTTGGCTAATTTTTTGGAATTCGTATTGGATGAGCTTAATTTTCATTTATCAATTTTTATTGTTTTTAACTATTTACACAGGAGAAACAGGTATGGTTATAGCAGTTCCTAAGGAAATCCTGCCTGGCGAAAATCGAGTAGCGTGTATCCCCGACGTAGCTTCCAAATTCATTAAATCCGGTTTCCAGGTTCAAGTTGAAAAAGATGCTGGATTGAATGCTGGTTATACAAATGAAATGTATGAAAAAGCAGGGGCCAAAATTGTAAACTTAACTGATCTTTATTCATCAGCAGATGTTGTTGTAAAAGTTCAGCGTCCTCTCGATCATCCCACCGCAGGAAAAAATGAACTTGACTTACTAAAAGAAGGTACTATTCTAATAACTTTTCTTTATCCATTGAATTATCCGGAACTTGCACAAAAATGTGCGACAAAAAAGATCAATGTTATTTCGATGGATATGATTCCGAGAACAACATTAGCACAAAAAATGGATGCTCTAAGTTCACAGGCCAACATTGCGGGATATAAAAGTGTTGTAATGTGTGCTGATACACTTGGAAAAATATTTCCGTTAATGATGACTGCAGCTGGTACAATTTCGCCGGCAAAGGTTGTAATCATGGGTGCTGGTGTTGCTGGATTGCAGGCACTTGGAACGGCAAAACGTTTAGGCGCAGTTGTCGAAGTTTCAGATATTCGTGCAGCAGTGAAGGAAGAAGTGATGAGCCTTGGTGGAAGATTTATTGAAGTGGAAGGCGCAGCCGATATGCAGGATGCTGGTGGTTATGCAAAAGAAGCTTCTGAAGAATTTCTGAAAAAGCAGAAAGAACTCATCTTCAAGCATATTACTGAAGCTGATATAGTGATTACCACTGCATTAGTTCCTGGTAAAAAAGCTCCCGTTCTTGTTACAGAAGAAATGGTTAAGCATATGAAACCAGGAAGTGTTGTGCTGGATATGGCTGTTGAGTTTGGTGGTAATTGTGAAGTAAGTGAAAAAGGAAAGATCGTTAAAAAGTATGGTGTAACTATTATTGGTGAGCCAAATCTTCCAAGTCTTGTTCCAACTCACTCAAGTGATATGTATTCAAAAAATATTCTTGCTTTAATTCAACATATCGGTAAAGAAGGTAAAGTTGAATTGAATCTTGAAGATGAAATTGTAAAAGGATCTCTGATTACTCATAATGGTGAATTAATTCACGAAAGAGTTAAGGGATTAATAAAGTGATTTTTAAAATTATAATTAAAGGGAAATAAATATGGAAAGTTTTTTATTTCTGATGCACGTATATGTTTTTGTACTCGCGATTTTCGTGGGCTTTGAATTGATTACGAAAGTTCCGCCGACACTTCATACTCCTCTCATGTCCGGATCAAATGCTATTTCCGGAATAACTATAGTTGGAGCAATTTTAAGTGCAGGACTTGAACAGTTCACAATCAGTACAATACTCGGAATGATTGCCGTAATATTCGCAATGATAAATGTTGTCGGTGGATTCCTTGTAACTGACAGAATGTTAAAAATGTTTAAGAAGCCGTCTCGTTCCGGCTCTCAAGGAAAGTAAGGGGGAAAAATGAGAATCGTAATTGAAATAACTTATCTGGTTTCTTCCATCTTTTTCATTTTCGGAATTAAATTTCTTGGTTCACCAAAAACTGCAAGAAAAGGAAACCTCTTTGCGGCTATTGGTATGTTCATGGCAATCGCTGCCACATTAGTTGATCAGCAAGTACTAACTTTTGAATGGATTATAATTGGTGCGTTAGTTGGCTCTGCAATAGGTGTACTACTTGCTGTAAAAACTCCTATGACGGGAATGCCGCAAATGGTTGGAGTGTTAAATGGATTTGGCGGCGGTGCTTCTACTTTGGTTGCATTGTCTGAATATTTTAAACTCAACCCAAATTACCCGGTCGACCAGGGATTATTTTTTGATCTTCCTGTTAACACGGGAGTTGCAATAATATTAAGTATTCTTATTGGTGGTGTAACGTTCACAGGATCAATGATTGCGTTCGGAAAATTGCAGGGAATTGTAACTGGTAAGGTTGTAAAGTATCCTCTTCAGCATCCATTTAATTTATTCCTGATATTATTTGTTTTGGCTGCAGGAGTTTATGTGGTGCTTAATCCTTCTATGATAATGATTGTTCTGTTGATCACACTTGTATCTCTCGTGTTGGGTGTACTTTTGGTTCTTCCCATCGGTGGAGCTGATATGCCAGTTGCAATATCATTACTAAACTCTTATTCAGGTCTTGCCGGATCTATGACCGGTTTTGTACTTGGAAATAATGAGCTGATAATTGCTGGCGCACTGGTTGGAGCTTCAGGTATTATTCTTACCAGAATTATGTGCAAAGCAATGAATCGTTCCTTGTTGAATGTAGTTATGGGCGGCTGGGCATCTGCCGGTACTGAAGGTCCCGCTACTGATAGCAAGGCGCACAAAGGAACAGCAAAATCAATAGATTCTGAAGAGCTTGCTATGCTTCTTGATAGTGTTAGTAGTGTAATTATTGTTCCGGGTTATGGGATGGCTGTTGGACAGGCACAGCATGCAGTGCGAGATTTGATGAACGTTCTTGAGAAAAAAGGAATTAATGTAAGATTTGCTATTCATCCTGTTGCAGGTAGAATGCCCGGACATATGAATGTGCTTCTTGCTGAAGCCCAGGTTCCTTATGATAAACTTTTGGCGATGGAAGATATAAATGATGACTTTCCAAATACAGATGTTGTAATTGTAATTGGCGCTAACGATGTTGTTAATCCAGCTGCAAGACACGACCAGAGCAGTCCGATTTACGGAATGCCTATACTCAATGTTGACTATGCAAAGACTGTTGTAATTAACAAACGTTCAATGAATGTCGGTTATGCAGGAATCGATAACGAGCTTTTCTTTTATCCGAATGCATTAATGTATTTTGGTGATTCAAAAGAAGCAATGAGTAAGCTTGTAAGCGAGATTAAAGCACTTTAATATTTGCTTGGAAAATAGATTAGAAACCCCTGAAATAATTTGTTCAGGGGTTTTTTATTGTATATAATTATCGCATGACTATTAATTAGTAAAGGACTAAATTACCCCATCAAATTAAACACTCTAAGGAAAGAAAATGAATCTCGATTGGACTGAATACATCAATCATACACTAAATGTAACTATGCACGAAAACTATGGAGTCACTAAGGATTATAAAGCGGATCAGGCTTTGTATGAAATAGTTTTCAAAACCGGTAAACTGATAAATGCTTTTGATGATGGACTACTCCTTGAAACTGAAAGGGAAGGACAATCTATCGGGATATTCATTCCTTACACTTCAATTAAATGCGTGGAAATATTTGATTTTTAATAATCGGGGGAAAAAATGAAAACATCACTTCTTTTAATTGCTATAACTCTATTTCTGAGTTATAATAATTTTGCTCAAGATTTTATAGTAAAAAGTTTAAACATTTACACAACAGATAATGAAATTGCCGTACCTGTAGTAACTGGTGGTAACAAGCTGGTAATTGAATTTGATGTTCAGGCAGAATTCCTTCCGAATATGAATGTCGTTTTCAGGTTCTGCGACAAAGGCTGGACTCCAACCAGTAATATTTTTCTTCTAAACCATTCATATAATACAGCGTATTTTCTTGATTTTGATGAACTACCGGTTACCGTTCTGGAAGATGCAAGATATCATCATAAAAGTACTTACCCCGACGACCGTGATCAGGTCCGGTTTCCTTTCTCAGGAAGGTGGAGATTTTATTTAACCGATACTCAGGATTCTTCAATTGTCTATGCCACCGGAAGGTTTTTTGTCGTTGATAACCAGGTTGATATGGATATTATTCTTAAAAGAGATCAACTTGAAGATAAAAATTACTGGCCGGTTGAATTAGCAAAAAGATTTAGTCTAACTTCTGATTTCTATTTACCCGATGAGTTTCATCCTGCTTTTGTTGACAGAATGGAAATTATAGATGACCATCGAACTTATTATCCGATTGAAGTGGATAGAAATCCTAATACATTATTTCGGTTTTATAAGTGGGACGCTAACAGACATTTTACCTTCACCGCTCGCGATATTCCTGCTGGACAGGAATTCAGACAAGTTGATATAAGAAATTCAAATCTGTTTACAGGAAGAGATTTAGATGCACAACTCGATGGATTAGAATATTCAAGATTTTTTCTTGACTATCAAAGCATTGATCTCAACGGCGGAAAAATTTATGAAAATTACCGTGATGCATATTCGACTTATCACAATGTTACCTTTTCCATCAGACCACCTGACGATGTTTATGGTGATATTTTTCTAGTCGGTGCATTCAATAATTGGTTACTTTCACCTGATTATCAAATGTTTAGTTCAGGCGGGGTTTATTCAATTACAACTTATTTTAAAAGGGGAGTTTACGACTATCAGTACGTAGTTGGTGAAATTCAGGATGGTGAAGTTGTAAATGCAGATTGGTTAATTCTTGAAGGAAACACCTGGAAAAACAAAAAGCAGTTTGATGTTTTCCTTTATTACAAGGAGCAGGATAAAGGCGGATATGAAAGGATTATTGGTTACAAAAGAGTAAAAAATCCGTAAAAAAATAATTTATAGCTTTATTTGAAATAAGAAATGAATAAAATAAAAGTAGGTGTTATAGGTGTTGGGCATCTGGGAAAGTTGCACACTAAGATGTTTAAATCAATAGGAAATTGTGAATTAATCGGCATCTACGATTCAAACCCTGATCAAGCCAAGTCAGTCAGTGAAGAATTATCAGTTATTACAATACAATCACTCGACGAACTATTAATTAATGTTGATGCTGTGTCAATTGCTGCGACAACAACTGCACATTTTGAGATTGCAAAAAAATGTTTCGATTCCGGAGCACACGTTTTTATCGAAAAACCAATTACGGCTACAATAAGAGAAGCAGAGGAGCTTGTTACATTATCTGAAGAAAAAAATCTAAATCTGCAGGTCGGACATATTGAAAGGTTTAACCCTGCTTTAGTTGCAATGGAGAAATATATCGTCGATCCAAAGTTTATTCAGACAGATCGACTTGCTCAATTTAATCCGCGTGGAACTGATGTTGCTGTAGTTCTTGATTTGATGATTCATGATATTGATATTATTCTAAGTTTGGTTAAAAGCGATGTAATAGATATTCAGGCAAACGGTGTTGCTGTTGTTTCAGATCATCTGGATATTGCCAATGCCCGACTCCAATTTGAAAATGGAGCAGTTGCAAATGTTACGGCTAGTCGTATCTCACAGAAGAAAATGAGGAAGATGAGACTGTTTCAAAGGGATACATATGTTGCTTTGGATTTTATTACAGGTGTCGCGGAAGCCTACAGATTACTTTCACCAGAAACAGAAATTATCCCAACACAAATATCATTTGGGGAAATTGGTATCGGTGAAAAAAGAAAAAAACTTGTTTACGAGCAACCTGAACAAAAAGAAATAAATGCACTTCAATACGAATTGGAATTGTTTGTAAATTCAGTCGTGAATAAGACTAAACCTGTCGTTTCCGGTATCGATGGATTGAGAGCATTGAAAGTGGCTGAAATGATTATGCAAAAAATTAACTCGCAAAAATTATCCTGACTATAAAACAATAAAAATATATAACTTAAATGAAAAAAGTACTTCTATTATCGATCGCAATATTATTTGCCACTACCAGTTGCAGTGTTTATCAAACGATGGTAAACCTTTCCCGCTTACAGTTTAAACTTGGTGACGTAAACAATTTTACAGTCAACGGGATAAATATTTCAAATAAAAAATCCTTGCAAGATTTCAATGCATTGGAGTTATTAAATCTTACGCAATCCATTGCAACTGGTAAATTACCTGCATCATTTACTTTGAATGTAGAAGCTAAAAATCCAAATGATGGAACAGGGGGCTATCCAAAAACCAATGCAACTCTAAAAGAATTTCCGTGGCAATTAGAAGTGGATGATGTTGAAACAATTTCAGGAAACATTGGAACGCCGGTTACGGTTCCGGGGACAGGAGAAATTCAAAATATTCCATTATCGATGAATATAGATCTGATTGAATTCTTTGGTAATAAGGGTTTAGATAACCTGGTCAATCTTGCTCTTACTCTTGGTGGTCAGCAGGGCTCATCAGCAAAACTTGCCTTGTTCGCAACACCAACTGTTACATCTCCTATTGGAGATATAAAATATCCGGGAGAAATAAAAATAGTTGAACAATCGTTTACAAATTAATTTATCTGATGTCACACTTCGACAGGCTCAGTGTGACAATAATCAAAATTAGTTTATAAGCTATTGAATTAATTGAGTAGTAGTCTGTCGTAAAGAATGAAGCAATCTTCAGATCTTATTTAGTCATTCCGAACTTGTTTCGGAATCTCAATATTAATTATAAGATTCTCTTGAGAAGCTGAAACAAGTTCAGCTTGACAACACGCAAAATATAAAATGAATAAAAAACAGAAATACGCAATCGGAGTTGACTTAGGTGGTTCCAGTATAAAAATTGGAATTGTATCTGAGACAGGAAAACTGATAAATAAAATTTCGGTTAAAACAGAAGCAGAAAAGGGACCGAAAAGCGTAATCGAAAAAATAGTTCATGGTATTTACGACCTTACTGAAAAATCAAAGTACAAAATTTCTGGGATAGGTATTGGGTGTCCTGGAGTTGTTACACCTGGGAAAGGCATAGTCGAAAAGCCACCAAACTTACCTGGTTGGGACAAAGTCAACATTGGAAAAATCATCTCAAAAGAATTTAAAAGACAAGTCTTTGTTGATAATGATGCAAACGCAGCCGCAATTGGCGAACTCACTTTTGGGAGCGGAAAAAAATACAAATCTTTTATTATGATCACTCTCGGTACAGGAGTCGGTGGTGGAATTGTAATTGATAAAAAAATATATCACGGTGATTTTGGTGCTGCTGGTGAAATAGGACATATATCAATCGATTACAATGGACCAAAATGCAACTGCGGTTCTTATGGATGTATCGAAGCTTATGCCGGGAAATCTTTATTTAAGGGAAAGAGTCAGAACAGAATTAAAAAAACACCCTAATTCAAAAATGTGGAAGTTGATAAATAATGATTTGAGTAAAGTATCTCCTCGAAACATACAGGAAGCCGCCGAGTCAGGAGATGCATTTGCAAAATCTGTTATTGATGAACTTGGAATGTACCTAGGCTCTGCTTTTGCTTCACTCTGCAATGTTCTTGATATAAGTGTTTTCATTATTGGTGGAGGAATTGCAGGATTTGGTAAACCACTTTTCGATGCTATCAAGAAGGACGATCTGCTAAAAAGGGTAATGGCACCAATCAGACCACGAGTGAAAGTGCTTCCAGCTAAACTGAAGAATGATGCGGGGATAAAAGGAGCTTCCGCTCTGGTTTTTCATCATAACTGAAATATTTTTTATTTAAAACATATCGGCCGTTCATTTCGTCTTATGATTATACATTACCCATAATCATTTCATATTTTTATCTTTCAGATATGAAAATTGTCCTGTCTGCAACTCTTATTTGTTTATTAAATTTTGGTGCTATTGCACAGCAGGATGATTTAATCCAAACTATAACTGTAGACACACTTAAAAGTGAATTACAGGATACACTTCTCTCTTCAATATCGGATTCAGCATTAACTTCAACACCAAAAAAATCAGACCTTGATACAGTTGTTTATGCAAGTGGAACCGACTCGTTAATATTTTTTGTAAAAGAAAAGAAGATGTCAATTTATGGTGAAGCAAAGATCAATTATAAAACTTCCGAAATTAAAAGTGCAGACATTTTTGTTGATTTTGAAAAATATAACATCGAAGCAGTCGGGAAACCAATAGATTCTACTTCCGGCGAGTTAACCGGCACACCTGTGCTTACTGATGCCGGCGAAACCTATGAAGGCAAACGGATGACATATAATTTTAAAACTGGTCAGGGAAATCTTTCTGCTTTTGATACTGAACTTGATGGGGGATTTTATTACGGGGAGAAAATAAAAAAAGTAACTAAGGATACTTACTTTATCAAAGATGGTAAGTATACAACTTGTGACGCCCCTGATCCACATTTTTATTTTTATTCTCCCAAAATGAAAGTCATACAACAGGAACAACTCGTAGCTGAATGGATCTGGCTTAACTTTGGTGATGTCCCTGTCCCAATACCTCTTCCATTCATTGTGATTCCTCTGCAATCGGGACGACGATCCGGTTTGATTACTCCGGTTTTTGGATATAGCCAAACATATGGAACCTATATCCAACGACTTGGTTACTTTTGGGCTATTAATGACTATATAGATCTAAATGCTACATTTGATTATTACACTAACGGAAGCTTTGGTCTGAATTCAAGATTTAGATATGCAGAACGATATAATTACAGGGGAAGTGTTGAAGGGGAGTACAGGAATTTTTATAATGGTGAGCCAGGTGATCCCGGGTATAGCGAACAAATTAATTGGCGTTTAAAAGTCTTCCATAATCAAAATATTACTCCAACATTAAAACTGGATGTAAATCTTGAATTTGCCTCACAGAATTTTCTTCAAACCGGAACCGTTAATTTTAATGATCTGTTAAGAAATGAAATAATTTCTAATGCAACACTTTCAAAAACCTGGGATGAATCCGGGAATAGTGCAAGTATAAACTATAACAGAAGACAGGTACTTGAGACTAATGATATTTACGAAGTGCTTCCAAGTGTTTTATTTAGAAAAGCACAAAGTTATCCTTTCAGAGCTTCAAATAGCGATATTAATAAAACCTGGTACGAACTATTTGGATATTCATATACAGGACAGTTTCAGAACAAGCGAGACAAAACCGGGGGAGAGTTAACATCGAATGCTGGATTTCTGCATACAATAAGTACTGATATGTCACCTAAGGTTGGATATTTTACTTTGGCTCCACGACTCGTTTTAAATTCCCGCTGGTATAATAAGCAGATTGAACAGTCAGTGGTTATGTCTTCTAAAGGCACTGATTCACTAATAACAAACACCATTGATAAAATCGGAATTGTTAATACTTTTGATTTTGGATTGAGTGCATCGACAAAATTTTATGGAATGTTTAATATTAATTCCTTGGGAATAAGTGCAATCAGACATACAGTCACACCAAATATTACTTACAGTTACCAACCTGATTTTTCTGCACCAAATTGGGGTTATTATGGAGAGTACTTCAAATTGGATGGAACACCGGTGAAATACAACAAATACCAGAATGAAGTGTACGGTGGAGCGCCAAGTGGTGAAAGGCAAAATATTAATTTTTCGTTGGGCAATAATTTTGAAATGAAGACTAGTGCAGACCCAACTGATACAACATCAAAGGAACAAAAAATTCAATTACTTAATCTGACACTTGCATCAGGGTATAATTTTGCAGCCGATTCATTAAACTTTGCAGATCTTGCTGTAACGTACAGGACTCAGGTAAGTGATTTTTTTGATTTCCAGGGAGGGACAACTTTTACTCCTTACGACTATAGTGAAACTTCCTCGAAGATTAACAAATATTTAATGGATGAGGGAAAAGGATTACTGCGAATGACTTTTCTGAATCTTACTGTTTCTACAAGTATTTCAGGTGAAAAATTTGCATCTGAAGATGATAAAGATATTTCAGAGAAAAATATCGATGAGGATGAATTCGGTCAAATTGAACAGGATAGGAATAGCGTATATCAGGGAATATACAATGAACAAGATCCGGACTTTTCAATTCCATGGCAAATAGCGTTGAGTTACAATTACAGTCTTAATAGAAGTAATCCTGCTATTCCAGTTTACTATTCAAATATAAGCGGTAACCTTAGCGTAAGTTTAACACGAAACTGGAAGCTTGATTTAACTGGGAGTTATGATTTTATCAATAAAGAATTTGCTGCGCCTCAGGTCCGAATTTCTCGTGATCTTCATTGCTGGATAATGAATTTTACCTGGAACCCTATCGGAACATACACTGGGTTCCAGTTTGAAATAAGAGTAAAAGCTCCACAACTCCAGGATCTCAAGATTACTAAGCAGAATCAGTTTTATGATACGAGATGATGTATAATGAAACATTATATAATTGATGGAAATAACCTGATTGGGAAAATCAAATCCTTGAATAGACTTCATAGGAAAAATAAAAAACAAAGTGCGGAAAAGCTTGCAATTATGATTGGAAGAAATTTTTATAAGAAAAAAGTTTCCGTCAGTCTACATTTTGATGGAGTTCAAACAGACATCATTAAAGTTCCCGGAATAAAAATATACTATTCAGGGACTGTCTCTGCTGATGAAAAAATAAAAAGTGAAATAGGGAAGAGTAAGAATCCAAAAAACATTATTCTTATCACATCTGATAATAATCTTGCAGAGTTTGGTCGCGTATGCAGTTGCGAGATAATTAAGAGTGAGATCTTTTCAAAACAACTTTTATCTCCGGATTCTTCAGATGAAGAGAAGAGCAGGATTGAAGAACTGAATGATCCCGAAGAGTTCAAAAAACTCTTTGGTGTTAAATAAACAATCAATTTTATTCATAAATGTCAATACTTTTTGATAATAAAATAAATTGATTTAATTTGAAGTAGAAATAATAGCAATTAAAGTGAATTGACCTTCTGTTATAGTCCTGTCTATTTACAAAAAAGAAAATTATCTAAATAATATTTTCTTCATTTGGAACAATTAGCAAAAAATATTTTGGCTCATTTAACATTCATTCACCAATTAATTTAGGAGGTTTAGTGGAAATTAAACTACTAAAACAATTTCTTTCCTTTCCCCTAATAGTAATTTATTCTTTTTTGATTTTATCAGGAAGTTTATTTGCTCAGGGAGATAATCCACTTGTGGATGCAGTTCCCAGCGAGTGGGTGCCAAGTAATTATCATTCAGATTCAGAACTGGACGTTATAACGATTGACGGATACGATGATTTTAATTTAGGTATTGATTTTGCGGAACCACACGTATCGCAAAATCCCCTTAATCCGCTTCAATATTTTGGTGCATATAATACAAATGGTGCCTGGAGAACAAATGATGGACATGACTGGACACACTCATCACCTAGTTTTGGTACTTCACCAAATGGTGATCCTATCACAACCTATGATGGACAAGGAAATCTGTATTACGAATCAATGTACGGAGGTGTTACGGGATGCCGGGTAATCCGCTCTACAGATAATGGGGTAACGTGGACAGCGGGTGTAATTGCAGTCTCAGGGAATGATAAAAACTGGATGGTTGCAGATCAAACAACCGGTCCTTACTCTGGCTATGTATATACCGGAATGACACCGGGTAACTTTGCCCGTACAACAAACTATGGTACGTCATGGACAACTACCCGGACATTTTCTACACAATCGATACCAGGTTTTATGATTTGCATTGGTCCAAATGGATGCTACTGATGGCGGAGCAGTTTATGTGGTTACAAGTTCAGGCACTGCATCAGCACCAACGTATACTTTTTATTTGTCAACGGATGGTGGATTAACATTTACTACACAATCCGCTCAAAATTTTGCTGGTTATGTTGGAACCTACAGTTCACGACATTCTGTTGAAAATATGAGAACTCGTCCATACCCATTTATAACTGCTGATCAAACTAATGGACCGAACAGAGGAAGATTATATTTAGTCTATGCAAAAAATGATCCACCTGCAAATGGAAACAAGCCTGATATATGGTGCCGTTATTCTACTGATATGGGATCAACCTGGTCGGATCCACCAGTTAGAATTAAATGATGACGCGAACCCTCAAAACAACCATCAATGGCATCCCTCAATTTGGTGTGATGTCCAAACAGGAAGATTATTTGTAAAGTGGATGGATACACGAGATACACCAACGAGTGATAGCGCACATATATATGCAAGTTATTCTGATGATGGGGGATTGACCTGGGCAGAGAATCAACGTATGTCTAACCAAAAAATGAAAATTAATTGTACGACTTGTGGTGGCGGCGGGACACCAAGATATCAGGGTGATTATGACGCTATTATTTCATCAAATAATCAGGCATTAGCAATGTGGACAGATTTCAGAGCTGGTAGTTTTGGCAGCTATGTTGGCTACTTCCCAGACTTTGCAATGACACTTTCAACAAACACTGTTATTATTCCAAACAGTGGCGGATCGGAACAGGTAATGATAAATGTTCCTGATGTGAAACTATACACCAATGATGCAACATTCACAGCAACTATAACTCCAACACCCGCTAGTGGTAATATTACATTTGACTTCCCAAGTGGTAATGTTATCAGTTCTTTCCCAGGTAGTATCCCAATGAACATTCAAACAAGTGGTAATGTAACTTTGGGCTCTTATACTATTACTGTCGAAGGAACCGGACCTAGTAGTGGGCCACCTGTGCATAGAAGAACAATTAATCTTGATGTTATAGTTCCTGTAGAATTGGCAGCTTTTTCAGCAACCAGAGACAATAACGATATTATTATAACCTGGTTTACAGCAACAGAAACGAATAACAGAGGATTCGATGTTCAAAGAAAAACTGCAGGTGAGTTCGAAAGTATCGCATTTGTTGAAGGGAATGGAACAACGACTGAAACCCAAAATTATATATTTAGGGATAAAAATGTTCCTTCCGGAACTTATTCATATCGATTGAAACAAATGGATTTTGATGGTTCATTTTCATATTCAGATGAAGTTGAAATTGAACAGCCGGCAGTTTTCTATCTTGCTCAGAACTATCCAAACCCGTTCAATCCATCAACGAATATTAAATATTCTATACCTTCAGATGGAAATGTTTCATTAAGAATATATGATGTTCTTGGTAATGAAGTAAGTACACTTGTTGATGAATTCAAACAAGCAGGAACATTCGATGTTACTTTTGATGGTTCAAATCTTTCGAGCGGAGTTTATTATTACAGACTCACAGCTGGTGAAATGACTACAACAAAGAAACTTATGCTTACAAAATAGTTTGTTTTGTTAATTTTTAATCAGAACAAAGGGAGCTTCGGCTCCCTTTTTTTATCGTTAAAAATTATTTCTATATTTAAAGCAACCAGATTATTTACAAGCCAGAGGAAATGAAATGAAAATTATTTACTCAATTGTTATTGTAGTTATTTTTGTAACTCAACCTTTTGCTCAAAACCCGGATCCAGCATTTAATCCTATGACAGCTAATGGTGCGAATGGAATTAGCCTTAATGGTCATACACTTTATTGGAGTAATCCACTTAATGCTGTTTATAATGAGGTCTATTTTAGCGATGATTCTGCCGCGGTTGCAAATCTAAGTCCAGGTGTAAGAATCTACAATGGATATCCATTAACTTTATACTCATCAGCTCTATTAAATGTGTATGGTACACTCGACTATAATACAAAGTACTACTGGCGGGTTGTTGAACATAATGCTTCAGGTAGTACTCCAACTCCGATATGGGATTTCAATTCCATGGTATTTCCTGTTTTTACTGCTGAATACCAATTTGATAGTGACCTCGAAGGGTGGGAAATCATCGGGCCATATGGATACAATAATTGGTACTGGTCTAACACATCGGCTGCCGGAGGAACTCCCGGTGAAATGGCATTCAGATGGGATCCGATTTTTATTGGAGATTCTTATCTAATTTCTCCTGTAATTCCGTGCCCCTCCGGAGCAACTGTTGACATATCTTTTCGTTATTACGAAGACTGGTGGTCAGATACGGTTGTGGTTGGAAGTTCAATTACTTCTGACGACGGAAATACCTGGACATCTATCTGGGAGCTACACGCAACGGGAAATGTTGGTCCAAGTTATTTTAACACATTCATATCAGCTCCAGATAATTTCAGAATTGGATTCTATTATACTGGTGATTCAAACAATATAGATTTCTTATTTGTAGATGATGTAATTATTAGTACAGCTTTATCTCCGATTCTACCTCCAGGTCTTTTGTTGGCCCAAGCCGATTCAACAGAGTTAAACGTTAATCTTGAATGGGGTTCAGGGGGTGGTCCATCACCATATTCAGGTTACAGAATTCAGAGAAAAAGTGGTCTTCCATCAGATACGTCCTCGTTTAACACAATTGTTGTCACAGATGCTAATACGTTTTCATTTGAGGATAATACTGTAGAGTTAAATAATACTTACACTTATAGAATTTGCACATTAGCAGGCCCAGCTTCAAGTAGCTACGGAAATGAAGCTACTGCCTACGTACCCGCAAATGTTCCTGTCGAACTTATCAGTTTTAACGGTTCAGCTTCTGGAAATGAAGTTACACTTATTTGGGCTACTGCAACAGAAACGAACAATTCAGGCTTTGAAATAGAACGAAGTCAAATGTCAAGCGTTAAAAGTCAAAAGGTGTGGGAAAAGATTGGATTTGTCTCTGGATCTGGCACAACAACAGAACCAAAAACTTATTCTTATATTGATGAAAATTTGAGTTCAGGAGTCTATCAGTACAGATTGAAGCAAATTGATTTTGATGGTTCATTTGAATATTCAAACATAGTCGAGGTAGAAGTAACCGTTCCAATTGAATTTTCTCTTGAGCAAAATTATCCAAATCCATTCAATCCATCTACTAATATTAAATATTCCATCCCCGCCGATGGAAATGTTACATTAAAAGTTTACGACATTCTCGGAAATGAAGTAATTACGCTTGTGAATGGATTCAAACAAGCAGGAACTTTTGATGTTATGTTTGATGGTTCAAACCTTTCCAGTGGAGTATATTATTACAGACTTACATCGGGTGAAATGATAACAACAAAGAAATTGATGCTTACTAAATAGCTTATTCTTAATTTTCATATTTATTTAAGGGAGCTGAGGCGCCCATATTAAGTCTATATTTAATTAAGATTTTTTATATCTTTGCTAATTATTAACCATTAGATATACTTAGTGAAAGTAAACTATTTACTAACATTTTTATTTTTAACTTTTGTCACCATCATTGTAATTGCAAATGTTGACGGAACTGATCTTATTAACTGCACAGAACTAAATGGTCAGGGTTGTGTCTGCCACACTCTTGACAGAGACACTACAGTGCATGTTTGGGTAGAAGGTCCGGAATCTCTTTATGTTGGTCAGACCGGAATGTACAAAATGTTTATGTCGGGTGGACCTGCCGAAGCCGGCGGTTATAATGTTGCCGGGAGATTTGGTGAGATGGTTTTGGTTGATACTCTTTCGTTCCAGCACCCGATGATATTGAATGAATTGACTCAAGCTTTTCCTCTGCCTTTCCCAACACCTCAGGATACAATTTATTGGGATTTTGGATATAAAGTAATGGATAATTCAATTGGCTGGGATACAATTTACTCTTGCGGAATAAGCATTGTTTGGGATACAATTCCCGATTTTCACGATCGATGGAATTTCGGACCAAAATTTCCTGTTAAAATTTTATCGGTAACAAATGTGAATGAACAAATAAATGGTCCTAATGATTTTAATCTCTATCAAAATTATCCAAATCCTTTCAATCCATCAACAAAAATCCAGTTTGCACTTACTAAAAGTTCAAAAGTGTTGTTAAGAGTTTATGATGTAACGGGACACGAAGTTTCAACTTTGGTAAATGAAACTAAATCTTCGGGGGAGTATGAGATCTCTTTTAATGCAGTCAGATTTGCCGAGTGGAATATACTTTTATAATCTAAGTGCCGGCAATTTTACTGAGACGAAAAAAATGTTGCTGTTAAAATGATTTCTGAAAACTAAACGTAAGACTTGTTGGCAAGTTAGGTTGATTTGCAAACCCAACAGAAAAATTCCAGCTTAATTCATCTTTAAGCTTATTGTTATAAGCTGTAACTAATCTTGCAGCATTTACTGCGCTGGCAACTCTATTTAATATTAGCCCACCGACAACAAATCTGATATCATTGCTGGTTTGCTCGCTGGATGTCCACATATCCCTATAAGTTTGCCTTTCAGCTGTAGAATTCCATTTCCAGAAATAAACGTTCGGATCAAGCATTTCATCGTAGTTTCTTTCCAGAGCTTTTTCTTCGTTATAAGTATAAATGCTTGTATAATTTGCAATTGTAGAATAATAATCAGCATCCTTATCGTTATTATTTACACTAGCGTTGGCGGCTGCATAAGTTTGATAATTATTCTGTTGCCAGTTCGTATAGACTTCCATTCCTATGAATGTTCCCCATAACAATCCATCTGCAATAGTAAAATATTTGCCAATGTCGTAAGCATCCGCATAAAGTTCTCCCATCCCTGGAAGAAGTAATGAATAAACTATTCCCAATCCAACGCTCTTTTTTTCAGTGTCATAATCGAAAATTAATTGTGCAATATCTTCTTGAAATTTTTGATCAGATATTTTGAGAGAATGTTTTAATTCCTGGATTGAATTAGAATAGTCTGTTTGTGCGTACAGAATCGATGATGAAAGAAGAGTAACAATGAAGAATAATTTCATAATTTTTTAATTTAATTTTAGTCTTATGAAGTGACTAAATCAATTGAATTTTTATGGGATAACACCTCTCCTGTGCAAAACTCATTATCTGCTTTGGATAATATAACCGGAATAATCTGACCCGTTAGATCAGCATTAAAATCAGTAATAAATTTAATGTAATTTGATGAAAACCCCTGTATTATTCCATTTTTATCTTCATTTTCGAAAAGAATCTCCTGTCTCGTTCCAAGCATATCAGAATAAAATTTTGCTCCGTTTTTTCTCACTTAAGATTCTAAGGATATTATTTCTCCTTTTTCTTTCCTGAACATCAACAGTTCCTGGGAGTGAAATAGCCTTTGTATCAGGTCGTTCAGAATACGTGAAGACGTGCAAGTAGGAAATTGGTAGTTCGCGAAGGAAGTTATGTGTATGAATAAAATCTTCTTCAGTTTCACCAGGAAATCCTACGATCACATCAACTCCAATGGCAGCATCTGGTAAAAAGTATTTCACTTTATAAATAAGATTTTGATATTCGTTTGCAGAGTATCTTCTCTGCATTGCTTTTAAAATTCTGCCGCTTCCGCTTTGAAGAGGAATATGAAAATGATTACAAAGTTTTTTTGAATCTGCAACCAGTTTTATTATTTCGTCTGAGAGTAGATTAGGTTCAATTGAGCTTATGCGAATTCTGAATTCTTTATCAATCCCAATCAGATCACTAACAGGTTTAAAAGATTACTATCAAAATTTTTCCCGTAGTCTCCAACATTTACTCCTGTAAGTATAATTTCCTTATATCCGGAATCAAGTAATTTTTCAAATTCATCGATCACACCATTAACAGGTAAACTTCGGCTGGTACCTCGAGCTAAAGGAATTGTACAGAATGAGCAATTGTAATCACAACCATCCTGGATTTTTAGAAATGCTCTTGTTCGGCTGTCTGCCTCAGTTGAATGAGCAATCCCAAATTCAGTTAGATTTTCAGTTGGAGAAACTGATATGCAAGTGAGGTCTCTTTTATTGAAGTTTTCAATCAGAGAGAAAAGTTTAAATTTTTCATTGCTTCCTAATACTGCATCCACTCCATCAATCTTCGCAATTTCATCAGGACGAAGCTGAGCATAACAACCGGTAACAATAATAAATGTCTCAGGATTTTGTCGCAGAACCCTCCTGATAATCTGACGGCATTCTTTTTCTGCGGACTCGGTCACTGAACAAGTGTTCAATACAAATACATCAGATTTATTTTGAAAATCAACAACTTCAAAATTCTTTTTTAGAAATTGATCTCCAATTGAAGAAGTTTCGGAATAATTTAACTTGCAGCCGAGAGTATGTAATGCAACTCTATTTTTCATACTGGGTATATAAAAGAAAAGCGGGTATCACTCCCGCTTTTCAAATTAAATCGATAATAGTTATTCTAGATTTTCAGTTTTCTTTTTTTCCTGATTATCCTGAACTTCAAATATTGGAAATTCAGATGAATCGATAGCTCCGGTATCAGCATTCTTGATGCTATCCAACGAAACTTTGTCCAATTTATGATTATTCAAATAATCCTGAATTTCGTTATCTGGTTTATCCTTCAGTGCAGCGATTGTACTGAGCACAATTTTCTTATTGCTCTTATCAAACTCAATAACCTTTATCGGAATAACATCATCAACAGGAAAGTGGTTTGCTAGGTTTTTCAGTTTAGAGGTTGATAGTTGATTTGCCGGAACAAATCCATCAACACCTTCGGGCAATTCAGCAATTAAACCTTTTTCAATTATACGTACTACTTTGCCTTCTGTTATTGTTCCGATAGTAAATCTCTCTTCAAAAGTATCCCAAGGATTATCCATTATTTGTTTATGTCCAAGAGAAATTTTTCTCGAATCAACATCAACACCGAGAACAACAACTTCGAGAGTTTCACCTTTCTTTACAACTTCACCGGGGTGACGAATTTTCTTTGTCCATGAGAGATCAGATATGTGAACCAAACCATCAACGCCAGGTTCAAGCTCAACAAAAACTCCAAAGTTTGTAAGATTTCTTGCAACACCTGAATGCCGTGAGCCAACCGGATATTTGATCATTAGACGTCTGCCAAGGATCTGGCTCAAGCTGTTTGATTCCAAGTGAGATCTTTTTCTCCTCTTTATCAAGACTTAGAATAACCGCTTCTACCATTTGTCCCATTGCAACTACCTGAGAAGGATGTTTTATATGCTGAGTCCAACTCATTTCTGAATTGTGGATCAATCCTTCAATACCTTTTTCAATTTCTATAAATGCACCATATTCAGTAAGAGAAACAACTCTTCCAGTGACCTTATCACCAATCTTATATTTTTCATCAATATTTTCCCAAGGATGAGGAAGAAGTTTTTTAAGGCTAAGTGAAATTCTCTTTTTAGCCTCATCGTAATCTGTAACAACTACTTTTAATGTTTCATCAAGTTTAACTACTTCACTTGGGTGATTAATTCTTCCCCAACTAAGGTCTGTAATATGAATTAATCCATCAACACCGCCAAGGTCAACGAATACGCCGAAATCAGTTACAGCTTTAACTACACCTTCAAGAATTTGTCCTCTTTCCAGACTTTCGAGAATGGCTGATCTCTGATCGGCAATTTCCTCTTCGATAAGAACTTTATGTGATACAACAACATTTTCTGTAGGGATGTTAACTTTAACAACTTTAAAATCCATTTTCTGCCCAACTAGAGCATCAAAATCTCTGATTGGTCTAATGTCAATCTGCGAACCTGGCAGGAATGCTTCCATTCCGATTAAATCAACAACCATTCCACCTTTAATTCTCTTAATAATCTTACCTTCAACTATTTCACCGGTTTCGTGTGCTCTTAAAACTTTTTCCCAAATTCTTAAGAAATCAGCTCTGGTTTTACTAAGAACCAGATTACCTTCCTGATCCTCAACACTTTCAAGTACCACTTCAACTTCCTGTCCAACTTCCAGATTAGCATCTTCACCAAATTCACTTCTTGGAATTGTACCTTCAGACTTGAAACCGACATCAATAATAACATTATCATCCTGAATTCTTACGAGCTTACCCTTGACCAATTCGCCTTGTTTTACATCTCTAAACGAAACTGTATAAAGATTTGCCAGCTCTTCAAATTCTTCAAGTGTATAATCGTAAGTATTGAATTTATTTTTTGCCTTCTCAAAATCTTCTGTAACATTGGTAAGCTTTTCTTTCACATCAGTGGTCATTTATCCTCCTGAAATTAATTAGATATCTTTCTGTTTTAAACCGGAAAAACAGAGGAGATATTTTTTGTTTTATTTAACATGTTTATTTAACCGGCTTTTATTAATTTATTTTCAATTGAATATTATTTTTGTCAGCTATTCTTTTTACTACATCTAAAATCATATTTACTTGTTGATCAATCGTTACATTAGTTGTATTAACTTCAACTGCATCATTTGCTTTTTTTAATGGACTATCGTTTCTGCTTGAATCTATTTTGTCTCTGTTTGAAAGATTGTGTTTTATTTCATCAACCAAAACGTTGGAACCATTTTCTCTATATTCATTAGTTCTTCTTGTAGCTCTAGTATCAAGTGAAGCAGTCAAAAATATTTTGACATCTGCATCGGGGAAAACAACAGTTCCAATATCTCTGCCTTCCATAACAACACCGTATCCTTTTGCTCCAATTTCTCTTTGCTTCTCGACAAGAAGTTTTCGTACTTCACTAATCTTACTTACATCACTGACGTGAGCATTTACTTCAGCAGATCTAATTTTATCTGAAACGTTTTCATCATTAAGAAGAACAATAACTTCACCATCAACATAATTGAGTTCGATTTTACATTTCCTTGCCAGCTCAATAATTTTTGATTCATCACCTATTGCCTGATTTTCCAGAGCGTGGAATGTTATCGCCCGATACATTGCACCGGTATCTATATAAAGATAACCGAGTTTTTTTGCGACAAGCTTGGCCGAGGTGCTTTTACCAGAACCGGCAGGACCATCAATTGCGATGATAAGTCCTTTTAACATAGACAACAAAATTATTTATTTTTATCCCTAATTCAAAGCATATTAGATGGAACGAACGTGGGATTGGGTTCAGGAAGAATGACAAAAAGTTAAGAAATCAGGCTATTTTCTCACCACTAAGTTCATTTACTATAAATTCTTCGTAAGGATCGTTTGAGGAGTTGTTGCCGCTTTTAATTTTCTGGCTGGATTTTGTTTTATTCAAATTAGTTTTCATACTTACATTTTCAACAAAGTTTAGCCTTCTACCGAAAATTTCTTCTGTTTTTTGATTAAGATATTTTCCATTTAATCTAAAAGTATTCAGGTCTTCATCCTTATCACTTGAGAAATAAAGATTGTTATCTTTCAAAGATATAAGATTAAATCCCTTTAATGCTGGTCCAAGTGTCAATCCTTTTTCTGTATTAATCGACTGAATAAAAAATTCCCATTTGCTTACAATGTCATCAAAACTAATATTAGGCTGCGATGAAGGACTCGCCATTGAAGTTGAACTACTAAGAACCTCAGCTTCATTTTTTTTGTTATTGTGGAATGAACTATCTACTTTTTTTTTAGCGGCTGCTGTAGGTTTATAATTTGTAAAAGAAGATTCCGGAGATTTATTATCATCTACTGAACTCGAATTTACTTCAGAAATTAATTCTGAAATAGTCTTTGAACTTTCAAGTGCAATTAAATGGCTAAGTATTATTTCAATTTTCAATTTTTGGTTTTGTGAGAAGCGAAGTTCCTGTTGTGATTTGTTTAAAAAGTTTAGTATTCGCAGAAGATCACTTTCAGAGAATTCGGTTTTGTAATCGAAATATCTTGCTTTAAATACATCAGCAGTTTCAATTGTATTTGAAGTGCCCGTAACAACTATTGAGAGGATATTTCTAAAATGTTCTACTAATCCTTCCAGAAAATCGCTAAAGTCCCAACCATTTTCATAAATCTTTTCTGAAGTCTGGAATACAACTTTAAAATCGTTAGCCAAAACAGCATCAGAAATATTAAAATATTGCTCTTCATCGATGAGATTTAGCATTTGGGATACAAGTTCCGGTTCAATTTTTCCTTTAGAAAATGCTACTACCTGGTCGAAATAACTTTCCGCATCCCGCAATGCTCCATCAGCTTTCTTTGCAATAATAGTCAGAGTTTTATCATCAATCTTTATCTTTTCTTCTTCAGCTATCATCCTAAGAGTTTCTTTAATCTTGTCAAGTTGAATCCTTCTAAAGTCATAACGCTGACACCTGGAAATAATAGTCAAAGGCACTTTATGAACATCAGTAGTTGCAAAAATGAAAATGATATGCTCAGGTGGTTCTTCGAGTGTTTTCAGAAATGCATTGAATGATTCTTTTGTGAGCATATGCACTTCATCGATTATGTAAACTTTATATTTGCCACGCGTTGGTGAATATTTTACAGAATCCCTCAATGTTCTTATTTCATCAATTCCCCTATTGGACGCCCCATCGATTTCAATAATATCAATTAGTTGTGAGTTCTGAATTGATTTACACATTTCACATTCGTTACAAGGTTCTGAATTTTTTTGGTTTTCACAATTCAGAGTTTTGGCTAATATTCTTGCGGTGGTTGTTTTACCAACACCTCTTGGACCGGTAAATAGGTAAGCATGAGCAATTCTATTTTCTTTTATTGCATTCTTTAAAGTACTTGTAATGTGCTCCTGACCAACAACTTCATCAAATCGTTGTGGTCTCCATTTTCTTGCTGTAACTACAAAATTGCTCATATAAATTATTCTTGATAATTTGCTGGAAAAATTTCCTCACACAGAAAGTTACAAATTTGTTCTAAATACTCTTTATCCGTTTTTCCGAATGAATTAAACTCGTGACTATCCAGATCAAGAACACCCAATATATTTTTATTCTTAATTAATGGAATAACAATTTCAGATTTCGAGCTGCTATCACAAAATATGTGACCAGGAAACTTATTTACATCAGCTACAACTATAGTCTCTTTTTTTGCTGCAGATGAACCGCAAACACCTTTACCAATTTCAATATTTGTGCAAGCAACTTTTCCCTGGAAAGGTCCCAGAACCAATTTTTTTCCATCGAAGAGATAAAAACCAACCCAGCTAACTTTATTAAATGTGTCATTAATTGCTGCCGTAAAATTGGAAAGGTTGGAAATTAAATTGTCATCTTTTTCTAAGAGAGATTTTAACTGAGAAAGTAAAAGTCTATATTTTTCTTCTTCAGCAAGATGTTTGTCGATACTTATCTCTTCAGCCATAAATTACTTCTTCTTTTTCTTTGAGACAGGTTTTTTCAGTTTAACTCCATCAAATATATAAGGAATTGCCTGCTCTGCTTTTTCCATTGTGACGATATTCAATCCACTTTTCACTTTATCTGATATTTCCTTCAAATCGATTTCATTTTCTTTTGGGATAAGGACAGTCTTAATATTATTTCTTTTAGCTGCTAAAAGTTTTTCTGTTAGACCACCAATTGCAAGAACTGAACCTGTCAATGTTATTTCTCCAGTCATTGCAACATTATTGGATGCTGGTTTTCCGCTAACAGCAGATAGAATCGCCATTGCCATTGCAACTCCTGCAGAAGGGCCATCTTTTGGAATTGCACCCTCAGGCAGGTGGATATGAATTTCTTTTCCTTTGAAAAAGTCGGGATTAAGTCCAAGTTTTTTTGCAGATGCTCTTAAATAACTTAATGCTGCCTGGGCTGATTCTTTCATCACATTTCCCAGCTGGCCTGTTAAGTTCAACTTTCCGGACCCATTCATAATCGTTACCTCAACAGATAAAAGCTCACCGCCGGTACTCGTCCAGGCTAAGCCTGTAACGCTACCAACTTTATTTCCTTTAGTGTGTCGCTGATACCTAAATCTTGGAGTCTTAAGAAACTCTTCCACCATTTCTTCAGTGATAGTGTATTTTGATTTTTTCTTGCTTTTCCGTCTCCCAGATTCTTTAACGACAATTTCTTTAGCTAATTTTCTTAAGATAGAAGCAAGCTCACGTTCAAGGTTTCGAACTCCAGCTTCTCTTGTATACTCACCAATAATTTTTTTGATTGCGTTCTCATTGAACTCAATATGTTTATTCTCAAGTCCGTGCGCTTTTAACTGTTTTGGAACAAGATGTTTCTTCGCAATCTCTAGCTTGTCAAACTCAAGATAACCAGGGAGTTCAATTATTTCCATTCTGTCTTGAAGCGGCAGTGGAATATTGTATCTGATATTTGCAGTAGTTATAAACATCACTTGCTGAAGATTATAATCAACTTCAAGATAATGATCATTAAAAGTATGATTTTGTTCGGGGTCAAGAACTTCGAGCATAGCTGATGATGGGTCACCTCTGAAATCCATACTCATTTTATCAATTTCGTCCAATAATATTACCGGGTTAATCGAACCGGCTCTTTTCATTGACTGAATTATTTTCCCAGGCATCGAGCCAATATATGTTCTCCTATGACCTCTTATTTCTGCCTCATCACGTACCCCACCAAGACTAATTCGTACGAAGTTTCTTCCAAGTGCTCTAGCAATAGATTTACCAAGAGATGTTTTACCAACGCCTGGAGGTCCAACAAAACACAAAATCTGTCCTTTCATTTGTTTGACTAGATTGAGCACCGCAATGTGTTCTACTATTCTTTCCTTAGGTTTTTCTAATCCGAAATGATCCTCATCTAAAATTTTCTGAACATGTTTAATGTTAAGGTTATCTTTCGATCTTTTACTCCACGGAACCCCAACCAGCCAATCAAGATAATTTCTGATAACAGTTGATTCTGGAGACATTGGAGGAGTTTTTTTTAGCTTGTTGAATTCTTCAAGTGCTTTATCTTCAACTTCTTTTGGCATCTTAGCTTTTTTAATTTGCTCTCGCATCTTAACAAATTCAGGTGATGCATCTTCGTCTTCGCCTAATTCGTCTTGCAATATTTTAATCTGTTCTTGTATGATGAATTTACGTTGAGTCTTGGCAATATTCTCCTGCACTTTATTATCGATCTCTTTTTCAATCCTGAGTATATCAATTTCCGAGTTTCGTACTTTTATTACTTCTAGATATTGCTCCTTAAGTGTGAACTTCTGAAGTATTGTTTGCTTGACTTCAATCGATTGATTAATGTTTGCAGCCGCATAAAATAGTTTTCTATCTGGTTCTTCGATATTATCGAATGCAGTGATTGTATCCTTTGGAACATTTTTGCTGATTTTAACATAATCTTTAAATAGTTGAGTCATTTGCCTGATCATTGCGTTCATCTCATGATCGTTAGTCAGTTCTGGAATAATGATTTCAACTTTTGCTTCAAAGAAATTCTTGTTGTCTGTAAACTCGACAATCTTTGCCTGGAATAACCCATCAACAAGAATCTTCATCAGTCCGTTTGGTAATTTTAATATCTGAACAATTTTAGCAATTGTACCTTCCGTATATAAATCATTTTTCGATGGTTCTTCGACTGCGGATTTTCTTTGAGTTGATAAAAAGATAAACTTTGATTGTTCTGCTGCAAAATTTGCTGCCCTAATTGATTGTTCTCTTCCAACCAGCACGGGAAAAATCATATAAGGGAAGATAACAATATCTCTCAGGGGTAAAATTGGCAGTTCTTCAGGGATACTATCTATTATTGAACCAGGTTCGGATGGACGAATTTCCAAATCCTTTATTTTTTCCAAAAAAATTCTCCTTTATTAAACATATATTCGGGTCGAAATATATCGATTTAACATCGTGCTTTCAAGGAATGTTTCGTTCCAGCTTGAGGTAATATTATATCCCTTGCTTTCATTTGTAAGTCTTTCAAAAAGGATTAGTCTTATATTTGAAACTAAAAAAATCAACTTTATGATTGAAGATATAATCCAAATATCAAAAGAGGCTGGTGAGCTAATAAAAAACAATTTTGGTAAAGCTCACGCCATCGAATTTAAGACAAACGAACTGAATCTTGTAACTGAAACAGATAAAGCTTCCGAAAAGTTGATCACAGATTTCATTAAAAAGAAATATCCAACCCACGGAATTTTAGCAGAAGAGGGAAGTGAAGTAAATAAATCTTCTGAGTATCTTTGGGTAATTGATCCATTGGATGGAACAACAAACTTTGCACACGGACTTCCGATATTCTCTGTTTCAATCGGCGTTCAAAAAAATGGGGAGACTATAGCCGGAGTGGTTTATGATGTTATGAGAGACATTATTTATTCAACTGAATCGAACAGTGGCAGTTTTGAAAATGGAAAAAGAATTAATGTGAACAATAATGAAAATCTTGGTCGCGGTATGCTGGTTACAGGATTTCCATATGATATAAGAGAAAATCCTGATAAAGCTTTTGAAAGATTCATAGCATTCCTAAAGCACGCGCGTGGAATCAGAAGACTTGGTTCAGCAGCGATTGATTTTTGTTATGTCGCTAACGGTGTGTTCGATGGTTTCTGGGAAGTGTCCCTTCATCCGTGGGATTTATGTGCGGGTAAACTAATTGTTGAAGAGGCGGGTGGTTTAGTCACCGATTTTGATAGTAATACAATTGATATTTTTTCGAAAAGGATACTAGCAACTAATAAAGTAATTCATCAAAAAATGATTGATGTGATGAGTAGGATTTGAATCTATGAAAGGTAATTTGCAACTGTCATTCTGGCAATCTCGCTTTGCGAGTGAGGACAGAATCTGGTAGTTATTCCTTAAGATTCCGGACAACCTGCCTGCCGGACAGGCAGGGCCGGAATGACTTTGAACAGCAGAAAATCTTAGTTTTTTCCAACACCTCCAAAATACATTTGTTCGATTAGGTAGTTATATTTTTCTTCAACAACTTTTCTCTTGATTTTTAAGCTTGGAGTTATTTCACCAGTTTCGATTGTAAATGGTTTATCAAGGAGTGCAAATTTTCTAACTCGCTCATAATTAGCTAATTTTTTCTGGAGTTTTCCCATATCAGCTTCAATAAGTTTGTAAATCTGATCATTACTGGTTAAATCTTTTTCATTTGAGTAAGGAATCTTATGAGCGTCGGCATATTCCTTAAGTGCTTCATAATCTGGGACAATTAATGCACTGAGGAACATTCGTTTATCTCCAATCAATACAAACTGATCAATGTATTTACTGGTAAGAAAAATATTTTCAATTGGAGTCGGAGCAATATATTTTCCTGCACTGGTTTTAAAGAGGTGCTTTTTCCTGTCGGTTATCATTAAAAAACCATCTGAGTCAAAAGTTCCGATATCTCCGGTATGAAGCCATCCATCAACAATTGTTTCTTCTGTTTCTTTTTGCTTTCTGTAGTAGCCTTTCATAATGTTTGGACCCCGGGCAAGAATTTCACCATCAGACGCAATTTTAACTTCAACGTTGGGTAATGGTCTGCCAACAGTTCCAAATTTATAGTCTTCAAATCTGTTTGCAGTAATTACTGGTGAGGACTCTGTTAACCCATATCCTTCGATGATCTTGATGCCGACTGATTCAAAAAATTCGCCTAATTCTTTTGAAAGTGCAGCACCACCTGATATAAAAAATCTTAATCTTCCGCCGGTCTTTTCCCTAAGTTTATGGAAGACAAGTTTATCAGCAACTTTATGTTTTACTGCTAAAGCAACCGGAACTGATCCTTTCTTTTGTGCATCAACATATTTTCTGCCGACATCAAGTGCCCAGTAAAAAATTTTCTGTTTAGTTACTGATTGACTTTCAACATTTTTTATAATTTTGGATTGGATCCTTTCAAATAGCCGTGGTACAGATGTCATCAATGTAGGTTTTGCTTCCACGAGATTTGTTGCTACCTTTTCTATACTCTCAGCGTAAAAAACAGTACACCCTGCAGCAAATGCCGTGTAATATCCACCCATTCTCTCAAAAATATGACAGAGTGGAAGGAACGAAAGGAACACATCTTCTTTAGTAATTGGAAAAATTTCTAAAACTGCATTGACGTTTGAAATAATATTTTGATGAGTGAGTATAACACCCTTGGGTTCACCCGTTGTTCCGGAAGTATAAATTATCGTACAAATATCATCCTCCTTTATTCCGGCAGAAAATTTTCTTAGGAGATCAGGATTACTTTTCTGAATATCTTTTCCTTTATCCTGAATCTGTTTGAACGTAAATAAATTATCAGTTGTATCAACATCATCGTGATCATTCAATATTATTAGATGCTTAAGATGTTTACAGTTCTTCATAATCTTCTGCACTTTGTTCAACTGGAAACCAGTCGATACAATTATTGCTTTAGATTCAGAATCATTTAGGACATATTCAATTGAATCTGAAGTGAGAGAAGGGTAGAGAGGAACATTAATTATTCCAAGCATCTGCATTGCGAAGTCGGCATAAACCCACTCAGGACGATTTTCTGAAATCAAAGAAACACAATCATTCCTTTTCAAACCTAGTGCAGAAAGTCCGAAGGCAAATGCATCAGTTTCTTCTTTCAGTTTTTTGTAAGAAATACCTTTATATACATTATCAACTTTTCGTTGAATTGCATAACCGCCTTTTTTAGGTCCGAAATCTTCTGTTAGATATTTGTATAACTCAGGTATGGTGTAGAAAGCTTTTAACGATCCCATGAAATACTCCGAATATTTCCTGACAAGAATAGTTATGTAGTAAGGAATGATAGGGAAGCAACCCTCTTTCTGCGCTTCCATTTCATTTGACTACTTTTAAAATAATGCCATATACGTTAATTGCAAAGGGAAACATTTACAAAAATTAGTCTCGTCAGCATCGAACAATTAAGCTTTAAATTGTATCTCAAAACCAAAAACGGTAATTTTACTACTACAATTTTTCAAAATTAGGATATCAAATGTCAAACGCATATTTCAAAGTCCCACAGCCGCTAAATGAACCAGTAAAATCGTATAAACCGGGCAGCTCGGAAAGAGAAGAATTAAAGAAAAAATTAACTGAATTAAAATCTAAACAGATAGAAGTTCCATTAATAATTGGCGGTGAGGAAGTTAAAACCGGCAATACTGAAAAAATGGTAATCCCGCATAATCATAGCCATGTTCTTGGAGTTTATCATAAAGCAGGTAAAAAAGAAGTCGATATGGCTGTAGAGGCTGCACTTGAAGCCAGAAAAGAATGGTCTGAAATGCCATGGGAACACAGAGTTGCTCTTTTCTTAAAGATAGCAGATTTGTTAGCTGGTCCGTGGAGATCGACTATAAATGCAGCTACAATGCTCGGACAATCTAAGACTGTTTACCAGGCGGAAATTGATGCTGCGGCTGAACTTGCTGATTTCTACAGATATAATTGCTACTTCATGGCAAAGTTGATGGAAGAACAGCCTTCTTCTCCTTATGGGATGTGGAACAGATCAGAATACAGACCTCTTGAAGGATATATCTTCTCGGTTACGCCGTTTAACTTTACTTCTATTGCTGGAAATCTTCCAACCGCACCTGCGATTGTTGGAAACGTTAGCGTTTGGAAACCAGCATCGAGTGCAGTTTATTCAGCATATTATTTAATGAAATTATTTGAAGAAGCAGGCTTGCCAAAAGGAGTAATAAATTTTGTTCCGGGATCTGGCGGACAGGTTGGAACACCTGCGATGACAAATCCAAATCTTGCTGGTATTCATTTTACCGGCTCAACAGAAGTTTTTCAGAATATGTGGAAAGTTATTTCCGACAATCTAAAAAATATGAAATACTATCCGCGCATTGTTGGTGAAACGGGCGGTAAAGATTTTATTTTCGCACATAACTCTGCCGATGTTGATGCACTTGTTGTTGCAGCTTTGCGTGGTGCTTTTGAATACCAGGGACAAAAATGTTCTGCTGCTTCAAGAATGTATATCCCAAAATCTTTATGGAAAGAGTTTAAAGAAAAGTATGCTGCTGAAGTTGGAAAAATAAAAATGGGTGATGTTGAAGACTTCACAAATTTTATGGGTGCTGTTATTGATAAAGGCGCATTCAAAACAATAACTGAATACATCAAATATGCAAAAAGTTCTAACGAAGCAGAGATAATAACCGGTGGAAATTTTGATGATTCAAAAGGATATTTTATTGAGCCGACAACGATTGTAACAACGAATCCAAAATTCAAAACAATGGAAGAAGAAATATTTGGTCCGGTTATGACAATATATGTCTATGCTGATGACAAGCTCGATGAAACATTGACTTTGTGTGATGAAACTTCTCCATACGCTTTAACAGGTGCAATCTTTGCGCAGGATAGAAAAGCAATAGTAATGATGGCTAACAGATTAAGAAATGCAGCGGGCAACTTCTATATAAATGATAAGCCGACAGGTGCAGTAGTTGGTCAGCAGCCGTTTGGTGGAGGAAGGGCTTCTGGCACTAATGATAAAGCAGGAAGCGCAATGAACATAATGCGTTGGATGACTGCCAGAACAATTAAGGAAACTTTTGATCCTCCGAAGGATTGGCATTATCCGTTTATGGGTGAGAAATAAATATTTGTCAAGCTGAACTTGTTTCAACTTCTTAATCATATTGTGAGATTCCAAAACAGATTCAGATCCTGAAATAAATTCAGGATGACCTTCGGTCAGTTTGGAATGACATTTACAAAGAATGTTAAAAATAATTCAAGGAATTTAAATGAAAATACACGAGTATCAGGCAAAAGAAACATTAAAGAAATTCAATGTTCCGGTTCAGGATGGAATTGCAGTCAAGAGCTTGAATGAATTTGATGGGGCAATTAATCAACTTCAGCAGAGAGGAATTAATCAGTTTGTTGTGAAGTCACAGATTCACGCAGGAGGAAGAGGAAAAGGGAAAATATATAATCCAATGAATCGAGATGAATTAATTCTTGATGGTGGAGTGAAATTCACAACATCAGTGGAAAAAGCAAAAGAATATGCTGAAAAGATTTTAGGAAACTTACTAATCACACATCAAACTGGCGCTGAAGGAAAGATTGTAAAAACTTTATTCATAACAGAAGGACTTGATTACAAGAAGGAACTGTATCTCGGGATTCTTCTTGATCGTGCAGTATCAAAGAATGTAATCATGGTTTCAACAGAAGGTGGAGTTGAAATTGAAAAAGTTGCTGCTGAAACTCCTGAAAAAATAATAAAGGAATGGATTGATCCTGCTGTTGGATTACAGGCTTACCAGGCACGCAGACTAGCATTTGCACTTGGTCTCGAGGGGAATGCATTCAAGAGTTTTATCCCGTTCATAAAAGCACTTTACAGTGCTTATGAGAAAACAGATGCTTCACTTCTGGAAATCAATCCACTTGTGATTTCAAATGATGATAAAGTAATTGCACTCGATGCTAAAATGAATTTTGATGACAATGCACTTTATCGTCATCCGGAAATTGCAGCCTATCGCGATCTTGATGAGGAAGATCCGCTGGAGATTGAAGCTTCCAAATACAACCTCAACTATATCAAGCTAGATGGCAACGTTGGCTGTATGGTTAATGGTGCCGGACTTGCAATGGCAACAATGGATATTATTAAACTTGCTGGCGGTGAGCCTGCTAATTTTCTTGATGTTGGCGGCGGTGCGAATAAAGAAACTGTTGCGAATGGCTTCAAGATTATTCTTTCAGATAAAAATGTAAAAGCGATTCTCATAAATATTTTTGGTGGAATTGTAAGATGCGATCGTGTAGCACAAGGTGTAATTGATGCAGCTAATGAGATGCATATCTCTGTTCCGATTGTTGTTCGTCTTGAGGGGACAAATGCAATAGAGGCTGGAGTATTATTGAGAGAATCAGGACTGAACTTTGAAGTTGCTGATTCATTTGATGATGCTGCGAAAAAAGTGACGGCAGTATTACAGAAATAATCATATTTAATTTTTTATTTTCAAAAGCCCTGTGCATACAGGGCATTTTTGTGTCAGTCTATTACTTAATAAATTTTTATTTATCTGTCAACAATAGTGGTTCTTGTTTTTAGTTTTTTTTAGTTATACATTTTTTGTGGAATTAATATTTATAAGGAAAATTAATGAGCATCTTCGACGATGAGTTTGATTTTGGTGAAGCTTCAGAATATGGGAACGAAAATCTAAAGGAACAGATTGAAGAATGTAAAAAACTTATTGATGCCGGTTCGGTTTATGGCTATCTTGAAAAATTTGATGATGTAATTCAATCCTGTCTTGACAATGATCTTAATGATGATGGGTTATATTTAGTAAATGCACTTCTTGAAATAGCTCCTTACAATTCAGAATTCTGGATTAAAAAAGGTTTATTTCTGAATGCACTTGGATACTTTAATGAATCAATAGAATGTTTTAATAAAGCTTTGTCATTGAATCCTGGTGATTCAGATGCATTGGTAGATAAATCTATCGCTGAAGAAAATATTGGTTTATTTACTCAGGCGAAAGAATCATTACATAGAGCACTTTTGAATGATCCAAATAATGAAGATGCACTCTATAGTCTTGGTATTCTGCATCAGCGTAATGAAGAGTTTGAGGAAGCAATAAAATATTTTAAAAGTGTACTAGTATCAAACCCTGATTATTCAGAAGCGTACTATGAGCTTGGCTATTGTTTTGAAAGTCTCGAAGATTATTCAGCAGCATTCAATTCATATGAAAAATTCCTGGAACTTGAACCTTACAATCCAAATGGCTGGTACAACCGTGGCGTAATCTTGTCTAAAATGGATAAAAATGAGCAGGCCATAAATAGTTATGATCTTGCTGTATCTATAAGGGAAAATTTTACGAGTGCGTGGTTTAACAGAGGTAACATTCTTGCTGAACTTGAAAGATATTCTGAAGCTTTGGAAAGTTTCAGAAAAGCTTATGAATTAGATTCCGGTGATGAAACAACCTGCTTCAATATCGGAAATCTTTATGAAGAACTTGGCGATTTAAAAAATGCTCTAAGGTTTTACAGTGAAGCAATAAAAAATAATGATGGATATTTCGAAGCTTTTCTTGCGAGAGGATATTGTTACGACTCAGCAGGAAAGTATCAACATGCTCTGAGAGATTTCAACAAAGCTGTAACGCTTGCTCAGGATAGTGCGGAGGCCTGGTATGCAAAAGCTGATCTTGAATATTCATTGGGAAAATTAAAAGAAGCTGTTGCTAGTTATACTCACGCTTTAAAAATATCTCCGGCAAGTTATGATATCTGGTTTACTTTAGCAGAAACCTATGTTGAGATGGGAGAATGGCTTAGTGCATTGGAAGCATTTGATAGATGCATCTTACTAAAGCAGGATGATGCGAAAGCTATTTATGAAAAAGCAAAAGTAAATTTTATTATCAGTAGAACTGAAGAAGCCTTACAATGTTTGAAAAAAGCATTTGAACTTGATCCAAGTATCGAGGATGAATTTACCAAAGATTACCCCGAAATTAAATCTTCAAAATTGTTCAAAAAGCTTTTAGGCGAAAGTTAAATCAACTTTTCGATTTTAAGCAATTACTAGTAAAAAAATTAGGCGCAGAATAGGTGAGAGAATCATTTTTTGAAAATACTGAACTAATAGGTTTGATAGGACATCCAATCAAGCATTCCTATTCACCTTTCATTCAGAATTATGCACTGGAAATAAAGAAACTTGACTTTGTTTACCTTCCGTTCGATGTCCCTGCAGAGAACCTTAAAAGTGCTGTGACCGCAATTCTCGCACTTGGTCTGAAGGGGTTAAATGTAACTCTTCCTCATAAAGAAAAAATCATCAAATTTCTTGACGAACTTTCTGAGGAAGCATCTATAATCGGTGCGGTTAATACAATTGTAAATGATCACGGGAAACTGATGGGTTACAACACTGACGCTTTTGGAATTATTGAAACGCTGCTGCCATTCAAAGATAAAATTACTAATTCAAATGTTACCGTGATTGGTGCGGGAGGTAGTGCAAGAGCTGTAATTTATACATTACTTCGTCATTTTAAACCGGAGACGATTAATATCATCAACAGGACACAACAAAAAGCCGATACACTTGTTAATGATTTTTCGTTAAAAATGAGATATGATTCATTTCATACATTCGAATTATTCCCTCCGGATAATAAAGAGACTTTGAGCAATTCTAAATTAATAATTAATGCTACAACAATGGGAATGTATCCAGATGTCGAAGATGCTATCACTGATATCGATGAATCATTCAACGAGGAACAGATTGTTTTTGATTTGATTTATAACCCGACAAAAACAAAATTTCTACAAATGGCAGAAAGCCAGGGTGCGAAAGTAGTTGGTGGATTGCAAATGTTAATCTCACAAGCAGCTAAATCGTTTGAGTTATGGACTGGAATTGAAATGCCTAATTCTGAAATTGCTGGTAAACTTGAGAATTATATTAAAAAGAATTCAACTCAATAAGATTTATTCAACTATAAGTTGAAAAAATAGTTTGATACAATTTCACTAATTTATTACATTTGCTCAAAGCAAAGGTGCAAAATGAAAAAAATAATACTTCTCCTGATAATATTTTTTCTTGTAACTTCTGCAGGGATGGCTCAAATCAGTAGGCTAAATAACTCCGTCTTTTTTGGAGGAATGGCTGGAGCGGCAATGATAAATACTTCGGATAATAATGGTAGAACTCCTGTATCATTTGTTGTTGGCGGAAGTATTGGTATACCGGTACCATTTGTAAAAAATCTATTCTTGTATGCAAGAACTTCATACACGTCTCAATCAAACTTTCAATCTTATTACAATACTTCATATCTAAATTACTCTGTTCAGTTCTCAAATCAATTTGTTGAGGTTAATTCTTCTTTCTCTCAGTTAATCTTGAATGGCGGATTACTCTATAATTTTCTTGTAACAGATGAGTTTGTGCTTGGTGTGAATGGTGGCTTAACATTTATGGTTGTAAATCAGGAAGCAAGACTAAGAACCGGTACAGTCATCTCGAATGTTGATAATGAAAATGTTTGGGGTGCATTTGGTGGAATTATTGGTGAGAAACGATGGGATAAAAGTAACTTTTCTACCTATCTGGAAGCTCAATATAATTATGCTGAAAGTGATGCGGTTTACAGACCGGGAGCTTTAAGTGCAATGAATTACACCTTCGGAGTTAGGTATTATCTGGCTAGCAGGTAATCTGTCCGACCATAATTGTTACTTCCTACTTATATTAGATCTTTCGGAAACAATTTTTTCAAGTTCTCTTGCGTGCTCAATTATTATTTTAGACTCAGTTCCATCCAGGTTCGTCCTTTGTCCGTTTACTACTTTATCATAAGCTATAACATTTCCATCCGGGTCAACCATCATTTCAATATTCGTGTATTGTTTATCCGGATCGAATGTTAACTCTCTCCCGACATAGTAAAGAAAATTACCATCCTTAAAATAATAGCGGTTAAATTCTTCACCTGGTTGCCTGTAACGAAAATCTTCATTAATAAATATTAATTTGGATTTATCAAAATATGCTCTGAAGTTTGAATACGCATCTGCAGAACCCCAATTAAAATGTTCTTCACCTTCGGGATTATATAGTAGTGAATCGATTTCTTTCTTTATTTCAAGAATACCTTTCTCAGTGAACTCCTTTCGTCCACAGGAAATTAAAATAATTGTTAAGCTTATAAATATCGTTAGGTAAAATTTCATAACACCAAAGAGTTTAAAATTAAAAAGCCACGGAATTTCCGTGGCTCTAAAATAAAAATATCGTTTATCTTTTCCTCAACTCATCACGAATTTCTGTCAGAATGACTTCCTCTTTAGAAGGAGCTGGTGGAGCGGCTGGTTTTTCTTCTTCCTTTTTCTTCATAGAATTGATACCTTTAACAACAATGAAGATTGCAAACGCAATTATCAAAAAGTTAATAATAGTGTTTATGAATACGCCGTATTTTAAAAGAACAGGTTCAACTCCTTCTGCCCCTTCTTTTAGTGTCCAGGCTAAACTAGAAAAATCAACCCCGCCAAGAAGTAGTCCTATTGGTGGCATTATTACATCACTTACTACTGATGCGATAATTTTTCCAAACGCAGCACCAATAATTATACCTATTGCCATATCCATTACATTACCGCGCATGGCAAATTTTTTAAACTCCTGCATCATTGACATAGAGCACCTCCATTTTAGATTTTGTGTGTTACAAAGTGAAATGAAATGTAACAGAAATTTATACAAAACAAATTCAAACATCATTCAATAATCAGAGTCCGGGATAATTATTTTGAGCTCCAATCGGAGAGTCAAAATCACCCATAAAATTGTAGCCAAAATCAATTCCTAGTTTGAAACTTGAGCCAATAAGTATTGAAAAACCAGCCCCTGTTCTGCAACCTAAAGTTGTTTCAACTAAAGTTTCTTCTCTAACTGAGGTATTCAACACTTCACTTTTATTGTAGACACCGATGTAGGGTCCAGCATAAAGTGAGATGTAAGGCAGAAATCTTTTCTCATCAGAAAGCTGAAGCGGATAAAAATTGAGTCCCGTTAAAATTGAAGAGATGGTTGCCACCTCGGTTTTTATATATCCAGTATAGTTATAAAAAGTTTCAATTTCAGTGAAAGTGTTATTTTCAACATTAGTAACAAGAGCCCCAATTCCTATCCTTACTGACAAATAATTTTTAAACCGGACCTGGTAAGAAATTGACCCTGTGAATCCACCTGTTGCATTTGAAACCTCACTGGAATTTGTAACTGTTACAATAGAAAGTACTTGTAACATTGGAGTTGTCATAAATTCCCAGATTTAAATCGATCCCATTTTTTCCTTCATAATATTTAGAATCATTTGGTGGTGTATTTTGTTCTGTAATTTGTTGCGGGAATGATAGACAAGAGGTTACAAACAATTGAGTTATTAAGAACCTGAACATTTCAATCGCCATGATTTTTAGTTAAAAAATATATGTGAAAAATAATCCTCGTTTCAAGATTTGTCAAAGTAAATTTTTTATGTTCAGATATGCTTCGATGAAAGGATTAAATTGAATGAAAGTAATAATTAAAACGCCGCATTGTTAAAATGAGACTTCCTCATATTATTACCTTTGAGTAAAAGTTTGATAACTTCGTAAATCATTAACGAAGTACAAACATTTATATAGTCTTTAAAAAATGACCGGTTTTCAAGGTGTAAAAATAAATACCACTTTGTAATCCTTCTGCATCAAAATTGATTTCATAATCACCTGCATCTTTTACTTCGTTTACGATTATTGCAATTTCCTTCCGAAGCACGTTATGAATTTTCAAACTTACAAATCCATTAAATCGAATCTGATAATTAATTCTTGTCGAAGGATTAAATGGATTCGGATAATTTTGCTCCAACTTGAACTGAATCGGTTGAATTAGTTCCACAACAACGATATCTGAATATTTATAACTTCCATCGAGATCGAATTGTTTGAACCTGTACGAATATTTTCCCAATACAATATTACTATCAATAAAAGAATATGACTGTGTTTCGGCAGTTGTCCATATCCAAGTATGAATCCTATATTCTTCCAATCATTTTTATCCTGAATTATTCGTAAAATTTAAAATCCCGAATTGTTAATTTCTATAGCTGTTGTCCATTCCAACTTTATAATACTGTTTAATTGCAACTGTTGTGAATTCAGTTAGTTCAACAGGAATATCCATAAAACCGGCTGAAACGTGATAATAATGGGCGGTAACGCCCACAGGCATATTTACTGCAAATAGCGTACTCCCCGGAATGGAATCTCCCTGGACAACCATATGAACTATACAATTTTTATTGAAGGTTGGAATAACCTGTTTAATATTTTAATATTTCAATCATATAGAGGTTGGTCGGGAGTAAACCTTTCAGGATAAGACCAGGTGTTTCCACCATTAGAAGAGAACATAAAGTAGCCTGCAAAATATGTAGTAGAATCCTGAGCAGTCCACACATTTTCGTTGCGGCACTGAATTTCGTTAATAATTATCCAAAGTTATGTAAGCGACCCAGCACTGGACGACAAACCGGCAGAAGCTTATCATCGGTTCGCAGGCTTGGAGCAAATGAAGTATTGGTACTGTCTGCTATAACCTTTGGTATTCCACCGTTTACATTTGGTTACCAAAATAAGACTTCATTTGGTAGAGCTGGGAAATAAGTTCCGCAATTGAAATCCTGTTGACATACTTAAATACTATAACAAGGTTCTTAATTACAAAAATTTACGATTCAATTCCTCACATCATCCAATTTTAATTACCTGTTCTGCAGGGCATTCAAATATTTTTAGTGGTAAAATCTAAGTTATTCCTTTTTCAGTCGATTGAGTATACCATACATGCTTAACCATTGATGCTATCAGCCATTATATCTAATCCAACTTCCAAGGATTTGATTTTACAATGAATCAGTTTGTAAAAGATCACCCTCTATCTTCAACCATCCGGAAAAAATACCAGAAGTAGGATTTGAATTATTCGTTAATAACTGAGTCGGTGTAGTTAAAGGACTTGAAGAGAGAAAAATAATTTATCGGTTTGATGCAACAACAAATCTTGGATAAACAGGTGAACCTGAAGTGAAATCACCAGGATCATATTATAAGAGAAAATTATAGTAAAATGGATTTTCGTCAATATATACTTTTGTATGATATGTTTGATTTTGATCATCGTTAGCATTCATTATAACTGCTTTTCCAGTTGAGGTTCCGCTAATTGTTGGAAATCCCGATCTCCCACTTGTTCCATTATTCATAGGTACACCCCCAAATAAAAACCAATTACTACCAGCATCTGTGCTTCCAAAATAATAGCTTGTTCTATCTTGCCATGGTGGAATAGCTGATTGTGAATTTGTAAATATAGCGTGTAGATAGTTAGGATTATTTAAGTCTACCCATATTTGTTGTGGAGATGCATTTGATTGATAATCATATCCAGTTGCAATATCGGTAATTTCATGAATTTCAAAATTTTGGGAAACATTATTAGTTGATCTAATGTATGCTGGTTTGGATGTTATACTGGTGTTATTATTAGTGGGATATTGTTTTAGTGTAGAAAATTGATTCTGTGGTTGGATGTTAATTGGTATGAATAACAATAACATCATTCTACTTATAACAAAGATAATATTTTTCATAACTACCCATTAATTATTAATAATTATTCTTGCCTTTAAAATAATAAATAAAATTTTAACAGTTAACACCTGTTTATTGATGTTAACTCAGTATCCAGCATTCTTCTGTGATAATTTATTTGACCAAGGTGATAACTGAAATGTGTAGCCATATGAGTGAGCAAATATTCTGTTGTCATTTCGTAACCAAAGACATTGATGGGATAAATTTTTTGAAGATCATCTTCCTTCAGTCTCGCGAATGTTTTTCCCATAACCTCGATTGTTAATTCAATTTCAGCCACTAACTCACGGGTGGGAATATTCCTTTTACTGAATTCTTCATCACGTTTTCTTACATAACCTGAATCCCCAAGAACAGCACCAACAAAATGCTGGAGATTACCGCAAAGATGAAGACAAAGGTTTCCAGCTGAATTTAAAATTTCCCCGGATATTTTCCAGAGGTTATCCTCTTTTTTATAAGAAGTAATTTCTGTTTTTAGTTTATCCAGATCGCGGATAAAAAGGTTACCAAGTATTTCAAGCATATAATTTCTCTTAAATTTAAAAATAGTTTAAGGCTAGTTAATAAATTTGTTTAAAATAAAAAAGACGGGTCATCGACCCGTCTCAATAATTTATCTTCTAAATTTTCAACCTCACCGGTCCGGCTTTTTTTACTTCTTCTGCAGTTCCATCTGCAAAAAGTTTAAAGTTTTCTACAAACCTTGCAGCAAGTGCATCGTATTTTTTCCAGTATTCATCTTTATTTCCCCAACTATTGGATGGCTCAAGAACATCTTCAGGAACTTCGGGGCAGGAAAGTGGGACTTCAAATCCAAATAGTTTATCTTTTCTATATTTGACTTTATCAAGTTTACCATCAAGTGCTGCATTCAAAAGATTTCTTGTATGACGAATGCTTATTCGTTTTCCGACCCCAAATCTTCCGCCAACCCAGCCGGTGTTTACCAGCCAGACATTCGCTTTGTGTTTCAGCATTCTTTCTTTCAGCATTTGCGAATATTCATAAGGATGACGAACCATAAACGGTGCACCAAAGCAAGCTGAGAAAGTTATTTGCGGTTCAATGCCAAGTCCGATTTCTGTTCCTGCAATTTTAGAAGTGTATCCGCTGATAAAATGATATTGTGCCTGCTCGGGATTTAATCTTGCAATCGGAGGCATAACTCCTGATGCATCACAGGTGAGAAAAATTATATTCTTAGGATGTTTGTGAACATATCCTTCATGCACAACATTAGGAATAAATTCAATTGGATATGAGCAGCGTGTGTTTTCAGTTATCATATCATCATCAAGATCGATATGCCGGCTGACCGGATCGAAAACAACATTTTCAAGAATAGTCCCGAACCGTCTTGGTAGTTTCATAAATCTCAGGTTCTTGTTCTGCTGAAAGTCGAATAACTTTTGCGTAACATCCACCTTCAAAATTAAATACTCCGTTTGAACTCCAGCCGTGTTCATCATCACCAATTAAAAGACGATTTGGATCAGCAGATAAAGTAGTTTTACCGGTTCCGCTCAAACCAAAGAACAGAGCAACATCACCTTTTTTCCCAATATTTGCTGAACAGTGCATCGGAAGAACATCTTCAAAAGTCAGAAGGAAATTTAATACAGTGAAAACAGATTTTTTAATTTCTCCACCGTATAGTGAGTTTGCAATGATTGCAGTTCTTTCAGCAAAGTTTAAAAGTAATTCCTGTTTGAGTTCTTGAGCCATCGATTGAAGGATCAAGTTTAAATCCTGGCAATGCTATCACTGTAAAATCGGGAACAAAGTTTTTTAGCTCATCTCTGTCGTCGATTGTAAGAAACATATTTCTTGCAAACAAGCTATGCCAGGCTTTTTCTGTAATTACTCTCACTTTCAATCTGTAATCAGGATCAGCTCCCGCATAAACATCCTGAACAAATAATTCTTCACCCTGGCAAAATGCTTTTGCTCTTCCCATCACGGATGAAAATTTTTCCTGGCTGAATGGACGGTTGTAAACTCCCCACCAGATTTTATCTTTCGTGCTTTCTTCTTCAACTACAAATTTATCTGAAGCTGCACGTGCTGTGTGTGGTTTTGTTTTTACCAGCAACGGACCGTGTTTTGTAATTTTACCTTCATTCCTGAAAACTGCTTCTTCATACAATGCTTCATCAGGAAGATTCCAGAATACTCTGTCGAGATCTGTAAAGCCCTGGTTCTTCAATCTGAAATCAGAAGCGAGCTCCATCGCTTGTTTTGTTGCAGGAGTATCGAATTCTAAATATTTCATGACCAATCCCTCACTAATTTTCTGTCGCCAATATAAAGTTCATTTGGTGAATTAGGATCGAGCGCCCATTTCATTCTTTCAATTCCATCCTGAATATCTTTAATCGTTCCGCAATAACTTAATCGTAAATAACCTTCCAATCCAAATTCAGCACCCGGTACGGTAAGCACCTGAACTTTATCAATTAAAAATGCTGATAGTGCATTGGAGCTTTTATTATAAACACTGAAGTCAGCGAAGCAATAAAATGTTCCATCTGGTTTTGTTACTTTAACTCCTTCGAATGAATGAAGAAGGTCTATCATTACGTTTCTGTTATTTTCCAAAGTAACTCTGAGAGATTCTACAGAGGATTGAATGCCATTCAAAGCACCAACGGCAGCCTTTTGTAAAAGTACCGATGGCCCGGAAGTTTGATGTCCTTGTATGTTACTCATTGCCTCAATCACTTTTTTATTTCCAACTGCCCAACCGATTCTAAATCCAGTCATAGCATATTGCTTTGAGACACCATTAATGATAATTAATTTTGAATTTTCATCCTGCTTCTTTGCATATTTGAAAGCATTAATTGGCTTTCGCCCATCAAATATTAATCGATGATAAATATCATCCATGATGAGCCAGATATCTTTTTTCTCGCAGAACTGAACGACATCTGAAATAAATTCCTCAGAATACATTGCCCCGGTAGGATTATTCGGGCTATTGATGATTACGGCTTTTGTGTATGAGCCAACTCTGTCTTCGATATCTTTTAATCTTGGATAGAAGGTTCCATCTTCTGGTAGTGCAGGAACCGGAATAGCACCAATTAATCTTGCCATGTCAGGATAACTTACCCAATAGGGTGCAGGAAAAATAACTTCTTCCTGTGGATTCAGAATGGCTTGTAGAGCGACCATCAAGGCCTGCTTCGCTCCGCTTGACGCTATTATGTGTTGCGGTGTAACCTTTCTATTGTAAAATTCTTCAGTATATCTGATGATCGCTTGTTTTAGTGCGGGAATTCCGTCAGCAGGCGCATACCGAACCTCTCCGGTATTAACGTGTGAAACGGTTGCCATTATGGCTTCCATAGGTACTCTTGTTTTTGGCTCTCCTCCACCAAGGTGAATTACCGGATCACCTTTCTCTTTAAGGATTGCAAACTTTTCGTTGAGTGCAAGGGTAGGAGAGGGCTTTATCGATTTGGCTATAAGACTTAGACTCATTTGTCAGCCCCTAAAATTGATGAATAGAATAATCGTAAAATTTTAACATTGAAAATTATTTGTACTGGGAAAGATAATCAAGAAGAATCGTAATGAATTAATTAAAATTAAATGGTTAAATAATTTAAATGCGAAAAAGCGATAAGGAATTTACGGCCAACATTGTGGAGCGATAGTAGACTACTCGTCAACAGGTTCTGCCTAAAATCTGGAGAAGACAAATTTGTCACAGATAATAATTTTGACGTCGCCACACCATCTTATACCAACCAAAATTACTTTGGAAAATTGTAGAAATTACTTCAAATCCTGATTATTGAAGATGAAAACGAATAATATCATGTTGAATATTGCGGTATAATAGTTGAAAAAATTAGGCAATTAAAAAAACAAAATTTGGTAAAAAAATGCGAAATGATACTGTGAGCGATACTTTCATAAGAATTTTAACAAGCCTCGCTTTTAGTGCGTTCTTTCTGCTTGTTACAATTGTCTTTTTAAGCTAGAATTTTCATTCTTGGTAGAAATTTAAAAAGGTGTCTTACGACACCTTTTTTGTTGTACTGGATTCTATTGAATCCAATCAACTCTTCTCAAATTTCTTAATTAAAGCTTTTGCCACATTTGGCGGGACAAAATCTCCGACATCACTTTTTAAACTTGCCAGATTCCTAATAATTGTCGAATTGAGATATGTAAACTTTTCGTGAGGCATAAGAAAAACCGTACTTATATCTTTTGCAAGTTTTCTATTCATCAACGCCATTTGGAATTCGTACTCAAAATCACTTACAGCCCGTAGCCCACGAATTATTCCACTTGCTCCAACTATTTTTGCATGATCAACTACCAATCCATCAAAAGAATCAACTGAGACGCTCGGGTAATCCTTCAAACTTTCTTTGAGCATATTAACTCTTTCTTCAGTAGAGAATAGTGGAGCTTTGCCCGGATTGATAGCAACGGTGACGGCAACGGCATCGAATAATTCAATTGCCCTTTTAATAACATCAATATGTCCATATGTAACCGGATCGAATGTACCCGGGTAAATTACTTTTCGCATAATTTAGATTTTAATAATTGTTGAAATCAATATTTAAATATTACAGATAGTTTTAAATAAAAAAAAAGCCCGCTCGAAGCGGGCCTAAAATTAATTACTTATTAATCTGTTTTCTCAACAACTAATCCGGATCCAAATTGTTCTATTTCGATGAGTTTAACCACTTCATCGGTTTGAGTATCAATTATTCCAATTGTTCCCGGAGGACCTTCACCTCCGACATCAAAATATGGTTCGAACATACCATCAGTGTTTCTGCTGGAAACATAAACATATTTGTCATCCGAAGTAATATCGCAGCCATGAATCATTCTGAATCCAGGGTGAGAAATCTGTTTTATTCGTGACCAACTATTTCCATTTTTCTGAATTACATTAACAGTACTCATCATCATAGAACCAAGATAAATTTTATTACCATCACTTGTTACTGCAATCTGCATTGGCATCGGGTCAACTGAAACTTCTGTAATAAGTGTGTCTGAATTAGTATCAAAGATCATAAGCTTAGAAGTCCCTCTAGCAGAGACATAAAGATATTTTCCATCAGGTGAAATCATAGTTTGCATTGGTTCAGTTCCGGGAGGTAAAACAATATCATCGTAATTACCATATTCATTTGTATTTCCATCAACAATACTAATCCTGCTTAAACTCAGATTTGCAACATAAAGTTTATTGCCATCAGGTGTTAGCGCCATTCCGTGAGGAACTCCTGGGGCAGCTATATTGATTTCACTTATTATTGACATATTTGTTACGTCAATTGCATAAATTGATTGAAATATTGGATCTGATGTCGATGAACGGGAAACGAATGCCTTGGTTCCGCTAGGATTAAAAATTATCATTCCAGCTTTTGTAATTCCATTCACTTCACCAACTATACTGTAGTCACTTGTATTTATTTTGATGAATTTTGCTGCTCCGATCAATGTTGCATATAAGTATCCATCTTGAAGTTTTACCATATGTGGATGCGCAGGCAATGAGCCTGGCTGACTCACATCAATTAAAGCCGAGACGACTTTTGAATCGCCGTCAATTACAGAAATTACATCGCTATTCTGATTATTCACATAAACTCTGTAGCTCGGATTTCTGAATGGTAAATTGTTGTTATTATCTCTTGCACCATTTTCAATCCATTCTTTGATAGTGTTTATTTGATCCTGATTGATAATTAAGCCGTCATGTGGTGCTTCCGGTGTAACATTTTTCACCAATATTTGGTATAATAAACTTTCCTGAGGTTTATATGGGATAACCACATCACCACCATAATTCGGAATTGCTCCATCTGATCTATCTGAACTACCTTTCAATAAATCGGAATATCTAATCATTGATAATCCACTCGATGGGTTACTACCAACATGGCAGCCAGATACAGCACAGTTATTTACAAAAATCTCAGCAACGGCTTTGGATTGAAAACCGTTGTTTGTAGCATCAATGCTTCCGGTAATAGGTATAGTTGATTCATCATTACACGCTGAGAATAAAAGAAATGATAATACAACTAAAACATAAAGTCGATATACTATTCGCATTTTTATTGTCCTTATTTAAGTAAAGTCATTTTAATTGTTTGATTGTAATTATCAGTTGATAATTTTGCAATGTAAATTCCAGAAGGCAGACTAGTTGCATCTAACTTTAAATTATGTTCACCTTCAGGAAGCACTTCATTAATCAATTCGCGAACTTTTTCACCAACCAAATTGTAAACAGATAAATTGGTAAAACCAGAATTTGGTAAGTTGAATTTAATATTAGTTGATGGATTAAAAGGGTTTGGATAATTTTGATTGAGAACAAAATCAGATGGATTATTAACTTCAACAGTTATTTCTTCAGAGAAGGCTGATGTGCCATCAAAATCAATTTGTTTCAGTCTGTAAACATAGACGCCATTATCTAAATTGTTATCTTCATATGAATAATTCCTAGGCTCTGTTGAGGTTCCGCTTCCTGCTACAAAACCAATTGTATAAAAACCTTCACTGGAATTTCTTTTAATTTCAAATCCTTGATTATTTGTTTCAGTTGCTGTGGACCAATCCAGTTTAACATTTTTACCAGATGCAATAGCACTAAAAGAATTTAACTCAACAGGTAACCCTCCATCAAAATGTAAAACGTATAATCCGGTTTGGATATCTGATATTAAAGTATTACCTGATGGGAGATACGGATAGCATCCCCACGCGCCATTGTAAGTCCCGCCATCATTTGCAGGGTATGTATCGTATTGTCCGGCAACCTGTGGGTTAGATGGATCGGAAATATCAAGTACTACATATCCGGAAGTGTAATATGAAATATGAAGGAAGTTCCCTAAAGTAAAACAGTTATGAATAATTGAATTACCAGTTGGCATCTGCCAGGATGATACAATCAAATCCCAGGTACTTCTATCCTGTAAATCCCATATTGTAAGGTCCCTGACATTAAATTCTTCCATCGCAAAGAAATATCTTTTATCTTCACTCATCCAACCACTGTGTGCATAAATTCCGGGTAAAGAGGCACTTGTACTCACAACCTGCGGGCTGGTTTTGTTTGTGACATTAATTAACTGATAAACTTGACTGGAGCCATCACAAACTACAACGGTATCATTCCAAACGTAAACATCGTGAATATAACCACTTCCCGTGAAGTAATCAGTTTGTGTGGGATTAGTTGGATTACTCAAATCAAGAATGTGCATTCCACCGCCGCTTTCCGTTCCGATTGCATATGCGTACCCATTATCAATAAAGATATTGTGAGCTCTGCTAAAGAATGCAGTTGTTTGATTAACAAGTGTTGCGGTTGTGGGAAGTTGCGAAAGATCTATTATTTGCAAACCATCACTTGTATTGTCTGAAACAACATATGCATAAGTTCCCCAGGTTTTTATATCCCGCCAGATTGTAGCTGTTCCTGGAATGAAAACAATCTCAGCTGGGTTAGATGGATCAGTAACATTTATAATTGATGTACCTGATTCACATCCTAAAAGTGCGTATTCATTCCCTGATCCGTCAACATACCCCCAAATATCATTGTAATCACCATTTGAATGGGGATCAAGGTTACTTAAAAACGTAACATTGTTCTGCCCAAAAAGCAGAACTGAAAACACAAGTAGAAAAAACAGAATTATTTTATTCATGGTTGTCCTTTTATTTAGTTAAACTCATTTTAATTGATTTTGAAAAATTACCCGCGTTTAACTTTGCAATGTAAACTCCTGAAGGTAAGTTATTCGCGTTAAAATTATTTTGATATTCTCCTGCTGAAAGCACTTCATTTACAAGTTCAGTTACTTTTTCTCCAAGTAGATTGTAGATGGAAAGATTTACAAATCCGGTTTCTGGTATTGAATAATTAATCTGTGTTGAAGGATTAAACGGATTGGGAAAGTTTTGTTCAAGCTGTAATGAAGCCACATAAATTATTTTAACTTCAATAATATCTGAATACTTAACGTCTCCATTAAAATCAATTTGTTTCAACTGGTATTTATAGGTTCCGTTAGACAAATTTTTATCTGTGTAAGTATAGTGTACCGGTTCAGTTGAATTTCCGCTTCCTGCAACAAAACTCACGGTAAGAAATTCAGCAGCTTCTTTTCTCTCAATTTCAAAACCTGAATTATTTGTTTCCGTAGCAGTTGCCCAATTCAAAACAACATCGTTAAAGTTAGAAGTCGCAGTGAATGAAGTTAATTCGACTGGCGTTCCATCATCAAATTCAAAAATATATAATCCTGTTTGCATACCAGAAATTAGAACATTGCCGGAGGGGAGATAAGGATAACATCCCCAGGCACCTTTATAGGCACCGGTACTAGGAGTTGGATCTGTATCGTATTGTGCTGCAATTTCCGGATTTTCAGGATCAGAAATGTCCAGAACCATGTAGCCATCTTCATAGTAAGAAATGTGGGCATAGCTTCCGCGAACAAAAACATTATGGATTGGTGAACTTGAACTGCTTTGCCATTGCGGTACCTTAAGATCCCAGTTTGTTCTGTCACTCAAATCCCAAACTGTAAGATCCCTAACATTAAATTCTTCACATGCAATAAAATATCTTTTGTCCTCAGTAAGCCATCCACTGTGTGCATATATTCCTGGTAAATTTACACTTGAGCTTATAAGAGTTGGATTACTTTTATTGGTAAAATTCACTACAGCATATTCTCCTTCAGAAGAAACATAGGCTGTATCATTCCAAACATAGATATCGTGCACATAACCACTGGAACTATAATATCCAACTTCAACCGGATTTACAGGATTTGATAGATCAAGAATATGCACGCCACTCCCATTACTTGCACCCACTACATATGCATATCCATTATCGATGTAAATATTGTGAGCGGTAACGAATGTCGTTGTATAAGTATTTACTAAAGTTGCTGTATTGGGTAGACCCGAAAGATCAATTATTTGCATTCCTGCACCAGTTCCTGATCCTTCAGTTACTACATATGCGTAATGCGAATGAACTTTCATATCACGCCATTCATAAAAAGAGTTAGGTCCAGGTATTTTAATAACCTCAACAGGGCTAGCAGGATTTGTAACATCAATTATCGAAGTTCCTCCTGTAACTCCCATAATTGCATATTCTCTTCCATCTGCAGAGTAACCCCAGATATCAGCATATTTTTGACCCGGATAAGGATTGAGTGTGCCCAAAAGACTCACACTCTGTGGTAAAATAGAACCTATATTGAGCATTATTGACATGCTCATCAGTAGAAAAATTTTCTTCATAGAATTTTTCCGAATTATTTTAGAAAAGCTACCTTAATTACTTTCTGTGCTTCTTTTGAAGAAACCGTTATAAAGTAGATGCCTGCAGGGAGAGTTATGCCTGAATTGTTTTTTGCGTTCCAGTTAAAAGTGCTGTTGCCAGCTTTTATGTATCCGTTAAATATTGTATTTATTTTTTCGCCTAATAGATTATAAACATCTATCTTGATATCTTGTCCTACTAATAATTCTAATCTTACATTTGTTTCCGGATTAAATGGATTTGGAAAAGCGGAGATTTCAAAATTATCAATTGGCTGTATTCTATTTTCATCAATTCCCGATATTTTAGTATTGTCGTAAAAATATAACCCTCCTTTAACATTTCCAAGTAATATATCAATATCGGTATCATTATCAATGTCCACAAATGAAGGAAAAGTGTTTCCACCAAAATTGTCTGTCAAAAATTTATCCATTATCAATGTCCAAATAGGCACAGAATTATTACCATCGTTTCGGTAATAATAAAATTCACCCTTTCTGCTGCCGGAAAATAAGTCCAATGTCCCATTTTTGTCATAATCAATTAAAACTGGTGTGCTGTTGTCCCCTATATCCAATGTGTCAAAGTAAAGATTGTTCGATGTAAATTCATATATGCCTGAGTTTCCAGTATTTTCGTAAAAATTAAATTTACCATTGAAACCCCCTATCACTAAGTCCTGATCTGTATCGTTATCAACATCAATTAACAGCGGTACAGCGGTTGAACCGACATCAATAATATCACCGTTATTATTTTGAACATCGACATAGGTATTAAATAAAGGTGTTGTAGCGGTTCCCGAGTTTAAGTATAGAGATAGTTTGCCATTAAATCTTCCAATTATTAGATCAAAGTCACCATCATCATCAATATCTCCAAACGAAGGTGAGACACTTAAATCGCTTGTAATTCCAAAAATATTGAGTCCACAAGTAAAAATTCTGGATTTGAATTTGAACCAATATTTTCAAAAAAGTTTAATGAACCGAGTGGATTTTTTAATGAGCCAATAAACATATCCAAATCATTATCATCATCAATGTCCACAAAAACTGGTTCGCTATTATTTCCCACATCAAGGGTTTTAAGATAATCATTTGTTACTAACTGATGATTGGCAGACTGCGGAGTTCCATTATTTTGTAAAAACATTAACGATTGTGGAACAGTAGGATCGTACAACACAGAAACAAATAAATCAAGATCGCCATCTGCATCAATGTCAGCAAATCTTGGCATGTTAAAACCACTCGTGTAAACACTATCTGCGTTAACAGGATAGATATCCGAAACTCTTTGCATATCGGGAACCGCTGATGTTCCAAAATTTTCAATTACATAAATACTTTTACTAAAAAAATCGCCCCAGAATAAATCTAAATCGGAATCATCATCAATATCAGCAAACTCAATTGAACTTGCTCCATGTAGCACATCGGCACCTCCACCAATTATAATAATATTCTGCCACACATTAGTTATAAACTGGAATGAATAGCTTTGTGGCGTGCCAATATTTTTATAAAACTTAAGAGTGCCTGCTGAATTACCGGAAATAAAATCAAAATCTCCATCTGCATCTTCTACATCTGCGAAAGTTGGATTGCTGCCATACTCACTATTCATAGTGGAATCCTGATAGTCTTTTACTGTTTCTTGATTTAGAGTGAAAATCGGAGACAGTAGTGTGAACCCACATTTTCGTAGTAAGAGAATACATCAACATTACCCGTAAAATAATCAAGATCTCAGTCAGCATCTATATCAGCAAAATAAAACCAGTCGGAAAAATAAAGTCCTTCAGGAACTGTTAATGAGTATTTGAAATCTGCATTAAATTTATCTCCAATATTTTCAAACCAACCAAAAGTCTGATCACTGTCAAGAAAAAAAATGTCAAGATCCCCATCGCCATCTATATCGATAAACTGAAACTCGAGATTATTGTGACCACCGGAGAAAATATTTTTTAATAAACCTTGCGAATCACTTATAGGTATATTATTTAATTCCCGCTGGTAAGGTTGTGAGTAAGAGACAAAGTCAGAGAATAGAAATACTAGTAATGATATGATTAGCATTAATTTGTTACTTCGTATAAACAAGCATCTCCAATTATTTTGAATGGTTCGGTTTTTAAATTAGCAATATCTTTTTGCTTTGTCTGTATTGATCGTTCGATAATCATCAAACAATCATCCTTAAGGTATTTATTGTTCAAAATATTATCAACAACATTATAAATATCATCTTTGTAAAATGGAGGATCTGCAAGGATTAAATCATATACTTTCTCCTTTTTCATCGATGAATAATTGACTGCCGGCATTTTGAATATTGTACATTTATCCTCAACTTTTAATTGATCGATATTCTCTTGTAGAGTTTTGTAGATGATAGCATTTTTTTCAACGAAATGTATTTCACCTGCACCTCGACTTATACATTCAAATCCCAGAGCTCCGGATCCAGAATAAAGATCCAATACTTTGATATTTTCAAATGAAATTTTATTACTGAGGATATTGAAGATAGTTTCTCTCACCCTTTCTGTAGTTGGTCTGATCAGTTCAGATTTAGGTACATCAATAAATCTGCCCTTTAAATAGCCTGAAGTTAATCTAAGTCTCATATCTTTTTATTAATTAAATCTGGAAGCGATTCCTGCTGAAGAAACAAATGAACTAAAGTTATCCAATGTGATTTCGTTGTTTTGAAAATCCGGTTTTAGTTTCAAAGCATCGAAAGGATTAAACTTTTCAAAGACCAGTTCAGTCCCTCTCCCAATTTCAGCAACCAATTCGCTATCTAAATCATCACCAGATATTACAGCAACCATATGCGAAGTGTTAGTAACTGTTGTGATATTTTTATTCGAAATTTCTTCCGAAATTTTATTAATATAATTATCTATACTCTTTGGAAAAACCTTCACAAATGCTGGTCTTGAAGAAATGTTGATGAACAGGGCAGTTGAAGATCTTGAGTTGAAAATATGAACTGTAACCTGGTTTTTCTCAATGTAGAAACTATTTATAAAATTATTTGCAGTGATCGAAGCATTATCGACAAGCTTTGGAATTAGATTGTTATTCAAACAAAACTTTTTTATAAGGAGTAAATATTTTTTGTTTAATGCAACAACTAGAGCATTATTATTCCCCGGTAAAAAACTGCTATCAAGTTCATAAAATTTTATTGCTAAATCTTCAACCGGAATGAACGGGTAAAGTTGTGAAATCTCCCAGTTAAATTCTTCTCTTAATTCTGTTTGATTAAGATTTGAATCGTAAGGCAATTGAATAGTAATAAAAAGTTCAGGTGGAAGAGTAAATGAAACTGTGCTGGAATTTATTTGTTTCCTTATTCTTAATTCATCGAATGATGCTTGAAGTTGTTCCAGAATCTGCAATTCATTTTGTTCATCGAAATAAATTACTGGACTAATGAAAGCTTGCCCAAAATTGTTCACCAGTATATTATCTAAATCTTTTTCTATTTCAACAAATTGCAGTTTTGAAGCTGTGAGGTTCAAACCAACACAACTCTGATGCTCAGTCATCTATTCGGAATTACTCCCAGGAAGATGTGTTTTTCAGAGCATCGTTGTTAAGATCGCCAACAGTACCATATCCATCAGGATCTTCTAAATAGTATCTCGAGCCGAGTACTATAGTAGTATCAACAGCTATAACAACACCACGTCTGTTTATGGTGGTATCAACTGACATTGAAGTGTCAATTTCCAGAAGATACGTTTGATATGTTCTCGGTGAGTGCATTAAGCTATCCGGAGTGAATTCACCATTTGATAATGGTAAAAATGGATTTGCTGATTTCATTGTGAGTGAGTCGAATGCATTTACCACACTATCAACAAAATTATCTGTTTTAATAAATTTGATGAGTTGGCTAAGGTTATCAGTATAATTCCCGTTTTTCTTTTGCCATAAAATTTCAGCAGCTTTGATATTATTCATTCTTAGTCTGGATTCAGTTCTCCAGGCTCTGTCCTGCTCTACAGCATTTTTTGGATCGATGATAGCGATTTTGATAAGTATAATAGAAAGGATAGCAATTACTAGATAAAGAGCAGCGTGAATATACCAGGGATCGCCTGCTTGGGATTTCATCATTCCTCCGGGAAAATTTTTTTTGTTTGGTTATTTAATATATAAAAACTTTTTAATTTTGTTAAACTTAAATTCTCCAATACCTTTTACGTCCATTAACTCTTCTAAATTTTTGAATTTCCCTCTTTCTGTTCGAAGTTCAATGATTTTTTCAGCTGTTTTTTCTCCAATTCCGGGTAGCATAGTTAACTGGTTGATACCGGCAGAATTGATATCTATGCTTTTTTCTGTTAAAGAAGAAATATCCTTTTTTTCATATGTAAAAGAATCAGGTAATTCTAAGACTTGTTTTTTAATCTCCTCTTCGCTCATTAAAGAATACTCATTTGAATCATTCTCAGTTTTGGATCCTGAATACAGGTAGAAGAGACTGTCCTCTTTTGAATAATCTATGTATTTATTTTCGGGAGCTGGACTATTTTTTATAAACTCCACATAGACGTAACCCAGAATAAATAACCCGGTAAGAAAAAGAATTACAATGATTTCAGTTTGAGTAAAGCCAATTCTTTTAGAAAATTTTTCAAACATTAGCCATAAAGATGAGATAAATTAGGTTAAATCCAACAACCAATATTTTCTTGCTCGACATCCAACTAGTTAAAAACTACAAACCAAATTTGCTGAAAAAATTGTTTTTTTCGCTATCGGAGGAATTTTTGACATTCGGCATTTCAGAAAGCTGCTTAATTAGATCTTTCTCTTTTGAATTTAACTTTTGAGGCACAGCAACATTAATTCGTACGATCTGATCTCCGCTGCCTGAGTAGTTTAAATGCCTGATGCCTTTTCCTTTCATCTTAAGCATTTTACCTGGTTGTGTCCCTTGATCGATTTTTAACATTGCTTTTCCAGTCAGGGTTGGAACTTCAACTTCATCACCAAGAGCTGCTTGTGGAAAGGTGACGAATAAATTATAAATGATATCATCCTTTTCTCTGATGAATTGATCGTGTTTTAATTCCTGAAACACAACTAAAATATCTCCCGGTTGACCACCTCTTTTTCCAGAATTACCTTCACCTCTTAAAGTCATATACTGTCCATCTTCCACTCCGGCTGGAACATCAATTTTAATCATTGAATCATCTTCAATTCTACCATCACCCGAACACGTTTTGCACGGTGAATCAACAACCTTACCTTCTCCCTGACAGTTATGACAGGCCTGTATGTTAACAAATTGACCAAACACTGATCTCGAAACAGTTTTAACTTCTCCAGCACCGTTACAAACGGGACAAGTTTTTAATGAAGTTCCAGCTTGTGCACCTGTTCCATTGCATTCGTTACACTTAACTTGTTTCCTGATCTTTAATTTTTTTGTGATTCCAGTTGCAATTTCTTCCAACGTAAGCTTTAAGTTTACACGTAAATCTGAACCGGGAGTTCCTGAACCACGTCTTCGTGATCTGCCTCTTTGGCTTCCACCAAAAAATTCATCGAAGATTGATGAACCACCGAAGATATCAGAGAAATGTGAGAAGATATCATTCACAGATGAGAAACCGTCAGTCCCAAATCCGCTTCCTCTCACTCCTTCGTGTCCAAAACGATCATAGTTATTTCTTTTATCATCGTGACTCAAGATTTCATATGCTTCTGCAGCTTCCTTAAAATTATCTTCTGCAGATTTATCACCCGGATTTCTATCTGGATGATACTGCATTGCCAATTTACGATACGCTTTTTTTATTTCTTCTTTCGTTGCGTTCCTGTTTATTCCAAGAACTTCGTAATAATCTCTTTTAGCCATTAATATTATTTCTCATTTTCTGTATTTGAATTGTTTGATTCATCATTTGAGATCTTGTTCTCATCATTATCTGAATCTTCACTAACTATCACTTTTGCGTGTCGTATTACTTTTTCACGATAAAGATATCCTGGTTCAATCTCTTCGACCACAGTGTGCGGTGGCACAGAATCATCCTTTTTTTGCATTAATGCATCATGGAATTCAACATTAAAAGGTTCGCCTTTCGTCTCCATTTTTTTTACACCTTGCTCGTTTAATAACTTATGCAGTTTATCATAGACCAGTTTTATGCCATCTTTAACAGATTTGCTTTTATCCAAATCATCAATGTGGTCCATGCTTCGTTCAAAATCATCAACAATCGGAAGCAGCTTAATTATAAATGATTCAGCTGCATAGTTTAATAAATTAAACTGATCATTTTCAGTTCTTCTTTTGTAGTTTTCAAATTCAGCTGCTTTTCTCAGAAGCTTATCTTGCAAATCCTTGACTTGAATTTCCAAATCTGCAATTTTATTATCACTTTGCTCAAGATTGTTTTCAGCTTTTATTTCTTCTTGTTCTGAATTATCTATTTTCGATTCTTCAGGTTCAGATATATTATTTTGTTCTTCCTGATCTTTATCTTTTTTATGTTTATTCATACTGCATCGATTCCTTTTTTTATTATGGTGATTTTAAATGTTCGGACAGTACTTTAGCTAGATAATCTACAATTGCGACTATCCTGGAGTACTCCATTCTTTTGGGTCCAATTATGCCAAGTGTTCCGCCTGTTTCCCCAAACTTATATTCTTTAGATACGAAACTGTATTCTTGAAGTTTCTTTTCAATGTTTTCACTTCCTATAGAAATGTACACTTCTGCATTCTTCGATTCAGAAGATTTTTCCATAATGTGAATTATAACATCTTTATCTTCTATCAATTCAATTATACTTTGAAAATTTTCAGGATTTTCAAATTCCGGTTGTTGAATAATATTTTTAGCTCCAGTTACAATTAGTCTATCTGTTTTAATATCATCTTTAAAAAGTTTATCAACCGAATCGACAAATAACCTGATAATTGGTTTTTGATCCTCATCAGCATCAATAAATCTTTCTTTAAATGATTTTCTGATTTCCGATAGGTTTAATCCGGCTAACTTTTCATTTAACAGTAGTTGGACTGATTCTAACTGGGCTTCTTTCAATTCTGAATCTAATTCCATTGTGATAGTTTTAACCAATCCAGATTTTATACTTATTACAACAAGAATTTTTGTTGAAGTCAAACTTATAATCTGAATTTTTTCTAGAATTCCCGATTCAAGATTTGGATAAGTTACACAGGCAATTTGTTTTGTTATTGAGCTGAGCAGTTTCGAAGTTATTTTTACAAGTTCATCCGCCTCAACAGCCATTGAACTTAAGCCGTCTTCTATTAATCCCTTTTCTTTATTCTTGAGAATTCCTATGTCCATTAAAGAATCAACGTAATAGCGATAACCTTTATCTGTAGGAACTCTGCCTGCTGAGGTATGTGGATGGTTAATAAAACCGGAATCCTCCAGATCGGACATAATATTCCTTACAGTAGCAGGGGAAAAGCCAATATCATATTTCTTCGTAATATTCCGGGAGCCAACTGGAGTAGCAGTTAAAATAAACTGCTGCACGATTGATCTGAGTATTGCTTTTTCTCGTTGATTTAACTCTTCTATATCCATTTTCGCACTACTAATTCTATAAAATCAAGCCGCAAATATATTAAATTTAACCTAAATTTTGCACCCATGAGATGATGTACACCTTACTTGGTTACCTAATAATTCAAATATTTAGTGTTAATAATTTTTCCACACAATGCTATTTATTTTGAATAAGGAAGGTTAAATGCTAAATTTTCAAAGGGGAATTTTTTACTTCGTTAACTTTATTTAAGGGAAATTTATTTTGGCCATTAAGTATGAAGATGCAGGTGTTAGTATTAAGGCTGGGGATGAAACTGTAAACAAAATCAAAAATTTTGCAAAATCGACTTTTAATAAATCTGTTCTTGCAGATATTGGTCTATTCGGTAGTTTCTTTCAGCCAGATTTAGAGGGATATAAAGAGCCTGTGCTGGTGTCAAGTGTGGATGGCGTTGGTACGAAACTCAAAATTGCTATCCAAATGAATAAGCACGATACCATCGGGCAGGATCTGGTAAACCATTGTGTTAATGATATTGCTGTTTGCGGGGCCGAACCTCTATTCTTTTTGGATTATATGGCATTCGGAAAACTTGATCCGGATGTTGCTTCAGAAATCATAAAAGGCTTTTCGATTGCATGCATAGAAAATGGCTGTGCATTAATTGGTGGAGAAACCGCTGAGATGCCGGGTGTCTATGAACGACATGATTACGATCTTTCCGGAACCATAGTCGGTATTGTTGAAAAATCAAAAATTATAAAAGGAGAAAATATTGCTTCAGGGGATATGTTGATTGGAATTCCATCCTCGGGATTGCACACAAATGGCTATTCGCTTGCAAGAAAAGTGATTCTCGAAAAATATAGTCTTTCTGACAAAGTAAATTCTCTCAGCAATACAATTGGGGATGAATTACTTTCAATCCATAGATCATATCTAAAATTAATTAAAGCGATAAAGAATAAAATTGACGTTAAGGGAATATCCCACATAACCGGTGGTGGAATTATCGGAAACACAAAAAGAATTTTGCCGGATGGATTAAATCTTAGAATTGACTGGAATAAGTGGGAAGCACCTTCTATTTTTAATCTTATACAGAAAGACGGTGATATTAGTGACGAGGAAATGCGAACTGTCTTTAATATGGGGATCGGTTTGGTTTTTGTCGTTTCAAAAAATGATCTTGAAATCACATTTAAAATATGTTCTGATTTAAAAGAGAATCCAGTAATAATTGGACAAGTTGAATAAAATTTTTGAATCGAAATAATGTTTATAGATACACACGCACATCTGTTCTACCCAAACTTTGAAGAAGATCTTGATGAAGTCATATCAAGAGCAAAAAAAAATGAAGTTGATTATATTTTGGTTCCGGCTACTGACATCAAAACTTCTGAACAAGTAATTGATCTCACCGAAATATATGAGATGGTTTATGGTGCGGTTGGTGTTCATCCTCACGATACAAAGAATTGGGATTCTTCTTTCATTCCAAAAATTGAAAAACTAGCAAATAATAAAAAGATTGTAGCCATTGGTGAAATCGGTCTTGACTATTACTACGATTTCTCTCCGAAGGAAAAACAGATTGATGCATTCAAAGCGCAAATTGAACTTGCTCTTAAATTAGATCTTCCCGTAATAATTCATAACCGTGATTCAGATGAAGATGTTATGGAAATAATCAGGAGTTATTGCGGTGCAGGCCTGAAAGCTCAGTTTCATTGTTTCAACGGGTCAATTGAAGATGCAATGGAATTAGTTGGAATGAATTATATGATTTCATTTACGGGGAACATCACATTTAAAAAAGCAGATAATCTTCGTAAAATTTTGCAGCATATACCCCCGGAAAATTTATTGCTGGAAACTGATTCTCCGTTCATGACTCCAGTCCCTCACCGAGGAAAAAGAAACGAACCTTCCAACGTGAAATACATTGCAAATCAAATTGCTGAATCCCATAAATTGAGAACGTTGGACGTAGCAAGAATTACTTCGTTCAATACATTCAGAACTTTTGGAATTGGAAGTAAAAGTGAATCTGCGTTCACTTATACCATTGGTAATTCATTATATATTAATGTCACCAACCGATGCAATGCTAAATGTGTTTTCTGTAAAAGAAAAGAAAATCCAATACTCAGAGGATACAATCTTGGAATGGAAAGAAGCGAGGAACCAAATGCCGATGTTTATATTAAGGAGATTGGCAACCCTAAAGATTATTCTGAAATAGTTTTTTGTGGTTACGGAGAACCAACAATACGATGGGATGTCGTTAAAGAGATTTCAAAGTATGTCAAAACTAGTGGGGGAAAAACTCGATTAAACACTAACGGTCATGCAAACATCATTAATAAAAAAGATATTACTCCGGAAATGAAAGGATTGATAGATGTTGTCTCTATCAGTCTCAACACATTTGACCCAAAGCAGTACTCTAAACTAGTTGGATTGGAGACATCTTATTTTGATGAAATGATTGACTTTGCAAAAAAATCAAAACAATATGTCGAGAAAATTGTTATGACAATTGTTTCAATCGATGAAGTAGATGTTGAACGAGCTCGAAAAATATCAGAAGAAGAAATTGGTGCAGAATTTAGAGTAAGACCATTCTTTTCATCGGAAGATTAAATTGAGAATTAAAAATCAAATCCTTCTGTTATTTTTTTATTTAATAATTACCACACCAAATTTATCTGCACAACAGAATACTGAGCTTCTTGTTACTCAAATAAATAATATTGTAAATGATCCATTCTTTGATCAAACAACAATTGCACTCGATATATTTGATTTGACAGACAGTATCTCGCTCTTTCGTAAAAATGAAAAGCTACTTCTTCGTCCTGCATCAAATATGAAATTGCTCACATCGGCTGCATCACTATTAAATCTTGGCGAAGATTATTTTTTTAAAACGGATTTGTATCATACCGGTGTAATTGAGGGAAACAAATTGTACGGGGACATCTATATAGTTGGTGGGTTCGATCCAGATTTTACTGACAAGGATTTAGATTCGATTGTATCAGTTATTAAATCATTAGGGATACAGGAGATAACCGGTGGTGTTTACGCGGATATATCAAAAAAAGATTCGATGTATTGGGGGAAAGGCTGGATGTGGGATGATGATCCGGACCCAACTGCTCCTTACTTGAGTGCATTGAATATTAATCACAATTCGATTGAAGTATTTGTTGAAGGCGGAAATATAGACTCACCTGCATTAGTAACATTGATCCCCAACACAAAATTTGTAAAAGTTGAAAATAATTTAGTAACGGTAAGTCCAAATGAAAGTGAAGACTATTTTGTAACTCGAGATTGGGTGAATAGAAAAAACACAATCATCATTGATGGAACAATTCGAAAAATATCAGTTATTGATTCTGCAGAACAAACTTTTAAAATTAATCTTCTGGAACCGGATAAATATTTCCTTACACTACTTTTTGAGAAACTTCGTAATGAAGGAATCGAAATTGCAAAATCTATTGGCAAAAATATTCTCCCTGAAAATGCAGTCTATCTTACGAGCGTTAATCGAACGATCGATACGGTCCTGACTCACTTAAATAAGGAAAGCGATAACCTGAATGCGGAGATGCTGATTTATGTAATTGCTTATAAAGATTCAGGTGCTCCTGCCTCTACCGATAACGGGCTTGCTGCAGTGAAAAAGTTAATCGATTCTCTTGGATTTGATTCTGGTAGTTTTTCAATTGCTGATGGTTCAGGGGTCTCTCATTATAATCTCGTTTCTGCTGAACTGTTATTGGATTTATTAAAATATATGTATTACAATAAAAAAGATTTATTTGAATTGTATTACAATTCTCTGCCAGTCGCTGGAATTGATGGCACTTTGAAAAAAAGAATGAAGAACACATCAGCTCAAAATAATGTTCACGCAAAAACTGGAACTTTAAATGGTGTGAGTAATCTATCTGGGTATGTAACTTCAAAGGAAGGTCACTTGATAGCATTTTCCATTTTGATCCAGAATTTTGTTAAAGATTATTCAACAGCCCGAGATTTCCAGAATAAAATTTGTGAATTGCTTGCAGAGTATAATTAATTAGATGAAAAAATTCTTCACCTATAAAATTTTCAGTCAACCTTTTAATTCTGAATTACTTTCAGGAATAATGTGGCAGTTTGATATTACCGGACTTTTAGAAGATGATGATCATATTTCAGTTTTTACTTCAGATATTTCAATCGATACTGAAATTCAGTTCACTAAAGCTCTTGATCAATTAAAAAATGATAAGCTGATAGAATCTTATAAAATTGAAAAGGAAATCCTCGAAGATCAAAACTGGAATAAGTTGTGGGAAAAGAGCAGGGAAGTAATCAGAATATCAGACCGAATAGTAATTAAGACCAACATTCAAAGAGTATAAAGCTAAAAGTAACGAAATCGTTTTGACAATTGATCCAAAAATGTCATTCGGAACCGGTGAACACCAAACAACGAAATTAATGTTGAGACAGCTTGAACAAATCGTTAAGCCCGGAGTGAAAGTGCTGGATGTGGGCTCGGGTACAGGTATACTTGCAATCACCTCAGTCAAATTTGGTGCTGCAAATGCTGTTGCGATAGACACAGATGAGATTTGTTTTGAAAATTGTAAAGAGAATTGTATTCAGAATGATGTCGAAAATTTAATTGAAATTATGACGGGAGAAATCGAAAATGTTCAGGAGAGAGATTTTGATTTAATCGTCGCGAACATTCAGAAAAATGTCTTACTGGATATCGCTGAAAAAATTAAACATAGACTGAAGAAAAATGGTATTGTTATTTTATCTGGCTTACTCGTATCAGATCAAAAGGAAATTGAAAAAAAATATCATTCGCTTGGATTTAAAACCGAACAAATTGAACAGATGGATGAGTGGATTGCGATTACATTAAATTAAGAATCAGGAATAGAACACGGATCCGACGGATCAGGCTGATTTAAACTGATTTTTTCTTTTTGTCGTTAGTAAAATATTTTCTTTTGAACTTAGGTTCTTTACCAAAGTTTAGTAATAATCCAACTTCGATATCTGTGGCTTTCAAATAATTTAATAATTGTGCTTCGTGTTCTTCACAAATACTTTCAGCAGCTTTTAGTTCAACTATTATTAATTCATTTACAAGTAGATCTGCAAAATAATCACCAACCTGATCAGACTCATAAAATACTTTAATATTTTTCTGTTGTAAAACGTTCATACCCATTTTTGATAGTTCAATTCTCATTGCATTTTCATAAACCTTTTCTAAAAATCCATAACCAAGAGTATTATAAACTTTATAGAAAGCTTTTATTATTAATTCAGTAATATCACCGTGGAGCATTAATCCCTCCTTTGTGATTATCTGTTGCAATCCGTCGCATCAGTTTAATCCGTGTTCTATTCTTCTCGTTTATAAATTATTTCGCCATCGAAGACAGTCATATCAACTTTCACATCTTTTATTTTAACCGGGTCCATTGTTAAAATATCATCGCTCAGTACGACAAAATCTGCAAGCTTACCGACCTCAATACTACCTTTAATTTTTTCTTCAAAAGATGCGTAAGCGGCATTTAGCGTGTAACACTTGATTGCATTCTCAACAGAAATTTTTTCTTCCGGATTCCAGCCGTCATGATTTTTCCCATCAACCGTTCGACGCGTGACAGCAGCAAATATGCCCAATAACGGATTTAAAGGTGCAACAGGCCAGTCAGTTCCGAAAGCTACAACAGCACCACTTTGTAATAATGATTTGTAAACGTGAGTAGTTTTTATTCTTTCAGGACCAATTCTTTTTTCTGCCCAAACTCCATCATCGATACAATGATACGGTTGAACGGAAGCAATCACTCCAATTTCCGCAAAACGATTTATGTCCTCTTTTCTTAGATGTTGAGCGTGTTCAATCCTGAATCTTCTGTCCCACGGAGAATTTATACTTTTTATTTTTGCATACATATCAAGTACGGTAGCATTCGCTTTGTCACCAATTGCGTGAATGCAAATCTGTAATCGATTTCTATCGGCATCGACAGCCCATTTTTCAAGTTTGCCATTGGTAACAACATCCATTGGTAATCCGTAATTCGATTGATCTTGAACGTATGGTTCAAAAAACCAGGCGGTACTTGCACCAAGTGAACCATCAGCATATCCTTTCAATCCACCTCGTTTAATATAAATTTCTTCGGTACCAACGGTTACACCAGCACGCACAATGTCCTCATATTTATCAATCGGCCAGATAGAATAAATCCTACAGGTTAATTGTCCATTCTCTTTCACCTGATTATATGCTTGGAGCTCTCCGGGTTGAGTCATATCCTGCACACTTGTAATTCCAAATTTTCTCGCTTCTTCAAGTGCACGTAGAGTTGCATCAATATTTTCTTCAAGCGATGGCGGTGGAATTACTTTGAACACAAGATCCATTGCATTGTCTTTTAATATTCCCGTTAGTTCACCGTTTTCATCTTTTTCAATTAATCCACCATCCGGGTTGGGAGTATTTTTTGTAATGCCAGCCTGCTCAAGTGCTTTTGAATTTGCGAGTCCTTCGTGTCCATCAATTCTGCTTACAAAAATTGGAGTGTTCTCAGAGACTGAATCAATCAATTCCCTTGTTGGAAGTGATTTGTCAGGCCAGAGTTCGTGATCCCATCTTCCACCTGTTATCCAGGTAGATTCAGGAAGATTTCTATCAGCGATGTAGTCCCTGATTATTTTTACAAACTCTTCTTTTGAAAGTGCCGGACGAAGATTTATTCCAAGTAAATAACTTCCACCGCTAGTAAAATGAAGATGACTGTCATTAAAACCAGGCAACATTAATTTTCCATCTAGATCAATTACTTCTGTTGAAGCATCAATTAATCTATTAGCCGCACTGTTTGAACCAACGTATTTAATTTTGTTCTTTTCGATTACAACAGCTTCTGCATATGGCTGCTTTTCGTTTACTGTATAAATTTTTCCGTTGATGAATGCTTTTTTCATAGTCTGTGACCAAATTTCAAGATTATAAAATTGAATGATTACAAGATTAAAAAACAAAAAAAGATAAATAGATTTGATAGATCTTCTCATTAATAACACTCACTGTTTGTTACTATGCAAATATAAAAATTAGCATTAAGATGAACGAATTTAACTGAAAAAGTGATTGATTCTATTTTGATTTTGGACTAAGTTTAAAGCAGTTAAAACTTACTTCGGGGAATAAATGCCAGAACCGAAACTGCTGGATAAAGTTAGAACAGAACTTCGTTCAAAACATTACAGTAGAAAAACTGAAGTCGCATACACAAACTGGATTAAGCGGTTTGTGCTCTTCCACAATAAGCGACATCCGAAAGAAATGGGTGCTGAAGAAATAAAAGCATTCATTGATAATCTTGCTACCAATCATCACGTATCTTCTGCGACACAAAATCAAGCCTTACAGGGAATTCTATTTCTATACAAAAACATTTTAGAAAAAGACGTTGGATGGATTGAGGATATAAAATTTTCACATCGTAAAAAACATTTACCCGTTGTTTTAACAAAGGATGAGGTAAAAAAAATCTTTGAAAACTTAGATGGAATAGCATTAATGATTTCGAAGCTGTTGTATGGTTCAGGATTGAGATTAGGCGAATGCTTAAGTTTAAGAGTAAAAGATGTTGATCTGGAATTAAAAACGATTTCGGTTCTGGATGGGAAAGGCGAAAAGGACAGAATAACAGTTTTGCCTGAAAAATTAATGACAGAATTAAAAACTCATATAAGTAAGGTTAAGAATCTCTATAAAAAAGATTTCTCTTCTAAGAATATTGAAGCACCATTACCTTATGCTCTTTCAAAAAAATATCCAAATGCAGGCAAGGAACTTGCATGGCAGTATTTATTTCCGGCTAAGAGTCCAGTTTATAATAAAAATTTAAAAAGTATTTCAGGGTACATTTACATCCGAGCACATTTCAAAAAGAATTTAAAAGTGCTGTGAGAAAATCGGATGTTACTAAACAAGCTTCACCGCATACATTAAGACACAGCTTTGCCACTCACTTATTACAAAATGGATACGATATAAGAACGGTACAGGAGCTATTAGGGCATAACTCTGTAAAAACGACAATGATTTATACGCATGTACTCAACAGGGGTATAGGTGTTAGAAGCCCTTTGGATTAAAGGTAGATATATGAGAAAAATATTCGGGAATATCATCCTAAATTTTAAATGAAGTTATTCTATAACTAATGATAATTGAATTAGTTATACTGATAATATAAAAAATTAAGTGGTCGATAGATGAGAATTAAATTCTTAATTAACAACCGAATTGCCGACCACAAATTCGGTATAAGTAATAGTTAATTGCTTTAACAAATTTTAAGGTGTTCTTTATGGCTGATGATAAACATTTCCAATCTTTATCCGATGATGAACTTGAATATATTGCATATTTCAATGTAAGGCTCCTGCCAAAGATGATAAACAAGCATTAAAAGAAATTCATCGGAGGAAGCAAGCCAAAGAGAAAGAGATCCGTAATGAAAACAAAAAGATTAAAAAATACACTATAATCATTCTTGTAGTTACTATTATCGGGGTTATAATTGGGCTTGCTTCTCTCCTCATCCCGTTTTCTTTCCTAATAATTAGGTAAAGCAAGTATGATACGTAAGCATAATGTAGTATATGCTAAAATTATTTATGCCTTTAATAATATTGCTTGTAACATTTTTATACCTTAAAATTTAGTTGCAATTAACTCGCAACTCAACAAAGACGGCTTCAATAAAACCGAATATTTATAGGTCCGGGTTATCTGCTTTAGTTGAAAGTTTATATTAGTTAATTTCATTATCAGTTAATCGTCAAATAATCATTGTAAACAGCACAGCCGCTTGTTAGTTGCAATGCTGTTATGCCTCAAACAAAATAATAGGTGAATTTATGAAAAATATTATACTAATCTTTTTTATGTCACTTCTTTTTTTCTCTTGTAGTGAAAGCATTAGAGACAGAAAAATGACAAAATCAAATATTGAACAAATCAAAGATTCTGAAGAATTAACTCAAAGAGAGAAAGAGCTATTTGCTGCTTATTTAATACGAACAAATCTAAAAAATGCTTTTTTAGGTGAGAAAAATTTCAGTATTGATTCAACAATGACTATAGGCGAAGCGATTCAGAAACAAAAAGAATGGATAATCCAAGATTCAATTAAGACTGCTGAAGAAAAAAAGGCGGCAGAGTTAGCTTTTCAAAAAAAACAACAACAAATTCAAAGACTCAAAAATATAGTTACTGTTAATATTGTTAAGAAAAGCTTTTCAGAAGCTGATTACAGCAAATACAACGTTATTACAATTTCAATTAATAATAATAGTGATAGCACAATTATTGGAGTTAAAGGTTCACTAAAAATATCGGATATGTTTGGTGATGCAATATCAAACTTGGAAGTAAAATACCATAAAAAGTTGAATCCAAAAGAACGAGCTTTCGATAAAGGATATTATGGATACAATCAATTTATGGATAGAGATAAAAAACTAAGATTTACTGAACTTGAAAAAATGGAAGTAGTTTGGGAACCTGAGATGATAATTTTTGATGATGGTTCTAAATTAGTTATTGACGAATAATGTAAGGTGTTTATATGGAAAAAATTAAATTTTTAGTTCAAGGTTCTGCTCCTGAACCATATATAGTGGTATTTAATAAAGATGGAAACAATTTAACTGCTTTATGTGATTGCCCTGCTGGCGAAAATGGAATGTATTGTAAACATAGATTTAGAATACTTGCTGGTTCAAGTGAAGGAATTGTTAGTGATAATATTAAAGATGTAGAAATTGTTAAAAGCTGGGTGAAAGGTTCTGACGTTGAAAAAGCAATGGATGAATTACATCAAGCAGAAATGGATTTTGAAAAAATGAAGAAAAAAGTTTCAGCATTGAAAAAGAAACTCGCAAGAAAACTTATAGATTGAACAAATTAAAATGTTACTTAAATGAAATTATAACTATTTTAATGGCTTTAATATCGAATCTTACCAAAATACATTGTTCAATAAAGCATCAAAATTGTATGGCAACTCTTGACCCTTATTCGAGATGGACTAACTGTAACTTTGTTGCAAGATAGTGCAGTATTTAGTTTGGGAAATTGTTCAAAAAAATTATAATGAATTGAATCAAAATGGAAATATCTGTATCTGCCATTGAAATATATTGACTTAAACTGAGAACGAAATCAAGATAATAGCAAAAATTCTGGAATTAAATTGTTGATTTAGAAGTAATAGTTTGATGTTGTAGTTATTACCTCATCGCTGGAAATTAGAGAAATAAATGAACAAATACAAGGAAGTATCTTATTCGTTACTTCATGGAAAGGATATGATAAAAATATTCTTAGCAAAAGACTCACCATTAGAAAAACAAATAATGTTAAAATGAATTTTAAAAAGAATGATGGATTATCAATTTGAAGATATTGAAGAAATGTAATTCGAATTGATGATTTTGATATTTTATATTTCCGGATAGATGTTTCTACTGAATCATATAATGAAAAAGTATCGCAAAATCATTAGCAGTTTCAAACGAAATAGTGATTCAATTAAGTATAAGTTAAAATCGTATACTTCCCAGAGACCTTAATTTAAATGACTTCATTTGATCCTATTTGCCCAACTATAGAATTTATAGATTTTCAAGAAACTAAATTATGGTTCATCCTGTTATAATTAATGAAGCTTGTAAACTTACTTCATAAACCGGTAAGCATCTCAAAATTCATAAAAAACTGATAAGAGAATATTTCCGTTTAAAATCTCGACGGTTTACTTTGTGCAAAACAGATTTAGCAATTACCTTATATAAAAAAGGCATAACAAGTGGCTCAAGGCGACAGCGTTTTCGCATTCGGCATTTTATAAATTTTAGTGTTAGTCGTTCCGTTTCGGCTAACTTGTTCAAAGTAGTCGTTCTAATTAATAAACTTGCAAACCGTGTGTGCGAAGAAAATTTACACACGGTTTGCTAAATCATCGGCAGTTGTTTTCTAAGTGGCATTCTTGTTATGGGCTGCGCCTTAGCCACAACGCCGTTAGGTGCATAAAATTGAAAGGGGTGATTTATGTTAAGTTTAAATCTTTTCGATTTGCAACCAGAAAGGAAAAAAAATCCTTTGAAAACAGGATTTATTTCTTTGATACTTTCGATCATATTTCTCGTAGGATGTAGTGAGGATGATTGTCCACCATGTTCAACTCCAACTGATGATCGGATTTCCTTTGAGATGAATTTCTTAGATACTCCGATAACAATTATTTTATTAATGAAATATATGCTGATACGAGTTCAGAGCTAAATATGTTTAATTTGTATTATGGCAATATTCCTGCAATCGGTACTACCTAAATATTATGTGAAAGAAATTGAAGTTTATAAATCTGTAAATGTTTTAAGTGGTAGCTCAATTTTTGGTTGTGCTTATATAGATTTAGAATCAAGGTATGAATACAGCACTTACAACGATTCTCTAAGAGATTTTTCCAGCGCCATTCCCGGGAAAAAGGAGATAAATCGATTTTATCTTTTAAATGAGGTACGTGACTATATATTTCATCGGGAAACCGGTTATATAACATTTACTTCCGCGTTGAATGAACAGGACATTATCGCGATAGCTTACAGAACTGAAAACAATAATTCTTATAGTTGGGATGATGTAATTTACGGTGAATTTTTTGCTGACCTTATTAATAATTCTGATACAGTTGCTGGTACTAAAACTTGTTAAGCCAAGGAATCTCCAACCAGCATACTCTACAGCCTGGAAACTGAAGATGAGAAACATTTATCAAATTGTCCCTTACATTGGTCAGGTTACTAATCTTGATTTGGATATCTACCTAAAAAAGTCTGATGGTTCGGAAACTAATTCTATTAACAATGTCAGATTGTTAGAATTATTTGGATTTGATAAAATTAAAGAGGGTGGTTCATTGGGATCCGATGGAAAATTTGATAATCGGATTGGTTATAATTATGAACCGAGAACTTCTGAAATCATTTTCTCGGTGATTGAACCATTTGGGAATAATATCCCTCCGCTATTGAATGAGTATAAATACGATTCGATTTACGATACAGTAAAAACGTATTTAACATTGCCAGAAAACTATTTTATAATTAAAGGGAAATATAAACCAATGTAAATGCACCTAACAAGCAACTCAACAAAGACGGCTTCATTCAGTTCTTTGTATTTGTAGTTCGGGTTGGTTGGGTTAGTAAAAGTTTTTAGTAAATAAATAACATTGTCAGTAAAACAAAATATTAACAACTTAAACGTTGCAGCCGCTTGTTAGTTGCAATGCCGTTATGTTGCATCAAAATTAAAGGGTTAATAAGATGAAAAGAGGTTTCCATTTTTTAATTGCCTTAGCTCTAACAATTTATTTCATTGGTTGTAGTGCTGAAAAGGATTTGGGAAAGAAAGTTTATGTCTATGGATATAACTTTTCTGATTATACTAAGCAAGGATTTCTATTCACACCCGAACAATATTTAGGAGAATATGAATCAATCGGCATTTTAGAAGTAGAAATATATCCAGAGATAAATCCGCAAGGGAAAAGAGTCAATCAATATGGCGCAGAAAATTATGGCGAAATACCCAAATGGGTATATTATCCAGTGCAGACTAAAGAAGTGCTTGATAGTTTATTCAATATAGGAAGAAGAATGGGTGCAGATGCGGTGGTAAGATTGGAAATTACTGATGTAGCACAAGAGAGGACTAGATTTCTGTACCCAATACCTGGCAAAAGAGCATCTGGTTTTGCGATTAAAAGAAAGAAATAAATTCATAGGTGTTTTATGAAAGAATTAGAATGGTCTCCAAATGAAAAGAAAGCTGCAAGAAAAGCTTTTGATAAAGCATATCATAGTGAAATTGAAGAAATAAAAAAATCATTATCTGAAAAAATTCAGAAAATTGAAAATGATAAAGATATTTGGAAATTGCACGACTATTTAACAGAAAGGAGATTATCAATTGATGATAAGATGATTATAGATATTCAAAGTTAATAATAGTTTTTAGCGTCTTGTTAAAGGAAAAATATTTAACGATGGATGACTTAAAAGAATTGAGTAAAGATAAATTAGAACTTTTAAAAAATATTTCTGAGGGCTTCTAAAAAAGTAAGTAGCAACATAACATCTTTAATAAGTAAAAAGTCAATAGGTTCAGAAAGAAAATAAAAATCCCTGTCAATAAAATTTAGCAAAAAAGTTCTTTGATTTACTGTCTTTAACTTAAACAACAATCAACCTGCCTACCGGTAGGTAGGTGCCGTAATATCAGTAAGGCTGCAGGATGGCAACCAAACCTCTTTTGGGACTTGTCCCACTGATAGCGAGACTGTTCCATTTAATGGAACTATTCCAGATATTTAATAGGCAAGCGCATTACTTCCCAATCCAGCGCAGCGGCTCAAAGCACAAGGATGAACCAGTTATGCGTACGGGCTTGTAATGCGCGGCCATTGTAAAGATTTAGTATGTTCTAATTCTTTACCCTTGAAAATATTGTTGTAGTTGGTTTTATATTTAAGAACAAAATAGACAATACTGGCTATTTCCTTTGCGATGATAGTCTTAGCTATTTGTTTGTTTTTCTTTCTCAACAATGAGTTGTGGTATTTACGGATTACCGGATAGTATTGGACAGCGTGAACAGCAGCATCAGAGAAAGCAACCTTGAGATATTTGTTCCCGTCCTTAGAAGAACGCTGCTTTGATTTACCACCTGAATTACGAGCAGAAGGAACAAGGCGGCAGTAAGAAAAGAAATTTTTAACATCTGCAAAACGATTTATATCGTCAACTTCCAAAAGGATAGTGAACGCATTCATCTTCCCTATACCTGGAATCCAGAGCAGACGTTGAATATCATCGTTAGGAATAAGAAAAGGATAAAGCTGTTTTTCAAGATCAAGCATTTGTTCATTGAGCAGAGCTTCAACTTCCGATAGCTGTTCGTATTGAAATTCAGGAATACCGGTCAGTTGAGTTGGAGAATCATAATTATATTTAGCAAGCAGAAGGTGCATAGAGTTGGTAACTGAAGTGTGGCGTTGAACTATTTTCAGTCTTGCACGAAGAGCATCACGAAGAGTGCGTTTATCATTAGAAATTTTATAAGCAGCAGGAATAAAATTCATTCTGAGAAGTTGAGCGAGAGTATGAGAATCGACTTTGTCAGTTTTAACCTTTGCATAAGCAATAGCTTTTACATATTTAGCGTGAGCAAGGACCAGAGGGATTTTAATAGAAGAAAGAAGATCGTTTAACCAGTACCAGGTCATGGTCGATTCGACTGTAGTTTGATGATCACCTGGAATTGAACTGAAATACTGAATAAAATTATGAGCTACGTTTTTAAGGTTTTCCTGTTTAACGATAGCTCCCGAAGAATCGACAGTTGTCAGGTAAGAAGAAAATTTATGAAGATCGATGCCTGTGTAATACATTTGATACCTCCTAAAGTTAAAGTTGTGATTGATGACAAACTTAACTTTTTACTTATTGGAAATATCAAGCCAATCAACCCGACCGCCTTTTCGCATTCGGCAGTTTTTAAATTTTTGGCTTGGTTGTTCCGTTTTAAGTTTGTTGTTCAAAGTAGTTCTATTAATTAACATTGTTGCAAACTGTGCTTGCGAAGAAAGATAAGCACAGTTTGCTAAATCATCGGCAGTTGTTTTTTATGCGGCATTACTTGTTCTGGGGCGCCGCTTATCGGCAACGCCGTTATAAACCAAGACTATGTGAGGCTAATAATGTTTAAAATAATTCTACTTTTCACTTTTGTAAGTTATTCAACGAACTTTAGTCAAAATGATTATTTAGAGATTTATAAAGAAAGTAAGAATATTTATGCTGGTATGTTTTTCAGTAATTATGAAAGCGAGATAAATGAGCCTTATAATCTAGATGTATATGGATATTTTAATTTGGATGAAAAATATAGTGTCCATTAAAACGGAAAATTTTTGAAAAAAGTACTGAATACATACAACTTTTAGATAGCCTAAAGACCGTAAACAGACATGCTAAATAAATGGTACAATGTTGAAACTGGAATCTTATTTGGTCATAATTATGATCTAGAAACTGAGAAGTATGTTTTTAATGGTATTAAGGAATATAATTCTGCAATTATTGATCGTGGCTATTTTACCATCAATGGCGCTTATTTTCCACAACTTTATGGATTTTATTCAATTCGTGGCAATGCTTTTTTACAAAATGTCCGATTACAATTTTCCTGTAGTGAAGAAGCAGCAGTGAAGCTGGAAGATATTGATGATGTTAAGCTAGTATTTCTGTTCAAAGTTGGTGGGGTTGAAAAAATTCATTTTAACAATGCATTTGGGATAGTGGATTATGAACTACCTATCGCTAAAAACGTTGTACTTTTAATAATGGACGATAACAATAAATATTATGGTTCAATAGAATTTTAATTTTTAATTTACAAATTGATTATGGACTTAACTAAGCCATTATTGAATGGGAAGCTTTATACAAAATCTATTGAGGGATGGAGTGTGAGTTGGGAATCAAATCAAAATTATCGCCACTGGTGTTACCTGAATCATCCGCAAAATGATAAAAATGTTTTATTAGTTCTATTTAATCCTGGATCGTTATACGCTAGTGGTGAAAAATTATATCAAGATCAGACTCTAAGAATATTGAGAGAGGTTTTTTTATCAAGTGGAATAAATCCTTTTATTATTAATTTATTTGATTTTGCTGATTCTAAAGGCAACGAATTATATCAAACTTGGTTTTTGCGAGATTATAAAGAACTTATTTATGATAAAATAGTTTCTATTAATTTTTACCGGATTATTTACGCTTACGGTAAGATTGACGAGAGCGATCCTCACTATGAAGATATAATTTTTAAGAATTAATCATATTCGCAATATTTATTCCCATTTAGTTGGTTTGAAGTTAGACAACTATCCTTCTCATCCAAGAAGATGGCATTTTGAAAAAAAGAAAGAATTAATTCATAATATAATTAGCAATAGTTATGAAGAAAAAATATCGTAACAATTGTGAATTGGTTTATAACCAGCTTTTCCACCCGACCGCTTACACGATGCGGCTTTTGTGTTATTTTTAAGTTTGGTTTTGCAAAGTAAAATTGTAGTTAAAGTTTGTATAGTCAAATGAAGTTTTTAATAATTATGGCATTAGCTTTTCAGTTCGTCTTTCCTGTTTGGGGCGGACGGGTGAAAAGCAACACCGTTAGCAGTTGCATATTACTTTAGCATTTATATTACATTCCGAAGACAGATCCACCTTCGGTTAAGAAAGGAATACTATGGAAAATATATTTTCAAGGATACCTTTGACAAGATTCTTCCTATGGATTTCAGTAATTTCCTGGGGAATACTTCTAGGTGCGAAACTCTTTGATCTACGAGTACCTGTAGGTGCCTGGAGTGCTTCTATACCAGAATCTCTGAATCTATTGCCCTACGGAACTCGTTACCCTGTAGACACTGGCGAGTTTTTCATTCCAATCTCGGCCGCTGTTTTGATCTCTTCGCTTGGAGCTTTAATAAGTGGATGGAAAACACGCTTGAATTACCGTGTATTGCTTATAATTTCAGCAGTGATGATCTTCGCCACCTTGGTATTCACTGTCGTTGCTTTCTGGCCACGGAACGCTGCGCTGTGGGCTGTTGCTCAGGGATCAACGAATGCAATAAAAGATATAACGGCTATACATTTAATGGTGAGTGAGTGGATTACATTTGATTGGCTTCGAATTGCTTTGGGATTCATAGGGTTTGTTTCGGCTATTCGCGCAATTAGTATTCCTTTTCCGATAGTTAATGAAATTGAGCATACATCTCTGTGGATGAAGGTGCTTTATGGCATTTGTATCAGTGTGGTTCTTCTATTTGTAATCTATTTCTTATCTCAGATGTAGATATAAACAAATATATTATTTACTCTCGATATGCCTGCTAACAAGCGTCTCAACACCGACCGCTCCGCCTGAGGCGGACAGGCTATTTTAGTTCGGCGGACTTGCCTAGTGGCGAAGGTTTGTGATTTTTGAAATTGCTTTTATTATTATAAGTTGTTTGTTATTTAATTAGACTAAATTATTTTATGGCAATAGAAACCCGTTCTGAAGTACATAAATCATACCTGCATATGCTTTGCTGGGGATCATTCAAGTTTAAAGATATGAAAGATATCTTTTAAAAGCGTTTGAACTTGCAGTGGAAAAAAAACTATCTAAAATTCTTATTGATGGAATGGAAGTATATGGAACTCCACCAACAATGCTGGAGAGATATGATCTGGGTGAATATGTTGCCCAATTATGCTTCAAGTATAAAAAACCATTTCGTATTGTAGTGGCTGGCAAAGTTCCTCTGGTTGATCCAGATAGATTTGGTGAAACAGTTGCTCGTAATCTTGGTGTTAATGGCAGGGTATTTACTGACCTTGAAGAAGCAATAGCATGGTTAAAATGAAGAAGGTGTGAATTGAGTATTTAAAAAATTTGGAGATATTTGTTCATCTGCTGAATTATTTGATCTATTCCTGAGAGATTTTAATTCGAAATGGCTTATTATAATTTCTACTCCCAGATATGTTAACCTTGAGTTTTCTGCAAAACAGGGAATGATGGGGCTGGTCTGCTCAATGCACACTCAACAATTTTCGCAAGCGTTTCACCAAAACTTAATCCAAAATGTTCAGCAGAATCCATAAAAGAAACTCCTTCGGTCAAATCAGGATTTGGATTCACTTCAAGAACAAATACTTTTTTGTCTTCTCTTATACGAATGTCGAGTCTTGCATAGTCAGTGCATCCTGTAACTTTATAAGCTTCAAGTGCTGCTGCTTTTACTTTTTTCTCCAGTCGCTTTGTCAATTTAGCCGGGCAAAGAGCGTGTACTCTATGAAATGATTCTTCGAGTGGATTCCATTTTGCATCATAACTGATTATTTTCGGGTGATCAGATGACAACTCCGAGAAATCAAATTCAATTATTGGCAGAACCTCCGGCGGATCATTACCAAGTACGGAAATATGTAATTCCCGTCCTTCAATAAATTCTTCAACAAGGATTGGTGGTTCATATTCATCAAAAGTTTTTTTAATCCTTTCAGTTAATTTTTCCCAATTATAAACCACCGATTCTTTCTCGACTCCGGAACTGGCATCCTCCCTGGCCGGTTTGACGATCATCGGATAATGTAAGCCGTGTCTTCCTGCTAACTTTGGTTCGGATAAAAGTTTATAACGTGGAGTAGGTACATTATTCGCCAGCAGAAGTTGTTTTGTCATGCCTTTCCTCTGACACAAAGCTAGTGTAAAAGGACCAGATCCAGTAAAACGAACTCCGTAAATTGAAAATAATCCAGCAACTAAATGTTCAAGTGCAGGATCGTCCCGGTAGTATTCAATTAAATTAAAAACAACATCCGGTGGATTTTGGGAGAGTAAATCAATCAGAATTTGAACGTCCTCATTGATATTTACAAGTTCTACCTTATATCCCTGGTCACTCAACGCATCCGCGATTGCTTCATACTCTTCTGTGACAGTAGCAACGTTTATGCTGTATTCGGGTTTAAATCCCAATGAATCGGGATCTACATCACGAATTTTTTCGTAAATATCATCACCTGAATGATTATAAACGACTGCAACAGTTGTTTTTTTCCTGGTAGCCATAATCTGAAATTTTTATATTAATCTAACCAAAAATAAGATTATTATTTCAGTTAAATCAAATGTTTTTGAATTTTTTAATCAATAATAAGATTGATTATTTTTAGAAAAATCAAAATGATTATTGATATTATTTTTGATAAACAAATGTATCAATTCATTGAGTCCTATGGATTCTAGATTGGCTAAACTAATCGACAAACATTTTTGAAATCTTTATTAATAAAGCGAGTTGTTCAATGAACAGAAAATCTGCTGGCCTTGTTTTTCTCGGAATCTGCATAATTCTTGCTATACTTTTGTTAACGCACACTATTTCATCAACTACCAGTGGAATAATATTCGCGATCGCTCTGGTAGTATTTGGTTTTTTGTCGAAAGGATTTCGAGCAGACGATAAAAAGTTGACCGATAAATTTATTTTTATTTAACATCAGACCTATCTAAAATCAATATGATTATAAGAATTGCGAATGAATCCGATTACTGTGAGATTATAAATATTTACAATCATGCTGTCGATGAAAAGTTTGCAACTGCGGATACTGAATACGTAACTGTTGAATCAAGAATGAATTGGTTTTTGCAGCATTCACCTCAAACATACCCCCTTTATGTTGCAGAAGAAAATGGTAAACTAGTTGGTTGGTGTTCTCTCAGTCCACATAGACCCGGAAGAAAAGCATTAAGAACTGTTGCAGAAATAAGTTATTATATTCATAAAGATTACAGAAGAATGGGAGTTGCGAATTCACTCATCGAATTTACAATTGAAAGTGCTCAAAAATTAGGCTTTAAAAATCTTATCACAATTTTACTCGATATGAATAAACCTAGTATTTATATCCTCGAAAAATTTGGTTTCGAAAAATGGGGTCACTTACCAGGTATTGCTCAAATTGATGGAACAATTTGTGGACAATTCGTCTATGGAAAAAAACTATAATTAAATCAAGTTGATCTTGCAAAACTATGATTTAGTTCATATCACAAAAGAGTTGAATATATTCTTATTATGTTTGAAGAAGTATTTCTGAAATATTTTTGTGAATAAATGAAAAAAATTCTTGTATTAGGGGCAGGAAGAACATCATCCTCTCTTATAAATTATCTCATTAAAGAATCTGCAAGTAACGACTGGTTCATAACTGTAGCAGATCAGTCATTGGAACTTGCGAAAAGCAAAACGAAAAATCACCCGCGCACAAAAGCTGTCAAGTTCAATCTTTTCAATGATGATGAAAGAAAGTCATTGATAAAAGAAGCTGATGTAATTGCTTCTTTATTACCTGAAACTCTTCATATCCATCTTGTAAAAGATTGTTTAAAGCATAAGGTGAATTTTGTTACAGCTTCATACGTTTCTCAACAAATGGCTGGATATAATGAGCAGGCAAAAAAGGCTGGACTAATATTTTTAAATGAGATGGGTCTTGATCCCGGCATAGATCATATGGATACTATGAGCTTAATAAATAAGATTAAGCATAAAGGCGGAAAATTAATTTCGCTGCGTTCATACGGTGGTGGTTTAGTAGCTCCGGAAAGTGATGATAATCCGTGGGGATATAAAATAACCTGGAATCCAATGAATGTTGTAATGGCAGGAATGGCAAGTGCAAGATATGTTCAGGATGGTAAATTGAGGATCGTTCCGTACAACCGACTATTCCTGGATATTCATAATGTTGATATTCCGGGAGTTGGAAAATTTGAAACGTATCCTAACAGAGACTCAATCAAATACAGAAGAATTTATAATGTACCAAAACTTCCAAATGTCTTTAGGGGATCTTTAAGAAAACCGGGATTTTGCAAAGCATGGAATGCACTCGTTCAAATTGGTTTAACCGATAACAGGTATTTAGTTCCAGATGCGGATAAATTAACTTACAATGAATTACTTACATTTTATTTGACGAATACTAACAGACTATCAACAAAAGAAAAACTTATCCGGTTTTTAAATGAATCGGGTGAAAGTGAAATATTAAAAAAAATACAGTGGCTCGGTTTACTTTCTGATGATAAAATTGAATTGAATGAAGCAACACCTGCGGATATTCTTTTGGATTTACTTCAGAAAAAATGGAAGTTCACAGAAAAAGATAAAGATATGGTAATTCTTCATACCGAAGTTGAATATTTACTAGAAGATAAAGGAGAAAAAATCACATCGACTCTTGTTCTTTATGGTACTGAAAATTTTAAGACAGCAATGTCATCAACAGTTGGACTTCCAATGGGTGTGGGTGTGAATTTGATTCTGAATAAGAAGATTGATGAAAAGGGAGTTATTATTCCCATTCATCAGGATATTTACAAACCTGCTTTGAAAGAATTATCCGAACTCGGGATCAAGTTTAAGGAACAAGTAAAATCGATAGAAATAAAAAATTTAGGTTAAAACGATTAGATCTCATTCAAATACTTTTTCATATAAGAATACAGTATGGGTGAAATTTCCCTTCCACAGAATAACGGCTTTTTTTATTTCATCTGGCAAACCGGCTTCTGAAAGTGAACCTCTGTAATTAGCATCGACTATTTTTTTTAGATATGGTTTTAAGTTTTCACTAAATTGAATTGACGCATCCGCAGAAAATTCGCAAGGAAGATTAGTTACTGCCATAACAGCGATTCCATTTCCAGTAAACCCTTTTTTTGATGTCTCCTTTTCCGGATTGTAAATAAAAACCGGTTCGTCAATCCAGGTCTCTTCAGAAAACTCAATAGAACCATTTGGATCGCAGGTAATATCACCAATAACTTTTAAAGTTCTATTTGAAGACCATAATTTTTTCATCATTGATTTGGTTATCGATCGTGGATACTTATCTGACCAAACAATACAATTCATAATCACAGTTACAAATGGAATTACTTTATCCATATTCGATTCGAAGTATTCCGGATGCTCACGATAAAAATGTCTTTTACCTCTCAACGGGAGATTTTCATATTGTGCAGGATTGAACTTTATGTTTTTCTTTAGTCGATAAATTAATTCCGTTTCCAGTTGTAGTGCATATAATTTATTTCTGCTTCCGGAATTGAATACTTTCTCTATCTGATCAATATTTATTTCTTCGTAAGGAACTATGTTGAAAATTTCTCTTGAGCCAAAAGCAGTTTTTCCTCTACCGAGGAAACAAACTATTATGGGCGGAATTTCTTTTGGAGTGCCTTCTTTGTCAATATTTGAAGCAACTTTTTTTATAATGTTTTTTACATTTTGTAAATCCTGACCTTCAATTGCTTGCGGGATAATCTCGAATGGATTATTAATTCCTAACAATTTTAGTCTTTTTCCCAAAGTCCAAAGAGAGTCTACCATTCCTGCATATCCTGCATTGTATGTAAATGCAGTGATAAGTCTATTATTATTTTTATCAGCAATTAGCTCGTAATCTATTAAGGTGGCCTTGGGATTCGATTAATTTTTTCAGCATTGGTCGATTTTTAATTTGACCCTTATGAGTGTGAGAAAAAAAATAATAAGCTTTCTCGGGTAATATTCTTGTATGGAAAAGTTCCTTCAATCCAAAAATTACATCAGATGATGAAAGGTCTTCACTGATTTTTGCGCTTGCTTTTCTATAATCGGAATCTTTAAATGCTCGTTTTTCCTCTCCGGTTGCAGGATGCACTCCTGATTGCACAATTAATTTATGTCGCCCAATTAACTATTAATTTTGCATCCGATGGAGTAATAGCTGTTCTTTTTTCTCCAGGTTTGCTTTTACCTTCCCGTAATAATCCTATCGTATTTTTCATATCTAAATTTAGTAAAGCCGCATCCCGCAAAAAACATCAATGTTAATTATACAACATTATTAGAAACCTTTTTTTATATTCCCACTCAATAAAAATATTTTAGGTATTGTGTGAGTGAGAGAGTTTTAATAGAATTTGCAAGTATTATTGTCCTTGGTATAGTTGCTCAATGGCTGGCATGGCGATTAAGATTTCCATCAATTATATTTTTCCTGATATTTGGTTTTATCGCCGGTCCGATAACTAATTTTCTCCATCCCGATGCTTTAATGGGGGACTTACTGCTTCCAATTGTTTCCATTTCGGTAGCATTAATTCTCTTTGAAGGTGGTTTGACACTTCGCATAAATGAATTACGTGAGCTTGGTCGTGTGCTTATTATCCTGATTGTTGCAGGAGCAATCATTACCTGGATTATAGCTTCATTATCGGCGTACTATATCTTAAATCTTGATCTACGCATCTCGATTTTGCTTGGGGCTATATTAGTTGTTACTGGTCCTACTGTAATAGGTCCCTTATTAAGTCATATTAGACCTACCAAGCGAATAGGCACAATTCTGAAATGGGAAGGTATTTTGATAGATCCATTAGGAGCAATTTTAGCTGTACTTGTATTCGAAGCTATGCTTGCCGATAATATTTCTGAAGCCGGACCAATGATCTTTTTAGGAATATTTAAAACTTTGTTAATTGGTGGAGTGATTGGTTTCGGTATGTCTAAATTACTTATTCAATTGATCAAGAAGTTTTTGATCCCTGATTTTCTACAGGAGGCAGTAGCCTTAATTATGGTTATTGCAGCTTTTGTATTTTCAAATCTAATTCAGCCGGAGTCAGGGTTGTTAACAGTTACTCTGATGGGTTTATTCATGGATAATCAAAAAGTAGTAAGTATAAAACACATCATTGAATTTAAAGAGAACCTCAGAGTTATTATTATTTCAAGTATTTTTATCCTTTTAGCCGCAAGATTACAATTAAGCAATTTTCAAAATTTCAATTTCTCAATAGTAGTATTTGTTGGAATATTAATTTTAATTGCAAGGCCGGTCTCTGTATTTCTGTCAACAATTGGTTCAAAACTAAACTGGAGAGAACGTAACATTAATTAGCTGGATGGCCCCACGTGGAATTGTCGCCGCTGCAGTTGCATCTGTTTTTGCATTCAGGCTCTCTGAAAAGGGAGTGGAGGGTGCTGAGACAATTGTACCAATAACTTTTTTAGTGATAGTTGTTACAGTGACAGTATATGGATTGACTTCGTATCCGCTAGCTAGATTTCTTAAAGTGGTCCAGTCTAAACCACAGGGAATATTATTTGTTGGTGCACATCCTTGGGCTCGTTCAATTGCGAAGATACTTAAGGATAAAAAAATAAATGTGGTTATGGTCGATACAAACAGGCAAAACATATCTACAGCCAGGTTAGATGGATTCAAAGCATATTTGGGAAGTATTCTTTCGGAGCATATAACCGATGATTGGATCTTGACGGCATAGGAAGACTTATGGCATTAACTCCTAACGATGAAGCAAATTCCCTAGCCGCTCTTCATATGTCAGATGCCTTTGAAAGGGGTGAATTATACCAGCTGCCTCCAATTAGTGAAAAGTTAGGGAAAGAATTAGAGTTCTCCCCAAAGCATTTACGCGCAAGATTTCTTTTCGGTGAAGGTATTAATTATTTTCACCTGAGTTCCTTATTCGACCAGGGCTGGATTCTCAAATCAACAAGACTTAGCGAAAACTTCAATTTTGAGGCAATGAAAAATCATTATGGAGAAAATCTCATCACATTTTTCTTGATTGATACAAATAATCGGCTTATTATTTCAACAATCGAAAATCCAATAAAACCAAAATCGGGTGATCTTCTTATCGCACTAGTGTTGGAACGGGAACAAAAAGAAAATTCAAACATTAATGGTAAATAGGAGCACGATATGACCTTTAAATACATTTTCATCATTCTTTTATTTTCTGCTACAAGTTTATTTTCACAAGATGAGAGCAAACCAAACTATGATACTTTTTCATTTGATAAAGAAGTAACCTTACCCGGTACACCAGAAATAATTTTTGATGCCGTAACAGGGGACATAAGCGGCTGGTGGGACCATTCAATGTCTGAAAATCCAAAAGAATTTTTCATTGAGCCATTTCCCGGTGGGGGATTCTTCGAAATTTTTGATGATGAGGGAAATGGAGTACTTCATGCAACAGTGATCTATGCAGATAGAGGTAAGTTACTCAGATTTGATGGACCACTGGGTCTTTCTGGTAAGGCCATTCAAATTGTAACTACATATCAATTTGAACCTGTTGGAGCGGATTCAACGTTGTTTAAAGTTTCAGTTCATGCTGCAGGTGAAGTTGATGAGGGTATCCCTGCGATAGTAGAAAGTGTTTGGGAGCATTTTATTTTTGATCAGCTTCAACCATACATATTAGCAGGTAAACATTTACAAAAATAATTCTGTTTTAATGAAACATATCATTTCAATAGAATCATTTTTTTAGTTGCAACAAAATTTCCTGTTTCAATTTTATATAAATAAATCCCGCTTGTCAGGTCAGTTGAGTTAAAATCGACTTCATGCTCTCCAGCTGATTTTTGTTCATTAACCAGAGTTTTAATTTCATTACCTAATACATCAAAGATTTTCAAACTCACAAAACCAGGTTCTGCGATGTGGAAACTAATTTTGGTAGATGGATTAAAAGGGTTAGGATAATTTTGTTCGAGATAATATTCTTCAGCTACATTAACATCAATGTCTAATGATTCTGAATAATAAACACTTCCATTTTGATCTACCTGCTTTAGTCTATAAAAATATCTACCATTTTTCAGATTGTTATCATTATATGTATATAAATGGATTTCAGTTGAAGTTCCAAATCCGGGTATAAATGTAATTTTACTCCAATCGGATAATTCTGTTTTTCTTTGTATTTCGAAACCAGAATTATTTGTTTCTGTAATAGTTTTCCAGTTGATCGTTACTGAATTACTGCTTGAAGTTGCGAACAGATCAATTAGCTCAACGGGTACGGGTGTGTCAATTACATTAATAATATAGTTTTCTCCAAAATTCCATTGGTCAAGATTACTAGGGATACTATCCCAGTTTACACTATTACCAACCGAATAAAGAGTATCAATTAAAACAGAATTGGGTGCGGTATATAAAAAGTTCCAGGAAATAGTATCATTTATTGAAGGGTTCGGCTGCGAATGAGTCAATTCACCAAAAAGTACGTGCGTTAAAGCATCGACCGAGTCGAGTTCTCCATAGTAGCTTGCGAGATCAAATCCACCAGCAATATCTGGCCCGCCTGTAATAAGGAGTTTATATTGGGTTGTGGAATTTATTAGGACACTGTCCGGCCCTTCGATCCAGACTTGTACTGATCCTGTTGGAGTAATGTTATGACAAAGACATCCAAGCCCGCCATCTCTTTTTGTAAGTCCGACAATTCCATGCAATTCATCTACACTAGCATAAATAACCATTGAAAGGAATACAATTGTAAACAGTAAATTAATTTTCATTTTTTATCTCCATAATAAAAAAAGAGTCCCAAAATTCGGGACTCAGTTTAAAGAAAAGTCGATTCTTCACCAACAAAAACTAATCATTTCAGCAACAACATCTTCTTTGTTGATCTGAAGTTTGTCCCATTTACACCTTTTGCCTCGAGTGTGTAAATATATGTACCACTCGATAAGTTATTCGCATTAAATTGAAGATTGTGATTTCCTACCTGAAAATATCCTTCAGTGATTTGAGCAACTTCCTGTCCTAACATATTAAATAATTTAATATTTACATTTGATTCAACAGGTAGTGAAAATGAAATTGTTGTTGATGGATTAAAAGGATTTGGATAATTCTGATCCAGTGCGAAAGTATTAGGGAGAGGTCCCGTTACTTCTACAGAATTATGGATCGTTGTTGTTCCATCAAAGTCAATTTGTTTTAATCGATAATACTGGAGTCCCGATTCAACATTTGAAATTCTGAACGAGTAAGATTTCATTTCACTTGTCGTTCCGAATCCGGGGACAAATCCAATTTTAGTAAAATCTTGATTATTTATACTCAATTCTATATCAAATCCCTGATTATTTAGTTCAGTAGCTGTAATCCAGTTCAAAACAACATCTCTGCCAGTGAGTTGTGCGCTGAAAGACGAAAGTTCAACCGGGACAAACCATGGAGCATCAAGCTTATAGAAACCGTTACCCTGTGCAGCAAATTGTGTTATTGAATCAACTGTAACAACTTGATAACCAGAAGAAGGAATTGATATTGGTGTCCAGGTATTACCACCGTCTACAGATCTCCAGCTTCCAGGTGATGTCGAATAGCTATTTGTAATAACAATATTTCCATCTGAAGGTTGAACATTAACACCCCACATACTAATGCCAGTGAAGGTTGGCTGTAGAGACCAGGTTTCGCCGTAATCAGTTGATTTAACTAAACCACCACCACCGCCCCATTTAGTCGCCCAAGCTACTCCCGGATGTGTAAAATCCACAGAGACTGTTGGTATCTCACCGCCAGTATAATATTTCTGTGACCAGGTTAATCCATAATCGGTGCTTTTAAATATTCCTGTCCCGTTATCGCCAATCAAAATAATACTTGTATCTGGAAATACTTCAATATCACAAGGTGCATTTCCTGGTCCGAAGTTACTGGAGATAGTTGCCCAGCTACTTCCAAAATCGGTAGACTTTTTAAAATTTGTATTAGTCATTGTATAAATGTCATTTGGATGGGAAGGATCCTGGCTCATCGGAATTCCAAAGTATGACATTTGACCTTCATCAAGTGTCAAAGTCCAATTAGTTCCATCGTTGGTCGTTTTATATATTTTATCATTTGGTGATGACTCCACTGCTGCTAACAGGGTCCCGGGGCTAGCATCATCAACAATAATACATTTTATCTCTGAAGCTCCGGCGATTGCTGTCCCGGTCATTGAGAAAGTTTCACCTCTATCCGTACTTTTATACACTGTTCCATTTGACCCATAGTAAACGATATCAGGATTGTTCATATTATAATCAATCGGACCGCCCAGACTGCTGCCGGATTGCTTTAATACCCAATGATAACCTTGAGCATTAGATAGGGACACAAAAATAGAGAGCACAAGAATTGCAGTGAGAAAAATTTTCATTATAGCTCCTTAGTTTAATAGTGGTTAGTTACAAATAGCATTGTCGAAATTAAACATTAGTTGGTAAAAAACAAATATTTTTTGTTAGCATTAAGTGTTCTTGGTGAAAATAATTATTCTTTCATAATGAATTATAAATAAGCATTTTATACCTTTGAGTGTTTCAATACTAAAAGTATATTTGAACTCAATCATCTCGATAATAATAAAAGTATAATATATTAATGAAATTAGATGTATTAGTATTTGCCGCACATCCTGATGATGCGGAACTTTCAATGGGTGGAACAATTGCAAGATTTACTTCGAATAATTTGAAGGTCGGGGTAGTCGATTTTACTAAAGCTGAGTTAAGTACACGTGGTGATGTAAATACTCGAGCGAGAGAAACTGCTGACGCAACAAAAATATTAAAATTGAAAGTTCGCGAGAATCTTGGAATAAAAGATGGCGATATAACATTCTCACAAGATTCATTAAAAAAAGTTGTCCGTGTGATCCGTATGTATAATCCATCAATTGCTTTTGCGCCATATTTTAATGATCGACATCCCGATCACATCGATGTGAGCAATCTAGTGAAGCGGGCTGTCTTCAGTTCTGGTCTTGAAAAATTTAAAACAACCTTGTCTGGCAAACCACAACAAGCTTGCAGACCAAAAAAAATATTTTACTATATGCAAACATATATTTTTCAACCATCCTTTATTGTAGATATCTCAGATTACTTTCATATTAAGTCAAAGGCCTACGGTGCATTTAAAAGTCAGTTTCATAATCCTGAATTAAAAAAGACAGATACATTTATCAGCAAGCCGGGGTTTCTTGATTACGTAGAAGCACGTGCAGAATTTTACGGTTTCCAAATACGAAAAAAATATGGTGAGCCATTTTATTGTGAAGAAGATATCGAATACGATTTTACTGATCTTCTACAATAATTTTCATTTGATATTATTTAAGAAAATTCTTACTTATAAGGAAAACTAAGGAGCATTAAATGATTTTAAAAGACAAAGTTATAAAGGAACTTGAATCTCAGGGTATAGGTAATATCCGTGAGGTTTTTTACAATTACGGAACTCCCGCACTCTATGAGCAGGTAGTCAGAAGAAGAGAGGGATTACTTGCCCATCTTGGTCCGATAGTGGTTAGAACTGGAAACCATACTGGTAGAAGCCCTAATGATAAATTTCTTGTTAAAGAAGAATCTAGTGAGAAAAATGTCTGGTGGGGAAAAGTAAACAGGTCAATGACTGAAGAACAGTATAACAGACTTTTTGCAAAAATGATGGCATATATTCAGGGAAAAGATCTTTATGTTGAAGATTGTTATGTCTGTGCAGATGAAAAGTATCGTCTGCCGATAAGGGTCATTACAGAAACTGCCTGGCATAATCTTTTTGCGAGAAATATGTTTAGAAGATATTCCGATCCATCCGAACTGGAAAATCACGATCCGCAGTTTACGGTAATCCAGATGCCGAACATCCATGCTAATCCACAGAATGATGGAACAAATTCGGAAGCATTTGTTCTAATTAATTTTGGAAAAAAGATAGTGCTGATTGGTGGAACAAGCTATGCAGGAGAAATAAAAAAATCAATTTTTACAATCCTAAATTATTTAATGCCAATCAAGAATGTAATGTCAATGCATTGTTCTGCAAACGTTGGAACAAAAAATGACGTTGCATTATTTTTTGGTTTATCAGGAACAGGAAAAACAACTTTATCTGCTGATCCAACAAGAAAGTTAATCGGTGATGATGAACACGGTTGGAGTGAAGATGGAGTGTTTAATTATGAAGGTGGATGTTATGCAAAGGTTATTCGACTTTCTGAAGAAGCAGAACCAGATATTTATGATACTACAAGAAAATTCGGAACCATCCTGGAAAATGTTCAGATTGATGCCCAATCCCGAAGAATAGATTTGGATGATGATACATTTACAGAAAACACCAGAGCTGCTTATCCTCTTTCTCATATTAATAATATTGTTGAAGAAGGAAAAGCCGGGCACCCTGAGAATATTGTGATGCTTACTGCAGATGCTTTTGGTGTACTTCCTCCAATTTCAAAACTAACGACTGAACAAGCCATGTACCACTTTATTTCAGGTTATACAGCAAAGGTTGCAGGAACTGAAAAAGGTGTTACCGAACCAAAGGCTACATTCAGTACTTGCTTTGGTGCGCCGTTTATGGTTTGGCATCCTACGGTATATGCTAAACTTCTTGGTGAGAAAATTATAAAACATAAGGCAAAATGCTGGCTTGTTAATACAGGATGGACTGGTGGTCAATATGGAGTTGGTAGCCGTATGAAAATTCAATACACACGTGCAATGTTAAATGCCGCACTTGACGGTAAGCTTGACAATGTTGAATACGAAACCGATCCGATTTTCAATTTACAAGTTCCAAAATCTTGTGAGGGTGTTCCTTCTGAGGTTTTGAACCCAAGAAATACCTGGAAGGATAAAAAAGCTTATGATGAAATGGCAAAAAAACTGGCAAATATGTTTGTAAATAATTTTAAAGAGTACCGAATCAGAAACAGAAAAAGAAATAGCTTCTGCCGGTCCAAAAATTTAATTGTCATCCTGAACTTGGTTCAGGATTTTTCTCTAAATAGAACTAAAATTATAGTTGTAAATTTCTGAACTATTCAAAGGAAATTTTATGTTTAAAAAAATATTAATAGCAGTCGGTGTGGTTCTTATAGGTATTCAATTCATTCCTGTAGATAGAAGCAACCCTCCTGTAACTCGGGAAATAAATGCACCTCCAAATGCATTATCAATTCTAAAAACTTCCTGCTATGATTGTCATTCAAATGAAACAAATTGGCCTTGGTATTCTTATGTTGCACCGGTTTCGTTTCTTTATAGCTGAGACGTAAATGAAGGAAGAAGACACTTAATTTTTCCGAGTGGGATAAATATGATGAGAAACGAAAAAAGCAAAAAACTAGATGGAGTCGTAGAATTGCTGAAAAAGGTGATATGCCGCTATCTAGTTATACATTTATTGCATGCAGAAGCTAAAGTTGGATGCAGCAAAGATAAAATTGATTAAAGACTGGGTAACTGGGAATGATGGTTCCAAAAGTAAACTAAGATATGAACACAATGATGATGATGATTAGTTGGAATTTATTTCTAGATATATAAGATCTTAGAAAAGTTAAGGTTGATTCTGAATCAATCTTGTTATAATTTCATAGCTAAATCTTTGATATTCACACTTCCTATAAACCAAATAGTGGAGATAATTCTATGGCAGAAAAGAAACTATCCGGTGAAGTTTTTTACCCATCACAAGAAATAATAAACAGCGCTAACGCAAAATGTCAACAGCTTTACGATGCTGCCGAAAAAGATTATTTGGGATTCTGGGAAAGCGAAGCAAAAAATCTTCACTGGTTTCAGAAGTGGGATAAAGTACTCGATGATTCTAAAAAACCGTTCTACAAATGGTTTGTAAATGGAAAAACTAACATTGCCTACAACTGCCTTGATGTTCACTGTGAAACTTTTAGAAGAAATAAAGTTGCACTTGTTTGGGAAGGAGAGAACGGAGACTTCAGATCACTTTCTTATTTCGCTCTTAGAAGGGAAACCTGCCGATTCGCAAATGTGCTAAGAAGTCTCGGTGTGCAAAAAGGTGATCGTGTTACGATTTATATGGGTCGGATTCCAGAGATAGTCACCGCTATGCTTGCCTGTGCCCGTATTGGAGCGATTCATTCGGTTGTTTATGGTGGGTTTTCAGTTGAAGCTCTTCACGAAAGATTGGAGGATAGTCAGTCCAAAGTTTTAATTGTTGCTGATGGTGCTTATCAAAAAGGAAAAATAATTGAACTCAAAAAAATTGCGGACGAAGCACTTCAACGTGCGGCAACGGTAGAAAGTGTTTTAGTTGTAAAGCGAACCGGTCACGAGATTAACATGGAATTCGGAAGAGATATGTGGTATCACGATTTAATGTCGTTACCAATTGCGGGAAATTCCTGCGACATTGAAATAATGGATGCGGAAGATCCGCTCTATTTGCTTTACACTTCAGGTACAACAGGAAAGCCAAAAGCCATTATGCATACGCACGGTGGTTATATGGTAGGCACATATACAAGTCTTAAATATGTTTTTGATATTCACGAAGAAGATAGATTTTGGTGTGCGGCTGATCCTGGCTGGGTTACTGGACATAGTTACATTGTTTATGGACCATTGTTAAATGGGGCTACTTCTTTTATGTATGAAGGAGCTCCAACTTATCCATATCCAAGCCGATGGTGGGGAATGATTGAAAAATACGGGATCAACATTCTTTACACCGCACCGACGGCTATTCGTGGATTTATGAGATTTGGTGATGCATGGGTTAAGCGTCATAATTTATCTTCGCTAAGATTATTAGGGAGCGTTGGTGAACCAATTAATCCTGAGGCGTGGCGATGGTATCACAAAGTAATCGGAGGTGAACGATGCCCGATTATGGATACTTGGTGGCAAACGGAAACAGGGATGTTTATGATTACTCCCATGCCTTGCACACCTTTAAAACCTGGTTCAGGTACAAAACCATTTCCGGGATTAAAAATGGATATTGTTGATGAAGAAGGAAAACCAGTTAAAGATAATGATGAAGGTTTCCTCGTTATTAAGACTCCCTGGCCATCAATGCTAAGAACAATTTGGAATGATCCTGACCGCTATGTTGAACAATATTGGTCAAAATTTCCAGGTGTTTATATGACTGGCGATTCTGCCAGAAGAGATGAAGATGGTTACTATTGGGTCATTGGAAGAGTTGATGATGTAATAAAAGTATCTGGTTATAGATTAGGCACAGCAGAAATTGAAAGTGCACTAGTAAGTCATCATGCGGTTGCAGAAGCTGCTGCAATTGGTCTGCCTCATGAAGTTAAAGGTAATGCAATTCATGCTTTCGTTATTTTAAGAACAGGACACGAAAAATCAGATAAGCTGGTGGAAGAATTAAGACAGCACGTTGGTCACGAGGTTGGACCAATAGCAAAACCCGAACACATAGAAATTGTTGATTCACTTCCGAAGACCAGAAGCGGAAAAATCATGCGTAGAGTTCTGAAAGCCAAATCACTTGGATTAGATCCTGGAAATCTTTCTACGCTTGAAGAATAATCTGAACTATTTTAGGCAATCGTTTGTTATTAAGAAAGTGTTATCTAAATCACTATAGTTTTTGTTTTAGCAGCACACTTTTTTAATTTTTCCCGACAATTATCAAAATTTAATAATGGATTCAAAAAACGCGGATCTTTCTTCATTGAGGATTGATCGTTCAGAAAATAATAAAGATAAAAGCAATCCGAAGTATATAATTTATACGGTCATCGTGATTATAATTATTGCTGCTGGATATTTTGTTGTAAGCTCATTTTCAAATAATGCGGTAGATGTTAAATTGACAACAGTTGTAAAACAAACTCCTGCAAGATCAAGTGCAGTTTTAACAGCAAGTGGATATGTTGTAGCACAACGAGAAGCTTCTGTTAGTTCGAAAGGAACTGGTGTACTAGTTTATCTTGGAGTCGTTGAAGGAGATAAAGTTAAAAAAGGTCAGATTATTGCAAGACTTGATGATAGAGATATTGTTGCGCAGCTTGACCAGGCAAAATCTAACCTTCAATTGTATGAAGCTCAACTTAAAGAATCTGAAAATAATTATAAGCGTGAGAAAGAACTTTTCGACCGCGGATTATCATCACAGCAGTCTTTGGATAAAGCGGAGGCAAATTACAAAACTTTACTTGCTAATATAGATATAGCTCAGGCAGGAATTCGTGCTGCGGAAGTAGCTCTGGAAAATATGATAATACGTGCGCCATTCGATGGAACTGTTCTTACTAAAAATGCGGAAGTTGGAGAAATCGTTGCACCATTTGGAGCAAGCACAACTTCTCGTGCTGCGGTTGTTACAATTGCAGATATGAATTCTCTTATGGTTGAAACGGATGTTTCTGAATCAAACATCACAAAGATTGACCAGGGTCAGGATTGCGAAATTGTTCTGGATGCAAACCCTGCTAAAACATATCAGGGTTACGTATTTAAAATTGTTCCTACCGCTGACAGATCAAAGGCAACTGTTTTGGTGAAAGTAGCATTTAAAAATTATGATAGTAGTGTTCTTCCCGAAATGAGTGCAAAGGTTTCCTTCCTATCTAAAAGTAGTGAGGAAACTAAAGATCAGAAACCGGTACTAACCGCACCATTGTCTGCCGTTGAAGATATAGAAGGTAAGAAAATAGTATTTACAGTAGTCAATGATCAGGCGGTTCAAAAAGAAATTTCAACCGGTCGTTTATTTGGAAACTATGTTGAGATTATTTCTGGCTTGGAAGAAGGTGAAAAAATAATTGATAATTTGAATGAACAAATAAAAGATGGCGTTCAGGTTAAAATACAATAAAGAAAATTAAATGGAGATTTAATGTCAGCATTAATTCAATTAATTAATATCTCAAAATCTTATCAGCGGGATAGTCTCGAAATTCCAGTACTCAGCAATATTAATTTAGAAGTACCAGAAGGAGAATTTCTTGCATTGATGGGTCCCTCAGGTTCGGGTAAAACTACACTATTGAATCTGATTGGAGGAATTGACGAACCTACAGAAGGTAAAGTAGTAGTTGCTGATAAAGAAATTTCGAGTTTCGGTCAATCTGAATTAGCAAAGTGGAGGTCGGATAATGTCGGCTTCATTTTCCAGTTTTACAATCTGATACCTGTCCTTACAGCATTTGATAATGTTGAACTTCCCCTACTACTTACAAATCTCTCTAAAGCCGAAAGAAAAAAACGTGTAGAATTTGCACTTGGAGTTGTAGGACTTGGAGATCGTATTCAACATTATCCAAAACAACTTTCCGGTGGTCAGGAACAGAGGGTAGCAATTGCACGAGCTATCGTAACGGACCCAATGATTATTGTTGCTGATGAACCTACCGGTGACCTGGACAAAACGTCTGCAGATGAGATTTTAACTTTGATGGAAAGGTTAAATAAAGAATTTAAGAAAACTATTGTAATGGTTACACACGATCCGCATGCAGCAGAAAGGGCTCATAAAATAAGGCAACTTGAAAAAGGAGATTTTATTTAAAAAGTTATGAGAATTTTAAAACTAATAATTAAGAATGCACTCAGACATAAGCTCAGAACTATTCTTACGATTCTCGGTATTTCTATTGCAGTTTTTGCTTTCGGATTACTAAGAACTGTAGTAACCGCCTGGAATGCTGGTGTGGAAGCCTCTGCAGCAAATAGATTAATAACGAGGCAAGCGGTATCATTTATTTTCCCTTTACCACTTGCCTATAGAGATCAGATTTCTAATGTTCCGGGTGTAGAGGCAGTTACATTTGCCAATTGGTTCCAGGGAGTTTACATAGATAAAAATCAGTTTTTTGCAAGGCTTGCAGTTGATGCTGAAACAATATTTGATGTGTATCCGGAATTTTTAATATCAGATGAAGAGTATCAAACATTTCTTAAAGAAAGAAATAGCTGCATAATTGGACAGGAAATTGCAAAAAAATACAACCTGAAGATTGGTGATTTGATGACCATCGAAGGTGATATTTATCCGGGTGACTGGCAATTTGTTGTTCGCGGCATCTATAAACCAAGAGATAAAACTACAGATGCAACTCAGATGTTCTTTCATTGGGATTATTTAAATGAACGAATGAAAGAAATGGGTTCAGGAAGGATTAACGAAGTGGGTTGGTACATAGTTAAAATAAGTGATCCTGATAAATCAGCTTCAATCTCTGAACAAATTGATGCTTTATTTAAAAACTCACGTGCTGAAACTAAAACAGAATCTGAAAGAGCGTTTCAACAGGGTTTTGTTGCAGCATCAAGTGCAATTTTAACATCAATCAATGTGATTTCATTTGTGATAATTGGAATAATTATGCTAGTGCTAGGCAACACTATGATTATGTCGGCGAGAGAAAGAACAAGGGAATACGCAGTTTTTAAAACAATTGGTTTTTCTGCAAAACATATGGTTGGATTAATTTTAGGTGAATCTCTTTTCATATCCGCACTTGGAGCAGGACTTGGATTATTCCTCAGTTTTCCAATAGTCCAGGGAGTTAGTCAGGCAATACCCAAAGGAATGTTTCCTGTTTTTGAGTTAGAACCAATTACTTTAATCTTTGCAGTTTCTGCTGCTATTTTGATTGGTGTGGCAGCATCTATTTTTCCAATAATGAAAGCTCTAAGAACGAGTATTGTTGATGGCTTAAGGTTTATAGGTTGATTTCATCACTGTCATTGCGAGTCACGAGTTATCGTGACGAAGCAATCTATCAAAATATTAGATTGCTTCACTTCGTTCGCAATGACAAAAAAAAGAATAAATTATGAAAATTCCATTTAAGTATACTATAAAGAATTTCACATCAAGAAAGCTTACAACTTTCATCACAATTTTTGGAGTTGCATTAGTAGTATTTGTGTTTACTGCAGTATTAATGATGGCTTATGGAATTCAAAAAACACTTAAAGCAACGGGACAGCCGGATAACGTAATAGTTACCAGAAAAGCAGCTAACGGTGAAATATCAAGTCTTGTCGATGGTGAAACGCAGGATATAGTCAGAACTTTACCACACATAGCTGTAGATAATAATGGGAAACAAATAATTTCAAAAGAACCAGTTGTAATAATTAATCTTGAAAAAATAAGTGGTGGAATGAGCAACGTAACTGTGAGAGGTGTTTCAGATGTAGTGTTTGAGTTAAGACCACAGGTCAAAATCATTGAAGGGCAAATGTTCAATTTCGGTTTGCGTGAATTGATTGTGGGTTCAGGTGTTACCGGGAGATTTAAAGGTGCTGCAATTGGCGATGAAGTAAAGTTTGCAGGTGATAGCTGGAAGATTGTAGGAATTTTTGATTCTGATGGCAGTGGTTTTGATTCTGAAATGTGGGGTGATTCCAACGCCCTTCTTAATGCTTTCAACAGGGGTAGTACCGTTTCTTCGATGACTTTGAAACTTGACGATGCCAGTAATTTCGATGATTTTAAAAAACAGTTTGAATTTGATAAAAGACTCCAACAGTTTGAACCCAAAATTGAACAAGAATATTTTGAAGAACAATCTGAATTTATGGCTGCTTTCATCAGAATTATTGGAATAGTTATAACAGTAATTTTTAGTTTCGGAGCTATGATTGGGGCTGCAATAACAATGTATGCTGCTGTAGCAAATAGAACTGTTGAAGTTGGAACGTTACGGGCGCTTGGATTCAAACGAAGGAGTATACTCGTTGTATTTCTTATTGAATCACTTGTTATTGCAATAACTGGCGGTGCTATAGGAATATTTCTTGCTTCATTTTTACAGTTCTTCAATATATCCACTTTGAACTTCCAGTCGTTTTCAGAATTAGCATTTAGCTTTAGCCTTTCTCCATCAATTATTTTAACCTCACTCATCTTCGCAGTCATAATGGGAATAGTGGGTGGATTTCTGCCTTCTGTTCGCGCATCAAGATTGAAGATTGTGAATGCACTAAGATCTGTATAGCGTTTATTAAACATTGCTACTTCGCGTTTTTGGAGAACTTTTCCAATTGCTTCCTTTTTTATCGCTCAACCTTTTCATTTGATCCAAAGGTTTTAATTAGTTTCCGGTAAGCGAAGAGTTTTGTTTAATAGAAGGAGAATTCATATGTTTAACTAAATTTCACAGGGTAAGCATTATATAGGTTGTTTTATGAAAAAGAGAAAATCTATTCTCCTGCTTTTCATCGTTTCACTTTCCATCTTTATTTCCCAAAATAGTTCACTCCCACAAGATTTTTCTTCCTGGAGAAATGTAGAAATTGAGCGGTATAAAAACCAATATAAAATCTCAAACTTCAAATATCCAAAAGATACAAAATTTGATGTTAAATTTTACAAGCTTGATTTAACAATTACTTATTCTACTCAAACTATTATTGGCGCTGTAACTGTTAATGCCAAAGTTGATACTGAAAACGTTTCTTCTATTTTTCTTGACCTGGCAAATCCTTTAACTGTTGATTCTGTTTACCTTAATGGAAATTCCACTACTTTCAGTCACATTGGAGATACACTAAACATCAACCTGGATGGAACTTATAATCATGGTGATCCTTTTAATTTAATAGTTTATTATCATGGTGTTCCGGTTACTTCCGAATCAGGCGGAATAGAGTTTGATTCACATAATGGAGCGCCATTAATTACCTCACAAAGCGAACCTTACGGTGCTAAAGATTGGTGGCCCTGTAAAGATACACCTGCTGATAAAGCTGATTCCTCTGAAGTTTGGATAACTGTCAGTACCTAATTTAACACCGGTATCCAACGGTGAATTAATTGAAATAATAAATAATGGAAACGGTATATCACACGTACATATGGAAAGAAAATTATCCCATCGCACAATATCTGATCGCGATTGCAATTACAAACTATGTTGAGTACACAAATTACTACAGATATTCGCCCACTGATTCAATGCCTATCACAAATTATATTTATCCCGAATCATTTAATAATATAATAAAAGAAAGATTAGATAAAGTTCCCGGGGTTATTGGATTCTTTTCTTACTATTTCGGACAGTATCCATTTATAAATGAAAAGTTTGGACAGGCTCAATGGAATGGAAATCATGCAACAGCAATGGAAAACCAGACTATTGTCTTTGATCTGGATGTTTCTCTCAACGGTGTAAATATGCATGAACTGGTTCACCAGTGGTTCGGCGATCTTCTAACCTGTAAAGACTGGCATCACATCTGGTTGAATGAAGGTTTTGCTGAATACCTATCTCGTGTTTGGGATGAAGTTAATATCGGGAAACCAAATTTTGATGCCGGCATAAATGGATTGATGACCGGTGCAAAGCTTGCACAAGGAAGCATCTGGGTGGAAGATATTTCAGAAGTATCAGAAATATTTGATCTATTTAGAACCTATATTAAAGCGCCATTAATATTACATATGCTAAGAGGTGTAGTTGGCGATTCAACCTTTTTTGATATAATAAGAGCTTACACCAGCGATCCTGAACTTGCTTACGGCGTTGCAACTACAGAAGATTTTCAAAACGTTGCTGAAACTGTTTCTGGGTTGGACCTTGACTACTTTTTCCAGGAATGGATCTATGATGAGAATTATCCCAAATACACAATAAACTGGAGTAAGACTAATTTAACCGGACAAACATACCAGGTTGATTTAAACATTATTCAAAATGTCAACTCCAATCCTTCTTTTTTCACTATGCCAATAAGGATTAAAATAAATACTTCACTCGGTGATACAGTGGTTACAGTTTTTAATAATTCACAAAACCAGAATTTCCAACTTGAAATTGTTGGAAATCCAAATACAATCAATTTTGATTATGGAAACTGGATACTGGATGATGTTATTAGCATTACTAGTGTAGATGATATTACTTCCCCTGTTAAATTCAGCTTATCACAAAACTATCCTAACCCGTTTAATCCTTCAACAAAAATAAGTTACTCAATTCCAACTGCTTCAAAAGTAACATTAAAAGTATTTGATATTTTAGGGAAAGAAGTTTCGTCTTTAGTGAATGAAGATAAATTAGTAGGAATTATGAAATTGAGTTTAACGGAATTGGTTTACCAAGCGGGATATATTTCTACAAGTAAAATACAAGCCGGACAGGTTATACAGAAACGAAGAAGATGATACTTTTGAAATAATAATTCAATAATTCCCCTCCTCAGGGAAGTGGGGAAAATCAATTTTTACCGGTAATATTCTGGTGTATAAACAAATTCAAGTTTACTATATATTTGAATCCATAAATTATTTTTATCAATACGAATTAGGGTTCCGTTTATTTCAGCATCCTCTTTAAAACAATCTTCCGGAATATTTATACTATTCTTAAGTTTATTATTTACTCCGTTAGAGCAGAGCTACAGCCAACAAACCGGTGACTTGCGCGGATTCGTTACAGATTCAACAAATGGTGAAGCTCTCGTTTTCTGTAATGTTTTTCTCAGAGAAATAAATACAGGTGCATCAACCAACCAGAGAGGACTCTATCTTGTCAAATCAATTCCTTCAGGTAAAGAATACGAAGTTACAGTTTCATATGTTGGTTATAAAACTAAAACTCTAAAAGTCTTTGTACAAGACCAGAAAATAACTCAGCTTGATGTTCAACTTATACCACTTAGTATTGAGCTTCAAACGATTGAGAAAGTTGCAGATAAGGTTGTAAGAGAAAATCAGATTGATATTAGTCTAGATAGAATTTCCGTAAGACAAATTGAAGTCTTGCCCAAAGGAGTTGAAACAGATATTTTTCGCACACTCCAATATGTTCCCGGGGTAAGTACGACAGGTGATGTTACAGCCAAGTATTATGTCCGTGGTGGGAGCGGAGATCAGAACCAGGTGTTACTTAACGGAGTCGAAATTTATAATCCGTTTCATTCATTGGGTTTATTTAGTGTTGTTGACCCGGATATGATAAATAGTATGGAATTTTATAAAGGGGGATACATGGCAGAGTATGCCGGGCGTATTTCTTCTGTGATGAATATTATTTCTAAAGATGGAAATAAAAACAGATTTGGTTTTACAGGTGGCGTAAGTTTTTTAACTGCTAAAGCTCTGCTTGAAGGTCCAATTCCAAACGGATCTTTTATGATAACCGGAAGGAAAAGTTATAACACCCAGGTATTAAAAAGATTTTTTAATGATCAAACTGTTCCTATCGATTTTTATGATCTTTCGTTCAAACTCACGTATTCAAGCTCAGATATTTTTAACAATGCAAAGTTTTCTGTGTTTGGATATTTCACAAATGATAATGTTGACTATGATAATCCATTACGTGAAGAATTTTCGTGGCAAAATAATCTCTTAGGATTTGAATGGCTGCAAGTTTATGATATACCGCTTTATTCACGACTGGGAATTTCTCTCAGCACCTTTAAAGGGGAAGTAACTCCAAACCTCAGCAGTCTTAAACCGCGGTATAATTCATTACAGGATTTTACAATAACATTTGATGCGAATTATGTCTACGATAATCGTGATGAAATCGCATTAGGCTTAAAATTAAAAACAGTTAATTCAGAATTCAGACAGACAAACCTTGTCGGTCTCGAAAGTGACATCGAAAATTTTGCTGGTAACATAAGTGTATACGGTAAATATAAATTTCTTCGCTGGAAGAACTTTGGTTTGGATGCTGGTACCAGAATTAACCTGACTGGTCTAAGCACTTCCGGAGGTGGAACATTTGAACCACGTGTCGGACTTACATATCGTTTTCTTCCCAACATGGCATTTAAAGCCGCATGGGGAATTTATCTTCAGGAACTATTGACAGTTTCAGATGAAGATGAGATTATTTCAATATTCGAACCCTGGATTATTACTCCTGACTATCTGAATGCTGCAACATCGATTCAATACCTTGCGGGATTGGACATTGATATTACTGATAAAACTCTATTTTCGGTTGAAGGCTATTATAAAATTCTTCAAAATATTCCAATTGTTAACGATGAAAAGTTTTCTAAATCGGATCCTGATCTGGTCCCTGGTTCCGGTGAATCTTATGGTTGGGAATTTTTACTCGGCTACAGCGAAGAACCTTTTAACATAACCACATCTTACACTTTAAGTTGGGCTTATAAGAAAAGAGAGGATTGGATATATTATCCTAAATATGATACTCGCCATTCGATCAATTTGATTCTTGAATTTAATATTGGTAGCGGTTGGACTGCCAGCGGTGCATGGAATTACTCTTCTGGTTATCCATTCACAGAGATGATCGGGTTTTATGACAAATTCTTTTTCAACAGTGGTAACCCTGGTGAAATTAATGGGGGTGAGTTTCAACAGTATGTATACTTAGGTGATAAAAATCTTGGCAGACTTCCAACTTACCATCGAATGGATTTGAGCATAATGAAGAAAATAAATTTGTCCGTTATGAATATGGAACTGGGAGTAAGCGTAATAAATCTTTATGATAGGAAAAATATTTTTTATTTCAACAGGGATACCGGAGAAATTGTGAATATGCTTCCATTTCTTGTAACAGGAACATTAATGATTGAGATATGATGAAAATTAAAATATTATTTTTATTTCTAATACTACTATTTACAATCTCTTGCGAAGAAGATTTTAATCCTTATGGCGACTATCAGGAAAAATTTGCATTCACCTGTATACTAAAAAATGATGATAATTTTCAAACTGCTACTTTGTTCAGAAGTTATCTTACAACTCCTTCTGATCCATCAGTAATAGGTGCGGATATTAGAGTATGGTATAACGATTCAGTATTTGTTTTTAAAGATTCATCTGTAACCAGAACAGATACATCAAGGTATAATTCTCCTTTTCGCTTTTATTATAATAAAGATTTTAGAGTTACCAACGATAAAATTGTTGAGCTTGAAGTCCTACTTCCTAATGGAAAAAGATTACGCTCATCATCAGTAACTCCTAAAAGTATTAACTTCAATGATCAAAGTGAAGTTTTAATTCCGCCAGTTGCCACCACTATTATTCAGTTTCTCTGGTACCCACTCGACGACCAAATATATTTTTCCCCGAAGTTGACAATTCGATTTAAGCAAAATGTTAACGGAGAGATTATAGAAAAATTTAAAGTTGTCCCAATCAGATACGAAGAGATTAATGGTGAATCCATTCCGGTATTTCCGAGTCCATCTTCAGCACCGGTAATAATTTACAGGCTTGATGCTGTAACAAAAGCTCTTCAGGAAATTTCAGAAGGTGATCCAAACAAACAGAATTATTCTATTCTTCAAAAAATATCGTTCAATGTTACTGCGTTTGATGCACCGGTTTCGAAATATATCTCATCTACGGGTGGTTCATTTGATGATCTAACAGTAAGTGTCGATGTTTCCGATTATACAAACATAGAAGGTGGATTTGGATTATTCGGGTCATATTTTAAAAGAATTACACAAAACTAAGATTTTTGCAAAGTTATATTGAATCTTTTGGATACAATTTTATAGTTGAGAATTAAACATGTTGGGCTCAATAAAAATATCTAAAAATTTATTTAGGATTCATAATTCCATTTACGTGCTGTTATTTATGTTGATATTTTTTGGGTGTGATAAGGAGGTATCCAAATCCCCAATTGAGCCTGAAGCACCAAAAGGATTCATTTACATAGATTCTAATCCAAGCGGATTTTCAATTTATGTGGATGGTAGAAATACAGGAAGGATAACTCCTGACAGCATTTCTTATATCGATGCTGATCAATATGAAATAACTTTTAAGAAAAAATATTTTAAAGACACAACGGTAGTTGTTGCTCTTGGCGAAGATGAAAAAAAGGATTTGTTCATAGATATTTTATCAAATCCCTCGATGTATGGCGATTTATCCATAACAACTACACCAGCTGGTGCGTCCATAACTATAAATGACTCGTTGGTGAGTCAGGTGACTCCTGCAACATTTGAAAACTTATTGCCGGGTGACTACAGGGTAAAATTAACTCTGTTTAATCACAGGGATAAAGATGTTTCAGCAGTAGTAAAAAGTGGAATAAGAGCTGATTACAACGAAACTTTACGTGATACTTCTGTTTGGATTGATTTCCAGGTTTTTAATTCAGGAATTCAATCGAATTCATTAACTGCCATTACTGTGGACCAAAATAATGTAAAATGGATTGGTTCATTGGATAAGGGAGTAATTAGGTATAACGAAGTCAACTTCACAAATTTTAATACAACGAATTCTCCACTTCCAACTAATAGAATAAACTGTATCTCGGTAGATCCACAAAACAGAGTTTGGGTGGGTACAGATTTCGGGATTGGTGTTTTTGATGGTACCGGATGGACAATATATAACAGAAATAATTCCGGATTGACTGCTGAATTAATCAATACAATCGTTTTTGATAATATGGGAAATGCATGGATAGGTACTTCAGCAAACCTTGTGAAGTACCGATGGAATAAATTGGACAGTTTATCAGGATCCGAACGAGTATTTTTGGATTAATAGTATCTATATCGCTTCAGAAAATGATGTTTGGCTTGGAACAACACTAGATGGAATTTACAAATTTGACAATGGTATTTATAGTCAACTACTACAGTCAAATTATGGATATTTATCAACAACGATATCATCAAGTGACGTTGATGAATTTAATAATACCTGGTTCTGCTTTTTGCCGGATACAACTGCTAGAGGGGGGATATCAGTCTGGAACGGATCAGCATTCGAAAACTATTTGGTTGGCTCTGCCCAAAATAATGTGAGAAATATTTTCATTGACGACGCGAATAACAAATGGATTGCAACTTCAGAATTTTTTGCAGTTTATGATGCTCAAAACAATATTAATTATTTCAGAACTACTAACTCTCTGATTAGTTCAAATATAACTAATGCTTGTGTTCGTGATCTTAATGGGAATGTCTGGATATCTACATTCGCAAGCGGTTTGAATAAATATAAACCACCGCAATAAATTATTTCTCAACCTAGAAAACAAAATCCAAAACAGTTTCGTCAATTCAGTGTATTGTTCAATAACCTGTCCAATTGCCTCTTCAATTCTTGCTTTGTCGGATTGGCCTGTTTAAATATTGAATCTGCTTTTGCGAAATCGAAAACTCTTACATCATAAATCTCTGGCTTGATATAAATATCCGGTTTAAGAAATTTTAGTCTTTCTTTGATGATAGAGTTCTGCATAGTCTGATATGTAGTAAAGATTGAATCGAACGTAGGGGGGATATCTTTATCACTTTGTGCTTTAACTGCTGTAACATCTATTGCTATTGTAATATCACAATGATTTTTTATTAAATCAAACGGGAGTGGATTTACTGCGCCGCCGTCTATTAAAATTTTATTTTTTATCTTAACCGGTTTGAACAAACCCGGTAATGAATAACTAGCTTTAATCGGTTGAATCAATTCACCTTTATCAAATACAACCTCTTCTTTCTTCCAATAATCTGTGGCTACAATTTTTAACGGGATCTTAAGTTCTTCAAATTTGGAAACTTTTAAATGCGTCTCCATATACTTCTGAAACTTATCTCCTTTAATAAATCCGGATTTAATAAATTGAGGATCAAACATTGAAAATAATTTTACAATATCTGACTTTAGTAGGAAATCAAAAACAGAATCGCTTTTAGGATTGATGAGCTGATCAAGAATTTCTTTCATCTCTTTACTTGAAAATCCAGCGGCATAAAAAGCGCCCACAACGGACCCAATACTTGAACCTGATATTATTGAAGGTTTAACACCAAGTTCTTCAAGCGCTTCGATCATTAAAAGATGAGCAATACCACGAGCACCACCGGCTCCGAAAGCTATCCCTATTTTTTTCAAAACGCCACTTCAAATACCGAATCCAGTACCGTTCCATCAACCCATTTAATAATTGCAACAACTTTTTCTTTGTTCAATTTAGGTTTGGCTGGTTTACCGCCACATATTTCATCAACTTCTTTTTTCAATTCTTTAATATCTCTGATTGGGAGTGATGAATTTTTAAGTGCCTTCAATAAATCTTTTCTTTTTGGATTAATGCAGATCCCTCTTTCTGTAATTATGACATCTATGAGTTCACCTGGACCACAAAGTGTTGTCACTTCATCAACAATAACAGGAATGCGATCCCTGAAAGAAGGAATTGCAAGAATTGCACACTTTGAATAAAGACAGTTCTGCCAGCCGCCAATTCCATGAAGCAAATAACCATCAGAATGTGTTACTACGTTTGCATTGAAATTAATGTCAACTTCAGTTGCACCGAGAACGGCAACATCAACCATTGATGCAAAATTTCCTTTGCCGTGAAAGTTGTAGCTTGTGAACGGAGATGTGTTTATGTGATTTGCATTTTCTCTCATACTTCTAACACCTTCAAGGTCAAAAGTTTGCCCATCGAGAATGTAATCTGTCAAGCCTTCTTCGAGCATTTCAACCAAATATTTTGTGCTGCCGCCACGCATAAATCTTGCTTTAACTCCTTTGGCTTTCATTTTTTCTTTTAAGAATAATACAAATGCCAGATTGGTACCACCGGCACCAGCCTGAAGTGAGAAACCATCTTTCATTATTCCGGCCGCTTCAATAAAATCAGCAACATATTCTGCGATTAGTAATCGATCAGGTGATTTTGTTACTTCGTGTTGTTCCAGAAACAATTTTAGATGGATCACCCAGCGAATCAACTTCAACTACGAAATCAACATTGTTACCCTGAATTTGCCATGGCACACAGGGGAAGGGAACAAGATTATCTGTAACAACAATAACTCGATCAGCATACTCAGAATCACCAAGTGCAAAACCAATTAATCCGCATGCAGATTTACCACGATCACCGGTTGCATTTCCAAATGGATCTGCGGTTGGAGCAGTAATAACAGCAATATCAATATGAACTTCTCCATCCTGAATGGATTGGTATCTTCCTCCGTGTGAACGAAGAACTCCAACACCTTTCATTTTTCCTTCGGAAGTAAATTTTCCAAGTGGTCCGTTCATACTTCCTTCGATGTGATGGATAGTTCCATCTTCAAGATATTTTATTAAATGTGAATGAATTGGAAATGACGCGGAAGGATACCATCTGATATTCTTAATCCCCATTTCTTTAATCGTGTCAAATAATTGGTTTGTTACAACATCGCCATTTCTTAAATGATGATGAGTCGAGATTGTCATTCCGTCTTTAAGTCCGGCTTTCTTTAAAGCAGTCTTTAAATCTTTAACAACTTTATTTCCATCAGAGGGATACTCAATACAAGTTCTGATCGAAGGTTTTGCTTTGTTTCCAGTTGGCTTGTATTTATTTATTCCTTTAAAAGGAATTTGTTCTTGTCCGTTTACTTCTGTTGGTACGAATCGTCCTGCAGCGTTTTTAACTAATTTCATTTTCTCCTCCAATCATTGCTGATCAATTTATTAAGTAAAGCAAGATTGATAGTTTTTTGTGCTCGCTTAACTACAGGCGGATCAATCATTTTACTTCCGAGAGAGACCACCCCTAATCCTTTTTTCTCAGCATCTTCAAATGCAAGGACGATTTTCTTTGCTTTTTCAATTTCTTCAGTTGTTGGAGCAAAAGCATCGTGAACAACTTTTATTTGTCGTGGATGAATACATCCTTTTCCTTCAAAGCCAAGTGACTTTGCTTCTAAAACACTTGCTCTCAACCCATCCATATTTGAAACATCAGAATAAACAGTATCAATCGGTTGAATCCCTGCAGCTCTAGCCGCATTAATAACCATGCTTCGTGCAAAGAAACTTTCTTTACCATCTTCAGTTCGCTGAGTTCCAATGTCTGCAGTGTAATCTTCCAGTCCAATTGCAAGAGCACAAATTTGTTTACTTGAAGAAGCTATTTCATATGATTTTAAAACACCCTTAGCACTTTCGATTATTGGCATAAAATAAATTTCATTTTTTATATTGTGTTGTGCTTTCAGGTTTGCTACTTCCTTTTGAATTTCAACAACCTGTTCAGCAGATTCACATTTTGGAATTAGAATAACGTGAACATTATGAGGAACGATAAACTTTAAATCATCCAATCCTTTTGGTAGTTGATTAATTCTTACCATTCTTTCACCACCATAAAAATCAACTGAGCGGAGAGCATTTCTTACAAGCAATTGTGCTGCATCTTTTTGTGAAGGAGCAACACTATCTTCCAAATCAAGTATAAGTCCGTCCGGTTCGTGAAGTCCTGCGTTAATAAAATATTTTGGTTCGTTACCTGGTAGATACAATCGACTTCGTCGCAACCTATCTTTGGTAGTTTTGTAAGTCGATTTTTTTGAAAAGGGAAGCAGATATTCTTTTTTAGTTCGTGGTAAAGCTCGCTTTATTACAGTTTCAAATCTTGCTGCTATTGTAAAAGGAAGTGCTCCGTAGTCTTCAATAGTTATTTTTGCATTCTTCAGTGAGAAGAATTTGGACAAATCCAGAATCAGTTCACGGATTGATTGTCCGTACATTGATTCTACTTTACTTTGAAAATTAAGTTTTATTCCGCCGCTTTCTTTAATTTCAAGTTCAATGTAACAATCGGAGCGAACGGATTCGCCTCTTGGACCAGCGGAGACCTTTATTATTTGTTTCATATTTGATTCTTTCAAGTATTGTCATTGCGAGGAATCACCTGTGTGCTGACAGTAATGACGAAGCGATCTCCAATTAAAGATTGCTTCACTCCATTCGCAATGACAGAGTGTTAAACATTCAATTTCTTCATAAATTCTTTTGCTGTTAATTGCTCAGCATTAAAGATTGCTTCTTTAACTTCTTTTCTTCGTCCTGCTGCAAGAAGTTTTTCTGATAATCCCTCAAACTTATTATCAAGATCTTCCATAGTCATCGGCTCTCTCGGATCACCTTTTGGATATTCAAGATATTCTGAATATTCTCTTCCGTCTTTTGTCTTTACTACTACTTTGCTTGGCTGCTTTGCAGGAAACATTTTTTCAAACTCGATAGATGGCTCACCTTTTATTTTATCAATCACTTCCCAGATTCTTGGGTCTTTTAATTTCTCATCACTGAATGAACTTGTTGTTATCTTATGATCAACCAAAGCTGCAGCAATACAATAGGGAAGTGAATGATCAGCAGTTTCTCTTGATTCAGGACGATACTTGTGCGGATCAAAAAGAATATCATAAGCCTGTGCTAAAGTTGTAAGTGTGACAGTTTCAATCTGATCGTAAGTGATATTGTTTTTTGTAACTGCATTTAATGTTGCTGAAAGATGAGTGTGAGTTAATGCTTCAGTTGGAAAAGCTTTCATACTGCATTCCATAATTTTATAACTTTCACCCAATCCACCAATTAGTTTTTCAAGATTCCATTTCCATTCTGATACTCCATCTCGTCCTTTCATACTTACCGGATCAACTTTTTGCTCTTTTGCATTCCATCCAAGAAATGTATCCATAAATCCTTCTTTACCTTCGAACACTGCTTCGGTTCCGGAGTAACCTTTTTTTGCCATCAATGCTGCAAACACTCCAGCTTGAACTGCCATTGGATCGACAGTGTTTTTCATCATTGTTAATTTTCCAGCAGTCGGGCAGCCGATTGTATGATTATGACTTCCGCTGATTCCAATTGCATTAACCATTTGGTCAACATTTAATCCAAGCATTTTTCCTGCAACAATCGGAGAAACAAACTGCGTTAGAGTTGCGTGATGCCATTTTCGCTCACGAACTCCCGGCGAAGCAAACAAGCAAAGCCTTTGTTCAAATTCATAAGCAAGAACAATTGCGGTAATAACTTCTTTCATCGAAGCACCAACTAATTCACCAACTGAAAGTGCAGCAGGAATGATATCAGAAGGATGAGAAGGATCTTCTTTCCAGTAAATATCATTAAAGTCGAGTGCACGTATCATCAATGAGTTAATAAGAGTTGTGCTTACTGCGGGAAGCTTGTCACCAAAACCGATGACTGTGGCTTCACCTTTGCCGCCCATTTCTTTGTAAATATCTCTGATAATGTTTACATCTTTTGTATGATATCCACCGTACGCACAACCAACGGAATCATACAGATATCTTTTTACTTCATTAACGACTTCTTTGGGTAAGTCTTCATATTTAAGTTTGATTGCATATTCTGATATTAGACGTGAAATAGATTTTTGCATATTTATATTTTGTTGAATTGTAGTTTTCGTTTTTATTATAAATTCTTCTTTACCCACTCTTCAAGTCCACCGACGATAATCAATTCCTGAGCGGCTTCACCAACAGGATCGATAGAATATTCTTTCCCATCAAAAATGATTGAAGAATTTTCAAAATCGATTTTTACATTTTTATTTGTTTGGACTGTCAACTTTTCTTTGCCATATTTTTCTTTCAGATCATTAACCAAATCAGAGCATTCAATAATTAAAAATCCATTGTTAATTGCATTGCGTGCATAAGTTTCACTGAAAGAACCTGCAATAACACAAGCAATTCCTTTATATATAAAAGTTGTCGCAGCCTGTTCACGGGAGCTTCCTGTCCCGAAATTAAATCCGCCTGCAACTACATCGCCTTTCTTTGCAATCTTTCCAAATTCCGGATCATAATTTTCCATAACAACGCTTGCTTGCTGATCAGAAGTGAAGTCGTCAATATACGTGTACTTGCCGGGATAAATTCCGTCTGTATTTAAATTATCCTGGTGACAGAACAAAAGATCACCTTCAATTACCAATGGGAAGTATGGCAGAATTTTTACAGATGTTTTTCCCGACGAAGTTTTCTTATTGATTTTTATTTCAGCTTTGATTTGCTTGCTTCCATTATCCCAATCAAAATTAATTTTGCCGGCTATTGCAGATGCAGCAACAACTGCAGGTGAAGCAAGATATGCAAACGCTTTTGGCGAACCCATTCTTCCTTTAAAGTTTCTGTTGGTTGCGGAAATTCCTACTTCACCATCTTCAAGTAATCCTGTTCCTAATCCAATACAAGGACCGCAACCCGCAGGCAGCGGTTTTGCTCCAGCTTCAATCAATGCCTTCCAGTAACCAGCAAGTTCACTTTCTTTCTGCACTTCGCTTGAGGCAGCTGCTACATAAAACTCAACTCCTTCAGCAACCTTTTTCCCTTTTACAACTTTTGCAGCTTCTTTTATATCATCCAATCTGCTGTTAACACACGAGACAAGATATGCTTTATTAATTTTCAGACTTTTCTTTTTCAATTGAGAAACAGAATTCATCACTTTAACTGAGTTCGGTCCGGATACATAAGGTTCAATAGATGACAAATCAATTTTTAATTCTTTTGAATAGAAAGCATCTTTATCAGCCTTAGTAATATTTTTTTCAAGTTCAGAAATTCTTTTCTCATTTATTCGAGGATGCTTGCCGTCTCCATCCGTATCAGAATAAACTCCTTCGAGTCCTCTTTTCTGGATGTAACTATCTCTTTTTCTTAACCATTCAATTATTTTCTCATCCATTGGAAATAATCCAACAAGTGCGCCCCACTCTGTTGTCATATTAGCAATAGTTAGTCTTTCTTCGATGGAAAGATATTTTACTCCCTCTCCAACAAACTCTATTGCATGATTCAATACTTCATCATTATTAAAATATCCACAAAGAGAAATGATAACATCTTTTCCTGTTACACCTTTTAGGAGTTTTCCGGTCAGTTCAACTTTTGCAATTGGAGGAACTTTCCACCACGTTCTTCCAGTTGCCCATATCGCTGCTGCATCAGTTCGAACAATCGGAGTTCCAAGACAACCAAGCCCGCCATACATATTTGAATGTGAATCTGAAGCTACAGCCATTGTTCCGGGCCAGGCATAACCCTCTTCACACATAATCTGGTGTCCGATTCCTCTTCCGGCAGGATAAAAATCAGCGCCCATTGACTTAGAAAATTCTTCTATCTTTTTATACTTCTCTAAATTCTTTTCAGTTTTGTTTTGAATATCGTGATCGAGTGTGTGAACTACCTTTCGAGGATTAAAAAGTTTTTTCGCACCAATCGATTTGAATTTTGGAATGACAGCTCCTGTGTTGTCGTGAGTCATCACATAAGCTGGTTGAATCATTAGATAATCACCAGACCGAACTTCATGGTTTTTATCTAAACCAACAGCATATTTTTGTGCAATTTTTTCAACTAGAGTCTGGGACATTTTTCTCTCCGAGAAATGATAAAAGAAAAATGAAAAACGGGAATGATCATTTTACTTGCTTGGAAAATTTTTTAATTAAGTTAGTTAGCATTGCAAAAATGTGATTTGAATTTTCATTCAATTCAATTATTTCATTTTCTGATATATATTGTAATTTAAGTGCAATTTCGATTTGTGTATCTGCTTCAACCAATGAAGAACGAGCAATATCTAAAAATCTTTTAGTTTCAATTTTAGAACTTCGTGCAAATCCTTCAGCAATGTTCGATATTAATGATACAGATGATCGTCTGATTTGCGAAGTTAGTCCAAATTGTTCCTCACGAGGAAATGATTGTGTGAGGGCATAAATACTAGAAACGAATTCGAGACTTTTCTTATATACATCTAAATTTTTATGTGCAAGATTCAACATAGATTATTCTTATTTTTTACGTCTCTCGTCTTTCATCTCACTTCTTAAATGGTTCAAAGGAAACAAAATCTGCGTGATGAACAATGATAGCTTCGATGCTTCTTATTGCATCATCACCTTCTTTTGCATGATACGCAATAATATGCTGAACCTCAGGTGGTAAACTGAAACGGTCAGCAATTGCTACTCCGCTGAAAGGATGCCGTAAAAGTTTTCCGGCTTTACTCGTCGTTAGTTTTCCATCAACTTTGTCGTATTCAATTAATTTGCCAACATCAATTAGTATTGCACCTGAAATGAGTAAATCCATATCGATTTTTATTTCATCACCAAAATTTTCTTTCATTCTTTTTGCAATCTCAACAGAAAGCTGAACAGCAGTTCTTTTGTGATTCATAAAAGTTATTTTGCAATCTTTAATTAGTAGAGAGAATGGAATCATTTCCAGATCTTCTGCAGATAGAACAGATTTCTCGATTGCATAAACCCAGCAATCGAGAGTCTTCTCTCTTAATTCTTTCTTTTGAATCCAATTTATTTCCGGCCAGATTTTTAATACTTTTTCACGCATTTATTTACTCCAAAATTTATCTGTCATTCTGAATCACAATTTATTTTGATGAAGAATCTTAATTTTGAAAGAAGAGACTCTTCACTTTGTTCAGAGTGACACTTCTTTTTTCTTAAATAGTTTCTTTGGATAATTCTCGTCCATTCACTAAAACATTGTATGCTTTAATTCCAAGTAAGACAGCAAGTGTAAATAATAAAACTGAAATAATTGAAAGCGTATAATTATCGATTATAAAATTCTGATAGATCAACATTCCAAGAGCTGTTAATGTAACAGCAAACATGAATATCATAGGAATAAGTACGAACAGATATCCCTTTTTCAGATTTGCAACCCATACAGTCAAAGCAAGTAGAGCAAGTGCAGCAAGTAATTGATTTGCACTTCCGAATAATGGCCACATCGACATGGTTTTTCCACTGAATGTTAAAGCTGCCCCAAATGCTATTGTAATTGCAGTTGCTAAAAATCGGTTTGTAAGCAATGCTGGTTTATCTGATTTTTCTTTAGATTCAAAATATTCCTGAAACATGAATCTTGCTAAACGAGTTGCTGTATCTAAAGATGTAAGTGCAAATGCCGATACTGCCAGTGCGGTAAATGTTTGCGCAAGTGGAATTGAAATATTCAAAACAGGAATCGCATTTATAAATCTAGCAACACCTAGTGAGAATGCAGGTACCGGGCCTTTTGTTGTAAGGATATTAATAAATTCTTCATTTACCATTGAAGCTACTGCCAATAAGGAAAGGATTGCCAGCATTCCCTCGATCAGCATTCCACCGTAGCCGATAATTCTACCATCAGTTTCACGGTTTAGTTGTTTGGCAGTAGTTCCGCTACCAACAATACAGTGAAATCCACTAATTGCTCCGCATGCAACTGTAACGAATAGAGCAGGGAATAAATATCCGACCTTATCAAGTGAAAAAGAATTAAATGCCGGAATATTGATTGTAGGAGCCGCGAAAATTATTCCGACTATTCCTCCTGCCATCAGTGCATAAAGGAAAAATGAGTTTAAGTAGTCTCTCGGTTGTAGAAGTATCCATACCGGTACCGTTGAAGCTAAAAAAATGTAACCAAATAAAATTAGATCCCAGGTAAATCCATCGAGTTGAATGGGGAACAAATTTCCAGCTGGAATTGATAAAAAAAGTAAAATTACACCCACTATCGTGGCGGCCCATAAAGGTATTTTAAATCTATAAATAGCTAACCCAAATAAAACAGCGAGCAGCATAAATAGTATTGATGAAGTAGCAGCACTTGGAATGTGAGTGAAAGTATCCGAAATAATTATTGTGAATACGGCAATTACAAGGATTAAAGTTGCCCAGGCAAAAATCAAAAAAAGTTTTTTCCCACTTACACCAACGTATGATTGAATAATGTAACCGATAGATTTGCTTTGATGACGAACTGATGCAACGATACTTGAATAATCGTGAACTCCTCCAATGAATATTGCACCAAATATGACCCAGAGATAAACAGGTAGCCAACCAAATCCTGCTGCAATAACGGGTCCCACTATAGGTCCAGCACCAGCAATCGAAGCAAAGTGATGACCAAGAAGCACAGGTGCTTTCGCAGGACAGTAGTCCACTCCATCGTACATAGTGTGTGAAGGGGTTTCTTTATTGTTGTTAACCTCAAGTCGCTTGGTAATGAATCCCCCGTATAATTTGTAGCCTATAATGTAAGCTACAAGAGCTATTAGTACGAGTTCTATTCCGTTCATTTTAATCCCGTCAAATGTGAAACGTCAATTGTCAAACTAGTTATTCTATTTAGCTTTTTCTATAAATTTTGAAAGTTTCGCAAAAAGTTCATTTAATCTTTCATCAATTTCATTTACTGCTTTTAAATTAAGATATCCTAGTTCTTTCGCTAATTCAATGTGATTATCAACCTCAACCAATGAAGACCTGGCAATTTCGTAAAACCTTTTTCTCTCAATCAAACTTTTTCTTGCTGCACCTTCAGCTATGTTAGCTGATATTGAAACTACTGCTCTTCGAGTCTGACTAGTTAACCCGAACATTTCTTCTTTTGGATAATTTGAAGTTACGCGATAAATCATTGAGACCAATTTGACAGCTAGCTGCCAAACATCAAGTTTCTTATGATTTAATTTCAACATACTAAGTTCAAATATGATAATGTAAAATCATCTGACTTTTGACGTTTACCATTTCACAATTTAGAAATTATCTCGTCTGTCATTTGCTGGGTTGTACATGCACCTTTAATAAATACATCTTTACTACCACGAAGTTTCATCATGTCATAGGTTTTAACTTTTCCTTCTTCAATAACTTTAGCAATTGCAGTTCTTATTTTATCGGCTTTAGCAGTTTCGCCGATATGATCAAGCATCATACAAGCACTCATAATCATTGCAATCGGATTTACTATTGATGGATTCAGTTCCTGATATTTAGGAGCACTTCCGTGAGTTGGTTCAAAAACGGCAACTTCATCACCTATATTTGCACTGCAGGCAAAACCAAGTCCACCAATAAGCCCAGCGAAACCATCTGAAATAATATCACCAAACATATTTTCCGCAACTACAACTCCGTAGTCCTCAGGATTTTTTGTCAGCCACATCATTTGTGCATCAATATTTGTGTCCCACAGAGCTATGTCTGGATATTCTTTTGATATTTCTTTTCCAATCTTAACCATCATTCCTGAAGTTTCCCGAAGCACATTTGGTTTTTCGCATACTGTTACATTTTTATAACCGTATTTTTTTGCATATTCAAATGCTGCACGAATAATTCTTGTGGCAGCTTTCTTTGTAATCACTCTTGTTGAAATTGCAAGTTCTTCATTAGGAACATCTTTAAACGCTTTCCACTTAGGATGTGTTTCAAATGCCGAGCGAACATTTGCAGGTGGATTAGTCCATTCGATCCCTGCATATAATCCTTCTGTGTTTTGTCTAAATATAACTGTATTCACAATTGGTTCTTCAAATCCACCTTTGCCATCTTTTCGAATAAAGTTTAATGGATTTCCCTTGAACGAAATACACGGCCGAATGCAAGTGTCTAGATTGAAATGTTGTCTCATTGAAACTATGGGTGAAAAGTAAACAAAACCTTTTCCTTTAAGTGAAGTATCTAATTCTTTGTCAGCCGCATCTTTTGGTTTTGATGTTATTGCACCAAAAAGACCTATTTTGTGTTCATCTAGCAAATCTATCGTCCTTTGTGGAAGCGCATTTCCTTCTTTGCACCAGAAATCCCAACCAATATCTGCGTGTACATACTCAGCTTCAAAACCTACTTTATCTAATACTTTAATTGCTTCTGGCAATACAGTCTTTCCTATACCATCCCCAGGCATTGTGACTATTGTCCTCTTCATAAAGAAATATCCCAAAAAATTGATAAAATTGTTCTGGAAACTTAGATAATTGGCTGTAGCTAAACAAGATTTTAGAGAGGTATAACTAAGAGATTATTTCGAATTTAGTTCACATTTTATTATAAATATAAAATATATTTCGAGATAGAATAAAGGATTATCTTTTTATTATTTAAATCGCAAATGAAGAAACGAGCAAAATTAAACCGTACACTCCAAATCAACGAGAGTGAAATTGCAAAAAACAGATCACGATTGTTGAAGATTAAAAAAAGAATTGCGTTCAACTCAATCATTAACAAAATAATTAATGAAGATTTGATGGATGTAGTTGATTTTCTGCCGGATAAATTTGTTGACCTGTTGTTTATTGATCCACCGTATAACCTAACTAAAAAATTTAACGAACGAATTTTTAAAGAAATGGATTTACAAGATTACGAAGATTGGTTGGATTCGTGGCTGAGTAAATTGATAAAAGTACTTAAGGAGAATTCGTCGATTTATATATGTGGTGATTGGAAATCTTCCTTTTCAATATTCAAAGTTGCGTCAAAATATTTTCAAGTAAGGAATCGAATAACGTGGGAGAGAGAAAAGGGTAGGGGGGCAAAATCAAATTGGAAAAATTGCACGGAAGATATTTGGTTCTTTACAAACTCTTCCGACTTTACATTCAATGTTGATAAAGTAAAAATCAGACGAAAAGTTTTTGCGCCGTATAAGGATGAGTTGCGTAATCCAAAGGACTGGGAATTGAAAAAAGATGGAAAGTTTCGTGATACATCACCATCAAATATATGGACTGATATTTCGGTCCCATTCTGGTCTATGCCTGAGAATACAGAACATCCAACTCAAAAACCTGAAAAACTTTTAGCAAAAATTATTCTTGCAAGTACAAATAAAGGCGATTTAGTGTTCGATCCTTTTGTTGGTTCCGGAACAACTGCAGTTGTTGCAAAAAAACTTGGTAGAAAATATGTAGGTGTTGAGATTGATGAAGTATATTGCTCACTTGCATTAAAAAGACTTGATATTGCTGAAACAGAAAAGAAAATTCAGGGTTATGAGGATGGTGTTTTCTGGGAAAGAAATACTTTGTCAGAACAAGTCAAAAGTAAAAGGTCGAAGGTCAAGTGAAAGTAAGTGTTTATTCTTATCTTTAATTATTAATTTATAAATGTAAATTTTTTATGGGTGCCAGTTAACAGGTGAATGCCCAACTCCACCAGGTCCGGAAGGAAGCAGTGGTAAGCACTAACTTGTGTAGCTGGTTACCCTTTTTTATTTACTCGGGATTGAGTAAATCCAGCAATTCTTCGATCAAGAAAATATCAATTCGAATTAGCAATCAATTGAAAATGAATTAATAATATCTGAGAATTCTTTTCTGTTCTCAAGATAAATTGATTTTGGGCATTCAAATATGAGAAAATATTTTGTGCCTCCACATGTATGTTCAAAATACTGTAGATAGTTTTTTCCGCTTTCAAAAACTTCTGAAGCTCGTATTCGATAGTTGCCTTTTACAGTTTCTGTTAATATGTAAGGACAATAAGCTTCACCATCTTCCCCCCGGGGAATCTGCAAAATTGTAAAGCTGGAACCGTGATTTATATTAACATATTTTACACCGGTCAGAGGTTGTTTGAGTTGGCGGTCCTCAATATACTTTGGAATTTTTTGCCAGTCTCTATTGAGTGAAATTTTGAAATTCTTTGTTACCGTGTCTGTTTCTGCATCAACAAAATTTTCTGTGATTTGTGGTTTTGTTGTTTTCCAGGCAAAGTTATCTATTTCCTGACGTACATAATTATCAAACAAATTCTTTTTACTTAAATATTTTTTTGAACCTTGATTGTAATAAAATGTATCAATTTTATTATTCAATGCTTTGTCTGATGTCCCGGTTATCTTTGTTAAGATTAAATTATCCTTAATCGATTCTACTCTTTGATAAGCTAAGTTATTGACTTTAACAAAACGACTCATAGATCTGTAAACTAAAGATGCTTCTACCTCACCAACCTCATAGATTGACAACCGATCAATACTTAAAACATCTTTTGTTAAAAATCTTTCCTGCACAAAAACAAATTTTCTTGTTCCATTTTCAACCCATTCTGAATTCAGATATCCATTAAGTGATTTATCATGCAAATAAAAATTTAGATCGTCATCATAAATTGCAAAAAGATTTAATCGGGGGTCGTAGGTACTCAAGAATAACAGAATAATATGTTTTATCATCCGTACTAAATTGATCAATATATAATTGATTATAATCCTTTTTACCTATATGCTTTGGAGTTAGAAAACCTTGTAGCTTCTGATTAGCTCCCTGGTCTCCGCCTAATGCGTCATTAATTAGTTTCTCGAGATCGGTTTTTGTGATTTGTTCATTATTAAAATTGCAGCCTGAAATGAAAAGAGCTGCAAGCGTTAATATTGTAATTATTATCTTTTGCATTAATTATCCTCTCTGATTGAAAGTAAAAATAATAATTATTTTTGAAATATTTATTTGATGGGGTATATTTCGTTATATCCTATGTAAGGTATTCTCTTATTTTCGAATGATTTCTATTGAATAAAATTATTCTCTTTTTCTGCTGCATTCTGTTTTTTCAATTTGGTCTCTTTGGACAAACGATTAAAGTCCCATCCCTAGCGCTCTCTAATATCAGTTTTGAACTTAAAGGTGATGGTTTTTCAGATACGCTGGATCAAGTCACATTAAAAATTATTAGTGATGATTTTTCTGATAATATAAAGTTAAATCTCACCAAAGGTTCATTTGATACTTCTATAACAATTCCCAGTTCCGGCAAATTTAAGTTAGATTTTTCAGGGATTGATGTTGAGGAGACAAACATAAATGTTATTCCTGGAATTTTAAGTATTGTTCCCCCACTTCTTGCAATTGCACTTGCTTTAATTTTCAGACAAGTGATCATTTCGTTAATCCTTGGTATATACTCCGGTGCACTTTTTATTTATGGGTTTGATCCACTCACTGCATTTTTGAGATTAGTTGATAAATATGTTATCGAAGCTGTTAGTGATGTTTCTCATACTCAAATACTTGTTTTTACTTTGCTGTTCGGTGGAGTAATTGGATTAATTTCAAGAAGCGGAGGAACCACAGGCATTGCAAATTCTCTCTCAAAATTTGCACGTACCAGAAGATCCGGAATGATTGCTACCTGGTTATCAGGATTAATAATTTTCTTTGATGATTATGCTAATGCTCTAGTTGTTGGTAATCTGATGCGACCAATAACCGACAAATTAAAGATATCTCGTGAAAAGCTTTCCTTTATTGTTGATGCAACGTCTGCACCAGTTGCAAGTATTTTTATTGTGAGTTCATGGATTGGTTATGAAGTAGGATTAATTCAGGATGGACTAAATGTTATTGGTTCTTCTCTAAATGCTTATTCACTATTCCTTGACACAATAATTTTTCGATTTTATCCGATCGCCATGCTGTTTTTTGTTTTTCTCATTGCATTAACGAAAAGAGATTTTGGTTCAATGCTTAAAGCTGAACGCAAAGCAGTGAAAGAATGCATAGTTTCAAAATCAACTTTTTCTGGTAGTGAAATAAGTGAGAAAAGTGAATTGTTTGGTAATGAAGACAAAGCCAGGTGGTATAATGGTGTTGTCCCGATTTTAGTTTTAGTTTTTGTAACAGTATTAGGATTGATATTTACCGGAATCGATTCGTTAAAAGAGCAAGGGATAACTGATATTGGATTAAGAGATGTAATCAGCAATTCCAATTCTTACTTGGCATTACTTTGGGGAAGTTTTTCAGCTTGTGTGATTGCTGGAGTTATGATAATTGTACAAAAACTCTTAACTCTCCGTGAGACGGTAGATGCGTGGTTTGCCGGAATACGTTCGATGTTTCTTGCTGTTATAATTTTAACTCTTGCCTGGGCTATTGGAGCAGTTACTAGTGAAATCCGCACGGCAGATTATATTATCAGTCTCATCAGTGATTCTATTAACCCAAGATTTTTACCTGTGATCGTTTTTGTAGTTTGCGGATTAACGAGTTTCGCTACCGGTACAAGTTGGGGAACTATGGCAATTATGTTTCCAATAGTTATTCCTCTTTCAGCCGCTGTTACAGGGATGAACAACTACTCATCTGCAGATACTCATTTAATTTTAGTTGGAGTTGTAAGTTCTGTGCTTGCAGGATGCGTTTGGGGAGATCATTGTTCGCCAATTTCTGATACAACAATTCTTAGTTCGATGGCTTCCGGTTGTGACCACGTTGATCATGTTAGAACGCAGCTTACTTATGCAATTACCGTTGCAATCGTAACTATGTTAATTGGTGATATACTCACAGCATTTGGTTTGTCACCTGTAATTGCGTTGCTTCTGATCGCTACAATACTAATTGGAATTATTTATTTATTTGGCAAAAAGGTTGATGATGTTTCGTAGTGGTTCAAACTATTGAACCCCTATAAAGATGTGACTATTTTAACAAAATCATTTTCTTTGTTTCAACAAAATTGCCAGCTTTTAGTTGATAGAGATAAATTCCACTTGGTAATTCTGTGCCATCGAATTCAACTTCATAAATGCCCGCTTGTTTTTGTTCATTAACAAGTATTGCAACTTCATTTCCTAAAACATCATAAACTTTTAGTGTAACCAAACGATTGTCATTCCGGGCTTGACCCGGAATCTCAAATTTAATTTTTGTTGAAGGGTTAAATGGGTTGGGATAATTTTGTTCAAGAGAAAATATGGTTGGTGCAACAACTGTCACTTCAATAATGTCTGAATAGTCAAACGTTCCATCAAAGTCTATTTGTTTTAATCTGTATTGATAATTACCTGGTTGAAGTGCCTCATCGATAAGAGAATAATGATGAACTTCAGTTGAAGTACCAAATCCGGGAACGAAACTAATTTTCTTCCAACCGTTGTTGTTATTCTGAGTGGAGCGAAGAATCTCAAAACCCGAGTTGTTTGTTTCTGTCGCTGTTGACCAAAGAAGTTGAACATTACTTTCAGTCACTTGTGCCGTAAAACTTTGTAATTCTACGGGAACAATGTTTTGTAAATAGGCAGTAGCTTCATTACTGTAGCCATTAGGATAAGGCCCATTATTAATTTGGTAAGTATAGTTGTTATCAATAAGTACAGAAGTATCTGAAAAAGTAGTCATGGTGTACGGCACCATCCCAACGAAAGAGTAGCTCGTTGGATCAGTCGGTAATCCAGGTTTCCTAAATATATAAAAATAAGATTGATACCAGGGTCCAATTGTTTCCCAACTTAACTCAACTCTTGCGTATTGTTGTACAATGGTGTTTAGTTTAAGATTATGTGGTGGATAAAATTGTGTAAGAGGACAATCCTGAACTAATTTTACATTGTCAATTGCCCACCACCTGTCCCAGCCAGGTTGAATTACTCTGAATCGAAGAAGGATTTCTCCACCCTGAAGGATGGGAATAACTTCGTGTGTCATTCTTAAGTCTTCACCTATTTCCGACCATATTATTTCCCAATTTTCACCTCCATTCGGTACTTACCTCGACATAAGCTACATCAGTAGAATCTAAAACATTCCAATCATTATCAAACTCTAAACTTTTATAGCCATATCCGCCACCGAAAGATTCATTTAGTGTAATGGTTGTTATTACTGATGATCCATTTCCACACGCATTTGCGTCTGCAGCTAATACTCCATCAACAGAACTAATTGGCAATAGATAACCACTTGGATATGGTGGATAGAAAATTTCCCACACACAATTTCCACCATCATTTGTAACAGTCCAATTGTTAAGACCATTCTCGAAATCATCTTGGAAGTCAATATAATCACATATTGGATTCGGCATTGTTCTGAAATGCCAAACTGGGCCTGCAAAGAAACCAGATTGATAGTATTCTACAACTCTCCAAAAATATTTTGTATTCCAGTTAAGTGGTTCAACTAAATCTAAATAAATAGAATCATATACCGTACTAGGAAAACCATCATATAAAATAATTGAAGGATTCATTTGAGTGACGAGAGCTGAGTCAGAACTAAAATAAATTACATTATAAATTGTGCTGTCTGGATTTTTCCATAAAAGTCTCTGTCCTGTAGAATGAATGTAATTTGCACCATTAGCAGTTTCAGGGTGATATGGTTCGCCAGGTCCTTGCGCAAAGGTTGCGATAGTGAGTTGAATTAACAGCGAAAAACAAACAGATAATATTTTCTTTTTCATTTTTATTCCCCAATAAAAATTAAACTAACCTAAAAGAAAACAATTCTCATTAGAAATGCAAGTTCATAGGTTAAATTGTTTGAAAATTTGGAGTCTTTGTAAGGACACGCCCTCTCGTGTCCCTACAAATTAAGGAGTACTGGGTCAGCAGTAATCGTTTTTAATTTCTTGAATCAAGGAATGGATTTAAGGTTATTGGATATTTATTTCTTCCGGAAAATATTTCTGATAATTTTTCTTTTTCTGTTTTGTTCTTATCAATCCAGAAATAAATAGGTTTTAGATTTTGTTGTGCTGGGATTAATTCTGAATCTCCAATTGGTAACCCACTGGAATAAATATTTTTTTCGTCAATTAATATTTTTTCCCTTGAAGAAATGAGATAGTCACCAGTGTAAATTAATTTCTCCCTTTGTCTAAGCAGTTTGTAAGTCTCTGAGTAAGAGTATTGATTATAGCTTTCGCCCTCACTTGTAAAAGCTATTGTTATTGCGTTATTACCTTTATGAATAAGAACCGGTGTCCCTTTTTTAACTTTTTCGTAAACAATTTCTGCATCTTCTCTCGAAACTCTTATGCATCCGTGAGAAACATTTTTCTTACCAAGATATTTATAGTAGCCTTTTCCCTCTAATGCGTGGAAACCAATGCCGTTATTAAATCCCATCCAATCCAACATAATTGTGCTATCAAATTGGGCCGAGTATAGTTTTTTTGCCTTCCATTGAATTGCAAAGAGACCTACGTTAGTATCCATTCCTTTTTCAACTTTTTTAGTGCCGGAAGAAATTGGGAATTGAAATTCTGAACCATCTCTTGAGTAAAGTGTAGCTTGCTGAGTTACAAGATTAACTTCGATGAAATGATCTTTATTTGTAAATACAGTATCTCTTAGTTGCTTAAAGTCGTAACTAGCTAAAGAATTGAATGAATAATTATTTACTTTTGTAGGAAGGTAAGGACTGTTTCTATTATGGTAAGCGCTGTTAAAAAATATAAATGATATTAGAATTAATGCTACTAAAAATATTTTATTCGTGCTTCTTATTTTTGAAATAGTCGCTAACAAGTTGGGCCCTCTTATTTCCTATAATTTTTGATAAAGATTCAGTGTTAGAATTTTTAATTTTTTCAACACTGCCCAACTCTGAAAGCAACTGATATGCCGTAGCTTTTCCTATCCCTTTTATCCATGTCAGTTCTGTCGTTATTGTTCTTTTGGATCTTCTCTGTCTATGAAAAGTAATTGCAAAACGATGTGCTTCGTCTCTTATTTGCTGTAAAAGCTTTAATCCAGATGAAGTTTTTGGAATTGATTCTGGTTCTGAATTATCAGGAAAAAAAACTTCTTCAAGTCTCTTTGCGAGACCAATAATATTGTACTGTTTTATTCCGAGACTGTCCAATATTTCAACCGCACTTGAGAGTTGTCCTTTCCCGCCATCGACCATAATTAATTCTGGAAGTGGTCCTTTATTGTCAAGTAATCGAGTATATCTTCTGCGAATCACTTCCTGCATACTCGCAAAGTCATCAGGCCCTTCAACTCCTTTTATGATAAACTTTTTATACTCGCTCTTCTTTGGTTTACCATCAACAAATACAACCATACTTGCAACAGAATCAGAACCCTGGATATTCGAAATATCAAAGCACTCAATTCTCCTTGGAAGAACCTTTAATCTCAAATCTCTTTGCAAAGCAGAAAGTGAAAACGGGACATTGCCTTCTTTTTTCATCTTCTGTAATTGAATTTCTTTTAGCTGAAGATTTGCATTCTGGTTACACATTAATACAAGCGCTTTTAACTCACCACGCTGTGGAATAAATATTTTTACTTTTCTTTCAGCTTTCTGGTTGAGCCATTTTTCAAGTAGTTCTTTTTCAAAAGGTTCTTTTTCTAATAAAATTTCTCTGGGTATTTCAACATGATCATCATAATAAAATTTAATGGCTGAATTGTATATCTCTTCTAATTCTTCCCCACCTCTTAAACTCAATCTAAGCTGCTTTTTCCCAACAAGTTTTCCAGATCGGATATTAAAAACTGAACAAGCTGAATCTTTATCTTCAAAAGCAATTGATATTACATCTCTGTCCTCAAAATCATTACTTACAATTTTCTGCTTTGAAGATATAATTCTAAGCTGATCAATTTTATCTCTAATTTCAGCTGCTTTTTCAAAATCCATCCCTTCTGAAGAAGTTTTCATTTTTTTGTCTAGGTCTCTTATTAGTTCGTCAGTTCTTCCCTTGATTACCTTTACAACTTCGTCAACCATATCGTTGTATTCTTTTTCACTTACTAATCCTTCACACGGACCATCACATTTTTTTATATGGTAGTCGAGGCAAACCTTAAACTTCTTCTTTGCAATAGACTCATCATTAATATCAAATTTGCAGCTTCTTATTTTGAAAATCTGATTGATCATCCTCAAAGCAGATTTCATATTCTTTACACTTGTGTACGGACCAAAATATTTTGAACCATCACGAACTACTCTTCTGGTTGAAAAAATTCTAGGATAAGGTTCATTGGTAACTTTGATAAAAGGGAATGATTTATCATCCTTTAAGTTTACATTGTATCTTGGTTTGAGTTCTTTGATGAGATTATTTTCTAATACAAGAGCTTCAATTTCAGAATCCGTAACTACCAGCTCCAAATCAGAGATCTTGCTTACAAGTGCTTCTGTTTTTGCATTTGGATTTTTTGAATGGAAATAACTTTTTACTCTGCTCCGAATATTGTTTGCTTTGCCGACATAGATTACCTTCTGCTTGTCGTTAAAGAATTGGTAAACCCCCGGCTTTGAAGGTAGATTTGATAATTTATTTTGAAGTTCAGGATTCATGAATCGTAAGTTAAATAATTTTTCTCACGATGAATCTTGAAAAATTTTAGTATTTAATCAATTGAAAAATAAAATAAATAGATAGGATATGTTTCAGAGCACTATTTCTGATCAGGAAGCACTTCATTTTTCCCAATAACTACAATTCCACTTTCAGTAACTGTGAATTTTTTCTTATCACCTTCCAGATCAAACCCAATCTCATAACCTTCCGGTATAGTTACATTTTTATCGATGATTGCTCTCCTGATTCTTGCATGTCTTCCGACATTGCAATTATCCATTACAATTGAATCGGTCACATATGCATAACTATTAACCCGAACATTTGGACCAAGCACGGATCGTTCAACAAGTCCTCCGGAAATTATACAGCCGTCACAGATAAGTGAATTGAGACTTCGACCAACTCTTTCACCTTCGTGGGAAACTGTTTTTGCAGGAGGGAATTGATACTGGTAACCTCTAATTGGCCAGCTTGCATCATACATATTGAAGTCTGGTGAAACACTCAACAAATTCATACTAGCGGAATAATAACTATCTATTGTTCCAATATCTTTCCAGTATGGCAGCGATTTTTTATTTTCATCAAGAAACTTGTATGCAAAAACATTTCTACCAGTTTTAATCATATAAGGAATAACATCCTGACCAAAATCATTTGAAGGAATGTTTTTTTCTTCCATTTCTGTTAACACTTCTCTCAAAGCCGCTGCATCGAATACATAGATACCCATATTTACAAAAGAGAAGTCCGGGTTATCTGGGATCCTCGGCGGATCTTTTGGCTTTTCTACGAATGAATCAACTTTATATTCGGAGTCAACACTTACGATTCCAAACCTTGATGCTTCTTCGCGTGGGACTTCAATGCAAGCCATTGACAAATGTGCTTTATTATTAATATTATATTGAAGAAGCTTCAGGTAATCCATTTTGTAAATATGGTCTCCGCTAAGTATCAGAACTTGTTTTGCTTTTCGGTCTGAAGAAAAAAGATTCATATTTTGATAAATGGCATTTGCTGTTCCAAGATACCAATCATTGTTTAGTTTTCTTTGTGGTGGAATGGAATATATAAATTCACCAAGTTCAGGATTGAAAATGCTCCAAGCTTCAAAGAGATGCTGATTTAAAGAGTCAGATTTGTATTGTGTGAGTACATATATTCTTCTTAGTTCTGAGTTTAGGCAATTTGAAAGTGCGAAGTCAATTATTCTATACTTTCCTCCAAATGAAACTGCAGGTTTACTTCGAACTTTAGTTAACGGATGTAGTCTTTCACCCTGACCACCGGCCAGTAACATTGTTATCGTATCTCTTAATAGTGATGAGCCCTGAAGGGACATTTTCTCTCCTTTAATTTCGTTTCAAAGATATATAAATATGGTTTGATTGGCAATTTAACAAATTGTTAATTATCAAAAGTTGTAACTTAGGATAAAGAATTAATTCATTTATTTCAACTGTTTTTGTGATCAAAATTAAATGAAGAAAAAAAAATACCTTTTATTGATTTTATTGTTGGTGCTGATTTTAATCCTTCCTGGAGTAGTTTACTATAAAATTCAACTTTACAAGATGACTTATATTCATACCTATTTTCATAATCTTGATGATGATTATATCAGTCCAAATCAAAAGAAAATAGATATAATCAAATACAAATTATCGTTCGATCTGCATCCCGAAACGAAAATGTTTATTGCAAATGCAGTATTGACAGGACAAGTTCTTGATCAAAATATTAAAACAATTGATCTAAATTTTTATGACAATTTCAATATAGATAAAATTTTAGTTAATGGAATTTCAACGGATTTTGATAATGATGGGACCATATTATCTATACCGTATAATTCTTCTATTGGGAAAGAATTTAACATAGAAGTTGAATACGAAGGCACACCAGAAAGAGTAGGTTTAGAGGGATTTGTTTTTGGAAAGAGGAATGGAGAATCATTAGTTTATAATTTAAGTGAGCCAACTTTTGCTTCATCGTGGTTTCCTTGCAATGATTTATCGACTGATAAATCATTACTTGAAATGAGTATTACCAATGATTCAAGTGCTGTATCAATTTCAAATGGTGTTTTGGTCGATGTAAAAACAATCGGTGAAAGGAGAACTTATACCTGGAAAACAGTCTATCCTATTTCAACCTATTTGATTGCACTTTATTCTGCGGATTATATTTCATTCAAAGATCAATACATTTCTCTTTCTGGTCGAGATACAATGGATGTTGAATACTTTGTTCTTCCTGATAAACTTGAAAATGCTAAATTAGACTTTGCTGATCACGTGAAGATGCTGCAAGTACTTTCAAAATTATTTGGGGAGTATCCATTCATAAAAGAAAAATATGGTGTTGCGGAGTTTCTATGGTATCCCGGAGCAATGGAACATCAGACGATTACCGGCGTCTCATCAAATATGATTAGTGGATTTAATTTTTATGAAGATACTTACGTTCACGAACTTGCACACCAATGGTGGGGTGATGCAGTAAGTCCAAAATCGTGGAAAGATATTTGGCTGAATGAAGGATTCGCAACTTACTCCGAAGCACTTTATTATGAAGCTCTGACTGGGGAAAAAGCACTTCAATCAACAATGATGGGAAAATACTCCAGCAATTTTTCGGGATCGTTAGCAGAACCGGGAGCCTTTTTATTTACCAGAACAATGTATGACAAAGGAGCATGGGTGCTGCATATGCTCCGCTGGGAAGTTGGTGATTCAAGCTTTTTTAGAATAATGAGAACATATTATGAATCATACAAGTATTCGAATGCTTCAATAGATGATTTTAAGAATACCTGCGAAGAGGTATCAGGAATCGATCTGGATAAATTTTTTGAACAGTGGGTTTTTAGCACCGGGCAGATAGATCTGGAATATAAAACAAAGATAGTACAATCAGAGAACAATACTCTTGTAGAAATTTTGTTACAGCAGGTGCAGGAAGAGTATGAGGTATTTAATTTTCCACTCGAGATAAAAATGCTCTTCAAAGATGACAGTGAAAAAGTATTCAGATACAATATAAGTTCCAGAGATACCTTACTTGAAATCTCAACAAGTGCAATACCAGATAGTATCGAGTTTGACCCTAACAACTGGTTGCTCGCCCAAATAAGTTTGAAAGATGAATGATTGAATTTTTTTTACATCTTTGTATACTTACTTTTGTTCATAACATATTAAAATAGTTGAGTTTGTGGAAAAAGTATACTTCTTTATATCAGATGTTCACCTAGGATTGCAGAATAAAGTCCAGGAAGAAGCAAAAGAAAAAAAGCTAGTGAACTTTTTGAAATTTGCAGAGTCAAATTGTGACGAACTATTTATTGTAGGTGATCTTTTTGATTATTGGTTTGAGTATAGAAGAGTTTATCAAAAAGGGTCTTATAGAACTCTCGCTGCATTAAAGGATTTAACTGAAAAAAATATAAAGTTGCATTATTTTATTGGTAACCATGATTTTCTTCACCGCGATTTTTTTGAGAAGGAATTCGGTGCAAGAATGTACGGTGATTCTCTTTCAACAGAATTGAATGGAAAAAAGTTTTTTATCGCACACGGAGACGGTATGGTAAGCAACGATACAGGATATAACATTCTCAAATGGATTTTAAGAAATAAATTTTTCCAATTTCTTTATTCCTTGCTTCATCCTGATCTTGGAATATCAATAGCTAGCAAGACAAGTAAAACAAGTCGAGATTTTACAGATAAGAAAGATTATGGTGAAGTGGACGGGCTCTATGAAGCGGCGAAGAAAAAAATTGATGAAGGTTTTGATTTTGTTCTGTTTGGACATTTGCATAAATATATCTGGCAGACATATAAGCATGGAAATTATATTAACTTAGGTTCCTGGCTGGATAAACCATGTTACGGTGTATTAAAAAATCAAAAATTTGAAATTGTCGATTTATAGATTTTTTTTATTTGTAAGGGGATATGACAGAAACCGATTTTGAAAAATATTTTAATGATTCTGAACACAGAAACAAAAAAATGAAAAAGAAAAATAAGAAGAAAAATAAAATTTGGATTATCGCTGGCGCGGTTGTACTTGTTTTATTTGGAATATTATTAGCTTTTATTTACAGTGGTTTGCCATCTCTTGAAGAACTCGAAAATCCCAAACCACAGCTGGCAAGTAATGTTTTTTCAGCGGACGGTGAGCTACTTGGTCAATATTATATTGAGAACAGAATTGAAACACACTTTGATAAACTTCCCGATTTTTTAATTAAAGCTTTAATTGCAACTGAAGATAGAAAATTTTATAGTCATTGGGGTGTTGATGTTTCAAGATTTATAAAAGCTATGGTCAAGAATGTTTTCTCATTGTCACTTTCTGAAGGTGCGAGCACAATAACTCAACAACTTGCCCGAAATCTCTATGACTTAAAACTCACACGCGAAACGAAACTCGATAAAGCAATCCGAAAAGTAAGGGAATGGATTACAGCTATTCAGATTGAAAAGAATTTTACAAAGAATGAAATAATCGAACTTTATTTTAACGTTTCATACTTTGGCAAAAGTGCTTATGGTATTGAAGCAGCCAGCCGGGTTTATTTCGGTAAAAGTGCGAGTGATCTGACACTACCCGAAGCTGCATTATTTGTTGCCTTATTAAAATCACCGCGAGATTTTGACCCAGTTAAAAGGTATGATAATGCATTACAAAGAAGAAACCTAGTAATGTATAATATGGTTCAAACCGGATATCTTGATAGAACTGAATATGATAAACTTAAACAGGAACCAATTGTACTTTCTTCAGAAAAACCGAGTGCAATGAAATCTATCGCTCCATATTTTATGGAGTACGTTCGTTTGCAAATGTCTGAACTTGCAGATAAGTATGGTTATGATTTGTATCGTGACGGATTGAACATTTACACTTCTCTTGATTCCAGAATGCAAAAAATTGCTAATGAAGCATCAGCAAAACATATTGAAGAATATCAAAAATTATTTGAAAAAAACTGGAGCTGGAATAAGAATAAAGAGTTGCTATCAACTTTGATTAATGAAGCTATAAGACAGACGCGTGAATACAAAAGTGAGGAGTCAAAAGAGAAAAAAGCTGAAATCTATAATCGTTTGAAAAAAGATGAAGACTTCATTGACTCGGTTAAATATGTAGCAACAAGAATTGAGGTTGGTTTTGTTGTAATAGATCCGTTTACTGGTGAAATAAAAGCTATGGTTGGTGGAACAAATCAGGAATTTGGAAGGGGACTGAATCACGTCTCAGGCATTAGAAGGCAGCCCGGCTCTGCATTCAAACCAATCATTTATGCAACTGCAATGGAGAATGGATATTTTCCCGCGTACACAATTTTAAATCAAAAATTCGATTACAATGGTTGGAGTCCATCCAATTCAGATGGTGAATACACCGGTTACGAAACTATGAGATATGCGTTAGCTAAATCACTTAATGTAATCACAGGACGAATGACAATTAGTGAAATTGCCCCACCAAAACAAGTTGCAAAAATAGCACAACGAATGGGGATAAAATCCAGGATAGATCCTTATCCTTCAATTGCTCTTGGGACATCGGAGGTAACGCCTCTCGAATTAACTTCAGCCTTTGGTACATTTGTTAATAAGGGAGTTCATGTTCAACCAATCTCAATCTTAAAAATTGAAGATAAGAATGGAATTTTGATTGATCAGTTTGTACCTGAGTATGTTCAATCAATAACCCCGGAAACTTCCTCGATAATGGAAAGTATGATGCAGGATGTGGTTGATTATGGAACCGGAGCCGGTGTAAGAAAATATTATCAGTATCCAGCTGCGGGAAAAACAGGGACAACGCAGAATTTTTCTGATGCGTGGTTTGTTGGTTACACACCTGAAATCGTTGCAGGTTGTTGGGTAGGTTTTGATGATCACAGAGTTAAATTTACAGACTGGTATGGGCAGGGTGCTAGAGCAGCTCTTCCTATCTGGGCAATATTTATGGAAGAAGCGTATAAAGAAATAAAAATCCCCGTAGGTTATTTTGAATACTCAGAAAATGTTGACACAGTTGGCTTCTGTAAAAAGACAATGGACCTTGGTGATTCACGATTGGCTAACAACTATTGTCCTGAAATCATTTATGATATAATTAATGTGAGCCATCCTCCTATGACTTGTGATATTCATACAGACAAAAATGTTATTATAAAGGAAGAACGTAGCGGTGAAACCGGTTGGTGAGTTTTTAAATAATCTTAACAAGTGATTTATTCCCATAGTAGAAAAAACCACCTATTACACTAAATTAGTTATGAAAAAATAATTTTTTCAATATTAATTGTTTATTGTTAGTTACTAAGCCCGGATGGTGAAATTGGTATACACGCTAGCTTCAGGAGCTAGTCCACGCAAGTGGGTGGGGGTTCAAATCCCCCTTCGGGCACAAAAATTTATTGAATAGAGCCTACGAGAGCGATGAAAATTTCTTTATTATTTACCTGCTTTTTTATTTTACTCAACTCAAATTTACACGCCTGGATTTATCCCGAACACAGAGATATAGCTTTACTTGCTATTGAAAATTTAAGTCCTGAGTATCGATCTCAACTTGACCAACTTTGGGCACAGGCAAGAAAAGGATATGAGGACAGATTAACTGAATCTGTAATTGATGCCACGCAAACCGTTGATATAACACAACTTGATTATGCTGCTTGGCCAGCTATTTCGGGAGATCACTCTTGTTCACCTGAAAATTTATTGTATAATGTTCTTCAAACTGAATGGATTTTAGAGGTTGCGGATGTTGCTGCTCAGTTAAAAATTAATATAGCAGACGCAAAGAACAGAAGTGAATTAATTAACTCTCTTCGGGATTCAGATATTAAATTTCAGAGAGTAGATCCAGAGTATGCAACAAGAGCAGGTTCTAATAACGTTCATTTTTTACTACCAAGACCGGAAGCGAATACAGATGCAGAATTTTACTTAACAGTATGTCTAATGGAGGGAGCAGATTTAAATGCAATCGGTGCTTATTCCTGGTTTCACGATAGTGCTTTGATGAAAGCTGCAAGATATTCTGCAGAAAATTTAACACCTGAAGAAGAATCTGCACTAATTTTAAGTGCGCTGGCTGATGAAGCATTCGCCTTACATTTTCTTGAAGATGTATTTGCAGCCGGGCATACAGCAGGAACCTGGGGTAATGCATCACAAAGAAAAGGAACACACGATTATTACAACGAACACGGTTTGGAAGTCGTTACCTGGGATGGAAAGAGAATGATTATTACAGGTGATGCATATATGAGAAAACAGGATGCTGAAAATGCTGCAGCTGTCGTTCAATTAAGTATTGAACAATTTCTTGATGTTGCCAATGGAAAGACAAAACTCGATTATGAAATTGATCCTCTGACTTTTGAAAATGCACCTGATAGTTTTAATGTATGTAAAAACAACTTTAATATTACCAGAGAATATGATCCTGATGTAATACCACTCTTAGCAGATGTTCTAGTTCAAACTCCAGCTCCCGGACTTGCTACAGGTTTAGGCGAGCTTCCCCGATTCAAAGCCGAACTTGGTTTGTTTGTTGGTGTTGCAACTGACATAAGAACAAATGGGCTTAATGGTGGATTTAGTGTTGACCAGACAACGGCCGGTGCAGTTGGTGGTTTGGATTTAAATGTCCGTTTTGGACTAGGTATTGAGGGTGTAATAAATGAGGCAGGTGATGGATTAGTATTTTTACAATTTGGGTGGAGGCAGGATAGTCCTTCAACTATGAACTTTGGAAATGTGCCTTCTCAGATTTCTACAGGACAAATTTCTTCAGCAATTCCCGGAAGAGATGCATATAATTTGGGCATTCGAATGCCGTTTTATTTGTTGCCCTTTGATTTATTAATCACTGCTCCCATACTGATTTGGGCAGCACCTGATGCATTTGCAAGTATGGCTGTAACCGCAGGGAACGGTGGATTGATCCCATGGCAGGCAGGTATAGCAACTTCGTTTGGACGATTTCAATTTATTTTAGGTAGAGAGGTAAGTGTTTCACTTTATGGTAACGGAAAGGATCAGGATGCTATTGTTGTGCCTGATAATGATGACTATACCATATTAACCTACAAATCTGTTCAGCTCGATTTTCCCGTAGTGGAATACAGACCTTTCAGAACATTTTCGCTGGATCAAAGTTCAAGTCTGAGATTGTATTTAAGTTTTGGAGTTGATTTCCCCTATAGTGAAAGTGTTGTAGTACCGGAGGAGAGTTCACTTCCAGATTTAAAAGCAATTTGGAATATTGGATTAACCGCTGAGTTCGATTGGAGATATTACTTTTAGATACTAAGTGAAAATCTAAAAACTGTTTATCGCATCTTCTACCGATTTATATGACTCGAATATATGTAAGGTGCCGGTCTTTTCTCTCAAAGCTTTAAACACAGATGGCGGTTCAACGATTTTTAAATCACCACCTATTTTGTTGATGGATTTTTTGGCCATCACTAAAGCTCCAAGAAATGTTGAATCCAAAAACTCACATTGGCTTATATCTACTACAAGTTTTCTGAATTTTTTTTCAACATCATCCTGAAGGATTATTTTAAATTCGTTTGCTTCTTTCAAAGTGGCACGAGTCAGGTTAACTACTTCGATTACTACGTCTTTTTCAATTTTTTTTTCAAAATCTTCCATTAAGGTTCCATATCTTGTGAATCAATGATTGTTTACTTTATATTTTATTGCAAAATCACTTAATAATAATATGCCAGAGAATCAGGTTACTTAAGTCTTTTTTAAGATTAAAAAATGCTATTTTTAAGCTCATTTTAATACAAAAGATAGTTTTGCTTGTCCCAAAATAAACTGTTTTTATCCTCTTAGAAATAGGAATAAATAAGTTGGCGACAAAAGATATCTAAAACTTTTCTCAGTTTGTGGGAATTATTTGATTAAATCTAATCCAAATATTGGTGCTGAACTTGGTTATACCGAAGCAATTAATCTAGCAAAAGTCCATTACGAAAATTTTCCAGTTGTGTCTTTGTTAATACCAAGAAAATTTAAAAATGATGTAGCCATTATTTATTGGTTTGCAAGAACCGCAGATGATTTTTCAGATGAAGGAAATTATACCGACACAGAACGTTTAGACAAACTTCAAACTTTTGAATTAAGACTTACTTCATTAATTAACAGTGAACCAAAAGATCATTTCGAAGCCGCGCTGAAAAAAACGATAATTGACAGAAAATTAAATCCTGAAAATTTTTTTAATCTAATAAAAGCATTCAAACAGGATGTCGTGAAAAATAAATATCAAAAATTTGATGATGTTTTAGATTATTGTTCTAACTCTGCAAATCCGATTGGGAGATTGTTACTTGAACTATTTAATATTAAAGACGAGAACGCTGTCAATTTCTCTGATAAAATTTGCACGGCATTACAAATAACAAATTTCATTCAGGATACTCAAATTGATTATCTCAAAGGAAGAATTTATTATCCGTTTGAAGACATGGAAAGATTTTAAAGTGGACGAAAAAGTGTTTGAGATGAGGGGAAATAATCTTAATTTGAAGAAGCTTATTGAATTTAGTGTTAACAGAGTACAGGAATATTTTAACGAAGGTAAATCTCTGCTTGAATTTCTTTCCGGTAGATTTAAGTATGAAATTGCCTGGACAATAAGAGGTGGTGAGGAAATATTAAATAAAATACGTGGCGTTGATTTTGATGTTATTTCACAGCGTCCTTATTTAACAAAAACCGATTATATGAAAATTTTTATCAAAGCATTTTTTTAGAATTGAAAGACATAGCAAAAGAAATAGCGAAAAAGAGTAATAGCAGTTTTTATTACGCATTCAATTTATTACCTGCAAAGCAGCGTGATGCTATGAATACTGTTTATGCTTTTTGCAGGCAAACTGATGACATCGTTGATGAGGGAACTATATCTGACGCTGTAAAATATGAGAAGCTTCGAAAGTGGAGAATTGAATTGGAGAAATCACTCAACGGTTTATCAGATTATCTTTTGCTTAATAAACTTTCCAGAACAATCCAGAATTTTAATATTCCATTGCAGCCATTCTTTGATCTGATTAAAGGAATGGAGATGGATTTACAAAAGAAAAGATATCTCACTTTCCTTGACCTTCAGAATTACTGTTATAATGTGGCATCAACAGTCGGTTTGATGTGCATTGAAATTTTTGGTTACAGGCATCCTTCAGCAAAAGATTTTGCAATTAACCTGGGCATCGCACTTCAACTGACTAATATTTTACGTGACATTAAGAAAGATGCTGAGAAAGGAAGAATTTATTTGCCAAAAGAAGACCTTGATAAATTCAATTACAAAGAATCGGATGTGATAAATAATACTTACAATGAAAATTTTCAGAGAATGATGGAATACCAGGTTGAACGGGCAAGAGAATATTTCAATGCCGCAACTGCCTGTCTAAACAGAGAAGATAAAAAGGCAATGTTTGCGGCAAGAGCTATGCAGCATATTTATTCCCGTATGCTTAATAAAATTGTTGATGCGAATTATAATGTTTATCAAAACAAGATTAAGATATCAACGTTTAAGAAAATTGGTATTTCATTGGGAGTGTGGGCAAAGTATAGAATCGTTTATTGATTTAATCTGACACTTTTCAGATGCAAAAAAAAGTTATTGTTATTGGGGGAGGTTTTGCGGGACTTACAGCTGCAGCTTATTTGGTAAAAAATAAATTCAAAGTCACACTTCTCGAATCCTCACCAAAATTGGGTGGAAGAGCTTATTCATTCCTCGATAAAGACACCAATGCAGAAATTGATAATGGTCAGCACATTTTAATGGGCTGCTATCATGAAACTTTAAAGTTTCTTACACTAATTGAGGCAACAGATAATTTTTCTTTCCAGAAGCGAATGGAAATTAATTTTGTTAAAGAAGGCTTTCAGATATTTCCTTTGAAAAGTGCCCGGCTGTTCTATCCATTAAATTTAATTCTTGGTTTACTTAGGTATAAAGCTTTGGAACCAAAGGATCGACTAAGTCTTCTGAAAGTTTTTTATAAACTGCCATTCTATTCAACAAATAAATTTTCTGAAATGAATATTAAAGAATGGTTAGAATTTGAAAATCAATCATTAACCATTCAAAATGCATTTTGGAAGATACTCGCAGTTGGTGCATTGAATACAAGTATAGAAAAAGCTTCAGCAAAAATTTTTATTGATATTTTAAAACAGATTTTTTTTGGCGGTATAAAGGCATCCTCTATCGTTTTACCAAAATTTGGATTAAGTAAATCGTATTGTAAAAATGCCGAGGAGTTTATCAAAAATAATGGTGGACATGTTTACTTATCCGAATCAGTTGAAAATATATTCATTAAAGAATCAAGAGTTTTATCTGTAAAGACTTCAAAACAAGATTATTCTGATTTTGATTTTGTTATTTGCGCCGTTCCTTCATTTGCTTTGAATAGACTCTTAAGTGATGAGAATAAAATAAACATTCCTGAGTTTAGCTATTCATCTATTTTGAATTTTCAAATATGGTTAAAGAAAAATGTATTCCCGGAAGGCTTCTTTGGGCTAATCAATTCTCCATTGCATTGGGTATTTAATAAAGGAACACATCTAAATATTGTCATCAGCCATGCTGATGAATTAGTTAATAAATCAGATGAGGAGTTGATCGAGTTGGTAAAAATTGAAATGCAAGAATACTTTTTACTTGATCCAGGATTAATATCAAATTATAAAATTATTAAAGAAAAGCGTGCTACTTTTATACCTTCAAATAATGTCATTCACAAAAGACCCAATCAAAAAACAGGGATGGATAATTTAATTTTGGCAGGCGACTGGGTTGATACAGGTTTACCTTCTACAATAGAAAGCGCTGTAAAAAGTGGAAGAGTGGCAGCAGAACAAGTGATAAATATAAGTCAAATTAAATACCTTCCTCACTCAGCAGGTAAGCCATAATTGCCATTGAGGCTGTTCCAAGTTCAAATTCTCTTGGATGAACTGCTTCAAAAACATCATTAGCAGAATGATGAAAATCCATATAACGCTGATCATCAGGAACGTAACCCAGGTGAAGTTTTGCATTTTTAATTTTTTGAACATCAGTACCGCTGCCGCCTTTTCTTACCCATTCAATGTTTGCATTTTCTAATACAGGCAGCCAGCTTTGTAAACGATTCAGAATTTCAGAAGAATCTGTTTCAGCATAAAAACCTATTGGAGTAAATGTGCCTCTATCTGACTCAATTACAGCCAGATGATTCTGTTTTGTAGAATCAATATATTTTGCGTATTCAATTGCACCACGGGTTCCATTCTCTTCATTTATAAAAAATACGCACCTTATAGTTCGTTTCGGTTTTAAATTTAACCTTTTCATCAGATCTAAAACTTCCATAGTTTGAATACATCCTGCTCCATTATCGTGTGCACCATCACCAATATCCCAGCTATCAAAATGTCCACCAACTAAAATAATTTCATCAGGAAATTCTGTCCCAATAATTTCACCGATTACATTGTAAGATTGAGCATCTGGTAAAGTTTTGCAGCTAAGTTTGAGATTTAACTTCAGGTGTGGATTTTTTTTGAGTTCATCACTAAGAAAATCAGAATCAAGATATCCAATTGCTGCAGCAGGAATTTTTGGAATTGCATCTTCATAAATCATAACTCCGGTATGCGGGACGTTATCATATTTTGTTGTTATAGATATTATGACAACTGCAACCGCTCCATATTTGGCAGCCTTGCTTGCCCCATAAACTCTTTGGTCAACAGCGCCTCCGTAAGCCGTGAAAGTGTTGATTTGTCCCTGGTCTAATGGACGGCTAAAGAAAACAATTTTACCACTTACTTCATTTTTTCTTTTTTCAAGCTCATTAAAATTTTGTAGTTCAATCACTTCTGCAGATATACCATCTTCAGGCGTTGCAATACTGCCACCCAAAGCAAGGACTGAAAGATTTTTTTTCGGTTTAAGAATTGTACAACTTTGAACATCACCCCGTTCCCAATGAGGTACTGTTACAGGTTGAAGCCAAACATTATCAAAGCCAAGTGATTTCATCTTTTCAAATGCCCAGTTTATTGCGGTCATAGAATTTTCAGAGCCGCTTAATCTTGGACCTATTTCACAAAGTTCTCGCAAATATTCATAACCTTTGCGTTCTTTCAGTGCAGTTTCAACCATCTGTTGAGCGATGTTATTATATTTTTCGTTATCGACTGACTTTTCTTCTAAATTATCTGACATTTTACAAGAGTTATTAAGTAACAATATGTTAGTTATAATGAGGACAATTTGAATTTTAAATATGAAATTTTTCTTTTTCAAAAATTTTCTCCCCCATAATCAATCATGTGTAATTGATTGAAGTGAATAGTGAGTATATTTAAACAATTAAATATCATCTTTAAGAAAAAAAATATTCTTACATACTAATTTAATTAAGCCTGCAAAATGAAACTAACTCTCACAATTCTTTTTCTTTTCTTAGCCGCACAAAATTTTTATACCCAGGACTTACCGCATCGGATGACTGAAGAAGAATCCGTTCTATGGCAGAATTATGATTACCCAGCTAATCCGCTTTTTACTGATCCACCTGCTTTTCCAGTAAGAGGAATGGCTGAATGGGAAGAACTGCAAGGTGTCATCATAACCTGGACCTCATTCCAAAGCATTTTGAGGCAGATTGTTGATTATGCTCAGGAGGAAGCGAAGGTATTTATAATCTGCGGCGATTCAAATTCTGTTAAAAATTATTTGCAATCTGGCGGTGTTCCACTTTTCAATATTGAATATCTTATTACATCTTATAATTCAATCTGGGTGAGAGATTATGGACCATGGACTGCTTATACAAATGATGTTGACACACTTAATATGATAGACTGGATTTATAACCGACCAAGACCTCTCGATGATGTCACTCCAGTATTTTTTGCAAATTACGTCCACGTTCCAATTTATCAGACAACCACCGCACCATATGATTTAATACATACCGGGGGTAATTTAATGATTGATGGACATGGAACTGCATTTTCATCAAAGTTGGTTTTAAATGAAAATTCAAATAAATCTGAAACTCAGATTGATGAGATCATGAATTTATATCTTGGAATTAATCGTTACATTAAAATGGATAATTTACCGTATGATGTAATACATCACATAGATATGCATATAAAACTTCTTGATGAAGAAACTTTACTTGTTGGACAATACCCACCTGGGGTTGCCGACGGTCCGCAGATAGAAGCCAACTTACAATACGTAATAAATAATTTTCAAACTTGTTTCGGGCGACCTTTTAAGGTAGTCAGAATTCCGATGCCGCCGGATCAGAATGGGCAGTATCCACCAAGCGGTCAGTATCGTACTTACACAAATTCTATGATTGTGAATAAGACTGTTATTGTCCCAACCTATGAACTTCAATATGACACTACAGCCTTGAGAATTTACAGGGAAGCGATGCCGGGTTATAATGTAGTTGGAATAAATTGTAATTCTATAATTGGTTCACTTGGAGCAATCCATTGTATAATGAAAGAGGTTGGTGTCGCTGAACCAATTTGGATTTCTCATGCTAAAATGGATTCAGTAATTTTTGAAGCTGATTCAATTGCAATAAATGCAGTAATCAAAACACAATCAGGAATTGCTGATGCTTCAATCTACTGGACTACGGATACAACTTTGGGATTTACAACATCAACAATGCAATTCGTATCAGAGGACACAGCGGTTGGTTACATCCCCGCTCAAAATGATAGCACCGTCGTTTACTACTATATATCAGCAAACTCAAATGATGGAAGAACGGTTGCTAAACCTCTGGTTGCCCCGGCAGGATTTTATAAATTTTTAATTGAAAATTCGGTTACTCAAATGACAGAATCAAATCAACCAATAGATTTTTACTTATCTCAAAACTATCCAAATCCATTTAACCCAGATACTAAAATTAAATTTAGTATTCCGCAAAGTGGAATTGTCGTCTTAAAAGTATATGATATCCTTGGCAACGAAGTTGCAAATTTATTAAATGAAGAAAAACCAGCAGGTGCATATGAAATTGAATTCAATGCTGAAAAATTATCAAGCGGAATTTATTTCTACACATTGAGAACGGGATCATTCATTCAAACTAAAAAGATGATTTTGATAAAGTAGTCTCACATTTGAATAATTATCTGATGAATTCAAAAGCTAATGCATACATTAAACAACTTCAATTAATAAAACATCCCGAAGGTGGTTATTTCAGAGAAGTTTATCGTTCGGGAGAAAAAATTCTGCCGGAACATCTGCCTAAGCGTTATAAATCCTCACGAAATTTTTCCACTTCAATTTATTTTCTTTTAGAAGGAAATCAATTTTCTGCATTTCATTTATTACAGTCAGATGAACTATGGCATTTTTATGATGGAAGCGCTGTGCTCTTATATATTATTGATCAAAAAGGAAATCTCTCAGTGCACAAACTTGGAAAAGAAAAGGACTCAATTTTTCAAATCACGATAAAAAAGAAAAACTGGTTTGCTGCTGAAGTTGAAAACAAAAAGTCATTTTCATTATTCGGTTGTACAGGTTTCTCCCGGATTTGAATTTGATGATTTTAAACCTGGGAAAAGAAATGAACTGATAAGAAAATTTCCAAAGCACAAAGATATCATCGGCAGGTTAACAAGGTATTAAAAACTTTTGAGTAAAACTTACTGTCAAGTATGATTTCGTGGCAAAAATTTCACCCTGAATCTATCGATATTAGGACGCAAAATTTCCTTGTAATTTTGATTGTTTGGCTTAAATTTCGCTAGGGATTAAATGCGGTTTCTTGAATTTTCACTAAAAAGTTAAGGAAGGATAAACTATAGGATAATTTCTACAAATTTAATTTGCGCAAAAAAACGGTAATATCCTTAAGGAAAATTCATCAAACGCAGAATAGTAAATCTGGCTAAAGAGATTCTCCGCATCTTTTTGTTCGCTTTAGTGATATTTATTGTGGGAATCAATCTTGGATTTAACTCTCCTCAGAAGCCACTGCTCAATCAAGCATTGTGGACTGACCTCGTCTTCAAAACAAACGAATACAATCAGCTTCAACTTCAAAATTTGATCAAACAAAATGATAAAACTATCAGACTTTGAATTAAATAAGTCTGATGAAAATTTGACATCAATTGATCTGCTGGATGGTTTTTATAATCCTGATTCGCCGCAAGATTTTGAAATGGAATTTGAAAACACACCACTTGATTCAGGGGAAAATGAATCTGAAAAAGAATCAGAAATTTTACTTGATCCCACAAATTATTTAAATGATTCGACAGGTGTAAGTCTCGATACAACAGGATTAAAAACTGATTCTCTACTTGCAGGTGAAGACACTGTTAAAGTCGATTGGCAGATGGTTGATTCTACAGCAAGGTTGGAACAATTTCACTATCAAAGAGAAGATAAACCTTATGTTGAATTACAAAGGAAAAAGCAATCGAAATTTTTTCTTGAACCAACTTCAAATTATAAGACCAGAACTGTTCGAATTGATTCAACGGGAAAGTTTGTTGAGATAGTTGAGAAGATTGGCACATCAGAACCCAAAATAATGTTAAGAATGCCGATTGATGATTACATCAATTTAAAAATTGCATTGAACGAAAGAGAAGAATGGGAAAAAATTTGTTATGCCTATGAACTTAGCGGTGAAGCAACATTAAGTGAATTGATCTCAAGTTTTACAGATTTTGAAATACCATTGCCGAGTGTTGGTGTGTTGAGCATATTCGGTGAACCAAAAATTAGTTTGAAGATTGGTGGTTCAGTTCAAATCCACGGTGCGTGGAGAAGTGAAACGACTGAAGGTGTCACAGCATCGCGTTTGGGGAATACAAGAAATGAGCCTGATTTTAAACAACAGGTTCAGATAAATGTCAGCGGAACAATTGGTGATAAACTTAATATTAGTGCTGACTGGAATACTGAAAGAACTTTTGAATACGAAAACCAATTAAAGATAACATATACTGGCTACGAAGATGAAATAATTCAAAAGATTGAAGCAGGAAATGTCTCGATGCAGACCTCACCACTGATAGGAGGAGCTGAGGCACTCTTTGGTATCAAAGCACAATTCAAAATGGGACCTCTCAGACTAACTACAATAGCCAGTCAGAAAAAGGGTGAAACAAAAGAAGTATCGGTATCTGGTGGTTCAACATCACAAGAATATACTATAAGAGCTTACAATTATTCTGATAACCATTATTTTTTAGATCAGATTTATGCCGATACTTCTGCCAGTCTTAACTATTTCGAAAAATATTACAACAACCCTAATCCTATTGTTGATGACAATGTCCAGGTGACTCAAATTGAGGTTTGGAAATCTACCAACCAAATTTTATCCGACCAGTCACAGGTAAGATATGGTAACTGCTACATTGATCTTCCTACATTAGAGTCCTTTGGAGGGGCTTATCCGGATAGTCTGAGTGATGCTTCCAAGTTTGTTCCTGTAGCCGGTAAGCAAGAAACAGGAAGATTTTTACTTTTAACTGAAGGAGCGGATTATGACATCCATCCCTACACAGGTTTCATAACTATGAAAACCTCTGTAAATACACAGGATATAATTGCCGTGTCATTTAAACAAGGCACTGGTCAAAATACTCAAACGTATGGCCAGTTTCTGAATACTATAGATCAAAATGATTCCGTAATAGTTTTAAAATTGGTAAAACCAGCGAATCTTCAGCCACAGTATACCGAAGCCTGGAATTTGAAGTTAAAAAATATTTATCCAACTGGTGCAAGAAATATTAAACAAGAGGGTTTTGAGTTTAAAATAAAATATGAAGTTGTTGGACAGGATCCAACTGATGAGTTGCAAACTGATCAGGGTAATATACTTCTTCTGCAGGCATTTGGTCTGGATAAGTATGATGCCGCGGGACAAGCTAAACCGGATAATAAATTTGATTACATCCCCGGCATAACAATCTTTCCGGAAACAGGCGAAATAATTTTCCCTGTGCTTCAGCCCTTTGGTGCAAATATGTTACCAGCTTTAAAAGATAATGGTTTTGATTACCAACAAATTTATGATACTACCAAAACTTATGCTCAACAGTATAAAGCAGAGGATAAATGGGAACTTGGGGGTAAAAATACAGGAGAGAGTTCTGCTAACTACCAACTCGGTTTTAATGTGGTTGAAAATTCAGTTCGTGTGTTGCTAAATGGACGTGAATTACGTGAAGGAACTGACTATGTTGTTGATTATAATATCGGACAGCTTTCAATAAGAAACGACGCTGCCCTGGTACCAGGTGCAGATCTTAAAATTACTTATGAGCAAAATGATCTTTTCCAACTTGCGTCTAAAACACTCCTCGGTGCAAGAGGTATTTATGATTTTTCGGATAAGACTCAACTTGGTTTTACAATTATGAATCTTAACCAGGAAACTCTTAGTGATAAGGTAAGAATTGGTGAAGAACCACTAAGCAATACTATTATGGGTGTTGATTTTAAAACTTCTGCAGATTTACCATTTCTAACCGATGGATTGGATAACTTAATATCGACAAAAGAAATGTCATCTTTTACATTGAATGGTGAATATGCATATATGTCACCAGATCCCAATACTAAGAAAAGTACAATACCTGCAGATAATGGTGAGAGTATTGCTTACGTTGATGACTTTGAAGGAGCAAAAAGATTAATTCCAATTCCAATAAATTATACGGGCTGGAAGGACTTGAGTGTACCTGAAGAACTAGAAAATATAGGGGGATTAGATAGAGCCACACGAATGGGCTATAAAGGAAAAAGTTTTTGGTTTACGGTTACTCCATCGGATGTTGTTGTTGATAGTATTTATGCTGGAAGAAAAGATGTCGCTCGTTCTGAGCAACAGGTACCTGTTCTTGATTATGTATTTTTGCCTGATACTCCCGGTTCTTATAACGGCTTTCCGACATTGCAGAATAAACAAGATAACTGGGGTGGAATGCAGAGACTGCTTTCTTCAACGGCTAATAACCTGATCGAACAAAATATAGAATTTTTAGAATTCTGGATGAGGATTGATCCGCGCACGCAACCTAATGCAGTATTGAACATTGATCTTGGTGTGATCAGTGAGGATGTAATACCAAACAACCTTCTTGATACTGAGGATAAAAATAATAATCAGGCTATTGATGAAGGAGAAGATACAGGTATTGATGGAATTTTTGATGACCAGGAAAGAATAAAATATGGAACTAACAAAGCGGATCCTGCAGTAGATAATTACATCTTTACAGGAAATCCATTATCTATTTTTGATTATGTTAATATTAACGGTACACAAGGAAACGCAATAAGCACCGATGCAGGTCTGCTTACCCGATACGGAAGATTTAAATACAAATGGTTCGGTAGATCTTGCAAATAACTACTTTCGCTATTCTATGCCGCTTTCAACTGATTCAACCATCAATCCTTTTGTTGTTGATGGAGGTTTTCCTGATGATAACGGAGGAAAGACTTCCTGGTATCTATACAGGATTCCGTTAAGAGATACATCAAATACGATTGGTAATCCGAGTTTCTCAAATGTGGAAACAATTAGAATGTATATTCAAGGGGTTGATTCGGCTGCTCACTTCAGAATTACCGAGTTTAACCTTGTAGGAAACCAATGGCAGAAGATTGATACAAAGGATACAGTCCTTTCTGTATCAACTGTCAGTTATGAAGAAAATGGTGCAATCTACTCAAGTCCTCCCGGAGTTTTTAGAGAAAGAGATAGAACAAGACCAGACGAAGAGATTTACGGTAATGAACAGTCACTAAATCTCATTTATTCCGGACTACCGGAAGGAGAATCAAGAGAAGCTGTAAGATACCTATTCAGACCTCTTGATGTATTTAACTATACTCAAATGAAATTATTTGTTCACGGAGATGTAAACGAACCACCTAAGTTAGGCACACTTTCTTATAATGACCCTGTTGAAGCGAAATACTCATCTGAAGTTTTTTTTAGATTTGGAACGGATGCAAATAACTATTACGAATATCGCCAACCCGTTATTGGTGGTTGGAATAGTATTTCTATAACATTTAGTGAAATTACAGCTTTAAAGGCGAGTGTCAGAGACGACTCTGGTATGGTACGACAAGAAGTCCCGGGATTGCCAGGACATTTTTATATAGTAAAAGGGAATCCCACACTAACTGCAGTTAAATTTCTATCAGTTGGAGCATACAATATTGATAATCCGGATTTTAATCCAGGAGATCTTTCCGGTCAGGTTTGGATAAATGAATTAAGAGTAATAGGAGCTAATGATACACCTGGCTGGGCTTATAGTTTAAGCACTTCAATTAAATTAGCTGATTTGATGACGGTGAATTATAATACGAGTTATACAAATCCATATTTCCACAGATTGGCAGAGAGATTTGGAAATCGTATAGAGAACCAAAACTGGGCTTTGTCGACGGACCTTGACGTTTTAAAACTTGTTCCATTTAATATGCAGGGTAGTAACCTACGATTAAACTATTCCCACACGGAATCTTTAGGGAAACCTTTATATATCCCTGGTACTGATATCAGCGTTCAGCAAGCTGAAAAACAATTAGCTGAGGCACCTGCTGATTCTGTGACACAAACTCCGGAACAGTTAGTCGTTTCAACACAAACAATGAATGTGTCAAACACTATCTCTTCATCGAGTATAAAATTAAAACTACCGACAGATGTTTGGTATATAAGAGACACATGGAATGCTTTGAGCTATGGATTTAATTACAACAATCGGTTTAGCAGGAGCCCGACAGTTCTGGAATCAAGCAGTTGGTTGTGGAGCGCATCAATTAATTACGCATTTAACTTTAGTCCTGATTTATTCTTTAAGTTTGCAGACATACCTCTGATTGGAGCATTCTTTGATTTATTGAGTGATTATAAAGATGTAAAATTTTATTTTACTCCGCAGAATTTTGCTGCAAATGCAACAGCTAACCGAAACCAAAGCAGCAGTCAGACAAGGCCAACAGGAAATACTCCAACCCAACCAATTATCTCTCAGGACTTTACAACAAGCAGAGGATTTAATTTTAATTGGAAGTTCATTGATGGGGGTTTGATAAATCTTTCATCAACTTATAACGTGATTATAAATTCTACTCTCGCATATTTACTAACAAATCCAGATGGTACTGAACGAAATGAAGATCAAATATGGAATGATATTTTGGGTGGCGCCGGATTTGGTCAGGATAATCGTTATCAGCAAACAATTGATTTCAGAACACAGCCGAGACTACCCTCACTCTGGGATATAAATCGTTACTTTACTATAACAGCAGGTTATTCTGCTGCTTATCGGTGGGACTATGATTTAAGAAATGAAATCCAGGGAAGAAGTGCAGGTACAAATACTAAATTCACTGCTGGACTTATATTGAGGTGGAAATCTTTGACGGAACCAATATTCAAAAGTGATGAAACTCCGGAAACAGGTAAAAAGAAAGTTAATGATTCAACTGTAGTTGATGGTGCTGCCAAACCCTCCTCATTAGGAAAAGCATTACAATTTTTTAAATCAGCGATAAAAGCAGTCTTTTTTGATTGGGAAAATTTTACAATTAATTATGCGCACGATTACAGTTATGCAAAGTCGGGAATAGAAGCGACAGGTACCGGATTTTATAATTTTTGGGGGATCACCCAGGATTATGCAAACGGACCTACACGCGCATACCAGCTTGGTTTCAGTAGTAGTGATGTCGGACCGAGAGCTTTTTCCGGAAACTCAACGCTCAACGATGTATACTCTGAAAAAAATAATATCGATTTTAAGACTTCAAGACCACTTTGGGAAGGAGCAAAAATTGATATAAACTGGAATGTAAACTGGACAGAAAATAAAAGTTTATCACTTTCTTCAGACGAATTTGGAAATATAACTGTTACTAGTACAACTGCTAGCGGAAGTCTGAATAAATCGTTCTTATCACTTCCGTCAAGTTTTCCATTTGTACAATCCGGAATTGATAAAGTACATTCTCTGTATAATCCGAATGCAGCTAATCCAAGGGAGAGTCTTACAAACGCATTCGTAGAAGGACTTGAGTCTATTCCTTTCATATCCGGATTACCCGTGTTTTCAGACATTCAACAATATATTCCCCGACCGAACTGGAGATTTACCTGGGATGGTTTAGAAAAGTTTCTTTTCTTTAAATCTATTGCACAAAGGATATCACTCGATCACGCTTATACTTCATCTTACGTTGAAGGCTGGAAACTGACTACTGAAGGAAATGAAGAAATCCAAACCCAAAGAATAGAATACGGATTTACTCCATTTGCAGGATTAAATATCACTTTTGGTGAGTTATGGGGTGGGAATTTGTCGGGCACAATAAAATTCTCTTCAAGAACTTCCTATGATCTTGGAGTTAGTACAACAAACATAACAGAAACCTCGTCTAATGATATAGGATTTACAGCAAGCTATTCAAAATCTGGCTTTGATTTTCCTTTGTTTGGTATTTCACTTAAGAACGATGTAGAGTTCTTGATATCATATACAAGCACAAGCAATTCGGTTGTTAGATATGAGATGAATAATTATACCGAAGAAGGTATACCGCAGGATGGAACAACAAGAACATCTATTGAACCACGAATTAAATATACTATCAGTTCCAAGGTTTCACTCTCAATTTTTTACAAACGTTCTACTGTTGAACCAAAAGGCGCTGCGAGAATACCGCCGACAACAACTAACGAAGCTGGACTAGACGTTAATATTGTAATACAATGATAATGAAATTTAAATACTCATCACTTTTTAATAAATTTCTGTTTTAAGAAATATTTGCTATAACAAAAAATAATTATTGAAATATGAATAAGAAAAGAATTCTTTGGGTTGATGATGAAATTGAATTATTACGTTCACACATAATATTTCTTTCAGAAAAAGGATATGAAGTTGATACCGCGATGAATGGTTCAGACGCAATTTCTGCCGTTAAAGAAAAACCATACGATCTTATTTTTTTGGATGAAATGATGGCTGGGATGGGGGGGCTCGAAACGCTCGGTCGTGTCAAGGAAATTAATCCGAATATTCCGGTAGTGATGATAACAAAGAGTGAAGAAGAGACTCTAATGAATGATGCTATTGGCGGAAGAATTTCGGACTATCTTACTAAGCCTGTAAATCCAAGCCAGGTGCTTCTTGTCTGCAAAAAAATTCTTGAAGGGAGAATAATTTCCGGACAATATGCTGCAAAAGATTACCTTCAAGACTTTAATCAAATTTCACAGACATTAGTCAGTAATCCAGATTTTGCAGAATGGATTGAACTTTATCTCAAACTTGTAAACTGGGAACTTGAACTTGATGCTCATCCGGAGATTGGGCTTCATCAAACATTAAATGACCAAAAGCGGGAAGCAAATAAAGAGTTCTCTAAGTTTGTTGAAAAAAATTATAAGGACTGGATTAACACTATTGGAAGTGTAGACACACCAAACTTAACAACCGAAATAACCGAAAAATATGTCTTAAATCATTTGAAATCTGAAGACTCACGTGTGTTCTATTTTGTACTTGATTGCTTACGTATGGATCAATGGCTAGTAATGGAAAGACACCTTAGGGATTTATTTAATATTGAAAAAGATTATTACTATGCAATTCTTCCCACTTCAACACCTTATGCAAGGAATGCATTATTCAGTGGACTGTTCCCATCAGAAATAGAGAAGTATTATCCTGATCTCTGGGCAGGAAAAAATGATGATGATGAAAACAGTATGAATAAGTATGAAAAAGAATTACTTCAGCTTTTACTTGATAGGAAAAAACTTCGCTTAAGAAATGAACTCAAGTATATTAAAATAATTGATCCGGAGGTTGGCAGAAACTTTGAACAAAATATTCTTTCATATAAGAACAATCATTTTACTGCAATAGTTGTTAATTTTTTAGATATGATTGCGCATGGGAGATCTGATTCGGATATATTAAAAGAAATCGCACCTGATGAACCTGCATATCGTTCACTAACGAATAGCTGGTTTACACACTCATCGCTATTAGGAACCTTCAAGGCAATTGCCAACATGGAAAATGTAAAAATTGTAATCACCACCGATCACGGAAGTATTCGCTCAATGAGAGGCGCAAAGGTACTTGGTGATAGAGAAGCATCCACAAATCTCAGATTTAAATATGGCAGGAATCTTAAGGTTGATGACAAACATGCTATCTATATTAAAAATGCTCAGGATTACAGACTTCCAAAACGCGGTGTAACAATCAACTATATTATTGCAAAAGAAGATTATTATTTTGTTTATCCAACTGACTATCATAAATATCTCAGTCATTACAAGGATACCTTCCAGCACGGTGGAATTTCTCTTGAAGAAATGATATTGCCAGTCATTACAATGGAGCCAAAATAATTTGTTTGAATTTCCTTCAAGGTTTAAGTCAAGTAGTGAAAGAGAATCAGTCGGGGTTGCCAGGGAGTTCATTAGATCATGCGAAAAAGGAGATAGGGTTGTTTTGAACGGTGAACTGGGTGCTGGAAAAACATTTTTTATTAAAGCTGCACTAGCCTCTATAGGAATTAGTAATGTAAGTAGCCCTTCTTTTGCAATAGTCAACGAGTATTACAATCAACATCATTTTTATCATTTTGATTTTTACCGATTGAAAAACTCATCAGAACTGTTCGACATTGGTTGGCAGGATTATTTGAATGATGATGAATCGATAATATTTATTGAGTGGGGAAAAAGATTTCCATCTGTGCTTCCAGCAGAAAGAATTGAAATTAATGTTAATGTGATAAATGGGACAGAAAGGGAATTCAGTTTTGAAAAATTTAACTGAAGCAAAACCCATCCTTGCATTTGAAACCTCAGAAAATATTTGTGGTGTATGTATCTATTTTTCCGATGCAAAATATTTTTCAACAGCAATAAATTTAAAGCACTCCCATTCGGAAATTATTTTCGATATTACAGAGAATCTTTTCAAACTTGCAGGAATTAAACCCAACGATTTGGATTCACTCGCTGTTTCCGAAGGTCCGGGTTCGTTTACCGGATTACGTATCGGTTTTTCCGCTGCTAAAGGGATAGCTTATGGAGCTAATCTTCCAATCATTCCAATTCCTACTTACGAAGCTCTGGCGTATCAACTTTCATCTATCTTAAATGAAAATGATGAATTTATCATTTCAAACAAAGTAAATAGGGACGAGGTCTATTTTAGCAAGTTTCAAATTAAGAGCAATAATTATATATTTGCGGAGGATTTAACCATTTTGGGAAAAGATATTTTCATTCAGAAATCAGAAGGTTGCAAAGTCTTTGGGAATTCTGCTGTTTTGAATGGAAAGCAAATATTGTTTCCTTCAATTCCTGATCCGCTTTATGTGGCAAAATGGGCAATCGAATTTGGGATGCATAAAAAGACATTCAATTACGATTTTTTAGAACCAAATTATTTAAAAGATTTTATTGTAAAGGAGAAAAAAAATGATTAAGAATTTTCTCATCGTTTTCTTTTTGTTTTCATCAATTATATGGGCACAATTATTTCAGCCAAAATTAATTCTACAGCAAGACAGTTTTGATTTTGGAGATATTAAACAGGGTGAAAAAGTTTCTCACACTTTTGTTCTCTCTAATGGCGGAGGAGATGCATTAATAATTTCAGATGTTAGAGCATCTTGCGGCTGCACAGCTGCTGCACCCGAAAAGAAGGAACTTGCTCCTGGTGAATCTACCAATCTTCTTGTTACATTTAACTCAGCCAATAGGAAGGGAACACAACACAAGACTGTAAGAATTTTTTCGAACGATCCCGAAAATCCTGAGATGATGTTATCAATTACTGGAAATGTAGTAACTGGGAGTCAGGTAAGTGATAGAACTCCAACAATTTACTTCCCGGAAACACAGCACGATTTCGGTAAAGTAAATGAAGGAGATAAGGTTGATTATACTTTCAGTTTTGCAAATAAGGGAACTTCAGTACTAACAATTAAAGATATTAAAACCTCTTGTGGTTGTACTGCAGCTTTAGTAAGCCAGGATAATATTAACCCAGGCCAGGAAGGGACTTTGAAAGTTGAATTGAATACAAAAAACAGATCTGGCAAAATGAGTCGAACAGTTACTATCAGTTCGAATGATCCAAAAGATCCATCAAAAATATTAACGATCTATGCAGACGTTGTTAAAAAAGGAAGCTAATGCCTTGGTTTAAAAGATCGAAAGATAATATTTCTCCTGACTCGCAGAAGAAAGATTTACCGGATGGTTTGTGGGAAAAATGTCCGAGCTGTGGAGAAATCATTCATAAAAAACAACTCGAAGCTAATCTCTGGACTTGTTTAAAATGTGAACATCATTTCCGTATTGGTAGCCACGAATATATTGATATACTTCTTGATGGAGGCAGTTTCAAAGAGATGCACAAAAAAATGCAATCTCCTGACCCCTTGAAATTTGAAGACACAAAAAAATATAAAGACAGGTTAACAAATACGGTTAAAGCTCTGGGGCTTTATGAAGCTGTTCGTATAGGAACTGGAAAAATAGATGGTAGAAATGTTGCATTTGCATGTATGGATTTCCAATTCATCGGTGGAAGTATGGGATCAGTAGTTGGAGAAAAAATAGCAAGATGCATTGACAGAGCTGTTAAAAATAAAATTCCGTTGATAATAGTCTCAGAAAGCGGTGGCGCAAGAATGATGGAAGCTGCTTATTCTTTGATGCAGTTGGCAAAAACAAGCGCACGATTGACACGATTAGCAGATGCGGGTATTCCTTATATTTCTGTTATAACAGATCCAACTACAGGTGGAACTACAGCAAGTTATGCAATGCTCGGTGATATCAACATTGCAGAACCAAACGCATTAATTGGATTTGCAGGCCCAAGAGTAATAAAGCAAACTATCGGAAGAGATTTACCGGAAGGATTTCAGAAATCGGAGTTTTTATTAGAAAAAGGATTTATTGATTTAATCTCTCACCGAAAAAATATGAGACAAACGATAAGCAATCTTCTGGAATTAATGACCTGAGGCAGAAATTAAAACTGTTTCTTTCACACACGACATACAAAAAAATTCCAATGCATTAAAGAAAGCTGGCAAAACGATCGGCTTTATTCCGACGATGGGATATCTGCACGAGGGTCATCTTTCGTTAATCCGAAGTTCAAAAAAAAAGTGCGATGTAACAATTGTTTCAATATTTGTTAACCCTGCACAATTTGGTCCAACAGAAGACTTTAAAAATTATCCAAGAGAAATAGAAAGAGATACGAATCTTTTAAAACAAGAAGGAGTAGATTATCTGTTTCAACCTTCTGCTGAAGATATATATCCGAATAATTTTCAAACTTATGTTAGTGTTGAACGCGCAACTAAAATTCTCGAAGGTGAATTTCGTCCCACTCACTTTCGTGGAGTTACAACAATAGTTCTAATTCTATTCAATTGCGTTAAACCTGACTTTGCATTTTTCGGTCAAAAGGACGCACAACAATTGGTGGTTATTAAGCAGATGGTTAATGATTTAAAGTTAGATTTAGAAATCATTTCTTGTCCGATTATTCGAGAGCCCGATGGATTGGCAATGAGTTCCAGGAATGTATATTTATCAGCTTCAGAAAGGATAGATGCACTGGTTCTTTCTCAATCGCTTGAGTTAGGAAAAAAAATAATTTCTAGTGGTGAATTAAAAGTGAGTACAATTCTATCCAAATTGAAAGAACTATTTCACAAAATTCCTTCAGCTAATCTCGATTACATTCAAATCGTTGAAGCTGAGAGTTTTCATATTGTAGATGAGTTGAGTAAAGGAAGGAATTATTTCATACTTGTCGCTTGTAAAATTGGTAAAACCAGATTGATAGATAATATCATTATCTCTGGTTAATCAGTCTCTCAATTATTCAAATCATAAATATTCTTCAATCCTTTAAGTACCAATGCCTCTTCAAAATTCACATTAAAATTCAAATGTGGGAGAATAAAATTAGAATTTCCACCGGTAACAAATATTACTGGAACATGATTTGAATCAGATTTTAATTTATTCATAACCTCATTAATCATCCCGATAGTCGCGTTAATTACCCCACTAACCATCGACGATTCAGTAGATTTACCTATTAAACCTTGGTAGGATTCCAAACCCAGCATGGAAAGTTGAGCAGTCTTTTCATTTAAAGAATTGAGCATTGTTCTAATACCTGGAGCGATCGATCCACCAATGAATTGTTTATCCGGAGATATTACATTTATTGTAGTTGCAGTACCTAGATCGATAGTTATCAGAAATTGTTTATCTGAAAGTAGTTTGTTTTTTAGCGACAGCTCTAAGGCCCCAACTGCTGAACAAACTCTATCCATACCCAATGTATCAGGAGTTTGATAATTGATTTTTAGATTGAACTTTTGGTTTACTTTGGCTTTAAAAAAAGAGATCTGTTTTGATGAAATTTCATCAAAAATTTTTTTCTCTGAGACTGGATTTACTGAACATACAGCTACATTTGAATAATCTATTTGTTTGATATAAGCTAAAACCGAATCAATTGTTTTATGAGTCTTGAAATCATTTAATTGTTCATTTACAAATAAACCTGATTTGATATTTGTATTACCAATGTCGAGAGTTAAAAGCATCAAGCTAAACTCACATCACCGAAATGAATTTTTTCAATAGTGTTATCTCTTTTAAGAAGCAAAAATCCGTTCTCATCAATATCAAAGAAAACACCCTTTTTCACTTCATCATTTTCGGTGATTGTAATTTTATCACCAATCATTTTACATTTGCCACGCCAATCATTTAAAATATTATCCGGTTTTTTTTCAAGTTCAAATAATTTTTCTTCAAATAAATTAATTATTTCAGCAAGCATATTTTCTCTATTAATATCAGTATGTGCTTCAAGTTTTAATGACGTTGGCGGATGATTAAATTCACCTTGAAAAGATATTTGATTAAGATTTATACCTATACCAACAACAACTCTTTCAACAATATTTCCTTTAATCGAAGTCTCAATTAATATACCTGCAACTTTTTTCGTTCCAATAAAAACATCATTTGGCCATTTAAGTTCAGTTCGTAATTGATAAAGGTTTTCTATTGCCTCAGAGACAGCTAAAGCAGTGCTTAAGTTTATATGATTTGTATTTATATCAGCGAGACTTTCTTTTGTCAATAGAATAGAGAAAGTTAGATTTAATCCTTTTGCACTTTGCCAGGTTCGGTTTTTTCTTCCTTTCCCGCCAAGTTGTTTTTCTGCCAGAAATACTGTCCCATTCTTTTTGTACTGTTGTTTACCAGTAAGTAATTCGGTATTTGTCGATTCAATCTCTTCACAGTAAATAAAATCCCTGCCTATAACTTCAGTTTCCAGTTTTATATCAAATATTTCCAGGTTGAACATTATCACTCCTCATAGTTAATCCAAAATTAATCATTTGAATGTAAACTTTTCTCCTTTCGCAGATAAGTTATTCAATTGAAATTAGATTTAAATCAGTTCAGAACTGACTTTAAAAATTGATCTAAGACCATCAGAATCAACAATTAATTCAGAAGAGGATAGTTTGCCTCTCCGTCATTAGTCTTGACTAATAGCAAATAACTAGTGACAATCTGGCAGGATATATGACTTTTACAATTCATAAATTATTGTCGACTATATTCTTTAACTGGTTATAATTAAAGGGTTTATGAGATTATTCTACTGTTGGCATTCATATTGGAACAATGTAATGTTAAAAAACAAATAAGATAATAACAGAATAAAAAATAAAAGGAGTAATAAAATGGGTAAGATAATAGGAATTGATTTGGGAACTACTAATTCTTGTGTAGCGGTTATGGAAGGTAACGATCCGGTTGTTATACCAAATTCAGAGGGTGGAAGGACAACTCCATCTGTTGTAGCATTTACAAAATCAGGTGAAAGACTTGTCGGTCAACCAGCAAAAAGACAGGCAATTACAAATCCGAAGAACACGATTTTTTCAATTAAAAGATTTATGGGACGATTTATAAATGAAGTTGGAACTGAGAAAAGTGAAGTTCCATACGAAGTTGTTCCCGGAGAAAGTAATTCAGCAAGAGTTAAAATTCAGGATAGAGTTTATTCTCCACCTGAAATAAGTGCAATGATTTTACAAAAAATGAAAAAAACTGCAGAGGATTATCTTGGACAACCAGTAACCGAAGCTGTTATAACAGTTCCAGCATATTTTAATGATTCACAACGTCAAGCCACAAAAGACGCTGGGGAAATCGCAGGTTTACAGGTTAAAAGAATAATTAATGAACCAACTGCGGCTGCTTTGGCTTACGGTCTGGATAAAACACAAAGAGATCATACAGTTGCTATTTACGATTTGGGTGGAGGTACTTTTGATGTTTCCATTCTACAATTGGGTGATGGTGTTTTTGAAGTTAAATCGACGAATGGTGATACTCACCTCGGTGGTGATGATTTTGATCAGAGGTTAATTGATTATCTCGCAGATGAGTTCAAAAAAGCTGAAGGTATTGATTTGAAAAAAGATCCAATGGCGCTTCAGAGATTAAAGGAAGCTTCTGAAAAAGCTAAAATTGAATTATCATCCTCCAATTCGACTGATGTTAATCTTCCGTTCATAACGGCAACTCAGGATGGACCAAAACATTTAAATATTAATTTGTCACGTTCAAAATTCGAACAGTTAATCCATGACCTTGTTGACAGAACAAAAATTCCTTGTCAACAGGCAATGAAAGATGCTGGTTTAAATGCGTCTGATATTCACGAAGTAATTCTTGTTGGTGGATCAACTAGGATACCGATGGTTCAGCAATTGGTAAAAGATCTATTCGGAAGAGAACCACACAAAGGCGTAAATCCAGATGAAGTTGTAGCAGTTGGTGCTGCAATTCAGGGTGGAGTTTTAGCTGGTGATGTAAAGGATGTATTGCTTCTTGATGTGACACCGCTATCACTAGGAATTGAAACTCTTGGTGGCGTAATGACAAAATTGATTGATGCTAATACTACAATTCCAACAAAGAAAAGTGAAGTTTTCTCCACAGCTTCCGATAGTCAACCGTCTGTAGAAATACATATTCTACAAGGTGAACGACCAATGGCAAACGATAACAGAACTCTTGGTAGATTTCATTTGGACGGCATTCCACCTGCACCTAGAGGAATACCTCAAATAGAAGTTACATTCGATATTGATGCAAACGGAATTCTTCATGTGAACGCGAAAGATAAAGCCACCAGTAAAGAGCAAAGTATAAGAATTACTTCTTCAAGTGGATTGAGTAATGAAGAAATTGAAAAAATGAAAAACGATGCTAAGGAACACGCTGCGGAAGATAAAAAGACAAAGGAAAGTGTTGATGTCCGGAACCAGGCCGATAGCCTCGTATTCCAGACAAAAAAGCAGATGGAAGAAATGAAGGATAAACTTTCTGATGATTCAAAAACAAAACTTGAAGCTGAAATTAAGAAAGTTGAAGATGCGATTACAGCAAATAATATAGATCAAATGAAGACGGCCACAGAATCATTGAACAAAGTATGGAATGAAATAGCCTCACAGCTTTATCAGCAGGCTGGTCAGCAAACGGCTGAACAGCAACAGCAGCAAGCTCCAGGTGACGGAGAACAATCAAAAGAAGGAAAAGATAATGTTCAGGATGCATCCTATGAGGTTGTAGACGATAACGAAAACAAAGATGATAAGGATAAATAAATAATATTGATTGCAGAGGGACCAGTCCTGGTCCCTCTATAATTTTTAAAGATTATTAAAAGAGGAGTCGATAATGTCAGAGAATAAAGAAATAATTGCTGTTAAAGAATTAAACTACAATACTATTGATGAGATATTAAGAAGAGAAAATAATGTGCAACCTGCAACTGATATTTATGAAAACAATGATGAATATGTTCTAATTGCAAATATGCCGGGAGTTTCACGAAGTGAAATTCAGGTGAAAGTAGTTGACGAATCTCTTATTATTTTTGGCAGAATTAATTATAATGAAGCAGTTAATAAAGATTATATACTAAATGAAAATGAAATAGGAAACTATTTCAGAAAATTTAAAATTGCTGATTCAATTGAAAAAGCAAATATTAGTGCGAAATATGATAATGGACAGTTGATTGTAAACCTTCCGAAGAGTGAAAAAGTTAAAGCAAGAACAATTGACATTTCGTAAGTTGTATAAATACTACTTTTATTCGCCCGCTTTTCAGCGGGCTTTTTTATTGCTAATTTTAATTGTTATTAATTACAATTTGAATGCACACTACTGATCAAGCACATCGAGTAATTTTTATAGACCTGTTGAGGGCAATAGCTGTATTACAAATGGTGCAGGGTCATACGATTGACGTTTTACTTGCTCAAAATTTTCGCTCAATTGAAACCCCGGTTTTTTCAGTTTGGTATTTTCTCCGTGGAATGACTGCTCCAATATTTATGTTTACGGCAGGTACGGTGTTCACTTATCTTTTTCACTCAGTTAAAAAACCTTTTGCAACAAATTACAGAGTAAAAAAAGGAATCAGGAGAGCCGTCCTATTAATATTTATCGGTTACATGCTCAAATATCCCACTTGGACTTTATTTGATTTTTCCCAGGTGACAACCGAGAGATGGAATCTGTTCATTTCAGTGGATGTTCTCCAATTGATTGGAGTTAGTCTTCTCATCTTACTTGCAATTTTATACGTTACTGAAAAATTAAATCTTAACTATACAGCAACTTTTACGATTGTTTCAATTATTATTTTTCTATTCTCACCCTCGATTCAAACACTAATTTGGACATCGATTTTACCCGAACCAATTGCTGCTTATTTGTACAAAGGGACAGGATCATTATTCCCAATATTTCCCTGGTCCGGTTATGTCGTATCAGGAGGAGTTCTAGGTTGTTATCTTGCGCAAAATCCTCTGGTATTTAAGACCTCAAGATTCAGCCTACTGTTAGCAATTTTTGGTGGAGCATTTACATTTATTGCTATCGCAGGTGAGAAATTACTTCAATTACTACAGATTCACATAATTAATCCTCAAACTGATCCTGATACAATTTTTTTTAGGATGGGTTTTGTGCTTCTGCTCACTGCTGCTGTTTCATACGTTTCATTACGTGTAAATAAAATACCACAAATTATTATTCTCGCAGGAAGAAACACATTGTTAATATATGTTGTTCATCTCGTGATTCTTTATGGAAGTACCTGGACTCCGGGTTTAAATTTAGTATGGGGTAATAGCTTTTCCGGTGTGCAGTCTTTTTTTGCTGCAGTGTTAATGATTATTTTAATGACCGCAATGGTTCTCGTAATTCATAAATTTAAAATCCGCAATAAAGAGCTTGTTACATAATAGTAAATATCTATTGAACGGATTATCAATCTTTTTAATAAATTTCAGAAGATATAATTTATATTAATAATATTACCTGATGCGTAAATCCAAATCAACTGATCCGGCAATTTCAACAGAAGAAAAAAAATTTGAGCAAACTCTCCGACCATCAAAAATAATTGAATTTGGTGGACAGAAAAAAATCACTGATAATCTTAATGTTTTTATCTCTGCTGCAAAAAAAAGAGATGAAGCACTTGATCATTGTTTACTTACTGGTCCTCCCGGATTAGGAAAGACTACTCTTGCCTACATCATAGCTGGTGAGATGGGAGTCAAGCTTAAAGTAACTTCAGGACCGGTTCTTGAGAAACCTGGAGATCTTGCCGGATTACTTACGAATCTGGAAGAAAAATCGGTTCTATTTATTGATGAAATTCATCGTCTGAGTCCGGTCGTTGAGGAATATCTTTATTCAGCTATGGAAGATTACAAGCTTGACATTATGATTGATAGTGGTCCAAATGCAAGGACAATTCAGCTCAGTCTTCCCAAATACACATTAGTAGGAGCAACTACAAGAGCCGGTATGTTGACTTCTCCACTGCGAGATCGGTTCGGAATAAAGTTCAGGCTTGATTACTACGCAGCTGAGAGTATTCAAAAAATAATTTTACGTTCCTCCGGAATATTAAATGTTAACGTTGATGAAGATGCCTCATTCGAAATTGCGAAACGCTCACGCGGAACCCCAAGAATTGCCAACAGGCTCTTAAGAAGAACAAGAGATTTTGCTGATCACGATAGTAAGAAAGTAATTGATATGGATGTTGCAAAAAAAGCACTCACAGCTCTCGAGGTAGATGATTTTGGACTCGATGAAATGGATAAAGAAATAATCCTTGCAATAATTGAAAAATACAACGGTGGACCAGTCGGCTTAAATACATTATCTGTGGCTGTAAATGAAGATCCCGGAACGATCGAAGAAGTTTATGAACCATTTTTAATCCAGCAAGGTTTTATTCAGCGAACAGCGAGAGGGAGAGAGGCTACTGCACTTGCCTATAAAAGATTTGGAAAAAATAAATTTAGTAAAGGAGAATCAAACTCTCTTTTTGAATAATTTAAATTACAGAATACACGTACAGTATTTACTTCATTAAATCATCTTGTTTAAAAAAATTAATATCGTTTCAGTATTCCCCCTAAGTTTAATAATTTTATCATCTAGTGTAGTCGGGCAAGAAAAATTATTCATCCCCAGAAATATCGAATCAACTTACGAAAAAGGTACACGTTCATTTGATGGCAAACCCGGACCAGGGTATTGGCAAAACCATTCCGATTATTCTATTGATGTAGCAATTGATCCTGCAACCCGCCAATTATCAGGAAGCGAAGAAATTAAATATCATAATAACAGTCCGGACACACTTAAAAGAATAGTTCTGAGGTTGTATCCAAATATCTATAAAAAGGGAAGCGCAAGGGATTTTCAAATTTCTACTGAAGCAGTTGACGACGGTGTCACTATTAGTAAAATTAGTATTGATGGTCTTTCAATCAACTTAGAAAATCAAAGTATATTTAGAGTTCTGAATGCACTTGCAACTATTTATCTAACCAAACCTCTACCTCCAAATTCTGTCATTAATCTTTCTATTGATTGGAGTTTTATCATATCCGATAAAGTGAAATTGAGAGTTGGTGTTTATGATTCAACGACTGCTTTTGTGGGTTACTGGTATCCTCAGGTTTCTGTTTATGATGATGTCGATGCTTGGGATTACAACAATTATAATGGCACAACAGAATTTTATAATGATTTTTCCAATTTTGAAGTGAAGATTACTATCCCCAACAGTTTTGGAGTTTGGGCGACCGGTAATTTTCAAAATCCTGAAGAGGTTTTAGGCAGTAAAATATTACAAAAATATTTTGAAGCAAATGAATCGGATAGTGTGGTTAGGATTATAACTTCTGACGATTTAAAAAGTTTATTAGTATTTAACAAGGATGGCAAGGAAAATACCTGGATTTTCAAAGCGAATAAAATAACTGATTTTGCTTTCGCATATAGTGATCATTATAGATGGGATGGATTGAGAGTATTTACTGGTGGGAAAAACAATAAACAAGTTTTTATGCAGGCAGTTTACCCGGAAAATTCACCAGACTTTGAAAAAGTTGCTGAGTTTGGTAAAGATATAATTCATTTCTTCTCACAAAAGACACCCGGAATAGATTTTCCAACGTCTTCGTTTATTGCATTTAATAATGAAAGAAGCGGAGGCGGGATGGAATTTCCAATGATGATAAATGATGGATCACCGGATAATTTGGATAGAACGGTTGATTTAACATCTCACGAAATGGCACATCAATATTTCCCATTTTTTGTTGGCACAAATGAACAGAAATATGCTTTTATGGATGAAGCGTGGGCTGTTGTGTTGCCTTTCAAATTTATGGAAGCGTTCGTAGGAATTAACACAAGATTGATTAGTACGGTTTCCAATTACGAATATTTAGCGGGAACTGAAGATGATATTCCTCCGATGGTAACTTCACTTTCACTTCCATATGTTTCATATAGAAATTCAGGATATAATCGTTCCTCGATTGCGTATAATACATTGCGTGATGTTCTTGGAGATGAATTATTCCTCAGAGCATTGCAAGAATATATTAACAGATGGAATGGAAAACATCCGACACCATACGATTTCTTCTTTACTTTTGAAGATGTAACAAAACAAAATCTTACCTGGTTTTGGAAGCCCTGGTTTTTTGAATATGGTTATCCTGATTTGGCGATTAATAAAGTTGTGATAACGGGTGAAAAAATAAAAGTTACAATACAAAGAGTGGGGAATATACCTACACCGATTAAACTTACGTTGATTTATGAAAATGAATCGATTGAAGAAATTTATTTTTCAGCAAAAGTTTGGAAAGACGATGATAGAGAATTTGTAATTGATCACGATCTATCTGATGTTTTAAAAGAGGTTCAACTTGGTGATTTATCAATCCCAGATTCAAATCGAGAAAATAATATTTTCGTAGTTCATTAAATCAGTGTTGTGAAATGATAACTACTCTTTTTTCTTCTTTGGTCTTCCTCGTTTTTTAGGTGGTGTCTTCGTAGGTTCTTCTTTTTTTGATTCAGTTTTTGAAGCGGCTTTTTCTGTTTCAACCTTTTTTGTTTCTTCCTTCACTGGTTCCTTTGCAATATCAGGAATCTTAGATACCGGTTCTTCTTTTACTTCAGGAAGTTTTACTTCTTCCTTAATTTCAGTTACAACTGGCTCCTTAATTTTTATATCTTCATCTTTATTTGCCAGAACTGAAGCAGGTTCTTCTTTCTCAACTTCCGGTTTGGTTGGTTTTTTATGTTCAACGGGTTTTGTTTTGGCTTCAAATTTCTTCCTTGAACTTAATAGACGACCCTTTTTCTGTGGTCTGGTCTTTCCGTGTGAATGTTTAAATCTTTTTCCTTTTTTTGATTTTTTATCGCCTTTACCCATTAAGTTCTCTCCAGAGTTTTAATATTTAAAAATTAACTATACAATTATACTTTTCAGCAGACTAACTATCAATCCTAAGCGCAAAAGAAACTTAATTTATTCTTCGATTGGAGTAAGAATTGGAGCAAATTTGAACTATTCCGTTGAGTTCTGACTTTTGCATCTTTGCTTTATTGATGGAATGGAAACTTTAAGTGTGACAACGACCCATACTATTATGGAAAGTGAAAATATGATCCAGTTGAAATTTGTAGGCCTGACTTCAGTCAAACTTCCATTTCCACTTAATATAATTTTAATACTGTCATCCATAAATGTGTATAATATCATAAATATTGACAGACAAATTATTATCCGATCAAATGAACTGATTTTGAATTTGAAATCATAAATAAGAAGTAGACCGATAAATATCAGCACAACAGAAACTAAGATAGGTGCAATTACCGGACCCCACCACGGTAGTGGTATAAGAAAAAGCACATCCCACTCAAATAGAGATTTTGGCCATTGAATACATACATAAAGCCAGATGTAATAAAAAATATCCCAGATCCCGAATGATAAAAAGAAATATCCAATCTTTTTTGACCAGTTATTGCCGGAAATTAAGCTGAGAGTAACCAACATAATTATGGTTGCAGCTTCGCGTCCAATTTCAATAAATGTGTATTCGTCTGGTTGAAAATTAATATCACGCAAAAGGTTTTCGATTCCATACATGGCTCTCAAATAGATGACTACAGCAGATTCAAGGTAAGCCATTGCGATGGTAAAAATTAAAACTAGAAATAGTTTTTTTTCTATATGCAAGAAGTCTGACTTTATTTTTTTATTGTTTAAATGGATATTTTTTCTTGAGCACAGAATTTCTCAATCTGTCTTCTATGTCGAAGGATATGAGCGACTGCATGTTCTAACAATTGTTCAAGATCGTATTGCGGACCCCAACGAACAACCATTTTTACTTTTTGGATATCTTCATCGGAATATTCCCATTTGCCTTCAAGAGTCTCGGATGTATAAGCTACCATTTTTGTAAACTCTTCCTGGAATTCGTTTTTTGAAAGTAGTTTGCGTTCGGGCGAATTTTTGGAAATCCCAAACCAATCTCTAATGTAATTAGCGTATCCATATCCAGAATTGGTTACATGAGATATTATTGTTTGTACTGAACGACAGTCATCATCTTTCGTTTCTGTGTCAACAATTTTGATAAAATCACTCTCGGAAATAATTTCGATCAATTTTTTAAATTCCTCGGCAGCACGTTCATATTCATCCATTACTGCTCCGATTCCGCCTTTTCTAAATTCTGTTTTCATACTGGATAAAATTTAATTAATAATTTATTGACAAAAAATTACATATCATTTTCAGAATTTGATTACTTAATTTACAGTATATGAAATTAATCTCTATAGTATTTTTAATTACTATTCTAAGTTTTGCAGTATTATTTGCTCAGGGCATTGACCTCACCGGTTTACCAATCATTAAAAATTACTCACCTTCGGAACACGGTGGTACACCACAAAACTGGGCTATTGTTCAAGATAAAAGAGGAATAATGTACTTTGCTAATACCGGAGGTTTGCTGGAGTATGATGGATCTTCGTGGCGATTAATTCAGATTGAGAACGAAGTAGCCAGAACAGTCGCGATTGATAGCGTTGGTACCATTTTCGTTGGGGGTGTCGACCAGTTCGGATTTCTCAAACCTGATACATCAGGAAAATTGAATTACAATTCTCTTATTAATCTTTTACCAGATACTGATCGGAATTTTGGAGACGTCTGGACTATCTGGCCTGCAAATAACGGTGTTTATTTTCAAAGCACATCACATATTTTCTTTTATAGTAATTCGATTCTTTATCCTGAAGACGACAAAACGGAAGCTGTGAAAATTTGGAAATCCAAATCTATCTTTAGTCCTGCGTTTTTTGTAAACGGTAAATATTTTGTCCCCGAAATAAAGACAGGGCTTTGCACAATCGTAAATGATTCTTTAAAGTTGGTCGAAGGAGGAGATCGCTTTATAGATTTAACGATATACTCGATGCTTCCAATCAAAGATGGATTAAGCAAAAAAAATCAGATTTTAATTGGAACCCAAAACGGGTTCTACATTTATCATAATTCAGTTTTTTCATCATTTAAAACTGAAGTGGATAAATATATTATTAAAAACCAGCTTTATTTCAGAGGTGCAGTTCTCAGCGATGATACTTATGCATTCGGAACTCAAAATGGTGGACTTGTTGTCATGGACCAGTATGGCAAGTTGCTGAAGATCATTAATAAAACAACAGGACTTAATGATAATACTGTTTGGTTTGTCTATCCTGGTGTAACTGGTGAATTGTGGTTAGGACTTAATAATGGAATTTCAAGAGTCAATTATCCAGCTTCACTAACATTGTTAGATTCACATTTTGGTTTAGATGGTTCTCTGTATTCTGTTAATGAACATCGTAGTAAATTTTATGTGACTTCCGCTAATGGAGTTTATTACACAGAAAAGACTGACGAAACTGATTATAAGTCAACTTTTAAAAAAATTGACAGGATTAATTCAGAATCCTGGCAAATACTCGATCTCGAAAAATATCAGTTTATTGCAACTACAAATGGTGTTTATAAATTAACTGATGTAAATGCTGAACTCATTAATACTTCTTGGCGCTTCGCATATTCATTTTGTCGCTCTAATACTGATGAGAATTTAATATATGTAGGTTTGCACGATGGTCTGGCAACTTTACAATTCGTAAATGGTAAATGGATCGATGGTGGAAGGGTGCCGGGCATTTCAGAAATAATATTTTATATCATTGAAGATGATGATGGTGCAATCTGGCTTTCGTCACTTAATAAAGGTATTATTAGAGTTGTACCAAATAAAAATAGTCGAAGCTCTTCTTACGGTATCACAAGATTTGGAAATGAAAAGGGAATACTGGATAAAGGATTGATTCCGGTTAAATTCAATAATAAAATTCTTTTTGGAAATTCGGAAGGATTTTTACTTTTTGATAAGAAAGACAATTCATTTACACACACTAATATTTTAGGGGATTATTTTTCTAATGGTTACAGGATTGAAGATGCCAGGAATGACATCAGAGGAAATATTTGGGTATTGGGTGGACGAGACAGAAATTTTGAAATTTCTAAATTAACGATCTCAAAAGATGACAATCTAAAACGAGAATCGTTTCCTGTTTTAAATACTATAATCGCAAATAATTTTTTCTATGCTCCTTATCGTTTGTATCCGGACAAATATTCCTCGGATCTATTATGGATTACAGCAGGTGACAAGCTTTATAGATTTGATTTAAGTTCTTTTAATCAATCACGTTTGAGAAGTGACTCTAGAGCTCTCATACGCGAAGTAAAGACTATAAATGATTCTGTTATTTACCACGGTGGGCTTGGAGAAACAAATGGAATTATTCAACCCGAATGGGATCTATCACCTAACCAAACTTCAATCGAATTCACATACTCAATTTCTTCGTATATAAATGAAGCCGCACATCAATATCAATACTTTCTGGATGGGTTCGATGAGGACTGGTCAGAATGGACAAAAGATTCCCGAAAGGAATATACAAACCTTCCCCCGGGTAGTTTTGTTTTTCGTGTTAGGGCATTGAATGCATTAGGTGAAATGAGCAAAGAAGCTTCATTTAGTTTTTATATACCAGCGCCTTGGTACAAGTCAAATTTAGCAGTGTTCATTTATGTAGTGATGGTTCTTTTAGCGATTTGGTGGTTCGTTAATTTCCGATTGAAATTTCTGGAAAAGAAAACAGTTGAATTAGAGGCAATCGTAAGTGAACAAACTAAAGAAGTTAGAGAGCAAAAAGAGACATTAGAAGAACAGGCAAAAAAATTGGTTGAGCTTGACCGGCTAAAAACAACTTTCTTTACTAATATCTCGCATGAGTTCAGAACTCCGCTTACTCTGGTGATGGGGCAGATTGAAAATATTCTGGATTCAACCACTGAGGAAAAGGTTAAAGCTAAACTTAAAATGGCACTTTCTAATTCTAAAAGACTTCATTCTCTCATCAATCAATTGCTTGAATTATCTCGTCTTGAAGCCGGTGAAATAAAACTCAAAGTGGCTAAGGTTGATTTAATAAGCTTTCTAAAAAAAGTTTTTTCAGCTTTTGAATCCTACGCTGAAAGAAAAAATGTAAAAATGGAATTTATCTCAGGAGCAGATTCACTTGAATTGTTTTTAGATCGTGAAAAGCTGGAGGAAATTTTTAACAATCTTATTTCGAATGCAATTAAATTCACTCCTGATGGTGGTTTAATATCGTTAAAGATTATTAACGAAAACGCTGACAATAAAATTGAAATAACCATTAAAGATTCCGGAGTTGGCATCAGCAAAGATGCACTACCACATATTTTTGATCGCTTTTATCAGGCGGATGGTTCACAGACCAGGGAATATGAAGGAACAGGAATAGGATTAGCAATAGTCAAGGAGTTAGTCGATCTTCATCAGGGAGAAATCAAAGTTGAAAGCACACCCGGTGAAGGAACAACATTTAAAATTTATTTGAAGAAAGGATCTGATCATTTCCTTAAAAAATCTTTTGTTGAGATGTTAGCTGATAACAAAGCTCAAAGACCAATAGTAGAAGATCAACAATTAAAATCTCATGATGAAATAGTTCAAACAGAAGAGAATGAAGATGTTGGAATAAAGGATAATGATATCGTGCTTATAGTAGAAGATAATACAGAAATGCGTTCGTATATTCAGGAACAATTATATGAAAATTTTAGTGTCTTCGGTAGCAAAAAATGGTGAGGAAGGAATTAAAAAAGCTTTTGAAACTGTTCCTGATTTAATTATTAGTGATGTTATGATGCCTATAATAAATGGTTATGATCTGACGTTAAAACTTAAAAACGATAAACGAACGAGTCATATTCCGATAATAATGTTAACGGCTAAAGCGGACGAAGAAAGTAAATTAAAAGGGTTGGATTTGGGAGTGGATGATTATTTGATTAAACCATTCAGTAGAAAAGAACTTTACGCCAGGGTAGGAAACCTGATCAAACTAAGAACTCTTTTAAAAGAAAGATATAAAGAAATAAGTGCAATAAGTCTTGATAAAATTGATGCTAAACCAATGGACCAGGAATTTGTGGAAAGAGTTTTCAAAACCATAAAATCAAATCTCGAAAATCCACAATTTGGAGTCGTCAATTTGGCGGGCGAAGTTGGACTAAGTGTATCACAGTTAAATAGAAAACTAAACGCTTTAATTAATCAATCAGCTGGAAAATTGATCAGATCAACCAAGTTGGACTATGCTGCTCAACTCCTTAAAAATAAAGCAGGTAATATTTCAGAAATAGCATTTAGAGTAGGTTTCAGCGATGCACCAAGTTTCACCCATAGTTTTAAAGAGAAATTTGGTTACCCTCCCAGTGAAATATTTAGATCATAAAAACTTCTCCTTATCCTTCAAAAAAAACCTCAAAATTTCATTTATATAAGGTCTGCTCAATATTCACAAATAATTGCTCAGAATTAATAACAGTTAAGGATATCTTCAAAGTTACTTTTGCATCGTGAAATTTTAGTTAATCGTTTAAGGAGTCCAAATGCAAAAGCTATTTACAATTTCTTTTCTTTTCTTACTATTTACAATTTTCATCCATTCTCAAAATACTCCCGAATTTATAGATTTAGGACAAGGCGGTGCTGCCAAAATTTCTAATAATGGAACTTACGTAGTTGGTAATAATTATCCGGCTCCAGCTTGGATATGGTCTGAAAATACGGGACGCATTAGTCTAGGTAATATTAATTATAGCGAAGCTTTTGGTGTTTCAGATAATGGAATAGTTGCCGGAAGATATTTGGATTCATCTCTCATCGCACCAGGTGGTAATCCAGCAATGCGTGCAGGGTTTAATCAAAATGGTGTATGGGATTCTTTACCTGGTTATCCTGGTTATCCAGTGCTTGATGAAATGACTTATACTGATGCTTATGGAATAAGTGCTGATGGTTCGATTATCGTTGGAATGCAATGGCTTCCAATATGGAAAGCTGAAGCTTGCTATTGGGATGCTCAGAGAGAAATTCATTTGCTTGGCAGAACCGGTGGTGGTAGCAGCAGAGCAAATGATGTTGCTGTAAATGGCAATAATTTCAGAATTGTTGGCTGGGATGGTGAACAGAATGGGCCTGATAGAAGAGCCTTTTATTGGGATCCCACTCCGCATTATATGGGGGGATACGACTCAACTTATCCTGCTGGACAGTGTGAAGGTCTAAATTCGGATGGCAGTAAAATAGTTGGTGGTTCCACAGGAGCACCTTTTATCTGGAGTCAATCTACAGGAATGGAATGGATTACAACTGATTATATAAATTATGCTAGCTATGCGAAAGATATTTCTGACAACGATATTATCGTTGGTTATGTTAGTATTGGTGTTGGTAATTATAATGCATTTATAAAAAGACCTGAATGGAATGATATTGCTTTTCTTAAAGATTATCTAATTGATAGTCTTGGAATAACTGGAATTTCTAACTGGTATTTTGCATTTGCGAATTCTATTTCGGCGGACGGAAATAAAATTATTGGGACTGCTTACGATCTACAAACCGGATCTCCACATGCTTATTTATTGATTATAGATAATGCACTTCCTGTAGAACTCGCTTCTTTTTCAGCAAATAAATTAGGGAATTCAGTAGAATTGAACTGGAGTACTGTTACCGAGACTAACAATCTTGGATTTTCCATTGAAAGAAAAACAGAAAATTCAAGTTGGTCTGAAATAGGCTTTGTAAGTGGCAGGGGAACTACAACTGAACAAAGTTATTATAGTTATACGGACAATTCTGTTACATCAAATACTTATTACTTTCGACTAAAACAGATGGATTACGATGGTTCATTTGAATATTCAAATATTATAGAAATTGATGTAAATCCAATAAAAGAATATTCTCTTAATCAAAACTATCCAAATCCTTTTAATCCATCGACAACAATTGAATTTAATATTTCCAAGCAAGCGCTGGTAAACTTAAGTGTTTACAATCTATTGGGAGAAAAAGTTGCGACTCTGATAAATGATACTATGGAAAGTGGTAGTCATAAAGTTGAATTCAATGCATCTGGACTTGCAAGTGGGATTTATCTGGTAAAAATGACTTCTGGAAATTTTTCAGATGTAATAAAAATTAATTTATTAAAATAATTATTCTAATTCGTTTAAGGAGGATTAAAATGAAAAAATTATTTACTATACTATTTTGTTTTTCAGTTAGTTTACTTGCGCAGTCCAATGCAGAATTATTGGACCTTGGTCAAGGGGGAGTGAGTGGAATTTCAAAGGACGGTAACTACGTTTGTGGAAATTATTTTCCCACGCCATTTATTTGGTCTGAAGCGACAGGTAGGGTACCCATTGGAACACTCGAAGGAGAATCTTATAGTGTATCGAATAATGGTATCGTTGTTGGTAGATTTCTTGATTCAAGTTTGACTATAGGTGGTTCACCAGTAGTACGTGCTGGCTATTTCGCCAATAATCAATGGTATAGTTTTGAAGGCATTCCAGGTATTCCACCTTTGGATCCAACATCATTCACGCACTGTTATGGAATAAATAGCGAAGGTACCAAAGCAGTTGGAATGGTGTGGCATGAGGGCTGGAGAGTTGAAGCCTGTTACTGGTCGATCCCGGATACCGGAATTGGTTTGCTCGGGCAAGCCGGTGGATATAATAGCCGTGCAAATGCAATTTCTAATGATGGTTCAATTATAGCAGGTTGGGATGGTGAACAAAATGGACCAGACAGAAGAGCTTTTTATTGGAATCCGGTACCCCATTTTATGGGAGGTTTTGATCCTACTTATTTAGTTGGTGAATCCAGTGGAATGAATTCAGATGGAAGTGTAATTGTCGGTGGCTCTGTCTGGCCGTTTATTTGGACAGAAGCAACAGGTATGCAACAAGTTGTTGCTGATACATCTCAGTATTGGACTGGCCAGACGATTGGTGTCTCAGACAACGGCATACTCGTAGGGTATGTAGATCCGGGAAATTTTAATTATCAGGCTTTTATTAAGATGCCCGGATGGAGCGATATTCTTTATTTAAAGAATTATATTATAGATAGTTTAGGCATCACCGGTTATCAAAACTGGTATTTTCCATTTGCACAGGGTATTTCTGCTGATGGTAATCGAATAGGAATAACCGCATATCCTCCTGGTACCAACATTACAAATGCGCTTATACTAACACTTGACACTACAGTTCCTGTTGAGTTATCAAGCTTTAAGGCAAATGTAATTGAGCAATCTGTTCAGCTAAACTGGACCACTGCAACAGAAACAAATAATTCAGGATTCGAAGTGCAAAGAAAAACTGGTATTAAGGAATGGGAAGTATTAGGATTCGTTGCTGGTAGAGGAACAACAACTGAACCATCAAGCTATAGTTATTTGGACGATTTAACCTCATCAGGAAATTTTTCATATAGACTGAAACAAATTGATTACGACGGAAGCTATGCGTATTCAAACATTGTTGAAGTTGATGTTGAGCCAGTAACAGAATTTGCATTAAACCAAAACTATCCTAATCCGTTTAACCCTTCAACAATAATATCCTTTTCAGTAGCACAAAAATCAAATGTTATGTTGAATGTTTACAACATATTGGGTGAACAAGTCGCTACTCTTGTAAACGAAGTTAAGGAAGCCGGCAGTTATCAGGTTCAATTTAATGCTCAAAACCTTACAAGCGGAATTTACATATACAAATTAGAAGCAGCCAGTTTCACGAGTACGAAAAAAATGATGCTGGTTAAATAGTTAAGCATAATTTCAATAAATCATTAATAATAATTCATATATAATTTCTAATAAATTTCGGGAGTGTTACATGTTCAAAAAATTTTCACTATGTGTTATGTTTTTGTTTGTGCTTGGTATAAGTATCCAGGCTCAGCAGTCATACACATTCAACGGAGGAGTATTCTCCTACGGAACAATGGATCTGACAACAGGTGAATTCACAACGATGAATTTTCTTCCACAGGGAAGCAATTATTATCCAGCAACAGCAGATAATAATCAGGAAGACGGACAATATGCAATAATGGCTGATTTTGGATTTCCAACCAGCTACTATTTATGGCACATTGATTTTACAGCAATGACCGGAGACAGTATAGCACCGGTAAGTGGTCTTGCATCAGGACAGGGTTATGTAAAAGGAATGGCCTACAATGTAATGAACGATACGTGGTATGTAATAAGCGGAGATGATTTTGGAAGTGCATCATATCTGTATACAATAGATATCACTACAGGAGCATTAACTCAGGTAGGACAGATACAGAATGCAAATCTACCAACATCAATAGCAATAGATTGTGATGGTACTGCATATATAGTAAATGTAGAAGGATCATTCTCATCAGTTGCAGTATTATACTCATTAGATTTAACAACGGCAGTAGCCACAGCGATAGGCACAGATTTAGGATTAGCACAAGTAGTGGGATTTAGTCAGGATATGGATTTCAATCCAGCTGATGGCAACTTATACTGGTCAGGCTACTGGTCAGATGGATTTTTCTCTGAAGGCGGATCATTCAGATTAGTGGATGTAACAAATGGAACATCAACAGAGATATCATCTACCGGACAGTTTGTAACATTAACTGGTTTTAATGTTAATGGAATATGTCCACCACCACCACCTCCAACAGCAGAATCATACACATTCAACGGAGGAGTATTCTCCTACGGAACAATGGATCTGACAACAGGTGAATTCACAACGATGAATTTTCTTCCACAGGGAAGCAATTATTATCCAGCAACAGCAGATAATAATCAGGAAGACGGACAATATGCAATAATGGCTGATTTTGGATTTCCAACCAGCTACTATTTATGGCACATTGATTTTACAGCAATGACCGGAGACAGTATAGCACCGGTAAGTGGTCTTGCATCAGGACAGGGTTATGTAAAAGGAATGGCCTACAATGTAATGAACGATACGTGGTATGTAATAAGCGGAGATGATTTTGGAAGTGCATCATATCTGTATACAATAGATATCACTACAGGAGCATTAACTCAGGTAGGACAGATACAGAATGCAAATCTACCAACATCAATAGCAATAGATTGTGATGGTACTGCATATATAGTAAATGTAGAAGGATCATTCTCATCAGTTGCAGTATTATACTCATTAGATTTAACAACGGCAGTAGCCACAGCGATAGGCACAGATTTAGGATTAGCACAAGTAGTGGGATTTAGTCAGGATATGGATTTCAATCCAGCTGATGGCAACTTATACTGGTCAGGCTACTGGTCAGATGGATTTTTCTCTGAAGGCGGATCATTCAGATTAGTGGATGTAACAAATGGAACATCAACAGAGATATCATCTACCGGACAGTTTGTAACATTAACTGGTTTTAATGTTAATGGAATATGTCCACCACCACCACCTCCAACTGCAGAATCATACACATTCAACGGAGGAGTATTCTCCTACGGAACAATGGATCTGACAACAGGTGAATTCACAACGATGAATTTTCTTCCACAGGGAAGCAATTATTATCCAGCAACAGCAGATAATAATCAGGAAGACGGACAATATGCAATAATGGCTGATTTTGGATTTCCAACCAGCTACTATTTATGGCACATTGATTTTACAGCAATGACCGGAGACAGTATAGCACCGGTAAGTGGTCTTGCATCAGGACAGGGTTATGTAAAAGGAATGGCCTACAATGTAATGAACGATACGTGGTATGTAATAAGCGGAGATGATTTTGGAAGTGCATCATATCTGTATACAATAGATATCACTACAGGAGCATTAACTCAGGTAGGACAGATACAGAATGCAAATCTACCAACATCAATAGCAATAGATTGTGATGGTACTGCATATATAGTAAATGTAGAAGGATCATTCTCATCAGTTGCAGTATTATACTCATTAGATTTAACAACGGCAGTAGCCACAGCGATAGGCACAGATTTAGGATTAGCACAAGTAGTGGGATTTAGTCAGGATATGGATTTCAATCCAGCTGATGGCAACTTATACTGGTCAGGCTACTGGTCAGATGGATTTTTCTCTGAAGGCGGATCATTCAGATTAGTGGATGTAACAAATGGAACATCAACAGAGATATCATCCACCGGACAGTTTGTAACATTAACTGGTTTTAATGTTAATGGAATATGCGCTGCCGCAGCAACATTCCCGCTAACAGTTAACGTTTCGGATGGCTGGAATATGGTATCAGTACCAGGAACAAATCCTGATGGAATGCTAGTAAATGACTGGTGGTCAAATCTTAACGGTACAGTTTATAAATTTGTCCCTGGCTCAGGATATTCTGGAATAACTACCACCATACCAGGAGAAGGCTACTGGATGAAGAACACAGGGGCAAGTACATACAACTATCCTGCAATAGGTACAGTTGCTCACGATCCTATAGCCGCAACAGCTGGATGGAATATGATTGGAGGATTTGAGGATGTGGTGGATGTTAATATACTAACTACCAATACTGGTAATATAGTATATCCAATCTATCAATTTAATCCTGGAACTGGCTATGCAGCTGCAACTAATTTAACTCCTGGCTCTGGCTACTGGGTAAAAGTATCAGCAGATTGCGAAATAACAATACCAGATGCAATGTCAAAGAGTAGTGGGGATGTAGTTCAATATTTCAAAGAGTCATGGGGTCAGATTATCCTTACCGATGCTGCGGGTAGAAGTTATACACTCTATGCAACATCAGGAGATGTTGATCTAAACAATTACGAACTTCCTCCGGCACCTCCAGCAGGAACATTCGATATTAGATTCTCAAGCGGAAGAATAGCCGAAGACTTGAATACTGCTACTCAGAGTATATCAATGAATGGAATTCAATACCCTGTAAGCGTAGAAGTTAGAAATCTGAATATCACACTGCAAGATGAATCTGGAAAAGAATTAAATGCAGAACTGAAATCTGGTGACAAAATATCAATAGCAAATGAGTCGATTCATATGTTACTTCTTATTTCAGGTGAGGTTGCTACACCAGTTGCATATAAACTGGAACAGAACTATCCAAATCCGTTCAATCCTTCAACGAAAATAATATATTCCGTACCAGCAGATGGAATGGTAAATATTTCAGTTTACAACATTCTCGGTGAAAAAGTGACAGACATAGTCAATACTATCCAGAAAGCTGGTAACTATGAAGTTACTTTCGATGCAAGGAATCTTGCAAGTGGAACGTATATCTACAGAATGGAATCAGGAAATTTTGTTTCAGTTAAGAAGATGCTTCTTTTAAAGTAACATAATTAGGTGTTCTTTAATTAAAAGTGTTCATACGCTCTAAAAGGAAGGTCAGCTTTGAAAATAATAAAGGACCTTCCTTGAGCTTTTAAATGGTTTGGATGAACTAACGACATAGATAAGAATTAATTTATATCTAGAGGTTTGCGCCTCCTTAAACGCAGTGGAAAGTCAACTTCATCTTCGGATGTTGGGGGCTTTCCAACTTTTTACCTCCAAAGTGATGATAGGTAGCCTTCGGCGAGTTGATTTCGTCGGGGGCTTTTTTATTACTTTAAATAATATCGTCAAATCCCAAATAAAAAAATCTCTAATCTTAGCATTTATTTAAAATAAAGATGACCACAGTTCGTGGTCATTAATAGAATCCTAATATTCTAAATTACATACTACATTTCTTTTTCTGCAATAAGTTTTTTACCAGTAATAAATTGTCCTTGCATTTTATGTTCATCATTTATGTAGACGATTCCATTTTCATTATGCGGCTCTCCGTAAACAGAATGAATGGATTTTAATCCACCAAGCCATTTCCTTGCATCGGTCATATACACCAGATCACCTGGATCTGCCTGCATTTTTTCCATATCAGTTTTTGAAAAATTGATTGTATCGTCATCGCCTTCTTTTATTTTCCACTTGATCTCTATCTTCTCACCTTCGCGATCATTTATTTTTCCGCCTTTAAAAAATTCCTTAGCTGCTTTGATTGACCAGGCAGTGAGACCCTTCGTTTGTTTTTCCTCATCATATTTAACATAGTAAGTGACGCAAAGAGCCACCAGAATTACAAGCAATGCAGCTAAAAGCAACATGATAACTATTTCAAAATAAGAATCGGGATGCAGATCAATTATTGATGAACTGAATATCAATCCAACGAATAAAATTCCTGCTAGTGAAGTTAACCCTGTAAAAATTTGTTTGTGATTTTCTTTAGATTTTAATTTTGCCACTGTGTTTTTTAACCAGGGGTTTGCGTACACAACAGATATTGCGACCATACCGCAAGCGACTAAGTTATACAGTGCTCGTATATATGTGTAAGGATGAATCTTGTCCATTTCAATTCCCTGGGCAAACGGTGCAATAAGTAGGTGTGGATGGTTTGCACCCATTATCATTAATGTGATTCCCCCAAGAAATGAAGTTATTACGGCAGCAGGAGTAAAACGTCTCCAGAAAATTCCAAGAAAAACAGCAACAACAAGTGGTGGTGTAAGAGTCGAGTGGAAAAAACCATGAGCTTCGTATACTGTTGGAAATCCTTGGAACACCAAAACAGAAAGAACACCGAGTGCAGTGATGGCAATTGAAGCAACTCTCGCTGAAAATAACTCGTGTCTGTCTTCTGATTTTGCATCCTCATCGTACTTTTTCAGCCAGATTTTTATCGGCCTATGAATGTCGTTAATATATATTGCAGCACTGGCATTGATAAGAGTATCAACGGTTGACATTAGAGCAGCTGTAAGAGCAGCCATAATAAATCCGAATACTCCCGGGATTGCTACAATATTTGCAACTACCACAAAAATCTGATCGGGAGAAGTATTTGGTGGAATAAGATCCGGACTAACAACAGAGATTGCTTTTCCAATCCATCCTGCGTTACCCACAACAATGGCCGAGATTGGCAGCATAAAAAGTATATTAAACGTAGCAGCTTTTCTTCCTTCATCTACACTTTTAGTTGCCATAAACCGCATGATGAGACCCATATTCATAAACAGGAATCCGATGGAACCAGCTACTCCATCTTCCCAAAATATTCCAACGAAATTGAAATCGGGCGGAGAATTAAAATTTGCAAGCGGCATTTTCCACGATGTAGGTAATATATTCCAAAAAACATCAAAACCACCTAAAAAATGTAATCCGAGTACAAACAGGAATAATCCCGCAAATAAAAGAATAAAACCCTGTAGTAAATCTGTGAATATAACTGCAGTCTGACCTCCGAATGTAATATAGATTCCAGTGATAACAGCAATGAAAATAACCACACCCATTAGTGTAACCTGGAGATTCATTCCAAGTATTGAAAAACTTTCAGGTAGCATCGGAATCATTGCCTTACCAAGTGTCAAAAATCCAATTCCGATGTAACCGATCATATAAAACATTAATAGTATTGTTGCGAGAAATCGTGCTGAAGGACTGAAACGCTTTTCAAAATATTCAGGAATGGATCTGATCTTTGTATAAACGATGATTGGTAACCATCCGAAAAGAAAGAAAGGTATAAAAAACCAATCGTTTATATAAGTCATTGTAGAGGAAAAACCATCAGTAAACCCTTTGGCTGAGTACTTTACAAAACTGTGACTTCCAACTCCAGTTGCGACGATTGAAAAAGCTATTAACCACCACGCAAATCGTCTCCCACCAAAAAAGAAATCTTTCGTACTGCGATTATATTTTCCAAAGTAACTTCCGAACGCCATTATGATTATGAAGTAAACTATAATTACTATCCAGTCAACAGAAGATCCAATACTGTGAAATGTTTGATGGTTCATAGATTAAAAATATAATGCAGCGATTATTAGTAAGAAGTGCATAACCACAAAGTAGAAAAATCCGAAATACATTATTCTGTACCATTTCCTATGACGCTTCAAAGTAAGATCTATTGCACCCATTTTTTTGATAAGATACATTCCGGAGAAGAAAAATATTCCGCCTACAACATAAAGATATATGAATGGAAACCAGGCGTTGAAAAACGAAATCATTAGTTAAAATTAATAAATTAAATTTTGAGGATTTTTCTAGAGAAAGTTAGGTATGCTGGTTTAAAGTTTCAAATTAATAAAAGATTATTTTTAGAATATATCTCTCCGAACTAATCAGGAAAGTATTGATTCTAAACTTTTAAATAATAATTCCTTCATATTAATTGATTTCACATCGACATAAAATTCTTTAACTATATTACCGAAGAGCAGCCCCCAGCTTAAATGGACAATGTAGAAAGGAAGTGATACATTCATACTCTCAATGCGCCCGGTATATATCGAATTTAAGATAAGTCCAACAACTTCCGATTCTTTTTTTAGCAGCTGCTGAAGGATTTCTTTTTCTTTCTCGAGATGATCATCTTTAAATAACGCTAACATAAGTTCGTATAACAATTTATACCTTTGATTTATGGTTTCTTTAAATGCAAAATATTCCAGCAATCTTGCACCTACAGGCAAATCCTGATTATTAAAAATCGCCTTTATATCTTCAATAAATTCTGATGTCTGAAAGTTTATTGAACTATAGTATAGCTCATCTTTTGATTTGAAATAGTGGTAAATGGTAGGTTTGCCGATTCTTACATCGCGTGCAATTTCGTCGAGAGTTGTTTTGCCAAAACCATGCCTGCTAAATCTTTTAGCTGCCGCACGAACTATCTCTTCCTGTCTTTGCTTTGCCAAAATGAAATTATCTAAATAGTTCGTGAGAATAGTTCGTCAATAATTCCGTCCTCTGTTTCTTTATCAATTTTAGTGTCTTCTTCCGGATTACTTTTCGAACTCGGTTCAAAGATATCATCAATACCTTCGAAAAATTTATGCTTTCTTTCACGCTTATTTTTATTGGCTCTACTGATGAATCTTGTGCCAAATATTATTGCAATTCCAGCGCTTAAGATTCCCCCAACGATAATACCATAAATCATAAAGTTTGATTCATTCTGCTTCATCAATTTATCCCGAATTTTATTTATAAGTTCAAAAGAAATATATAAATTCCATGCAAAAATTCAACCCGACTCAAATCACACTTCAACAGAATTTAAAATTTTATTTATTAAGAAAGAGCCGACAACTACCGTAATACAACCGACAACATTGTACCAAAGGAAAGGAATATCTGTGAATAAATAACAATATAGGACTAACATCTCTGCAAAAATTGCGGAAAGAAATGTCGGCGTTCCGGTAACTTTTTTAAAGTAGAAAGCTGTTAAAAAAATTCCAAGTATTGTCCCATAGACAAGTGATCCTAAAATATTAACTGCTTCAATTAGTGAACCGAGTTCTTTTGCGAGGAGAGCGAAACCGATTGCATATGTTCCCCAAAAAATCGTAGCAAGCTTTGATACTTTTACGTAATGATAATCATCAGAATTTTTTTTAATCAGTCGTTTATAAAAATCTATTACAGTTGTCGAAGCTAATGCGTTTAGTTCAGCAGAAGTTGACGACATTGAAGCCGAAAGTATTGCTGCTATTAGCAAGCCTACAAATCCAATCGGTAAAAAATTTATAATAAAAGTTAGAAAGATGAAATTTGTATCGTTCGAATCAGCAGAAGGATCTGATTTTTTTATGATTTCAACAGCGCTACTTTTTAACACTTCTGCTTTGCTTTGTGTATCTAAAATTTTCTGAGTTTGAGAATTTACCTTTTCTTCATCTCCACTCTGAAGTGACGAAATGAGAGATTTTAATTCTTTTTGTTTCTCTTTATGCACTTCATCATATTGAGTTTGAATAGATTCATACTCGGAAGCATAAACTCCAGACTTTACTTTAGTTTCTTCTACAGGATTAAAAAAAAGCGGGGGAGTGGTAAATTGAAAAAAGACGAAAACCATAGCACCAATAAACAGAATAATAAACTGCATCGGGATTTTGACCAATCCATTTGTAAGCAGAGCTAATCGGCTTTGTTTAACAGAACTACCCGCTAGATATCTTTGAACCTGAGATTGATCGGTTCCAAAATAGGAAAGCATTAAAAATGTTCCTCCAATTATTCCCGACCAAAACGTATAGCGATTGCTTAAATCAAAAGAAAAATCAATTGCATTAAGCTTTCCCATTTTCCCGGCAATGTATGCTGCATCTATAAAAGACACTTCTTTAGGCAGAAGTGACATCAAAATAAAAAAAGCTGAAAACATTCCAACAGTTATAATTATCATTTGAAGAAAATGTGTCTTATTTACAGCAACAGTTCCTCCAACAGTTGTATAAATAATTACCATCACTCCGACGATAATGATAGTAATATTCATTTCCCATCCCAGTATCACGGACAGAATTAATGCCGGAGCATAGATTGTAAAACCTGCTGCCAATCCTCTTTGAGTAAGGAATAATGCACTACCCAGCATTCTATTTTTTAAATCAAATCTTTTCTCGAGGTATTCGTATGCGGTATAGACATTTAATTTATTATAGATCGGAACAGCGGTAATAGAAAGAATAATCATTGCAATTGGTAATCCAAGATAAAATTGGATGAAACGCATACCATCAACATAAGCTTGTCCCGGAGTTGAAAGAAAAGTAATTGCACTAGCTTGTGTTGCCATAATCGATAAAGCAACTAGCCACCATTTTGAAGTTCTTCCGGCACGGATATATGTATCTACATCACGAGCATTTCTGGATTTCCAGGTTCCATAAAAAACCACAAACCCAATGAAGCCGCACATAACTATCCAGTCTATGCTGCTCATTCAAAAGCTTTCGTGAAGAGGTAAAATAGAATTACTAAAAAAGTAAGTGAAAAGAGTACAAATCCGTATAATGTATTCCAACTTTTGAAAAATGGAGGAGATGAATCTTCTGATTCAACTTTTATATGACCATCTTTATTCATTAACACCGACAGACAATAAATTAATGAATAATCGGTAAGCGCCCTCTACACCCGCAGGTAATTGCCTGAAAAATGAAATACCAGTATAAATGAATATTCCCTTCCCATATTTTGTAATCAATAATGAACCATCTTTAGGTGTTTCACCTGTATCATTCATTTCGAGTATTGGAACAAATTTATCATCCCATTCATCCGGGAAATACAATCCTCTCTCCTGGATCCAGCCATCAAAATCTTCCATAGTAATCTGGTAAGGGTAATTCATTACTTTCTGATTTTTATCTAAAATGATAACAGGTGAATCTTCTTCAGTTACTCGATCTCTTGATATATGCAGGGGATACGGAGAAGGATCGGAAAGTAGATCTCCTGTGGTGTTGTATTGAACTATTAACGTTCCGCTATGCTTAACAAAATCCAGAAGATTTTTTTGATCCGTAGAAAGTCTTTGATTGGTATTGTATGCCCGAATCCCGGTTATCACAACGTCATAGTTTTGAAGTAATTCTGTAGTCAATGGTTCGGTCGTAAAGATATCAACCGTAAATCCTAAATCCTGAAGTAGTTCGGGAATTTTATCTCCTGAGCCCATTATATAAGCAATTTTATTTGCGGTTTTTTTCTGAAGATCAAGTCTGAGGATTTTTGCCTCAGCATTTGGTAAAACAATCTGTGGTTGAATATGTGGATAATCAATAACTACCAGACTTTTAGACAACTTCTTCCCATCAATATCTAGTTGAGCTTTTAGTGTGGTTAAATTGTTACTATTGGTTGAGTTAACTTTAAATTTGAATTCCTGTTCCTGTCCCTTTTCAGTAAAATTGAAATCATACCCTGCTGGGGAGATATTCCACCCTTCTTCCGTTAAAAGTTTAACAGTCCCAATCATCTTTCCCTTGATACATTTTACAAAAACGCTTACTGTCTCTTCTTCTTTATTTTTTACGAGGTATAAATTCTTATCAAAATTGATAACAGCTTCAGGGACAATTTCAATTCTTTTATAGACTTCTCCTTTTACTCTGTCATTCTCCCTAAAGAATACCGGAATTCGGAACCCTATATCCACTCCATTAATTTCAGTTATAAATTTTGCATAAATAGGATAATCAGTTTTTGGTTGTCCAATTAAATTTTGATCAGAAACATTATAAATGTCTTTATGATTTTCATCTTCTAACCAATACGGTTGGCTGTACTTTCGCATTTTCCGGAATTGAAATTTTTCGTTCAACTGATACCATTTCACCTTGAATCAATCTTGAATTTAAAGTGGAATCATTTTTCTGATAATCGATTTGGACAGATTTTAAAATAATCGGAATATCAGAGCGAACAACAAAACCTGCAGTCACATTTGTTTCGCTTCCGGGAGATAAGAAGTTTTCATCGGTGACTGCTTCAGCCCAAATTCCTGCGCAGGACTTAATTACGTTGATTAACTCAGTTGATTTAATTTGGACCCAGTATTTGTTATCCAGTTTCTGCAATTCTAAATATGCAACAGTCAGCAATGGAATAATCCGTGAAGGATTTTCGAAATCAAATTCATCTTCAGCTTTTTTCAATAGCGTTGAAACCTTCTCGCTGCCATTAACTCTATCCCAGCTAATGTCAATTCCCTCAAGTAAATTTTTTGTTGCTGGGACACCATCTAACTGAAGAAAATAATTGTACAAATTTTCTCTTCTTCCTGATGCACCAAATCCCTGGCTTTTATGCATTGATCTACTTTCCGCAGAAATTTCAGTGTAAGATCTGCCCAGCAGATTATTATACTCACCTAAATTTATTTTAATGAGTGTATCCGGATTAATTCCCATAGAGGTAAGTGCCTGCGGCCATGCATTCCAGAAAATTCTTTTCGGCTGCCAGGGCTGCACATATTTTAATTGCTCCGGGAAAGCATCGGGACTTCCGGACAGATTGAATGCTTCCACAGCAAGCAATGCCGATGCAGTATGATGACCGTGTGTTCCAAGTCCATTTGGAGGGAAACGGGTTACAATTACATCGGGTTTGAATTTTCTAATTACCCAGACTACATCAGAAAGAATTTTTTCCTTTCCCCACTTCTTTAAAGTTTCATCAGGAGATTTTGAATATCCAAAATCGACTGCTCTTGAAAAAAATTGTTCCGCACCATCTATATTTCTTGCCTGTAAAAGTTCCTGTGTACGTATGACGCTAAGAAGATCACCTTGTTCGTCACCTATCAAATTTTGTCCTCCATCACCTCTGGTGAGTGCAAGATATCCTGTCCTCAGATTTTCTGCATAATTAGAATACGCCAGGAATGCTGTATTCTCATCATCAGGATGTGCTGCAATGTATAGTACAGTACCAAGTGTGTTTAGCCTTTGTAATGCAATTTTTATTTCTGATGAGTTAAGTGATTCGGTAGGTTGACTGAAAATTACTGATGAAGTAATTAGAATAAAGAACAAAATTCGTTGAAGCATAATCAGGTTTATTAGTGTAAAAAAATTGTTATTTAAATACTGTTTTTTATCGGAGTAGCCAATACAAAAATTTTTCAGAGGCAATTTAAGATAACAAAACAAAAGCAAAAAAATCCCATAATTTCTTATATTTACACATTATAACAGTAATTTATTAGATGGCGGTATGATTCAGATAAAAAATGTTAAGATAGGTTCAAATCTTCCATTCGTTTTAATAGCCGGTCCCTGTGTAGTTGAAAATGAAAAAATCACTTTTACTACTGCAGAACAAATTAAAAAGATAACTGCAAAATTAGACATTCCATTTATTTTCAAATCAAGTTATAAAAAAGCAAACAGAACAAGCATTAAATCGTTTACAGGTATTGGTGATCAGGAAGCCATACAAATATTAAATAGAGTAAAAAAAGAAATTGATGTCCCGATATTGACCGATGTTCATTCAGTAGGTGAGGTTAAAATGTTATCAGACTCAGTTGATATTTTACAGATACCAGCATTTTTATGTCGTCAAACGGAATTATTGTTAGCTGCCGGTGAAACAGGAAAAGCCGTCAATGTGAAGAAGGGTCAGTTTCTCGCACCAGAAGATATGAAACATACAATTGAAAAAATTGAATCGACGGGGAACAAAAAAATATTACTAACTGAAAGAGGTTCTACATTTGGCTACCATAATCTTGTGGTCGATATGCGATCATTGGTTGTTATGAAAGAATTCGGATATCCGGTTGTAATGGATGCAACTCATTCAGTGCAGGTTCCGGGTAGTAGCGGTAAAACAGGAGGCCAACCAAAATTTATTAAACCCCTTGCAAAAGCAGCAGCTGCAATTGGAATTGATGCGCTTTTTCTGGAAGTTCATCCTGATCCTGTTAATGCAATGAGCGATGCTGAAAGTCAATTACCATTAAGTGAGTTAGAAAATTTACTAGTAGAAATCCAACAGATAGATAGACTTGTTAAAAAATTATAGTATTGCATTTGTGAAATTAATATATCTATAAGGAAAAATTTTGACAGAAAACGAAATAATTAAAACTGGTAAGAATGTTATTAAGATTGAAGCCGGTGCTGTTGCAGATCTGGAAAAAAGTATTAATAAAGATTTTGTAAATGCTGTTGAAACAATTTATAAAGCAAAAGGTAGAGTTGTTCTAACCGGAATGGGAAAATCCGGATTAATTGCTCGTAAGATTGTTGCAACATTAAATTCGACTGGAACTGCAGCAATTTATATGCATCCTACTGATGCCCTCCATGGTGATCTTGGTATGGTGAGGAAAGAAGATGTGGTCATGATAATTTCGAAAAGCGGTGCGACTGATGAAATATCCAGACTTCTTCCAATGTTTAAAAGATTGGGTGTGAAATTAATTGCAATGTCTGGTAATCCTGATGCACCATTAGTTAAAGAAAGCGATATTTTTCTTAACATAAGTGTTAAGGAAGAAGCTTGTCCCCACGATTTAGCACCAACTTCATCAACAACAGCTACTTTGGTTATGGGAGATGCACTTTCCGTTGCATTACTTCAGAAGAGAGGATTTACAGCAGAAGATTTTGCTCTTCTGCATCCGGGTGGAAGTCTTGGTAAAAGACTTTCTCTAAAGATTGATGAGATTATGACTAAAGGAGATGGCGTACCTATTGTTAAAGAAAACGCTTCAATAAAAGATATTATTCTTGAAATGACAAGTAAAAGATTAGGAATGACTACTGTTGTGACCAAAGAAGGAAGACTATCCGGCGTTATTACGGATGGTGATTTGCGAAGATTACTTGAGAAAACTATGGATGTAAAAAATCTGGTTGCAACTGATATAATGTCAAAAAATCCAAAAGTAACAGACAAAAATTACCTCGCTTCGTTTGCATTGCAAATTATGGAAAGTCATAAAATCACTTCTCTAATTGTCGCTGATCGTGAAAAAAAGCCAATCGGGATTATTCATCTCCATGATCTGCTTAAACTTGGACTTCAGAAAAGATGAAATATCTGTTTTCTATTTTCTTCTTGTTACTCTTAATCAATTGTACTGGCCAGGATGTAAAACCAAAAGTTGATTCATCATTTACAGTCGAAGAATTACCTGCGCAGGAAAGTTGGAACTCAACTATTTTTTTTACTGATTCCGGAAAAACACGAGCTATACTTTACTCGGGACATCTGCAGGTATTCAATAAAAGGAAAGAAACGATTCTTGAAGATGGAGTTAAAGTTGAATTTTTTAATTCACTTGAACAAAAAACTACCACGCTTACTTCTAAACGCGGGAGAGTGGATGAAAAGACCAATGACCTTTATGCAATTGATAGCGTTGTCGCAGTGAATGACAGCGGAATTGTCGTACGAACTGATGAACTCAAATGGCGGGATAAAGACAGAAAAATTGTTACGGATAAATTTGTAACCATAGATTCACCTGATGAACATATTGAAGGATATGGTTTCGAATCTGATCAACATTTACGCAATTATGTTATTTATAACATAACCTATATCACATCAGCCAAAAAAGATTAATGAAAAGAATTCTGATTTACTTACTCCTTATTTCTCTGTCTGCTATTTCAATTTATTGCCAGAATGATGATGAAAGGATTACGGTAATTGGAGATAGCTTAGTCGGCAAAATTGTCGATGGTCAATCAATTCGTGAAGTAATAGGAAATGTGCATCTAAAACAAGGTAACGTGATCATAACCTGTGATAAAGCAATACAGTATCTCGCACAAAATGAAGCTGAGTTGATTGGAAATGTAATTGCAAAACAGGATAGTCTCACTCTAAAGACCGAAAAAGGATACTACTACGGTAATCTAAAAAAAACCAAAAGTACCTCTGGAATTATTTTAGATGATACCCAGGTTATTTTGTCAGCTGATAGTGGACAATATTTTTTTGATGAGGCTAGAGCATTCTTTCAGACAAATGTTAAGCTTGAAGATTCTGCATCTACGCTCATATCGGATGAGTTAACCTATTTCAGAGACGAAGATAAATCAATAGCTGTTGGAAATGTTAACATAAAAGATATATCGAATATTATATTGGCTGATACTCTAACGCATTTTCGTAAAACAAAATATAGTATTGCATTAGGGGAAGTTAGTATCAGAAACCTGCGTGACAACTTAACTATTTTTGGCAATCATTTAGAGGATGACGGACAACTTAAATATACTTTGATCGATGAGAATCCTGTTTTAATGCAGATAGATACCACCATTTCAAAAGAAGAAGAATCACAAACCAGGGTATCCATTGATACACTTTTAATCAAAAGTAAATCAATGGAAAGTTTCAGAAGTGGAACAAATATGTTTAAAGCAACAGACTCGGTAAAAATTCTCAGGGGAAGTTTTGCTTCAGTTAACGATCTTACAACTTATTATCGAAGTGATGAAAAAATAATCACTGATAAAATTAGTGAAAATGCCTCAAGACCGATTTTATGGTATGAAAACTCCCAACTTATCGGTGATTCAATTACCATATTTCTTGATGAAGGTCAGATTACAAATTTAGTTGTTGATTATAATGCTTTCATGTTGTCACAGAATAAAACTCATTTGCGACGATTCGATCAAACATCTTCCGACAGTGTAGATCTGTATTTTCTTGATAATACATTACAACGAGCTGAATTTTCCGGCAAAGTACAATCAATTTATTTTATGTATGATGAAGCCGAACCGAATGGACTTGTGAAGTCAACAGCACATAGAGCTGTAATAGTATTTCAAAGAAAAGGAAATAGATCAGGTTAGATTATATGGTTCCCCGACAAGTGAATATTACCCGGAATCGAAGGTAGTTGGTTTAGAAAGAACATTTACTTTGCCTAAATTTGTTTTGAAGGAAAATCGCCCTCACAAAAAAGATTTTTTTAAGCAGCAAAAAGAAAATGAGTAATACACTTAGAAGCGAATCGCTTGTAAAAATATATAAAAAACGAAAAGTAGTTAACAAAGCTTCCGTGCAGGTTTCGAAAGGAGAAATAGTTGGTTTGTTAGGTCCAAATGGGGCTGGTAAAACCACAACATTTTATATGATTACCGGTATGATTAAACCTGATGCTGGTAAAGTTTTTCTTGATGAAGAAGAAATAACTAAAATACCCATGTATAAACGTGCAAGAATGGGAATTGGTTATCTTCCTCAGGAGGCATCTATTTTCAGGAGATTAACTGTTGAGGAGAATATTCTAGCTGTACTTGAGATGACGAATCTTGACAAAGAAACTCGTGTAAAAAAATGTGAAAGTCTTCTTGAAGAGTTATCAATTAACAATATAAGAAAAAGTAAAGGCTTCCAGTTAAGTGGTGGTGAAAGAAGAAGAACTGAAATAGCAAGAGCTTTGGCAACTGATCCCAGTTTTATATTGCTTGATGAACCTTTCGCTGGAATTGATCCGATTGCAGTTGAAGATATTATGAATATTGTTGCTAATCTTAAAAACAGGGGAATAGGAATTCTTATAACCGATCATAACGTTCACGAAACGCTAAGTATAGTGGACAAAGCCTATATATTGATTGATGGTGTTATTTTTAAGCAGGGCCGAGCAGATGAACTCGCTGTTGATGATGAAGTGAAGAAACTTTATCTTGGTGAAAAATTTAAACTTGATAGGTATTCCTGATTCTATCAAACAGTTTTTCAGCTTCATTTAAATTCTCAATTTTACCTAGATCAATCCATTCATCACTTTCATGTAAATAACCAAAAATCTTTTCCTTTTTGGATGCTGTTAAATATAAATCTACTATTGAAAACACGTCTTTATCCGGAAAATATTTAAATATCTTCGGATCGATTATTTGAATACCGCTAAATGAACAGGGATGCAATTCCATGTGTTCCTTTCTCGTAATCATTTTTCCCCCGGATTTCTCATTTTTCCAACCACTTAAGATGTAATTATCGTCGAATAAAAATTTTCGTGAAGACCGTCTATTCTGTATGGCAAGTGTTGCAATTAAAGATGATTTCAGATGGACGTCAATTAAATTATTAAGATTAATAGTTGATAATATATCTACATTGCAAACTAAAAATGGTTTTCCATCAGAAAAAAAATGAGATGCTTTTTTTAATCCTCCTCCAGTATCTAAAAGTTTTTCACTTTCATCCGATATTTCGATAGAACAATTGAAAAAATTATTCTGCTTCAAATAATCCTTTATCAAATTTGCAAAATGATGAACATTTATAATTATATCGACAAATCCTGCTAACTTGAGTTTATTTATTTGGAGTTCGAGCAGAGTGTAATTTTTAATTTTTAATAACGCTTTTGGAATTGATTCAGTAAGTGGTTTTAGTCTCGTTCCCAAACCAGCCGCAAAAATCATTGCACGCATTACAAGTTTCCTTTTTTATCAAGCTGTATATGGTTTACCAAAACTTGAACATCAAATTTTTCTTTGATATGATCAGCAAGATTTTTTGCGCAGTAAACTGAACGGTGTTGTCCTCCTGTGCATCCAAAGTTGATCATCAGGTTTGAAAAATTTCTTTTTTGATAATTTTCAATTGCTTCATCAACAATAATAAAAATGTGATCAAGAAATTTTTTAACATCCACTCTGTTTTGTAGGAAACGTATAACATTTTTGTCCAATCCAGTATTATTCTTGTATTCTGTATATCGGCCCGGATTATCGAGAGAACGACAATCGAATACAAATCCACCTCCATTTCCAGAGTAGTCTTGTGGTACTCCTTCTTTGTATGAAAAACTATTGATTGTGACATTAAGTTTTTCTTTGGCAGATTTCAGATGAAGCTTTTTCAATTCTTCATTTTTTAATATTGAAAAAAGAACTTTGTTCAACTCGGGAAGTTTTTTAGTTAGTTTATTACTATCTATTAACCATTGTAAATTTTTCAAAGCAAAAGGAATACTTAGCAAGAAGTGCGATTTATTTTCATAGTAACCCCTGAAACCATATGCCCCTAGTGTTTGAAGTAATCTTATTAACACATAATTATAATAATGTTTTATAAATGTTTGACGTTTTACTTTAGACTTTTGACCTAATTGATCCAAATAAAAGTCTAGTAATTTACTTCTTACCTGTGGAGATAAATTTACCTTAGCTTGAAAAAGTAAAGAGGCAACATCATACTGAAGAGCACCTTTTCTTCCTCCCTGGTAATCAATAAAATAAAGTTGATTATTATTAACAATAATGTTTCTTGATTGGAAATCACGATACATAAAATAATTAGTATCAGCTGAAAGCAGGAGTTTGGTGAAGTTGTTAAAATCATCTTCTAAATTTTGCTCATCAAAAGGAATATTAGCAAGCTTTAGGAAGTAATACTTAAAGTAGTTTAAATCCCAGAGAATAGATTGTTTATCAAATTTTGATCTAGGATAACAAACTGAATAATCCAAGCCTTTTCCACCTTCGATTTGAAAACTAATCAATTGTTTTAATGCTTCTTTATAGTAATTGATTATGGTATCAGAATAATTACGATTAGTTTTTTCTTTATCGATTAAGGAGTAAAGCGTTGTGTCTCCGAGATCCTCCAGTAAATAAATGCTTTCTTTTAACTTATGAGCGTATAGCTTTGGAACATTTAATCCCTTTTTATGAAAATGTTTTGTGAAAGTTAGGAATGCAAGATTTTCTCTTTTATCAGGATTAAAGACACCAATTGCTGATTTTTCATTTCCTTTGATTCTAAAATATTTTCGATTAGAACCAGATTGAACTAAAGGATAGATTTCCAAAAGCTTCTCTTTTCCCCATTGCGAGAATAAATTCTGTAAGTTCTTTTTTAAATCATTCATTTCAATGCTCGAAAATCTTTCTTAAGTATTGCGTAAATATACTGATCCAAAAATTTCCCTCCTTTGCAAACTGCCTCTTTTAATGTAGCTTCTTTTTTGTATCCAGATTTCAATAAAACTTTTTCAGAGCCCAAATTACCTTCAAAAACATTTGCAAATATTCTGTTGATACTGAATTTATTATAAGTATACTCTGTAAATTTCTTTAAAGCATTGGTTGCAATAGCTTTCCCCCAAAAGGGTTCCGCAATCCAATAACCAATCTCCGCGGAATATCTGTTCACATCATCCTGAAAATTTATACCAATATGCACCAATTAATTCTTTATCATTTGCAATAGCAAAACTGGATTCTATTTCTTGATTGCAGGCAGCAATAAGCCAGGAATCAGCGTCAGTACTCGTATATGGAAATGGAAATTGATCTCTTAAGAATCGCGAGATGTTTGGATTGTTTGCATACTTAAGCAAATCTGCTTTGTCGGAAGGATAGAAACTGCGAATGGAATATTCACCAAAAGTTATTTGCATAATGCAAAAGTAAGAAAATTAGAGGAAGGAATTCTTTTACCAGTTTCCACCAGGACCACCATATGCTCCCTGGTCATTTCTTGATCCGTCTGTATCATTAAATTCTGGTGCTGGATTTCCTTCATTTTTACACGGAGAATTTCCTTGCAGATGAAAATCTGTTGAGGAAATAAATAAAGGATTCAAACTATCCGGATCCAAATAGTTATACTGTTCAAAGACATTTGAGCTGTCTCCGGATGTAAAATAAATTGTGGGGCTCCCACGATATGAACTATTTTTGTAAAATATATTATTCTGTATTTCCTCATAAAATGGATCAACGATAGTTATCGCACCTCCAAAATTCAAACAAAAATTATTGTAAAAAGTATTATTAATGATTTTGTTTGAAGAGTTTTGTGAAAGAATTGCTCCACCATAGTCAAGACATTCGTTTTCATTAAATATATTATTGACAATCTCTGAGTGGCAATAAGAAATTGCAAGAGCTCCGCCATTTCGTGCATAGTTATAATAGAAGTAGCAGTTTTTTATAACCAGGTTAGCATTTGAAATTTCCACACCACCATAACTTTGTTCGCTTCCAATAGGAAGATAAACTTCTTCTATATTGCAGAAAATAAAAATTAAACTATCAGTAGAACTTTCTGAATGAATCCCTTCCCACGCATTTCCGAATCCTTGCAAAACTATTGGTTGTTCTTTTGTCCCTATTGCTCTTAATCCGCCGGAAATGTATAAACCTGCATCTATCTTGAAGAAAATTAATGTTCCGGGTTCAATCGATAAATTAGTTCCCGATGAAATGGTTATGTTATCTGAAACATAGTATGGAGATTTACTCTTTAATAAAGTACCGGAAATATTTCCATTTAATGTAGTGAATGTTCCACCTAAACCGGGATCATTTGGATCATTAAGTAGGGAACGATCGGAACAACTTGCTAATGAAAGCAGAATTATAATTGCTATTTTTGTGCTAATTAGTTTCATCGTGATTAATAATTCAACTCAAAACAAAATATTTTAATGTAAATATCAAACTAATTTAATAAATACAGTATGAAAAAATATTTACTCTTTTTTATAATTCTCTCCATATTTTTATTCAATTTCTGCTCGGATAACAGAGTAGAGCTTGATTTAGTTGTGATAACTGATAGTTTGCCTGCCGGATCAGCTATTTATATAACTGGAAATGATCAGCAACTCGGGAATTGGCAACCTAATGTCGTTCAATTTCAAAAGAGTGAAGAAGGGAAATGGACAAAAAACTTTTCATTTGAGAGGGGCAAAAAGTTAGAGTTTAAGATTACCCGCGGAAGTTGGGAAACAGAAGCCCTTAATCCTGATAGTTCAACTCCGCCAAATTATAGAATTGAAATTTCTAACGATACAACAATTGAAATTAAAATTAATCTTTGGTCAGATCAGGTAGATAAAAAAGTCGATGGTCAAATTACCGGAACTGTAAATTATCATAGAAATTTTAAGGGGAAAGGAATTAAATCCAGAGATATTGTAGTTTGGCTACCACCTGGTTATGAAACTGATTTAAATAGAAGGTATCCTGTTCTTTATATGCAAGATGGCCAGAATATCATTGATCCACAAACATCAACATTTCATGTAGATTGGCAAATTGATGAGACTGCTGATAGTTTAATTCGTCAGGAACTTATTGAACCTATAATAATAGTTGGAATTTATAACACTCCAGACAGGGACAAAGAATATTCGGAAGCCCCACTCGGAATTGCTTATATGAATTTTATAGTTGATTCACTTAAACCATTTATTGATAGGACTTACAGAACAAAAATCTATAAGGAAAATACTGCAAATGGTGGAGCCTCTTTGGGAGGATTAATTTCATTTATGATGGTTTGGGAACATTCGGATGTTTTTTCCAAAGCAATCTGTTTTTCCCCCGCATTTGATATTGCAGATTATAATTTTGTTGATAATGTAAGAAATTTTAAGGGACAGAAAAAACAAATAAAGATTTATATTAACAATGGCAACAACGAACTTGATTCCGAGTTACAAATCGGAGTTGATGAAATGATAAAAGCACTGATTGAAAAAGGGTACAGTAAAGGTAAAGATTTTTATTTCTTTGAAGATGAAAACGCTCAGCATAGTGAAAGAGACTGGGCTAAAAATGTTTGGCGATCATTGATATTTTTATTCGGGACTGAAAAGGGGAGGGAATTACTTTAAAACTTTTTCAAAATGTTGGTAGTCTTTGAGACTTTTCCAATCACCACCCCATTGCCATCCTTTCAATTTAAATTCTTTGACAAGTTCTGAATTAGCAGTTATGGTGCCAACCTGTGTTGTGTCATAAACACAATTTGCTGGTAGACTTGTGCCATTTTTTATATAGGGATTTTGCATCGGATTAATATCAATAGCAAGTCCTAGATGCATGATTGGAAATTACCCTTGTTCCTGAAATATATCTATAATTAAATGCGGACGTATTATTATCCATCATAGATTTTTCATCTGACCAACCATACTTGCTGATCGGTACTACTTTGTCAACAGGGAAGTGAGATTCTCTTATCAACTCAAAAATTTCTATGATATCAAGCACAACATCCTTGTGAACAATCAATTGACCTTTGTGCAACACATTATCAAAACCATAATAATAAACATCCACAATCCGGAGATTTGCCACTATACTTTTGGGGATATTCTTTCCAGAAACAGCTTCATCAAAATTTATATCAGAATCAACTACGTAAACTGGCTCTTCGATTTTACTTTGGACTGTTTCTCTCGTCATACCCGTAAAAAAGAAAAACAATGTGGATAATATAAGAATGATCAGATATCTTGCTTTACGCATTAGAGTTAATTTTATCCCTGAATTGATTGAACTACTAATTCTAAAAGTAAAATTACAATTCTTAAAATCATAGGAAAAAATAATGCACCAATTAAAAGATGTAAAATATTATGAATATATTTGGCCGTTAAAAAAATAAAAAAGGAATAATATGAAAAAAATATTGTTGATGATCGGTGTAGTAATAACAGCTGTTTTATTTGGTTGCAATAATAGTCCCGAAGTAGTAACACTTGAATCAGGGTTAAAATATATGGATGATTCTCTTGGAACAGGAAGAGAAGCAAAAGCAGGTGATCTGGTTTCAATTCACTTTAAAGGCTGGATGATACCAAAAGATAGTTCCACTGAACTATACACTGACTGGTCTATTGATTCAAGTAAAAAAATGCTTTCACTTGGTGATTCAAAAGTAAGAAACCAACCAATAAAATTTGTATTGAATTCTAATTCATTTATCAAAGGAAGTGATGAAGGAATAATTGGAATGAAAACTGGTGGAGTTAGAACAATAATAATACCTTCAAATCTTGCGTACGGTGAAACTGGTATAGGTTTTATTCCACCAAATACAGATTTGAAAGTTGTTGTCGATCTACTGGAAGTAAAGGATAAGGTAGTAGCAGAAATGTGGCAGGTTGATTCAACCTTATTTAAGACCACGGAAAGTGGATTGAAATATGCCATTATTAGCGAAGGTGATGGCCCACCGGTAGAAGCAGGTAAAGTTGTAACTGTAAACTATTCAGGGTATTTAACTGATGGGACGTTATTTGATAGCTCAGTTGAAAGAGATGAACCAATTCAGTTTGTAGTCGGTCAAGGTCAGGTAATCCCGGGATGGGATGAAGGAATGCAGCTACTTAAAAAGGGAGATAAAGCAAGATTAGTTGTTCCACCTCAATTGGGATATGGTGAAATGGAGCTTGAGAAAATTCCTAAAAACTCTACTTTAATCTTTGATGTTGAGATAATTGATATTAAATAATTTTTAAATAATAGAAATGTAAATTTGAGTAGACCATGCAGACATACGAGGGGTTGAACTTAATTCGTATTATGTATGGTCTTTTTATCTTTATGGAAAGCTCCTCATTCCCGATTTTGCAATTCCCATAGCTTGATATAATTCAGCAGCGTACTTACAGAATGTAAGAAAGAAATAATCAATCCGTAAACGCCATCTTTAAATCCTTTTCTGATTATAAAAAATGCAAAGAATGCTGAAACTGAATGCGAAACGATTGTCCAGCCTCCAATCTTTTTTTTCTTTTAAATAGTTCCTGTGCTTTTAGACTAGTGTAATAATTAATCTTGTTCAAATAGTCAGTAAAAGATGAAAAGGTGTAGTGAAGCATTGGGTTGGATAGTGTTTTAACCTCTCCCTCAACAATAAATTTTTCGTGAACCAATCTATCACTAAAGCTTGTTTTATCTTTTTTGAACAATCTTAACTGATAATCTTTTTCCCAGCCACAGGAAGTTATTTCTTTTTTTAATAGAAAATTTTTTCTCCTAATCCTATAGCCGGATACATTATCGGGCGATAGATTGAGAATTTCATTCTTTAATGCTTCAGTTATTCTTTCATCTGCATCTAAACTTAAAACCCAATCATTACTTGCCAAACCAAGTGCATATTTTTTTTGGGGGACATAACCTTCCCACTTTCTTATGAATATTTTTTCGGTAAACTTTTTTGCCAATTCAATTGTTTTGTCTGAACTTTCAGAATCTACGATAATTATCTCATCAGCCCACTCGACGCTTTTGAGACAATCAGAGATATTTTTCTCTTCGTCTTTAGTGATGATAATGACAGAGATTTTATTCATTGGATAATAATTTCAAAATGTAGAATCAAACATAATATTTTATCAGACTCATTGCTTGCGAATAGTAGCTGCCTCCAAAAAGGTTCAGGTGATTTAGCACGTGATAGAGTTTGTAAATATTTTCCCGATAGTCATAACCATCTTCAAGAGGGAAAGTATCATTGTAAGATTTGTAAAATTCTGCACCAAAGCCTCCAAAAAGTTTTGTCATTCCTAGGTCTGCTTCACGGTGACCATAATAAACTGCAGGATCAATTAGAACTGCTGAACCATTTTCATCTATCATATAGTTTCCACTCCAAAGATCACCGTGTAATAATGATGGTTTATTACCTGTTGTGATTATTTGGTCAATTCTATCTTCCAATTTCGATATTTCTCTTCTCAATTCTTCCGTGGCATTTCCAAATTTTTCGGCAAGTTGCAATTGGAATAAGATTCTTTTGTTAAAATAGAAACTAACCCAGTTATCCTTTTCTTGTTCATCTGGAATATTTTTTTGAATATTCGAACCAATATAATTGTCATCAAAATATCCAAAAGATTCCGAGGTGAATTTGTGCATCTTCGCAAATCGCTGTCCGAACTCTTCGGAGAAATTATTCTTCCTATTTCCCGAATTAATGTATTCAAGTAAAATATAATCTTTACCAAATTCTAAAACTTCTGGAATTCTGATAGCTTTTGACTTGGACAATTCATTCAATCCATTTGCTTCTTTTGTAAACATATCATTTGAAACAGCAGAATTATATTTTAGAAAATAATTGGTTTTGTCTTGAGTAGTAATTCTATACGCATTGCTTATGCATCCTCCTGATAGTGAAGTAATGTTTAGAATTTTTTCACCAAGTTTTTCTTCGATTTTAACTTTTATTTTCTTTTCTAATATCATCTTCTACTTTGTCAATTAAACCGTCTACTGAATCTTCAAGAATATCGAGCACATGATCAAATCCTCGCCCTCCGCCATAATAAGGATCCGGAACTTCATTAACTCTAATCTTCTTGCCGAAACTTATCATCTTAAAAATTTTGTCTTTATACTTACTCTTACTATCAAGAGAGGTTATTTCATTGTAGTTATCATTGTCCATTGTTACGATGTAATCGAAGTAATCAAAATCCATTTTGGGATTGAACTGTCTTGCGTGACTGTCAAGCACATAACCTCGCTTTGACGCGTGTTTTATCATACGTTGATCAGGAAATTCGCCTGTATGATAATCTAGTGTCCCTGCTGAGTCGATTTCAACCGTTCCGTTCATTCCTCTTTCTTTCAAGATTTTCTTTGCGATTCCTTCGGCAGCGGGAGATCTGCAGATATTTCCCATACACACAAACAAGATTTTTTTGCTCATCTTTATTTATCATCTCCGAAAATAGTTACTACGAATTTGCGGCTGCCTCCATGATTCCGATGCTCACAAAGATAAATTCCTTGCCACGTTCCTAGGTTTAGGTGTCCGTTCGTAATTGGTATTGTTAATGAATTACCAATTAATGTGGATGTAATATGAGCGGGCATATCATCCGGTCCTTCCGAATTATGATCATACCATGGTTCATTTTCTTTTACTGTTTTACTAAAATATTTTTCCATATCGGAACGAACATCTGGGTCATAATTTTCATTTAACGTAATCGATGCAGAAGTATGCTTGATTAAAATATGCATCAATCCTGTTTTAATTTTTTTTAATTCCGGCAATTGGCTGACTACTTCTTCTGTAACAAGATGAAATCCTCTTGATCTTGCTTTCAATAAAATTTCTTTTTGATACCAGCTCATTTGATACTTTCCGTGGCTATATAAATTATATTTAAAGTGTCACCAGGATTAATTCTTCTTAATCCTAAACATTTACCATGGATATTAACTCTTGTCCCGGTAGTTATTAAAGCGGCGGATTCTACAAGTTCAGTATTTGGTAACAAGCAATAAATTTTTAATTGTTCATTTTTCGATTGTAGTTCGAGGAAGTTATCTTTTCCTTCTAAATGAACAAGTTTATTCACAGTCCCGGATATCTCTATTTTTTGGTTAAGATATTTCAAATCGGCAGCAGCGACATTTGATTTAATATTTTCTATAAGTTCATCTGCTGTAACTTTAATAGTCTTGGTTTGAAGGACAACAAAGAATAATGCAAAAAGAATGAGAAGCAGCATAATCAGGTTTGTGTATTTTTTCTTTTTCTTTCTCACTACGTTTCTTAGAATTTCTAATTTTGTAATTAAAATTAATCTATTAGAATAAAAAAGGCGAATCAAAAAGATTCGCCTTTAAAAGTAAATGATTTGAATTATTATTTGCTTGTAAGTTTTACTTTAAAAGTAATCTCTTCATCACCTCTTTTAACAATAACGTCAACTACATCACCTGGGACAAAGTCACCGAGTGCATAAGTGAAATCATAAATATTAGATATTTTCTTGTTGCCAAATGATATGATAATATCTCCTCCTTGTAGTCCTGCTTGTTGTGCCGGACCACCTTCAGAGACTCCGCTTATTTTATAACCATCAACATTACTGGCAAAATCCGGAATAGTGCCGACATAAACTTTCCTTGTAAACATCTCGCCGGATTCTTTTTTCTCAACTAATAAGTAATCTGGTCTTTCGGGATTTTCGTCAATATCCATAGCAATGTTATAAACATAGTCTAAAACCTCTCTTTCACCATCAAAATTAATTTTATCCGCATCATCAGATGGCTTGTGATAATCTTCGTGAGTCCCCGTGAAGAAAAATAGCACTGGTATTTTCTTTCCGTAAAATGATGAATGATCGCTTGGACCGTATCCCTCATCATTAAATGTTAGTTTGAAACCATAAATATTTTCTTTATTAAGTAATTCTTTCCAATTTAATGAAGTGCCTGTGCCATAGACAATCAATGAACTATCCTTTAATCTGCCAATCATATCCATGTTGATCATCGTGATAGCATCCTGAACAGGGAAGGGTAGATGATTGACAAGGTAATCTGAACCTAATAAGCCAAGCTCTTCTCCAGAGAAAGTAAAGAAGACGATATTTCTTTTTAGCTGATCTTTGACGGAAGCAAATTTTTCTGCAAGTTCTAAAACGCCTGTTGTCCCTGACGCATTATCATCTGCACCGTTATGAATTTGAGGATCTTTACCACGATAAAGTGATCCTTCTCCACCCATACCTAAATGATCAAAGTGTGCGCCGATGATCAGCCATTCATTCTTAAAATTTGGATCATTACCTTCAAGATACCCACCAACATTCCAACTGGTTGCCTCAACTTCTTGAACTTCAGTAGAAATTTTTGCTGATGAATTTTTTAACTCGAATGATGACGGTTTCTTGTTTTCAACTATAGAACTGTAAACATCCTTAAGCTTAACATTTTCATTTGAGAGAATATTTGCAATAATATCTCTTTTAATACTCAGCACAGCAAAATCTGTAATAGATCCGCCACGATCAAAATTAAACTCAACCAAATCATCAGATGTTTTATTTTCATTATATGGATTAATGAAAATTATTGCTGCTGCACCTTTATCTCTTGCGACAAAAGCTTTTTTTCTTAAGGGTGCATAAGAATCGAACTCTGAATGAGGAACTTTTGGTTCAGGTGTGTTTCTGAAAACAATAACTACTTTGTCTTTCACATCTATTCCGGCGTAATCATCATAATCTAAATCAGATGCAGAAATTCCGAATCCGGCAAAAACCAGTTTTGCATTTACATCCGCATTTCCGGAAAATGGAACCGTGATATAATCATCCCAGAGTTTTGGATTGATTTCATTACCATTCTCAGTAAAAGTCAGACTGTTATTATCAGTAAGCTCGATGGACTTTATGAAAGGGAATTCCTGGAAGTAATCGCCATCAAATACGGGCTTCAATCCATATTCTGCAAATTGATCAGCTATGTATTCAGCAGCTTCCAGAATTTCTTTACTGCCGGTATCTCTCCCTTTTAATTCATCTGATGCCAGATAATTAATGTGTAATTTTATTTCTTCATCTGTAATATCCGGATTGGATATATTCTGTCCGAACAATGAAACAGATAAAAGAAAAATTAATAGGGTGATTATTAATGGATTAACTTTTAGAATTTTTCATTTGTGTGACTCCCACTTTTTTTACCTAAAATTATTTTAAGATAACTGAAACTTTTGAATATAATTTACTATTCAATCCAGTCAGCAATGAAAACGTTAGTGTCGCCTTCTTTTTTGTTAAATCTGTTGGAACAGAAGACTAGTTTTTTACCATCCTTGGTGAACATTGGAAAACCATCGAAGGTTTCGTTAAAAGTAATTTGTTCAAAACCTGTCCCATCAACATTAATCATATAGAGATCAAAATTTCTTCCATTAGTACTATTTACATTTGAGGAAAAAATAATTTTTTCTCCACTTGGATGAAAAAAGGGTGCAAAACTTGCTTTCCCAAAATTAGTAATTTGTTTTATGTCGGAACCATCTGCATTCATTGTATAAAGTTCTAAAATTGATGGTCGGAATAATCCGTCACTTGCAAGTTCTTTATAATCAGCTAGTTCTTCTTCGGTTTTTGGTCTACTCGCACGAAATACTATTTTTTTCCCATCTTGCGAAAAGAAGGCTCCGCCATCATAACCTTTTTGGAATGTCAATCGTGTTTGATTTGAGCCATCGAGGTTCATCACATAAATTTCCGGATCACCATCTCTTGTTGAAGTAAACACAATTTTATCCCCCACTGGAGAAACCGTTGCTTCTGCATCATAGCCATTTGAAAATGTCAACTGCTTTAAGTCCGTTCCATCAGCGTTTGCTGAAAAAATATCATACGAATTATATAATTCCCAAACGTAACCCTTTGATCGGTCAGGAGGAGGGGGGCAGTCTTTGCTTTCTAATTGAGTCGAAGCATAAATTATTTTAGTATCACCAGGTAAAAAATATGAACAAGTCGTTCTTCCTTTCCCATTAGACACCATTTGCTTATTGCTTCCATCGATACTCATCGTAAAAATCTGATCGCATTTTAATTCACCGTGAGTGGACTGATATATTAATTCCTTTTCATCAAAAGAAAGATAAGCTTCGGCATTTTCACCCGCATCCGTAAGCATCCTGATATTAGTTAAATGTTTTTCACCTTCAAACTTGTAATCATTATTTTGTGCGATTAGGGAAGTAGTTGTTAAAACGATTATTAATATTATATAGAATTGAAAAGTATTTTTTTTCATTTGCTTCCTAAGATTTTTCAGGGACGTGAACTAAAAAATATTTTTTTGCTGATTTTCCGATAGCGATTGCTTCTTTCATTGTCATATGCATATCATCAGGAGTTTCTTCATCGTGACCAGCTTCAAGTATCGCTAAATCAGCATTTCGAGCATGATTAGCTAAAGCATCACAATAGGCAGTGTCGCCGCCATAACAAATAGTCTTACCGTCGAAGACAAAGTTATAACCAAGTGCAGGTACCTGTCTGGTTTTACCGTTTGATAAAAATTCCTTATGAATTACTGGAAATGGTTTGACAGTAATCTTACCGGAAGAGAATCCGTTAGATTTTTTAATTGCTTTTAAATTTATTTTATAAGTGATTGTCTTTGAATACACTTTCTTGAATGCATTATAAATGCTTTCTATTTCAACACATCCTTCAGGATAGTGAATCGTAAGAGGTGATTTTTTTTGCATCACTCTTAGGTAAGTGAGGAGTGACCAAACTCCACCAACATGGTCGTGATGACCATGTGTTATAAATAAATCTGAGATGGCTAAAAGGTTTTCAACTCCTATTTCTTTATTCAAATCTCGAAGTATTCCATCTCCCGGATCAATAACAAAATTTGATTTACCGGCTTTTAGTAAAATTCCGGTTGCGATATTCGGAATGGAGCAAAATATTTTTATAGCAAAATCTTTTTTCTTCCAGTGTAAGGGGTATTTTCGTTCTGTCATCTGTTCCCGTAGTATTTACATTTTTTTGGATCTTTGCAGCGTCCAAAGATATTGAAGGAATAACTTTCAAAATTAAATCCTAATTCTTCGCTTAATTGTTCTGGTAGTTGTTTTATTCTTGGATCAGCAAATTCAATTATCCTTCCACAATCAACACAAATAAGATGATCGTGAACCTGTCTCTTAAAGCTGCTTTCAAATCTGTTTATGTTATCCCCAAAATTTCTTTTGGAAAGTAATTCACATTGTGCAAGTAGCTCAAGAGTTTTATAAACAGTAGCTCTGGAAATTCTTGAATTTGAATTCTTCATCAAAATATACAGATCATCAGCACCGAAATGTCCATCATATTCAAGTGCGGCTTCTAACACTTCAAATCTTTCCGGAGTAATTCTATTCTTACCCGCTTTAAGAAAGTTTCTGAATATTTCTTCTGCTTGTTTGTTTTTCACGTCTTAATTTTTAGTCCAATTTATTAAATGATAAAATCATAACATTAACAAATTAAATATATTTGAATAGGAATTAAATGCGTCATTGTATCCCAAAAAATCTAAGTCCATTAACTGTTATAAACGTCATGATATATGCTAATGAAGTAAAAATAACAATCTGTAAGATGGGGATTTTCCACCCGCCCGTCTCTTTTCTTGAAACAGCTACTGTCGAAAGACATTGGAGTGCAAATATAAAGAAGACAATAAGTCCAAGCGAAGTAGCTACAGTAAAAAGTTTTTCACCTGTTGATTCAATCTTTGCTGTTCTAAGTGAGTTCAACAGTGTACTCTGATCTTCGTTGTTCTCAGTCGTAACTTTAAATGTTAAAGCTAGTGAAGAAACAAAAACTTCTCTTGCAGCAAAAGCTGAAATAAGTGAGACTCCTATCCTCCAGTCCATTCCAATCGGAGCCATTATGGGTGTCATCAATTTCCCCAATCCGGATGCATAAGAATGTTCAAGTCTATCTGATCGTTCGACATTTTGTACTTGTTCAGTAGTCAATCCTTTTGAATCAACTTTAGGATTAATATTTGGAAAAAAGGTTAAGAACCATAGAACTAATGAAAATCCTAAAATGATTGGGCCAGCTCTCAGAATATATTGCTTGGAACTATTGTAAGTGTTGGTTATTACCGAACTTAATTTTGGAACTCTGTATGCAGGCAATTCAAGTATGAAGGATGATGTGGCTTCAGCATTAAATAATTTTTTAGTGAATTTGTTCATTACAGCAGCCACAACAATTGAACTTATCATACTGAATAAATAAATACCGCCTAATAATATGCCGCCCATCCACGCCTTTTCAGGTGGAATTAAATAAGCAATCAATAAAGCGAATACAGGTAGACGTGCGCTGCAACTCATCAGTGGTATTATAAATATTGTAAACAATCTTTCTCTTCGATTTGGGATTGTCCTTGCTGCAATCATAGCAGGTATTGCACAGGCATAACCTGAAAGCATTGGAACAAAAGATCTTCCATTCAATCCAATTTTCGAAAGTGGTTTATCAATCAACATTGCTCCGCGAGCAAGGTAACCGGAGTCTTCGAGTAAACCAAGAATTAGAAACAATATTAAAATTTGGGGTACAAATACAAGCACAGAACCAGTTCCTGAAATGATACCATCCGAAACTAAAAATGTAAACCAACCGGGATCAAAATTTGCAATTACTAGTGAATTAAGATCACTGAATAATCCATCAACAAGATTCATCAATGGCTGAGCAATCCAGAAGATACTTGTAAAGGTAATCCCCATCACAATAAGAAAAATTACAAAACCCCAAAATCTGTGAAGTAATACACGGTCAATTTTTAGGGTAATTTCATCTGGAGAAAATCCGTTATTACCAATCTGTGTATTGAGAACTGTTAATTCTCTATTAGCTGAGTTTAAATTAATTTGCTCATTAACATTAATATTTTCATAAACATCATTTACTATAACTTCGATTTCAGTAAAGGTGTCAACTAAGTCTTTTTTGTCATGAAGGTAAGCATAAGGAGTAATCTTTTGTTTATCGGTTTGGTTTACTCTCGCAAGATTTGAATCAATTGTTTTAATTAAATTTTCTATTCCTTGTCTTGATCTTCCATTAACGATGACTACATCGCAATTAAGTGCTTTACTTAATTTTTTTTCAGAAACTTTCAAGTTGCGTTTTGCAAGAATATCGATCATAGTAACAACAACCATCACGTTAAACCCGGAATTAATTAATTGTTTTGGTAGTAATAAGTGTCGGGATAACTGACAGGAATCTACAGTACTAATTATTAAATCCGGTGTGCCGAGAGTTGGATGTGAGTAAAGAGAATCAACAGATATTTTTTCATCAATCGATTCGGGAAGTAAACTGACTATCCCTGGTGAGTCCAGTAATTCTGCAGTAACATTATATTTAGCAAGGAACCGACTTGTATAATATTCAACAGTTGAACCGGGATAATTTGCAGTCTTGAAATTTTTCCCACTCAAAGTATTGAAGAGAGTAGTTTTCCCAGAGTTTGGTGGTCCAACTAGTGTAATTAGGGGAACCTTAAAATCGGTTTCAATTTTCATTTTAATTTTATGCAGTCAGCTTCACTTTTTCTGAGTGCTATTAGTGTTCCCCTTATTGAAACGGCTATTGGATCCTTAAAAAAAGCTTGACTTACTAATTCGATAATTTGACCCGGTGTAAACCCATGCTCAATTAAACGTTTACTTGATGGGTGTGAAATATCAATTTCAGAAATTATTCCTTGTTCTCTAAACTTTAATTCTGCCGCTGTTCGCATTTATTGCTCATTTTACAAATTATTAAGATTTAATCTACATAAAGATAGTCACGGTAGATTTGATTGTCAATATTTACTTTGGGAGAAAGTAAAATCTCCTCTATATGAAATGCAATTTGTCCTCAGCTAAATGAATAAAACATTCGCTAGCGGCATAAAACTTGAACTTTTCCCGGACTAAACTAAAAAACGGGTAAACATAAATTGAATCGTATTGAAACTAAAGAAGTAGGAGAACAATTTGAGAGAGCTACTCCAATTCACCCTTCAACCCATTCTTGTCAAGTTTTTTATGATTATGATTGTCGAAATGAAATCTATAGTTTCATTACTCCAAGTGTAACCAAACTATTAGGGTATAATGCTAAAGAATTAAGTGAAGTACAATTCAACAATTTAATCATAAGTAAGAATGAAGAATACAAAACTAAATATCCTTTAAATGGAAAACCCAATGGTCCACTGATTGAGGAAGAACTAACACTATATTTGGTTAAAGCTAAGAATGGTGAACAAAAATGGATCGAAGATAATTCTATAACACTGTATGATTCCAAAAATGTAAAAACCACAAGGATGGGTCTACTTTGTGATGCTGGGGAAAAGCTACGCGAAGGAAAATTAAAACAAATCATTCTCGATATTCTCGAAGCAGCTAATTCAGAAAAAAACCTACATGAATTATTTAAATTCATTCATACCTGTATTAAAAAATTAATGAAAGCAGATAATTTTTATGTCGCTTACTATAAGCGCGATTCTGATTTGCTTACATTTCCATATTTTGTTGATGAAATAGACAATGATTCATCTTCAAAAAAACTTGGAAAGGGTTTAACTGAATATGTTTTAAGAACTGGAAGATCTGTGCTAGTTGATTTGCCTAAAGATGACGAACTTAGAAAAAGTGGGGAGATTGAATTAATAGGGCCACAATCACCGATATGGCTAGGAATTCCATTAAAAATAAAAGAGAAAACCATTGGAGTAATGGTTGTGCAGGATTACAATGATCCCACAACATATACCCAGGCTCATCAACAAATACTTGATGTTATATCATATCCTATTTCAAGAGCTATTGAGAGAAAAATAGTTGAAGAAGAACGTAAGGAAATGATTGTAAAACTTAAAGAAATGAATACTTCAAAGGACAGATTATTTTCTCTAATTTCTCATGATTTACGATCACCATTTAATTCATTGCTTGGCTTTGCTGAAATATTGAGAACTGATTTCGAAAATCTCACACATAGGGATATTAAAGAATATATCAACGTAATTAATGATTCGTCGAATACACTTTTTGAAATGACAAACAACCTGCTTCATTATTCGAAGCTGCAGCTCAATCGGTACGATTACATTCCAAAAAAAATATTATTGAATGAAATTTTAATTGAAGCAATTGACTCATTGAAGTATAGAACTCAAAAGAAAAATGTTTCTGTCAGATTAGACTTAAAACAAAATTATTTTCTCGTTGCAGATGGAGACATGCTAATAACAATATTCAGGAATGTTATTTCAAATGCATTAAAGTTTTCACAATCGCAAAGTACAGTTAACATATTTGCAGAAGAAACAGTGGATGATATCAATAACACAATGGCAATTCAAATTAGTGTAACCGATGAAGGTGTTGGCATCCCGGAAGAAAATCAAGTATTGATTGATTCGGAAGTGATGTTTTCTACACAAGGAACTGAAAAAGAACCTGGCTCCGGTTTAGGTTTATTGTTATCAAAAAAATATATTGCTCTCAATAAGGGTAAGTTTGAAATTATAAGTAGTGAAGGTCAAGGTACAACGGTTGTTCTGACCTTCCCCGGTTTAAAATTTAAACGCTTTTATTCTAATCCATCTCTTTAACAAATAATTTTAAGTTGAATTTTATTTTACGACTACGGTAATTTTTACACGACTTTTATAATTTTTATATAAAAGATTTACTGAATCAAAACCGATTATCCTTTCAAACTAGTTTAAAATCATATTTTAAACGTAAGTAGTAATTTGGCATTTCTCGCCTATTATATTTTGTTTAGTTGATAAACCTCAAATTCACTACTTTTTTATTGATTCTTAAGAACCACAAAACAATTATTAATTGTTAATAAATTTTGCGATTCTTACTTTCTTATTTTGATAATTTTCCGTCAAAAGTGGCATTGAATATGCTAAATATGCACGGTTGAGTTAAATTCACAATTATTTTGGAGTTAAAAATGGAGATTGCAAAAATTGCATTTTTGGAAACATATACCACTGAAGAATCCGGTGGAATTATAGGTGCAATTCTGGTAACGGACGAAGAAACTAAACCTCTCGAGTTCAGGGTAACTTCGCCAATAAAGCCAACTGGATTTCAAAAAACACTTTATGGAGATGTATTACTCGAACACATTTTGGTTGAATTAATTTCTGTCCCACTATTAAGTGCGATTAATGAACATGTAGATTTGATAATTGTTAAAGATCCATTCTTCCTGGGTGCCAATAACAAACAGGGAATAAGAGTTGTACGAGTATTTAATGAAGCTGATGGAAAATCACGTGCCAGCAGTAAGGCTGATGCAATTGCATTCCCAACTGCAGGTGGTGGAAAAATGATGATTGAGACTTCAAAAAAATTCGAAACTGAATTAGCTCCAATTAAAGATCAACTCAACAAACTGGCAGAGACACGTAACTTACTTGAACCATTTGAAAGATTGAAACTTGCGTGCGAACAGGTGCAGCAACAAAAGTCAATCGACTAAACTAGACAATGTTAAATGTTCGAAGTAAAGTTGCCTCAAAAATATCGAAGATTAAAGAGGCAGATGATTTTAACTTTTCTAACTGGTTAAAAAAACCCTTACTACACGAACATCCGGTTGAATCCCTATCTTCTTACGTTGCAGATCTTGAAGACATCCAAATTGAATTTGTAAATGCGAATATATCGCAAATCAAATTTGATATGGGTGAACCTGAAGTAACTGATGAACTAAAAAATTGTGAATTTAAAAAAATCAGGAGCAATGCAATCTTTTTCATGATTGCGCTTCCTGAGGATAGCGGAATTGTCTATTCAGATGTAGAACTCAAACATAAAAGCTTTGTAAATAAAAACTATGAATTTGTTCTTAATAATCCGAAAATTAAAAATGTAAAAGTAAATTTTGATTTAGCTCCTCCACTGAATTATGATTGTCAACTACCAATACCAACTATTCATAATTATTTAAGTGACCTTGTTCCGGAAGTGTTTAATATAGAACTATTAGATTTTGAAGATCTGGTTAAATCTTCAAAAAAAGTAAAAGTGAACAACATTGGGCTGGATAAATTCAAAAAAACAAAAATGGAAAAGGTAAGTTTGCCTACCATTGCCCAACCAAGGAAAATATTCAAGATAAAAGTTCCCTCGATTGGTGTCTTTAAATTTTCTCAAAAAGAAATTTCTTTATCAGAATTTACAATTCCTTCAGTTTCGGAAACATTCGAAGTCAATTTACCAAAAGTTAAATCGTGGTTTGCAAATTTTACAATCCCAAAAGTCAATACACTATTATATTATCGCTCAACCCGAGTGAAGCGTACAGCTGAGGAAGAGGCAAAACCTGAAAACAAAATTGTTGCGTCTAATTTATATGATCAATTAGATATATTATTAAGTAATGTAAGAAAAGTTGATTGGGAGAAATCCGGTAGACATTTAACCAAGCTTAAACCTTACGAAGAAGTCAGTACAAAATTCTTAGTAGAAAATGATTATGCATTGTTGCAGGATGAATTCGGACTTGACATTCAAAAAGAAACTATTGCAGCCTTAAAACTTTTATTTGCAAACAGAGTAATTAAATCTGCATTGATCATAACGGATGAAACAGTAATCGGCAATCCAAAGTTTGCAAATCATTTGAGTATTGAGATTGGCTGGAGTGACCGGATAAAGAAATATTCACCTGAGCTAAGTCTTGAGGTAATACATGGCAATAATGATGAAAGAGCAGATTTATGGAGTAAGTGGAAACCCGTTGTAATAGCTGATATTGACACTGCCTTAAATGATTATCGATTAAAAATTCTTGAGAAGAAAACACTCGAAAAATTTGATTGTATTATTCTTGATTCAGTAGACCAGCTGATTTCAAGACAAGAAAATAAAGAAGAATTTTTATCCGCAATTCATCCTAAGATTTTCTGGGCTACTTCTAATGTATTGGATAAGAATATCCACGCGGAATTAAATTCTTTGGTTGATTCTTCCGTTCGAATTGAGAGACTTCAAATTAGAAGTAAACAATCTGTATCAGAATCGTTACCAAAATTTTTACTTGATGAATATTGGTGCAATGTAGATGAAAATCAGGCTGCTGAATTCAAAACAGCACTTACTCAATCTAAAAAAGATCTAAGAAGGGTTTTGGAATCAGGAAACCCCTTGAGGTTTTACGCAAATATATTTACGATTTTTCATAAACTTAATCAGATAGGGAACTTCGCTTCTGAAAATTCAAAAAGTCCAAAATCAGAATTGCTTCTTCGCCATTTAAAAGTGATAAAGGAAAATGGGAAGAAGGCTCTTGTTTTAACTCAGTATGAAAACCTCGGAATCAAAAAGATTTCTGAAGTATTAAATAACTTTGAGATAAAACATATTGTTGCACCAAATTCAATATCAGCCGATGATTTTCAGAAGTCGATAATAACATTTCAAGCGGAAGATGATATTGTTGCATTAGTTACAGATTCTAAAATTTCTAAATTAAAAAATGCAGATTTTAATCTGCCGTATGTTATTAAATTTGATCAATGGTGGAATCCGATAACGAACTGGGAACTGGAAGATATATTACTGAAAGGTGATAAGAAATTACAAGTGGAAACTCTGAACCTCTGCAATTATTATTCTGGAGGAATATTGGATCAGCGGATAAGAGAGTTACTTATTGAAACCGATTTATTGAATAAAAATGTATTCGAATTAATGCAGCCGAAATTATATGAAGAGTTAGTTTTAGTCGATGAATGGCTGAAAGTATTTGGTATGCCTGTGAGTACAGAGGTGAAAGATGAGAAAACCCCGGAGACTATTCAAACAGAATTAAAAAAGATTACCGTCGATGCATTTCGAAAAATTCTTTCCAGACTCTTTACGGTGCTCGGTTATTCTAATGTCGATATTTTAGAACTCGCAAATTCAAATTCCTTTAATGTTATTGGAAAATCTCAAAGAAATGGACGTGAATTTTTCCTCAATGCAACAGTGTTCGAAGAAAGAAAGATAGATAAAAAAGCCATCGAAAATATTATATCGGATACATCAGATTCCGGAAAAGACAAAATATTTATAATGACAAGAGATAGTCTCCCTGAAGTAAATCCGAATATGCTTCGTGAAAATGTGACGCTTCTTGATGGTTTATCATTATCTAAATTACTTATCAGAGTTGGAATATTGCCTTCCTAGATTTCGATAATTCTGTAATCTTACTTTTGAAATCGTCAAAACTTTTCATCATACTTTGTCCATAAAAAATCGCCTAATCCCCAGGCTTGATCTACAATATCGGCCTGCACTTCTATGCAGTAGTCTGTTAAGAATTTTTTGGCTTTTTCTCTATCGACATTCCAAAGCTCCATTACCTCCGCTTCAACTTCATTTTGGTGAGCAAATAGTTGAGCTTGCCACGGATCCCATACTTCCCGTACATCATATCTCATATCTCCCCATCGTTGTGCTGCGAGAGTTCCGAGACGATTGAAAGCCCACCAACCGGATTTTTTTGAGAAGCCAGTCTCTCTTCCATTGGTCGAAGAGGTTTTATCAACTCTTGTTATGCCACAGTAAAAAGGCGCATAGATCGAAGTTGCAACATTATCCCATGCCAACCATACTAGCCCTCCAATCTCATTTGGAAGCCAGCTTCTACATTGAATAATTGTTGCATAGATCGTATACCAACGTGCAATTGTTCGTTCACCCAACCAACCCCAGCCTCCATTAATTTTAAAAAGTTTGTTCATATCGTATGGCATAAAAGGGTTTGCCAGAGGAGAAATGATTGTTTTCCCACTATCATTAGTGACTGTAAGATTTTTTGTCATATCAAATTCAGTCCCTTCGTAATAATCCTCATAAATTTCCACCATTTTTTCAAGTGTCACTTTCTCATCTGGTTTTACTGAAAAAGGATAATTCTCGGAATTCGGATCAAGTTTTAATGATGGTGCAACCATATCAAACACACGCCATTCTCTTCTTCTTGCGGCAATTGAATTTCTATCCGCATAAGCATAACAAAATTCAAAGGGGCCGTCTTCAGGATTCCACCAGCCATTTTGCTGAGCAACTGTGAATACATTTTCAGAGTACATATAATAATCAGGATTCTCAGTATCTATTTGTCTTATACGACTTCCATTTGCACCAACAAAAATATGATCATCAGGGACTCTTTGTGCTGCCCACACAGCTCCCATAGTATCTTTTCCAGAACCTAGGACCTCAAGTACCCAAACTTCATTTGGATCTGTAATAGTGAGCATTTCACCATAATCTATCCAGCCATATTCTTTTAATAATTCACCTGCAATCTCAATTGCTTCTCTTGCTGTTTTTCCTCTCTCCAGCATAAGCATACATAATCTCTGGCAATCGATTAATCCTTTATCAGATTTTAATTCTTCTCTGCCACCAAAAGTAGTTTCGCCGATTGCAACTTGCTGATCATTCATGCAAGGATAAGCTGTATTAATATATCCGTAAGTGTAATCAACCTGAGGGATTTTTCCAGTTGGAATTTTTTTATATGAAGGCATTTTTTGTGTGTCATCATTTTCTCTCTTATATAAAGTAACTTGATCTCCTCTTTCGTGCTGCATTGCAGGGACAATATCAAGGTTGGTTCTTGTTCTGTGACTATCATCAGTATGTGAAGTAATTGATGAGCCATCGAATGTTGCCAATTTACCCACCGCAACTGTAGTGCATTCATCAGGGTATCCATTTTCCCAATCTGATCGATTTTCTGTTGGTTGTTGGATTTGAGAGTATGAATTTAAATAAACAAATATTATTAGTGTTGAAAGAGTTATTCTGAACATATATTAATCCTCAGGTTTACTTGAATGGATAATGATATTGTTAATATATAAAGGTTGGTAGGAATTATGAAAAAATACTGTAACTAAGTTTTAAGATTCTTCAGTCGCTTCGCTTCTTCAGAATAACTGTCGCATTGTCACTCTGAACGAAGTGAAGAGTCTCATAGATTCTTCGGTCACTTTGTTCCCTCAGAATGACTTTCACTATTTCAACATTATCATTTTCTTTGTTTGAGTAAATTCACCGGCTTTTAACTGATAAAAATAGATTCCGCTAGACAGATTTGATCCAGAAAACTCAACTTCATATTCTCCCGCAGATTCTTCTTCGTTGATAAGTGTTGCAATTTCGCTTCCAAGTACGTCGTAAACTTTTATTGTAACTCTGCTGTCACTCTGAGCCTGTCGAAGAGAGACAGACGGGATTGTGTATTTTATTTTCGTGCTTGGGTTAAACGGGTTAGGATAGTTTTGGGAAAGTGAGTACTTAACTGGATTGATTGAGGATTCATTAACTGAGGAAATCCCTCCATTTTCGGTAAATACAACTCTACCACTATCACCAACAGCCCATCCTGTATACTCATCAATGAAATAAATCGACCAAATAGTTTCATTAATTCCTGTTGATTGATCACTCCAAGAATACCCGCTGTCAGTAGTAAATCCAATAAATCCATCTGCTCCCGCTACCCATCCTTTATTCTCATCAACAAAATGTATAGAATACAAGTTATGGCTGGTTGGTGATACAGTTCCCGACCACCATATAAAACCACCATTAGTCGTTTTACTAATTGTAGAATTGGAACCAGCTATCCAACCAATGTATTCATTCAAAAAGTATACATCATAAGGATGGGGGTTTCCAACAATTAGTTCCCACCAATTAAAGCCACCATCCTCTGATTTTAATATATATTCACTATTTGGTCTTATTATCCAGCCAGTATCTTGGTTAACAAAAGACACAGCAGAGCAACGGTAGGGACCAATATTTCCTAAATCAATCCAATCAGTACCACCATTGGTCGTTTTGCACACATATCCGCTAGCGCCAGTTCCCCTTTTCCCGGCAGCCCAACCAAGATTCTGATTTAGAAAAAAAACTGAGTAGTAAATTGTATCGCCAGAATTCGTTTGGAATAACCAACTGGTCCCTCCAGTATTTGTGTGTAATATTGTGTTATTAGCGCCTACTGCCCATCCATAATTTATATCTACAAAATCAACTGAATATAAATTCTGAACTGTTCCACTTATTTGTTGAAACCAGGTATCACCCCCGTCAGTTGTTCTTAGTATTCTACCTCCAGTCCCAACTATCCATCCATTGTTCTCGTTGACGAAACATACGTCCTTCAGATCATTTGTTGTCCCGCCATTTTGCTGGTACCACTGTGCAGATATAGTTATTGAAAGAATAAAAACCAGGAGAGATATTTTAAGGGTTCGCATTTTACGCTCCATTAAATATTAAACTCACCAGAAACTTAAATAGTTAATTTGAGAAAGGCGAGTGTGAAAGAGTAAATTTGTAGCTCAGGACTCCAGTCCTGAGATTTTGTAATTTACTCAACACAACTGCATTTTGCTCAGTTCTTGAGAACTTAGCTACGGAACATTTTTATCTGTCAAATCAAAAAATATCTTTATATTTGGCTTCAATTTTTTACAAAAAATCTACATTGATGCAGAAAGTATTCATAAATAAACTCAAAGACTACGTCGGTCAGGAAGTAACGCTTCACGGCTGGCTTTTCAATAAACGTTCAAGCGGAAAAATCAGGTTTGTAATCTTAAGAGACGGAACCGGTTATGTTCAGTGTGTGTTCTTCAAAGGAAATGTATCAGAAGAAATTTTTGATTTAGCTGATAAGATTGGGCAGGAATCTTCCATAATTGTAACAGGAAAAGTAAAAGAAGATGCACGTCAAGTCGGCGGAGTTGAAATAGATGCAACTGGTTTGGTAGTAATCCAGGATGCAAAAGATTATCCGATAACGCCCAAAGAACACGGTCCGGAATTTTTACTCGATAATCGTCATCTCTGGCTTCGTTCAAAAAGACAGGTTGCGATATTGCGGATTCGTCATAGAATTATTAAAGCAATCAGAGATTTTTTTGATGAACGCGATTTTGTTTTGATGGATCCACCGATTCTTACTCCAAATGCGGTTGAAGGAACATCAACTTTATTTGAAACTCCTTACTTCGATCTTGGAAATGCATACTTAACTCAATCCGGTCAACTTTATGCAGAAGCCGGTGCAATGGCTCACGGAAAAGTTTATACTTTTGGTCCAACTTTCAGAGCAGAGAAATCAAAAACAAGAAGGCATTTGACTGAATTCTGGATGTGTGAACCTGAAGTTGCGTATGCAGATCTGAATGATGATATGGATTTAGCTGAAACAATGCTTGAATACATTGTTCAAACTGTTTTACAGGAAAGAGCGGAGGAATTAAATATTTTGGAACGAGATACTTCAAAACTTGAAAAAGTTGTTAAACCTTTCCCAAGAATCAGTTATGATGAAGCAGTTGAAATTCTCCTCAAGAACGGAATAAAGTTTGAGTGGGGAAATGATTTCGGTGCACCGGATGAAACAATAATTGTTCAGCATTTTGATAAACCTGTTATGGTTCATCGTTATCCAGCTGAAGTGAAAGCATTTTATATGAAACGTGATCCGGAAAATCCAAAAGTTGCACTTGCAGTTGATGTACTTGCACCTGAAGGTTACGGTGAAATTATTGGTGGAAGTCAGAGGGAAGATAGTTTGGATGAACTTATCTCAAGAATAAAAGAGCACAATCTTCCTCAGGAAGTTTTTGAATGGTATCTTGATTTAAGAAGATATGGCACCGTCCCTCACGCTGGTTTTGGAATAGGTTTGGAGAGAACCGTTAGTTGGATTTGTGGACTCGATCATTTACGCGAAGCAATTCCGTTTCCAAGAATGATTTATAGAAATACTCCGTAATTTGTTATTTTTCAAAAGCAAATTTTGAACTTTATGTCACTCGAAGTTATCCTGTTTACAATATTCGCAACTATTAGTGCAGTCACTGCAGTTTTGATGATTACTCGTCCGAATCCAATTATCTCTGCTTTATTCCTCGTACTAAATTTTGCCTCGCTAGCCGGATTATATTTAACTCTTAATGCCCAGTTTATTGCAGTTGCGCAGGTAATAGTTTATGCTGGTGCAATAATGGTTTTCTTCCTGTTTGTTATAATGTTGTTAAATCCTGAAAAGGAAAAAAGATTTTTTAAACAGAAAACAAAATTTAGAATTTTCATAATCGTTGTAGTAGCCTTAGTCCTTATTCAGATTATATATGTGATATTTTTATCCAAATCGTCTAATGCAATAAATTCAGAAGTGAGTAGAAGTGTCCAGACCGGTACTATCGAAAATATCGGCAGGGAGATGTTCACAAATTATATTTTGCCATTTGAAGCTGCTGGATATTTATTACTTTCAGCAACAATTGGTGCAATGGTTTTAGCAAAAAAGAAGTTTGAATAAGCTATGCAAATTCCTATTGAATATTATTTGATTTTAAGTGCGTTTATGTTTTCAGTCGGAATCGTTGGTGTTCTCACTCGAAGAAACGCTATCGTAGTTTTTATGTGTGTCGAATTGATGTTGAATTCTGCTAACCTGACTTTAATTACTTACTCATCTTATTTAGGTGATGTGGGCGGGCAGTTATTTGTATTCTTTGTGATGGCTGTTGCCGCAGCAGAAGCGGCAGTTGGATTAGCAATAATAATTGCCATATTCAGAAATAAGCTTACAGTTAATATTGACGAAATAAATATTCTTAAGTGGTAATCCTTAAACGATGATTGAATTAATTTATCTCACAGTTCTTTTCCCATTGCTTGGATTTCTTTTCAATGGATTATTCGGTTCAAAAATTAAAAACGAAAAGATAATCGGAGCTATTGGAAGTGGTGCAATTGGATTATCATTTGTAGTGGTAGTCGGTGCTTTTTTTCAAACACTAGCACTACCAGCGGATCAAAGATTAACGATCGTAACACTATTTCAATGGATAGATGTTGGCGGGTTAAATCTAAGTTTTTCGTATCAGGTTGATCAATTATCGTTAGTGATGTCGCTAGTTGTAACCGGAGTAGGATTTTTAATCCACGTTTACTCAATCGGTTATATGCATGGGGATAAAAGTTTTTGGAGATTTTTCACTTATCTCAATCTCTTCATTTTCGCAATGATGAATCTGGTTTTAGCAGATAATTTTCTTCTCCTTTTCCTTGGATGGGAAGGAGTTGGTTTGTGTTCTTATTTACTTATTGGATTCTGGTATGATAGAAAATTTGAGAAGAGCACAACTTCAGGTGCCGGATTAAAAGCTTTTATAGTCAACAGGATTGGTGATTTTGGATTTCTGCTGGGAATGTTTCTGATTTACTCAACATTTGGAACTCTTATATTCACTGATGTGTTTGCACGTGCAGTTACATTTAGTGTCCCTCAACATATTTTCGTATTGATTGCGATCTTCTTATTTATCGGTGCTACTGGTAAATCCGCACAAATTCCGTTGCTTGTCTGGCTTCCGGATGCAATGGCTGGTCCGACACCTGTCTCAGCACTCATTCATGCTGCAACAATGGTTACTGCCGGTGTTTATATGGTTGCACGTTGCAGTATTATTTATGCTTCTGCTCCAGCTGCAATGATGGTTGTAGCTGTTATCGGAGTATTTACAGCATTCTTTGCAGCAACAATCGGTCTTGTTCAAAATGATATTAAAAAAGTTCTTGCTTATTCAACTGTAAGTCAGCTTGGGTATATGTTTTTAGCATTAGGAGCGGGTGCTTTTTCAGCAGGAATTTTTCATGTAATGACTCACGCTTTCTTCAAAGCTCTTCTCTTTCTCGGTGCCGGTTCTGTAATTCATTCTATGCATGAACAGCAGGACATCAGACATTATGGTGGCTTAAAAAAATATATGCCAATAACTTATGGAACTTTTTTGGTCGCTGCTGTTGCTATCTCAGGTATTCCACCACTCTCAGGCTTTTTTAGTAAAGATGAAATTCTCTGGTATTCGTTTACAAATCTCGGAATTGTTTTTTGGTTAATAGGTGTAATCACAGCATTACTGACAGCATTTTATATGTTCAGACTTTACTTTATGACTTTTGAAGGTAAAGAAAAATTCGATTCTCATAAAACTCACCCTCACGAATCACCTAAGTTAATGACAGTCCCCTTAATTGTTCTTGCAGTATTATCGGCTATAGGTGGATTCATTGGTATCCCCGAATTATTTTCCGGAGAACACGGAAATCTTTTTCATACATGGTTAGCACCAGTATTTAAAACCGCTGAAATAAAATTAATGCATGGTGGTGGTCACTCGCATTTTGAAGAAATATTATTAATGGTAGTTTCTATTATTGCTGCCGTAAGTGCTATTATATATGCACGAAATGTTTATCTGAAAAAACCCTCAATCGCAGACAAGACTGCATCAAAGTTTAAAGGTGCTTATAAACTTTTACTTAATAAATATTTTCTTGATGAAGCATACAATACTGTAATAGTAAATCCTTTAGTTAAAGGATCTGAAAGTGTACTTTGGAAGATTGCTGATAATAAAATAATTGATGGATTAATTAATGGATTGGCAAGATTAATTGATATCATTTCCGGCAACATAAAAAAAATGCAAACCGGTATCGCACAAGCATATGCACTTGTAATGGTCCTAGGTATTTTAATTGCTCTTTTCTGGATAATCCTGAGCTACGCATAAATGGAACAATCATATTTATTAACATATTTACTTGTTATTCCAATAATCGGGTCAATATTAATTTTATTTATTAATAAAGACAAAGTTCAGGTAATTAAGAATATCGGACTTGCAGTTTCATTAGTTGCTTTTATCATTTCGTTAATAATTTATTTCGATTTTGATAATCAGATTTCAGACTTTCAATTTGTTAACAAATTTAATTGGATAAGCGGACTTAATATCAGCTACCACGTTGGTATTGACGGATTATCAATGCTCTTAATTCTGCTTACAACCTTTCTCACCCCTTTAACACTTATTTCCAGTTGGAATGGCATTAGAAATAAAGTAAAAGAATTCACTTTCTTTATGCTATTCCTCGAACTAGGAATGTTAGGCGTATTTGCTTCACTGGATATGTTTTTATTTTATGTATTCTGGGAAGCAATGTTGATCCCAATGTATTTTATTATTGGAATCTGGGGTGGTGAAAGAAGAATTTATGCTTCGATTAAATTTTTCATTTATACAATGGCTGGCAGCTTGCTAATGCTCGTTGCTATTATATGGTTAGTTGTTTATTCGGCTGATATTCTTGGTGGTTTTACAACAAACCTTCTTGATTTGTATAAAACCGGACCAACAATTGATAAATCGATTCAAGGATTTTTGTTCCTTGCATTTGCATTAAGTTTTGCGATTAAGGTTCCTCTATTTCCATTCCACACCTGGTTACCGGATGCACATGTGGAAGCACCAACTGCAGGCAGTGTTATTCTTGCTGGCGTTCTTCTGAAAATGGGAACGTATGGCTTTTTAAGATTTAATCTTCCACTTTTTCCACAAGCCGCAATTAATTATGCTGGAGTAATTTCAGTACTTGCGGTAATTGGAATTATCTATGGTGCATTGGTTGCAATGGTCCAAACTGATATGAAAAAGCTTGTTGCTTATTCGTCAGTCTCCCATTTAGGTTTTGTAATGCTTGGTATTTTTGCTTTGAACCAGGAAGCGGTTCAGGGAGCTGTCATCCAAATGATCAATCACGGTTTGTCGACAGGAGCTTTGTTCCTTTTAGTTGGAATGATTTACGAAAGGACACATACCAGAAAAATTGCTGACTATGGTGGAATTGCTAAAATAGTTCCATTCTTCGCATTTGCATTATTATTCACTTCACTTTCTTCTATTGGATTGCCTGGACTAAATGGATTTATTGGAGAGTTTTTAATTCTTATCGGATCATTTAAATCCACTGTGTTAAATAGTTGGTGGTTTACTGTCTTTGCTGCCACTGGAGTAATCTTTGCCGCCGTTTACTTGCTCTGGATGTATAAGAAAGTCGTTTTTGGCGAAGTCACAAATCCGGAAATGAATTCTTTGACCGATTTAAACTTTCGCGAGAAATTAGTACTAATTCCCATTTTTATATTTATTGTATGGATAGGAATTTATCCCTCAACTTTTTTAAATGTTAGCAGCAAAACTTCAGAAAAAATAATTGAACAAGTGATTACCCCACAGACACAAACTCAATTTGGAAATGTGGATGTCCCGAGGTAATAGGTTCATACTACTTTTCTTTCTTATCTCATTAATCTTTTTTGGCATTCACGAAATAAGAGCGGAAACTGTTAGTTCATTGCCAGATTCTGTGATGACTACTGCAGCTACAGAAACTTCTGAGTCCGAACATCAGTTACCTTCAGTGTTTATGGTAATTCCTTTTATAGTGCTTCTTGGAATGATCGCAACCGGTCCGTTATTCTACCTTCATTTCTGGGAAAAGAATTATCCGATAATTGCTATCATTCTTGGATTGGTTACAGTTTTTTATTATCTCCTTTTCTTAAATGATACTCATAGTTTATTACACACACTTGCGGAATATCTTTCTTTTATTGCATTGCTAAGTTCATTATTCGTAGCTTCAGGTGGAATACTTATCAGGGTTGACAGAAAATCGACTCCTTTACTAAATGCAGGTATCTTACTTTTTGGCTCCTTCATTGCTAATATAATAGGAACAACCGGTGCTTCGATGCTGCTCATCAGACCTTTCATTAAAATCAATAAAGATAGAATTAAACCTTACCATATAATATTTTTTATTTTTATGGTCAGTAATATTGGAGGAGCACTTACACCTATTGGAGATCCTCCACTGTTCCTTGGTTTTCTGAGAGGCGTTGATTTTTTCTGGGTTGTACAACATGTTTGGTACATCTGGATTCCGAGCATCTTGGCGATTGCAATAATTTTTATTTTTGTTGATTCAAGAAATGTAAATAAAGAAGCTGATTCTGAAGAAAAATTCAGTGGTAAATTTGAATTCAAGGGAATGAAGAATGTGTTCTTTCTTTTAATTATCGTAATCTCGGTGTTTATTGACCCTGCTGTTATGAGCTGGGTTCCAAACCTAAGTCCTCTACCTTTTGGCATAAGAGAAATAATAATGTTTTCTATGGTTGTGATTTCTTACAAGTTTGCAGATGATTCAATTCTTACAGCGAATGAATTCGATTTTGAACCGATAAAAGAAGTAGCTTATTTGTTCATAGGAATATTTGCAACAATGATTCCCGCACTACAATTAATTTCACACGAGGCAAACGTTCTTGGTGAAAAACTTACACCAGGAATATTTTATTGGGCAACCGGAATACTTTCTTCTTTACTCGATAACGCACCAACATATCTTAATTTTTTAAGTGCATCCTTGGGCAAATATGGAATGGATGTCTCGATTCCTACTCAGGTTTCAGAATTTGCTTACCTTCATCCGATTTATCTTTCCGCAATTTCAGTTGCTGCAGTATTTTTTGGGGCGATGACTTATATAGGCAACGGACCAAACTTCATGGTTAAGTCGATAAGCGAGCGGGCAGGTATTAAAATGCCCAGTTTTTTTGGATATATGATAAAATATTCTATCCCGATATTGATCCCTATTTTTATTATTGTGTGGATTGTTTTTTATTTTAATGGAGGATGATTTATGAAAAGTATCAGTGAAGTCTTAAAAGAAAAAAAATCTGGTTTATATTTCGGAAACCGTGTACTTTTACCATTTAGCTGCCACATACTTAAATTGAATATCGAAAATGATTTGATTACTGATTTTAGTCCTTCAGATAAAGGGGTTTATCTTTCAGAAAATCCTGATTTTATGGATATTTATTTTTATGACTACAAAGATATTCATGAGTCTGTTTCAAAATATGAAGCGATTAAAATGATAGTTGTTGAGAAGGGCAAAGATGTCTTCAACACAAAAAATCATATTACACTTGCACTTCATCCTGAAGAAAACCATCAACTCAGGATTGAAAAGCTTGGTGAAAATCAAATTTTTATAGAGTAAATATTATGATTTATCTTAACGAAGTTTACAGCATTACACCTTTGATAATTATAGGTATTGGAATAGTAATTTCTGTAATTATTGAGCTTTATTCTAAGAATGGAAAAGCCATCTTACCATGGTTTTCGTTCTTACTTTTTTTAACAGCTGGATTTTATTCTCTTTTAACTGTTGAAAACCAATCGGTTGTTTTTCAAGGGATGTTATCGACTGGTGGTATAGCGAATATTTTCTACTTCATTTTTAATATTGGTGCTGCGTTGGTCTGTCTTCTTTCAGTTGATTATACTAAGAAATATGGAATTAATTATCCAGAATACTACATACTAATACAGAATTCAGTCTTGGGAATGATGATGATGGCAGGTGCAAAAAGTTTGTTTATGATATTTCTTGGTCTCGAAATAATGTCAGTCTGTTTCTATGTTCTTGCGGGAGTGAACAGGAAGAAAGATAAAGCAATCGAAGCTTCACTAAAATATTTTCTACTAGGTGCTTTCGCGACCGGTTTTTTAATATATGGCATTGCATTAATTTATGGCTCTGCTCATACGACTTCTATAGATATAATTACAGCTGGTTTTGCGGAATATTCAAGCAATATTTTATTCTTAGTTGGAATACTTTTATTTCTAATAGGATTTTCATTTAAGATTGCAGCATTTCCATTCCATATGTGGGTACCCGATGTTTATCAAGGGGCGCCAACCACTGTTACCGGTTTATTCTCCACTGTTGGAAAAGCAGCAGCATTTTCTGCAATCATTGCAACATTAACTGCTTTATTTTCTGGTCAAAGTACCAGTATATTTTTGCCTTACCTTGCCGTGCTTTCAATATTTTCCATGTCGTTCGGAAGTATAGTTGCTATTGCTCAAAGTAATATCAAACGAATGCTTGCATATTCATCAATATCACACGCTGGATATATTTTGATTGGCCTAGCTGCTGGAACTAGTACGGGTATTGCTGGAGTCATATTTTATTTAGCTGTTTATACGTTTATGAATTTAGCGGCATTTGGAATTATAGCACTTGTTGAAGGGGAGAACGATAAAAATCTTGACATTAACTCTTATGCTGGTTTAGGCACGAAGAGTCCAATGTTGGCTGCATTACTAGCGATTATTATGTTCTCTCTTGCTGGTTTGCCTCCATTAGCTGGGTTCTTTGCCAAGTATTATGTTTTTATTGCTGCTATAAAATCGGGTTTAACATGGCTTGCAGTTCTAGGAATTATTTCAAGTGTGATCAGTGTTTATTTTTATCTGCGGATTGTTGTATTGATGTATTTTAAAGATTCGGAGGCAGAAGTTGTTCAATCAAAAAGTTTCAGTGGATTTTTTGGAGTTGCGATTTCAGTTTTACTCGTGATTTTATTAGGTATTATGCCAGGTTCATTACTGGATTTGATCACCTCATATCTTTAATTTAAACCAGTTCGTAAAAATAATTACCTATTTTTTATTAGTTAGATGATTCCACTATTCTCAACAAAACAAGTCCGTCAAATTGATGAGTTTGCCATCAATAAAATTGGCACCCCAGGTATTGTTTTGATGGAAAATGCTTCAAGAGAAATCTATCAAAAAATATCTGAAAGAATTGAGCATTTAGATTTACCTAAAATTGGATTTGTTTGCGGTAAAGGAAATAATGGTGGTGATGGTTTTGCAACTGCAAGACATTTTTCAAATGCGGGGTTTGAGGTTGTTCTCGTATACCTGGGAAGATTCCAAGAAATGTCTGACGATTGCAAGCTCAACTTCACAGCGTTGAAACGACTATCAAAACAGAATAAGAAAATATCATTAATTAAATACAACTCAACGTCTTCGTTACAATCACTTAAATCTTGTAAAGTAATTTGTGATGCATTACTTGGAAGCGGAACACACGGCAAATTGCGTGAACCTTATCCATCAATAATCAATTATTTAAATAAACTAAATTCAGTAAAGGTTGCAATTGATAATCCAACAGGGTTGAATGCTGATACTGGTTATGCTGAAGTTACCTTTAAAGCTGATTTTACAGTTACACTCGGTCAGTTTAAAAAAGGATTATTTTTTGGTGATGGTTATGTCAATTCCGGGGAAGTTGAAAAAGGGAACTTAGGAATCCCCGATACATTGTATGATATTTTTCCTCCAACAGAGTACCTTATTGAACCAGAAGATGCTGTCTCAGGTCTTCCAGAAAAAGCTAAAAATGTTCATAAATATTCAGCTGGAAAAGTTTTAACAATTGCAGGCTCAGGATCATTACCAGGTGCTGCCGTTTTAACCTCAACATCAGCATTAAAAATTGGAGCTGGCGCCTCAATTCTATGTTTCCCAAAATCAATCCGTGACCTTGTTCACAAAAAATTATCTGAAGTTGTTGTGAAAACTTATGAAGATGGAGGAAGAGAATTCCTTTCAGAGAAAAATATTGAATCGTTAAGCGAGAGAATTAAATGGGCAGACGTTATTGCAGTTGGTCCAGGATTAGGTAGAGAAAAAGAAACACAAAAAGCAGTTATATTTTTACTTAAAAAGTATAGCTCCAAAATGAAAGTTATTGATGCCGATGCAATTTTTGCATTGGATAATGGAAGATATAAAAAAATAAATCTCAAAAACTGTGTGCTTACGCCTCACCACGCTGAATTTGCAAACCTGATTGGAATTTCGAATAACGAACTAGAAAAAGATATACTTAGTTATGGAAAAAGTTTTGTGTCCAAAACCGGAGCTCATCTAGTTTTAAAGGGTGCTCCGACAATAATTTTCGTACCTAACGGTGATTCACTTATTAACACAACCGGCAATCCTTCTCTTGCTAAATTTGGCACGGGAGACGTGCTGACGGGATTCATTGCTGGTTTAATTGCACAGAATAAAAATAAAGAGAGCTCAATCATTACTGCTGTATATCTTCATAGTTTGGCTGCTGATATCCTCGTCCAAAAAAGAAGTAAACTGGACATTCTTGCTACCGATATACAAAATTATATTCCACAAACTATAAAATTTATTGAGGACTCAATTGTTTGAATTTCTTGAACAAAGAAAGATTTGGTTGGTTTATATACCGCTTGTTCTTTATTGGATAATTCTTTTTACTGCTACTACTCTTCCTGGTCCTCAATTACCCGATATACATTTAGGTGATAAAATAGAACATTTCAGTGCTTTTTTTATCCTATCTATTTTGCTAAATCTTACATTGATATTTCAAAGAAAATCATACTTACTATTTAAATTCGCAACGTTGGTAACAGTTATTATTTGTTTATCTTACGGAGCAATTGATGAACTACATCAAATGTTTATCCCGGGTAGATCTGCCGACATACGCGATTGGCTGGCTGATTCGACAGGTGTAATTCTTGGTGTACTAATCCTGAATTTTGCAAAGAGTTTATTCAAATATAAAGTGAAATTTGAATAATAGAACTATTTTTTGAGAAGCTGGAACTTTATACTGAAAAGGTTTGTAAAAGGGGAAAGAACTAATTTGACAAAACTGTTTTCATTTAGTAATTTTTAATCAGTTAAATGCTTTTTATAGGAGAGCTGAAATGAAACTAAAAAATCCACTAGCCGATCTAAGGTTAAAGTACAAACGAACATTTGAGATAAGTCTGATTATAGCTCTTGCTATAATGATTGTAGCCTTCAAATTTTTTCCTGACTTAAAAGGAGAAGAAGTTAAACTTGAAGGTCCACAGGAATTGTTTACTGTTGAAGATATTCAACAGACCAAACAGGAAAATAGACCACCTCCACCACCTAAACCGCCAATTCCGATTGAAGCACCCAGCGATGATGTGCTCGAAGATATTGATATCGGAAGTACCGAATTAGATGTTAATGCAGAAATGGAAGCTCCACCTCCACCGAAAGAGGAAAAAAAGGTAGAAGAAGAACCGACTTATTTTGTAGCCGTTGAAGAAATGCCAGAACCAGTAGGAGGTATTAAAGCCATCCAGGAAAAAATAACATATCCGGAAATTGCCAAGAGAGCCGGAGTTGAAGGAAAAGTTTATATTCTTGCATTCGTTGATGAAAGCGGAAATGTAACAAAGGCAAATGTTTTAAAAGGTATTGGAGCAGGTTGCGATGAAGAAGCTCTTAAGGCAGTAGAAAAGACAAAATTCAAACCGGGTAAGCAAAGAGGTAAACCTGTCAGAGTTCAGGTATCAATACCAGTTATTTTCAAACTCAACTAATTTTTAAGGCGTCTTCGAGACGCCTTTTTAATATCTAACCAAACTTAAAAATACTTAAGCAATTTTTCTCTTTATTTAGGCTCTTTAATTTTGATTTGAATTCGAAAACCATCTTCTTAATTTTTCGTAACTTTTGCTATTAATATTTCCAAAATAGATTCTTTAATTACTATCAAATAAAAATCGTATCCGATCTCGAGGGATATTGATTGAACTTACTATGCCAATAAAAAATCAAAAAAATGAATTTACTTTATTAGGAATAATATTATTTGTTCAACTCTGTTTCCTCTATTTCGTTAAATACCAAAATCAGGATATTTCTCTTACTGAATTTTCGATGATGAAAACTGGCAACTTGATCAACTTTATTTTATTTGCTGTGATTGTGATTGGACTATTCTTCATAGTAAGAAAGAGAGGCAGTGAAGTGAACAAAAAAGTAATTTATACACTCATTTCATTGTCCTGGCTTTTTTTAATACTTGCATTTCTAAGTACGAAAATCAGAATCATTTCTTCAAATGTTTATATCTTCAGTCAACCCGGTGATAAAGTACTAACAGGATTATTTTTTTTGGTTTATCTGATGTTTCTTTTACAACTCTTAGTTTATTTGTGGAGCATAGTTTTTGGGAGCAAAAATCTAACTTTTGTCAAATTATTTATTAGAAATATTTTAATACTTATTATATTCTTTATTGGAATTGTCATCTATATCGATAATGCCGGTTACACTTCAGGTAAATGGTCACTCGTAAGAAATAAAAGTAATATTGCGATCGTACTTGGTGCAGCAGTATGGAGTGGTAACGTTCCCAGTCCAACATTAGCTGCCCGGGTAGACAAAGCGTTATCGCTTTTGAATCAGGGATTCGTTGGTGAAATTGTGTTAACAGGTGGTAAAGCCCCCGGTGAGTTACCCGAATCTGAAGTGGCATTTGAATATGCACGGGTAAAAGGCGTTGATACATCTTTAATTAAAATAGAAAAATTGACTGCATCTACTTCAGAGCAAATCAAATGGATAAAAATGAATTTATCAACAAATGAGAAATTTGGGGATATCATTTTAGTCTCGGATGCATATCATCTTCCACGTACTATTGAAATAAGCAGGTTTTTTAATCTAAATGTAAAAGTAGCAGAATCAGTTCATAAATTGAATTTTGAGGATAAGATTTACAATAAGTTAAGGGAAAGTATTGCATTATTTAACTTTTGGAATTTTGCTTTATAAGTAAACAGTTTTAATATTTGAATAGGAATTAATATTGACAATTAAATTTTGAATTTGTTCTTAACATGATGACAAAAAAATCTCGACGCAGGGTTGTAAGAGAAAAAGTTTTGCAGATTTTATACGCTTACGAAATGAATAACGAATCTCTTGAACAACTATCCAGGGAAATTCTTAGCGACATTACTGATACCACAGATAGAAGTTTTGCAGAAGAACTTATTAGACAGGTAATAACTAATGTTGAAGATCTTGACAAAAGGATAATCCACCGCGTGACAAATTGGGAAATGAACAGGATTGCACTTATTGACAAAATTCTGCTTCGAATAGGGGTCTGCGAACTACTTTACTTTCCAGACATCCCGCCTAAAGTTTCTATAAATGAATCAATTGAAATTGCTAAGGATTACAGCACTACGGGTAGTGCAAAATTCATTAACGGAATTCTTGATGCCGTCCTTGCCGAAGAAAAGAAAAAAGGAAAGCTTAATAAAACCGGTAGAGGACTTGTTGAAGAATCAATCTCACCTTCCAGGTAGTAAAGAATGAAAGAAAAGGGAAGAGTATTTATCTGGACTCTCTTCGATTTTGCAAACACATCTTTTTCAATAATTGTCGTAACTTTTTTATACGCCGTTTATTTTAAAAAAACTGTTGCAGGGAATGAATCCATTGGCGATTTATATTGGAGCCTAAGCACCAGTATTGCCATGGCAATAACGGCTTTTATTTCACCGATCTTAGGTGCGATTGCAGATTATAGTGCAGGTAAAAAAAGATTTTTACTTTTCTTTACTATGCTTTGTATACTTGGAACGGCATCTCTTTATTTTATTGGACCGGGACAAATATTCTGGGGGATACTGCTATTCGTATTAGCTAATGTTGGATTTGAAGCAGGGCTAGTGTTTTATGATGCGTTCCTTCCTGAAATAACCACACCCAAAAATTATGGAAGAGTAAGTGGTTACGGATTTGGTATGGGATATTTTGGTTCGTTAGCCACACTTGCAATTATTTATCCGTTTATTCAGGCATCGATGATTAAGGAAAGTTTTCCTGTTGCAGCATTATTCTTTTTGATCTTTGCACTTCCAATATTCTTCTTTCTTAAAGAAAAGAGAACAAAAGTAGAACAAAGTCAACCCTTTTTTACAATTGGGTTCAGTCGTGTTTGGTCAACTTTAACCAATCTGAAGCACTATAAAAATCTTGCAATATTCCTCGTAGCATTTTTCTTTTACATTGAGGGGGTGAATACAATTATTTTCTTCTCTGGGAATTATGCGAGTACCACTCTTGGCTTTTCTGAAATGGAACTTCTAATTTTCTTTATTGTTGTTCAAACTACTGCTATTGCGGGGTCGGTGGTATTGGGAATCATTGCAGATAAAATCGGACAAAAGAGAACTATTGTAATCACTCTTTTTATGTGGCTTGTAACTGTAACGCTTGCTTATTTTGTTTATGATAAAATGGGGTTTTACGTAGTTGGACTATTGGCTGGTGCAGCGATGGGTTCGTGTCAATCCACAAGCAGAAGTTTAATGAGTAAACTAACTCCACCTGATAAGAAAACGGAATTTTTTGGATTCTATTCTTTTTTTGGAAAAAGCTCTGCAGTTATAGGACCGTTGGTTTTCGGATTAGTAAGTTTTCTCTCAGGGGATCAAAGACTTGCAATAATATCAATTGCTTTCTTTTTCATAGTTGGTTTGTTGATTCTTACAAAAGTAAAAGATCCTAAAATCGTAAATGGTTAAAAACATTTTTTTCAAAGTTAATGCGAATGATTATTTTTACTTCTCAATTCTCTTCAAATAATTAAACTTTAAGGCTTAGAATTCTTAAAATGTATTTACATCATAAGAACTAAGAAATAATGTCAGCTGTAAAAAATACATTTCATAAAATTATACACTATGAATGGGGCAAACTCTTTTTTGAACTCATAGTAGTTTTTTTAGGTGTTACAGGAGGCTTTGTCCTGAATAATTGGCGAATGGAACAGGAAGAAAAAAATCTTGAGGCGAAATATTTGGCAAGCTTTTTACAGGATGTAGAATTTGATATTCCTTCTCTGGACGATGCAGTAAAGACCGATAGTCTCTGGTTAGCCCGTGCAAAACCTCTATTAACAGCAATAATGAATAAAAATATTAATGTTGATTCAGCTCAAGCGATGATTACTATGATTGCTACTATTTCAAAGATAGATGCACACAGCAGTACATATGAGGAAATATCAAATAGTGGTAACCTGAATATTCTAACCGATTTTGAACTAAAAGGACAAATTGTTGATTATTATCTGGCCTTAGGCGGTGTAGGATTTATTGACGAGTACTTTCATAAATATTTTGATGATTTTGTAATGCCCTTCATACTAACTGAGTATAGCGTATTAACTAACGAATTTAATGATAATAGAATAATAAATTCTGTAAGATTCTCAAATGTTATTGCTGGTTATTTTTCAATGGTCCAGCAAAGAATGGCAGCGTACAAATCATTGCTTAATGATAGTTATTTACTTAGGGAAGAGTTGAATAAAAAGTTGGAAATTAAACAGAGTCAAAAATAGTTACGTTGAAATAATTCTATCCGAGCATGTTAAGATTAATTTTTAATTTTATATACTGCCTTACCCGCTGACTTCTCGACATTCCATTCAAAATTAATTTTCTTTTCTTCTTTGCGAACATCACATATTGCATAACCGCAGAATTTACAAAGTTCTGGGATGCAGTAATCGAAATGAATTTTTATTTGTGAATTTGGAAATTCTTTATCCAATTCTTCATCAATAAACTTTTCTTCTTTGTGCGATTGTTCGATTGTAAAATAGTAGGGGAGGATTAGATGAAAATCGATAAATGTTCTATCACCAGATTGCCAGTATCTTAACTCGTGTATATCAATCCAATACTCATTTCTTATTGAAATCAATTTGTCAGAAATCTTTTTAAGAATTACCGGATTTGTTTCAAGCATTAATCCGCCGATAGATTCTCTGATTAGTTTGTAACCTGTAAACAAAATATTTAATGCAACTATTATAGCAAGAAGTGGATCAAGCAAGACATAATCAGTTATAATGACAAGAATAATTCCAACAATAACTCCTATGCTTGTTATTGCATCTGTAAGCACGTGTTTTCCATCGGCCACAAGAGTCAATGAGTTGGTCTTTTTACCAGTTCTGATTAAATAATATCCAAGTCCAAGATTCACAATTCCAGCTGCACTTATGAATATCACACCAATACTTAGTGATTCAAGAGTTGGGCCCAAAACCAGTTCTTGCACTGCCTGGTAGATAATAAATCCAGCGGCCAGAATTATTAAAAATCCTTCCACCCCGGCAGAAAAATATTCAACATTTCCGTGCCCATAAAGGTGTGTTTCGTCGGCAGGTTTTGAACTTAGAATTATGCTAAATAATGCCATTCCGGTAGCAGCCACGTGCACAACAGATTCAGCAGCATCAGAAAAAATTGCAATTGAACCAGTAATAAAATAAGCTGTCATTTTGGTGAAAAACATACCAACTCCAACAGCCAGTGAAATATATGCAGCTTTTTTTCTAAGATTTAATTGATCAATTCTATTCACATTCTCTCCTGCAAATTTTGGAGCTTTGAAGCTGCTTCAATCAAAATTGTATCAGACTTTGCAAAACAAACTCTTATTAGCGATCTACTTTTTCTATCTTCATAAAACGGTGATAGTGGAATTACTGCAACTCCAATTTCTTTTGTAAGATATTCAGAAAATTCAATGTCAGATTTATCTGATATCTCTGAATAATCAAGAAGCTGGAAGTATGTGCCGGAGCATTTCTTTAGTTTGAATTTTGATTTTTTTAATTCATTTAATAAAACATTTCTCTTCTGTTCATAGAAATGTCCAAGCGACAAATACTTTTCCTCTCTTTTCATAAATTCCGCATATGCATGCTGAACCGGCGTATTAGCTGAGAACACAATAAACTGGTGCATCTTTCGGAATTCTTTTGTGAGAATCTCAGGAGCAGCACAATACCCCATTTTCCAGCCGGTTGTATGATATGTTTTTCCAAATGAGGAGATAACAAAAGTTCTTTTACTCAATTCATCAGAACTAGCTAAGCTAATATGCTGATTGCCATCAAAAGTTATATGTTCGTAAACTTCATCACTTATAATCAAAATATCTGTTCCATTGGTTATTTTCTCAAGTTCATTGATATCTTCTTGAGTGACTAAACTTCCTGTCGGATTATGAGGTGAGTTCAGAACTATGGCTTTTGTTTTATCCGAAATTTTATTTCTGACCAAATCCCAGTCATATGAATAATCATCAGAATTCAACGGAACGTAGATCGGTTTCCCCCCATTCGATAAAATATCGGGAACGTAACTATCATATGCAGGTTCAAAAATAATAACTTCATCGCCAGATTTAACAATTGAGGTTAATGCGGTATAAAGAGCTTGTGTTGCTCCAGCTGTTATGGTAATCTCTGTTTCAAAATTATATTGGTGCCCGTATAGTTTTATAATTTTTTCTGATATAGCTTTACGAAGAGTTTGAACTCCCTGCATCGGAGCATACTGATTGAAGCCCATCTTTTGAAAGTGATTTACTAACTCGAGAAGTTCTTCATCACAATTAAAATCTGGAAAACCCTGTGCAAGATTAATTGCGTTGTGTTCAACTGCCATACGAGACATAACCGTAAAAATGCTAGTTCCCCATTCAGGGATTTTAGGATTGATGTTCATCTAATTTAATCTGAAATGGAAAACTCCGGATCAGTTGGTCTCTTTTCATCATATAGTTTTTTAAGTTCTTCATATGCAAAACGACTTCCACGTTGAGCTGCCATTTTAAAATAATTTACGGCTTCTGGTCGTGAAATATTTGTTCCAAGTCCTTGTTCATAACACAATCCTAGAGAAACTACCGCAAACAATGAACCCAAATTTGCAAACTTTCTAAGCTTTTTAAAGTCTTCAGTTTTATTGTAGTCACCAAAAGCATCGAGTAATCTGGATGCAACTAATCTTATTTCTGCTTCTACACTACCTAGTCGTGAGGCATTTTCCCATATACTTAATCCTCTATCAGAATTATACCTACCAAATCGATTCGAATAATAATTCAAACCGGATTCTACCATCGCTGGCAAATAGTATGCATCAGCTGCTTCATCCAGTAAATTTAATGCATCATTAATTGCTATTCTCCTATCATATCCAATTGACGTCAATCCATACCATAAATATTTTGCAACTACATTGCCTTTCTCACTTCCATCCTGCACAAGCTTTTGAAAGTCAACTTGCTGGGACATTTGCCAAAGTATATATGTTCCGGAAGGTGAATCATTTCTCAATGCTCTGTAATAATAAACTCCAGCATCAATCAAATTCTTTTTATAGTATACACCTTGTTCATACAATTTACCTAAAATGGTTTGAGCTTCCGGACTTCCATAATTTGCAAGTTGTGTGAGTATTTCAACATTTCGTGTAGTAGCAAGCTGTTTCAGATTTTCTGGTTTATCCGCCAATAAAATTTTAGTAAGGCTGTCGGTGCCAATTATTTCAATATTATCTATCAACATACTATCCGTAACACTTATCGCGGAATCCGTGATTGAATCAAAATCAATAAAAACCAGTCCTAAATTTGAGGTAAGGTTCTCTGATGGATCTGGAATGGGATTTTTATCTTCCGATCTGGCTGAGTCAGTGAAAAGAGAATCCACAACATCTTTTGAAACCTTAGGCTCAAGCTTAGCAACAATTTTTTCAGCCGGTTCATATTCATTATCAGCAGCTTTTTTTATCCAATAATATGCAAGGTTATAATCACGTTTAACGGTAAGATTATCTGTGTATAAAATTCCAACAACATATTGTGCTTGAACCATACCATCATTTGCTGCGCTTTGAAATAGTTTGAATGCTGCAAATGGGTCCCATTTGACCCCAATACCATTAATCAACAAAATCGCAAAATTATATTTGGCGGAAGTTAGATTATGGTCAGCAGCTTTTTTTATCCAATAAACTGCCTGAACTGTGTCTGCAGGAACACCTTCACCTAGTAGATACCGTAGTCCCAATTCGTGCTGCGCTAACGGGTCTCCAGCGTTGGCTTCTTGAGTCAATTTAAACTTTTGCCATATCTGGTAAGCAAGGTCAGGTCTATAAAAATGAGGTGAATGTTGTTGAGGTCGTTTATTCTTAAAGGCCAGGCTTTGAGTGCTGTCCTGAGCATTTGCAATAAACGAAAATGCGAAAATAAAAAGAATGAGGATCCAATAAATAAATTTCAACAACTACCTTGTAAAAACTTCATAATGTTAAAACAAATATAGTTGAATTTTGGAAGGCAGTTCAAGTATAATAATGGTGGGGGGTTATAATTAACTTAAGATTTAGACTTCTTGAAATATGATTTCATCGGTTTTAAGTAATGATCTTTCCAGCCTTTCTCATATTTTTTTTCATCGCCGTTCGGTAGTTGAGTATGGATGATAGTAAGTTTTGTCCCGCTATTATGCTTTTCAAATAATACTTCTAATTTTGAATCGGGAGAGCCATCCGGGAACTCGGTTGTTCTCCAGTGCTGAACAATTCTTCCGTAAGGTTGCAGAATCAAGTTCGATCCTGTTATGTAGCCATTAGAAATTGAAAAAGCTGAGCCTTGTCTTGGATCAATATGTGATTTAGTGCCAGTGAAATCTGAATGCATTCTGCTGTTAAGCCAGGCATCATAAAGCCTTTTGGCACTTACTGGGAATATTGCTGATATTTTAATACCTGGTTCCAACTATTGAATCTTTTTTTTATAAGAATACCAAATTTATTGCCTAATGGCAAATCAAATGGCAATATTTTTTTATAATATTTTTATGTATGAGATTAATGATATTTGTCCTTCAATTTAGTGTAATCAAATTGCTTATAACTTGACCTTCCTCTATATTTGAAGGCAAAAAAAAACCAAATGTCCCGCAAAAAAAAAGTAAAATTCATATTCATCACAGGAGGTGTTGTTTCATCATTAGGTAAAGGAATAACTGCCTCCTCACTCGGATTACTACTCAAACAACGCGGTTTTAACGTAACAATTCAAAAATTTGATCCCTATATAAATGTTGATCCCGGAACTATGAGTCCGTTCCAGCACGGTGAAGTTTATGTTACTGACGATGGAGCTGAGACCGATTTAGACCTTGGGCATTATGAAAGATTTTTGGGCGTGAGTATGACCCGAGCCAATAACACAACAACAGGACAGGTTTACAATGAAGTCATAACCAAAGAAAGAAGGGGAGACTATCTTGGAGCTACAGTCCAGGTAATTCCACACATCACTGATGAAATAAAAAGAAAATTAATTCGTCTTAGCGAGCTTGGAGAGTATGAAATAATTATTACTGAAATTGGTGGAACAGTTGGTGATATTGAAAGTCTCCCTTTTATTGAAGCAATACGGCAACATATGCTTGAATTTGGAAGAGCGAATTCAATGGTTATTCACGTTACACTTGTTCCGTATATCGCGTCTGCAGGTGAAGTAAAAACCAAACCGACACAACACAGTGTAAAAAATCTGCTTGAACTTGGAATCCAGCCTGATATCCTCATTTGCAGATCTGAAAAAAAATTACCAAAGGACATTAGAGAAAAGATTGCTCTGTTTTGTAACGTTGACTCTAAAGCTGTTATCTCTGCCTACGATGTTCATTCAATTTATGAAGTTCCCCTTGTGTTGCACAAAGAAAAAATGGATACACTGGTTACGAGTCGTCTTCATTTACCAGATAAAAAAATCAAACTTGATGAGTGGGAAAATTTTGTTAGTGGCATTAAAAATCCAAACCGGGAAGTAGAAATAGCTGTTTGTGGTAAATACATTACTCATCTGGATGCGTACAAAAGTATTATGGAAGCGTTCGTTCATGCAGGAGCAGAAAATCAAGTAAAAGTAAAAATGAAACCTGTAAATGCTGAGGAATGTGAAGGCGATAATTTTGAAAATCTGTTGAAAGGTGTTTCAGGGATTTTAGTCCCAGGTGGTTTTGGTGAAAGAGGAATTGAAGGAAAAATTAAAGCTGTTCGATATGCACGGGAGAATAATATCCCTTTCTTTGGAATCTGTCTTGGACTTCAATGTGCAGTGGTTGAATTTGCTCGTAACGTCTGTGGATTGAAAAATGCGAATAGTTCTGAATTCAAAAAAACAAAAAATGCTGTAATTGATTTAATGCCTGATCAAAAAGATGTTAAGGATAAGGGTGCTACAATGCGCCTTGGTGCTTACCCATGTGTTATCCAAGATAAAACCAAATCGTTCGAAGCTTACAAAACAAATTATATCTCGGAAAGACATCGTCATCGTTTTGAAGTGAATAATAAATTCAGAAGGAAGCTTTTGGATGGTGGACTAATTTTAAGTGGTCTGTCTCCAGATAAAGAACTTGTCGAGATGATTGAACTAAAAGATCACCCCTGGTTCGTCGCCTGCCAGTTTCATCCGGAATTAAAATCGAGAGCAACGAATGCTCATCCGCTATTTAGAGAATTTGTGAAGGCTGCTATGGAGTACTCAATTGAAAAAAATGGTAATTGATACATTAATTATCCTGCTCGTTAATAGATCGCTTCATTAAAAGAAAATGTTTCCTACCAACCATCCAAAATATTATGCATCAAGATTTTCATTTATAGGAATTATTCTGCTTCTCTGTTCCAATGTCTTTATTTATTCACAGTCAGATCTTAATGCAAGAATTAGTATTGGAATGGAATCGCTTTACAATTTCAATTTTAAATCATCAGAACGAATTTTTGATAACATCATTAATAACTATCCTGATAATCCAGCTGGGTATTATTATAAATCTATAAGTCATTTATGGTTCTTCCTCGACAATAAAAATGAAACGGAACTTGATGTGTTTATTTCATTGACGGATTCGGCTATTGAAAAATCAGAATCAATCTTGAACGAAGATTCAACTGATTTGTTTATACTTTATGTAATAGGGTCAACTTATGTTAACAGAACATTCGCATACACAAGGGACGAGAATTATTTTGATGCCGTATTATCTGCAAGAAAGTTTCGATTTTACTTTGATGAATTATTGTCATTTGATAGTCTTTATTATGATGCTTATATGAGTAAAGGGTTATTTGACTTTGCTATTTCACAGGCACCGCAAACCTGGTCTTGGGCACTGAATCTTGCTGGAATGACGGGAAACATTCAAGAGGGATTGGACTGTATAGAAGTTGCATCTGAAAAAGGAAAATTTTCTAAAATTGATGCTGAGTTTTACCTTTCACAAATTTATTCTGAATTTCTGTTAAAATATAGACCTGCTAATAAAATTTTGGTTGAACTGAATTCCAGATTTCCCAAAAATTTACTTTTCCGTTTTGCAATTGCTAATCTTCAGGTTAAAACATTTGATTTAAATATTGCAACAAGAAATTATAGATCTGTTTATTCTTCGAGCGATACAAATATGATTCAACTGAAAAACTATGCAGGCATGAATCTCGGCGATATTTTATACTCACAAGGTGAATATGATGAAGCAAGAAATTATTATATAAATTTTTTAGAAAACTCGAATGACTCTCATTTTAAAGGAATCACTGCACTCAGAATCGGTTTAAGTCGTCTTATTGAAGGTGATTCATTGTCTGCACTTTTATACTTTGATAAAGTTTCGGAAGGGAATGAGGACATTGATGATGATCGTTTTGCAAAAATAAAAGGGGAAGAGTACCTAGATAAACTTCCATCTGCAAACGAGTTAAAGTTGATTTTATTAAAGAACATAATTGATGCTGGTAAATTTAACTCTGCTAAAGATTCACTCGAGAAATTTATTGAATCAAATATTTCGGATACACTCCGAGCAGAAGCTATTCTCTATTTGAGTGAAGCTTATTATTATCTTGGGAAAAATAAAAAATCACTTGAGTATGCTGTTGCCGTTTTTAATTTCGAAGAATGTGAACTATGGGTAAAACCCTTTGCTTGTTACTATGCGGCGAGAGCAAGTAAAGAAATGAACAACCTGGTAGACGCCGAGTTATTCATTGGTTATGCAAATAATTTTAGTAATTATTTTTATGAAAATAAACTCAGGGATAAACTTAGCTTTCTATCTTTTGTAGTGAGGGAAAAGTAAATATCTGGTTGAGTTTATTTGATTAATTAACTGGCTTTAAGTAGTTTTGATAAAATAATTTAACAGGATTGTGTTACGAGTTTCAGTCTTTGTTTCTGGTCGGGGTTCAAATCTGAAAGCTATACTCGATTCACCAAAACTGAAGAATCTGGTTGAGGTTAAATCTGTTGTAAGCGACAAAGATAATTGTCCTGCATTCGAATTAGCAAAAAGTTTTTCAATCCCGACATACAGTGTTGGCAAAAAAGAAGGATTTATTTTCTTTGATGATCTTATTGTAAAATTGCAAGATTTCGACATTGAGTTAATTGTGCTTGCTGGATTTCTGAAATTGCTGCCTGAAAATTTTGTAAGATCATTCAAACACAAAATTATTAATATTCACCCGGCACTTCTACCCTCATTTGGCGGATCGGGAATGTATGGAATGAATGTCCATCGAGCTGTATTTGAATCGTCAGCTCAAGTGTCGGGAGCTACTGTTCATTTTGTTGATGAAACCTATGATACAGGCAAAATTATAGCCCAGCGTTGTGTGGATATATCTGATGTAAGGTCACCCGAAGACATAGCTGAAAAAGTATTGAAAATTGAACACCAAATCTTGCCCTATGTCATTGAGAAAATAGCCCTTGGCAAAATCTTTGTTGATAATTTTAGGGTTAGAGTCGAGACTTAATTTTTTTCATCCAAACCTCATATGATGCCTTGAAAAAACTTGCATTAATTAGTGTTTTTGATAAGTCAGGAATTGTTGATTTCGCAAAAGGCCTGAACACAAACGGTTACGATATAATTGCTACCGGTAATACTTTCAAACTACTATCAGAAAATGGAATAAATGTTACGGAAATAAGGGACCGGACCGGTTTTCCGGAGATATTTAATGGCAGGGTAAAGACACTTCATCCTAAAATTTCGGGTGGAATTTTGATGCGAAGAGATAACCCTTCTGACGTAAAAGAGGCTGAAGAAAATAATATTTCCCCGATCGAAATAGTATGCGTGAATTTGTATCCATTTAAAGAAGTTTCAAGAGATCCTAAAACTGATATGGAAACACTTATTGAAAATATTGACATCGGTGGACCAACAATGATTAGAGCGGCTGCAAAAAATAATAGTTATGTTTCTGTAATTACAAGCCCACAACAGGTACTCTCCATTCCTCAAAGAATTATCAGCTGGTCAAATTAGTAAAGAGACTAGGAATAATTTAGCGATTGCTGCATTTGCGCATACAGCTGATTATGATTCTTACATTGTGAATTCATTAGAAGACAAATTGAATATTAATTCAAATTATTTTACCAGAAGTTTTAATATTGCTTCTACACTTCGCTACGGAGAAAACCCTCATCAGTCTGCAGGAGTTTATGGAGACTTTTATGAAAATTTCGAATTTATCCATGGGAAAGAACTTTCTTATAATAATATTCTGGATTTAGTTTCAGCTGTAGAGTTAGTTGAAAGTCTTGGAGAAAATGCTTGTTCGATTATCAAACATAATAATCCAGCAGGAGCAGCAATCGGCATCGAATCATTTGATGCATTTACAAAAGCACTAAAATGTGATCCCGTCTCTTCGTTTGGAGGAATTGTTGCATTTACTTCAATTGTTGATGAGAAACTAGCAACTAAGTTAAACGAAATATTTCTTGAGGTTGTTTGCGCTCCGGATTACACAGACGAGGCAATTTCAATATTAAAAAAGAAAAAAGATCGTAGACTTTTAAACAGAAAAAATCAATCTTAAATGAGAAAAAAACTTTTCGTTCGATACCCGGTGGTGCTATTGTGCAGGATGCTGATCTATTGGATTTGGATGAATCAAAATTAAATGTTGCAACTGATAAAAAACCTTCACCTGAAGAATTAGAAGATTTGAAGTTTGCCTGGAAAATCGCAAAGTATACAAAATCAAATGCAATAGTTTTTGTAAAGAATAAGGCCACACTAGGTGTTGGTGCTGGTCAAATGTCAAGAATTGATTCAGCTAAAATTGCAAAAATGAAAGCCGAAGAACACGGGCTAGATCTAAAAGGTTCAGTAGCTGCTTCTGATGCCTTTTTCCCTTTTGCAGATGGTTTAATTGAAATTGTAAATTGCGGTGCAGTCTCTGTAATTCAACCGGGGGGATCTGTCAGAGATCAGGAAGTAATTGAAGCGGCTAATCAAAAAAAAATCTCTATGGTATTTACAGGTATAAGGCACTTTAAACATTAAGAGGATTTATGGGAATATTTGACTTTTTTTCAACTGACATTGCAATAGATCTGGGTACAGCCAATACTTTAATCCATGTAAAAGGTAAGGGGATCGTCCTTAAATGAACCTTCCATTGTGGCATTCGACAGAAGCACTAAAAGGATTATTGCACTTGGCAACAAAGCTAAAGAAATGCAGGGTAGAGAACACAAAGAAATAAAAGTAACCCGCCCAATGCGAGATGGTGTGATTGCGGATTTTGAGATCGCTGAAGGAATGATTAGAGCTTTTATAAAAAAAGTGAAAGCTGGTGCGTTGAGCAGTCGAAGAGTTGTTGTCGCAGTCCCAAGTGGCGTGACTGAAGTTGAAAAGAGAGCGGTGAGAGATAGTGCCGAACATGCTGGAGCTAAAGAGGTTCACCTTATTGCTGAACCGATGGCAGCTGCAATAGGAATTGGAATTGATGTTCACGCACCTGTCGGAAATATGATTATTGATATTGGTGGTGGTACTACTGAAATTGCTGTAATTGCTTTATCAGGTATAGTGAATGAAGAATCGATCAGGATTGCAGGTGATGAAATGAACTATGCTATCATGCAATTCTTCAAAAGAAATCATAACATACTCATTGGCGAAAGAACTGCTGAAGCAATAAAATGTGAAGTTGGGTCTGCTGTTCCCCTTAAAGAAGAAATAACTATTCAAGTAAAAGGAAGAGATCTGGTTGGTGGAATTCCCAAAACTACAGAAGTAAGTTCTGTAGAAATTCGTGAAGCTCTGAATGAAGCAATCACTCAGATTGTTAACACAGTAAGACAGACTTTGGAGCGAACACCGCCCGAATTATCAGCTGATATTCTTGACAGGGGCGTAATGTTAACTGGCGGCGGTGCACTTCTCAAAGGTCTGGACGAACGAATCAAAATGGAAACAAATCTTCCTGTGCATGTTGCGGATGACCCGCTTACTGCTGTTGCCAGGGGTGCAGGTAAAGTAATTGAAAATCTTAATGAATTTTCAAAGGTTCTTATTCGTAACAGAAGATATTAATGTTCAAGTTATTATCATATGTTTGGGATAACTTCAAAGAATATTTGGTCCTGATTTTACTTGTCATTATAAGTCTTTCACTTCTTACACAAAATAATAATCCACAGATTCAAAAAGTAAGAGCATTTGCATTTGGAAGTTTTGCGTCTGTTTCCTCTGTTTTTTATGATGCATTTAATATCACCCAACTCAAAAAAGAGAATTCCATTTTAAGAAAAACGAATGCTGAATTAATGATACAAGTAAGTATGCTTCGAGAACAAGGAATTTTGAACAGGGAACTAAAAGGAATGCTCGGAATGAAGGATACAACATCGCTGCCATTATTTCCTGCAACAATTGTTTCAAAATCATTATCCGTTACTCAAAATACAATTACCATAAATGCAGGACTAATTGATGGAATAAAACCTGGAATGCCAGTATTAAGTTATCGTGGGTTAGTTGGAATAGTTCAAACCTGTTCTGAAGACTTTTCAATCGCTAGAACATTAAAAAATGTTGATCTCAAACTGGCAGTAAAAAATGAAAAAAATCGTTTGAATGGTATATTAAAATGGGATGGTGAAAAATTGATGATAGTTGATGTACCCGTACTTACGATTTCGATGTTGGAGACAGAATAATTACTTCAGAAGTTAGCTCGATTATTCCAATACCTATCCCCGTTGGTTTAGTCTCGAAAATTGAAGAAGATAAAACCGGATTGTTGAACTTGCTGCAGATAACTCCCTTTGAAGAAGTTCTAAGTGTAGAGAACGTTTTTATACTTATGATAGTTGAAAATGTAGAAAAAAATAATCTCGAACTAAACTTTTATAACAACGAATGAAAATTAAATATATCTTACCCTTGTTAGTTTTCATTCCAGTTGCATTAATTCAACTGACAGTAATACCTTTTGTCTCCGTTCAAGAAGTTGTACCTGACCTCTTATTGATTGCAACTGTATATTTTTCCATTGCATATGGACAGACCTTTGGAACAGTAACCGGGGCATCATATGGTCTGGTGTATGATCTTATTTCAGGTAGTTTAGTCGGCAGTAATATGCTTTCAAAAACAGTTGCGGGATTTGTTGCCGGTTATTTTTCGGGAGAAACTAAAAAAGAACAATATCTTTACACATATTCATTTACTATAGTTGTTTTCATTAGTGCTCTAATCGATACGATAATTTTTTCATTTTTCTCTGTGATAGATTTCAATACAAATTTTCTGATGGCATTGTTTAACCACGCATTAATGCCTTCAATTTATACTTCGCTCGTCAGTATTTTAGTAGTAATTGTACCATACAAAAGGGCTTTCGATTGAAGACAGAAAAATTTGGATCATTAAAGCGAAGAACGATAATCTATGCAATAATAATCTCAACTGTTGTTATACTCATCGGTAGATTGTTTCAGATGCAAATTCTTTATCGAATCGAATATGATAAAAAGTCCACGGATAATAGTATAAAAAGTCTTGAGCTTCAACCTTTACGTGGGCTCTTCTATGATAGAAATTACAAAGTGTTAGTAAGCAACAATCCTGCATATACACTCAGGATCACACCTGCATATTATGATACCAGCCTTAGCAGAATCATTGAATCAGTAATAGGAACAGAACCAGGTTACATCAAGAACATTTTATTTAAAAACAGAATCTACTCTAAGTTTCTTCCAGTGAAGGTAAGGAAAGGTGTTGACTTTAGAGTAATTGCCTGGTTTGAAGAAAACTCCGAACATCTTCGAGGAGTGGATTATATAATTGAAATGCAGAGGTACTATCCAGCTGGAGTTATGGCATCCCACACATTTGGATACACAAAAGAAATTTCTCCGGAACAGCTTGCTAAAACAAAAGAGAATTATAAGCCGGGTGATTATGTAGGTCATAATGGAATTGAAAAAACATACGAGAGTTTAATTAGTGGAGTGAAGGGCTATAGTTATGTTCTTGTAGATTCTAAACAAAGAAGAATCGGTCGATACTTGGATGGCAGAGAAGATATACTTCCCCAAAAGGGAAATGATCTTGTATTGAGCATTGAGGCAAATGCACAGAAAGTGGCTGAGGAAGATTTTATTGGAAAAAGAGGGGCACTTGTTGCTATCGAGCCCTCAACAGGTGAAATCATTGCTATGGTCAGTGCACCAGATTATGATTTAAATCGATTCGCGTTCATCACTCCTAAAAGTTATTTAGATAGTATTTATACTGATCCATCCACTCCGTTGTTCAACAGAGCGACTATGTCTGTTCATCCACCTGGTTCTACTTTTAAAATGCTTTCGGCAATCGCAGCACTCGACCTGGGAATAATAAATACTTCCTGGACTGTGCATTGCACTGGAGGATTTACCTATGGTAGGTATTTTAAATGCCATGGAGTTCACGGAACGGTGAATGTAGTAACAGCAATTGAAAAATCGTGTAATACTTTCTTCTACAAACTGATTTATAAAATTGGACTTGATAAATGGAAGGAATATGCATCTCGCTTTGGATTTGGTAGTATGACAAATATAGATTTATTAGAAGAAGTGCCTGGATTGATCCCTGACGAGAATTATTATATCAAGAGATATGGAGATAACTGGCCAAGAAGTATTATGGCGAGTCTGGGGATTGGACAGGGCGAAGTCAGTGTCACGCCACTACAACTAGCTCAATATGTTAGCTTAATAGCGAATAATGGGAAAACCAAAACACCGCATATTGTTAAAGGCTATATTGACGATGAAACTGAAAACTATGTACCACTAGAATTTAAAGAAATAAGTGCTGATGTAAGTCAGACATCTTTAGACATTGTGAAGGAGGCCATGTTTCTTGTTGTGAACGGGCATGGAACAGCTACCCATATTCGGTTACCTGACATTGAAATATGTGGTAAAACTGGTACTGCACAGAATCCACATGGTGAAGATCATGCATGGTTTGTTGCATTTGCACCATATAAAGATCCAAAAATTGCAATAGCAGTTCTTGTAGAGAATGCTGGTTTTGGCAGGTCCTCATGCAGCACCGATAGCAAAAGATGTTATCCAGGCTTATCTGAATAGCTTCAAAGGAGAAAATAAAACTATTAAAAACGAAATTGCAGAATTAAAGCCAAACTAATGGACTGAATTTCTTTGAGAATTGACTACAACATAAAAGACAAATTTGATTTCGGATTATTTCTTCCTGCATTAATTTTGTTTGGATTTGGATTACTTGCAATTTATAGCTCAACCGTCAACAATACTTTCGCTCAGGAAAACTTTCAAAGGCAGGTTATCTGGGGAATCATAGCTTTCATTATCTTCTTTATTACTTATTCGCTTCCGACAAATATTTTTAAATCAATGGCTGTTCCGGCATACCTGATTTCTATTTTTTTACTCTTAGCTGTACCTCGTAATGGGAAAACAAATTTCAGGATCCAAAAGTTGGCTTGTAATAGGTACCATTGGATTTCAACCTTCCGAAATAGCAAAGATTGGTACCATAATGGCTATAGCTGCCTACCTAAGCCGTAGTAATTCGAATATTGATTCATTCAAGGAAATTTTAATTACTCTCGCAATTGGATTTGCACCCGTGATGCTTATATTGATGGAACCTGATATGGGTACATCTATTGTTTTCATGGGTATGATACTGGTGATGTTTTTCTGGAAGGGAATTAGTTCTTTTTCCCTGTTTGTAGTTTTATCGCCAGCTTTAGTAGCGATTGCTGCTATTTTTGGTACCATATATTTTATCGCTGCACTTCTATTAGTTGTAGCTTTACTAATTACTTTTAAAAAAAATCTATTCTTTAGTGCTTCCATATTTGCAACAGGATTATCAAGCGGTTTTTTTGCAGATTACGTTTATCATGCTTTAAGTCCGCATCAGCAACGACGAATACAATCATTTTTGGACCCGAATGCTGACCCACTTGGTTCTGGCTACAATACAATTCAGGCAAAGGTTGCCATTGGTTCCGGAGGATTAATGGGAAAAGGATTTCTTGCAGGTAATCAAACTCAACTACAATTTATTCCGGAGCAATGGACCGATTTTGCCTTCTGTGTTATTGGTGAGGAATTTGGTTTTATCGGAAGCATTCTTGTGTTGTCCGTCTTTCTTATTCTATTCCTTAGAATATTAAAGCTTTGTTATAATACAAAAGATGAATTCATGGGACTTGTTTCTATGGGGATTCTTTCTGTTTATCTTATTCATTTCATAATCAATCTTGGAATGGTTGTGGGAATTCTTCCTGTGATTGGAATTCCATTACCATTTATAAGTTACGGTGGAAGCTCACTGCTGGTCAATATGTTCATGCTGGGCATACTAGCGAATTTATATCGAACAAGAAAAAACTATACTTAGTTCTGAGATGGATGCAATTACAAAACTGAAAAACGCAAATAAATCCGGCAAATACATTTGTGTTGGGTTGGACACTGATCCTAGAAAATTGCCCACTCATTTATCTTCTTCCTCTAATCCCGTTTTAGAATTCAATCGTAGAATTATTGAATCGACTAAAGATCTGACAGCTGCTTACAAATTGAATCTTGCATTTTATGAAAGTCAGGGAGTACTTGGATTAGAAAATTTAACAAAAACATTATCACTTATCCCAAATAATATTTTGACAATTGCCGATGGAAAAAAAGGTGATATCGGAAATACTTCAAATCTTTATGCAAGGTCTATTTTTGATCATTTCAATTTTGATGCTTCGACTCTGAATCCATTTATGGGTAAAGATTCGATAGAACCATTTCTTGATTATAAAGCTAAATTGAATTTTATTCTCGTCCTGACCTCCAACCCTGGTTCTGCAGATTTTCAAAAACAAAAATTGAATACTGGAGAATATTTATATCAGGAAGTATTAAGGAAAATTCATAGTTGGAACGCACGCTCAAATTGTGGAATTGTATTTGGGGCAACAAATCTGAACGATTTAAAAGATAGCCTTAATCTCATCGATGATTTGCCAATGCTCATTCCTGGTATTGGCGCACAAGGTGGAAGTCTTCAAGATATTACCAAAACATTATTCACTGTAAAAAAATCTTCATTACTTATAAATGTCAGCAGGGGAATTATTTATAAAAGTATGGGAGAAGATTTTGCAGAAGCAGCAAAAGCAGAATTACAGAACTTAAATCAAATCATAATTAAATCACCTCAAGCTTAATTTTTTCGAACCAATTTCCTCAGTACCCTAACTTTCCAAAGTACTAATATTTTCTCAATTATTGAACTATCTAATTTTCGCTTTTCTCTAATGTTAAAAGGAAATATCTTTATCAAAAGAATATCGCATTTGAATTAATTGTTAACTAACTTTGGTTTATGAGTGTGAATGAGAAAATAATATATGAGATTTGGAAAGAGGGTAAGTTTAAGAAAGAGCTTGAAATTGGAGATTCTCAAAAAATTGAAATTGTGGATGCTGGCACTCATAATAAAGATTCTGCAGGACCAGATTTTCTGAATGCCCGAATAAAATTTGGTAACATTACCTACCTTGGTGATATCGAAATAGATAACTGGCATTCAGATTGGAAATCACACGGTCATTATTTCGATAAAAAATACAACAAAGTAATTTTACACATTGTCTTATCAAAAGAAAAACACCAGCCGTTTGTTTTCTGCAAAGATGGGCGAAAGATAAATTCAATTTGTATCTTTGACTTCGTTGAAGAAAATTTTAATTCTTTGCTAGTGGAGGCAGTTAAATCTGAAAAACAAAACAGAAAATTTGAGATGCCTTGTCATGACCGGAATGATTCCGTTCATAAAAAAGAAAAATTGGAATTCCTTGCGGAACTTGGGAATTGAGAGACTAAAAAGAAAATCAAAACGATGTTTTGAACGACTTGAGGGAAATGATTTATTTAAGAGAGATGAATATTCGGGAACCGGTAATTAAATATGATTTTGGTGAAGATTTCCTGAATAAAAAATTTTCTAGCAATGAATTTGATGATATTCATCTCTGGGAACAGCTTATGTATGAAATGATTTTTGAAGCGCTTGGTTATTCAAGAAATAAAGAAATAATGAAAAAGGTTGCTAAAGCTGTTAATATTTCATTTCTTAATAATTATCGTTCTGATAAGAATTTTGCGAATGGTAACCGAAAGTGCATTGTTCAATGTAAGTGGAATAATCCCTCAAAAAGTTAAATATCAGGAAGAATCAACAACTGAATATTTGAGACAGCTCGTCGAGCTTTGGAACTCGATCAGAGATAATTATGATGGGATAGTATTTAAGAAAGAAGATTGGAACTTTTTCAGAAGCAGACCGCAAAATTTTCCAACCATAAGGCTATGCGGAGGTTCACAATTAATCTCACATATTTTAACCACTGAAGTATTTAAAAGTTTGACCAATTATTTTAACGAGGACAGAACAGTTAAAGAAGCCAATGTTGTTCTTAGAAATTACATAATCACAGAAGCAAAAGGATACTGGGCTGACCATTACAATTTTGATAAATTATCGAAAGAGAGATTAAATTATTTTATTGGTGTATCCAGAGCCGATGAAATTATTATTAATGTATTCTTTCCAATTCTTATTTTATATTTTGAAATCTTTGAAAAGGATGAAAGTGCAAGAAGAGTTAAACTACTGTACTTACATTATACACAATATGGTTCAAATATGGTTGTTGAACAAGTTGAATCGACACTTGGATTGGATAAAGCTTCACGCAAAAGTGTTAATTATCAGGCAATGATAGAACTCTTCAGGAATTATTGTGTAAAGGAAAGATGTCTTGAATGTAAAATCGGAAAAAAAATATTTAATTAAATAATCTAATTTTCACTAGTGAGATTCTTTATCTGATCTCTAATTTTTGCTGCTCTTTCATATTCCTCACCATCAATTGCTTCCCTTAACTTGTTTTGCAGTGTCGCGAGCTTTGCTTCTTTCGTTGGAGGTTTCTTTGATTCAGTAGTATCATTAATAGAGTTTAAGGTAGTAGTTTCCTCTGAATCATCGGTTGGCACGAAAGCCGCAGCATCCATTACAGTTTCTGCTACGTAAATAGGTGCCTGAGTTCTGACAGCGAGGGCAATTGCGTCACTTGGACGAGCATCTAATTCTTGCGAGAACCCAGAAACTTCTAAAATAATTTTTGCATAGAAAGTATTATCTCTGAGTTCATCAATGATAATTTCAAGAACCGTCCCTCCAAGACTATCAGTGAGCTGTTTTAATAAATCATGTGTTAGGGGTCTCGGTGGTTTTATTCCTTCAATCTCTAAAGCAATAGCTTGAGCTTCGAAAGCCCCAATGATAATTGGTAGTCTTTTCTTTCCATCAACTTCTTTTAATAAAATTGCATACGCTCCGCCAGTAGCTGGACTCGAGGAGAGGCCTAGTATTTCACAATGTATTTTTTGCAATTGTTTTTTTGATTATTTGTTTTTCTTAATCTCTGCGGTCAATGCCGGGAGAATTTCAAAGAGGTCACCTGTGATACCATAATCTGCAACATTAAATATTGGTGCATCTTTATCTTTATTTATTGCTACAATATATTTTGAGGAAGACATTCCTGCAAGGTGCTGTATTGCACCCGAAATACCACACGCTATATATAGAGTCGGAGATACCGTCTTTCCTGTTTGGCCAACTTGTTCGCTGTGCGGTCTCCATCCGGCATCGACAACGGCTCGTGACGCCCCAACTGCAGCACCCAAAGAATCTGCTAGTTCCTCAATAAGATGAAAATTTTCTGGCCCTTTAATTCCTCTGCCACCGGAAACAATTATATCGGCTTCAGCGACATCAAGTTTTCCTTCAGATTTTTTGAATGAAGTTACTTTACTTTTCAGATTAACATTTGAGATCTCTTTGACTACAATATCAGCTGATGGTGCATTTTCAATAACTTGTGCTTTAAAAACATTTGGACGAATGGTAATCACTTTTTTATTACTCAACAGTTTTAAATCCAGAAGTGCTTTACCAGCATAAGTTGGTCTGGTAAAGGATAGTTCACTTCCGGAAACATTTACTTTTATACAATCGACAACACATGCAGCTTCAAGTCGAACAGCAAGTCTTGGTGCCAAATCTTTTCCAAGTGCTGTATTTGAAAGTATGAGAATATCAAAATCTGATTCTTTTGCAAAATCACTAATTGAATCCATATAGCCGGAAGAAGAATAATTAGCTAATTCGGAATTTTTTATATGAGTAACTTTTTGAATTCCGTATTTAGAAATCTCACCAATATTTGAAATTGAATCACCAACAACAACTGCTTCAACAGAAGCGTTTAAATCTTTTGCCAGGTTTGAAGCAGCACTTGCCACTTCAAATCCAGATCTTTTTATTTGTCCTTCTCTTTGTTCGAGGACAGCTAATATTTTATTTGTCATTTTAAATTTCCTTAAATTACTTTTGCTTCTTCTTTTAACAACTTAACTAATTCCGGGACTGCAGAAGCATCGCTACCAACGATTCTCCCAGGTTGTTTTCCAGCCGGTAAATGCATTTTAATTACTTCACTTGTTGGTGTATATGAGGCTGCAGGTTTTTCTTCGATTACTTTTTTCTTTGCTGCCATAATACCCTTTAGTGAAGCATACCTTGGTTCATTCAGTCCCTTCTGACAGGTAATTACGCACGGTAAACTTGTTTCGATTATTTCCCGTCCACCTTCAATTTCTCTTTCAGCGATAATCTTCTCACCTTCAATTTCCAGCTTTACGCAAACAGGAACACAATTGTAATTTAACATTTCAGCAGTTAATTGCCCTACGATTGAATTATCATAATCCACAGATTGTTTTCCCATAAAAACAAGTTTCGCATCTTGCGTCTTAATTTCTTCCGCAAGTGCTGTAGCAATACCGAGGGAATCTCTTTGCTGATCATCTTTTAATAATATTCCACTATCAGCTCCCATTGCTAAGGCTTTTCTGATTGTTTCTTTACTATTTTCTGCGCCGAGAGATATTATAACTACTTCATCTGCTCCTGACTTTTCTTTTACTTTCAGAGCTTCCTCAACTGCATATTCATCATAAGGATTAATAATATAAGTGACTCCGTTTGGATCAATTGTTTTTCCATCATTTCCAATCTTAATCCTTGTTGCGGTATCAGGAACGTGGCTTACACACACAGCTAGTTTCATTTCTACTCCATTTTAATGCTTTTATTTACTTTCAAAATATATGGACGTACTAAAATAAAAGCAATTAATTAAATGATTTGATAGTTGATTTAATCTCTGAAATAAACTTTAATATTCTCATCCCAATAATTATTTTACGATATGGAAATTCCGACAAAAGAATCGCCTGATATTATAAAGTATGAAGAAGAACAGACAGATTCAACAATTGGTAGCCGAGTAATTCTTTTTAATGACGATTGGCACACTTTTGAAGAAGTAATTGAACAAATAATTAAAGCGACAAAATGTTCTGCTAATGAAGCAAGAGATAAAACATTTGAAGTCCATGTAAATGGTAAAGCTGTAGTTTACACAGGAGAATTGAAAGATTGTCTGATTGTTTCAGGCATCCTGGAAGAAATTTTATTGCATACTCAAATTGAAACTTAGAACTGTCAACTCAATATATTTAATTTAACTTCTTTGTTTCACCCTCCTTCGGCCCATATAAATCTTTTAATAAATAAAATAATAATGAATTATCAGTAACCGGATATGGATACTTAATGCTCTCTGGAGGCATAGGGTTATCATAATCAAAACTGAAAATTTCCTGATTGTTTTTATCATAGTACCGGACTTTCAGAATTCCATATTTGATTGTAACTAAGTTAATCGTATAAAGTGTTTTAGATCTAAATACATCTCCATCAATTCCTTCATATTGCTTTGGTGGTTGGTTCGTTTCTAATATCCATACATTAAGTTTATTTCCTTTTGTGGTATCAAGTGTCGAGACGTCGTACCAAAATTTAGAACCATCATCTGCATTAACGACCTTCCAAACATGCTGGTCATTTTGTTGTGCAATCAATGCAATGACACAGATTGGAAGAAGGAGAATAGTTTTTAGCATAGCCTTAATTTTCCTTTAAATCTTTAATTAAAAGATAAATAAAAGCTAAACAATCAAAAACGAAAAAAATAAGGAATAAAACTCAAATAATATTTCAATAAAATCAAATCAATAGATTAATAAAATCATCATATCATCTCCCTGAAGGTAATTTATATTTAGTCTAGGTAGAAATAATGATCACAAAAATTATATATTTTATTTTTCCAATGTATGAGAACAAACATTTGCCTTTTCTCAATAATTGGAAATAATCATCAATGATTTTGTTTATTTTATCAATAATCTCAATGATTATTTAGGTTAGAATTGGTGTGATAGTTGACAATAATTTGCATAGCCTCCTTAGTACAAAGGAGAGCCTTCTCGAGTAAATATTGTTGTGCTCTCCTTTGTTTTTTTTTAGGTAATGTTTAAATAGTAAAGGCAAAAAAAATTATTTTTCAGGAGGGATAATGTTTAATAGAATCCTAGTTACTCTCGTCAGTCTTCCTATCATTTTAATTTATTCTCAAACGGAACATGGCTATGTGGGAGCGAAGACATGTGGAATGTGCCATAAATCCGAAAAACAGGGAAGTCAACTTTCAATTTGGGAAGGTAGTAAGCATGCACAGGCTTACACAGCCTTAACAACAGAAAAAGCAGATGAAATTGCAAAATCTAAAGGATTTAAAACTAAAGCGGTCGAAACACCAGAATGTATAAAGTGTCACGCTTCTGGTTATAATGTTGATGCTAAATTACTTGCTGCTAAGTTCAAAGTTGAAGACGGTGTTCAGTGCGAAACTTGTCACGGACCTGGTGCAGATTATAAGAGCAAAAAAATAATGGAAAATAAAGAAGAAGCCATTGCAAATGGACTTATGGTTCCAGAAAACATAGAAGAGTTTTGTATCACATGTCATAATGCAGAGAGCCCAACTTATGTTGAATTCAATTTTGAAACGATGTGGGATAAAATAAAACATCCGGTTCCAGCAAACTAGTACAACAAACAGTAATTACTATATAAAAAATAGATGAAAAAACTTCTACTGTTTCTTTTAGCAAGCGGATTTCTTGCTGTAACATATTCACAAAGTTTTAATGGAAGATTTTCCAGTTCTATTTATACTTTTGAGCGGATTGATACTGTTGGAAATTCGTATGCTCAAGCCAGAACTTTTCAAATGCTCACCTTTAATTTCGGAAAAGATAACATTTGGTTGAGATCATCATTTAATTTAGAATATGATATCTCAAATACACTTGTTGACGATCCGAGATTCAGAACCTACAACCTTTATGTCGATGTTCAAAAAGTTTGGAATGTTGTTTCACTGAAATTAGGTCGTCAACCACTTTACAGTAGTATTGCAGGAGGAGTTTTTGATGGTGCGACTTTAGGTCTTGATTACAAAGGTATGAGATTACTTGGCTATTATGGTGGAAATGTTCCGCCGTACCAGAAATCAGAAATTGCGGATTTCTCAAGTGATAACTACATTGTAGGTGGTGAATTTTCGGTGTTCGCATTGACTAACTGGAGATTTGCAGCAAAGTATATAAACAAAAATTTTCCAAGTCAATCGTACGAAGCAATAAGACTAGACCCAAATAGTAATCCTATAAATGTTCTTATTGAGAACACATCAAATCAATATGAATTTCTTTCTGGTGAGGTTTCCTATTTTAAGCAGAGCCGGTATAATTTTAATGCCAGATATAGTTACGACTTAAATTTCAATACTACGTCCCGAGTTGAATTATCCGGTAGATATCAGACCGTGGACAAACTTGGCTTAAGCCTGTATTACAATTATCAGGAACCTATGGTAAGATATAATTCAATTTTCTCAGTATTTAATTTTGCAAATACCTGGGAGATTGAAGCTGGTGCAGATTATCTTATCAATAATGAATACACGGTTCTCGGAAAGCTTGCAAATGTAACTTATGAGGACGAAACCTCGCAAAGATTAACTCTCGGATTGAAATCTCCATATGGAAATATTACAGTTAGGAAGAATTTTGGTTTTGCTGGTGAGATGGATGCACTTTCTTTTTATACCGCTTATTCAGCGTTGAATGGTTTACTAACTCCTTCAATAGGATTTTCATTAACCAGATATAAACTTACTCCGGATGACAACTATAACCAGGTTGTATCATTTTTGGGGGGAATTAACTACAGACCAATCAGGATGTTATCGTTTGATATGCAGGGGCAGTATCTAAATAATAAAATATATCACGATGACTGGAGATTGCTCTTTAAAATTAATTACTGGTTTAATTTTATCATAAGTAAATAGTATGATTCCAAAATTATATTCCATAGTATTTTTATTGGCAACTTCTCTACTGCTATTTGTTGCTTTTATGGCTGATGACGGCAAAATGACAGAAAACAATAAAGATATTATAAAGTTTTCACACTCAACTCATTCAGATTTAGTTGAATGTTCCGATTGTCATACCCGGGTAACAGAAAGTATTACTTTGGCTGATGATCTTTTCCCTGATCACGACAGTTGTTCAGAATGTCATGATGTTGACGATGCTGAATCTTGTAATACTTGTCACTACGATGATAAGTTTGAAGAGTTGATTCAAAAAGAACCAACACTAATCTATAACCATAAGATACACGTTGTAATGGGGATGCAGTGCATTGATTGTCATAAGGGTTTAGATAAAGTCGATTATAGTTTTGAAAGTGCAGAAGTATTTCCATCTATGGAAATTTGTGCGAGCTGTCATAACGAAGTTAAACTAGCATCGAATGCATGTGAATCCTGTCATATTTCTACATTTACTTTAACACCGATATCGCACAAAGATAATGATTTTGAGAGAGGTCATAAATTCCTTGCCTGGGAAACTAATTCAAATTGTATGATGTGCCACGATAATACAACTTGTCAGGAGTGTCACGTCTCAACCTCTGCTGTTACTGAAATAAATTCCTATAACGATTTTTATCCGCCATATCAACCTACCAATGATATTGACGGAATTAAGCGACAGGTTATCGTCCGAGTACACAACGATTTGAATTATGTTTACTATCATGGAATCGAGGCTAAATCTAGTTCCTCAAATTGTCAAACCTGTCACCAGGTTGAAACATTCTGTGGAGGTTGTCATCAATCTGAATATCATGATTTTGCTTTGAGTGGGATTGTACCAACAACACATCTCTCATCTAGTTTTACAACATTAGGCGTAGGAAGTGGTGGGGGAGATCATGCAACATTAGCTCGTCAGGACATAATGCAATGCGTTTCCTGTCATGATGTTCAGGGTGCAGATCCGACATGCAGCAGTATGTGTCATATGGATAGCGATGGAATCGAAGGTACAGATCCGAAGACACATGTCAGCAATTATATGAAGAATGAATATGGTGACTGGCATTCAACACAGAGTTCAATTTGTTATAATTGTCACACCAGTCAGAGTCCTTCTTCACCAGCAGGAATAGGATTTTGCGGATATTGTCATGGAGCAACAGGGCAATGATAAAGAAGAATTAAAAATATTTTGGGTTATCTTAGTTGTAGTTTCTGGAATTTTGTTCCTTACTAGCTGTAGTGATCTGGATACAAACATTCCACCACCACCATATGTTTCAGTTCACGGTGAAGGAGTAGATTCTCTTGATTCACCTAACTGGCACGGTAATCTTGTAAAACAATATAACTACAACTTAATGGTTTGTCAGGATTGTCATGGTACTGATTACTCTGGTGGATTAGTTGAAGAATCTTGTCTTAACTGTCATATATATTCTGAGGGACCTGAAAATTGTATTACCTGTCACGGTAGTTTAAATAGTAATGCTCCACCAAAGGACCTTGAAGGAAATACTTCACCAAGTGAACCTGGAGTTGGCGCTCATCAAAACCACCTTACTACGAATATAGTTGGACGACCAGTTTTATGTTACGAATGCCACAATGTACCAGGAAGTCTATTCACCCCGGGACATATCGATAGCGATCGGCCGGCAGAGATAAAATTTAACGGTTCAATAGGTTTAACGGTTACAAATGAACCTTCTACTTCACAGTATGATTCATCGCTAGCTCTGTTTGTACCAAATCCAGTATTTAATTATTCAACATTAACTTGTTCGAATAACTATTGTCACGGGTATTTCAAGAATGGTAATCTTAATAATACGGCTGTCTGGAATGATCCTTCAACTTCGCAATGCGGTAGCTGTCATGGTAATGGTGAACATCCTTTACCAAAAGTTCCATCACAAGGAGGAACGCACCCGGCAAATAGTAACTGTTACATTTGTCACCCAAAAGTTGTTGATGAAGATTTTAAAATTATTGATCCCAGCAAGCACATTGACGGTTTATTAAATCTATTTGAAAACGATATTAATTTCTAAAACGCTTTAAAATAAACATAACTAGTTATAAAGGAGTAATAATGAATCAACTAAAAAATTTAATACGACTATCGATGGCGGGAATGCTATTGATTGCTCTTATTGCCTGCGAAGGACCAGAAGGACCAAAAGGCGATCCGGGAGAACAAGGACCTCCTGGACCTGAGTATGTGAACTGGGAAGGTTTTGCAGATGGCATTCAATGTGCAACTTGTCATAATCCTGACATTGATACTGTGTATAATGTTGGGGCAAGAGTATTGCAGTGGGAAGAATCCAAACACGGTAGTGGAACAGCTTATCACGAAAATAGTTCAACATGCGCCCCCTGTCATACAACTGAAGGATTTATACAGCAGGAGTTAGGAATGACTGTTACTGGTCATGCGAATTCTACACCTCCAAACTGTTTTGCTTGTCATTCACCTCACTCAAATGCAGATTTTTCTTTAAGGACTGTTGAACCTGTTACAATGTTAGCTGGTATTGCAGGTCAAGCTGATGTGGTGTTTGATTATGGTACTGGAAATCTTTGCGCTGCTTGCCATAAACCAAGATCAATAAGCCCAAAACCAGATCCAACAGCAACTGCTGCAACAGATTCAATTGTAATCACATCTTCACGTTGGTATCAGCACTATGGTGTTCAAGGTTTAATGCTATCTGGAAATAGCGGTTTTGAATTTGAGGGTTATACTTATAACAATTCATACCACACTAATGCACAAACAATTCTTGATGAAGGCTGCCCAACTTGTCATATGGCAGAAGAAGAAAGAAATGAAGCTGGTGGTCATACCATGTGGTTAGAATATGAAGGTTCAGAAATGCTTGTCGGATGTAACCAGGAAGGTTGCCACAATGGTAATGTTACAACATTAGATTATAACGATGTTATGACTGATACCGAAGAAATGATGGATAGTCTACACACTTTACTGTTAAATAGAGGATGGATTACAGCTTCTGGTTCAGTTAATGCAAGCACTGGTAATCCGTTGATTATTAAACCAGCTTATTTATCTGGTGCATTATACAATTATTTCTATGTAGAGCATGATGCGAGCAATGGTATTCATAATACAAAATATGCTCAGAAATTATTAGAATCATCTATTGAAGTATTAACCGCCGATTAGTGATTCTTTAACCGACTTAAAATATAAAGCCGCTCTTTATAGCGGCTTTTTTTTGTTCAAATTTATTTTAGCGAATTTTTGCGGAGAGGGTGGGATTCGAACCCACGGTACCCTTGCGAGTACACTACCTTTCCAGGGTAGCCAATTCAGCCACTCTTGCACCTCTCCGATTTTTAACGTGCAAATATATTAAATACCCTGCAAACATCAGATGGATGCCAATAAATAAAACTGAAGAAAACAAACAAAGACTAAAAATAAATATTTATATCTGGATCAGAGCCGTTTAATTTTCCTTAGGAGTGGTTGAACGGGGCGGTCTCGCCACCTCTTTGAGCGTGGTTCCGCCAAAGGCGGAAAAACCGTTGTTTCGTTTGCGGAATTAAGAACTTAGCTTAAGGTGCCAACTAATTCGACTACAATTTTGATTAAGAACTTCCTTAAACGCAAAAGAGTTATCACAGAAAAAGAAGGGCGTTCACTCCCTATCAAACCGAAATAACTCTTTGCAATGTTAAAACTTTTTGTGAACTATTCTATCTTTTTTAATAATTAAACAATAGAAAATATATTGTCAATTTAATATTAATTTTTCATCTACTATTTGGTATTGACAACAGTAGACATTCAATTAACATTTATTGTAATTATCAATTATTATTTACAAATTGTAGCATAAATATAGACATCAATTAAAAAGGAGGTACAATGACTAAATTTCATCTATTTTCAATTTCTGCAAAAATTTGCGTGATATGTTTGACACTTGGTTCTTGGAGTATATTATTTGCGCAAACTCCAGGTACTTTATATGGTTCAACAGGGAGTTCAAGCAATCAGTTGATAACTATTGATCCAACAACTGGTGCAGGAACTCTTGTGGATTCAATTTCGGGTACCCCAAGTGGTGTAACCGAAATCGAGTTCAGAGAAGACGGAGTTTTATTTGGTACAGTAGGTCAAGGTCTCTCACAAATTTTTACAATAAATCCTCTTAATGGGAATGCTACTTTAGTTGGAACACATCCATTTGGTGCGGTTAACGGTATGGATTTCGATAGTGGCGGAAATTTAGTAGGATCATTTTTTAATCCAGGTGTTTCCACTGATCTTGTCATTATTGATCAGGCAACCGGCGGATTTACATCTACTATTGGAGTAATATTTCCTTCTGATGTTGTCACGGGTTTAACATTTGATTCAGGCGGAACCCTTTATGGTATTGGACGTGCAGCGTCTGGAGGAAGTCCATCATCTTTATATACTATTGATCCGATAACAGCCATTCCGACCCTTGTTGGTCCAATTGGATTTGATAATGTTGGCGCAATTGAATTTGGTCCTGATGGAATACTTTACGGTGGAGTAGGCATAACTGGAGCAAATGCAGGTGCCTTAATCTCGATCAGCACCTCAACGGGTGCCGGAACCTTAATAGGTCCAACTGGTTTTCTCGCTATAAGCGGACTTTCATTCGTCCCTGGTATTGTACCTGTAGAACTTTCTTCTTTTACCGCTTCTACTTCTACCGAATATGTAATCTTAAATTGGGAAACGGCGACCGAAATAAATAATTCGGGTTTTCAAATTGAAAGAAGCTATAACAAAATTAACTTTGAGACTATTGGATTTGTGCCTGGCTTCGGGACTTCATCAGAACCTAAATCATATTCATTTACAGACAATAATGTAATTAGCGGTCTGTACCTATTATAGATTAAATCAAATTGATTTTGATGGTACAAATGAATATTCTGATGTTGTCCAGGTAGAATATAATGATCCACTTACATTTACTGTAAATCAAAATTATCCCAATCCATTCAATCCTTCGACAATGATAAAATATCAAATACCCGAACAAAGTTTTGTTACACTTAAAGTTTATGATATTTTAGGAAATGAAGTGTCAAACTTAGTTAATGAAATAAAGCAACCTGGTCAATATCAGGTTGAGTTTAATGCGACAGATTTAACAAGCGGAATTTATTTCTACCAACTTCAAGTAGGTCCTTTTGTTGAAACAAAGAAAATGATGTTGATGAAGTAAAAATTAAATTATATATATTTATTGAACCCCTATCAATGAAAATTGGTAGGGGTTTTTTAGGAATCGGTCGATTTGGTCTTACACTTTCCATTGTCCAATAAATCAACAGTGTAATACTTTCCGTTGGTGTGTTTGTATAAGAACATTTTGGAACTCCTATTCTGAGTTCTTAGTCTTAGTTTTATATTAAAATAGGTAAGCACTAATTTGACAACATTTTGCAAATTATTCTTAACTTTGCTCAGAAAATATAATTGATTTTCAGCCAAATTCAATGGAGAGGTGCCGGAGTGGTTGAACGGGGCGGTCTCGAAAACCGTTGTTCCGCTTGCGGAACCGAGAGTTCGAATCTCTCCCTCTCCGCTGGAATATTGCAAATTTAAGACTTAATAGACTGGCATTAAACCAGTTCTCACCTGATAGAAGTATTTACTTCCTAATCCAATAATATTACCACTAATCCAAAATCCTTTTAAATCTGAATTCATATCTGTTACATTTAGATCAGATATTTGAGAATTCATAAGAAATATTCCCCCCAAGACAGCAGATAAACATGCTACCCTGGAAGAGTCCCGGATTTAATTCGGGACTTTTCTTTTTAAATCCACTCTTGATTTACAAAATTTTAAGCTTCATTTCCTTAATTTAGCTGACCTAATTCTAGATCAATGACTCAACTAAAAAAACATATTACCAGTACCATTCAACTAGCTTACCCTGTAATTGTAGGGCAGCTAGGAATTATCATGATGGGTGTTGTGGACAGCCTAATGGTTGGGAAAATTGGTGCGTCATCTCTTGCTGCAGCCTCATTAGGAAATGGAATGACGTTTATTATTCTGATCATCGGAATCGGTGTTTCGTTAGCTGTAACACCTTTGGTGGCAATTGCTGTCGGGGCAGGAAAGTTTGAAGATTGTGGAATTTATTTCAGACAATCACTCTTAGTCAATAGTATCTTGTCGGTCCTCATTGCCGGGTTAATTTATTTCCTTGCTGATTTCATAAAATATTTTAATCAACCAGAAGAAGTACAAAATCAAGCCATATCATATATAAAAATAATCGGGTTAAGTTCTGTACCGCTTTTACTTTTCCAAACTTATAAACAATTCATTGAAGGATTATCAATCATGCTTCCCGCAATGATAATCGCGCTTTTAGCTAATCTTGTAAATGTTTTTGTTAACTGGGTTTTGATATTTGGAAATCTCGGCTTTCCGGCTTTAGCTTTAGACGGTGCCGGGTGGGCGACATTTGCTTCCAGAGTATTTATGGCTCTAGCGCTGATGGGTTATGTGATGAAGAATAATCGTTTCAAACAGTATGACGTTTCATTTCACTATAAAAGTATTAACCGACCTGTAATAAAAAAAATTCTGTCTCTAGGGTTACCAAGTGGCATTCAATATTTTTTTGAAATAGGTGCTTTCTCATTTGCCGTAGTTATGGTCGGTTGGTTGGGCACGAAACAACAGGCAGCGCACCAGATTGCGATTAACCTGGCTTCAATTTCATTTATGGCTGTTCTCGGTATTTCTGTTGCAGGATCGATTAGGGTTGGGAATGCCGTAGGAATGGGGGACATCTCTGAAACTCGCAGAGCCGGTTTTACTGCTTCTTTATTGGGTGCTTCAGTTATGCTAATTTCAGGTATTATTTTTATTTTATTCCGAAATTTCTTACCGACTCTTTATATCAATGATCAGGAGGTGATATCGTATGCATCATCATTATTAATCATTGCCGCATTATTTCAACTCTCGGATGGAACCCAGGCGGTCGGGATTGGTATCCTACGAGGATTGACAGATGTAAAAATTCCTACTGCAATCACTTTTATAGCTTACTGGATTGTTGGTCTTCCGGTCGGGTATTTGCTCGGATTTACTTTTGGGTTAAATGTACAGGGTATTTGGATTGGATTATTGTTGGGGTTAACCACTTCAGCGATTTTACTTACACTTCGTTTTAATTCAAGGAGTAAGCATTTAGTGAACGTCTAGTGCTACAATGTTAGTCTGTTACAACTTTTGTTATCAGCTTCTTTTCTATTTCTTCAAAATAAATGTTTTGTATTGAAAGGTTTTTACTTTTCTTGTCCCAAACTTCATTCGGGTTTTCACTTTTTAGTTTATAATATTTTTGATTTGAAAATTTTGATTTTGAAGATACAACATAAACAGGTTTCTTCTGATCCTTACAGAGTAGGGCGAGAGTTTTACTCCCGACTTTATTAATAATATTGCCATTTTTCAAAACCGCATCCGCACCGATGATTGCTGCATCAATTTCATTTATATATAATCCCATCATTGCATCGGTTATCAATTTAACTTTAATTCCTTCAATTGTAAGATCAGTTGCTAATAACCGACCTTCAAACATAGGTCTTGATTCACATAAAATAACTTGTATCCTTTTATTTCTTTTATGCCAAAGTTTGAGAATCTCTAAAACAGTGCCACTCCTTGAAATGGTAATTACACTTTCAAAGTCCTTAAAAAAAGAATAAATTTTATTAAATATAATTTCATTTTTTTTCAAATCCCTATTTGAGTGTTCAGATAAAAAAGTATTTAATTCAGTCTTATTTTTCTTACTCAAGATTTGGTTCAACTTTCTCAAATATGTATTTACACCCTGAAACTGAGTCAGACTTGATTTTACTTGTTTTATACTTTGGTTAATCTCAGGAATATTATTTCTAATCGAATAGAAATAATCGTTAAGTAATTTAATTAATTCAGAGGAACCAAGTGTTTTGTTGTTTAAAATATCGTTTAAGTTTTGTGATGGCATTTACTCGTCCGGAGAGTTAGTAATTGCTAGTCGTTTTATATTAAATGTTCTATTACCTTTTTTTGAAGAAGCTTTGTTAGAGGATAATGTACTAAATAACTCTTCTTTTGAGTTGTAATCTTTCAAATAGTAGATCCTTGCCTTGTTTCTATTTTTAGTCAACCAGTTAAGACTTATTTTCATCTTTTCCAGGTCTTCTTCAGTTGGATCAATATCTATATGAGTTGTGTTTGCAAAATAATCATCAATCGCTTCGTTGAAACGATCTCTTTTTGATGGATTATTATTTTTTATAAAATATTTACCTTCAAGAAGCAGAATATAATCCTTGTTTAGTCCCTCTGAAATTTCAAAAAGAACATTGGATTTGTTTATTGGTTCTGAAAGTAAAGAGGATTTGTGAGTTTGCGATAGAATTAAATCAACAACTAGCTTTGTTTCTGCAGCTTTTTCAAATTTCTCTTTTGCCGAATAATCTTTCATTTTATTTAGCATTCTATCAAGTGCTGATTGGTTCTTACCTGACAGAAATTCATAAACTCTATCAAGTTCATCAAAATAATCTCTATCGTGTTTCTTTATACAAGGCGCAGTGCATCTTTCAATATCAGCTAGGAAACACTTTTTACCTTTACTAAATTCCTTATCATTGCACTCACGAAGAGCAAATGTTTTATCAATTATATCCCGAACTACATCAGCTTTTTTTCTGGAAATAAATAATCCGAAATAATCGTTACCATCAAAATCAAACTTGGTTGTTATTTCAGGTTTTGGATACTTGTGAGTTCGACTAATCCTGATAAAGTATTTATTACCATATTTTTTTAACTGCCAGTTATGTTTTGGATTTATCTGTTTTATACTTTCAGCTTCCAGAAGTAAAGCCGTAAGCTCGGAATTCGTAGTTTCTGTTTTAATTTTTGCTGCTTGCCTAGCAATTTTTTTCTGCTTTCCGACAGCATTTGTTGCGAAATAGCTTTTAACACGATCCTTTAACGATTTTGCCTTACCTACGTATATAATTTCGTTTTTCTTATTGAGGAAATAATAGACTCCCGGTGCATTCGGTAAGGAGTAAAGTGATTCAGATATTTCCTTAGATACTTTAAGGTTAAGATTGGTTGATATTAGGGATGATTCAAACTCAAGAAGTTGTTGAACAGTTTTTAATCCTTTTTCTTTTGATAATTTTTTAATCAACTTAATTAGAATTTGTGCGGTGGCTTCAGCATCAGAAAGGGCGCGGTGAGATTTTTTATTTTTTATTTTAAGATGTTCGGTAACTGACGCCAGTGATTTGCTTCTTAAAGTCGGGAAGATTTTTCTGGCCAATTTTAAGGTACAAACATTAAGATTACTTAATGGCTCAAATCCGTTTCTAATAAACTCGTATCTCAAGAATCCTTCGTCAAAACTTAGATTGTGTCCACTCACAATTGAATTACCAATAAACTCTTCCATTTCTTCTGCAGCGTCGAAGAAGCTTGGTGAATATTCAACATCACTGTTTGATATACCGGTAAATTGAGTTATGAAATACGGGATATCACAACCTGGATTAATCAAAGTCGAATACTTATCTGCTATTTTAAGATTCTTTATCTTTACAATTCCAATCTCGATCACACGATTATTTCTTGCAGAGAGTCCTGTTGTTTCTACATCCAGAACACTAAACTCAACTTCTTTTAATGGTGCAGATGGAAGTGATGATTTAATCATAACTGAAATTTATTATTAATGTCAGTTAGTATCAAAACAAAATACTTGATAGTGAAAATTACTACTCTTAATTTAATTGCAAGATTATAGAATCAATTTAACTCTGTTGCAATAAATGGATATAAAATTCTTTAATGAAATTTTAAGTGGTCAATTTGGTGCTTCGATTGAAATGTTAGAGAATGTCATCAGAGCTTGTCCTGAAGAACTTTGGAGAGATCGAACAGATAAACCTGAGTTCTGGTATTTGGTTTATCATACTCTATTCTGGCTGGATTTTTATCTCACAGAAACACCAGATAATTTTTCTCCACGACAACCATTCACATTGAGCGAATTGGATCCCGAAGGTGTACTTCCAGAAAGAGTTTACACAAAAACGGAGCTATTAAGTTATCTTGATCAGGGAAGAAAAAAATGTAGACAAACAGTTAAATATCTGACGGATGAAATAGCAAATAAACATTATAAATATGAATCTGTTGAGATGAGTTTTGGTGAATTGTTGATTTATAATATGCGTCATGTTCGACATGGAGTTGGACAATTAAACTTGATTCTCCGTCAAAAAATTGATTCCGCACCAAGGTGGGTGAAAAGAAGCAAATAATTTTAGCATACTGGACCCTATAATTCCATCTAAATCATTTCTATTCTGTGAATTTTCAACGATTATAGATATATTTTAAACTAAAATTTCACATTCTTATGCCCACAATTAATATTCTTTTTATAGGTGATATAGTTGGTAAACCCGGGATGGACCTTGTCCAAACATGGCTTCCCGGAATAATCCAGAAATACAAAGCTGATTTCGTAATTGCTAATGGTGAAAACGCTTCAGATGGGAAAGGCTGCACAGAAAAAGAGGGTAAGATTCTCTTCGATTTAGGAATTCACGTTTTAACCGGTGGTAATCATACTTGGGATAAACATTTATCACAGGACTATTTGAAAAAAGAATCAAGAGCCTTACGTCCTCTAAATTACCCGAAAGGGACTTATGGTAATGGTTTTCATATAACTGAGACAAAAAAAGGAAAAGTTGCTGTTGTGAATTTACAGGGAAGAACTTTTATGGCAGCAATTGATTGTCCTTTCCGTTCGGCAGATTGGGTATTGAACAGACTTAACACAGAAACAAAAGTAATCATTATTGATTTTCACGCGGAAGCGACTGCAGAAAAAATTGCTATGTCACATTATCTGGATGGCAGGATCAGTACTCTCATTGGAACACACACACATATTCAAACTTCAGATGAAAAAATAATGCCTAAAGGGATGGGCTACATAACTGATGTTGGAATGTCAGGACCTTACGATTCAGTTATTGGTATGAAAGCTCAGGCAGCTATAAACAGATTTTTATACCAGACACCGCAGAAGTACGAAGCAGCAACCAATGATGTTCATATATGTGGTTTGTTTTTGAAAATTGATACCGTTACTGGAAAAACCAATCATATCGAACGGATTTTATTTCCCGAGTTCATTAGAACAAGCGAACAATGATAATCATTGATGGAAAAAAAATAGCTCAGGATATCAGGAATGAATTAAAAACTGATATAGAAAAACTGAAAACATCTGGGAAAGATATCCCAGGACTTGTTGCAATTCTTGTTGGAGAAAATCCTGCCTCACAAATCTATGTTAAGAATAAGGCAAAAGCTTGTGAAGAAATTGGGATGAAGGCTAAAACTGAAAAATATCCAGCCGATATGAAAGAAGGAGAATTATTAAGTTTAATTGAATCCTATAATAACAACAGAGAATATCATGGGATTCTTGTTCAACTTCCACTCCCAGGTCACATTAATGAAGACAAAGTGATTGAAGCTGTTTCACCCAAAAAAGATGTTGATGGTTTTCATCCAATCAGTGTAGGCAATCTTGTGATAGGAAAACCGGCATTTAGATCCTGTACTCCGGCTGGAATTCAGGAGTTACTTATTCGGTACAATATTGAAACAAAAGGGAAGCATGTTGTTGTTCTTGGAAGAAGTAATATTGTTGGTAAACCAATCGCAAATATTCTACTTCAAAAAAAAGAATTTGCAAACTCTATTGTTACAGTTTGTCATTCCGCTGCTCCTGACGTTTCTTACTATATAAAACAAGCAGACATTTTAATTGCAGCAATTGGTTCAGCTAACTTTGTAAAAGATAATATGGTGAAAGAAGGAGTTGTGGTTATCGATGTCGGTATAAATCGAGTCGAGGATAAATCAGCCAAAAAAGGATATCGTGTTGTTGGAGATGTGGATTTTAATGAAGTTTCGAAAAAAGCTTCATTCATCACTCCTGTACCAGGTGGAGTTGGACCAATGACGATTGCAATGCTTTTAAAAAATACATATGAAGCATTTTTAATGTATGGAGAATAAAATGGACCATAAAATATCAGATGAAGATGTTTCCCAGGAATTTCTTGAAAAGGTTTTAAAAGATTATTACTGTTATGGTGACTCCTGTAAAGGATGGGAAACCAATGTAATTACTCAACCCAAAACTGTTAAAAATATTGTAGACGTAGGTGCATCCAGGATTGCAGCAGGTAAGGGAATTGGTAATTCATTAAAAGATAAAGATATTGCTTCAAAAATTGATCATACTTTACTAAAACCAGACGCTACACCGGCAGAAATAACAGAACTTTGTGAGGAAGCTAAAAAATTTCATTTTGCTTCTGTGTGTGTGAATCCTGGATATGTTTCACTATGTTCTTCGTTATTGAAAGGTACAGAAGTGCGTGTCTGTACCGTTGTAGGATTCCCACTTGGATCAAATACAACGGAAGTAAAGAAATTCGAGACTGAGCAAGCTATTCAAAATGGGGCAACTGAAATAGATATGGTCATAAATATTGGAAGACTAAAAGCAAATGATTACAAATACGTTGAAAACGATGTGATGCAGGTTGTACAAACTTCCAAACAAAACGAAGCTCTGGTTAAAGTAATTATTGAAGCTGCTTTGTTGAGTGATGAAGAAAAAGTAAAGGCTTGTCTTATCTGCAAAAAAGCCGGTGCTGATTTTGTAAAAACTTCTACAGGATTCAGTAAAGGTGGTGCAACAGTGGGTGACGTTGCTTTGATGAAATATGTGGTTGGAAGTTCCATTGGTGTTAAAGCTGCAGGTGGCATCCGATCCAAGGAGGATGCAGAGGCAATGATCGCATCAGGTGCGGATAGAATTGGTGCGAGTGCTAGTGTTAAAATAGTTTCAAGCTGATTAATATTTGTAGATTTTATGATTCTTGATGTTGTTGTAGTAAAGACTAACGATGGCTATACTGCTGAAATCCCATCAATCAATGGCTGTGAAAGTTGGGCTCCAGACGAAGACACTGTCCTTTCAAAAATACTCGAACTAGCTGCATTCTATCTAAAAACCGATGTGAAAAAATTCAAGCTTGACAAAGCTAGGAGAATAAAAAATCGCACTATTTACAAACTAGTATTCTACAAAAGTGTCTGACTCATATTTTAGAACTGATAAAAGAATTGAAAAAATTAAATGGGTGCTTTCGAAACGACAGCCATCTCTTCGAGTAATACTAGAAAATATTCACGACCCTCACAACGTTAGTGCGATCTTAAGAACTTGTGATGCAGCAGGAATACCCAAAGTCTCATTGGTTTACAATATAGAAAAATTTCCAAAGATTGGGAAAAAATCCTCAGCCTCTGCCTATAAGTGGATAGAAAGAGAAAAGTTTAAATCAATTGATGAGTGTTACAAAGAACTTAAAAAAGAAGACTTTGCTATCTATGCTGCTTCAACTATTAAGGATACAAGTCGTTTATACGATCTTGATTTCACAAAAAAATCTGCAATAGTTCTTGGTAACGAACACAGAGGATTGTCAAAGGAAGCTCAGGACATGGCAGATGAACGATTTTATATTCCGATGTTCGGAATGGTTCAAAGTCTAAACGTTTCGGTATCAGCAGCAATATCAATTTATGAAGCAGTCAGACAACGTAAAGTAAAAGGACTTTATGAAGAAAGTAGTTCCGATGAAGGAACCCTAAAGCAACTACTTAACGATTGGATAAAAAAATAATTTGTTGTTAATTATTTATGAAGCAGAAATTTGCAAAAATACACAGCGTAAATGGCTCACTTTCCTTTTCGGGTGATAAATCTATTTCTCATCGTGCGTTACTCATATCTGCTCTCGCAGAGGGAAAATCAATAGTAAGAAACCTATCAAGAAGTGATGATGTAAATTCAACTATTAAATGTTTGACTGATTTAGGAGTTCAAATAGAAGCATTTGGGAGTGACTACTTTGTTAATGGAAGGGGGTTTAAAGGATTCAAAAAACCTTCAGCTGAAATAAATGCTGGAAACTCTGGAACCACTGCCAGGTTGCTATCAGGGATACTTGCTGTTCAAGATTTTGATTCAGTGATTTTGGGGGATTCTTCTCTTAGTTTAAGACCAATGAGTCGCGTAATTGAACCGTTAACCAGAATGGGAGTTTCCATAAAATCTGATAGCGATGGAAGACTGCCCCTTTATTTTTCTGTCGCTGAAAAGTTAAGCTCTATTCGTTATCATATGCCAATTGCAAGTGCACAGGTTAAAAGTTCTATTTTGTTTGCGGGTTTGCACTTCGATAGCGAAACAACTGTTATCGAAACTTCAAAGACGAGGAATCATACAGAGAATCTTTTAGGATTAAATGTTTTGAGTGCAGAAAATAAAATCATTTCATCTGTTTCTAAAAAGAATTTTCCATTGCCAAAAGAATATTTCATACCCGGTGATATTTCTTCAGCTATATTTTTTGTTGTATTAACTTTGCTTTCCTCGAATTCTGAAATAGTATTAAAAGATGTTTTATTAAATTCTACGCGTATTGAATCTTTAAAAATCCTCCAGAAAATGGGAGGAATAATCCAAATAAATGAAATGGGTATTTCAAATAAAGAAGTTTATGGTGATGTAATTGTAAAATCAAGTGAGCTTTTTAATGTGCAAATCGAAAAAGATATAATACCCTCGATAATCGATGAAATTCCTGCATTAACAATTGCTGGTATTTTTGCCGATGGAAATTTTGAACTGCACGGTGCCTCAGAATTAAGAGTTAAGGAGTCAGATAGGATAAATAGTATAATCACCAATTTGATTAAAGTAGGTCTGAATATTGATGAATCCTCAGATGGATTTTCTATTTCGGGAAATGCTAAAAGACCAGTGGATGCATTTAATAGTTTTGGAGATCATCGTATTGCAATGGCTTTTGGTATACTTTCCTCTTTATTGGATGACGGGGGAGAAGTAGAAAATTTTGAGTGTGTAAGCGTATCCAATCCTGATTTTGTAAAACAGCTTCAATCGGTTAGTAACTAAATCCTGATTACCTGGTGTTCAAACTTATTGATCTGCAATTCTTCAAATATTTTCTTTAAAAAGTCCTCACCATACTTGTTAGCAAAATAAATATAGTTAATCTCACGTTCCTGTAAATTTGAATTGGGGAAAAGATGAACCGCTGCTCGGTCAATTTGTCTTAAAGTTACTTCATATTTCTTTTGCTGAGCCTTTTCAGCTTTTGATTTCAACTCGCTAACATTATTCAATATCTTATCTCTGTATCGATTGCTGGAATCAGCAATTGTTTTATCAAGGTCCAGTAACTTTTCTTTTAATTGATCGAATGTACCTTCAATTTGATTTGTGATACCATCAAACATTTCATCCACTGAACTTTCTTCGACCGAATTAATAATTTTCTTTTTTACGTTTTCGATATCAATAAAAATTTCATTTATTGATACAGAATATTTCTCAAGTGAATTTGATATTGAATTTTCTAATATGGTGACAGAGGAACGAGGATAAATGATTGGTTGTGAAATATCATAAAGATCATATAATGGTTTGATTTGTGCAAAATATGAAATCTCACTTGGTCCGGCTACATAGAATGCAGTTGGGAATAAATAATCCTGGCAAATCGGTCTTAAGAGTACATTAGGACTAAATTTATCTGATTCATTCTCAAGTAAGTCAAGCAATTGTTCTTGTGTAAAACTTTTTCTTTTCCTTCTCAATCTGTATTCATTATCCACTGGTTCAATTGAGTATCTACCTTCATCAACTCTTAAAAATAAATTTACAGGTTTTACCTTTACCTGTGCGTGGTACAATTCTTCGAGCGTAGCACTGACGTGCACTAATTTTTCTGTGTGAACCCGGAAGTCTGTAATTTCTTTTTTGAATACTGGTTTGAGCAACTTCTTGACTTCATTGTCCTGTGGATCAAATATCACCAATCCATATTCATCAAAATAATCGAAAACTAATTTTCTAAATGCTTCTTTAAATGATGTGTTTTCAGTATAAATATTTTTTAATCGATTGAAAATTGAAGATTTAAAATCAGTCTCTTTTAGTGAATTGCTAAGTTTTTCGAAGAAATCAGTTATAGACGAATCAAGATTAATCAAGCCTACACTTTGCTTCATATCATCTTCTTCAAGTTCATCTTTATAATCTATTGAGATAAGATTATTTCCTTCATCGATAATTTTTACTGATCTGACCTCATTAAAATCGTGATCATCACCTTCGAGCCAGAAAACAGGAACGAAGTTGTAGTCGTTATATCGTTCTGACAGGTATCCACTCAATTTAATCGCAGTTATAATTTTATAAAAAGTGTAAAGAGGTCCGCCTACTATTCCGAGTTGTTGTCCAGTAAAAATTGCAAGCGTTTTTTTATCAGAAAATCTTTTTATGTTTTGTTTCGTTAAATCAGAAGGGTTAAGATTTGAATACTGATTGGTGAGTATTTCAGAAATACCTGGGGATAAATTATGCCGATTTTCAGAAATCTCCTTAAATATTTTCAAATAGTTTTCTTTATTTCTGAAATCATTCGCATAAAATTCCGCCACATTTTCAAATTCATTTAAATAATCCAAAAAAAGATTTTGATGTCCCGGTATGTCACTAAAATTTATATACATTTCCTCCTCAGTGAATGAAATGGTGAGAATTCAAAACGAAAGATACTGTTTTAGCTGGTATTTTAAAAAGGGAAATCTTTCAGGTTAAAGGGCATTTAGCTATTTTTAATTTATCGATTAACAATTTCGTTTGAATATTTGGAAATAAATATCTTCAAATACCTGACAATAAGCAGAGCCAGTAATGCTATCAAGATTATTAGTTCCTTTTACTTTTCCAGAATTTTTAGAAAACCGATTACCTGGGGGATGCCAATATCTTATTCAATTGAACCAACGAATCACTGCAATTTACAGTGTCCGGAATGTCCATCGGGTTTAGGATCATTGACCCGTCCACTTGGTCTCCTTAAAATTTCTGAATTCAGGGAACTAATCGATCAAATTAAAGACACAGGCTTTTATGTACAGCTTTTTTTTCAGGGGGAACCATATATAAATAAAGATCTTCCTGCCATGATAAGTTATGCACAGTCTAAGAATATTTATATCTCAATTAGCACAAATGGACATTTTGTTAATGATAAAAATGTTGATTACGTACTTGATAATGCACCAGATAAACTTATTTTCTCAGTTGACGGACTTGATGAGGAAAGCTATCAAAAATATCGTGTTGGCGGAACATTTGAGCAGGCAGATAATGGTTTACGAGCATTAGTCAATCGAAAAAAAGAAAGGGAGTTAAAAAAACCTTTCGTTGAGTTTCAATTCATAGTAATGAAACAGAATGAAAATCAATTGGAAGATGTAAAAAAATATTGTAAACAAGTTGGGGTTGATAAGCTTGTTTTTAAGACTATGCAAATATCGTCTTACGAAAACGCTGCAAAATTTCTTCCGTCAAATAAAAAATTCAGAAGATATACTGTTGAGAACGATTCATTCAGGATAAAACACAAAATAAAAAATCATTGTTTTGCTTTATGGAGAACGTCTGTAATTACCTGGGATGGAAGGGTAGTACCGTGTTGTTTCGATAAAGATGCTCAAAATGAAATTGGAGTGATCAATGGAAGAACTTTTAATGATATCTGGAAATCAAAAGAATATTACGATTTTAGGAGTAAAGTTTTATCAAACAGAAAATCTGTTTCAATGTGCACTAACTGTACCGAAGGCTTAAAAGTAAATATCTTTGAAATTGAGCAATAAAAAATGACTAATAAGAACTTATCTCTTTCTTCAGTTAAAATTAATATTCTAAGTAAGAATACACTTATTAACCTTGCGAAAATTTTTATTGCCGTTGGATTACTGCTTTACCTAATCAGCAGAGTTGAATACAATCAGATTATTTTTGCAGTAAATGATGCTAATATTTTATTCATAGGTATAGTCATTATACTAGGGGTTCTAAATGTATATTTGCAATATTCAAAATGGAGATTAACTTGTTGTGAAGTACTTGAAGTTAATAACAATTCAAAAGCGTTCCGCTCTTTATTTTATGGATTCTCGGCTGGGATTATTACACCACTAAGGATTGGTGAATATTTTGGCAGAGCGATAGAATTTAAAGATAAATCAATTGTTCAGGTAACAGTTGCAACCCTGGTAGATAAATTCTTTCCTTTATTGATCATAGTTTCAATTGGCTCCATTTCAAGTTTATTTTTCATATACTTCTATTTTCAAGTATCGATTTATATAGTTCTCTCACTTTTCGTTTTAATTTTTACATTTTTTTATTTATTTGTTTTGTTATTACTAAGTAAAAGATTTTGGGATAATATTTTGTTTTCAAAACTAAACTCATCAAGGAATTTCAAATCATTTTTTGATAAGTTAAAAGTATTCAAACGTCTGGACAGAAATTATTCTTACAAAATGATGGGTATATCCTTCTTATTTTATGCTTGCATACTTATTCAATATGCATTACTTGTAATCGCTTTTTCACATCAATTTGACTTTTTTAAATTATTTATGGGCAGCTGGACTGATAATTTTTACCAAAACAATAATCCCACCTATTTCATTTGGCGAACTGGGTATCAGGGAAGGTGCATCTGTTTATTTCATAACTCAAATGAGTGGAACCGCTGCGGTTGGTTTTAACGCATCTATTTTTCTTTTCATTATTAATTTACTCATCCCTGCTTTAATTGGGGTTGGAATGTCTTTTACAAAAAAATGACGATCGATTCCTCAGTTTTAATTTACATTCATCTCGTATTTTTACTTTTATTACTTCATTATATTTTCTTTTTGCAAAGGATTCTTAGCGGTCTGAATAAATTAAAAAAAACGAGCAACGATGAAATACCTAATGAAATGGTTTCTATCATTATTCCGTTCAGAAATGAAGAACAAAATATATTAGCAAACTTAAAATCGATTGAATCTCAGAACTACCCAATAGAAAAATACGAGGTAATCTATGTAGATGATTTTTCGGAAGATCGTTCCTTCGAAATATTATCGAATAATATTACCAAGGATAATATAAGAGTACTATTCTGTCCCAAAAGATTACTCAACAAATGCGCACAAAAAAAGAGCGATTAGATATGGAATTGAAAATGCAGAAGGAGATATTATCGTAACAACAGATGCAGACTGTATTTATGAAGATGAATGGTTACGCTATTTGATGTTATCTTTTGATCCCGTTACTGGTTTTGTTTCAGGTCCAGTAGAATTTATTTCTGATGGTAATCTATTTTCAGAATTTCAAAAACTTGAATTTGCCGGGCTGGTGCTAACGGGCGCAGGATTAATTGGCTCGGATCATCCCACGATTTGTAATGCGGCAAACATCGCTTATAGAAAAAATGTTTTTAATGATGTTGGGGGATTTAAAGATAATATGAATTTATCGTCGGGAGACGATGAATTACTTATGCAAAAGATTTCCAAAGACACTGAACTTAAGGTAAAATTTTGTATTGATAAGGAAGCAATTGTGAATACCAATGCAAATAGAACAGTCGAAAACTTTATTCAGCAAAGAAAAAGATGGGCCAGTAAAGGATTATTCTATTCTGATAAAAGTTTGGTTTTGAAGTTAATGCTGATCTACGCATTTTATTTCGGTTTGATATTACAATTGATTCTTGGCTTGACTATACATATAACTTTTCTTTTTCCTTTTATAATGTCCTTATTTATAAAATTTGCGTTCGAGTTTACTATTCTGCATAAAGGAAAGGATAAATTATTTTCTGATCTGAATTTAAAATATTTTATTCCAGCCGAATTCATTCAAATTCCCTACATCATCTATACTGGACTCGTTGGAACCTTTGGTAATTATTTTTGGAAATCACGCAAAATAAAAAGATGATATTTCTGCAGACTCTTCAACCCTGATATGTCCAATTAAGTAGACATATCTCCTTCTCTTTTTAACTTAAATGAAAGAAAACAGCCTAATCTGGAATGGTACCACCGTTGCATTATCAGATATGTAAAACATAACACGGAGGTGTAAAATGAAACGGATCTTAATTTTTGCAGTTGTTCTAATAGCCACATTTGCTTTCAAGGCAAGCGCAGGTGGTTATTATAATGAAGTTGGTGGATATTTCTATTCACAACTTTCACCATACGGTTCCTGGATTGAAGTTGACTATGGAGTTATTGTTTGGAGACCAACAATTATTCGTGTTAATTGGTCACCGTATCAAATGGGTCGATGGATCTGGACATCTGATGGATGGTACTGGGATTCCTACGAACCTTTTGGTTATATAACTTATCACTACGGAAGATGGTATCATGATGATTATTATGGTTGGCTTTGGTATCCTGATTACGAGTGGGCTCCTGCCTGGGTTGAATGGCGATATGATAACAACTATATCGGCTGGGCACCGCTAAATCCTTATGCTGTATTCTCAGTTTCAGTGGGAATATATTATACTACTACTTACTATACTCCGTACTATTACTGGAACTATGTAACATATAGAAATTTCTGTGATCCTTATGTATATAATTACTATGTCGTATATGGTTCTAAATATAGGATCCATAAGGGAACAAAGTATAGAAATAATTTTGTGTATTACAATGGTCGAATACAAAACAGAGGAGTTGATATAAAATATGTAAGAGTGCGGTCAGGTAATGAAATAAAACAAAGAGATGTAATCAGAGTTACCGACTCAAGAGAACTCACACGTGATAAACTTAATAACCGGGATGAAATAAGAACTCTTGATATGAACAGAAATGAGTTAATGAGAAATGATTTAAGTCGAATGGAGATAAAACGGGAAAACAGAAAAACTTCTATTGATATGGAAAAAGTTCAGATTGGAAGAAGAGAAAATGTTACGACTGAAGTAAGAAAAGATAATTCAAAAGAAAGGAACGTGAACGCTACTAAAACTAGTCAGATAAGAAATGATGTTAAAATTGGTGTCGATAAAGTTTTTCAGGAAAGCAGAGACAATACAAAAACAAATCCTGAGATAAACAGCAAAAATGATAAGATTGAATCAACGCAACGAAAGGTTAACACTACTAAGAAAGATGTATCCGTTAGTGATCAAAGACAGGTAAAGAAACAGAGTCAAACGAATTCAAACAGAACAGTTGAATTAAATAGACAGCAAAATAACCGTACAAATGAGGTAAAAAAAGAGAATGCAAGAGTAAATACGAATGATCAGGCTAAGAGTACGGTTAGAGATCAAAATAGAACTCAAAGCCAAAACAGTAAAAGCGTTGAGACAAAGCAAAATTCTGATAGAACAAAAGATAATTCGCAAGATCGAAAGAGAAGATAATAAACATACGTTAACTCTCTCTCCACGAGCGGTATCCGAGATGATACCGCTTTTTTTTATATATTACTCTAAAATTTTTCAATAATCTGGAAGCCTAATGGACGATAAAAGTCATAGGTTATTTTTTATTCTTGGAGCTTTTTTCGTTGCAAATGCTCTTCTTGCGGAGTTTATCGGAGTAAAAATTTTTTCTTTAGAAAAATGGCTTGGATTAGATCCTGTAAACCTTTCATTTTTTGGAGAGACTAGTCTTTCCTTCAACTTAACGGCTGGTGTTCTTCTATGGCCGGTTGTATTTATTATGACGGATATTATCAATGAGTATTTTGGAAGGAAAGGTGTTCGGTTTATGTCATTTACAGCTGCTGCCTTGATTGCGTATGCCTTTTTGATGGTTTATATGGCTATGGGTTTACATCCAGCTGATTTTTGGATTCAACGCGAAACAAATTTTGGTGTAATAAATATGGATGAGGCTTTTAATACTATTTTCGGACAAGGATTGTGGATTATTATCGGGTCACTAACCGCTTTTTTGATTGGTCAGCTAGTTGATGTTTATGTATTCCATTTTCTAAGGGGATTTACAGGCAGTTCTAAAATATGGCTTCGAGCAACCGGTTCAACTCTCGTGTCTCAACTCATCGATAGTTTTGTAGTACTGTTAATCGCATTTTATTTCGGTGCGGGTTGGGATTTATCGCTCGTCTTGGCAATTGGAGTTGTCAATTACATATACAAATTTGCTGTGGCTGTTTTTCTCACACCCTTACTATATATCCTTCATTTTTTTATCGACAACTATTTGGGTAAGGAACTAGCTCATAAATTAATCGAAGACTCTGCGCTAGAGAGTCGATCATAATAATTGCTAAATATCAATAACTTATTAGCAAAATAGTGTCGTGTATTTAGGCTAATTCAGGATTTTGAAGTAATTTTGTAGTGTATTTTTTATTGAATTTTACTTCATTCTTCGAAGCAATATTCATCCCAATAATTAAAACCATAAACAATGTTTTTTTATCCATTCTAGTAATAAATATTCAATTATAAATATGAAAAATTTATCAGGAGTTAAGTATGAAAATTAGTAAAGAAGAAGCGCTCGAATATCACTCAATAGACCGAAAAGGTAAAATAGAAGTAATTGCATCCAAACCTTGTCTAACGTCCCGCGATCTTTCACTTGCATATACACCAGGTGTTGCAGAACCTTGTCGAGAAATTCATAATAATGTTGAAGATGTTTATAAATATACCGCTAAAGGAAATCTTGTAGCGGTGGTCTCAAATGGTACTGCTGTTCTTGGTTTAGGTGATATTGGTGCAGAGGCAGGCAAGCCAGTAATGGAAGGTAAAGGAGTTCTTTTCAAAAGATTTGCTGATATCGACGTTTTTGATATTGAAATAAATTCGCATGATCCAAAAGAAATAATTAAAACTGTTCAGGTTTTAGAACCGACCTTCGGTGGAATTAATCTCGAAGATATTAAAGCACCAGAGTGTTTTGAAATCGAAGAGCAACTAAAAGCAACTATGAAGATTCCTGTCTTTCACGATGATCAACATGGAACCGCGATAATTTCTTGCGCAGCGTTAATAAATGCTGTTGAAGTTGCAGGTAAAAAAATAGATAAAGTGAAAATTGTTGTTAACGGGGCAGGTGCTTCTGCAATTTCATGCTGCAAACTTTATCTAATGGCAGGTGCAAAGAGAGAAAACATTTGGATGTTCGATACTAAAGGTTGCATAACAAAAGACAGAAAAGATCTTAACAAATACAAACAAGGATTTGCTCAGGAAAAAGGTTTTGCTTCACTTGCTGATGGAATAAAAGGTGCTGACGTATTTATAGGATTATCAGTTGGTGGTGTTGTCAACAAGGAAATGGTTAAATCGATGGCAAAAGATCCAATAATATTTGCAATGGCTAACCCCGATCCTGAAATCATGTATGATGAAGCTGTTTCTGTTAGAGATGATTTAATTATGGCAACAGGCAGAAGCGACTTTCCAAATCAGGTAAATAATGTACTCGGATTCCCGTTTATCTTTCGTGGTGCTCTGGATGTTAGGGCAACTGCAATCAATGAAGAAATGAAGATGGCTGCAACTTTGGCTTTGGCGAAATTGGCTAAAGAAAAAGTTCCTGAAATGGTATTAAGCGCCTATGGGGGTGAGGATTTTTCATTTGGCAAAGAATATATAATTCCAAAACCGTTTGATCCAAGAGTACTTTGGTATGTTGCACCTGCAGTTGCTAAAGCTGCAATAGAAACTGGGGTAGCTAAAATAACTGATATGAACTGGCAGAAATATGAGGAACAATTAAAAGAGAGACTTGGATTATCAAAAGAATTGATTCGTGTAATGATTCACAAGGCTCAAAAGAGACCGGTTAAAGTTGTATATCCTGAAGGTGAAGAAGAAAAAATTATTCGCGCTGCTCACTTGGTTAAAAACGATCATATGGCATACCCCATTTTACTAGGAAACGAAAAAATAATTAAATCAGAAATCGATAGATTAGGTTTTGAGCAGAATGAATTCCAAATACTTGATCCTGAATCAAGTGAAAAATTAAGTCAATTTGCTGATGCATTTTACAAAAAACGTTCTAGAAAAGGAGCAACACTAAAAGACACTCAAAATCTTATGAAGAAGCCAAATTACTTCGGCTCTATGATGGTTGAACTTGGAGAAGCTGATGCATTGATTAGCGGACTTACAACAAATTATCCAACTACGATTCGTCCTGCCTTGCAATGCATAGGAATGAAAGCAGGACTAAAAGTAGTTTCTGGATTGTATATCGTATTCGCAAAACAAGATGTATATTTCTTTGCTGATACTACTGTGAATATTAACCCAAATGCTGAACAACTTGCTCAAATTGCTATAACTGCAGCTGACACAGCCAGAGAATTTGATGTGCTTCCAAAAATTGCAATGCTTTCATTTAGTAACTTTGGAAGTTCACCTTATCCTGAATCATTAAAAGTAAAACAAGCTACAGAAATAGTAAAACAACTAAGACCAGATCTAATTATTGATGGCGAGATGCAGGCAGATACTGCTGTCATTCCGGAAATAATTGAAAAAGATTATCCTTTTAGTTCTATGAAAGGCAGAGCCAATGTTCTCATATTCCCGGATTTGAATTCAGGAAATATAGCTTACAAGCTGATGGCCAGAATTGGACAAGCATCTGTTGTCGGACCTATTTTGATGGGGATGAAAAAACCTATTCACGTTCTGCAACGTGGCGCTACCGTCGACGATATAATCAATATGACTGCGATTGCTGTTGCTGAAGCAGGATCAAAGAAAAAATAATCATTCTTTGAGTGAAAGGAGGGTATATTTATCTTCCTTTCACTCAAAATCATCTTTTTCCGTTTGTCTAAAAAATTATTGGAATTGATATATTACTCCATTAATTTTTTCTCACTTCTTATAATTATTTTAAAAAACGTTTAATATCTATTAAGATGAATGAAATTAGGATGCTCGCTGCAATTATGTTTACTGATATGGTAGGCTACACAGCAATGATGCAGGAAAATGAACGTCTCGCTAAAATTCTAAGAGATAAACATAAAGATGTTTTAGAAAACTCTGTATCTGAACATCGGGGTCAGATTTTACAATACTACGGTGATGGAACTCTTTCAGTTTTTGGTAGTGCTATTGAAGCCGCAATCTGCGGAACTCAAATCCAACAAAGACTTCAGAGTGATCCTAAAGTTCCTCTGAGAATAGGCATCCACGCTGGAGACGTTGTTTATGATGACGAAGGTGTTTATGGAGATGGTGTTAATATTGCATCCAGGATTGAGAACATTGCGTTACCTGGTAGTGTACTTATTTCTGATAAAATAAATGACGAGCTTAAAAATCAAAACGAGATTTCAACTATCTTTCTTGGAAGGTTTAATCTTAAAAATGTAAAATCTCCTGTTAAACTTTATGCAATTAATTCAAACGGATTAGTAGTACCTACCGCCAAAGAGCTTGTTGGAAAATTATCAAATTCAGAAAATACAATAGCTGTGCTTCCATTTTTAAACCTTAGTGCTGAGAGAGATAATGAATATTTCAGTGATGGTATAACTGAAGAATTACTGAATGCGCTTGCAAAAGTTGACGGATTACTTGTTACTTCAAGAACATCTTCTTTCGCCTTTAAAGGGAAAAATATTGATATACGAGAAATTGGAAAGCAACTTGGTGTTAAAACTGTTCTTGAGGGTAGTGTTAGAAAATACGGGAGTAGGGTTCGTGTCACAGCTCAGCTCATAAGTGCGGATGATGGATATCATAAATGGTCCGAAACATTTGATAGAAATTTAGAAGACATCTTTGCCGTTCAGGATGAACTTGCAAACTCTATTGTAGATCAGTTAAAAAATACAATTACACTCAAAAAACCTTCTGAATCACTGGTAAAAATTCCGACAGAAAATATTGAAGCTTACAATCTTTATTTGAAAGGAGTTTATAACTGGAATAAATGGGCACCTGACTTTATTAAAAAAGCGATAAAATATTTTGAAGAAGCTATTGAACTGTGTCCTGATTTTCCTCTTGCATTTGCCAGACTTTCTGCGTGTTACACTTTTTTAGGAGCCGCTGGTTTTATGTCGAATAAAATAGCGTACGCAAAAGCTAAAGAATATGCGGTAAATGCTACTGAACTTGATGACTCACTTGTTGATTCACAAACATCATTGGGGATGGTTAAATATTTTGGTGATTGGGATTGGGAAGGCGCTGAAAAATGTTTTCTGAATGCGCTTGAGATTAACCCTAATTCTGCTGAGACACATCAATATTATGCAATGTTATCAACAACTCTCGGGTTTCATAAGAAGGCATTGAAGGAGGCAGAATTAGCATATCAGCTTGATCCTTTGAACGCCCCAATCAGCTACATTCTTTCATATGCCTATTTCAATAATAACATGATTGAATTAGCCATTGAACAGAACAACAAAACTTTGGAGATTGATTCTGATTTTGGTGATACCTGGAATAGTCTTGCCTGGATTTACGTTAAGGCTTCAAATTACGACAAAGCTATGGAAATTTTTAACAAAAATTTGAATGATCCTCCATATAGAAGTAAAGCTATTTCAGGGCTTGGATTCACTTATGCAAAACTAGATCAACCAGAAAAAGCTAGGGAATATATTACACTGCTCAAACAATTAGATACTGAAGAAGTTCCGCTGGATATGGATTTGGCAATTATATATACAGGTTTGGGTGAATGGGATAATGCATTCGGTTTTTTAAATAGTGCTATCGATAAAAAGCTGGGTGGTCTCAATTTTATTAATGGTAAGTTTTGGAAGGAAATTCACGATCATCCGAACTTTAAGGATATACTCAGAAGGATGAACTTACCTTTAGAATAATTCTCCAATAGCATACACTTTTTATATTCAACTAACTTTATTGTGAAGAAATATATAGTAATTTTATTTTTATCATTCATTCTGCAGGATTTTGTTTGTCCGCAGACGGAGAATAACAATAAGTTTATCACGATTATCCCAGGGGAACAGTTTTCATCAAGTGGATTCTATGAATTTTGGTTTGGTAAGCACTGGCGTGAAGTTTGGACAACACCTGTAAAAGTTAAAGTTTTAAATCTGAATGAGTTTGCCGGTGGATTAACTCCAATCAAAAAAGGGGGAGGATTGCAAACCAAATCGCTCAGATTCCAAGGAAATGACGGAAGAACATGGAAATTCAGATCAATTGAAAAAAATCCCTCGAAGATACTTCCAGAAGATTTACGTGAATCCATTGCGGAAGATGTAGTCAAAGATCAGATTAGTTCAGCAAATCCTTTTGCTCCGCTTGTGGTGTCACCATTACTCGATGCGGTTGGGATATTTGAAGCTAAGCCATCTTTAGTTTTTCTACCGGATGATTCTAAGCTTGGAGAGTTTAGGAAAGAATTTGGAGGAATGCTTGGATTCATTGAGGAACATCCTACCGAAGGCGAAGACGATGAACCAGGTTTTGAAGATGCTCTGGATGTTAAGGGGACATACAAATTGTTCGATCATCTTGCAAAAAAGCGAAGTCAACAAATTGATGAAGTAGAATACTTAAAGGCTCGGTTAATTGATATTCTTATAGGAGATTGGGACAGACATATGGACCAATGGCGCTGGGCTAAATTTGATTCTACAGTTAATGGGGAAGAGGTAAAAATTTGGAAGCCCATTCCTAGAGACCGTGATCAGGCATTCTCAAAATATGATGGAGTATTTCCCTCGGTCGCGGCGTATGTAGTACCACAATTAAATAACTTCGGTAGAGTCTATCCGCAGATAGAAGATCTAACCTGGAATGGACGCTTCCTGGATAGAAGAGTCCTGACGGTGTTAAATAAATCAACCTGGGATTCAGTGACTATTTTTGTAAAATCCAAAATTACTGATGCCGTAATTGACAGTTCGATAAAGATGCTCCCACCAGAAGTGATATCTATTTGTTATGAGGAACTATCAACCAAGTTGAAATCTCGCAGAGATAATCTTCAGTGGGCATCTAATGAATTTTACGTAATAGTAAATAAGTATGCCGATATATTTTGTAGTGATGAAGATGATTATGTGACAGTAGACAGAATCAACGACAGATCAACTGAAGTTAAAATCTATAAAAGGAATAAAAAAACAGGAAATGGAAAAGGAGAACCATTATTCCACAAAATTTTCGATAATAATGTAACAGTCGATATAAGAATTCATATGAATAAAGGCGACGACAAAGCTTTTGTTTATGGCAAATGTTCCAGTAGTCCTGTCGTTAGGATAATTGGCGGAAAGGGGAAAGATGAATTTGTGGATGAATCAATTGTTGATGGGTACTTTTTATATATCACTCCATTTTATGATGTTGAAAATAAAACCTATTTCTACGACAGCGGAAATAAAACAGAAGTTAAAGAAAGCGATGGGACAGTCTATGATGACAGCAAATGGCCAGAACCAAAAGATGACCAGGAAAAATATGAACCTTCTCTACGAGATCGAGGACACGATTGGCTTGTGATTCCATTAGCAGGTTTTGATTCTGATTATGGATTGCTGTTTGGTGCAGGAGTTCAATTAAACAGATATAATTTTAGAGAAATACCAAAAGAATATATGCAGCAATTGTCTGTGAGTTATGCAACCAGATTTGGGAATATAGCGATTGAATACGATGCAGATTTTTACTCAATTATAAAGAGAGGGCGACTTAATGTAACTGCTGCTATTACTCAACAATTTGTTACAAGATACTTCGGTTATGGAAACGAGACTCCCTATGATAAAAATCTGGATGCAAATAATTATTATCAGACTAATCAAAATCTATTGACCTTTTTCCCAATGTTATACTATAATTTTTCGGAAAGAATTATTGGAAATTTTGGAATTTCATTTATTCAAACTAAAACTTCTTTAAATAGTGACACATTACTTTCAGGGTTTAGATATGGTGATTATGGTTTAGGAGTTATCAAACCATTTGGACTGTATTTTGGATTAGAATTTGACGGAAAGGATCACCCCCAATATCCTATTAATGGTTACTGGATGAAATTTTACGGAAGAATTTTTCCGGATGTTTACGATATACCTGAAACGTTTTATATGGCAGGTTACGATTTACGGACTTATCTTACTCCCGACATCCTTCCATTTGCAACTCTTGCACTAAGAACAGGTGGAAGTAAAGTATTTAGCAAATATCCATTCTACGCAGGTGCTACAGTAGGGGGAACAAATAGTTTGCGAGGTTATAACGACAAAAGATTTTCAGGTGATGCTGCGGTATTTGGTCAAGCAGAATTACGACTATTTATAACAAAGCTGAATCTGATTTTGAGAAGTAAATTAGGAATAAATTTATTTGCTGAAACCGGACGAGTCTTCACAATTGAAGATAATTCCAAGAAATGGCATCCGTCGTATGGAATGGGAATTTGGATTGCCTATTTCAATTCTGAATTAATTGGGACCTCATATGTTGCATTTTCACCGGAAAGAACAACGTTTAACCTTGGTTTTGGAATGTCTTTTTAATGAACTTAGTTTTTACAAAATTTGATAACTGCTTAAGTCTTTATCCACTTATAAATCTCATACTGACTTCTGATTTTATTTTCTTCATCTGATAACTTATAATTATTAATCTGTTGTTGGTCTATAATTCTAGCTTTAAGATTCTCACTCAATTGTATGTCAATTATGTTCTGTAGCTGTGTTTTAATTGATCTATCATAGATTGGAAAAGCTACCTCAACCCTACGACTTAGATTTCGTTTCATCCAATCGGCGGAAGAAAGAAAATATTTTCGCTCTCCGTTATTATGGAAAATATAGATTCTTGCATGCTCTAAAAATCTGTCAACTATACTAATAACTTCAATGTTCTCGCTTAGACCAATAATCCCGGGCACAAGGCAACAAATTCCACGTATTATTAATTTTATTTTAACTCCATTCTGTGATGCTTCGTAAAGTTTTTTAATCATCTTTTTATCTTCAAGGCTATTAAGCTTTAAGATTATCTCTGATAGTTGACCGGATTTTGAAATTTCTATTTCATTTTCAATTAGTTTCAATAGTTGTTTTCTCATATTGAAAGGCGCAACAAGCAGATGATTAAACCTCTCTTTCTTAGTTTTCCTTTCGAGAAAATTAAAAACCTTACCTATTTCGGCTCCGATATTTTGATCTGATGTAAACAGACCATGATCAGGAGTAGATTCTTGCCGTTTTTTCGTTGAAATTTCCTGTTGAGAGATAAGAGTAGAATTTTGATTTTGTTTTTTCTACTCTTTCGATCAAGCAAAGTTTTGAGTGGACTTTCAAACCTGGAAAACTGGAAAATACTTTTACACCAGCTTTTCCAAGTGCATCAGCTGAGGCAAAGTTTGTTTCTTCGTCAAAACGAGCCTTTACTTCAATAAATGCTGTTACATCTTTGCCATTTTCAGCTGCTTTAATCAGAGAACGGACAACAAGCGAATTTTCAGCGACCCGATAAAGTGTAATCTTAATTCCTGTAACATTAATATCTTCAGCAGCTTCTTCCAATAATTTTAAAACATAACCATATGACTGATATGGAAAACTTAAGAGAATGTCCTTCTGTGAGATTATGTCAAAAGATGAACTCACACCATCAAGTTCTTTACAGTTATGAGGTGGCATCGGATCATATTCAAGGTGTGGTTTATTGAACCTTGGAAAATTAAAGAAGTCGTTGAAATTATGATATCTTCCCCCAGCTGTAAGATCATCTTTTTTAAGTTTTAGTGTTGACTGAAGAAATTTTAGAAAATCTTGAGGCATTTCATTATCATACAGGAATCGGGAAGGAACTCCTGTTTTTCTTTTTGATAACCCTTTCTGAATTTTTACCAGCAAATCTCCATTAAACTCATCATCAATGTAGAGTTCCGCATCGCGGGTTAACTTAATTGAATAGCAGTTCTCAATCAGATAACCGGGAAGGAGAATGGACAAATTTGTTCTTATTACATCATCAAGAAACATTACAAAATTTTTATCATTATCTGTGGGAAGAATAACAAATCTTCCCAGTCTGTCGGCAGGAATTTCTACTATTGCATACCTAAATCTCTGATTTGATCCAACGTTTTGTTTAGCCCTTCTCTTGTTCCTTAATTTTATGGCAAGGTAGATCGCTCTATTGTGCAAGAAAGTTGAAATTTTATTTTTTTCTAACAATGTCGGTTGGACAAAGGGTAAAACCTGATCTAAAAAATGGTTGTTAATAAAATCTAATTGTTTTTTATTGATATTCTTATCATCTACTAAAAATATATTTTCATTTTTTAAACCGGGAATTATTTCTTCTCTATAAATTCTTCCGAACTCTTCCTGTTGGGAATGAATAGCTGCTTTTATTTTTTTTAGAAGTATTTGTGGTTGGAAAGAAAGTTCTTTACGTGATTTTGACTTGAGATTAAGCAGACTTCTAATTGAAGCTACTCTTACTCTAAAAAACTCATCCAGATTTGAGGAGTAAATCGCAAGAAATTTAATTCGTTCATAAAGTGGAACATTTGGAGCTTTTGCTTCCTGAAGTACACGGTAATTAAATGAAATCCAACTTAATTCACGATCAAAGAAAAGATTTTGTGCCATTAGATATTTCTACGATTTAGAATATAATTTTGGATACTCAAAAAATAAATGTTTACAAGTCTGTGCACCTATTTCACTCCATTGCATATTTGAACTCAAAGCAACGACACCACAAGTTGGAATATTTTCAATATAATTATTAGAAATATAATTGTTAAGTAAAGTAAGACCGGGATTGTGACCGAATAACATCACTACTGAATATTTATTTTCAATCGTGTTTATAATGCTAAGAATGGTATTTGAGGTAGCGTCATAAATATCATTATTGTAATGAATCTTTTTATCTGGATAGTTGAGTTTTATGGCAATTTCCATTGCGGTTTTCTTTGCCCGTTTTGCCGGACTTGAAATAATTAAGTCAGGGTTAACTTTTTTGTCTTTAAGAACCTCTCCCATAAACGGTGCATCTTTTTTCCCACGTTTGTTCAAAGTTCTGTCAAAATCATTTATTCTCTGATCTCCCCAGTAGGATTTTGCGTGCCTTATGAGATATAGAGTTTTCATTTAAGAAATTCCTTGTTGATTTGAATCACAAACTGTTCTTACATTGAAATTGAATGATTGAATTTATTATTCACACTTCTTAACTATAAATAATTGTGATTATTATCACCATAGATGTATGAAATAGAATCTAAATTTTACCCAGATAATATACATTTTAAATAAAACTTATGGTGCAGCTCGATAAGAAATTTACTTTGCAAAACATAAAAACATTAAGGAATCTGAAATGAACATTGAAATTCTCAGCAAAGTAAAGGAATATATTGGAAAGACCTTTCGAGATAAGGGTTCTGAAAATAACTACTATCACAATTTTACCCACACTGCAGAAGTTGCTAAAGCCACTGAAGAAATAGCTGATGCGATGGGAATAAAGGAAGATGAAAAAGAAGTTCTATTAATAGCAGCCTGGTTTCACGATATAGGTCATATTGAAACTTGCAATGGACACGAGGATATTGGAATTAAATTAGCAAAACAATTCCTTACAGAAAATAATTATCCTCTGGGTAAAATAGAAAAAGTTGTATCGCTTATAAATGCAACACGAATGCCTAGGGATCCTAAAAATATATTAGAAGAAATTATTTGTGATGCTGATCTTCACCATTTGGGAACAAATAGCTATGATAAAAGATCAGAACTATATAAAAATGAGATTGAAGCACATAAACGCTCCAAGATTAAGGAAGTAGATTGGTTACAAAATAATCTGGAATTTTTGAAAGAGCATAAATTTTATACGTCTTTTGCGAAAGATAGATACGAAACTCAAAAAAATATTAATTATATTAAGACTAAAAAGCAGCTTAAAAAGGTAAAAAAGAATATGGACGAAGAAAAATCCGGACAAAAAGATAATGCTACGGAGAAAAAAAAAGATAAGGATAAAGATAAAAGTGCCGGGCGTTCAATTGAAACGATGTTTAGAAATACCGTGCGAACGCACGTTGAATTCAGCTCCATGGCAGATACAAAAGCCAACATAATGATTAGTGTAAATACACTCGTATTGACGATAATGGTTAGCGTGATGGTTAGAAAATTGGATACCAATCCTCATCTGATAATTCCTACCGCGCTGCTCACACTCACAAGCCTGGTAACATTGGTTTATGCAATTCTTGTAACTCGTCCAAAAGTTACTACCGGGATATTTACTGAAGATGATATAAGAGAGAAGAAAGTCAATCTTTTATTCTTTGGCAACTTTCACAAAGTAAGTTTGAAGGATTTTGCCTGGGGAATGAAAGAAATGATGAAAGACAAAGATTTTCTCTATGATAATATGATAAGAGATTTTTATTACCTGGGCCAGGTGCTAGGACAAAAATACCAAAGACTCAGAATTTGCTATACATTTTTTATGTATGGATTAATTATCTCTGTTCTGGCGTTCGCGATTGCCTTTATTATGTATCCAGGAACAGACCTTGGACCACTATTAGAGTAGTTACAAAATAAACTAATTATTGTATTTGAATCTTAGCGTTCTCAACTATTACAGGGAAAAAATAACCAGCTCCAAAATCTTTATCAACAGATAATGTACCTTCAGCAACAATTATATCACCAACCTTAGTATCCTGATCAGATGTTATAACTAAGTCATATTCATTTTCATTGCCAGTCCCATCCTGGATGTGTATCCAGTTTCTATTCATTATCTGTTTGTTAAATTTTACAACCTGACCTTTAACATTTACAACTTTTCCCTTCAAATCTGATTTGTCATTGTAAATTTGCAGGATCGTCATTCCATCTTTGAGTGGTTCAATATTTATTTGCTGCTTCTCTGTGGAAGTTGCTCCTGAATGAATCTTTTTCATTTCATCAGGTGTGGTTGATTTTCGGGCATCTTCAACGAATAAAATTTTATCGAATGTTTTATCTATATTCTCGCTATGGAAGTTCTCCATCACCATGAACTTTGAGAAGTAAACGGTTTCCCCATTATCTATTTCCATAGTTGGGACGGCTATCCAATATTCATTTTTATTCTCTTTTACTTGTAAATATGTGTATCCCTTTACAGGTATTTTATCAACAACTTTTGCTATATGTGGTTCATTTTTTTGAACATCTGCTTCATTCAAATCTTGGTTTTGATCGTCACCACAACTGAATAAAAATAACGCTATGATTACTAAATATATCGCTTTCATTTTCTTCCTTAATGTTGAATATTTCATTTACAAATATAAGAATTCAATAGCTAATTTTATCCGAAGAAAATAGTCCATAATCGTAAGTATTATATTTAGGATAGAGTTTAATATCAATCATTTTATAGCATTGTATGCTATATTTTAAATACGAATTATTAAATATTACTAGAAGATGAAATTACGATTCAGTTATATATTATTACTACTCATCAGTCTAAACCAAATGTCAATCCCTCAAAATTTTTGGCAACAAATCGAAAGTCCAACAGATAATTTTCTAAGGACATTATATTTTTCAGATAGTCTGAAGGGTTGGGTTGGGGGAGATTCAGGCGAAATATTTTTTACAAACGATGGTGGAATGAGCTGGACTCAGCAGCAGACAAACACAACAAGTAGAATCATGAGGCTTTTTTTTCTTGATGATAACAGAGCTTGGGTATTGGCTTGGGCAGATGTAGGAATAGGTGAAAATACTTTTTTTGGTACTGAGATTCTCAAAACAATAGATGGAGGATTAGAGTGGGTTGTTGAACCGTATAGAGAAGAAAATAATTTTATGAGAGGTATTTATTTTCTTGATACTTTAAACGGTTTTATGGGTGGAGCACCCGGACAATTTTTACAAACAACTGATGGGGGACTAAACTGGGAACCAGCTGAAATTGACTCCGGAGTTTTCTCTCATTTTCCCGTAATCAATTTTAAATTTTACAACGATCTTTATGGATTTGCTTGTGGTGGTCAATTCGATATTGCCGGGGTAATATGGAAAACTATTAATGGTGGTGAAAGTTGGGCGACTATAAGTCCACAGTATATTCCTGCAGATCAGGTGTGGGATATGCATTTTTTTGATTCACTAAATGTTCTCGCAGTTGGTGGTGATCCGGATATTTTTGGAGTTGGATTTATGCAATCATCGGATGCCGGAATTAGCTGGAATTATTTTGAGATAGGCGTTTTTGGACAGGCACAGTCAATATCATTTCGTACACAGAATGAAGGTTGGGCTGTGGTCCCACACGCTGAATCATTAGTCATGACTTTTGATTATGGCAATAGTTGGATAGAATATCCTGCACCGAAAAACTCCAGAGTCTATGATATTGTTTTTACAGATTCACTTACAGGTTTCGCTGTTGGTGAGGGAGGAGTTATTTTAAAATATAAATATCAAAGCCCTGATAATATTAATGCAGAGCCAAAGTTATTAGTAAATGATTTTACACTAAATCAAAATTATCCAAATCCTTTTAATCCATTAACAAAGATTAAATACTCATTATCTAAATCAGCAGAAGTTTCGATTAATGTTTACAACTTACTGGGAACTTTGATAGAAACCTTAGTTGAAGATTACAAGTTAAGTGGTGAATATAGTGTAGTTTGGAATGCGAATAATAATCCAAGTGGTATTTACTATTTGCAAATGAATGTTGAGGGAAAAGTCTTAACAAGAAAAATGGTGTTATTAAAATAGACTAATTTGATTTAACGACTCGAAAGCAGTAAATCCACATTATCCTTCTAAGTTATCTTATTTGCTTGGTGGATATTGATCCAGAATTTTTGCTACAGCTTCATTAATATATTGTTCTCTTTCTTCCGGAGTACCTTGATTCTGAAGAACTGCTGTCCCAATACCTCTCCAAATTAAATCATCTTCCTTGTTATCCACAAAATCTATTATGAGAGAACCTTGAGTGTAGTAAGATACATCAATGTTTCTTCCATAGGGGTATGGTCCCCATCCATAACCGTATCCATATCCATAGGAATTTACATTCATTTTCTCTGTTGTGTTTGCCTGAGCATAAACAGTCATATCAGCATTTAAGGAATCTTCTTCAGTCATACCTTTTTTCTTCAATTCAGTTTCTATTGCATCGAGAACTCTTTTCTTAACTAACGGAACTGTCTCAAGTCGGCTCCCTTTAAGCTCACCGGTGTATATATAAAAAGTTTTATATTTGGTGAAATCGGCATAAAGATCATAATCACTTGTAACTGATACTGACGAACATCCTGCAAAGAAGGAGATAGGGATAATAATTATTAAAATTTTTTTTATCATAAGTTATTACATCCGAATCTTTATAATTCTTAATTTATATAATCGATCTTATTTATTTGAAGTATCCCTCTTTTTTCAATTTAGAAACCAAAGCATCTCCAAAAGAATTAATTACGTCGGATGGTTTATTAGGATCTAATGTTTCAGATATACCGCTCCAAATTAATTTTTTATTGGTTGTTTCATAAATATTTGTCTCAAGTACGACTACCACGTCCTGAGACAAGTATCCTGAAGAATTAGCATATGTTATCCCGGTATAATAGAACGAATAAAATCCATAATAATAGCTGAAAGGAACTGTGTAAAGGTATCCTGACTGATAATCTCTTTTCTTGTCGACACCCAGCAATCTTGAAACAACAACTGCATCTACGTGCAATTCTTTAAAATATTTTTCAAATGCTGAAGAATCCACCTTTTCCTCGTAAGGCATATGGTCCATAGATGGAGTAGCATTAATGTCATCATTTTTAAATGCTTGTGTTACACCATCTTCAAAATTTCTTCTAAGGAGAGGCTTATCTTTATTAAAAATACCGAGAACCAAAACATTACTGATAGTCCCTTTTTGATAGTTATCAGGTTGCCATTCACCAATGATGTCAGTTTTAGCTCCGCTACATCCTGCAATTGCAATCAACAATATTGCAAACGAAAAAATTAGAAAATATTTAATCACATAAACCTCTTTTTACTAAATTAAAATGTTTAAAAAATGAAAATAAATAATCATCCAGTGGAATCGGATTGAGTTCCTTCTTTAGACTTAAAGTCTTCAATATACATTTCTAATGAAAGATCAATAGCTTCCTGTAAACTGTTAACGGTTTCAGGCACAGTTCGATATTGAGAAATAAAATTTTGAGATTTTTTTAATGAATTATAGATAAATCTGTTTTGTATCGATCCAAAATAACTGCCAATGTTTATAACATATGTCATTTTATCATTCTTAACATAGATATCGATATCCTTCCACTCACTTTCATCTATTTTATATTTGTATTTATAAATCTCTGTATACGCATCCTGCCTGGTTTTATCAATATATTGATATGAATAACTGACAGGAGGTTTGGATGCAGAACAGGAGATAAATAATAAGAGGAAGTTAAAAGTCAGGATGTTAAATATTTTATGGTTCATAAATTTCGTCAAGTTTATTAATAAACAGGGAAGCCCATCCCTACAGGTGGATGATATCCTCCATAACCGCCGTATGGACCAGTCCATGCACCAGGAGCATAAACTCCAACACCGACACTTACATTACCTGGTGCACAACCTGAAAGTGCAAAAACTATAAACAAAATAACGATTAAAATAAGAGCTTTAATTTTTTTACTCATCTTTTACCTCATTCAATTTTCCTTTGTCGAGTGGCCATTTCTGTATTGTAAATACAGCACCTGATGGATCTGCGATTATTGCAGCATCTTTACCGGCTATTTCATCTATACTTAGATAAATTGTTCCACCTAATTGTTCTACCTTGTTAACAATTTCAGCAGGATCCTTGACAGCAATATAAGGCATCCAGTGGGGTTTAACATTTTCAAAAGGGATTTTTATCATACCAGCACGAGGTTTATTTTCATTCTGAAATACGTAATACAAATTTTCTCCAGCTGACAAAAACTTTTTCACATTATAGCCAAATAATTCGGTGTAAAAATTAGTTGAATTCTCAACACTATTTGTCCATAACTCAGTCCAAAGCCATCCATTATAAACTGGTTCACCGTCTTTTGGATCGCCACTTGAAGATTTCACATATGCAAGCACTGCATTTTGGGAATCAAAGACATAGGCAACTTCACCACGATTTGGTAACTCAAATGGTTCCCGATAAATTGTTCCGCCACTTTTCTTTGTATAGTTTATAGCCTGATTCATATCCGGGACAGAAACGTAACTGATCCATTGTGAATATTTATGATCAGCTTTTACGTCACGAAGTTTAAACATACCTGCAATAGGTTTTCCTTCATGAAGTACTACTGTATAATCTTTGTCTCCATCAGCAACATCTATATAAGTCCAACCAAAAAGCTCAGAATAAAATTTCTTTACGGCTGGAATATCATCAGTCATTAGGTCCCGCCAAACAAATTTTCCTGGGTGGAATTCATTGGTTGGAGTTGAGTTTATAGGGGGTACTACAGGTAGATCAGGAGAACAGGAAAGGACGAGTACTATCAAAACGCTAAGCGACAGTAAGATTATATATTTCTTTGTATTCATAAATAGATTATTTATTAATTGATCAGATGAACTAAATATATTAAAAATCAAAAGCAGAATTAAGCCATCAATACAGTGTTTTTAAAACTCGAAACCTAACAGAACCTTGATCTGGGAATATTGAAGTTTTGCCTGGTTGGAAATCTCAGCTGAATTTCCCTGCTGCAAAATAATAATTTCTTCTAAACTCTGTGAACCATAAGTGTAAACGGCTCCGACAGTAAGAAATGATTTCCAAACCTTGAATGTTGAACCGGCAGAAATATGAAATAAATTTAGCCCAAGTGATTGCGGCTCATTTAAATTTAACTCATCACTTTTTGATGAGTAATCGGAAATGAAACTAGCTGAAAAAATAAGGCTATCGGCGGCAAAATAATCAATACCTAAACCATAATTTATTATGCTCTTGGTTTGATGGGTAAGATCGTTTGAGAGTATTTCATTTGAACTTTGTGACTGGTAAGGTTGAGTATCAAGTACATAAAATTTATCAACAGCATTATACCATTCAGTACCTGAAATGAAATTTAAATTTATCGAGTCGGTACGCAGCACCGAAACCTGCGGCCCAGGACGTTTTATATTCTGATTTTACTTCGTCTTGATAATTACTTGAAAATGTACTTGTGTCTAAACCTGAAACAAATAAATGTGTCCCTACAGAACCGCTTCCAAATAAATTCAGACTAGGAGTTGTTACAGTTAAACCCAAAGTAAGAGGATTAAGATTTATTCCAACTCCGGCTTTAAACAAAGTTCGCCAGTTGTTGTAGCGATAATTGAATATCTTAGTATAAGAAGCAATATCTCCATTATCCAGCAGAGCTTCTAAAACAGTAAGGTTTTTGTTTGAATAAGATTTAACAGCCACATATCCTGTGCAGCCAATTCCAATAATATCACTAAGTTTAGCTGAGTAAGTCAATCCAGCCCAAACATCTTTAAAGTTTTGAGAATAATCTATACCTCCAGCAAAATCTTCTTTACCGGGTGAAGATGAAATGACATCAATTGAATCTATTATTCGGGTATTGAATTCAATTTGATTTGATTGCCTTGTTAATACTGATACAACTATTCTATCATCTTTTAGAAAACCAAATTTGATGTTGAATGCAGCAAATGTTGCCGAGGGAGTCAATGATGAATAGTCAAGGTCTCTTCCTTCTCCGGCACCATTTTTTATTTTATAATTATCTAGCTGGTACGCCTGAGCACTTAAAATAAAATTAACATCACGGAAAAGAGCAATGGCTCCCGGGTTGTAATACGTGGCGCTTAGATCAGAAACACTTCCAATTACTGTACCTCCAAGCAACGTTGATCGGGTTCCATACTGAATATTCCAGTAATTATCTTCCTGACCCTGTATTGATGTTGTCAGTAGAAGAATAAATGATATGGCTATTAATATTTTTGTATTAAATATTTTTCTCATCTTTGACCTCATAAATTATATTTAAGACCAGTCTCAATGCTATAATCAACTTTTGAAGCATCAATTGATTGTGGTTCGTTATCGTATTCAACATAAAAACTCAAATCCCAATAAAAATTATTTACAATCTGCCAATCGAAGTCTAAAGTATAATTAATACGTACTCTACCAAAATTTGTTAAATAAGGGTAAATATTTAAAAATGAATATAAGGTTATTCCAGGAGTCTCATAAATAAAGAACTGATATTTTGAACTAATATAACCTGTTAGGTTTGTTTGAGGTTTAGGCTCTCCTTCATACCATTCCTCGCCGGCTGAAAGTCCCGCAACAACATTAAAATAGTGTTTATTTGTTTGAAGAAAATCATTCCCAACTGCTGCGCCAAGCGTGGTTCGTAAATTTAATCCTAATTCAGAATTTTGTTCCGCTACAGCAATACCACCCCAAAACCATTTATGTTTAAGGAACTTATTGTAGCTGAATGAACCATTATTATTTGATGATGTTGGGTTGCCCTGGGAACTACTAAAGTCAGAGTTCAGGATAAGTTCACTTCTCTGAGATTTAGTCGTATAAATAACATCGGCGCCAAAACTTAATTCTCCCACTTTATTGCTTTTTGTATAGCTAACACCCATTTTTATATAGCCCTGTAGAATATCCCAGAACGATTCTCTTATCCTTGTAATCCTGACAATATATTTTAAGTATAATTCATTTTCTAAAGTAATCCCTTTCAAAATAATCTTTCCTTCCTTCTTACTGCTTTGAAATGAACCATAATAAATTCTACCGTCAGTTAACTCAACTTCAAAAATTTTATCAGTATGTATTTTAGTAATTTTATCCCACTCTATATATACTGTACTTAAATTGTTAGTACTCAATTTCAGCAGTCCTGTTTGCATTTCCTTTATTTCCCCGGTTATTCTATCACTATTAAAAAGTACGATCACGTCGGTTTTTTGTGCAAAGACGATGGAGGGAAGTGTTACGAAAAGTAAAACGATTATTATAATACTGGGAAAATAAAATGATCGGTAAATCATATTCGAAAATACGAAACTATTCGATAGTTTCTGGTCCTAACATAATTGCAAGCCATCGTGTTTCTTCTGAACTATCTAAAGCAATTTTTATAGTTATTGTAAGAGGAACCGAAAGCAACATCCCAATAGGGCCAAGAACCCATCCCCAAAAAACTAATGATAAGAATACAACTAAAGTTGAAAGACCAAGTCCCTTACCCATAAATTTGGGTTCAAGAATATTCCCTATAATTGTATTAATCGTTATATATCCTGCTAATACAACAAATGACTCAATAAATCCAAGTTGAACAATAGTAAGTAAAAATGGTGGAATAACTGCAAGAATGGAACCTATTGTTGGAATATAATTTAGAACAAATGCAAGAACACCCCAGAGAAGTGGATAATCAACACCAACTATCAAAAGAAAAAGGTAAACCAGCAACCCAGTCACAAAACTAGTTAGCGACTTAATGCCAATGTACTTATTAATATTTTGATAAATTTTATTAACGTTGGATAGTGATTTATCAGGATTGAAAAAAATCATCTTTAATTTTTTTGGCAGACTCGTGATCTCAAGCGACATAAAAACTACAGTGAATAATATCAGAAAGCCATCTGCGAATATTCCACTAATCTGATTAAATGTGTCACCAACAATTTTCAAAACCGAAGCCGGATTAATTAATTTTGTTAATTGAAAATCTGGTTTAATATAATTTCGCTCAATTAACCAGTTTATCATTGCTTGTGTTTGATTTTGCAATTTTTCCTGATAGAAGGGAAGATTTGAAGTAAAGTCGTTTACCGAGGTGCCAATAAGCACGCCAATCAAAAATAATATTGCTAAAAAAATAATTATTATAAAAAGTAATGCTAACCCTTTTGGAACGCCTTTACTTTGCATCCAAATAAAAGGAGGGGAGATAATTATTGATAGAAAAGCAGCGAGTAAAAATGGAACGACTATAGATTCCGCTGCTTTCATACCCGCAACAATAATGATAAACGATGCAAGAATTACTAATACTTGTGCAGTTTTATTATTTGATTGACTAGTTGATTCCATTTAATTTGGATTATAAAAATAGATATCCCTCTACTGTCAAATATAATTAAAAAGCAGATATAACTTTATTATATCTGCTTTTAATAGTCATTTAATATCTATTCTTTTAGCTGCTGTTTATCCAAAGAAATAGTTCAATGACCTCAATGCACTTAAGTCAGCACATCATTCTTTAATCTCAACCGCTCTTTCAATTTTAAACTGTGCTATTGTTCCCTGAGGTATTTGAATATGTTCGTGGCGGGATTTTAAAATTGCAATTCCACCAGCTATCGCTGCACCTTCACCAGCGCCACCAAAAGCAGCACCAATCAACGCTCCGGCACCAACAGTTTTTGCAGTTCCACCTTGACCACCTTGAACACCCATTGTATCTGTAACAATGGCAACTTCCTGATCACCGATCATGATTCCTGTAAATGTGAATGTGAGTTTTTCTCCGCCAAATAACCGACCACCTCTGGATTCAATAACTCGTCCGAATACATCAGTTCCTTTTTTTGCGATAAGTTTTCCGTCAACCACTAAATCAATATTTAATGATTCCTGAAATAAAGAGCCACCTGGATATTCCTCCGTGTTTATGGCACTATCGAAGTGAACCATCATTTCAGTTCCAGCAGGAATGGTGGTTGGTTTTTGCTGAACCGTCTCAGTTTTTGCTTCAGTCTTTTTCGTTGAGTCCTGAGCATTCAGTTCAATTGAACTGAATAACCAGAATATCAGGATAAAAGCAAAAGAAAAATTAATAATGCGTTTCATAAGCTTCCCTATAAATAATTTATTTACATATTAAATCAAATAACTCCTGTGCTGACGGATGACCGTTATCAATAGCAGTTTGCAGATCAGGACATACTTTTTCAGGATTAACCTGGTAATTTGCAATTGCTCTTCGGAAATATGCATCCGAGTAAGATGGGTCAAGAGCAATAGCCTGATCAAAATCATTGAGAGCTGCTTGCTTATTACCAAGCTTTAAATTTGTCTGCCCTCTGTAAAGGTAAACATCTGCGGGATCGTCTCCCTGGTATTCCAATTTATCTGAATATTGCTGGACAGTTGAAATATCGACATCAGTATAAGTTTCCTGTGTCTCACTGTCGTATTGCATCTGTGACTCACTATCATCCACTTCCTGTGTTTCACTGTCGTACTCCATAGTAGATTCGCTATCATCTACCTCTTGTGATTCGCTATCCTCTACTTCCTGCGATTCACCTGCCAATGGAAGGTCTCCACTTTGTTCAGGAGTCATTTGCTGAACCAGGCTGTTGAAATTATTGAAGGCTTCTGTATAGTTACCTTGATTGTAGTTATTCAAACCATTCTGAATCTGGTCATCATAAGATTGACAAAACAGAACTGTCGAATACATCAACCCTGTAAATAAAATACTCACGATAATTCTTGATAGACTATTCATAATTAATTCCTTTAATACTAATTCTGATCTTTGTTATTATTTACTCATCATTTCTGGTGGAAAGGGAGCAAGCATTTGAGAAACAGCACTGTCAACATTTGCAGTCCTTTCTTGAACGTCAGGATTATCTACCAGTGCTCCCTGTGCAGTTCCACGCCATTCAAGTTTATTGTCCTTCATATCTATTAAGTCGATGACTAAAGTACCTTCTTGATACTGGGAAACATCAACTCCACCGCCCCACCATCCGTATCCGTAAGATTGAACATCAGTTACGGTCTGTTGACCGAAATGTAGTGCAACACCAAAGTCAGCAGGCTCAGCATCTTTATAGCCTTTAGCATTTAATTCTCTTTTAATAGCATTACTTATTTTGTCTGCGGTTAATTGATCAATTCCAGCGGATTCAGGTATAGGTAAGAAACCGTAATTTTTCCATTTTGAAAAATCAAAGCTTGTATCATAATCCTGATTTACACTTATTGAAGAGCAACCCGGAGCTAAAATCATTGCAACTACAATTGCTGCAATTAAAATGAGAATGCGTTGATTAGATTTCATACTGATCTCCTTAAAGATTTATTGATTGATTGAAAATTTAATTTTTTTATAATGCCTGAAAAAATCTTAGCCTATAAATTATTGTACTTTTAGTGAAACTTCCAACCTCTGCCTTATCCGCATACTGATAGGTTAAATCAAACTGAATTTTCCATAATTCTGATTCAGATGAGTATCCTAGTCCGGGAGTAATTCTTATACCATCATTAAATTGTTGAGTGCTGTATAAATTAATTAAAAATTCAATGCTGATAGGGAAGTACAACCCATTTGCAAAGTCAACTAAATGTTTGGTTCTGTGAAATATCGCCTCAATTTTGTATCGGGCTCGTAACTCAAATTCAAAATCACTTTCACTGGTTATAAAGATAAATCTTTCTTCCAAACGTAAAAAGTGAGTAAACTTTACTCGTTCGAGATGAGGCCACCTAATTTTATATCCTTGAAATGGTCTTAGCTCAATCTGATTTTCAGCATCTTCATTAAATGTATAAAAGAAAGATATTCCCCCATGAATTTCCTGCTGAGATTTGTTCAAGATATTGAACAAAGGGTTCGGAGCGTATCGCACGGCAGTAGTTAGATATACTTTTGTCCATGAATAAGGGCTTATAGTTCTTCCACCTACGGATCCGTATAATGTATAACTTTCACTTAAATTCCATTGAGGATTATAATCCAACCAAAACTGTTGACTTACATCATCAGATGAACTTTGAGCATAAACAATATTTAAAAGAACGATGCAAAGAATTAAAACTTTTCGAAACATTAAACATTAACTTCTAGTACCTCGAAGAATTTATATGCAAAGGAAGCAGCTAATGAAATTAAATAATCGTCATATTTAGGTAGCCAGGTTGCTCTTAATTCAACACCAAGCCTTGAATTGTTCATAACAGGCCAGTAATAAGCAGTAGAAACCATCGATGTAGAAGAACCATTGCTCGAAAAAGCATCACTTCCAAATGCTTCATTTTTTACAACTGAAAACGCAACGCCTGTTCCATAGTTAACTTCCCAATTATCCATAACCGACATCGAAAAAACTATCATTAAGGGATATGCATAACTATTTGTTTTAATACTAGTTGATCCAGAATCAGTTTGCACGCTGCCTTCATCAATTGAATAAACACCGGTATAACCAAATTCAATTCCACCTCTCAGCAAAAAGTCTGGTTTCCACATAATTCTTAGATTAGCGTTCCAACCACCGCGATTCAGACTTGCGTATTCATAATCGAATGATGTAACATTGTAAACATACCCAGCACCTGCATAAGCAGTTAAAGAATAAAGTGAATCCTTTTTCTGTGAATAAGCATTGGTATAAATAAAAAGGAAAACGAAAATTAATAAAATTGTATTTTTCATTTTATTGTCCATAATAATAATAAGCTAATTCTGTAGGATAATCTGTAAGCATTCCATCAAATATCCCTTCAGTTAAATACTGGCGCGTAAGAGCTGGAACGTTGACTGTCCAGGTAATTGCAAGTTTTCCCTGGGAATGTAATTGTTCAACTTCGGAGTTTTGAGTTCCCTCGGTAAACCTTGGAGACCAAACTTGCGAATTTAGAGTATTTAAATCATCAATAGTTAGCTCACAGATGGTTGGTATATTCCGGAAATTTGGAACCTGCTGAAATGCATTTACTAAATCATCAGTAGTCATTGCCATATAAATACCTATTGGTGCGCGATTAGGAATGGTCGCTGCTAAATCTCGTGCATCTTGACATACTTGTGCTATTGCAGGCAATCCGTTTATAGCACTTGGTTTACAATCTACATAAACAAACTCAATCTGTGTATCAGTTACTATAGTCGTTAGCATAGCATCCAGGGTAGGTATTCGTTCTCCGTTATATAGCACTACGAATGATTGCAATTCTTTGTAGGTATAGCTTTCGACTGTTCCCACTAACGAACCTTTCCTGACTAGTCTTGGATTTAATGTGTTGTCATGATACATAAATGGTACGCCATCCTTTGAAATTCTAACATCAGTTTCAATTCCATTACAACCATAGCGTTCAATTATCTTGGCGATCTCAACCGTGTTTTCTGTGTGGGGAAGATACTCTGGTCCACCGCCCGATCCATGGTGACTGATAATATAATATTTGTTCTGGAGTAGTTCTGGTTTTATAGGTCTTAAATATTTGAAGACTACAGAATTTGATGGAGTTCCCTGACCATCACCCCACGTACCTGTTAATACAATACTTGTACTATCAGTATTATTAAGTACGTAATCGGCACCTTGAGTTATTGAGAATTGTGAAAGACCAGTTTCTGCATTATTCTGATATCTCCAAAGTCCCTGAACGTATACTGTTGAATTTAGCTGACCACCTTGCAGGAGAAAATATCCTGTGTTTTTACCAGTATAGACAGTCAGATAATCACCATTCCATTGCAGAATGACAGTGCCTCCGAATTGATCATTTCCTGCTTCAACATTATAAATGCCTTCCATTTTTGTTTTCTGATCCGAAGTAAGCGAGGTAGTCGCTGGTGTATTGTCCCATTCAGGGAAAAGAACATCCAGATCATTTGAACAGGAACCTATAAATAAAGTTAAAAGTAGTGCGGTAACTGTTGTCGAAATAAAATAATATTTCTTTTTGAATGACTTCATATTATTAATATCCTTTACTAATATTTTAAATCTTTTGTTCATATTATATAATTCATCCTCTTCGTTTTATAAAGTGAATCTAAGTTGAAATTCAGGAATCCAGTAGTGACGATTAATAGCAGGGAACAAAGGCCATTGAGGATAATACATTTGTAAGTAGTTCATCTGGAAGCCGATTAAAACAGTTGTGTTCTTCCAAAATCTTTGTTCCATTGTAATGCTGTATGAAAAACCATTGTTTCTGGCGATGGCAAAATCAGTTTCAAGCGAACCTGATTTAGATTGCAGCGAATTGATGAAGCTCATTGTGCCCCTGAGCGTTAAGGTAAGTGCTTCAAAATCGTACCCGATTGCAATTGTAGGATAAGAATACCAACCACTTATTTTGGTATCATAACCTGCTTGTTTTAACTGCCCATACAAATATGCTAATGCGTAGCCCACATCTCCGTGTAGCTGATCGTTGAATTTATAAACCCATCTGCCACCAAGCTTAAATTGATTAGTGAGTATTTCCGTAGCTATCTCTCCATCGGCCAAGAAGTTTTCGGGTAAACCCATAACAGCATTAAACTTTATCAAAGGCCACTTCATAGTAGCTCCTTCCAATGCAATATCATAAGGCATTTTAATGGCACTGTAACCTAATGAGAGCCGGAAATCATAGGGAGTCATAGGATCAGGATAATCTAATGTTTTAGGTTTATCATCTTGTCCAAATGTTAGTGGAATACCGACACTAAACAATAAAATAAATAATAAGAAAAATTTGAAAAGCACGTAATTATGTTGCATTTGACACACCTACTATTTTAAAAAGTGATAATGCTATTATCGAATAAATTTATTTGCCAGTATGAAATATATGTATTTTACAAGTTCAAAGCATGTTAAGAAATGATTAAAATTTACGACTTGCTTGGATAGTGGGGAAGGAAAGTTTGTTAGTTATCAACTCATTTAAATTACTACACTGAACACATTATTTGTTTTGATTTTCGTGACGCCCACGCCTTTGTGGCTGAAAAAGATAAGGATATTAATTCTCTCAACCAAAATTGACAATTCTCTCCAAGGCAAACAACAAATTGAATTAGATTTTTTAATCAGCGTTTTGTAAGAGACATGAGCAATTTTAAAGATGAAGAATCGGTCACACTCTGAGGAAAATATAAAAAATCGGTTTTAAACTGACCCTTTAACTGTTAGTAGAAAATCATTCTTTACTAATAATTATAACCGATGTTTTAATATAAATTCGTAAGCAAGAGTTAGGATAACATAAAAGTCATCGCTTCCCGGGTTATAAAAATAACCAGTTAATTGAAAGTTATCATAACCAACGCCAGCAAAAGGTCCCCATTGAAAATATGAATTCAGTTGATAAACTTTTGTTCTCTGTGTACTTAACCCACACCACAGCCAATCGAGCGGTGAGTATGTTAAATCTGTCCAGTTATAGAAAAAATTATTTTCTGAAGATTCAAAATCGAATACATATTCCATTTCACTATACAATTGGAGTTCAAAATAGTTTAAAGTAATTTCTAAACCACTCGACAGACCATCAATTCTGCCAAATAAACCACCGACCATTGGTGTAATTATATAGTTGAAATTGGAACCACCATAAAAATTATATCCAATCCAGATTGATGCGGTTTTAAGAGATTCATAATTATATCTCTTTTCCAGATGAAGATGACCTTTGTCAGCTGTTACAATCGGGAGAATAAAGAAAGGATCGGTGAAATTAAAATTAGCTTCAATATTAAAATCCCAGGGTAGAACTTTGGTGGAATCATTAGACTGAGCCAAAACCGAAGTCGCACAAAATATGTTTACAAGAAAGAGTAGAGCTGATAAAATACTTTTCACTGGAGTGATTCGCTTTCTAATAATCAATATTGAAACCCGCATCAAATAAAATATCTGTTTAAAACTCTTTTAAAATAATTCTTTTTGTCCAATTTTTAATAGTGCACGTTAGGAAGAAAAATAAATAAGGGTCAGCGTATTAAGCCGACGCAAATTATCAACTACCCGCCCAAGTCCTTAACTAATATGACGACTTTTAAGATAAACTCTATATTAGTTGTAATAAAAAAACACCTGCTGTGATTAAGATAACCGATGCAATAATTAATATGATAAGAGTAGTCCGCTTTCCTCTTTTATTTAATAAAATTCCTAACATACTCACCTGATCTTAAATTATTATTTGTAGTATAAACTATTTATAAAGTACTTATGATATTGATAAAATTCCAGACGATATGAAAATAAAAAGGGTCGGCTGAAAACCGACCCTAATAATAAAAATTAATTTACCAATTCAATTTCACCCGGTCGCCAGGTTTTATCTGAGCCAAGGTTCAGCGGACCATACATTCGCAACAATGAACGAACCAGCTTTTTCAGGTATGCGTTTGTAACCAATTGCCTTCTTTAAATCCTTCTGGAGCTTTTGGAGCAAAATAAACATCGTATGACCCATCTTTGTTCTACTTTCAATTCCTTTAGTAAGACTACCAACATTGGTCGGGCAATTGACCTGTTTGTAACTGACATCTTGTTTGTGTATCATAAATTGTAACTGCCCAAAAGTTATTTACCGGCACATTCGGAGGTAAATGCAGCTTATAAGTTTTAGATCCATCGAATGGTTGATCGTTGTTGTCAAGTGTGCCCAAGGCGTAATCTGAACCCGCTCCCGCATGGGTCACCGCCATAGCAGGTGTTACACCACCGGCATTATAGTAGAACAAGTACTCGTGCATCAAGGTTCATAATGCCGTCCGCTTCAAAAGAGGTATTCTTATGTGCGTAGGCCATTGACCAGTTGCTCTTCGTGTCCGGATAAATATAAACTCCGCTAATGCGTGGATCGTAAGTTATGGAACGTCCGGCAGCGTTACCCAAGCGTAGCAGCTTCGGTCAAAAGTTTCTTCATTCTTTCATCTGGATTAAACGGTTTGCCTTTTACAATTCCTATAGATGCCATATAACCGCGTACCTCCGGATCAACTGCATCAATAGGTTCAGCCTGAACCACGTTATTCAAAATCTTAAAGAATTCTAAATTGCTCGGAAAAATAGTGCTGAACGATCTGCCCGACATGTTGATGAATTCTGTCGGAGCCGGATTATCCTTATCTTTGAGTGGATATACTTTTAAGCCGGATTTAAAGTTGTCAACGGCAGCCTTTAGACCATCCTTAATAGAACCACGCAGAAACAGGAAATTTCTGTTGGTTGGTGGCTTCAATATGAAATACCCCTCTGGTATCTTGCCAGTGTAACCGGGAGGAATCAAAAGATACTTGCCTCCCTTACCTTTATCAGGTCCGGTAACTCCCATATTACCGACAAAACGCTGCCAGGCATCATCTAAAAAGCCCAGCATTCCGGGTGGTATTTCTATAACTGTAGGTCCATCATTTGCCAAATCAGTTGGTGCATACGCATACATCGTAGAAGTATTTGAAGTAATAACAGGTGTACGTGAATCCATTAGCTGTTCCCAGATAGCTATCTTATTTGGTGCATCGGCTCCTTGCTCAGCCATTCCGGCAAATACACTGTATATTGATACTGCACCAACGTTGTCAAGATATACCCCAAGTCCACGTGCGCGGTCAAGATAGTCATAAACCAAATCGTTGGTGTTATCTATTGGTACACCGTCGAAAAATTTCAGTTCACCAGCAACTGTCTCAATTTTGTCGGGTATTGATGCGGCTTTGGTTTTCATTTCTTCCCTGGAAAGATTCTCATCGACAGTTGTAGATGACTCACTGCTGGTAGTTCCATCAGACTTTTTTTCCGATTCAGGTTGCGTGCATGAACTAATAAATGCAATAGCACTCAGAAGAATTAGACTTGCCATGAACCGACTAGTTACTAACAGAAAATGTTTCATTTTTTCTCCTCAAAAGTAATTTATTAAATAGTTGTTTAGATGTTCAGATACAGTTTTGACTAAGATAGGATTGAAATTCGATGTGTTAGCCAATTGCTGCATACCGGAAATGGTTCATCATTTAATTTTATGTAATTGTAAGTGATTTAACAATTACTCTTTTATCATTCTAAACAAATTTAAGATATTTCGCTTCGCTCAATATGACAAATATCAAATAATAAAAAGGGTCGATTTGTTAATCCGACCCTTTTACATAACATAACTTTAATTATTATTTCACCGGTTCAACTTCGCTTGGTCTCCAGCTCTTATCAAAGAACGATTCGAGCGGACTGTATAATCTTAAGCAAACAAAGTAGCCTTTGCCCGGTACACTCTGTATCCAGTTTGCGCGTGTAACTCCGTCGGGCATTTTTGGACCGATGTAAATTGTAGTTGAACCATCAGGATTTGCAACAGCTGCCGGCATCGGATAGCTAAGGCTTCCTACTTTCGGATGTGGCTGATCTGTCTGCAACATTGAACGTGTCTGGTTATCATATAAAATTATTGACCAGAAGTTTGCTTCCGGAATATTTGGAGGCAAAGTATATTTTATAGGTTTTTGAGCCGTCAAAATAATTTGCATTTGCATCTTTTGTAGCCAAAAGATATTGTGACCCTACACGTGTAAGCCGCATACACATACCGGGTGTAATGCCTGTATAGCCATTGAAAAAGAGAGTTCTTGAATTAAGTGTCCGTGCACCTGTTGGGGGAAAGGTTTAAAACCATCTTTTGTTAACATGGGTGGTGGGTGTTTCAAACAAATATCCACCTACAAATAACATATTTGTCCATTGGGATCCTTCATAGTAAGCCAGCCCTTCAGATTCACGGGGACTCAAATTAAACATACGTGCGGTTGCATTTCCAACATTTGCAGCATCAGTAAGAATTTTTTTCATTCTTGCGTCAGGATTAAAAGGTTTTCCTTTAACAATTCCAATTGATGCTATCTGGCCCATCAGCTCTGGGTCAAGTGTTCCTAATGGTTCTTCCTGTACTAATTTATTTATTACTTCATAGAATGTATAGTCCGAAGGTGGAATTGTATTGAATGATTTACCACTCACTTCTATAAATTTAGTTGGGGGAACTGGTGGATCTTTAGCAAGCATCACTTTGCCGGTTAGTGCTTGTGCTATACTTGTACCATATCCTCCCGGTGTGTAAGGATAAATCTTCATTGTTTTTTTAATTAGGTCTGCGGCTGGTTTTGGATCATTATCAACCATAAATGCACGACCGAAATAAACAACTCTCATTGTTCGTGAATGACCGATGAAATATCCGCCTTCAGGTAATGTTCCATCATAACCCGGAGGTACTATCAGGTATTTACCGCCTTCTCCCGGTCCGGACCCGGAAAACCTGCATCGATAATCCAGCGGAACCACATATCGTCAAATGCTCCAAGTGATTTTGGAGGAACTTCAACTACCACAGGTCCCTTTTCTAAATTAAGCATAGTTATAAAGTAAAGACCATCTGCGTTCGCCGTAAGGAATAGTGATTTTGAATCCATCAGATCTCGAAAAATAATTACATTCATTATCCTTTGCACCAACACTATAAAAACCTTCTCCAAATGCATAAGTAGAAGCACCCTGATAAGTATTTAAAAATACATTTTGTGCGTGGAGGAAATCTAGATTATCGTAAAGTACCTGAACAGTTTTTTCGTCGGGTGCACCATCTTTAAAATTAAGTGTTCCGATTGGTGTTTCTAATTTGTCAGGTATCAGCAGCGATTTTGGTGGTGGTTCGTCCTGTGCGAAGTATGACACTCGCATTCATACACATTAGTGTGGTGAGTAAAAAGAGTTTTGATTTCATATTTATAGTTTCCTTAAGTGATTAATTAATTTGTTGTTTGATTAAAAGCTGATTGGTATCACATGCAATTGCAAGATACAAAAGAATTTCGTGAAAAGTTAACCACAAATGAAAGTAATTTCTGTGAGATTAGTGTTAAGTAATTGTTAACTCTTTGTTACCCGCCCAAGCCTTTGGGGGGTGAAGCCAGCTGTTTAAGAACTGATTAGAAATATTTAAATATACACGCCCCTTGCTGGCGGTAAATGTATATACTTTGGTTTTGATTCAATTATTTTAATTATATATTGTCGCAGCTCCAGTAAATCGTTGAACTCCTCATCGTTTTCCAGTGGTGGGTATGACCAGACGGTCGTCTTATCTTCGGACTGATATTTTATTCTTAAAATTTGTTCTCCGGGATCGGGGGATATAATAACAGTAATGCTATCAGGTGAAATATATTTAAAGGTATCACGCATTACGAAATAATTTACTTCATTTACTTTTTCTAAAATTTTATTTTGCTCTTCCTCACTTAACCAGAAATTTACTTTTATAGTGCCATCCCATACTAAATCTTTTTGATATGTGTTTTCAAAAGTGTTCAGCTCATTACGGAAGCCATACTTTAAAAATATTTGAACGAACTGTTGATCGGGTTCTGTCGGAAAATCCTGGCAGGATGAAAATAACAATCCAAGTAATATTAAAAATCCAAAATATTTTAAGAGTTTCATTTCACATCTCCAATTTTATCTGGTTTTTGTTTTTACAAACACCCGCCCAAACCTTTGAGGGATGAAGTATATTCAGCCTACCTTCTTTTTTAGATTGTCGCTAAATGAATTGCTTGATTACTAAGAAGATAACTACCGCAATTGAGCTATCAATTAAAAATGATTGAGCAAAGTATTTTAAAGCTGCTTTATTTTTATTTCTATTTAGTTGCTCTAAATTTGACAAGTAAAATTGATAAGGTGATTGGACTCCGGTAATAAAATCTTTTTAAATAAAATATCTTTAATAGCGCGGAATGACATTAAGACTAGAATAGAAACAATGCTAAAATTAGCAGGCATTCTGATGAACGCAAAAATAGCTCCAATGATAATTGCATAAATAAAAGGCATAAAGAAATTAATTTTGATTTATATACATACTTCGTTTGATTCTGTTTCTTTGTATGGTGCCGAGAAAACAACTCATTAAGGATTCTTTATATATCCTAATTTATTCATAAACATATTTTGAATTAATCCAACTTGTATCCCTGGAATCGCTCCGATAATGAAAATTAACAGAGGCCAAAGAAGAGCAATTGCTGCAACCAATATTGCATCCTGTGAATAAAAGTAATAACCAAGTAAAGGGCTGATAATCCATTTAAGTTTTACTATGAGTGCACCAAAAAATGCACTATTTATATTTACATATTTATATCTTATCCAATAAGCCCAACATAAATTTAATACAATAGTAAAAATAATGACGGTCGGCCAGCTAAAAACAAGTAACAGCGGAGGTGCAAAAACTTGGGAGACGAAAATTGGCCATCATCCCCACTCAACAGCTCTTATCCAGCACCATCGAAGATTCTCTTGATCTGTATGTTGATTAGGATTCCACACTTTTTATGATATTATCTATAAAAGAAGATGAGAATGAGAAACATTTATTATTTTTTACCTTTATAATCGGTTAATATTATTTCAATATTTTCGTCCTTAGTTCCAAATTTATTCTTTCTAGATACAGCAGACTGTCTTTTAGATTTAATGTTTTTAAAACTTTGAAGTTCTTCACGGATTTTTCGAAGTTCAGATAATATTTGTCTTAGTAATTCTGAATTAGACATTATTATACCTCATAATGGTTTTGATTCATAATTTATACTGTCACCATAGAATATTTAAACAATCACCAAGGTAGAGTGTGTTCATTAAAGTAAATGTAATAAATTTTGAAAAATCAGTAAGTGAATTTATCTAAAAGTTGGATACGAATATTCATCAAAATACGCTTTAAGTTTGTCTACATCTTCATGTTCCAAATGAACGTAAGCTTTCTCGTTATGAGATGTTTTAAAAGTATATAATGAGTAAGCCGATCATTTGCTTTGAATAATTCACCTTCGATACCGAATATATCTTTTAAACTTTCAATTTTTGTAACATTGAATAAATCTTGTCCAATCTTAGAACTACTTTTAGGGATGTAATGCGATTTTTTAAAACTTGGTCTGCAATAATCAAATACTATATACAAGTCCAATTTCTTACTTGAGTCAGCTGATTGAATCAATTCGATGTTAGTCTTGTTGATAAGGTACCAAAGATTTATAAACATACCATTATCAACAAGAGCATCAATTAAAGGTTTAAAATCTAAATCTGATGTAAGAAGAGTGGCTCTTGTCATGTTTTTTCGAAATGAATGATTAAGCATGTCTACAGAGATCATAATATCTACTTTTTTTTGTTCAACCTTACTCCGTCTACGTCTTGATGAACCTTCATAAACATGAAATCCATCAAGCAAATTTAACTGCGTAAAAAAATCACGTGTTGGCTTAATTCTTTCGTGATAATCCATATCATTTTCGTCATTTTTTTGAGGAGGTGGAGAATCATAGTAAAATACCTTTTGATATTCTCGACCTAATCTTTCATAGTCAAATTCTATTTTATCATTATCAAAAAACCTTTGAGAGTAATCATCTAAAGTTTCCCGCAAACAACCTCCATCAATAAACAGATATTGAATTTCCATTTTTGTTCAATTCATTTTTATTAGAGATAATTATTACTTGAAAATTCAGCATTCTTTAATAAGAATCCAACAAAACCCCTCAAAATCTTCAATTTCTAATTGCAGATATTGGAAATACCCAGAAAAACTTTCCGGGTCCTATTTCCAACTTTGGAAATGCCTCCCGTAATCTTCCAAGCCCTATTTCCAACTATGGAAATGTCGCCCGTAAGGATTTAAGACCTTATTTTTTAAGAACTAAAATAATCCGCAAGAATTTAGCTGGTTAGATTTTTTCTCTTTTAACGGTAGGGACAAAATCCCTGGGTCTGCCAAGTTTTGGTAAGCCTAAAAGTTCTCTTGCCCTGTCAAGTGCATCATCAATGTTTCCTAGAATATTTTCTTCGCCATATAAATCAGAAACACCAGCTTGTGTCATAGCATATAATGGCTGTGTATGCACGCCGGAGAGGATCAGATGTGTTTTATGTTTTTTAGCATCAGAATAAAATTCCTTTAAAGCATGCAAACCGGTAGCGTCAATTGCAGGAACATTCCGCATTCTTATTATTCTTACCTTTGGCTGCTTTTCGATTATAAACATCTGGTCTTTGAATTTTTTTGCGGCTCCAAAGAAAAACGGTCCATTGATTTCAAATACTTCTACATCTTCGGGTATCTGTTTTTTATTTATAGAATTTGGATCGGGCTTATCTTCAGTGTCAACCAGTTCACGTGTAATAACATTTACGTTTGATACTTCGGACATACGTTTCATAAATAAAATTACGGATAGTACCATCCCGATTTCAATTGCAAGAGTAAGATCGAAAATAACAGTTAAGAAAAATGTGGTTAAAAGTACAACAACATCGCTGCGCGGACTTTTCAATAATGATTTAAATGAATGCCACTCACTCATATTATATGCAACCATAATTAATATTGCAGCAAGCGTAGCCATAGGTATAAGCCTGGCATAACTTCCAAATGCTAACATTATTAATAGAAGTGTTAACGAATGAATTATTCCGGCTACCGGTGTTCGCCCCCCGTTTTTTATGTTGGTAGCGGTTCGTGCAATTGCACCTGTTGCAGGAATGCCTCCGAATATTGGTGCCACAATGTTTGCCAGTCCCTGTGCAACAAGCTCCATATTGCTTCTGTGTTTTCCTCCAATCATTCCATCAGCTACAACTGCTGAAAGGAGCGATTCAATTGCTGCCAGCAGAGCTATAACAGTTGCTGGGCCTATTAAATTCCTGATAACACTTAAATTAATTTCATAGTATGTGGGCGAGGGTAAGTTCGAAGGTATTTCACCAAACCTGCTTCCTATTGTATCAACAGGAAGTTTAAAAATTATAACAATGATTGTAGTTAGAATTATTGCAACTAATGAACCGGGTATCCTGTGAGTGATCTTCGGCCAAACGAGCATTATCAAAATGGATAATACAGCAATACATGTTACATAAATGTTTAGTGATGAAAAGGATTGGAAATATGCCAACCATTTTTCGTGAAACTCTGAAGGAACATCCTGTAATTGCAAACCAAAAAAATCTTTTACCTGGGTTGAAAAAATCAGCAAAGCAATGCCGCTGGTAAATCCAACAACAACAGGATAAGGAATAAACTTTATTAGGGAGCCAAATTTTGCAAAACCCATTATTACAAGTATAACACCAGCCATAATTGTTGCTATTGCAAGTCCGGTGGTACCATATTGCTGAATTATACCATAAACTATTATAATAAATGCGCCCGTTGGTCCGCCGATCTGAACTTTACTTCCACCAAAGAATGAAATAATAAATCCGGCTATTATTGCAGTGATTATTCCTTTTTCAGGAGTAACACCGCTTGCTATTCCGAATGCAATTGCCAGCGGCAAGGCAACAATTCCAACTATCGCTCCTGCGGTTGCATCAGCAATAAATTGTTGTTTATTATAATCCTTAAGGGTGGTAAAGAGTTTTGGTTTTAACAAGCAGGGTTGACTTTCAAATTATAAAATTATCTTTAAAGATTATTAGTGCAGCAAAATTAGTCTTTATTAAGTCCATCTAACAATGGGGATATTTAAAAATATTTTCTATTTATAAAAACCAGGTTGTATTTGCAGGAGTATGTTAGAGACAGCAGCAAAAGTGGGGTTGATTAAGAACCGGTAACGCCGTAAATAAAAAGGGTCGGCTGAGAACCGACCCTAATAATAAAAATTAATTTACCAATTCAATTTCACTAGGTCGCCAGGTTTTGTCTAGCCAAGGTTCAAGTGGTCCGTACATCCTTAACACTGTAAACCAACTTTTTCCGGGTATGGTTTGTAACCAGTTATTTTCAAATCCTTCAGGAGCTTTAGGAGCAAAATATACATCCATAGAACCATCAGCATTTACTTTAAATCCTTCAGTTTGGCTACCTACACTTGGCCGGGCTTGATCTGTTTGTAATTGAGATCTTGTTTGGGTGTCATAAAGTGTAAATGCCCAGAAGTTGTTTACTGGCACATTTGGAGGTAAATGTACTTTATAAGTTTTAGAACCATCCATAGGTTTTTTATTAGCATCTACAAATCCAACTGCGTAATCAGATCCTTTTCCGGGAATAGTTACAGCCATGGCAGGTGTAACAACAGTATAACAATAGTAAAAGAAATCTCTGGCATCACTATTCATAGTCATTTTGTCTGGCCCGTTAAAGAACACGTTTTTGTCCAGGAATCCCATCAACCAAGCACTGTTGCTATCCGGGTAAATTTGAATTCCTTTCATAGTGCCTCCGGTTCCAGTGGTTCTTGGGTACCAAACAATTGCGCGTACAGTAGCATTTCCGATAGCAACGGCATCTGTAAGAATTTTTTTCATTCTCTCATCCGGTGCAAACGGTTTCCCTTTTTCAATACCTATGGAAGCAAATAAACCTCTTGTTTCAGGGTCTAACATTTCCAAAGGCTCTTCTTGAATGGTTTTATTAATTTCTTCGTAGAACGTATAATCGTTGTGGTGAATAGTATTGAATGGAGTATTAGATCCATTTATAAAATTCATCGCAGGAGGATTATCAGCCATAGACAAAGGGTATACTTTTACCGTTTCTTTTGCCAATTTTACAGCTTTTTCTAAACCGTCAGCAATAGATACACGCATAAAATTCCATACTTTATAAGTAGGCGATTTTACAACATAGTATCCTGAAGGAACATCACCTTATAACCGGGAGGCAATACAAGAAATTTTCCTCCTTTACCTTTGTCTGGTCCAAAAACGCCAATATCACTGATATATTCAAACCAGGCACTGTTAAATCCACCTAATAATCCCGGAGGAGCTTCAACAACCATTGGTCCATTTTCTTTTAAATCTAACGAAGGAATCACATATAAAGTAGAGGTATTTCCTGTAAGAAATAACTCCTTAGAATCCATTAATTGTTCAAAGATTAAGATATCATTGAATTTTACATTCGCACCAATTGTTTTTGGTCCTTCCATTAATTCTCTGACAGAAGCACCTTGAATCCCTTTTAAAAAGGCCTCAATACCACGTGAACGATCCAGATTATCATACACTAACTGCACTGTTTCAGCTGTTGGCGTACCATCAAAAAAGTTTAATGTTCCAATAGATGTTTCTACAACATCTGGTGTTAATATTCCTTCCGGAATAGTTGTTGTTTGAGAATAAGTGCCAACTTTAGGCTCTACCGTTGTCGAGGCAGTATCATCTTTTTTTGTTTCCTGACAACCTAAACAATGTTGATAGGAAAATTACAGCAATTAAAATTTTGTAATTCATGATTTTCTCCTTTATAATAAATGTTTAATATGAAAATTTAGGGGTAAAAGTAAGCAAAACTATTTTTTTAATATTATTAGTTCCTTATTAATATTTGCATTTTTAAGTCAGAATCTATTTGTGCCCAAAATTTATCAGTCAAAATTAATTCTAATTCTTTAATCCAACTACTAAATGATGTTTATTAAAATAAAAAGGGTCGGCAAAGAACCGACCATTCAATAAAAATTAATTTACTAATTCAAATTCACCCGGTTGCCAGGTTTTATCAAATAAGGCTTGCTCTGTGCCATACGTTCTGAACAAGGGAAACCATCCTTCACCCACATTGGTTTGCATCCAATTGCTTTCTTTTCCTTCAGGTGATTTAGGCCCAATGTACAAATCAACACTACCGTCTGCATTTATTTTCAAGTCTTTATCTCTCGAATCAATGTTGATAGCCCTTAACTTGTCTGTAGCATTTTCATTGTCAATAAAACAGCGGGTAACTTCGCTATACAAAGTCAACGCCCAGAAATTAGAGGCAGGCATGCCTGCCGGCAAATGGATTTTGTATGTATTTGAACCCATTAGAAAATTACCCTCTTTGTCTTTTTTGTTGGTCAAATAACTGGTAGTACCAGGGCCGGGAATGTTTGATTTCATACCCGCTGTTACCGTTACTGCTTCGTAATAGTACTCATTGCTTTCATCTAAATAATAGTCCGTATCGCTCGTTTTTGTTAAAGGAAAATTTGACAAACATCGGTACCAGGTGGTGTTTTCGAAGTAAGGCTCATCCTCTCTGGGCTCTATTTGGTTGGCTCTACACATGAGCTCGCCTAAATTAGCTCCTTCAGCCAAAGTCGTTTTCAATTCTGATGATGGATTAAACGGCTGTCCATTTTCAATACCGAAATATCTCATATAGGTATAGAAAATTTTGTCTTGTTGCATCACCGGTTCATCCTGAATAAACTGGTGTACCAATTCAAAATATTTTAAACCACCGGGCGGCGTACCATCAAAACGTTTATTTGTATTGGAAATGAATTTTACTGGCTTTAATGCTTCACCATATTTACCTATCAAAAAGCTTTCTTTCATCTTATTGACCTCCGCCTGGTCAGGCGATAAAAAACGGGTACCAATCATAATTTTATTGGTCGTAGCGTTTACTACAAAATACCCCTTGGTGTTTAGTTTTGACACATCGTAACCATTAGGAATTACGAGGTATTTACCACCTTTCCCTTTATCTTTCCCCATCAATCCAAGGTCGCCCAATGAGAGTTGGAAAAAATCCAATACACCTCCGGCAGAAGGACCTGCCGGATAACTAATAACTACAGGGCCGGTTTTGGCGAGGTTTGCCCAACTAATCACATATGGAGTAGTAGCATTAGCTGTAATGATACCTACTTTTTCATTAAAGGACTTATATTCTACAAAATCAAGATCATTTCCTCCATACACTTCAGAACTTGCATTGTACCACATTTGAAAGGTGACTACAGGTAATGCCCATTCGTAAACTGAAACCGCGCGTTGTAGCTGCAATTGCTTGTTAAGTCTTTTTATGGATTCCTGGTTAATGTATGTTTCGTTCAATTGAATATCACCAAAATCGGTTTTAATCAATTCATCGCCTGTCAAGGTAGCTTCCGAAAGTGCAACAGCATTATTATTTACAGGTGCTTCTTTCGTCTGTGGTTGTTTACAACCAGAGATTGCTGCAATTATTGAAAGCAGCAGCAGAGTTTGGAATTTTATTTTTTTCATTTATTTGTGTTAATAATTTATTGTATGATACTGAAATAGGTTGATCATTTATAGGTCAACCTCTTTCGTTAATTTATTTGTTTGTTTGTTTGTCTCTTAATAATAAATATATAAAATTAATTGTATTAAATATGATTGATAATCAAACTCGAGTCAAGTTACTCTTTTTGCTTATTTGTTTATTGGCACGTGTTGAAGATGAAGAACCGGTAATACCGTAACACTTAAGTAGAGACACGCCAAGGCGTGTCTCTACAATTAAATTATTTTACCAATTCAATCTCTCCTGGTTTGGTTATACAGGTGTATTGAATTTCATATTCTCCGCTATTAACTAACCTTCTTGATTCCCGGAGCCTTCCAGCTTCCGTCAATCATCGACTCCTTAGGCCAATAAACCCGAAGGGTAACACTGAAATCTCCTGCGGCGGCAGGCAACCAGTTCGACTCCTTGGCTTTGCCGGGAGAATCCTTTTGAATATAAATATCAAGCGACCCATCGGCATTGTATTTCAGTGGCATCCAAGCTGAGATATTGTAGCGATTAATTGGATTCTCAACAAAGAACGATTGGGCATCGTACATGGTCAATGACCAAAAGGCATTGGTTGGTGGTGTTTCGCCTTTGTCAAAGTGAAGCACATAATTGTTGGCTCCATTTAAGCGGTTGGTTTTCACTATCGTCAAAAGCGTTTGGATAGATCGCGTCAGCCGCAATATTTGCCCCAAGCCCGATATGTAGCAACCACGGCACGTAGTCCATAATCCGTACCCGCATCTGCAACTTTAGCGGGCGGAACCTGCCATCCTTCTACCGGTTTAGCCAAGTTTTTAGCAGCTTCATTAAGCTTAGCCAAGGCAGTCGGAACAACGTTCTCAAGTGCTTTTGCAACAGCCGGATCAAGTTTAGAAAGGTCGAATTTCTCACCCGGAACCACACCAATCTTAGCAAGTTTTTCCAATACCGGAGTATCATACGGATAGGCTGGGTTTTTCACCATTAATTGGGTCAACGTATTAAAGAATTCAGTCGTGCTCATCTCCTCAAGTTGTTTGATTGGAGGATCCATATTTATCTTTGGATTTACAACACCGGCAGGAGCCGTGTAAGGTTTACCCCAAGCGCTAAGCGGAGTGAGTTTATAACCTGCTTGAATTTTGTCAACCGCTGCATAGTCGGCCGGTCCATTGGTTTGCGTTCGGCCAATTATCCATACCATACTGGTAGGCGATTTGTAAACTTCCATCCCTTCAGGGGTATCGCCACTCCAATCCGGACCAGTGATAACAAAATTGCCGGCTTTGGTTCCTGTGGTACGGGCACCCGGCGAGGCAAAAACATTCGTCCAAGCATCTACCAACGGCATAAGGTAATACTTGCCGTCCGTATTCGGCACGCTTAAAACTACGGGCCCGTCTGATAAATCGAGCCAAGCCCAAGAGTACTTTGTGTCTAAATTCATGCGCACCACACTGTGGTCACTTGCCGGTGGAAAAGCAGCCATGTTTCCAAACTGATTGATTGGTGCATGTGCGTTGGGCTGAGGGCTTGCAACGTTGGTGGTAACTTGCTTAGTCAAATCCATAATGACAAGCGGCATACCGTAAACAACACCTTCTATTCCTATTTCCTCAGCTTCTTTTGGTGTAACTTCAACCTTCTTTGAACAGGATATAAATACAAGGCTTGTTATTAATAGAATTATAGATATTTGGAGAATTTTCATTATGCCTCCATAAAATTTTGATGGGATAATACTGTTAAGCGTGGTTGCAAGATAGGTTTATCATCAATTTACAACAACCCATTTTTTAAGATTTCAAAATGATCCTGATTTGTTTTTAGAAACAAAGGGTCGGCTAAAAACCGACCCTTTGGTATTAGTATTTCTAAAGTTTAGAATTTACAACATGCTTGCAGGTAAAAGCACTGCAGCTAATAATCTTACCTGGTATTGTGGTCCATAATCAGGTCTTACAACATTATAAAAATAACTAGCGTTAAGATTTACAGGCAACTTACCTCCTAACTTGATTAGCTTCCCAAGTCCTAAGCCTAGAGGGACAGTCCATACATTATCATCACCATTTTTATTTTTTTCTGCTTCCCAGTTTGCAGTTATGATGGGTTGGAATGTAAAATAGAAATTTGGCAAATTGTAATTTACAAAAGGTTGAAAAGTCATAAAGTTTACATCTGCTCTGTTTTCCTGCCCGGCAAATGACCAGATGTTATTTAATAATGCACCAACTACCCATTGCCCGGGCATTGCAAGAGCTATAACTGATGCACCAGCACACCATTTACCCGTACCAAAATCAGTTCCGCCTGTAGGGAATTGGACAACTGGTCCAACGCCCCAGGTAATTCCTTTTGATTCTGGTGCATAAAATGCGGTAAAAATAATATCACCGAATCCAAAATTACTTCCACTCTCTTGAGTATAGTCAGGATTCCAGATTAATGGGAAAATAGTTCTTGTGATTAATCTTCCATGATAAAGTGGAATAACAGGTTGAATGTTTAATACATTTTGTGTGCGATTGCTATCCGGTCCCATCTTAAAGTTAGTATTATTCTGAAAAGGAAAACTCATAATATTTGCAATTGGGTTTTGAGCTGCTTTTGTTAATTCCTCATCTCTTAATTGCTGGTGAGTCTCTTTCTTTTGTGCAAACAAAATTGAGGTAAACAATACAACTATTAAAAGAACAGACGCGATTGAGTTTGATTTTAACATAGAGATTTCTCCGTAATTTATTTTATGACTAATGGTGATTTTAACAGAACTTCCTCAATTGTTCCAGCGGGGATTTCTGCTTCAGCATTTCTTTTTCTTTCTCCTTTAACAATAATTGGTTCTGTAACAACCGGAACAAGTTCTTTATTAACAGTAATTTCATTAATCTGGATTGAAAGCTCAGCATCACCTAGTCCCTGACCTCTCTTTGATTCAACAATTTTCCCAATTACCAGAGAATTTTTTGGAGATACTACTATTGTATCTACCTTAAGATCAGCTGCTAAGTTTGCAGAGAAGGTCGAACCTTTAAAATTTCTATTCGTAGCTAATTGATTTGAAATAATTATGTTAAATTTTGTTCCGGTAGGAACAGTAACATCTTTTACCGGTTCTTCTTTTATTTGGACAGTGGAATCTTTTGCATTATCCTGATCTGCCTGAGCAAATAAATTTGATACAAAGATTGAAAATGTAAATAAGAAAAGAAGTGTAATTATTCTATTTGACATATTTTTCTCCTTAATTTTATTTAGTAAAATCAGAATCTGAATTCGAGTTTTAAATAACTATTTCCTAAAATATTTTTCTAATCACAAAATATTAAAATATGCATTTAAAATGCTTCTCCAATTCCAAAATAGACTCCGGTTTCTCCCTCGCGGGTTATTCCCAGGTCCATCCGGAGATTAACTCCTTCTTTTTTATTAAAAAGAAATCGTAACCCGGCACCATAACTTAATTTCATTTCAGATATTTGATACTTGTCTGGTGAAGGAGCAACTGTACCAGCACTTCCGAATATCACATAGCCAAATCTCCACCAGAAATATTGGCGGTACTCGAGCTGAATTGTAAAATAAGCATGATCAACGTATCTGCCTTGATAATATCCTCTCATTTTATATTGACCGCCTAGTTGCGGTAATGCATAAAACGGGACGTCCCCAATAGAATTAGTAAAGTATACTTCTCCTGCCAAAACATGATCCTTACTAAAAGAAGTATAACTTTTTATATCCACTTCTGTGGTATAATATATATAAGGCCCGATTGGGTAAGAAATAAATTGTAGTGAACTATATTTCCCATCAGTTGGAAAGAAAATATTATCCCGTGTATCCCAAACAGCTTTTAGACCTATTCCTGCATAATTCCCGCCATTGCTACCAAGTACTTCATTATCGACAAGGTATTGATTTTTCTCTTTGTCAACTATGTCAGTGTAATTGAAATCGAATACCAACCCGGCTTTGTTTGCAGTTAACCAGAGCGAAGGTCCGAGTATTGTCAGCGTACCAGAGACAACTTTTGAAGTATAGTCAACATTACCTGTATCAGGTGTTGCAGGTCCAATACCATAAAACCTGGTTACATTGTAACCATAACTCACAGGAGCACTTATATAAAGATTATTACTTAAAAAATACATCTCAGGATTAATCGATATACTATATTGGCTATTGGTTGTATAATAACCTCCAACAATAATCTGGCTTGGTTTAGCAATCAAAGTATCAGAACCATAAAAAATAAAAATACCACCAACTCCTACGGCAAGTTCTGTTTCAGGTGTATAATATGCATATGGATATCCGTCAAAAGAAAGTTTTCTTTGATTTACAGAGTCCTTTTTAGTTTCTGTTGTATCTTTATCCTGAGCTTCTGTTTGTAATGATACCAGCAAACAAAAAACGATCATCATCCTGAAAATCCAATTAGAATTTTTCGTTAAGATGATGATCGTTTTCAAAATGTTCTTTTCAGTTAAAATTATCTTCAAAGCATTAAAGAACCATCAAGCCATTAAAGATAAAATTTGCTGTTTAATAGCTCTGCCAAACTACACCGACCTGGATTCCCCAGTAAGAATTTTTAATTGATCTGTCTAACTGTGTTCCACCGAATATAGTCTCTTCAGTGAAGAGGTAGTTATACTTAGCTGAAAAAATCAATCCCAGGTCACGTTGAACAGGTATAATTACTCCCAGTTCAGGAGCGATACCCCATTCCCAGCTATCGGTTGTTACATCAGCAATACCAATTTGCAATTCCTGATCTACATAATATCCTCCTGCGCATAAACCAATGTATGGACGATACTGACCTTTTTCACCCATATAATAATGAGCGTTCAACATTACCGGAACGAAATTAATATATCTGTTGGATAAACCTGTTATCGCTCCGGGAGGTGATGTATTTAATTGAGTTGTTTCATTAACCTGTTCGTAGAAAATATTCCAACCTGTAACAAAACCAACGGAAATATTTTTTTCTAAAGTATACCTGAAATCGAGTCCGAAACCACGCCAACTGGGATCACTAATAAAGTCCTTTGTATCGCCGCTTGGAAAAGATACCTGATAAGTTGCCGCGCCGTACCAGTGATGCTGCTGTGCGAATCCATTTGTTAATGGAATCAAGCAGAATATTGCTAAAAGCAAAAACAATTTTAATAGAATTTTATTTTTCATTTTTTTCTCCATATCTCTGTTTATTTATTTTGAACCACGAAGGTAAGGTGATTGGTTAAAAGCCTGATCGATATCTGAATTTATTCGACTTGCAATGCTGACGTTCGTATCGTTCAAAATTCCATTTACTCCAGCGAACCAAACAGCCTGACTGTCACCAGTTTTTGCAGGATTTAACATAACTACAAAAAGAGAACCGGTTGTGTAGGTATAAGCAACAGGATAGCACCATCCATAATATGGATACCAGTATGACCAATAGCCACCATAGCAACCTCCAGAAACCCACGTTGAAGAAGTAACTAATGCAAATACATGTACATCAGCATTTGCCGGGTTACCTGTTTGTGGTGTAAATCCCGTTTCCTGAAGATTATTTTTGAGAGAATTTAAAATTTGATTTGCATTTGTTGAACTAATATCATCTGATGGAACAATATCTCCGTTCGAGTCAAATGTATAAATGGTATCAGGTATTGAATAAGTGACTAACGCACCAAAATTTGTATTGTCATCATAAAAAGTAACTACTACATCTGAATCCTGAACATTAATATCATCGTATGGATAACAGGACTGCAATACGATCACAGATGACGAGAGGAACAACAGAAAGATAAAGCTCTTTCTGAGAAACATTTTTAGAGATGTTTTTTTCATCGTTTTCTCCTTAATTTGATTATTGAAAATATCGAACTGATATAAAAATATTTTTGAAAATTTTTTAATCTCAAAAAATCCAAGCGTTAAAATAACTAATTATTTATAAAAACAATTGTCATAGATAACATATTGGTCTAAGTTCAGATTTCTTAACACAAAATTAATATCGGTTCAAAACCTAAATAAAGAAACTTTTATTGAGGATAGGATTAAAGTATAACGAACTGCCAGGCTGCAGAAATTGTTGAAAAGTCAGCCCCAAATCTAATTATAGCTCCTGTACTATATGCAAATTTGAGTGCATGCCGTTTGTTAATTGGTAAGTTAAATGTTGCACCTACACGTACATTATTCTGATTATCGTTATCATTTAATCCGTTTACAGATGATTGACCGCCGGTATAATAGGTTACATCAATCGCTGCCCACATTGCCGGACTAAAGTTATAGCTTAAATCAATCTGAAATGATCCAAGAGGGTTTTGTTTTCGAACAGAATTTCCCGGGAAAAAAGATTTATTGTTTGTAAAAAACCAAGCTCCAGCATAAAGATCAATAAACCACCTTTTATAAAATGGATATGATATTCCAATTTCAGGATTAAATGACCAGCGGTTGGTTCCAAGATTAATTAATTTATCAGGAAAATATTGACCAGTCGGAGCGTATATCATTAAACTTGTTCCCAAAATAAACTCGGGAGTTTTTTTTGCAAATTCTTTTACCTTAACTGGTCGAGCACCTAAAAGTAAAATTGAAATCCTCATTCGCATATCACCCAAGCCTGATCTTGTTCGGCTTTCATTACTACCTTTATAATTTGCCGATACTTGTGCCCATGCATAGGGTAATGCTGCAAATATTTGTGAAGTGAATCCGAAAAGATCCATCGTGTGCCCTGCAAATATAAGAGGGGATTGAACATTTGCGTCCAGATCTTTCAGGGGAAGTGAAGGATCTAAAAGAACATTACCATATGAATACCCAAAACCCAGACCGGCAAATGTTAAATCAATTGGTACTCTTGCGTAAGCGCGTGGATCAAGGTCTTGTGCAGATATAATGATTGGAAGAAATAAAAATAGTATAAGATGTCGCCTAATATTCAATTGTATTTACCAATCATTAATTAGTGGAGTCATTTCTTGAATGGAAAATTAAAGAATTATTCAATAATCCCCATAAAAGATTTATAATCATGGAAGTTTACTCTGACTTGCAATGTAGTTTATTAAACCTTGCCCTTCAGGTTTTGATGGGAATTTTGTTTTTAACTCAGTTGCGTATTGCAAAGCTTTGGTGAACTCCTTTTGCTTTAAATAGAAATCCGATAGTGCAAATATCAAATCAAAATTATTTGGAGTTACTTCATTTCCTTTTCTTAAAATATTTTCCGCTTTTTTATTTTCATTAAGCTGCTGATAGACTAATCCCAGATTGTAATAGACTCGTGAATTTGGATTTTTTTGTAAGAGAGCTTTTTCAAGATAATTTGCTGCGTCTTTGTATCGTTTCTGTTCAGCGTAAAGTAACCCGAGATAATAATTTCCTTCTGTATACTCTCTATTATTTTTGATCAAATCCAGAAATAGCTGTTCGGCTTTCTGAAGCTTTCCCTGGCCGTAATAAAGTAAAGCAAGGTTTGATTTTGCAGGATAAAATTGATTATCAATTCTAATTGCATCTTCATAATATTTCTCCGCTTTCACCAGATCACCTTTTCGCGAATAATAATTTGCAAGATTAAATCTGCCAGAAGGAAAATCAGAAGTATAGATAATGGAGTTTAAATATTCATCCATCACTGATGTAATTTTCGTATAAAGACTATCTGAAAAAAAACTCTTATCAAGTTCAAATAGCCTGTTAGCTGCAGCGATGCGTACTATTTTTACTGGGTCGTCTAGAATTGGTGAAAGAGTACTGAATTAAATCCATGATATTATTTTCATCGAAAGCATTTACAGCAGATTCCCTAACTATTGGTTCCGGATTATCCAGCATTGACTTTATAATATCCTGAGATTTTTTATTTGGATAGTCGGTAAGATATTGAATTGCTGTAGCTCTGACTATTTCAGGGTAAAGGTCATTTTGTATAAGATGTATTAAACTTGTATCAGCACCTTCCATTTGCAAATACCCGGCTGAAAGAACACTGCCATAAGTAAATTTTTTACGTTCGCCATAAAACTTCTTAATATAATCTTCAGACCACTGATAACTTTTATCGGCGTGACAATCATTGCAGGCATTTGGAACATCATACTTGATGGATAAATCGGGTCTCGGAATTCTTAAACTATGATCACGTCTGTAGTCAATTCCCATATAATATCTTGCTGGCATATGACAGGTTTTGCATAATGCACCATCTCCGACAGGAACAACATCGCCAAATTTGTTGATTACTGGTTGCACCTTTTTCATTTGCGTATTTATGAAAATGATGTTGGTAAGTATCGTATTCTTCGGCTCGATGACATTGTGTGCACAATGTATTACCATCAAATTTTAATTTTAAACTGTGTGAATCATGGCAATCATTGCATCTCACATCATGCATATACATTTTGCTTTGTGTGAAGGATGCAAAAACATAATCCTCATCAAGAATTTGTCCATCAGAAAAATATAACGGGGGGGTAATGTATTGAGGACGAAAATTATTATAATAATCATTACTTCGGTGGTTATTATCTCCCAATGAGGTTCTTCTTGAATGGCACGGTGCACAGGCTTCAATATATTGCTTGGATGTGGTGTTACTCGTTTTTAAAACCAATCCGAAGTTATTATCATATGATCTGGAGCCTTCGGGAAGTTTAGCCCAATCAAGATGCTCGGATCCGGGACCATGACAGGCTTCACAATTTACATTTATATCTGACCAGGTTGTATTATATGAATCAGTTTCCAAATTATAATTTTTTTTAAGATCCGTCGAATGGCACTCAGCACACATCCCATTCCAGTTTTGTGATTGGTTTGTCCAGTAAAACCAGCTTGTTGGTTTTAATTCTTCCGATGAATAAACCATCCCTGCCATATCAAACCATCTTTTTTTGTTAACATCCCAAGCAATTGGAAGACATTGGTATCTCCCTTTATCAAATGGAATTAAATATTGCTGTAAAGGACGAACTCCAAAAGTGTAGGTAACCGGAAATTCCTTCATCTCACCACCAATACCTTCGGTAAAGACGAAAAATTTTCCTTCGCGTTTGTAAAATTTATGGGTTTTCCCTCTGAACTGAACTTCGACATTATTAAAATCACCAAGAACTGTTGAATCATTAACTTCAGCCATTGCATTATCGTGATCAGACCCTTTCCACAATTCATATTCTCTCTGATGGCAGCTAATACACTCTTTCCCGCCAACGAACTCAGCTTGTTTTATTACGATACTTTTTGATGGAATATTAATTAGCAGAGAAAGTGGGATCATAAAAACAATAACACCAGTCGAGATTATTCCAACTATTTTCCAAATTTCCATATTTTACTTATGCATACTCAACTTGTGATTTATTAAACCTGTTTCTCCTTAACTTGGTACCGATATCAACTTTTACAATCCCATTTTCTATTTTGATTGGGAAGTAATCCAGAGCTGTCGGTGCCGGCGGATTTTCAACATTCCCATTAATTGCAAATACTGATGAATGACAGGGACATACAAATCGTTTTTTACTACCTTCCCAATTAATTGAACAACCAAGATGTGTGCAGCGTAATGAAAGTGCAATGAAACCACCATCTTCAAGTCTTGCTAAATAGAATCTTCCACCTCTAAAAACTGTTACGGTATTTGGTTGAAATGAGTTTACTTTACCAGCTTCATAAATTTGTTTTGGTTTTGTCTCATTGTCTTCCTTTCCTGAAAATAGAAATCCAAAAAATATTGTTGCAATTTCCAATGATGCGAAGAAGCCTAAACCTTTCCAGAGTTTTCTTAAAAAAGTTCTACGGTTATCTAGTTTTAATTCTGGAGACAGCTCTTCATCTACTTTTTCTTTTTTAGCTTTTACTTTCTTTATTTGCTTTTTCTTTTTCATAGATCAAACATTCCATGGAAATACTAATTTCATATCCATGCCGCGAAAGAAAATACCAATTAGAGTAAGAATTATGAATGCTGTAGTGATAAAGACAAACATAGTCTGTACTTTCCCGATAGGGGAGAGCTGATATTTTTTTGAAACGAATTTAAAATAAAGCCAAGTAATTAAAAGCAGTATTATTAATGGGATTAATCCATTTGTTACAAAGGAATTAATTGAAGGCAATAAAGTTTCAAGCTTCGGCAGAAACTCATTCAGCACTACAAGAACCGGAGTTAATATTAAAGCTGATAAAGCGGCAAACTTAGCTGCCAACTTTGCTTTCTCTGAGTAGAACCAATCACCGTTTATCTCTTCTTTTAAATTTATAAATGGAAGTGCTACAAGTGAAATAATAATTACAGCAGGAATAAAAAATGCGGCAATAAATGGATGAAAATGCATTAACAATTCCTGAATACCTGCAAAGTACCAGGGAGCTTTTGTTGGATTTAAACTAAAATCCGGATTTGCTTTTGTGAGCAGAGGTGCATTAAAAAATACAGAGAAAGTTAAAATGACGGCAATTAGGGCTAATGCAACCACCAATTCTTTGTAAATCAAATTTGGATAAGTTGGAACAAAGTTCTTTTCAATATCATTGTTCGGTAAAATTACTCCACCAGCTTTTCTCACGCGCCAAAAATGATAAGCCATTAAAAGTAAAATTAAGATTGGAAATACAGCTGTGTGAAAATTATAAAATATGAGCAAAGTCTGTGAATTTACTTCGTCTCCGGAAAGCATTAAATGTTTTAAGGAATTTCCAACGAATGGGATATAATCTAATAAACTTGTTCCAACCGTCACCGCCCAGTAAGCCAACTGATCCCATGGTAGTAAATATCCGGTAAAATTAGATCCTATGATTAATACAAGAAGTATTAACCCGATGATCCAGTTAACTTTTCGGGATGATTGAAATCCGCCTGTAAAAAAAACTCTGAGTAGATGAAGAAAGACAATGATAACAAGAAATACTCCACTCCAGTGATGGATGTTACGAATCAATTGTCCAAACAGAACACTATTCTTTAAATAGATAATCGAATCATATGCTTTTTGCGGAAATGGTTCATAATAAAGTCTTAACATTATTCCGGTTATAAACTGCAAAACAATTAAAAGTGCAGCCATCCCACCTAATCCAAATGTTCTGTTAAAGGTTAATGCTTTTTCATTAATTGATTGAGGGTGAAGATGAAGGAGAATTCCACTTAATTTTTTTGGTTTATTATTTTTCTCTGTGTCTACCATTCAACTATTAAAGAGGAAAAGAAAATAATCTTAACCAAAAATTAACTAATTAGTTTAAAAGATTTTAATTAATGGAAGAGATAATAGAAATAGGATTATAATTTTCTATCCGTACCTGAAAAATATCGCCAAAAACTTTCTTGCACCGAGTATATCAACAACAGCATTAACCATCGTATATATTACTAAAAATAAAAAGAGAACTATATGAACAGCCCAAAAATGGTCCCATTTCATTTTCGTAAAGAATAAAGTAACAGCGTTGGAAAAAGAATCAGATTCCGAAAATAATGGAATTAATTCTTCAATGAACTGAAATATTACGACGATGATTATGTAAAAGAATACTCTCCATGTAATAGGGTATATTAATTTTTTCCCTTCCTTGAATTTTAACATCGGTAAAGCGTCTACAATCAAGATAGATTTGCCAACCACAATCGCTGCGATTAAAGCAGTTGTTGTAGCTGAATATGAAAAACCAGAAGCTTTCGCCATCAAACTTTCAACAAGCATCATTACATGAAATACAAATGCAAAAAAAATGAAGGGTGGTAATAACTCGAGAAATTCTTTTTTTAGTATTGCCAGAAATTTTCGCATAATTTAATTTTAAAGGGATTAGAATTTTAGCTTAGAACAGGTATAAAAGATTTTTTGCCGAGCAGGTTTGCCATCTCTCCTAAATCTTTCATCAGCTTATCGAATGTGGGTATATCAATTGACTGCTCGCCATCAGAGAAGGATTTTAAAGGATCAGGATGGACTTCAATCATCAATCCATCAGCACCAGCTGCTAATGCAGCTTTGCTTGCTGCAGGAACCAAACTGCTTTTTCCGGTACTATGAGATGGATCTACAATAACAGGAAGATGTGTTAATTCTTTTAATGCAGGAACTGCGAGAATGTCTAATGTATTTCTTGTATAATTTTCAAAAGTTCTGATACCTCTTTCACAAAGAATAACTTTTTCGTTGCCGACTGAAAGGATGTATTCAGCAGCTAGTAAAAATTCTTCGAGAGTTGCACTCATATTTCGTTTTAATATCACAGGTTTGTTTGTTTTACCTACAGCCTTCAGCAGTTCATAATTATCCATGTTTCTGGATCCAACTCTCAAAATATCTGCTTCACGAGCAAGAACATCCAGGTGATCAGTACTTAATATTTCGGTTTCAAGAAGGAGATTTGTTTCCGAATGAAGAAGTTTAAGAAGATTTACTCCATCAAGTCCATATCCTTGATAAGTGTATGGAGAAGTTCTTGGTTTAAACAGAGAACATCGGAATACTTTTGCGCCTGCTTGTTCAACAGCTTTGGCAGTATTAATTGCCAGGGCTTCACTTTCAAGTGCACAAGGACCAGCAATAACACTAAAATACCCTTCACCAATTATAACTGAATCAAGTTCAATTATCGTATTATGAGTGCTGTTTAATTTCTTTACCTTAGTTTCTAAAAGTCGCTTCATTATTCCCAATAATTATTCAATTAGAACAAGTAAAAATACAAAAATGTTTTTATTTCAAACAGACTGAATTTAAATTTGTATAGCAACATTAATTAAGAACTTCGTACTAATTATGAGACAAATTTATAATAAATCAATCATAATAGTTATTAGTTGTCTAATTGGCCTAGTAATAACTAAATGTGGTTACACAAAACTATCTTCAAAGAATTATTCAACTGATGTAGCTAACAATCATCATGAATATACTTTTAATGGACAGTGGACAAAAAGAGAAGATGGGACAAGTGGGGGAGATGCTTGGATTCTTGACTATTATTTACTCTTTGTTTCTAATAGTCGCTCAGATGGAAGATATGGTGTCGGTTTTGATAAAAATCCAAATGTTTCTGGAAATTATTTTATTTCAGGTGATACTTTAACATTTCTAAGTAATTATTATGTTCAAAAATTTAGTTATGACTTTAGAGGAGAATCTTTGATTTTAAATCTTATATCTCTTGAACGGTTTGATAAAGAAAAATACCCTCTTAGAATAGAAGGTACAGTGGAGACGAACCTACTGATAATGCCTGGTTTTTTATACTTTATAATTTCCCAAGCAAATTAACCATCTCAATTGCAGAAAGTGCAGCATCCCAACCTTTGTTGCCTGCTTTGGTGCCGGCTCTTTCTAAAGCTTGTTCAACATTATCAGTTGTAAGTACGCCGAATATTACTGGCAAGTTTGATTCAAACCCAACCTGAGCTACTCCTTTTGAAACCTCAGAAGCTATGTAATCGAAATGTGGAGTGCCACCTCGAATAACTGCTCCTAGACAAATTACTGCATCATATTTTTTTGAATTAGCCAGTTTTTTTGCAGCTAGAGGAATTTCAAAGGAACCAGGTACCCAAGCAATGGTAATATCTTCTTCTTTGCATTCGTGGCGAATCAAACAGTCTTTTGCGCCAGATAGAAGCTGAGAAGAAATTAAATCGTTAAATCTGCTTACAACTAAAGCAAACTTTTTTCCTTTAGCGTTTAATTTTCCTTCAATGATGTTAGCCATTTTCTCCTCGTTGATATTTACAATTTTTGTTCAGTATATAGCAGATGACCCAAACGGTCTCTTTTTGTTTTTAGATATTTTTCATTTTCTGGATTGGGTTTAATTTCCAACGGAACTCTCTCTATTATTTCAAGGTCATAACCTTTTAATCCTATTAATTTTTTAGGATTGTTCGTCAACAAACGGATTCTCTTCAAACCAAGATCTTTTAAAATTTGTGCACCTGTACCGTAATCTCTTAAGTCAGCTTTAAATCCAAGTGCTTCGTTTGCTTCGACTGTATCCTTGCCTTGTTCCTGTAAATGATAGGCTAAAAGTTTATTCACCAATCCTATACCACGACCTTCCTGCCTCATATATAAAACTACACCTCTACCTTCTTTCTCTACCATACTCATAGCAGCAATTAATTGTTCCCCGCAATCACAACGTTTGGAGCCAAATATATCGCCTGTTAAGCATTCCGAATGGACTCGAACTAGAACCGGCTCAATTCCGCTTATGTCTCCTTTAACCAAAGCAATCGGATTATCAAGATTATCCAGTTTGTTTTCATAAAGATGAAGCTTAAATGCACCATATCTTGTTGGTAAATCAACAGTAACTTTTTTCTGAATAAAATGTTCCCTTGCCATTCGATATTCTATCAAGTCAGCAATTGTGATAATCTTTAAATTGTGTTTCTTAGCGAATTCCATAAGCTTAGGAACGCGAGCCATAGTTCCATCTTCGTCAAGAATTTCGCATAAAACTCCAACTGGTTTTAATCCTGCTAACTTGACAAGATCAACAACTGCTTCAGTATGTCCGGAACGTTTTAGAACCCCGCCTTTTTTTGCAATAAGAGGAAAGATGTGTCCAGGTCTGGCAAAATCGTTGGGATTTATTTTCTCATCCGTCGCACGGTTGATGGTGATGGCTCTGTCATTTGCTGAAATACCAGTTGTTGTTCCATGTTTATAATCAATTGAAACTGAAAATGGAGTACCGTGTAGTGCAGTGTTATTTTGTACCATCAAATCAAGTTTTAACTCTTTAGCTTTTTCATCATTAATTGGTAAACAAAGAATTCCTCTTCCTTCTCTTGTAATAAAGTTTACATCTTTTGGTTTGCATAGTTCTGCAGCCATTACAAGATCACCTTCATTTTCGCGGTCAGGATCATCAACTACTATCAACATCTTTCCGACTTTGATGTCTTCGATAGCTTCTTCTATTGTGTTGAAATTAAACTCGTTATAATTATTCATTTTACTTTTTGTTTAATACCCAAGCTCTTTTAACCAGCCTTCTGATATTTTATTTGATGGATTCTCTACATTACTTAAAAGTTTTTCAACATATTTTGCCAGCATATCAATTTCAATATTTACAGGAGCATTTACCTTTTTAGTTTTAAGATTTGTATTTTGCCAGGTGTGTGGAATTATTGAAATCGATATTTCATTCTTCTTAATGTCAGCAATTGTTAAACTTATTCCGCTGATTGCAATCGAACCTTCCTTTATTACATATCTTTCAAGCTCAACAGGAATTTTAATTTTTATAAGATAATTTTCTCCTAGCTTTTGAATTTCAGAAATAGTTCCGATACCATTTACGTGACCTTGAACTAAATGTCCTCCCAATCGGTCGTTTAATCTGACAGATCTTTCTAGATTTACCAAATCATTCGGATGAATATTTATTAAATGTTGTCTTTTCCAGAGTAACACCAACTGCATCGACCATAAATGAATTTTTATCAAATTTAGTTACTGTAAGGCAAACACCATCAATGCAGATCGAATCGTTAACTTTAATATCTTCGAGGACTTTTTCAGCGTTAATTTTAATTTCCAGACCACCCGCAATTGGAGTTGATTTCTCAATTTTGCCTATTTCTTCCACAATTCCAGTAAACATAATCTAAAGTTAATTATTTTATCAGAAACTAATCAGATAAATTTTTACCATAAACCAGCTTAATATCTTCTCCAAGCTTCTCATAAGTCAACAATTTCATTTGTTTTGTCTTTAAAAGATTTGCACTATTGATCCCATTTCCTAAAACAATCGGAGCTTGTAGAACTATTACTTCATTGTAAAGGTCCAATTCCAGAAACTGGTTGAATATTTCTGCACCACCTTCTACTAAAATAGAAGTGATTTTATTTTTTGCTAAAACTCGGAGTATGTTTTTAAGATTCAATATTTTCCTCTGAGAAGAATTTATTTCAAAAATTTTCACTCCTTTTTTTCTTAGCCTATTCATTTTTTTTTGATCAGCTGATGTTGATGTGAAAATCCACGATTTTTCTGTGTCTTCCAGATTCAGAATTTTTGATTTAGAAGAAATATTTAATTTACCATCAATAATAATTCTAATTGGATTTCTTGCTTTAATCTCTCTCACAGTCAGAAGGGGATTATCGGTTTTAATTGTTCCTGCACCAACTAATACGGCATCATATTCACTTCTTAGTTCGTGAACAAATTTAATCGATTCTTTTCCGGTTAACCAGGTTTGCTCTTTCCTTGAATAACTAATTTTTCCATCTATTGATTGAGCAATCTTCAATGTAATGTAGGGTAATTTTTCTTTGACGTATTTGAAGTAAAATTTATTTAAATCTTTTCCTTCATTTTCAAGAACTCCGGTAATTACTTCAATACCTGCTTCTTGTAATTGTTTAACTCCTTTCCCATTCACTGCATTATTCGGATCGAAGTTACTAATTACAACTCTTTGTATTTTTTTTTGGATTATGAGAGGCACGCAGGGTGGGGTTTGTTTCTTTGTATGACAGCAAGGTTCAAGATTACAATAAAGTGTGGATCCGGTTATATCCACTTTGGTGTTTTTTATTGCATCAACTTCAGCATGAATTGAACCATACTTTTTGTGGTAACCGGTACTAATAATATCACCATTCTTTACAATTACGGTTCCAACGAGTGGATTTGGGCTTACCAAACCTCTACCTTTCTCAGCGAGTTTAAAGCATTGTCTTATGTATTTTGAATGATCAGTTGACACTTCTTAACGAATTAAATTTGATAATATAATTTATAAAATTAAACCTGATTAATAATCACCGGGTAGATGAATTATAACTTATTTATATCGGAAATTCTGTTTGAAGCATAGTTATATTTACAATTAAGAAATAATTCTATGCTATTTGAGGAATTGAATAAATGTACGGATATCAAACAAATAATACTTTTTTTGCACAAGTTCCCGGGATGATGGAAGAATTATGTGAGCAGGAATTGATTGAGCTTGGAGCAAAAAATACGAGAGTAGCATATAGAGGGATCTATTTTGAAGCTGACCTTGTTACTATTTACAGAATTAATTATACCTCCAGAATGATTTCACGAGTATTAGCACCGTTAAAATCTTTTCATTGCAGAAATGCAGATGCAATTATGAATTTGGCAAAGAAAATTAAATGGGATAAATTATTCTCTCTCGATCAAACTTTTGCCATCACCTCATCTGTTACAAAAAGTACCATTAATAATTCTCTATATGCATCGCAGGTTTTAAAGGACGGTATAGCAGATTATTTCCGTGCCAAATTTGGTAAAAGACCAAATGTAGAAACTGTAAATCCCGATATCAGATTTAATTTATTCATTGAAAAGGATAATGCAGTTTTAAGTTTAGATACTTCTGGTGAATCATTACATAAAAGGGGGTACAGACTTCTTGCAGGCGATGCTCCGATGCAGGAAACACTTGCCGCAGCTATAATAAGACTAAGTAAGTGGGATGGCGAAAAACCTTTGCTAGATTGTATGTGCGGTTCAGGAACGATTTTATGTGAAGCATTGTTGCACTACTGCAGAATCCCTGCCCAAAAACTTAGAAAGAAATTTGGATTCTTTCATCTGCCTGATTTTAATAAATCGGATTGGGAAAAATTTAAAGAAGAATTGGATAGTAAAATCAAGCCGTTACCAAAAGGAATAATAAGTGGAAGCGATAAATCCCAAATAACTATAGACATTGCAAAAGAGAATTTATCCAGATTGCCTTCTTTTGAAAATGTTACTTTATCTGCACATCCATTTCAGCACATTAAAAATTTTGAAAACGGGATACTGATAACGAATCCACCTTACGGTATCAGGCTTGGTAAAAGAGATGAAGTTGAAAATCTTTATAAAGAACTGGGTGATTTTCTCAAAACAAAGTGTAAAGGTACATCAGCATTTATTTATACTGGTGAACCATCATTAAGAAAACACATTGGGTTGAAAACGTCCAGCAGAATTCCGTTAGTGAACGGAAAACTGGAAGGTGTCCTATTGCAAATAGACAGCTATGAAGGAAGCAGAAAGAAGAAATATCAGAAAGTTGATCATCCTACTTCAGATCATTAGTAGGAACATTTCATTTTAGGGTAAACTAAATTCTTAGAGGACAATAGCATAGAGGACAATAGCAAAAATAATGAGAGCGGAGAGGGCGGGATTCGAACCCGCGATACCAGTTTCCCAGTATGACGGTTTAGCAAACCGTTGGTTTCAGCCACTCACCCACCTCTCCGAGCTGAAAAAATCTGAGTGCAAAAATACTACTTTAATCCTAATATTGAAACTCGATTACTCGAAGATTACTGTTTCAATTTTTTAAATATGAATACTAATACAAACAAGGCAAGTACAGCTATTACAGCTGTTGGGCCACTGGAAACATCCAGAACGAATGCAAAATAAATTGCAACTGGTGGTACAATAGCGCCAATAATTATTGCATAAATGAAAACACTGAATATTCTTTTTGCTAGTAAAATAGCTATCGAAGCTGGAAGAATTAGAAATCCAAACGTGAAAACGTCACCAACAAACCTTGTAGTTAATGAAATCCCTATACCCACAGTCAGATAAAACACCATAAGCCATAATCTGTCATTTATTCCGTGCGCTGCAGCAGTATCCGCATCGAATGTAACAAATTTTAATTGTTTATAAAACAATGAAAAGATTGCCATAATAATTATCAAGATTATTGCGAGAGTAATAAATTCCTGCAGACCGATAAATAAAATATCACCTTTTAAAATTGACTCAATCTCTGCAACTTCAGCAATTGGACTTTTTTGGATGAAGATTATCCTGAAAGCTATTGCGACCACAAAAATAATCCCCAGCAAACTATCGGTGGTTAAAAATTTTTGCCGATAACTTTGTGAGAAAATGAGTACTGCAATCACTGCAAAAAGTAGAGAGAAAAAAGTATGTTCAAAGTGATGAAGAAATGAATCTTGAACTGACTGAATTCCAAACAGATTAGCAATTAAGTTTTCCAAGTTTAGCAGATGAAGAAAAGAAAATGCAACGCCTGCTATTGCTGCCTGAGTAAGTGCAGCACCTAGAAAAACTACACGTTGTGATACAACAAACACTCCTAGAAAACTACAAATAATGCCTGCTGCAATACTTCCTAGGATTGCATATGGGAAAAGATCAAATAATAATTTTACGGTTTCCAAATTTTCTATCCATTATGTTTTGAAGTTATTAGATATTCACCATTTAATTTTTTTACATCAATGTTTGCTGAATAAGTTTTTGCCAGATTTTCAGTTGAAAGAATTTCTTCAATCAATCCAAACTGAAAGCTTGTCGTTTCAAACAGCATAATCTTTTTAACCAGGTTCGCAACATCTGTTAACAAATGACTCACTATCAGTACAGTTAAATGGCTCTCATCGTGTAATTGAGAAATAAGATTCAAAACTGAATAGTGCGAAGGAGTATCCAAACCGTTTGTTGGCTCATCAAGAATTAAAACATCCGGTTTAGTGGCTAGAGCTCTTGCAATTAGCACGCGTTGTCTTTGTCCACCAGAAAGACTATTATAACTCATCCACTTCAGATTACTGATTCCAACAATTTCAAGACTTTCGTCTACTATTTTCTCATCATTTTTATCAGGGTTCTTGAATAATTTTAAGAAAGAATATCTGCCCATCATTACAACATCGTGCACAGTATATGGCAATAACGGTTGAACAACATCTCTTTGGGGCACATATCCGAATACAATATTTTTCTTTTCAATTGTTCCTGATAATGCTTTAATATTTCCGAGAAGAGTTTTCAGAAAAGTTGTTTTACCTGCACCATTTGGACCAACTAAGCCGATAAAATCATTTTTTTCAATCGAAAGACTTAAATCTTTCTGAATAATTTTTCGGCCGTAGCCAATAGATACATTTGTGAAATTTATAATTGAGTCCAATTTATTTTTATCCATTTTTAGTAATCTGATTAACTATATAATCAATCAATTTGATATAAGAATCTACACCTTCAATACCGTAAACCGCAACCGGTACTTTCACAACTTTTATCCCGGTTGATTCTGAAATATGGTTCGGTGCACTATCACTATAATAATTTTCCATTAAAATAATATTGATATTACCTTTCATTATTAATTGAATTAAATCTGCATCGTGCGAAGGTGTAGGCGGAATTCCAGGTTTTGGTTCCACATTACCAACAACATTTAATCCAAACCTTTCGACAAAGTATGGCCAGCTTTTATGAAATGTGATTATATTTTTCTGTTTTAAGCTGGAAAGCTTAGTTGTCCAGTTTATTATATTCGAATCGATTTCTTTGTTGAAATTATCAAGATTCTTTTTGAAATAATCTGCATCTTGTGAAGAAAAATTTTTAAGCGTATTATAAATTTCTTCAGCCATAATTTTTGCATTTTCAGGATCAAGCCAATAATGCGGATTTCCATAAGGATGAACATCTCCGTGGCTTGCATCCATTTTCGTTGTTGGAACTTCTAGTTTGGAAATGTTTTCGGAAAGATCAACTAATTCGAGCCTATCGTTTCTTGAACCATCAATAAGTTGTGGTAGCCATTTTTCAAGGTCCAATCCAATTTTAAAAACTATATCGGCGTTTCTTAGCTTTAGCATATAGCTTGGCAAAACTTCTAGAAAATGGGGATCCTGATCACCCCGGCATAAATAATCGACAGTGACTTTATTACCACCGATTACCTGTACAAGATTGGCAATATTTGTTGTCGTTGCTACAACTTTTATTTCTGCATATAATTGTAACGAAACTAGTAGTGAAAATATGAGAATTAAATATTTTTTCATTTTTTTACCTATTATTTTCCTTTTTTAAAATTGATGTGCTTTGTGAGGTCCGAGTGAAAAAATCATTTGTAGAGTTATTGTTGTTTCACCGTCTTTAGTCATATTATCAGCTAAATTAAAAAATAAATATTGTGTGCTTAGCCGGAATGCAAGTGTTTCTTCAACCGGATAGTACCCAATCCAACCCTCAATACCGGAAGTTTTGTTTGAACCGTCGTTCGAAAGTGTAGAGGCAGAATAATCATCACCTATTACACCAAAAGTATAATCATATTTAGCACCTATGCTAAATTGTTTTATGAATTGATAATCGAAATAAATGAAAGCACCGTAAGTTGTAATTGTTTCAACAACAGGTTCTATTTCAGTTCCACGAATCACATCACGATGATTTAGAATTCCCTCGCCTTGAATAACAAATGAAGTGTAGCCATCAGGTTTTGTACTTATACTTGAAATCAAGACCACTATAGAAGTACTTAAGCATTTGATTGGGAAACCCAACACTATCCGGAACATAGAAGGATGATTTGGCATAATTTCCAAAAGATCCACTCAACCCAACATCCAGGTTGTTGAAATCATTCAATGAAAAAAATGAACCAAGACGCCCAACAAAAATTAAACTATTGCCTCGGACTTCATTTGGATCTGAATCTTCACCGGCTGTATTAATAGCCATTGAATTTCCTGTATAAACACCAAGATCCAATGTAGTATAAAAATCTTCAGTTGGAAGGATGAAGTTAACATCAAATCCGATATCATTAAATCCCTCATCACTAAAATAAATCTGTTGCCACAATGGTCTGTCAATGAAAGGCCACGTATGAGGATGAACTGTATTCAATTTACCGAATCCTAATAGATACTTACCAGCTTTTATTTGCATATCCAATGGCAACCCTCTTAGTATTTGAGCATAAAGTTCTTCAACTCCAAATGCACCGTCTTCAAAAGAGATATTAGCAGCTGCCCGGGCATAAGGATTTAAATAGCCATCGATAAATAATTCGAATGAAGGAACATCAAAGATTAATTTGCCATAATCGGGATTATCCTTAATGAAATTTGTATATGTATCAAATGTACCAATCAAACTTATGTCAGGATTGATATTTGATTGAGCGATCGCGATTGGACTAAGTAACATTAAATAAAAGATTATTTTTCTTAGCATAAAACTCTCCATAAATAAATTCTGATAATAATATGGATCAGAAAAGTTTGGATATCTTAATTAATAAATGGTTGAATTTAGGAGAGTGAGGGTGGGGCTCTAAGTAGAATATTGGCGAGATGAATCTGTTTTATGCAAAACTGAGATCTGAAATTTTGATATATAATAGTTTGATTAACACTGAACGTATTATCAATGAAATAAATTGGTAGAGCAGTTTGAAGATTTGTTATACTTTGCTGAATTATACATTCATAAGTATTGCCCCCAACTAGCAGGAAGTCGCTTGCAATTGCTTCTCTTTCAGAATCTAATTTTTGTAAAACTGAAAATTCGTAGTGATGATGGTGGAGAATTCCCGCAATAAGAGATACAAGATATATGGATAAGAAGATCCTTTGTAGTCCGATATGGTATTTTGGGGTCATCATAGTCATTTAACTCTGTAAAGATTCTGATTATTAATGTAAAAAACAAATCCCTGTCTAATCTTCGTCAAAAAATGGCAACCCAAATTTGTCTCATTCAGCAGGGATTAAAAACATTAAATAATTTATTATTTCATATTTGGAATAGGCTTCATTGTTTAGTGAATAGAGATTCACTAAATTTCAATTCAAAATTTCCAAAAGCAATTTCATAGATGAATAAGTTTAAAGGTGTAGATTACTATAATATAGAGTCTTTACTGACTCCCGAAGAAATCATGATCAGGAATACTGTCCGTGAATTTGTGTCTGACGAAATCATACCAATCATAGAAAAACATAATCGAGATAGTGAATTTCCTATACACTTAGTTCCTAAAATGGCAGAGCTTGGATTGTTCGGTCAGTACTCTTCCTCAAAAATATGGATGTGCCGAACTTAATTATGTATCATATGGTTTAATTACGCAGGAATTGGAGAGAGGGGATAGTGGAATCAGAAGTTTTGTATCCGTTCAAAGTTCTCTTGTTATGTATCCAATATTTCGTTTTGGTAGTGAAGGACAAAAAGATTTTTGGCTCCCTCAGCTTGCAAATGGAACAAAGATTGGCTGCTATGGATTGACGGAACCGGATTTTGGTTCAAATCCTTCGGGTATGATAACGAAAGCTGAAAAAGTTAAGGATGGATTTGTTTTAAATGGCGCAAAAATGTGGATTACAAATGGAACAATTGCAGATGTTGCAGTTGTGTGGGCAAAACTCGATGGTGTTGTAAGAGGATTCATTGTTGAAAAAGGTATGAAAGGATTTACTGCTCCAGAGATGAAAGGTAAACATTCACTGCGAGCTTCAGTAACATCGGAATTAATTTTTGATAATGTATTTCTTCCTGAGAAAAATATACTACCTAAAACTGAAGGATTAAAAAATGCACTCATGTGTTTGAATCAAGCACGTTATGGAATTGCCTGGGGAGTTGTCGGCGCAATGATGGCTTGTTATGATTCAGCTTTAAATTATTCAAAAAGCAGAAAACAATTTAGCAAACCCATAGCTGGCTATCAGATGACACAGGAAAAACTTGTCTATATTCTTACTGAAATTACAAAAGCCCAATTGCTAAATCTTCAGCTTGGTAGATTGATGGATGAAAAAGATGCAAAGCATGTTCAAGTTTCGATGGCAAAAAGAAATAATTGTGAAAAAGCACTTGAGATTGCTAGAATAGCAAGGGAGATTCATGGTGCAAATGGAATTTTGGATGAGTATCCTGTGATGAGACATGCTGCAAATCTTGAGTCAGTAAAAACCTATGAGGGGACTCATGAAATGCATACACTTATAATTGGAGAAGATATAACGGGCATTCAGGCATTTGACTAATTACAATTAAAAATTATGAATGAAAAATTAAAAATAGAAGAAGCACTAACTTTTGATGATGTATTATTAATACCGGCAAAATCATCAGTCCTTCCGCGCGAAGTTGATGTTACCACTTATTTAACACCAGAAATTAAATTAAATATCCCGATAATTTCAGCAGCAATGGATACAGTAACAGAATCAAATCTTGCTATTGCACTCGCAAGAGAGGGTGGTATCGGAATCCTGCATAAAAATATGAGTATAGAAAGACAATGCGAAGAGGTTGATAAAGTAAAACGATCCGAAAGCGGAATGATAAAAGATCCTGTTACCCTTTCACCGGATAAAACTATTAAAGATGCTTTAAACTTAATGAGGAAATATAGTGTATCCGGTATTCCTATAGTTGACAATTCAAATAAGCTTGTTGGTATTTTGACAAATAGGGACTTAAGATTTGAACCGAACGAAAAACTCAAAGTATCTCAACTGATGACCAAAGAAAATCTTGTAACGGCACCAATGGGTACTACATTGGAAAAAGCCGAGAAGATTCTTCAAAGGTATAAAATTGAAAAGCTTCCGGTTGTTGATAAACGAGGTGTTCTGAAAGGTTTGATAACATTTAAAGACATAATGAAAAAGAAAAAGCATCCACATGCTTGCAAGGATGAACACGGAAGACTTAGAGTGGGAGCAGCAGTTGGTGTGACCAACGATACTTTTGACAGAATAGATGCTCTCAATAAAACCGGAGCAGATGCAATTGTAATTGATACCGCGCATGGTCATTCTGCAGGCGTGATGAAGGTGATTAAAGAAGCACGAAAGAAATTTAAATATATTCAGCTAATAGTTGGTAATATTGGAACTTATGAGGCATCACTTGATTTATTAGATTGCAAAGTTGATGCAATAAAAGTTGGTATAGGACCTGGTTCAATCTGCACCACTAGAGTAATTGCTGGGGTTGGAATTCCTCAAATTTCAGCGGTTCTTAATACCTATCGTGCTACAGTCAAATCCGGAATACCCATAATTGCTGATGGTGGCATTAAGCAAACCGGTGATGTGGCAAAAGCATTAGCCGCGGGAGCACATAGCGTAATGATAGGGAGTCTATTTGCTGGGGTTGAAGAGAGTCCAGGTGAATCAATATTATACGAAGGAAGAAGTTTTAAATCATATAGAGGAATGGGCAGCTTAGGTGCAATGAAAGAGGGGAGTAAGGATAGATATTTTCAGGATGTTGAGGATGACATTGCAAAATTAGTTCCGGAAGGTGTTGAAGGAAGAGTTCCTTATAAAGGTCCACTTGAAAATACGATCTATCAACTTGTTGGTGGTTTGAGAGCAGCGATGGGATATTGTGGAGCTAAAAATATAGATGATTTAAGGAAGAATTCAAGATTTGTTAAAATCACCTCAGCTGGTTTAAAGGAAAATCATCCGCACGACGTTATTATAACTAAAGAAGCGCCTAATTATCAGGTGAAATCTTAGTCAGTTCAAAAAAAGGGCAACGAATCCAAAATGCATAAAGTTCTTGTTATCGCCTACTATTTTCCCCCAATGGGTTTGAGTGGTGTCCAACGTACATTAAAATTCGTTAAGTATTTAAAAAACTACGATTGGGAGCCGACTGTTATCACAACAGGTAAAGTGGCTTACTTTGCTCACGATGAATCTCTGAAGAAAGAAGTAGAAGAAACTGGAGTACGTATCGTCAGAGTGGCAGGTTCAGATCCAAACTCGATGCTATCTAGTAAGGGTATGTTAAACTACCCAGTGAATTTATTCGTAACACTTTCAACAAATTAAGTCAAATATTTTTTATCCCGGATAATAAAATATCTTGGGCAAAAAAGGCTTATAAAAAAGTAATAGAAATTCTCGATAATGAACATTTTGATTGTATCTTTATCACAGGACCTCCTTTTAGTCAGTTCGATATTTTTAGTTCGCTGAAGCAATCACACAACATCCCGCTTGTTTTGGATTACAGAGATTTATGGTATGATAGTTATTTCTCATTTTATCTTACACCATTCCACAGATTTTTAAACAAAAAAAAGGAGTACAGAGCTCTTAAGGCTGCCGAACTCATTATTGTTACAAATCGAAAACTGAAAGAAAAACTTATTAACACTTACCAGTTTTTAACGTTTAATGATGTTGTAATAGTTTCACATGGCTACGATCAGCAAGATTTTGATAAAATAACAGCTCAACCAAAATCTCAGAATAAAATGGTTTTAATGTATTCCGGAATATTTATGGTATATAGTACACCAAAATATTTCCTCGAAGCATTTAAACAGTTTACAATTGAAAGAACCGACATTGCCTCTAACATAGAATTACATTTTGTTGGGCTTCTAAGAAAGGAGAATCAAAACTTAATTCGGAAACTGAAATTAGAATCTTTCATTAAAGATCATGGCTATGTAAATCATATTGAATCAATCGCTAAACTCAAATCAGCGGATGTTCTATGGTTTATGGTTGGCAGAAGAAAAAATATTGATGCCATTCTTCCTGGGAAGGTTTATGAATATTTCGGAACTAGAAAACCGGTTATAGCTTGTGTTCCGGATGGTGCGGCAAAAATGGTAGCTAATGAATATAAAGCTTCATTTATTACTGAACCAGACAATATTGAGCAAATAAAAAAAACTTTTATACAAGTTTACCAACAGTATAAAGAGGGGAGTCTTCCAGTTCCGGATGAAAAGTATGTTGAAGGTTTCAGGAGAGATGTGTTAACTGAGCAACTTGCAAAACAATTAAACAGAGTATTAAAGATTTAATATGAATGTTGCAATAATTGGTTCAGGGGGAAGAGAACATTCTTTAGCATTAAAGGTCACGGAAAGTCCAACGCCTAATAAATTATTTATTTTACCCGGTAATCCCGGTACCAGGTTTCTTGGTGAAAATGTCAGTATAAACCCATCTGAAATAATAAAAATAGTTGAGTTTTGTAAAGAGAAGAATATAGATCTGGTTATAATTGGTCCTGAGCAACCTTTAGTTGATGGTCTTGCAAATATTCTTAGAGAAAATCATATCAATGTGTTTGGACCCAATAAAGAAGCTGCTCTGATTGAATCATCAAAGCATTTTGCGAAGAAAGTTATGAAAGAAGCCGATGTTCCAACCGCGAAATATTTACCTTTTACTTCCAGCATGTTGGAACCGGCAAAGGAATATATAAAAAGTAAAAAATATCCTTGTGTAGTAAAGGTTGATGGTCTGGCGGGTGGGAAAGGTGTGATGATCTGTAATAGTTCAAGCGAAGCTGAAGCAGCTTTAGAATTAATTTTTCGCGATAATGTTTCCAGAGAATCTGGAGAAAAAGTTCTGGTTGAAGAATTTCTAGCAGGTGAGGAAGTATCTGTTTTTGCAATTTGTGATGGTAATGATTTTATTTGTTTGCCAGCCTCGCAGGACCATAAAAGAATTGGAGATAATGATACCGGAAAAAATACAGGAGGAATGGGTGCATATGCACCTGCGCCAATTGTTACTCCACAATTATTTGAACAAATAAAAAATAGAATTTTATACCCTGTAGTTCGGACACTAAATAAAAGAAACGCCGGTTTTATCGGATGTTTATATGCTGGTCTGATAATTACGGCAGAAGGCCCAAAGGTTATAGAGTTCAATTGCCGTTTTGGTGATCCCGAAACACAAGTTGTTCTTCCGGTATTAAAAGGAGATTTTTTACATTTACTGTATACTGCGGCATTGGGAAAAATTGATAAAAGTGCAGTAGAGTATAATGGTGGTTCGTCGGTTTGTGTTGTTGCTGCTTCAAAAGGATATCCGGATTCTTATGATAAAGGTTTCGAAATTACAGGTCTGGATGAACTTCGTGCAGATGTTATTGTTTATCACGCAGGGACAAAAGAAGTGAGTGGCAAAATTCTTACAAATGGTGGAAGAGTACTTGGTGTTACTTCGGTGCTTCCAGATTTTAATTTAACACTAGCCAAAGACCTGGCGTATAACGCATTGGAAAAAATAAATTTTAAGAATATTTATTATAGAAAGGATATCTCCGACAAAGCATTTAAGTAAGAATTTAATTTAGTTCTATTCTACTATCCTTTCTAGCAATGTTTTACAACTATAATTCTGAATAACTAAATTTTATAAATGATTCCACTTCATGTTCATTCAAACAATACTTTCCTGAATGGTACAATTCCTGTAGCAAATCTAATTGATAAATGCGTAAAACTTGGGATTCAATCAATTGCCCTGACTGATACGAACTCGATGCATGGTGTGATTGAATTTTCAAAAATAGCAATTGAAAAAAAGATAAATCCAATTATTGGTTCTTGCATCACTTCACCTACAAATGAAAAAAAATACATAATACTTCTTGCGAAAAACAACAAAGGATATTCTGAACTCTGCAAGATCATTACAGCAAGAAATCTCAATGACGTATTCTCTCTTCACAACTTAATAAAACAGAAGAACGAGAATTTAATCCTGATTACTCCATTGATTGAATTTTTAAAAGATACTTCCCCCAAAATTAATTTGTTCGTTGAACTAATCACTACACAGAAGGAAAAAAATAATAATAGAATTCGATATCAATTTGCTAAAGAAAATGGATTTGGTGTGGTTGCAACAAATCCCATATGTTTTATGGATAAAAGTGATGTTTTACTTCACAAGGCTGTTTCGGCCATCAGATTAAATACAAATATTGATAATCTTAATCCAAATGAATTGGCTGATGAAGAATCCTATTTTAAAGATCCTAAGTTAATTGAACGCTCATGGAAAAGTTTACCAGAGGTTTTAGAAAACTCTGAAACAATCGCTAAGCAATGTGATGTCAATCTGAAGTTGAGTGAATATAAATATCCGGTTTTTTCTAATTTCACAAAATCATCCGCAGTAACTTTATTATGGGAAGAATCCTATAAAGGATTAGCGAGGCGATACGGTCTTGTTAATGATATTGCAAAGAAGAGATTGGAGATGGAACTTTCAGTTATTAATGATATGGGTTTCACAAATTATTTTTTGATTGTATGGGATATTGTAAATGAAGCAAAACGAAGAGGAATGGTGACCATAGGAAGAGGTTCCGCTGCGAATAGTTTAGTTGCATATTGTCTCAATATTACTTCGATAGATCCGTTAGAGCACAATCTTTATTTTGAAAGATTCTTAAATAAGGCAAGAAGTTCTCCACCTGATTTTGATATTGATTTTTCGTGGAAAGAACGAGATGAAATTATCAAGTACATATTTGATAAATACGGATATGAAAATGTTGCGATGATTTCCACTACTGTAACGTTCAGAGCTAGGTCTGCTTTCAGAGAAGTTGCAAAAGCATTTGGAATTACAAATCAAGAAATATCAAAATTCAGTAAAAGGATTCCTTGGACTGATGCAGCAAATCTTCCGAATCTTGCAAAACTATTTCCTGAATCAAAGGAATTAAAATTCAATCAAGAACCGTGGAAAACTATTGTAAGTATTGCTTCCAGGATTGCAAGATTCCCAAGACATTTGTCTATTCATCCCGGAGGAATTGTGATTACACCAACTAAAATTACTGATTATGTTGCACTCGAATATGCAAAGAATAAAGGGTTAGGTTTAATAGTCACTCAACCGGATATGTATTCAATAGAAGATTTGGGATTGATAAAAATTGATATTCTCAGTCAAAGATCATTGGGTGTATTGAGAGATACTATGGAAAGTATTAAAAGGAAATAGGTTTTTTTATTCTTCTTGAGAAAGGGAAAAAGTAGTCGAATCAAATTTTATCAGGATCAATCCTAAAATAAGTAGTCCGATATTTTCTAAAATTTTTTGAATGCCTACCTTTGTACCACCGACGGTTCCAAAACATCCGCAATCGATATTCAATCCTCTCAGCAAGCTGATCAATATTGCAATGATAAATATGAAAAGGAGTCCGCTAAGAATAGTTGAGTTTTCTTTAACCACTATTCCAAATACAAGTAAAATTCCGGCACAAAGTTCAACCCAGGGCAGGATAATCGCCAGAAAATTAATTAAAAAATTCGGAAGTAATTTATAATTAGCAATAGCACGTGCAAATGTTTCGGCTTCGGTTATCTTCGTTACAGCAGCAAAGATAAACACCAATCCTAAAAATATTCTTATTGAAACGAGTAAATATTTATTATTAAATAATCTATTCATTTTTATGACCAGATGGATGTGCAATTGGATATTTTGCATCCTGCCATTCAACCCAACCGCCAAAAAAAACATAAACCTGTTTAAATCCTTTTTCATATAGAATATCGCCAAGCAATACACTTAAATCACATTCGGTCCCTGCACAGTAAACCACAACCGGTTTGTCTTTTGGAATTTGTTCGAGTTCCTGCTTGTAGTTATCTAAATCTTCAAATGGAATATTTATTGAACCTGTTACATGACCCACTAAATAATCACTTTCATCTCGTGCATCTATAAAAAGAACATTTTTATTATATAGTGCAAATGCCTGTTCTAACTTGATTGCCTGTGGTTCTGAAAATGCAGCAACATTATTTTTGCTTATTATTTTTTTCTGATCTTTTGTGGGAGTGTCCTGAGTTGTAATTTCATCCTTTTTTTCAACTTGATTCTCTGCAGCCGTTTTAGAGACTGGTGACAAATTAGTAGTATCTTTCGGATTACTTAAAGCGTCTGATTCCGAATTCAAAAAAAGTGAATCCGGTGCCCATTTAATTTCCTGTTTTTCCCTCAGCAATGGAATACCATTTGGGTTAACATAATTAATTACTAATCCTAGAAACGAACTAGTAAAAATTATATATAATATTTTTTTGTAATTAACGATTTTTAGATCTCCATAAATAAAATAAAACCCTCCACAAGAGGGTTTATTCTGATTAGTACCGAAGGCCGGACTCGAACCGGCACGAGGTTTAAGCCTCACTGGATTTTGAGTCCAGCGCGTCTACCAATTCCGCCACTTCGGCAAGAAATATATCACCAAATCAAAAACGTGATGCAAAGTTAAATAAGTTAATCGGATATGGCAATCCAACCGAAATTCTTGTCGGTTATTATCAGGGTAAATATTTTCTTTCAGTAAAGTGTTCGGGAAATATGACCTATTATTTCCACTGATCTCATTTTGTTTGAAATACTTTTCACTCAGTTAAATCTAAAATATTAAATCAAATTCTTACATTTTAATTTCAACGATTCAGAAATGTCGTGCCGACAAAATTGGCATCAAAATTGGCACTATAGTAGTAAACATATTACAAACTAACAGGAGGTACGTATAATGAACAAACATCTACAACAAAAACAAATTTTTGATTCTTTCTTCGGTGATGAAGATCTGCCGATTATGTCGGAAGAAGATCCTTGTCTTGATCCAGACTGTATGGACGATGAAGAAATCTATGAGATCATTGATAACAACAGCTATGGAGAAATTAGTATGAATGAACTCGAGCTGGATGATTATGATGATTTTATGCAATTATAAACCTTAAAATGTGAGGGGTATATGAAAACTTTCATTGGAAGAGAAGGCTATTATGATATCGAAGATAATGGCAACGTAATCCAAAGGATGGTTGACGGATTGGGAAAGTTAACCGGAAGAATTAGAGAGTTTAAAGATATAAGCAAAATTCCCAATCCTTTTGACAGAGATGCTATAAATAATTTAATGAGAATATTGAGTTTATATAAATTTGTAGGTCGTAACTAAATCTTTTCGAATAGATTTATTAATCCATTCGAAAAATATTACTACTTCTCTTCATAATTTATTGCTTATTCTATTTTCTCGCCTGTTCTATTTTTGCCCAAGAATCTCGAAGTGTAACAATTCTATTAAATACTGGTGAACCTGCCGCACTATACTTTGTATCCACACAAAAATAACCAAGTCTCTCAAACTGAAATTTTTCTCCTGGTTTTGCATTTTGCAAGGAAGGTTCCAACAGACTGGTATTTAATATTTCAAGAGAATTTGGATTTATAAATTCTTTGAAGTCTTTTCCTTCCTCGCCCTCAGGGTTCGCAGCTGAAAATAATCTATCATAAAGTCTAACTTCGGCTTTAATGGCTTTTTTGGCCGAAACCCAGTGTATTGTTCCTTTTACTTTTTTTGAACTTGTAGCTGATCCACTTTTCGTATCTTGAAAATAAGTACATCGCAATTCAATTATTTCACCAGAGCTCTCATCTTTTACCACTTCATCACAACTAATTATATAGGCATATCGTAGTCGAACTTCCTTTCCTGGAGACAATCGATAAAACTTTGGTGGCGGTACTCTTTAAAATCATCTCTATCAATATAGATCTCTTTTGAAAAAGGAATCTTTCTTGTTCCCATAGATTGATCTTCAGGATTGTTTATGGCTTCAAGCTCCTCTGTTTGATCCTCCGGGTAGTTTGTTATTACAATTTTCAAAGGATTCAATACAGCCATAACTCTTTTGGCTTTTATATTTAAATCTTCACGAACGCTAAACTCCAATAAAGACACGTCAATAATATTTTCGCGCTTTGCCATACCAACTCGCTCAGAAAAATTTCTGATTGCTTCCGGTGTATAACCACGTCTTCGCATACCGGATAACGTTGGCATTCTCGGGTCGTCCCATCCATCAACATATTTACCTTCGACGAGAGATAGTAGTTTTCTTTTACTCATTATTGTATAGTTGAGATTCAACCTTGCGAATTCAATTTGTTGAGGTGGATATATTTCAAGCTCTTTAACAAACCAATCATATAGCGGTCGATGATTTTCAAATTCCAAAGTACAAAGTGAATGAGTAATCTTTTCTATCGAGTCTGATTGTCCGTGTGCCCAGTCATACATTGGATAGATACACCATTTGTTCCCGGTTCTGTGATGTGATTTGTGAAGAATCCTGTACATAACAGGATCACGCATATTCAGGTTAGATGATGACATATAAATTTTTGCTCTAAGAACATGTTCCGCTTCTTTAAATTCACCATTTTTCATCCTTGTGAAAAGATCAAGATTTTCATCTATTGATCGATTTCGAAAGGGGCTTTCTTTTCCCGGTTCAGTCGGAGTTCCTCTATACTCCCGTATCTGATCTGCATTTAAAGAGTCAACATAAGCTTTGCCTTTTTTGATTAACTTAATCGCAAATTCATATAGCTGATCAAAATAATCTGATGCAAAATATTCTCTTTCCTGCCAATCAAAACCAAGCCAGCGAATGTCTTCCTTAATTGAATCTACATATTCTTGTTCTTCCTTGGTTGGATTTGTATCATCAAATCTAAGATTACACAATCCGTTGTAATCGGCAGCGAGTCCAAAATTCAGACAAATTGATTTAGCATGTCCTATATGAAGGTAACCATTTGGTTCGGGAGGGAAACGTGTGTGGACTTTGTTATGCTTTCCATTTTTTAAATCTTCATCAATTATTTCTCGAATAAAATTGGATGACTTTTTGTTTTCGTTTTTTGAGTCTTCAGGATTCATAATCTTCTTTTTTTATTTCAGGATACTTAAAGCAGTATTAATTCTTGATAATGTTTCATCTTTGCCGATTATTGAAAGTATATCAAAAATACCAGGTCCTTCTCCCACACCTGATACAGCTATACGTAAAGGATGAACAAGTTTTCCTTTACCAATATTTAATTCTGTAGCTATTTCGTCCAGAGATCTTTCAAAATCTTCTTTAACCGGATTATTTAATTTTTCAAATCGATTTTTTAATTTCGCTAGTAACTTCGCTGAATCTTCTTTCCATCTTTTCTTCAGATTTTGCTCTTCGTAAGAATCGGGTGCTTTAAAGAAATACGGACTTTTAGACAAATATTCTTTAACAAATGCAACTCGTTCCTTCATTGCAGTAATAACTTTCAGGAGATAATCATCACCAAAATTCGAATTATCAAATTCCGATTTTTCAATTTCATCTCTTAACATTTTAAGAACTTCTTCATCTGATTTCTTTCGTAGATGTTCGAAATTCAGCCAATTTAATTTATCAATGTTAAAAACAGCCCCAGCTTTATGAACTCGATCCAGTGAAAATTTTTCAATCAACTCATCAATTTCATATACTTCTTTATCATCTCCGTAATTCCACCCAAGCAATGCAACAAAATTTATAAGAGCTTCTTTCAAATAACCTTTTTCTCTGTAGTCTTCAACTGCAACATCGCCTTGTCGTTTGCTAAGCTTTGATTTATCAGGATTGAGCAAAAGCGGGAGATGAGCGAATACCGGTTTTTCCCAACCAAAATAGTCATACAGGATTATATGTTTTGGTGTTGAAGAAAGCCATTCCTCACCTCTAATAACATGAGTAATCTCCATCAAATGGTCATCCACAACATTTGCAAGGTGGTAGGTAGGAAATCCATCACTCTTTATAAGAACCTGGTCATCGATGTTATTTGTTTCAAATTCAACTGTTTCTCTTATCACATCTTTAAAAATAATTTTTTGATCTGTCTGCACATTCAATCTAATTACAGATGGTTCGTCTGATTTTAACTTTTCTTCAATTTCATTCTTTGAAAGATGAAAACAGTGTTTGTCATATTTAGCTTGGGGTAACTTTTGTTTTTGCTGCTCTTCTTTAAGTTGCTGAAGTCTTTCAGGAGTACAAAAACAGTAATATGCGTTGCCTTCAGAAATAAGTTTTTCCGCATGTTGTTTGTACAAATCAAGACGTTCGGATTGATGATATGGTGCAAAATTTCCACCCATTTCAGGCCCTTCATCAAAGTTAATTCCAGCCCAGGACAATGTTTCAATCAAATTTTCAACAGCACCTTCAACAAATCTTTTTCTGTCAGTATCCTCAATCCGAAGGATTATTTTGCCATCCTGATTTTTTGCATAAAGGTAGTTGTACAAAGCCGTCCTCAATCCACCGATATGTAAGTATCCTGTTGGACTTGGAGCAAACCGAACTCTAGGGGACGAATTATTCATATGCTATTCTAATAATCAATTAATTGAGAGCAAAAATAAAAAAGTAAACAGGTAAATGCTAAGAAGGGGAGAAATACAGTGCTAAGATTTAGCGACCAATTTATTCTCTGTGTAGTATTTAACTTTTTGAATAAACTCCTGGCTGTCGATTGGTTTTGGTATATAATCAGTAGCTCCGGCATCAAGACATTTTTCTCTATCGCCTTTCATTGCAAAAGCAGTAAGTGCAACAATTGGAGTATCTTTATACTCTTTGAGTTCGCGTATTTTACGAGTTGCCTCAAATCCATTCATAACCGGCATTTGCATATCCATTAAAATAAGATCATAATGCTGCTGCTTAACGGCATCCAATGCTTCCTGTCCATTTTCAACAACAATTATAGATTCGAAATCATTTTTCTTTAGAAGCCGGGTTACTATAATCTGAGAATGTTTATAATCTTCCACAAGCAATATTTTTACAGTATCTTTTTTCTCTTTAATCTCTTCCTGAGTAGCTGGTTCATCATACCTATTAATCATTTCTTCTATTGATTTCTGAAGTTCTTCTAGGCTGGTGCTTCTTTTTTGCAATAGATTTTCAAACAAACCATCAATTCTTTTAACATCATCTTCAAAATTTTCTTTACCTGTATAAATTATTATAGGCAGATTCTTAAACTGTTCGTAAGATTTAATTCTTTCTATCAGTTCGATGCCATCTATTTCGGGCATATCAAGGTCAATAATAGCAAGATCCAAATGACTATTTTGAATTGAATCTAATACTTTGGAGGAATCAGAAAAGGACATTGCCTTATAGCCGTTTCTTTCAACTGCCTCTTTTAACAAGTTCAAACTGGGGATATCATCATCCACTAATAATATGTTGGAATCTTTTCGAAGTTTATAATTTGTCAATACTTCAACAAGGTACTTGTAGTTAATCGGTTTTACAAAATACTCGACTGCTCCCATCAAAAATGCTTTTTGCTGTTCCGCTTCAACTGAACAAATGATTACGGGAGTAGTTTTTGCACTATTTATTTCTCTTATTTTTTGAAGCAATTCCAGACCATTGGCATCGGGTAAAACAATATCCATTAGAATAGCGAGATAACTATCTTTCTGAAGTATCTTTATTGTCTGTTCAGCAGAGTTTACAATTGTTGGTTCGTAACCCCACTTGTTCAAATAGTTAGAAAGCAATTTGGAAGTAGCGTAATCATCTTCTACAACAAGAACTTTGTTTGTTGTATTAGGTTTTGGCAGGCTACTAATTTGTTTTTCAATAATTGAAATTTCTTCAACAGGAATGTTAAGATTAAAAGTAGTTCCTTTCCCCAACGTGCTTGTTACTTCCAATTCTCCATTTAAAAAATTTACATACCTGTTTACAAGAGTCAGACCTAATCCTGTGGTGTTTCCAACCGTTGTTATATATTGATCAGCAAGAGCGAAAGGGGAGTAAATGTTCTTCAACTTTTCAGAAGCAATACCAACTCCTGTATCTGAAATTCTAATAGTCAAATTGTTTTTTTCAGGTGAAAGGATAGAAATGCTGATTTTACCTTTTTCAGTTAATCGAAGTGATGTGGTAATCAAATTTGTAATTATATACTGTAACTTTTGCGAATTACACTTAACTGATTCAGGCAATCCCTTATCAATGATCGAGATAATTTCAATTCTATTTCTATATACTTTATCTTCAAACAGTTTTAGAATATCTGCAAAATACTGCTTGATATTAATCTCAGTTAGTTCAGAAGTGCTTTCAAAATTTTCAATCTTTACTAATTCAATTAGATCATTAAAAAGGGAGAGCAGATCGTATGCATTTTCTTTTAAAGTTGAAAGATATTCAGACTGAGTTTGTGTAAGATTTTCTTCATTAAGTAAAGCAGCAAAACCCAAAATACTATTAATTGGGGTACAAAGTTCAGGCCCAATTGTTCTTAAAATTTCACTGATAGAATAACTCAGTCCACCTTTTTTACCCATCCAGAGCTGAAGAAGTGTTTTTACTGAATTACCTATTACAATCAGGTTGTCTTTTTCAACATTATTAAACTCATTCTTCCTAGCAATCTTTAAAACTACTTTTTCATTTTCTGAAATGGATATATGGAGGCAGCCTTCATTTATAACAGTATCAGCTGCATTGAATTCGCATTGTGGATTAAATTCGAGAGTTGTTTCGGCGACACCATTTTGTAATGCCTGACAGTTCTTGCATGTATATTCTGTGGCTTGAGTAAGGGATTTTTTTGCTGTGGTAGATTTACCCAGAAGCTCGAAGGATTTATCTCTTACTTTTAAGAGAACAACAGCATCTAGTTCATATTCATCAACTAAATAATCACAGAGATTATCAGGAAATTCTTTAGCTGCGGATAAAGCGTACTGGACAACGTTATTGTATTTGAAAATGAAATCTATTTGTGAACTAAGCATCTATGTTCTTTGATTTTGTTTTAAGATAATTTGGCATCACTAGCTTACGAATATAAAATTAATCATTATTTCGTCAACAACAACTGAAATTCGTAAACTCTAACTTAATTACCGTTGTAAATATATTAAATTACTTGAAATTAGAATACTCGCATAAATAAAAATATTAACTTGATTTAAAGTGAGTGGAATGTTACAAGTTAACATCTAATTGAAAAGCTACAATATTATCCAGGTTCCCGGGAATAATATTATCACCCGAACCTATAGTTTTTTCAGCGGGTTTGTATGTTTCGGAGTATTTGAAAGATAACGTAAAGAATTTCAGCGGTCTGTAGCGAACCATTGTATACCATCGAATTCCTTGATAAAAAAGAGGAATATTTGTTAAGACTCCTGTTAAATTATTTTCATATTCATAAATTGCTGAATTGAAAGAATCGGTTTGAAAAAAGATTATCCTTCCGTAAATGTTAAATTTACTTGATGGTGAGTATCTTAAATCCTGAAATATCAAATAACCATTCTCATTTTCATTAGTTGCTGATATATCGAATGAAGCATATTCAAATCGGCCTTTCAATCGAATTCTGTTTGAAACAGTGTAAACTATTTCTGCCCGGACCGCTCTTTTAACTCGATTAACTACCTGCTTGATATTTTCGATTGGTTCTGTAACATCTTTATCTTCATATTTATATCTTAATCTTAGTTCAAATTTTCTGATAGGTTTTGTTAGGAAATCGAGCAAGTATTCTTCTCCTCCTGAAGGAGTTGGCTCATAAAAGGTAGCAAAAGGAAATTTAAACTGGTCATAATAGAAATTAATAATCCCGATTGGAATTCGCCATTTGAAGCCAGTGTAAATACCAACTTCATTTCTCGTCGCTCCATTTCGTTCTCCGAATGCATACCCATGCAAACTGATAAAATTACTTGGATAATTTCTGAAAGATGTTATAAATGTAAAATCATCACTAATTAGTATTTGCAAAATATTTATTGAAGCTACTGAAGTGCCGTCATACGAAAATTCTCCGGATAAGTCGAACTTATCAAATGAAACACCATAAGCTAAAGCCGAATATCGAAATTCTTTTCCCGAGAGATCAAAAACTCCTGATGGCTGAAAGGAATTACTAAAAATAGATTGATAGTGCATTACTTCGATGTTAAATAATCTTTCGAAAGTTGTAATCAATCCTTCCACCAATCATTTGTTCACTAGCAGTTTTTCTTTTGGCAATTTCGAGCGGTGTCCTGTGCAATCCATCTTGCGGAGTGGAAGTTATTTCACCAGTAACAGAATCAATATTAGCATCAAAATAATTATTTGAGTAGAAACCTGATATGATGAAATCATCAATTTTAAAAGACGCAGTAACTCCTCTGAAAAAATTATTTTCGCTCGAACTTGTAAATGGTTTACTAATTCTATCAACTCTTCTAACCGGGTAAATTGCGTCCGGACCTTTTGAGAATGCATATGGGCTCCACATTGTAAGTCCCTGACCGAATTCAAGATAATAATCCATTATTACTGCTTTATAAATAATTCCAACATCATTCATTGCAAAATGAAAAGTAGTAAACTCATTATATGCTATTTCGCCCGGGTCTTTCTCAGCAAGTATCCCAGCCTGATAATTAGTACTGTATTTCAATAATAGTCTATTGTAAACTCTCGGTTTTGTCCCCTCAAATTTCTTGTTGATAAATCCCTCATTATTTTGGAGAGAGTTTGTAAATCTACTTCTTAACAAAACTTTTGACTGTGATAAAAATGTTCCGTATTCCTCAGGTATTTCTTCTTCAACAAATTGTTTCTGTTCCACATACAGGAAGGGAGTAATTTTTTGTATAAGTTGCTTGTTTAAATTTTCGACAGCATTTAATTCGTTTACAGAAAAGAATTTACCATACTTATTCCGATGATTTACAATTAATCTTGCATCGGAAATATCAATTAGCGGAATACGGGTAAGGTCATCAACAGTTGCATCGTTTAAATTGATCGGATTAAGCATAAGTTGTTCTAAAATATCGTATAAATCTGACTCATCAACTTCGCCAGTTGGTTCTTGTAAAATATCTTCGAGAATTTCTTCAGTTTTTAAATAAGTGGAATCAGTTTGTGCAAATATGATCTTGGAAGGAATAAGGATTAAGTACACACAAAACGATATTTTACAAATGAGCTTCAATAAAAAAAATAAAATTAATTTGAGGATTGAAGATATTTTCTAATTGCTTCTGATCTTATACCTTCTTTACCAAAACTGAGTATTATGCCAACCTGGTGAGTGAGTCCAAGATCTGTATGAGTGAAAAATGCGTAATCAAGACTAACTATCGAATAATTTATCCCAACTCCCGCAGTAAATTTAGAAGGATTAGTGCCACTTCCGATTCTGAGTGAAAGATATTGAATTATATCATAATCAATTCCAAATTGTATTGAAGGGTTGTACCGAATGTCTTTTTCAAGTTCTACATTTAGGGAGAAGTTCTTCAATATATCAAAACTAAATCCGGTGGACAGAATCATAGGAATTTGATCATCTGTGTCTGCTACGGTAGCTCTGTTTACATTGCTAGTTGAAAATCCCCAGCGCAAATCATCAAGTATGTAAACAAGTGCACCAAGATTAATATAAAATACTCCTGTGCTGCCATAGTTTTGAATGGAATAACTATGATAGTTAACTGCTGCTCCTACGAAGAAAATGTTTTCATAATTGTATGAATAACCAAGTATAATTTTTGATTCACGATAAAGGTCAAACCCATAAGTCATTCCACCAATTCCTAGAGAACCGAAACTAAAGGGTTGTTGATATGCTACATATCCGTTCGATAACTCTGTAAGTCCAAAGGGTGCTGGGGAATAATAGATCCCTACTTCTTTCCAATTTAATTGGGCAAGTCCGGCGGGATTATTAAAAAGGGTGAAGACATCATTTGCCAAAGCAACATCAGAATTTGCAAGTGAAATTTGCCTTGCTCCAGGGCTAATTTGTGCTAAATTTTGTGTGAGGGGGATAAAAAGAAAATATAGTATAAAAATTTTTCGCATAGACTAAAAGAATTAATTCATTGAGTGAGTATATCTAATTTCATATATTAAAGCAACAAAATTTTCGGAAAATGCTATGAAACATTTACTTTCATTATTTTTAATTTTTACAGCGGTTGTATCGGCTCAAGAACTAAACTGCAACGTTTCAGTTAACTTTGAAAATTTACCCGTTACAAACCGTGAAAAATTAGTAGATTTTGCAAATGTTGTGGAAGGTTATTTAAATACGGCTAGATATACTGATGATGATTATGCAACAAAGATAGATTGTTCTATGAGTATATTTTTCCTATCAGCAGCAGGGGACTTCGATTATTCTGCTCAGATTGTTGTTTCAAGTACTCGACCTATTTACAGATCAGACAGAAATTCGCCAATGCTAGCAATTAACGATGGTCAATGGCAATTTCAATATCAGCCCGGACAAGCATTATATGCAAATACAACAACATTTGATCCATTAACAAGTTTCCTCGATTACTATGCTTTAATCATTATCGGAATGGATAACGATACTTGGGAACCATTTGGCGGGACTGCCGCATTTCAAAAAGCACAATTTATTGCAAATTTAGCTGCAACCGGTGCAACTAATTTTGGATGGACACCCACTAGTGCCGCATACAGTAGACAGGGGCTAGTCAATGATATTTTTAAAGAACAATACTCAAATTTTAGAGGAAGTATTTTTGATTATCATTATGGAGTAGATATATACAGCCAGAATAAAGAGCTTGGTCAACGGAAAATTGTCGGGTTGATTGATATTTTGTGGAATATGTATCAAAAAAAGGGGAGCATTAATAGTGTTTATGTACGAACATTCTTTGATGCTAAGAATGGTGAAATTGTTCAATACCTAAAATTTTATCCTGATACAGAAATCTTTTCAAAACTTAAGAAGATCGATCCGCCGCATACTGCTAAATATGATGCAGCTATGCCGTAGTCAATATTTTCAGAATAAAAATTTTAAAAATTCTTATTGAAGAATTATAATTCAACTTCCCAAATTCGATAGCGTTTGTATCTTTCAGCGTTCATTAATTCAAGACCACGATTCATCATATCATTATCTTCAAGGACCCAGCTTGCTTCACCTTGGTAGATTCCAAGTGCCGCTGCTCTGTTAACGATTTCCCAATAGAAAACCGTGTCCAATCCTTTCTTCTGAAATTCAGGAATAATACCAAGTGTAAGAATTCTGGCCCAGTTTATTTTTTTCTTTTGTGTGAATAGTTTTAGAAAGTTGAATGGAAGGAGTCTACCGTTCATATTTATAAACACCTGGTTGTAATCCAACATTACGAGAGCTGCACCAACAAGATTTCCTTCAATCTCACCAAAAAGCACCAGTGATGGTTCAGCGAGTGGTTTCATATCCTTAGCCATTGCATCAATTTGTTCTTCAGTCATCGGAACAAATCCCCAATTAGGAGCCCATGCTTTATTGTAAACATATTTAAATTTTTCCAGGTCCGTCTGAAAGTTTTTCATATCGAGTTGAGAAATTTTCAGTTTGTATCTATTCCTAACAATTTCCTGTCCTCGTTTTAGTTTTTCAGAAGACTTAAGTTTTTCATTAATTATTTTCCAGGCAAATAAATCCTTAGCTTTTTTCAATCCATAATTTTCACAAAGCTTAATATAATATTCAGGATTGTATGGCATTAGCAGTCTGGGCGTATCATCAAAGCCCTCTACTAACATTCCAAAGATATCATTACTTGAAGGATTAGCTGGGCCATTCATAAATTTCAACCCCTTCTCTTTCATCCAATCTTTGGTGGCATCAAATAAAGCATTTGCAACATCCTGATCATTTATGCACTCAAAGAATCCAAATTGGCCAGAAGAATCATTGTGGTATTTCAGATATATATCGTTTTTAACTGCAGCAATTCTTCCAACGATGTCATCGTTTCTGTAAGCAAGAAAATATTCGGCATCAGCTCCTTTGAAGAAAGGATTCTTTTGTTTGCTGAGCAAAGTCTTTTGTTCCATCAGGAGTGGTGGAACCCAATACTTATTATCCTTGTAAATTTTCCATGGAAATTTTATGAACTCATCAAGTTCACTTTTTGTAGAGACTTTTCTAACGGTTATTTCGCTCATCATATTTCCTTTCATAAAAAAAAGCATACTCCAGATTATCCGAAGTATGCTTCAAAAATAAGAATTTAATATTTTAAATTAATCCTAAGGATTTACCTGCCTTTTCGAATTGGTGGATTATTTCATCAAGGTGTTCTTTTTCATGAGTTGCCATATAACTCGTGCGCATCATTTGTCTTCCCTCAGGAACTCCCGGTGATATAAATACATTAACAAAAACACCGCTGTCATAAAGCAATCTCCACATTTTAAAAGCAAGTTCATCATTTCCAACTATCACAGGAACAATAGCAGTTCTTCCTTCAATAACGTTAAATCCTTTGGCTTTCAAATTAGTACGCATGTAGTTTGCATTGCTGATAAGTTTTTGAACACGCTCAGGTTCTTTTTCAAGAATATCCAGAGCAGCTAATGCAGCAGCTACTGCAGCTGGGGTAGGGGATGCACTAAATATAAGTGCAAGCGAATAATGCTTTATGAAATTTATTACTCGTTCAGGACCAGCAACAAATCCTCCTAGTGAAGCAAATGTTTTACTGAATGTTCCCATCGTCAGATCAATTTCTTTTTCAAGATTGAATTCGCTTGCAGTACCTCTCCCGCCTTTTCCGATTACACCAACTGAATGAGCGTCATCAATCATTATTCTAGCTTTGTACTTCTTCGCAATGTCGTTTAATCGTGGGAGATCAACAATCTCGCCGCCTGTACTGAAAACACCATCACTTACAATAAATTTGGCAGCATCCTCAGGAACTTTTTCAATAACCTTTTGAAGATCATCCATATCATTATGCTTGTAACGAAGAAAATTACCTGTTGCTCCTTTAGCCATAAGATTGCCAGCAATAATACAAGCGTGGTTATCTTTATCTGAAATAATATATTCATTTCTTCCAACAAGAGTCGGAATAACACCCTGAGCAGTTAGGTATCCAGTTGTGAACAACAGAACACTTTCCACGTTAAAAAATTTAGCAAGTCTTTCTTCAAGTTCAATATGTAAATCAAGTGTGCCAGTAAGGTAACGAGAACCGGAACAACCAGTCCCATATTTTTCAACCGCTTTTACTGCAGCTTCAACTACCTTTGGATGAGCAGTTAACCCTAGGTAATTATTTGAACCGGCCATTATTACTTTTTTTCCTTCAATTTGAACGACCGGGCCTTCATTTTCTTCAATTGGACGGAAGTAAGGATAAACTCCTAATGCTTTTATTTCATCTGCTCTGGTAAATTCTAAACATTTAGTAAATAGATCCAAATGGAACTCCTTGGTTGGTTAGAGAAAGTAATATTAAAAAAAAAGTTGAAGATTTTTGTTAATTTTGGATTAAAATCTATTACTAAAACGTTTTAAAAGCAAGCAAAGTATATGTCAGAAAAGTCGATAGCAGTAGTAACTGGAGCAAATGGATTCGTTGGTAGCCATCTTGTAGATTATCTTCTTACAAAAGATTTCGAAGTGAGATGCATTGTGAGAAAATCAAGTAATCTTCAGTGGCTTGATGGTAAGGATTTAAAAATTTATGACTGTGGTCTCTTCGATAAGAATGGAATGAGAGAAGCATTCAAAAATGCCAATTATATCTTTCATATCGCCGGAGTTGTTAAAGCAAAAAATGAAGATGGCTATTTAAAAGGAAATGTTAAAGCGACCAAAGTTTTACTTGAAGTTGCTGATGAAATGCGAGATAAAATTAAAAAATTTGTTGTAGTGAGTAGTCAAACTGTAAGTGGACCTGCATTAAAAGACAAACCAGTTACTGAAGAAATGACACCAAACCCACTAACTACTTATGCTCATAGTAAATTAAAACAGGAACAACTTACATTAAGTTTTAAGGATAAATTTCCTGTAACAGTTTGTCGCGCACCGGCGATTTATGGGGAACGGGATACTGAAATATTTATTTATTTCCAGGTTTTTAATCGTGGATTAACTACAATGATTGGCTTTGATAAGAAAGAATTAAGTTTGCTTCATGTCGCTGATCTTGCTGAGGGATTGGTACTTAGCTGCTATTTCTGAAAAATCAAACGGCGAGATTTATTTTATAAGTTCTGAAAAATTTTATACCTGGGATGAAGTTGGCAAAATCACCTCAAGTGTTTTAGGGAAAAAAGCATTCAAAATAAAAATACCTCATTTTATAGTTTTTACGATAGCTGCATTCGCGCAATTTTTTGCAATGTTCAGTTCAAAACCAGCAACATTAAATATTGAAAAAGCGAAAGACTTGGTTCAGAGTTACTGGATTTGTGATACTTCAAAAGCTATGCGAGAATTAGGATATAGACAAAAAGTTTCACTCGAAGAGGGGATTAAACGAACTTGTGATTGGTATAAAAAAATGAAATGGATTTAATTGTTCAAAGCACCTTCTCTTATCCAGGTTCTTATCCCTTGAATATGATTTTCTATCATTCTACCGGATGGTGGCATCAGTGGGTAATTTTGATAGCCCTCGATAGTCCAAACAAGAATACTTGTACTATCGCTACCTCTTGCAATTATACTTGGATCTAAGGTTGCAGCTGACCAGGAGGAAAGATCTAAACCAGCTTCCTTTCTACCTGTATTGTTATGACACGGTACACATTTTACCTCAAATACAGGCATAATATGTTTGCTGTAACTAACATTTGAATCAGGCATTACGATCTTATCAACTTCTGAGGAAGTGAGAGTATCATCACAACTTTGCGCCAGAAAAACAATTGAGGCTGCGATTATTCCAATATAGATTTTTTGATAAATTTTACTCATTGAACATCAAAAATATTCTTCTACGTCCCTATTTTCAAAGGACAAAATAAGTGCACTTTATTCAATCATATAAATTGACAAAAGAGTAAAAGATATTTACTTTTGATTTAAGAAAATCACAATCTGGGGCTATAGCTCAGCTGGGAGAGCGCTTGAATGGCATTCAAGAGGTCAGGAGTTCGATCCTCCTTAGCTCCACAATTCTGGCGTTGGTACTCCAATTATCAACGCCATTTTAATTGAATTCTATATTCACTAAAATTCCTACAAATTGGTTATTTATCAGTTCACTGGGTTTATACTACATTTCTGAATAAATGAATTTACTTCCCGTAAATAGTTATTATAAAAAAATACTTCATGTAGCGCTTCCTGCTATTGCCGGTTTATCAACTCAAATGGTTGTTTCCCTGGTTGATTCAGCAATGGTTGGAAGATTAGACGAAGCTACTTATGCACTTGCTGCGATGGGAATTGGAGTACTTGCAACGTGGGCGCTTATCAGTTTTTTTTCGAGTTTAGCAACAGGTATTCACGTAGTAGTTGCAAGAAAATTTGGTGAGGGTGATTACATTTCTTGTGGCATTACACTAAATAATTCACTACTAATTGCTTTGCTAATAGGTGGTATAGTCGCGATGATTGGTGTTTTCTTTTCTGACCCAATTGCTCATTTATTTGCAACAGATGAAGTAGTTGGCAACTTAGCCAGCGATTATCTTTATTTCAGGTTTATGGGAATTCCTTTCTTTTTAATTTCAGTTTCGTTCAGAGGATTTTTCTTTGGTATAAATAAAACAAAAATATTTATGTTCTCAGGTGTTATAACAAATTTTCTGAACATAATATTTAACTACATTTTTATTTATGGTGAATTTGGTGCACCAAGGATGGGTTTAGCTGGTGCAGGACTTGGTTCTACACTTGCAACAACTTTTGATGGACTTTTTTATACTGTCATAATTCTCCTACCATCATACCAAAAAAGATTTCGAAATCTTAAAAATCTGATATTAAATAAAAATATTATATCAGCTATCGTCAAAATCTCTATTCCTGTTTCATTCCAAAATGTATTCATCCTTATCGGGTTTCTTAGTTTTGTTGCTATAACTGGAATCATAGGCACTTTAGAACAAGCAGCTACTCAGGCAGTAATAAGTACCCTATTTATATCCTTCCTTCCTTGTTTTGGATTTGGAATTGCAGTTCAAACTTTGGTTGGAAATAATTTGGGGGCAAAAAAGATACAACTCGCTAAAATTTATGGATTTGAAACTGCAAAAGTTGCTACTATTTATACAATCATTCTTGGCTTTATTTTTACACTTCTTCCTCAATATGTTCTACTAATTATTACTAATGATCAGACAATAATTAATACAGCTTCTCCGGCGTTGAGGGTGGCTGGCTTTGCGCAGATATTTTATGGGATTGGAGTGGTTTTAGCAAATGGGCTTCAGGCGGCCGGCAGATCATTTTATGTTATGAAATCTGAAGTAGTCACAAATCTGGTCATTTTCGTTCCATTAGCTTATTTTTTAGGTGTTTATCTGGAACTTGGACTAACTTGGGCCTGGATGGCATTACCTGTATACATAATTCTTTATTCAATAATTATTTTTATCAAGTTCAATTCTATCGATTGGTATACTAAAATTTCAATAGAAAAGTAAAAACTTTCCTAAACATTTAGTTGCAAAAGTTTACAGGTAAGTATTGACATTAAACTTGAAGTGAAATATATTCACACTATGAAAATTAAACTTTCATACTTCCTAATTTTACTACTTGTAACAACCACAGTTTTAGCGGGAACATTTCTTGAATATTTCCAGGGTCACAGTGAGGGAGAGGACATTAGACTCGAATGGAAAACTCGTGAAGAAGTCGATCTTAAAAATTTCAAGGTTGAAAGAAAAACTCCTCAAAGTTCATTTGTTGAAATTGCTACGATTCAACCCAAAGGAGATAACTCATACTATACATATCTTGATCAATCAGCATACAAAAGCGAAAATTTGTTGTTTACTTATAGAATTAAAATTGTGGATAATAACGGTCAAGTTGCTTACTCTAACGAAGTCAGCGTATCACATAGTATTTCTAGCGTTAAAAGAACTTGGGGCAGTATCAAGGCCATGTTTCGGTGATTGTTAGTAGCTCTTATCTTTCTCTAAAACAAATCTCCTTTTTATTTATCACCTACCTTAAATTTTCCAAATCAGTTCTTTTTTCTCTTTTAATACTCAATTTATTTATTCTTTCATGTTCACCAACAAAGCGCTTCACTGAAAAAGAAGAAAAACCAAATAAATTAGAAACGAATGAAGGTGAAACAAATGTAGGTGAGGAAAAAATAAATGCTGAATTAAACTTTTCTGAAATTAGAGTTTCCCTTCAAGGTTTGATGCCTACTGAACAACTCTACTTAGAATCCGATGTAAACCTCTTTAATGAAAAATCGAATCTGGGAACAATTGATGAGAGAAATTCGGTTAATTTTTACGGTAACGATGGTTATGTTTATATGACTACTAGTGGACGGAATGTTGAATCCAAAGAATTTTATCTTGAACCAAAAAGCAATGAAGGTATAATTAAGGTTAATGGAAAAAGATATCGGGGTAAAATTAAAATTTCAGCTTCAAACTCATCGATAAACATCATCAATATTCTAAATCTGGAGGATTATGTAAAAGGAGTTCTAAGTAAAGAAATGCCCATTGGTAGGAATGAAGAGAATCTTGAAGCTTTGAAAGCTTTAGCTATTTGCATTCGGACCTATGCCATAAATAAAATTGAAGACGGCAAATTCTATTTTGATATTTATGCCGATACACGGGACCAGGTTTATGGTGGTGTTGATGCTGAGACTCAAATTTCAAATAAAGCTGTAGATGAAACTAAAAATCTTATTCTCAAATATGAAGATACTCCTGCTACTATTTTTTATCACTCTACTTGTGGTGGATTCACTGAATCTTCTCAGAATGTTTTCACAACAACTCAATTTCCGTATTTAGAAAGTGTCAAAGATGGTAATGATCCTAATTGTAAGATATCGCCAAGGTTTTCCTGGCAAGAAAAATATTCTAAAGAATTAATTGTGGACAGATTAAAAAATTATTCTTTATTGGATAATCAAGACTATACTCTTGATGATGTTTCTGTTATTAGTAGATTTAGCTCGGGGAGGGTTAATGAGCTGGAATTAGATTTGGAAGACGAAAATGGAGAAGATAAATCCTTTATTATTAAAGGGAACGAAATAAGAAGTATAATTCGAACTACCGATGGAAAAAATATTTTGTGGAGTACGATGTTTGAAGTTTCTATTAATTCCAATTATGTGATACTCTCCGGCAAAGGGTTTGGACACGGTGTTGGCCTATGTCAATGGGGGGCAATTGCTTTATCGCAAAAAAGATGGAGTTACACAGGTATTTTGGAACACTATTTCCAAGGAACGACAGTCGAAAAAATCAATGATTAAAACAAAACAAAAAATTTATTTAGCTTCCAGATCACCACGCCGAAGAAAACTACTGAAACAACTAGGGATAAAATTTAATTCATTCTCGGTAAACTCGGTTGAGGATTTCTTGGAAGGGGAACATCCGATCAAGTGTGTTAAAAGAATTGCATTTGAAAAAATGGAAATTGCAAAACATAAAGTTAGGAATGGTATAATAGTTACGGCGGATACAATAGTTGTATTAGGAAATCAAATAATAGGTAAGCCTGCAAACAAGAAAGATGCAATAAAGATTCTTACCCTGTTAAGTGGTAAAATTCACAAGGTTTACACCGGATTTTGTGTTTTGAACCAAAAAGACAGCAAGATCCTAGTTGATTTTGAAAAAACTGAGGTTGAATTTCGAAGGTTAAACAAAGATGAAATCGTCGATTATGTAAATGGCGGCAGTCCAATGGATAAAGCTGGTGCATACGGAATACAGGATGATTTTGGAGCTGTTTTTGTAAAAAAGATTAATGGATGTTATTATAATGTTGTTGGTCTTCCCTTAACAAAACTCTATAAAAACCTTCGAAAAGTTACCTAACTTGTTAAAAAAGCTAAAGCAAAAAGTAATTATATCTATTGTAATAACTGGTGTGTTATATCTGGGATTTACAATTTATGCCGACTTCACCAACGTAATAAATGCCTTTAAGAAATTTAATTTCCTACTTCTCCCGATTTTATTATTGCTTTCTTTTCTAAACTACTTTACAAGATTTCTTAAATGGGATTATTACCTATCTGTTGTTCGAGTTAAAATGAAAAAATTAGACTCACTCTCAACTTTTATGTCGGGTTTGATAATGAGTGTGACTCCAGCAAAGTTAGGAGAAGTATTAAAATCTGTTTTAGTAAAAGAAATTACCGGCGAGCCAATTAGTAAAACTGCACCAATAATTTTAGCAGAACGTATAACTGACTTTTTCTCGTTATTAATCATAGCAATTACGGGTGCGATTGTTTTTGAATACGGTGGAAATGTGACAATTGTCGTCGCTGCATTTTTTATTTTCCTGATTATCATTATAAGTAATAAAAAAATTGCACTAGCAATAATTAATACTTCAGAAAAAATTCCATTCATAAAAAAATATATTCATCACATCCATTCAGCGTACGAGAGTTCCTATCAACTTCTAAAAATCAAACCCCTTATTCTCATGACACTGCTAAGTTTAGTTTCCTGGGGATTCGAATGTTTAGGTTACTATCTGATCCTAATAAATTTTGATGTTGATTTCGGGTTTCTTTGGGCGTCATTCAGTTATAGTTTTTCAACAATAGTTGGAGCAATCTCAATGCTACCAGGTGGTTTGGGATTTACCGAAGGTTCTCTCACAATTCTTTTAGTTCAGAAAAAAGTTCCTATGGATATTTCTGTTGCAACTACTTTTATTGTTCGGGTTGTTACACTCTGGTTTGCAGTCCTTGTAGGAATTGTAAGCTTATCTTTGTATCAAAAAAGATATGGGAAATTACAAACTGAGTCGATGCAAAATTCACTTCAAGGCTCGGAAAAGTAGCTATTAAAACATCTATTATCTCATATGCCTTATTTTACAAACTACACTGAACTACAGTTAATATTTGCTCTATAAATACGGTTAAAACATCCATTCGTTTAAATTTAGTAACGAACTAAACTGCCGTTATTTCTTGATTTAAAGTTAATTGGGTGGTATTTTTAAACCTCAATAATAAATGAAAGGAGACGATTATGGGACAAGGAAATAATTTTTCAAAAGGTTTGTTGATAGGCTTATTTACTGGTGGTGCTTTAGGCGCAGCGATGGCATTGCTTTATGCTCCTAAAAGTGGTAAAGAATTAAGAAAGGATATTAAAGATAGAAGTGATGAATATCTTGATGAAGCGGAAAAATACATTTCGCAGGCGCGTGAAAGAGCCGTAGATATGATCAACGAAGGAAAAAAGAGATCTGAAAAATTGATTAAAGATGCCAAAGATAAATCTGACCATTTATTGAAAGATGCCGAACGTGTTTACAAAGATGCAAAGGGTAAAGCATCTGATTCAATCAAAACAGGCAAAGAATCTCTTGATCAAAAAAAAGGTCAAGTTAAAGATGCTATAAAAGCTGGTTTTGATGCGTATAAAGAATCAAAAAATACTGATAATTAATATTTTAAATGTCTTTAATTGATATTTTAACCGCAATTGTTTTAATTCTGGTCTCAGCGCTTGTTGTATTTTTGATAGTATATTTAGGAAAAATCACGCGCTCGATAGAGTTCCTGCAACGTGATGTAAGCAAATTATCTGACAGGCTTGAACCATTAGTTACTTCGCTGTCTGAACTAGCATCAAAACTTTCAGATATAGGTGATCAGGCAAAGTTGCAACTAGATACCACAAAAGGAATTGTCTTAAGCGTGAAGGAGAGAGTTAAAACAATTCTTGAATTTGAAGAAAAAATTAGAACCGGTATTGATGGACCTATTTCAGGATTACTCAATCAGATAAAAGCAATCTCGAACGGAGTTAATACTTTTCTCAACTACCTTAAAAAATAAATTTCTTACTAACTAAATACTTCCAGGAGGATAACCTTGAAAGAAATCATTTCGGAGGCTATACGAAATATTGCACTTGTCGGTCACGGTGGAAGCGGAAAAACTTCTTTATCAGAAATTATCCTTTACACTGCAAAAGAAACTAATCGAATCGGAAAAATTGAGGATGGTAATACTGTATCAGATTACACTCCGAATGAAATAGAAAAACAGGTCTCGATTTCTTCTTCGTTAATGAACATAGAATGGAACAATGCAAAAATAAATATTATAGATGCACCTGGATTTTCAGATTTCGTTGGTGATGTGCAGAGTGCATTAAAAGTTTGTGATACAGCTGTTATGGTTATTAAATCTGCTGAGGGAGTGGAAGTTGGAACTGAAACGGTTAAAGGTATTATAGATGAATATAAACTTCCATCAAGCATTATTATAAACAAAGTTGATAGTGAACATTCTACTTTCTTTGATACGTTCGAGAATATTAAAGAAAGGATCCATCCCGGTGCTTGTATTATTTCTTTTCCAGTTTCAGAAGGAATTAATTTTAATGCTGTTGTAGATGTAATTTCAATGAAAGTTTATACTTATGGTGAAGCAGGAAGTAGAAATATTACCGAGACAGAAATTCCTGGCGATCTGAAAGAACAAGCAGAAAATTACAGAACTCAGCTTATAGAAAAAATTGCAGAAAACTCTGAATATTTGATGAACAAATATTTTGAAGAGGGGTCTCTCTCCGAAGAAGATCTAAAGAAAGGGATGAAGGCATCACTAATTAATGGGAACATTATTCCGGTATTTGCTTTCTCTTCGACGAAGGCAGTTGGAACAAATAATTTTTTAAATTTTGTTAGCAACTATTTCCCATCGCCTGTTGAACGTGGTATGGTTCCAGGGAAACTTGCTGGAAAGAAGGAACCTATAAAAGTTAAAGTAGATGCCAACGGTGAACCGGTTTTATTCGTTTTTAAAACAATTTCAGAACAACACGTTGGGGAACTGTCATTATTTAAACTTTACTCAGGCAAAGTATCACCTGGATTGGACTTACTTAATGAAAGTAATAATAAAACAGAAAGATTGAATCAGTTATTTACCCTAAACGGGCATAACAGAAAAGATATATCGCAAGTAGTTGCCGGTGATATTGCTGCAGTTGTTAAACTGAAAGATACACACACAAACAATACACTTGCTTCAAAAAATTATTCGGTTATTGTTGATCCAATAGTATTCCCGGAACCAGTGATCAGAGGTGCTATCAAAGCTAAAGCTAAAGGCGATGAAGATAAGATTGCAACTGGTTTGCATACTTTGCACGAAGAGGATCCATCTTTCAATGTTAAATTTGATCCGGAAATATCTCAGACAATAATTACAGGACAAGGGGAATTACAACTTCTATTAGCAGTCAAACGATTAAAAGACAGATACGGGGTAGAAGTTGATCTTGTAGAACCAAAAATTCCATACCGAGAAACTATTAAATCAACTGCCAATGACGTTGAATATAAACATAAAAAACAATCCGGCGGTCGTGGTCAATATGGTCATATTCATATCAAAATGGAACCACAACAAAGAGGAAAAGGATTTGAATTTGTTGATGCAATTGTTGGTGGTGTTGTTCCCGGCAGATTTATACCAGCAGTTGAAAAGGGTATTATCGAAACAATGACAAAAGGTGTTCTAGCAGGCAACAAAGTAGTTGATGTTAAAGTGACACTCTTTGATGGAACATATCATACCGTCGATTCGGATGAAATGTCGTTTAAGATTGCAGCAAGTCAGGGATTTAAGAAAGGTTTTTTGGAAGCAAAACCTGTTTTACTCGAACCGATTTATGAAATTGAAGTTAAAGTTCCGGAAGAATATATGGGTGATGTAATGGGAGATATATCAAGTAAGCGTGGAAAAATTTTAGGAATGGATAGTGATGGCAGATTTCAGATTATAAAAGCACTTATTCCATTGGCAGAACTTTATAAATATTCCTCACATTTAAGAAGTTTGACTCAGGGTCGAGGTGCTCATACGCGTAAGTTTGATCATTATGAGGAAATGCCAAAAGAAATTGAACACAAAGTAATTGAAGAGTATAAGAAATTACGAGAAGAAGAAAACAATTAAACAGATTTTAACGGGCGGATATATTATCCGCCTATATTTTTTTTTAAATTATATGAAAAATCTTTGGTCTCCCTGGAGATCTAAATACATAGAATCTTTCAAAGATGAACAATCAAATGGAAATTGTATTTTCTGTGAAGCTTCTGGGAAGAAAATATCTGACCTCCAAAACCTGCTGGTCCGTAAATCAAAAAATTCTTTTGTTATTATGAATTTATATCCTTACAATAATGGTCACCTGATGATTGTTCCTAAACGACATCTTGGATCCATTGAGGAGTTGACTGCTGAAGAGTCTCACGAACTTATGGATGAATTAATTTTAGCTGAAAAAGTTTTACAAAAGGTTTATTCGCCACAAGGATTTAATATAGGTGCAAATCTCGGGAGAGCCGGAGGTGCAGGTATCGAAGAACATATTCACTTTCATATTGTGCCAAGATGGAACGGTGATACTAACTTTATGCCTGTAATAGGAGAAGTTAAAGTTATTTCCCAAGACCTTGCTGAAACAAAACAGAAATTTCTGGATGCTTACGATAAGCTCGATAATTAAATTATTGTTCTTCTAATAAATACCAAACGTTCCGATATGATAATCTTCAAACATTTAAAATATTATTCTGTGGTCATTATTTTATTTTGTTTAGTTTTAAACTCATGCCAAGAGAAAGTAGAGGAAGCTCCGAAATCATCCTTAGAGTTAAGAGATAATCTATTATACAAAGTTGGAAGTGATGAGCCATTCACTGGAAGAGAAAGAGCTTTAGTAAAGAATAAATTAATCGAGTATGATGTGAAAGATGGACTTAAACACGGTGAATTCAAAATGTTTTTTGAAAATGGTAATATTGAAATTAATGGACAAATCGATAGCAATCGAAACGTAGGTAAGTGGCAATATTTTTATCAGGATGGTAACATTGAATCGGAAGGAAATTTTAACTTTGATCACCCCGATGGTAAATGGATTTGGTATTACCCTGATGGGCAACGAAAAGAAGAAGGAGTTTATAGTAATGGCGTTCGAGTTGGGATGTGGTATCAATTCGATAGTACAGGTACTGTTATAAATAAGCATGACTATGAGTTGGGTGAAAACAATATAGACAGTTCAAACACTTGAATAGAACTAATTTTTCATGATTCGTTTTGGGGCCTGCAGCTGGAAATATGATTCGTGGAAAGGGATAGTATACTCCCAATCAAATTCAAAAAATTTTCTTAAAGAGTATTCCAAAAAGTTCGATACCGTTGAAATAGACCAGTGGTTTTGGTCGTTATTCCCTCCATCAACAGCCGCTCTTCCTAAAAAAAAAGTTGTTGAGGATTATAAAAAATCAGTCCCTAATGATTTTCTCTTCACAATAAAAGTCCCCAACTCAATAACACTAACCCATTTTTACAAAGAAAAAAAAGAGGAGCAATTAAAACCGAATCCTTTTTTTCTTTCGAATGAGTTGTTCAATCAATTTCTGCATTCTATTGAACCAATAAAAAATCAAGTAGGTTGTCTGATATTTCAATTTGAATATTTAAATAAACAGAAGATGAGTTCACTGTCACAATTTCAATCAAAATTTTTTGAGTTCTATAAGGGCATAAATAGGGATAAATTGACTATCGGAATTGAGATAAGAAATCCTAACTATCTGAATGAAAATTATTTTAAGTTTCTCTCTGATCTGAATTTAGCTCCGGTATTTCTGGAAGGATATTATATGCCACCGGTTGCAGAAACATACTCTAAATTTAAAGAACACATTAAAAATCTATGTGTTATCAGACTGCATGGACCGGATCGTAAAGGAATCGAAAAAGTTTCTAATGAAAACTGGAATCAGATTTATATAAACCGGGACAAGGAGATCGAATCAATTGTCCAAATGATAAAAGATTTACAAAACGAGGAAGTTGATTTGTTCGTAAACGTTAATAATCATTTTGAAGGATCAGCGCCACTAACAATTCAGCGAATAATAGAAAAGCTTGGATAAAGCGTAACAGGTTTGATTTCTGTATCCGAGAATATTAAATTTGCATCCACAAATTTGGGCTCATAGCTCAGTTGGTTAGAGCATCTGACTCATAATCAGAGGGTCGGTGGTTCAAGTCCATCTGGGCCCACATTGAAACCCTGAAAATGAATAGTTTTCGGGGTTTTTTATTTGTATACTGGAAAAATTTGTGACGGCAATTAATGTTAACAAAATAGAAGAATGGAGAAAAATAATATTCTATTGATGAACGATTAGTAATTCATTCATTACTTCGGGCTCGATGCTTTCCTAATGATTATCAGTTTGGATTAATCTCCAGATAATCATTTATAAAACTTTTAACTATCTGCGCTAAATTTTCATTTCTAAGGTCGTCAACATTTTGTACGCTTACAAATTTTCTTATTGAGGCCCCGCGCCAGATTATTGTTTCAACTCTATTTCCCGGATGATCAATTAGTTTTACCTTATCTATTAAATAAATTTCTGCGGCTACATAATACCAACCTTCATCCTCTGGTGATTTATAATTGAAGTTGTTGTCTGCAGTAACTCTTAACACTAATTTAGGAGTTGCAATATCTTCGTTCACCTGAATACCAGCTGAATCTAACATATGCAATGCTTCAGTTATTAAGCCCGACTTGAATAAAAGTAACCATTTATAATCATTGTCATTCCCTGATAAGTATGCAATTTCAACTTTAAAATTGATCTCATCAATATATTTCAATGCTGATTTATCCTGTCCGTAGTTACATCTTAAAGCAATCAGAAACAGAATTAATGTTGAAACTATCTTAGTAAATTGTTTCATAGATCGTAACCTTAAATTGCTGTTAATATAGTTTTATTAAATTAACTATTTATATGCTCTATCCGCATCTCAATTATAAACTTTTGATCTTATGTAACCATAGGGTCGGTGGTTCAAGTCCATCCGGGCCCACATAAAAACCCTGGAAATGAATAGTTTTCGAGGTTTTATCATTTTGTTTAATTCGAATCGTTTTTCCGTAGTTGAAATTTAATTTGGGAACAACCTCGAGTAACCTATCGTTTTGAATCTGCTAAATATGGCATTGTATGAATGAAGAACAACCTTTAATTAAAATCTTTCAACGGGAATAGTTGTTATATTAACAGAAGGAATTTCTATCTGTTTGCAAATAGTTCTTATCATAATTATAGAATGGTAGAAACCGATTCATAAAAGCAAAAGTGCTGTCTTAAGTGAAGATCAGGGTAAATAATTATAATTGTTTAATGAATAAAATATTTTAAGAGGGAACAATGAAATATCTAAACTTAATACTTATCTTATCCTTACTCCTATTCAGCTGTAATGAGAATTCTAACTCTCCTAATCTATATGAAGCAAAAATCTCTGAATCCCAAACGGTTAATCTTTTAGCTCAAAATGATCTGACAGTTGAAAATACAAACGGCACAATTACTGTTATCGCATCAGATTCCGCAACAAATATTTATCTCGATATCGTTAAAAAAGTAGCAAGTAGGGAAAGCCAAAATGACGCTCAATCACACCTTCAGGATATAGATATATCGATTACTCAAAATGCTTCCAATGTGGGCTTGGAAGTTGACCATCCAATGAATACAGATAGAACATATCAAATTGATCTAAACATTATGATGCCAAATGATTTCAATTATTCACTGTCGTTAGGCAATGGGAATATTGATCTGCAAACCAGAACTAAGACAATGAATATTAATTTGGGGAATGGGAATGTCAATACAGATGTTACTTTGAAAGATAGCTGCCACGTGAGAATTAATCTTGGAAATGGAAACATTTCATTCACTATTCCAGGGAATACAAATTCTGAGTTATTTGCAACTGTGGGTAATGGAACAATTACCAACAATGGATTAAATTTTCAAAACCAGCAGTCATCAAATAATCAGTTCGTGGGTACGCTAGGTGGCGGCTCTGGTGATATTTCATTAATCCTTGGCAATGGAAATATATTAATGAACCGAAAGTAGCATTCTGTTATACAGGAATTTCGTTCTCTCTTCCTGAAGTTTATTAAGTAACTGGATCTATTCTTCTTCCTCAATAGCAAAACATATTTTATAAAATCTTACTAATGCATAACGGTATAGTTTTCACAACTGAAGACTGGTGAAGTTGCATTTTATATCTACAATATATTAGAACAGACAGTTGCTCGAGTTGTTGATTCAAAATTTGATGCCGGGAGAAAATATCATCGATAGAATGCAAGTAAAATTACAACTACTATTTACAGTTATGAACCAAGGACAAATAAATTTGTTTCTTTGAAAATGATGATATTGTTAAAGTAAAGTTTATAATATTATATCTTTTGGAATTATGTTTACGGATATATGGCTCACAATATTTGAAAAGTTTAATCCTTTCAAGAATATCGAAATTAATATTTTTCTGGCTTCATTTATTCCAATCCCGTATGTCAATCATCCGGATTATTTTAAAGTTAAAGAAATTAATAACAACCGTAAGAGTTTATATGAGTGGTAAAAAAAATAATATCAATTTACAGTTTCAGCGTAACAAAGGAAAATCAAACTGGAAATAATATTTTTAAGATTCAAAAATTAATTATTGAAATGACTCAAATTAATTTTTGTTATTCCTCTTTAATAATGAAAGCAGAAAAAAAAATTTTAATGCTTCATAGAATAATTGCTTCTATCATAGTTTTAAAAAATTACTTTTCATTCGAAACGACAAATTTGTCATCAGTATTAATTCAATAAAAACAAAAACTTAAAGGATTGAAATAAAGTTAAAACTTAAGAATAACTATTTGATAATTTTTATGGCACAAAACATCAAAAAAAATATAAAATTGTCATTTTTTTGACAATAAAAGTTTTTTTTTTTATTCTTGTACAGAATATGAAGCAGAATTAGGGCGATACTTACTTCCAGGGCTGTGTTGAGAAAAATAATTAATCTTTTTACCAACTTAACTTAGTAGTGTACATCTATCGAGGGTTTTTACTTGTTACAATTATTCCATGAGCTGCTGATCTTTTGGAAAGGTCTGTGGCGATGAAATATAAATTTGTTGAATTAATTACTGAGAAAATTTCTCTCAGTAAAAATCATTCCTATCGAACAGAAAATATTTTCTTAATTTTTTTTACACACCTAATTAATAAATCTTTTATCTATAAATATGGAGGGTTTTATGGAGAATAATTTTCCGCTTATCTATCCATTATAATTTCTTTACGGGCGTGTGTCAGTGGTAGCTAACCGTAAAGTTTTTTTGATCTCATATGAAACTATTTTTTTTAATCTCATTTTGGAGGGATTGTGTATTTAAAAAATTTCAAAATTATTTCGATCGCCTTTCTTGTCTTAATGTTTATGGTTCCTCAAAACATTTTTGCACAGCAATTATCTGTAGTAAAAAGTGAAGCCGAAAGAATCATAAAACAGTATGAGCAAGGCAACCTCACTAATCCGACATCGCAGGAGAAGCAAATTGTTAGCGAGTATATGGAAAGTATTAAGAAGCCTCAAAACATTTCTAAACAAAAATTACTTTCTCCTGATGCAACAATCTTTTTTGAAGAAGATTTTACACAAACATTAATGTACGACAATTTTGATTTCACCGGACTCTTAAGCGATAACGGTTGGGTTGCACATAGTGGAGCTGGAAATAATCAAATATCTACTACAACGGGGCTTACATATACAGATTATTTTGGTAGTGGAGTTGGGAATGCTGCTTTAATCGGTGCCTATAGTTCTAGTGCCGAGGATGTTAACCGCGGTTTCACTGAGCAGAATACTAATGGAGATGTTATTTATTATTCTTGTCTTGTGAATGTCACAGATGATTCATTAGACAAAGCCGGCACTTACTTCATGATGCTAGGTGACAGAGTAAGTCCAACAAGTTTTACTTCATTTTCAGCAAGAGTTTTCACTAAGATAGAAAGTGATGCTGTTTATTTTGGACTTTCAAATACAAGCACACCTACTTATGGAACAACAGCATTTGCAAAAAATACAACCTACCTTTTAATTGTAAAGTATACAATTAATAACGGTGGTGCAGATGAAACGAAATTATGGGTTGTTTCTTCAGGTATTCCAGCTGATGAAGTAGCTGCTGGTACTCCTGAGGTTATTAATACAACTACAAACGGGCAGGATGTTATTGATGCCTTTGCTCTACGTCAAAGTGGTGCAACTCAGGCAGAAACTGTAGTTGATGGAATAAGAGTAGGAAAAACCTGGTCGGATATTTTCCCATCTACAGTTCCTCCAGCTGGTTGGACAAATGTAGATAATGGGATAACTGGTGATCTCTGGGAATTTAACAACCCGGGTGGTCGGACTATAACCGGTAATTTTGATGAAGATTTTGCAATGCTTGATAGTGATCATTATGGTTCAAGTACACAAGACGCTACACTAACAACACTTGCTGTTGACTGTAGCGGTGCAACAAATGTTTCTTTTGGATTCGATAGTCAATTTAGGTGGTATAGTTTAGGAGTATCAACAGGTACCGTTGAAGTAAGTAATGATGGTTCTACCTGGACAAATTTAGAGACCATAGCCGGGGCAAGTGAAGGTTATCCGAATCCACCGGTTTATAAAGAGTATGATGTTACTTCAGTTGCTGCAGGGCAATCCACAGTTTATTTCAGATGGACTTATGTAGGTGATTTTGATTATTGGTGGGCAATAGACAACGTTATCGTCTATGAACCAGATGCATTTCCAAATCCAGCAGTAGTGGTAAACCCATTAGATGCTGAAGTAGATGTTTTCCCTTCTACAACATTAGACTGGATGGCTGGTGGTGGTGCGGCACCGACTGGTTATAGATTATATTTCGGAACAGATGGTGGTGGTGTTTCACTTCCTACTAATATAGAAAATAACACAGACCTCGGCAATGTTACACAATACACACCTGCATCAGCATTAACTTTTGGTACAACATATTATTGGTCTTTAGTTCCGTATAATCTTGCAGGTGATGCAACGGGTAATCCAATCTGGTCTTTTACCGTACTTACTCCGTATACACAACCATATAGTCAAGACTTTAATGATGGAACTGCTGAAGGATGGTTAACTACTGGTTTTAGTATTTTAGACAACCATGGAACTTCAAGTTCCTATGCTGCAAGTAAGAATTTCTGGTCTGCAGCAACAACGGGTTGGGTACAAACACCTATTGTTGGTCCATTAACTGCAACATCTCAACTAGAATTTGACTATCGAATAGTAAATTATTCCTTGTACCCCGGAACAGCTACTGTCCTTGACGCTGATACATTCAAAATCCAAATTTCTACTGATTTTGGTACAACTTTCACAACTGTATTTGTTATAGATTCGAGTAACCACGTTACAAGTACAGATTTTGCTAATATAGTTGTTCCACTTGGATCTTATTCAGGTCAAAGTGTAATAGCTAGATGGGATGGTAAATGGGCGGCTGGAGATTATTATTTTGATATTGATAATGTAAAATTACGTGAAACCCCACTTGTACCAATTATATCACTTACACCTAATTCAAAAGATTTCGGTACGGTCAATCTTGGTTCATCATCAACGAATCAAACATTTACAATTACGAATATTGGTGCCGGAACATTAACTATTAACTCAGGAGGTATTTCTATTGTTGGTACAGATGCAAGTCAATTCGTATTAACAGATGGGAACACATATCCTATTAATTTATTAGCAACACAATCAGCTACTGTTGATGTGAATTTTACTCCAACAACAGTTGGTGCAAAATCAGCTGATTTACAAGTAGTTGATAATACAGCAGATGGAACAACTACAGCACCCCTAACAGGAACCGGATTTGATGCAACTATTACAACCTTCCCTTACGCTGAAGCATTTGAAAATGCCGGTTCAATTCCAACTGGATGGGAACAAGGAGCTGGAAATACAGAGAATTGGCTGTTTGGTTTATCAGCATCTTATGCTGCGACTGCAGATCATACTACGGGTTCAGGCTACATTGCCTGGATAGATGATTCAACTCCGGATAATGCCAATCCATCAAACTTAGTATCTCCTCCATTAGATGTTTCAGGTTTAACAACACCAACTGCTTCTTTCTGGTATTGGATTGGCATATCTACGAATCCAGGCGGTGCATCAACTATACATGTTGATGTCTACAATGGATCAAGTTGGACGGATGATGTTATTATGCCACTTGTCCAAAATGACCAATGGGCATTAATTGAACTGGATTTAACTCCATACAAATCGAGTGCTACAAAAGTTAGATTTAGAGGCAATGAACAACTATCAGGTGCCTTTAATTGTGATTTATCTATAGATGATTTTTCCATATTTGATAATACGGCAATTCCGAATTGTGCAGCAAATGTTTCACCGTTAGATGCATCTACAGATGTAGCTATTGGAACTGATCTTATTTGGGCAGGCAGTGGAGGTGGACCAACTGGTTATTATCTATACTTTGGTACAGATAATCCTCCCACCAACCTTGTCAATGGCGTTGATCAGGGTAATCTGACTACCTACGATCCTCCAACAGACCTTAGCTATTCAACTACATATTATTGGCAGGTTATTGCGTACAATGGAAATGGACAAGCAACAGGTTGCTCAATATGGTCATTTACAACTCTTGATGACCCGACTATTACTACATTCCCATATGCACAGGATTTCGAAGGGGTTGCCTTTCCACCTTTAGGATGGGAAAATTATGGAACGAAACTCTGGACACAAACATTGACTGGCGGACTTGCAGGCTCACAAGGTGCACGTGTTTCTTACACACCCGACGGAACAGCTAATCTTCAAACTCCGCCTGTAGTATTGCCAGCATCTCCTGAACACAGGATAACATTCTGGTGGAAGGATAATGACATATCAACAGGACCGATTTTAAAAAATGAAAATGGTTTACGTGATGGACCTGATGTTGCTGGTTATGACACAACCTATTTTGAGATTAGTTCTGATGGCGGAACATCCTGGACAGAACTTGCGTTCTTGTCAGAAGCAACGCCAAATACCGATTATATTGAAGTAATAAGAGATCTTGGTGCTTATGCCGGTGAAACTGTATTATTCCGCTGGCGTGATGTTGTTGACCCTGCGGCTGGTTTCAGTGCTTATGGAACCGGTCTTGATGATGTTACAATTCTGGAATCTCCAGCATGTACCTGAACCGGCAGACTTTGCTGTAAGTAATATTACTACCAATTCAGCTGATTTCAGCTGGACTGCTGCTGCAACTGTTGAATTTGATTATGGTGATGTCGGACACGCAGCAGGTGATGGTACTATTATACCTGGTATTACAACAAATCCATATACACTCGGTAGTTTAACCAGTGCTACATCTTACGATGTATTTATCAGACAGGATTGTGGCGGTGGTTCTTTTAGCGCATGGATTGGTCCAATCACATTTACTACAAATTGTGATGTAGTGACTGCACCATGGAACGAAGATTTTGAACCAACTACTTTCCCACCTACTTGCTGGACAAATACTTTAAGTCCAACATGGATTAGGTCTGCAGCAGCAAGCGGATACGGAATTGGTGCTGCTTCAGCAGAAGCCAATTTTTACTCAATCAGTTCTCCAACACCTTTTGATCTTGTATCACTTGAGTTTGATGCCAGTGCATTGACCTCACCCGTTGTTAGATTTGATTGGGCATATGCTACATATCCGGGAGCAGTAGATACTTTAAAAGTCTATTATTCTACTGATGCAGGTACATCCTGGACAGAATTAATTACGATGTATGATGGTGCAGCAGGAAATGCAAATCTAAATCCATTTGCCTTATCACTAACTGGTGGATATACTCCTCTAGCTAGTGAATGGTCAACATTATCATTAGTTGTACCAGCAAATGCTGATCTTGTTAAGTTCACAGCAGTAAGCGATTTCGGTAACAACTTGTATGTTGATAATGTACAGGTTTATCAACCCGTACCGAACGATGCTGGAACGGTTGCAATCAATGTACTTTCAACAATTGGCGAAGGAACATTTGCTCCTCAAGCTACTGTAAAGAACTTTGGTACAGCAACAAATTCATTTGATGTTCAAATGACAATTACCGGCGGTTATAGCTCTACTCAGACAGTTACAGCTTTGGCTCCGGAAGCAACAGAAATAGTAACCTTTGCTAACTTCACAGGTACTGCAGGTACCTTGGTACACAATTGATGTATGTACACAGTTAACAGGTGATCAAAATACAGCAAATGATTGTCAGAGCTCAAGTACCTGAAGTATTCGAAGGTCAATGGTCTAACGGAACTGTAATGCCTGGGACTACATATCTTGGCAGCGGAACCAGTTATACAACAACTGTTGGCGATGCAACAAATGGCTATGTATTCAGTATCGGTGGAAACACTTCTTCCGGATTGCGTGAACAATGTTGGAAATATGATGTGGATGCAGATACCTGGACACCAATCGCATCACTGCCATCTGGAAGAGTAGTTTTAGCTTCTGCAACTGTTGGTGATTTTGTTTATGCAATCGGCGGTTCAGATGGTACTACTTACCAAAATACTGTTTATAAATATGATATTACACTGGACACATGGTCTACAGTAGCCTCACTACCTGCACTTGTTGGATGGGGCAAAGCGGTTGGTTATAACAATAAAATCTATCTTGTTGGCGGTTATAATACAACTTACCTGTCATCAGTTTATGTTTACGATGTTGGAACTGATATCTGGTCTACTGCAACCTCAATACCGAGTGGAAGATTTGGTGGAGCGTTGTCCATTACAGGTAATACTCTTGTATACGTAGGCGGTGCTAATAGTTTAGGAATTACTGATGAAGTTCTAACGGGTGTAATCGATGGAACAGATCCATTATTAATAACCTGGACGACTGTTGCCAGTAGATATCCTGGAATTGGAAAAGAAACATTTACAAATCATGTTGCTAATCCTGATGCATTTCTGCGAAACGCAGTTTCGAAAGAAAAATCTAATATAGCGGCAGCTTACCCACCTGGATCTATGTACAGGTTCGATGCGGCACCATGGGGTACTGATGGTATAATTGTAGCTGGAGGAGATCCTGATGCTTCCTTTAATCCACCAGTTCCTAATCCTTGTTATGTATATAAACCGGGAACAGATACCTGGGAACAGCAAGCTGAAGTACCAATAGCAATTCTTGGTTCTTCACTCGGTTCAGTTAGTGACGGTGATACATGGAAACTAGTTATAGCTTCCGGGCTCTCACTTGCAGGTCCAACCGATGCAACACAGATTTGGACGAAAAATCTTAGTGGCGGTGCAAGTACATTTCAGCTAACAGTGAATGTTAACGACGGTTGGAATATGGTATCAGTGCCTGGTATTAATCCGGATGGACAGGGAACTACAACCTGGTGGTCTGGACTTACAGGAGATGTTTATCAATATAGTAGTGGATATACTGTAGTTACTACAACAACACCTGGAATAGGTTACTGGATGAAACACGGTGGAGCACAGACGTATAACACAGGAGACGAATGGCCAGCAGGCGGAATTGAGACAGTTCCTCACGATCCGATAGCAGGAGTAACAGGATGGAATATGATAGGCGGATATGATAACAGTGCTACAGTAGCGGGCATCATAACTAATCCTTCAGGATTGGTTGATGGGCCTGTGTATGGATATAACAATGGATATACAACACCAACCACGATGGACCCCGGTTACGGGTATTGGATAAAACTATCAGGTGATGGAGATATCATACTTCCAAATGCACTGGCAAAAGGCAACGAGCCAATAGAATGGTTTAAGGATGATTGGGGAAGAATAACATTTACAGATGCAACAGGCAAGGAATTCACGTTGTATGCTGTAAACGGAAATGTAAACCTCAATCAGTATGAAATGCCACCAGCACCTCCACAGGGAATGTTCGATATTCGTTATGCCAGTGAAAGAATCGCAGAAGACATAAACAGTTCAGTACAAGGAATAGATTTGAGTGGAATAACGTATCCATTAAAAGTAAGAGTAGAGAAAATGGATATGAGATTGCAGGATGCGACTGGCAAAAAACTGAATGAAAATGTAAAAGATGGAGAAGAGATAGTAATAGCTGATGCACAAATAAGTAAGATAATGGTATCGGGAGAGTTGATACCAGCAGTTTATGCATTAGAGCAGAATTATCCAAATCCATTCAACCCAAGCACAGTGATAGAGTTCTCATTGCCGGAGGATGTGAGCAATGTGCAACTGTCAATATACAATGTACTTGGAGAAAAGGTAGCCGAACTGGTTAACGGATCATTGTTAGCAGGAAGATACAGATATCAATGGAATGCAAGGAATGTAGCTACCGGAATGTATATCTATGAATTAAGAACTAATAAATTTGTTTCAGTAAAGAAAATGTTGTTACTGAAATAAATAATTAAATCATTGTTACTCGCCCTGTTGAGGCAGGGCGAGATACTATTAAAATTTAGTGAACAGCTCACTAACTAATTAATCATTCATTAACAAAACAGAGAGGTCTGTTATGCGAAAACTTCTTTCAATTTTCTCTCTCGTTCTATTGTATGTTACGATAGCTTTCGGGCAGGCAGTAGATATTTCAATACTTGTTGAAGACAATGTAGGATCTTCACAAGTAATAAATTTTGGATTAGATCCAACAGCAACAGATGGAATAGATCCGGCACTAGGTGAAAGTGATTTACCACCACCACCACCTGGAAACGCATTTGATGCAAGATGGTGGTTACCACCATATGCTGGTGCGCTATCATCCTGGAAAGATTACAGAAATGCAGCAGCATTTCCGTTTACCGGTACTGTACAATATTCAATTAAATTTCAGACTACTGATTATCCGGTAACAATTAGCTGGGATTTACCACCTGAAATACTTGCATCAAGTTCAATAGAAGATGTATTTGGTGGAGTGCTTTTTCAGGCAAGCTTTTCGGGAACAAATAGTGCTGTCATTACAAATTCAGGGATTGCTCAGTTAAATGTTTTTGTTGATTATAGTAATATTGGTCCTGCTGGTCCAGCACCTGAATTTGCAATTGCACCCGCATCGTTGAGTTTTGGAGGGGTTGCAGTTGGATCACCTTCAACATTACAGGCAACTGTAAGCAATGCCGGACCTGATCCTTTAACCATCTCTGGAATAGTTTCTTCGGATCCCCAGTTCGTTATTGCACCAACCACCGCAACCGTACCGGCTGGTGGGAACCAAGTATTTGATGTAACTTTTACACCGACATCCTTGGGTTCATTCTCAGCAACCTTATCATTTACCCATGATGGAGTAAATGTAGGTTCACCGTTCGAATACTCAGTAGCTGGTGTTGGCGCTGATGCAGGTCCTACATTTGGTGTTACTCCAACATCACTGACTTTTCCAACTGTATTTGTTGGTAATAGTGCTGATAAAATATTAACAGTCTCTAACGATGGATTGACAAATACACTGAATATAACTTCAGTTACAACGACTAATGGAGATTATTCAGTTTTACCAACTACTGCAACAATAGCCCCGGGTGCAAATCAAGTATTTACTGTAACATTTGCTCCCACATCAGATGGTACGATTGCAGGCGATGTAGTGTTTGCACACGATGGACCTGGTCCGACGACATCAGTTCCTGTAACTGGTGTTGGATTTACACCTCCAACAGTTAGCGGACTTGTG
>CAVUWN010000005.1:0-14267 GCA_963745185.1 uncultured Ignavibacteriaceae bacterium
TCGGAAGAGAAGTTGCAACGCTAGTTAATGAAGAAAAACCTGCTGGTAGTTATGAAATTGAATTCAATGGAACGAATTTAACAAGTGGAATCTATTTCTACCATTTAATATCCGGTGATTACTCTAAAACAAAGAAAATGATATTACTCAAATAAATATTGAGGTTAAGTATGAAAAAAATATTTATACCGGTCATTATCACATTAATTTTTCAGCTGAATTTATTTCCTCAAAATTATTGGGAACATGCAGGTACGCTTCCTACTTTGACAAGCTGCATGAGTTCGAATTCAGAAGGCTACCTATTTATAAATATGTTTAGGGAAGGATTTTGGAGGTCCACAAATAACGGTAATAGTTGGCACCATTTATCTTTTAAATCCTTGGTATCCATCTGACATAAAAGTAAACAATAATGATATAGTTTTTGCATCCTGCGAATTTGGTGTATATCGTTCATTGGACAATGGTAATCACTGGGAAGAAATAATCAATGGATTAACGCATCCAAATGCTGTTTATTGTTTTGCGTTCGATTCAAGTGATCACGTTTTTGCTGGTGCGGCTGAGGGAGAAATCTATCATTCAGTGGATAATGGAGAGAATTGGATTAAAATAAGTAACGGCTTCACAACGAATTCTATTCAAGAAATAGCTGTAAATGTTAATAACAATATATTCGTGTCTCCACATAATGAGGGTGTTTATCGTTCAACAGATAATGGCTTATCCTGGGAAGAAATTAATAATGGATTGACAAATCATAGTGTATATTCTATAAAAGTCAATTCGGAAAATGTTCTTTTTGCTTCTACTTATGGTGGAGGTGTGTATCGTTCATCCAACAATGGAGACAATTGGGAGCATGTAAATAATGGTTTAGCTTCTCTTTACACGATATTTTTAGAAATTAACTCATACGATTACATTTTTGTTACAACTGGAGAAGGTGTATATCGTTCTACTGACGCAGGAAATGAGTGGATACAAATAAATAGTGGTTTGGGGAATAGTCTCACTTTTCTTGCAATGGCCATCAATCCGAGTGATTACATTTTCGTCGTGACATATCCTTCTAATGAAGTATACAGAAGCGTAAATCCAACAACAGGTGTTGTAAGTAAAGACGCCGACTATCCCTCTACTTGTTTGCTCGCTCAAAACTACCCCAACCCATTCAATCCGTCAACAACTATATCTTATCAAATACCTCAATTAGAATTTGTTTTACTAAAAGTTTATGATATTCTCGGAAGAGAAGTTTCAACATTAGTTAACGAAGAAAAACCAGCTGGTAATTTTGAAGTTCAGTTTGAGGGTAATGGATTAACAAGTGGAATTTATTTTTATCAGCTTAAGGTTGGTGATTACTTAGAGACTAAGAAAATGATCCTCCTACGTTAGCACTTCGGAGAACAGGCTTTACTCAAATAAAAATAGACTGTTATGAAATTAACATTATCTGGATATGTGAAAGCACTTTATTTCAAATTTATTAATTTACTTCATTTTCCTTTTGTTAAAAAGGGAGTATACGATCCATATCATCAAGTGTATGACAAGTTTTTATCTATTGGAAGAACCCTCTCATCTCCAAATGTATTGGAAATTGGTTCCAGAAACGTCACGGGAATTACCAGGAGAAATTTATTCCCAAATTGCAAAGAATATGTTGGTTTTGATATTCTTCCCGGAGAGGCAGTGGATATAGTTGGAGATGTTCATAAACTTTCAGATTATTTTACATCAGAATATTTTGATATTGTTTACAGCATTTCTGTTTTTGAACATCTTTTATTCCCGTGGAAAGCTGCTCTCGAAATTAATAAAGTAATGAAGATGGGAGGGTATCTTCATATCTCAACTCATCCTGTTTGGCCTGAACACGAAATGCCCTGGGATTTTTGGCGGTTTCCTAAAAATGGATTTTATGCTCTTTTTAATAAATACACTGGTTTTGAAATAATATCTCTGACAGAAGGACTGCCTTGTAAAGCATATACACTTGTTGATGATCCACCAACTCGTGGTATTTGGTCTCGAACACTTAATCAGGGTGTTTCGTTGATAGCCAAGAAAATCGATAATTATAATAGCAATCTTTTGAAGTGGGATATAAATATTTCTGACGTTGTTGATACTATGTATCCAAACAAAAAAGCCTAATTGATTAACAGTAATTTTAAATACATTTGCATTCTATCAAATTTTGATTACAAAGATTATATTTTTAGTGGTTAAGGACTGATGATACTGCTGTGAGATTACGGATGATTTTGCTTTTTTAAAAACCTTCAACTAGATCCTTAGTTCATAAAATTAACATTGCTATATGTTGGGGAAATATGTTAATTTTTGCATTCAATAATCACAAAATCCATATTTACCATAATGAATGAACCCACAAAGAAACCAGCCCGATTTGGCGATTATATGTACAATTCTCTACAAATGGAAGAAGTTTATAATAATAAACCTTTTAATTGTTATAATTCTCTCCGTGACTTATTCCTTACTTCTTCCTTTTGACTATAAAGCAACAGCTACTATTACACTTCCACCGGAACAACAGATGGGTTTAGGCGGACTCACGAATTTAATTGGTGGTAAATCTTCAATTGCATCTATGGGAGCAAGGTTATTCGGGGTTACAAATCAATCAGAGGATGTAATACTAGGACTTCTGAATAGTAGAAGTGCTCTTACTAAAATAATTAATAAATTCGATTTGATAAATTATTATGAGATTGATGATAATAATATGGATAAAGTTCTTAGAGCGTTCCGAAAGGATGTTTCTACAGATCCTAATGAATTTGGTATGATTGATTTTAGTGTTGTTAATAAAGACCCGAAAATCAGCGCTAAAATAGCAAACTATATGGTTTCATTAGCTGATAGTATGAATATAGAACTTAATATTAGAGCAGCAAAAAACAACAGAATTTTTATTGAACAAAGATATCATAAAAATATTAATGATTTAAGATTGGCAGAAGATTCACTTTACAAATTTCAAAAGAAATATGGTATTGTAGCTGTTCCTGAACAATTGGAAGTGACGGTTAAAGCAGCGGCAGAAATAGAAACAGAATTATTCAAGAAAGAAGTGGAAGCTTATTTTATGGAACAGACTTATGGTAAAAGTTCCATCCAGTATGGTGGGGTCGAAGCAGAAATCAAGTTGCTGAAAGATAAAATAAAAGAAATGAAAAGTTCGAATGACTTATACTCCAGTTCAAACATATTATATCCATTCAAAGACATGCCAGATATTGCCATTCAATATTTGAGAGTATTTCGTGAAGTTGAAATTCAGCAAACGATACTGGAATTTGTACTCCCAATGTATGAGCAGGCTAAAGTTGAAGAGCAGAAAAGCATACCAACTTTATTAGTTATCGATAGAGCAGTTCCACCCCAGTTGAAATACAGTCCAAAAAGATCAGTAATAGTTTTAGGTTTATTCTTCCTTTTTTCTTTTATAATAATACCTTTTGTCTTCTGGGGAGAGAGTGTTTTGATTAGAGAAAAACCAGAAAATTCCCTTCAAGAGAAAGAAACAAAATTCTTTACAAAGATCATCAATTTTTATAAGATGAAGTTTTGATGATATTATTGTTAGTCCTTGTAATTACTTCATTGGGAGTGATACTAGGCAAATTCCTTTTTAAGAAGTGGTTTAATCATCTGACATTGTACTGTCTAATTTTTGGTGGTTCATTATTTTTATATGAACTAAAGTTGCTTCCATATTTTGAATTAACCAACCTTACATGGTTTATAATCATTTCATCTTTTTTATCTTTTTTATTTGGAATTCTAACAGTTATAAGTAGAAGAAATTTATATCTTGAGAAACCTACTTTTTTAGAAAAAACCGATATATCTTTGAGAATTTTTAGTGACGGAGGAAAAACCTTAAAATATGCTATTATTATTTTTAGCCTTATTAGCCTTTATTCCGCTTATGATTTTTGGAAAGTATTAATAAACCAATTTGGGAGTATTCCTGGAGTATTAATAAATTCACGGATCATTTATAGTTTGAATGTTAGTGGAAAGCTAAAAGGGACAATACCTTATATCGCACTTTTCGGATATGTTGCAGTCTTTCTTGTGGGAATTTATACTGCATATAAAGGAAAATTCACACTATTGACTTTTATTCCACTTATTAGTGTTATACTTAGAGAAATAGCTGGAGCTGGACGAGTTGGGATGTTAATGGCATTAGTAGAATTTTCGTTTTCATTTTTTCTTTTCAGACACCTCTTAAATAATGATATTACCAATAAGTATAAATTTTCTAAGGTTAACTCCATATTTGCAACAATAATCCTATTAGTTTTTTTTATCGGAGCAGCATCCTTAGTGAGGGTTTCCAGAATGTCAGATAAAACTGAAAATTTTACTGGTGCAAGTGGTACTCTAATGAAAACAAAAGAAAATTTCATTATATCCCCCTCTGTGTACCTTTACCTTAGTAGCGATATAGGTGTGCTGAGTAAGTACTTAAGTTCGGAAGGTGAAAAAACAAATATTGGTCAAAATACTTTTCTAACGATTTATACCTTTTTGGCAAAACTGGATTTAGTTGAAAAGCCACCAATTTATCAAAAGTATTACAAAATCTTTGCATGGACAAACACCGGTACATATCTTCGTGAACTGCACGCAGATTTTGGGATTGCAGGAGTACCTGCTTGGACCATATTTGCTAGGATTATTAATAACCTGGCTGTGGTTTAAGTTTTATGAAAATAAAAATTTATTAATATTTACTTTTTTTGTGTTTCTAAATATTATAGTAGGATTATCTTTCTTTGTCATTGCAACAAGAATTCTTTACTGGGCAACCAGTTTAGCATTTATTATTATTTTCGTTCCTATCATAGAAAAAATAGCATCCCTCATACATTATCAAAAATCATAAAAATCATTGAAAGAAACTGAAAACTCAAGTATAACTTTTAGTGGAAACACAATTGCTAAAAATACTTTCTACAACTTACTCGGCAATGTAGTGCCGATAATTTTTGCGATTTTATTTATTCCACCATTGATAGAAGGTCTTGGTACAGAGAGATTCGGAATTTTAAGTCTAGCCTGGATGATAATTGGTTATTTTAGTTTTTTTGACTTTGGAATCGGAAGAGGCTTAACTAAAATTATTGCAGAGAGAATTGGTTTAAATCAAACCGAACAAATAGCTAAAATTTTTTGGTCTTCGATTTTTTTAATGCTTGCAGTTAGTCTATTTGCCGTTATAATAATATCGTTTTTCATTCCTACCATTGTAAATTTATTCAACATCTCTCCAGATTATCATAAGGAAACGATTGATACATTTTATATCCTTGCACTTTCTATTCCATTGGTTACGACTATGGCTGGGCTGAGAGGTACATTGGAAGCGTATCAGAAATTTGCCATCATAAATATTTTGAAAATTTTTTTAGGGGCTATTACATTCCTAGGTCCTATCATCGTTCTGATAATTACAAATAGCCTTTTTTGGATAGTTCTGTTTTTAATATTTATCAGAATTGTAATTTGGTTTCTTTACTTAAATCAATGTCTCAAAACTAATAAAGAATTAAAAAAAGAAATAAAATTTAATTTCAATGCAATAAAACCTGTTCTAAAATTTAGCATCTGGATTACAATTGGAAATTTAATTGTACCCGTCATTCTTTATTCTGACAGGTTTCTAATAGGTGTTTTGATTTCTGCAGCGGCATTAACCTTTTACGTTACGCCGTATGAATTAATAACCAGGTCAATGATGATCCCAGTTGCGTTATCTGGTGTTTTGTTTCCACTCTTTTCTGCTGGTTTTTTTAGCAATCCGGAAACCACTAAAAAAATCTTTTTAAGAGGTGTCAAATTTACTTTTTTAATAATGTATCCATTTGTTTTACTGGTAATAACATTTGCTTATGAGGGAATAAACTTATGGATGGGTAAGGAATTTGCAGATAATAGCTCTCTAATTTTGCAGTTATTGGCAATTGGTATTTTGATGAACAGCCTGTCATTGATTCCAAATAATTTTTTTCAGGGAATAGGGAAACCCAGAATACCTACTTTAATCAATTTATTCGAGTTTCCTATTTATATACTTTTGATGTGGTATTTGATAACAATTTATGGAATCAGGGGAGCAGCATTAGCATTTATGCTGATGGCTACCACGGATACTGTAGCAATGTATATAGTTGCCAAAAAAATGTTCGCTATAAAATTTGAATCGCAATTTAGTTTAATTGTTTTTTTATTTTTGATATTAGCACTCATTGTCCCATTTTTAATCAATGACATAATTATTAAGTCAATCTTAATAACCATATTTATTTCAGTTTATATATTTCTCACGTGGACTCGTTTTCTATCCATGGATGAGAAATCTTTTTTTATCTCTAAATTAAAATTTTGATTATTCCTGATTGCAAAAATGTCAAAAGTCGCCGCAGTAATAGTGTTATATAATCCTGATTCAAGTGTTTTAACCAATATCAAATCATTCATTGATCAAGTAGAAAGAGTATATGTAGTCAATAACTCTGATGAAATCGACGACTCGCTTTATCTAAAAATAAAATCTCTTAAAAATGCAGTTTATATTTATAATAAAGGTAATATTGGGATAGCTGCTGCACTTAATGTTGGAGCAAATAAAGCGATTGAGGAGGGATTTGATTATCTATTGACGATGGATCAGGATAGCGAAGCTTCTCCATCAATGGTTATTAATTTGCTAGGATGTTTTTCTAAAGATTCAAATATTGCATTGGTATCACCAGTTGTTCTCCACAAAATAGGTAAACCCTTTGTTCAAGAATCAGAGAAAGTTTGTGAACAAGTTTATTCAGTTTGGACCTCCGGCAATCTTATAGATTTAAATGTTTTTAATGCGGCTGGTGGATTTAATGAGGAATTATTTATTGATTATGTGGATCACGAATTTTGTCTTCGGCTAAATCAAATGGGTTTTAAAATCTATAAATGTAATAAAACACATATAAAACATAGCTTGGGTAATATAGAAGAAATAAAACTTATTTTCAGGAAAGTGTATCCAACAAATCATTCAGCTGTTAGACTTTACTATCGAACAAGAAATCGGTTTTATGTAAAAAAGATTTATAAAAATGTTTTGCCAGAGTTTTTTAAAGAGGATGATATACAATTTTGGAAAGGGTTTTTAAAGGCCATTTTATTTGAAAAAAGTAAAATAAAAAAAATTAAATTTTGCTTAATGGGATACATTGATTATAGAAAAAATAAGTTCGGCAAATTAAATATCACTAGCATAAAATAAAGAAAATTTAACCAAAGATCTCATTCGAATGATGAACACTAATTATCTGATTATACTTCTTAATTATAATAATTGGAGAGATACAGTTGAATGCATTCAATCCTTGAATGAAAGTGATGTTGATGATTCTAATATTCTTATAATTGAAAATTACTCGCAAGACGATTCCGTAAAAAAATTAGAAGAGCTTGTCCCCCGAGTAAAAATAATACAAAATGAAAAAAATCTTGGATTTACAGGTGGAAATAATATTGGAATTAAGTATGCATTGGAAAATAAATTTGAATATGCGATAGTTCTAAATAACGATACAATTGTCGAATCTAAAGATTCGATTAAAACTCTGATTGAGAAAATGGATAAGAATCAGGATGTCACACTAGGAACAGGAAGAATATTTTATTATCCTGATAAAAACAAGATCTGGTATGATGGTGGTAGATTAATTAAATGGAGAGGAATGGCAGTCCATAATAATTTTCGAAAAAAAATAGATGAAATTCATTTGATTAATAGAAGTATATACGTTGATTTTATTAGTGGTTGTTTTATGTGTATCAGATTGAACGATCTTCATAAACTTGGTTATATGGATGAGAACTTCTTCTTATATCTGGATGATATAGAATATTCTGCGAGAGCTGTAAAGAAAAAATTAAAATTAATGTTTTTCCCTCAAGTGAAAATTTATCATAAAGCAATGGGAGAAGAGAAGCACACTCCTAAGCTTGTTTATTATTCCATTAGAAATAGAAAGCTACTGATAAAATTACACTTTGGATTTATTCCTAAAATGTATATTGAATTGGTTTTATTATTGAAAAAAATAATTTGGTTTTTTACTAATAAAAAATATTATTGGTTATTAATTCAAGCGATAAAAGATTATAATAAAAAATATTTTGGTTTGGCCCCTGAGAATATTAAATAAGCTTAGTCTATAATTAAATTTTAAATAGTTTTTAACTCTTTATAACTTAATTTTTATTTATTAGTCTTATATTATTATTCATATTTTAAAAATTTATAAAAATCTTCCATATGCAATTAAAGAAAGAATCAGAACATCTTAGCGGTATCTTAGTGATTAATCCGGAAGTTTATCAGGATCAAAGAGGTTTTTTTACAGAAACGTATCGAAAGGATCAATTTGAAGAACTTGGGATATCAGAAGAATTTGTACAGGACAATCATTCACGTTCCAGCAAAAATGTTTTAAGAGGATTACACTTTCAGTGGGATCCACCAATGGGAAAACTTATGAGAGTTACTGTTGGAAGTGCATATCTTGTTGCTGTTGATCTAAGAAAAGGATCTCCTACTTTGGGTAAGTGGTTTGGTATGGAAGCGACAGCTGAAAACAAAAAACAGATTTGGGCACCTGCAGGATTTGCAAGAGGATTTTGTGTGCTTTCCGATTTTGCCGAAATACAGTATAAATGTTCCGGAATTTATAATAACAAAGCCGAATCAGGCATTCTCTGGAATGATCCCGCCTTAGGAATCAAGTGGCCTTGTTCGAATCCGATACTTTCAGGTAAAGATGAAAAGGCTCAGACTCTGGATGAGTGGTTGAAAAATCCCGAATCAGATTATTTTAAGTATTAAATCTTTTAAGGAATTTTATGAAAATATTGATTGCTGGTGGAGCAGGATATCTTGGTTCAGCTCTTATTCCCAAACTTGTTGCACGTGGATATAACGTAGATGTAGTAGATTTATTGTGGTTCGGCAATCACCTGCCTTCAGAAATTAAAGTGCTTGAGGAAAATATTTTTGATCTAAGCGAAAAAGATGTTGATGATTATGATCAGGTAATTTTTCTTGCAGGTCTTTCAAATGATCCTATGGCGGAACACTCACCGGGAATGAATTTTATTTATAATGCAGCAGCACCAGCTTACCTGGCCTACCTTTCGAAAAAATCAGGAGTACAACGTTTCATTTATGCTGGTTCTTGTTCTGTGTATGGTTACACTGTTAATGAGTTGTACGATGAGGATGCTCCTGCAGTTTCAAATTATCCTTATGGAATTTCAAAATTGCAGGGTGAGAAGGCCGTATTGCAAATGTCAGAAAAAGGTTTTTCAACAATTTGTTTTCGGCAAGGAACAGTTAGTGGCTATAGTCCAAGAATGCGTCTTGATCTGATCGTTAATACAATGTTTAAATCTGCAATTGAAAAAAAGGAAATTACAGTAAATAATCCATCGATCTGGAGACCTATTCTCAGTATAGAAGATGCTTGTAACGCATATATCAGGGCAATTGAAGCAAGTAAAGATATCTCAGGTATATTTAATATTGCTTCCGGAAATTATACTGTTGGCGAAACAGCTGATCTTGTAAAGAATTCTCTTGAATCCTCACTTTCAATGAAGATAAAACTTACGATTCATGATAAACACGATTTCAGGAACTATAAAGTTAATGTTGAAAAAGCAATAAACATTCTTAGCTTTAAACCGAAACACGATGTAGATTCAATTGTACATGACTTAATTAAGAATAAAGAAAAGTTTAAAGATTTTGAAAATCAGAATTATTACAATATTAAAATCTTCGAAAATTTGAAGAATCAAGAAACGGTGTTACACTAAGATGAAAGTTGTAATAATAGGTTCTAATGGACAACTTGGCAGCGATTTAGTAAAAGAATTTACATTAAATGGCAATGTAGTTATTCCTTTAACACATTCGGAAATTAACATAGAAGATTTTAATTCTTCTCGCGAGGTTTTGTTAAATATTAAACCCGAAGTAATACTAAATACAGCTGCATTTCATGTCGTGCCGAAATGCGAGGATGATCCAGTAAAAGCATTTCAAGTAAATTCATTTGGCGCACTAAATCTTGCAAAGATAAGTGATGAATTAAATGCGGTCAGTTTGTATTACGGTACTGATTATGTTTTCGATGGAGAAAAAAAGTTACCCTATCTTGAAAGTGACAAACCAAATCCACTAAACGTTTATGCGAGTACAAAATTAAATGGAGAATTCTACACACTTAATTATTCAGAGAATAGTATTGTTTTAAGAGTTTCGGGAATTTACGGTGAGGTTCCTTGTAGAGCTAAAGGAGGTAATTTTATTACAACCATGATCAGAGTTGCAAAGGAGAAGCCCGAAGTAAAAGTAGTAAATGATGAAATTCTTACTCCTACTCCCACAAAAGAAATAGCAAAAAAAACAAAAGAAATTCTTCAGAAAAAACTAACAGGCTTATTTCACTTGACTTGCGAAGGACAGTGCTCTTGGTACGAATTTGCACATGTAATTTTTTCTACCTTAAATTTACGAACCCCATTGAGCCCAATTAGTTTAGTTGATATGCCGATGCTTGTAAAACGACCTACTTACTCAGTCTTGAAAAATCAAAGGCTCAAACGATCTGGCTTATCAAATATGCCTGATTGGAAAGATGCTTTAATTGCATTTCTTAATAAAATCTACAAATGAAGTTATATTATCTTTTATTTTTGGTAATAATTTGATTCTCTTTCTAAATAATAACTTCGGATTTATTGGTGACGTATAAAGAAACCCCTTCGATGATTGCAGTGATGTTAAACTGGAATGAATTTCAACACACTGTCCCATGCGTTAATTTCTTTAAAGAAGAGCAGTATCAGGTTGTCGAAAATATTTGTTTTTGATCAAGCTTCTGAAGATGGTTCGGGTAAAAAACTTCAAGAAATGTACGGAAACGATAGTCAGGTAGAAGTCGTCATTAATGGAAAGAATTATGGTTTTGCTGTCGGAATAAACATTGGTGTTCAGAAAGCTTTAGATACAGGGGCTGACTATGTGTTTTTATTAAATAATGATACCATTGTTGATGAATACTGTATAAATCATCTTTATGATGTTCTCAAAAGTGAATCAAAGGCAGCAGTTGCAGGACCTGCCATCCTATATTATTCAAATCCTGAAAAGTTATGGCAAGCAGGTGGCTACTTTAGCAAAATAAAAATGGGAGTAAAGGTTCCGGATAAAGGAAAGCTTCTTTCGGAAATCAATCACAGGATAAATTCTGTTGAATTTCTTACAGGTTGTGCACTACTAATTCCAAGGAGTACGTTTCAAACAATTGGTCTTTTTGACCCATCTCTTTTCTTTTATGGGGATGATGTTGATTATGGATTGAGGGTAAAGGAAGCCGGATTAAATATGTACTTTGTTCCTGAAGCGAAAGTATGGCATAAGATTGAAGATATTACAATTGACAGGACAACTCCGTATGTTCTTTATCATCTTGCACGAAGTACAATAATTATACTTAGAAAAAGATTTTTTGGGTTAGAAAAATTTTATGGAATTTTTCTTCAATTCACAATTTATACTGCGTTTAGAATTTGGCAAACTATCAAAGGCAGACGAAGTTGGAATTCAGTTTGGTCCTGGTTAAAGGGATTGATTGATGGTACAACTGCTGAGACAACTTAAAAATTTTTGTGATCATTTTACTCCGATAATTTTATACTTTCTTCAAAAACTCTGGAAACATAAATACTTCTCATTGAATCATGAGGGCATTCCGGTGTGTAATAACAATTGCATTTAACCTCCGGCTCTAAAATCATTCCGCGGTTATAAAGATAAAACTCATTCTTGTTGAAAATATTGTTGAAGAGTACGAGATTCTTTTTCAAACCGATTGCAATATGCATCGCCATAGTAACTGCAGTTACTACCAAATCACATTTGTCAACGAGTGAAATGAATTTATCCAATTTAAAATGTCCAAAGTATTTTCCACCACTTTTTTCTGAAAGTATCAGATTTTTATCATGTTCTTGTTCACCGCCGAGGAAAATAACTTCATAACCATTCTTTTTTAGATTTGAGGCTAGTTCAATCCAGTTTTCATTTGGCCACAATCTTGAAATCCATCTTCCCCCGCAGCCTGTATTAAGTCCAATAACTTTTTTCGACCTGTCAATATCCCAATTATGTTTTTTATCTTTAATATCAAGAATGTACTCTTCATTATCAAAATCAAAACCGCATATCTCGAAAATTTCCTGAACGTAATGTTTTGTATTTTCCTTACTTATATCATTAAAAATCCCGGTAAGCCATTTATGTTCTTCAGCTTTATTTGAGATAGGTACGGCATTTCCCCATTTATCCATTGTAAATCCAGACTTCTTGTCAGCGTTAAAAATTTTTGTCATAGCAATGGCGATTTTATCCTTATCAAGATTAATTAACCAATCAAAATTAATTGCCCGTAAAATTTCCAATTTTTCTGCGGAAACGTTTACAATGTCATCCACCCATTCAGGTGACAAGATTTCAGGTGAGTAGGTAATCCAGTAAATAAAAGAATCAGGATAGACTGATTTAATTTTCCTCAACAAAGGAGTTGTCCTGATTACATCACCAATAGCCCCAAGCTTAATTATAAGAATATTCTTAGAAATTTTTTGGTAGTAAGAGCAATCTTCACAGTGAACACCAAAATCTTTATGTGGTACGCAGGGGATATCACCTTTATAAAACCTGCAATCGGTTTTAATTAGCATTGAGTACTTTCATAATATATTTTGATAAATTTGTAAACAAATATATTAAAATTGCCTCGATCGATCTATTAAATTCGTTTTAGGTAATGAATAATTAGTCATATTCTGAACAGCATTTATAGAAATTTGAAGATACTTATAATTACCACCCGAATACCATTTCCACCCTACCGGGGGGACAAGCTCAAAATATTTAACATTGTAAAACAGTTGCAGAAAAATAATACTGTTACTGTCGTCACAATATTAAGAAATAAAATGCAACTTCATGAAATTGATGAATTAAAAAAACTTAACTTCAATATTTTTTATATTAAAATTTCTTTTTTTGAATCAATCCTGAACATTTTTACTTCTTTTTTTAGTAGAATTCCATTTCAAGTGGCATGGTATAAATCAGAAAGGATGAAACTAAAAGTCAGCCAATTAATCAATTCAGGAAAATATGATGTCGCATATTTCCACCTTATAAGATCTGCACAATACTTTCCCGAATATTCAGCTAAAAATTCAGTTCTGAATGTAATTGATTTTACAGATGCAGTTTCACTTTATCTTAAGAGATTTTTCAGCATTGAGAAAAATCTCTTTAAAAAGATCTTCCTCGGTATTGAAAAAAAAAGAATTGAGGAGTACAAACCATTGCAAATAAATTTGATGTGGTGTTCATTTGTTCTGATGTCGACCGTGAATATTTGAGACAACAAGGTATAGAAGCAAATACGAAAATTTTAAGAAATGGAGTGGACATTCAACATTTTAGGAATGAGAATCAAGAATACGATTATAACAGAATTATCTTCACTGGAAATATGCCATACTATGCTAACTATGATGCTGCCATTTATTTTTCAAAGGAAATTTTCCCACTAATTCTAAAGGTAGTGCCAGCCGCTAAATTCTATATTGTTGGTCAAAATCCACCATTTAAAGTTCGGTCCCTTGCTAATAAAAGTATTATTGTTACCGGCTTTGTTAAGGATATTAAAAAAGAATATTTAAAAAGTGTTGTTAATGTAGCACCAATGAGATTTGGGGCAGGTACCTTAAATAAAATTATAGAATCGCTCGTCCTAGGTGTACCTGTAATTGCAACTCCAATTGCTGTAGAAGGATTTCCTGAAGAAATAAAGAATTATATAAGTGTGGCTTCCGGATCAAGAGAATTTGCTCACAGTGCTATCAGGTATTTAAAGGAACCAAAACTTCGTCAGAAATTTATGGAAATGGATAAATCAAAAATAAAAGAATTGTTAAGCTGGGAGAATATTGTTGATCAATTTGAAAATGATCTTGAGGAAGAGTTAAAAAAAATAAGATTGTAAATTTATCAATATAGACAATTCTTGTAATAGAATGAATATATTTAAGTTAAACCCCTCTGCTCTTTCCAACAATCATCTGCCACACAG